>CAWBZR010000005.1:0-272735 GCA_963793315.1 uncultured Actinomycetota bacterium | reverse complement strand
CTGGGCCGGCGCACATCGTGTGGGTCTCGTCGATCACCAGCAGCACGCCGTGGCGGCGGGTGATCTCGCGGACGGCCTCGGAGTAGCCCGGCTCGGGCAGCACGATGCCGATGTTGGTGAGCGCGGGCTCCATGAGCAGGCACGCGACGTCGCCGACGGCCAGCCGCTGATCCAGCGCCTCGAGGTCGTTGAACGGCACCACCGCCGTGGTGGCGGCGACGTCGGCCTGCGGGCCGAGGGCGCCGGGGCGCGGCACCACCGCCCCGGTCTCGTCGAGCACGGCGAGCGCCTCGTCGACCGTGCCGTGGTAGCACCAGTCCATCACCGCGACCCGTGGCCGGCCGGTCAGGTGCCGGGCGAAGCGGAGCACGAACCGGTTGGCGTCGGTCGCGGAGATCGCGAGCTGCCAGAACGGCAGTCCGAACCTGCGGCCCAGCTCGGCGCCGACCCAGGCCGCGTCGGCCGACGGCAGCATGGCGGTCGCCCCGGCCGCGATCCGCGCGGCCACCGCCTCGGTGACCGCGGGCAGGGCGTGGCCGGTCATCGCCGCGGTGTCGCCCAGGCAGAGGTCGACGTACTCGACACCGTCGACGTCGACCAGCCGGCCGCCGCGCGACGAGTCGACCGACAGGGGGAAGGCGCCGGGCCACCGCGTCATCCACGGCATGGGGACACCGGCGAGCAGGCTGGCGCGCTGCTCCTCGGCGAGCGCCGCCGAGCGTGGGTGCAGGGCGACGAAGCGGGCCTCCTCGTCCGCGCGGAGGGTGGCGAGCCGGTGGCGATCGATCACGGGGGCACTCTAGGAGAGCCCGAGCGCGCCCCGCGCTGGCAGGATGTCGGCCGTGAGCCAGACGCCACCGCCGCAGCCGCCGTACGGGCCTCCGAACCAGTACGGCGCGCCGGCCTACGGCCCGATGGTCCCTGACCACCCCCAGTCGATGACGGTCCTCATCCTCGGGATCGTCTCGGTGGCCGTGTGCGGGGTCGTCGGGCCGTTCGCGTGGGTCATGGGCAGCCGGGTCCTCCGCGAGATCGACGCCAGCAACGGTCAGCTCGGTGGGCGCTCCCAGACGCAGGCCGGCCGGATCATGGGCATCGTCACACCTGCCTGCTCGGCCTGTCCCTCGTCGCACGCGGCTGCTGTCCTCGTCATCGCGCTGATCCTCGCGGCCACCTCGCCCACCTGAGGCGCGGCTCGGCTGCGCGAGGAGCTCCTCGAGGCGGTCCCGGACCTCGTCGAGGGTCGGCCGCCGCTCGGGCGCGGGCCGCAGGCAGTCGCCCAGCAACGGGCGCACCTGCGGCGGCACGCGCGAGACAGGTCCGGGCGAGCGCCCGGGAGCGCTGCCGGTCACGCACTCGACCAGCGTGGCGGCGAGCCCCCAGACGTCGGTCGCCGCGCGAGACCGTGCCGCCGGCCTCCTGCTCGGGCGCCGCGTAGCCGTCGGTGCCCATCCCCCGCTCGATCCGGCCGGGGCGGGTGGCCAGCCCGAGGTCGATGAGGACGGCGCGCCCCTCCTGCACGACCACGTTGTCCGGCTTCACGTCCAGGTGCACCCAGCCGTGGCGGTGCAGGTAGCCCAGGACCGAGACGAGCTGGCGCCCGAGCAGGGCGGTGTCGGCGACGCCGAGCCGGCCGTCGTCGATGAGGGCGGCCAGGGTCGCTCCGGGCAGCGTCTCGAGCACGACGGCAGGGCGCGGGTCGGTGACGAACTCGTAGGCCCGCACCAGGTGCGGGTGCGCAAGCGTCGTGAGCAGCGCGCCCTCGGTGAGCACGCCCTCGCGGACGCGCTCCTCGCCGAGCCGGTCCGGGCGGATCACCTTGACCACCGCACGGCAGTCGCGCTCGAGGCTGGTGACGTCGTAGGTGTCGACGCGGCCGCCGCGGGCCAGCAGCGACTCGACGCGGTAGCCGGGCAGCACCTCGTCCCCGGCCGGTACGACGCCGGGCTCGACGGTCACCGGCATCACCGGCCCGCTCCGACCTGCGCCGGCCGGGTGTCGACGCCGGCCTCCTCGAGCGTGATGACTCGGTCGACGTACTCCAGGGCGACGGGGTCGTGGGTGGCGACGACGACCGTCCGGCCGCCGCGGTGCCGGGCCACCGCCTCGAGCAGCCGCCGCGACGTGGCGGCGTCGAGCCCGGTGGTCGGCTCGTCGAGGAAGAGCACGGGGGCGTCGCGGAGCAGCGCCCGCGCCACCGCGATCCGTTGCCGCTGGCCGCCGCTGAGGCTGCGCCCCCGCTGGCCGACCCGGGTGTCGTAGCCGTCCGGCAGCAGCCGGACGAAGCCGTCGGCGTCGGCCCGCCGGGCCGCCTCCTCGACCTCGCTGCGCGGCCGCGCTGCGGGGCGGCCGAACCCGATGTTGTCCGCGATCGTGGCGTCCATCAGGGCGGTCTCCTGCGGCACCAGCGTCACGGCCTCGCGCACCGACCGGGCAGTGAGGTCGCGGAGGTCCTGGCCGTCGATGCGGACGACGCCCGCCGCGGTCTCGACGTGACGGGTCAGCAGCCGGGCCACCGTGGACTTGCCGGCTCCACTGGCACCGACGAGGCCGACCATCTCGCCGGCCTCGATGCGGAACGACGCACCGTGCAGCGCGTCGCGGGCGGCGCCCGGGTAGCGGACCCGCACCCCGGAGAGCTCCACGGCGCCCCGGACGTGGGTCAGGTCGCGGGCGCCGGGCGCGTCCTGGGGCAGCGGCTCGTCGAGCAGCTCGACCATCCGCTCGACGCCCGCGGTGGCGGAGTAGAGGGCGGGAAGCAGGTTGCCGAGCGTGCGCAGCGGTGAGTAGCACTGCACCAGCAGGGCCAGGAAGGCCATCAGCCCGCCGAGGGTGAGCCGGTCGGTGGCCAGCGCCCAGGTGCCGAGTGCGATGACGGCGAGGGTGCCGACCAGCTCGGCCAGGTCGGCCAGCGGCAGGAACACCGCCCGGATCCGGGCGCCGACCAGCTCGGCAGAGGCGATCGCGAGGTTCTGCCGGTGGTAGTCCGCGACGGCGTCGGCCTCGCGGTTGTAGGTCTGGACGAGGGCGGCGTTGGACAGCCGCTCCTCGGTCACCGCGCTCAACGAACCGGCCCGGCGCCGGCGTTCGCGGGAGACGTCCTTGACGAGCCGGGAGAAGTGCGTGGCCACCCACCACAGCAGCGGGGCGGCGATCATCGAGACCAGGGCCAGCTGCCATTGCAGCCAGAACAGCGCGCCGGCGTAGATCGTCAGCCTCAGCACCGCGCCGGTGCCGTTGGCGAACTGGCCGATCATGAACGACTCGACCGCCGAGGTGTCCGAGGTGAGCCGCGACATGGTGTCGCCCAGCCGGTTGCGGTCGTGGACGTGGCTGGGGTGGGCGAGCACGTGGCCGAAGACCTTGGTGCGCAGCTCGACCAGGAACTTCTGCGAGATCCAGGTCGAGAGGTAGCCGTCGACGCCGGAGATCACCGCACTGAGCAGGTTGAGCCCGACGAACAGCGCCGCGATCCAGACCAGCGGCCCCAGCGTCGCAGGGACCAGGACGTCGTCGACCAGCTTCTGGAACAGCACGACCTCGAGCACCGCGATGAGCGGGGCCGCGGCCAGCAGCGCCGCCATCAGCAGCAGCCACCAGCGCAGCGGGCGCAGGTCCGGCCAGAACCGCCGGACCACCTGGCCGATGGTCATCGGCGGCGCCGCACCGACGAACGGCGCGGCGTCGGGTGTCGGCCGCAGCAGGGCCGTCAGCTGCTGGAGCCGACGGAGGGGGCGGGCCCGCGGGCCCGCCCCCTCCGTGTCGTTCATGGTGTCGATCTCCCGCGCCCCTCAGCCGTGGGTGCGGGTGCCGGTCCCGGTGCTGGTCCCGGTGCTCGTGTTGGTGTTGGTGCCGCCGTGCCGACCGCCGTGGCGACCGCCGCGACCGCCGCGACCGCCGTGGCGACCGGTCACGCGAGCCGGACGAAGTGCCTTGAGAAGGTGCGAGCGAGCCATGATGAGTTCCTCCCTTTCGAGGTGTCGGGTCTCTCCCTGACACCTCGAACAGTGCCGACGCACCGTGAGGTCACTGTGAGTCGGCTGTGAGAGCACTCTCATTGAAGGTTGTACGAACGGGTGCGGCGGCGTCCCGACCACCTCCTCAAGTCGTTGGCTGCCCAGCGCTGCCTTCGCGGACCGACGTCTGCGCCATCCACCGCTCGACGAGCGCTGGGCGTTCACGCCGCGGCTCTGCACCCTGCGCAGGCGCGGGCTGCGGAGTTGTCAATATCAGTCGCGCTCCGAGTGCGGTGCGGCGCGAACGGCGGCGGCGGCGCTGCGCCCGGCGTGCCGACGCAGTAGCGGCGGGCGGCTCGGTCCCGAGAACGCGGGGCACAGCAAGCACGAACCCTCGTCAGCCTCCGGCTGACTGGGGGTTCTCGCTGCTCGTTCGGGTAGATCACTTCGTGATCTTCGTGACCCGGCCGGCGCCGACGGTGCGGCCGCCCTCGCGGATGGCGAAGCGCAGGCCCTCCTCCATGGCGATCGGCTGGATCAGCTCGACGGCCATCTCGGTGTTGTCGCCCGGCATGACCATCTCGGTGCCCTCGGGGAGGGTCACCACGCCGGTCACGTCCGTGGTCCGGAAGTAGAACTGCGGACGGTAGTTGTTGAAGAACGGCGTGTGACGGCCGCCCTCCTCCTTCGACAGGATGTAGACCGAGGCGTCGAAGTTGGTGTGCGGGGTGGTCGTGCCCGGCTTGATCACGACCATGCCGCGCTCGACGTCCTCGCGCTTCGTGCCACGGAGCAGGAGGCCGACGTTCTCGCCCGCCTGGCCCTCGTCGAGCAGCTTGCGGAACATCTCGACGCCGGTGACGGTGCGTCTTCTGCGAGGCCTCGCGGATGCCGATGATCTCGACCTCCTCGTTGACCTTCACGATGCCCCGCTCGATGCGGCCGGTGATGACCGTGCCGCGACCGGTGATCGTGAAGACGTCCTCGACGGGCATGAGGAACGGCTTCTCGGTCTCGCGCTCGGGCGTCGGGATGTAGTCGTCGACCGCGGTCATCAGCTCGAAGACCGACTCGCCCCACTTCTCGTCGCCGTTGCAGCGCCGGGAAGGCGGCCACGCGCACGACGGGGATGTCGTCGCCGGGGAACTCGTACTCGGAGAGGAGCTCGCGCACCTCCATCTCGACGAGCTCGATGAGCTCCTCGTCGTCGACCATGTCGCACTTGTTGAGCGCGACGACCAGCGCGGGCACGCCGACCTGGCGGGCCAGGAGGACGTGCTCACGGGTCTGCGGCATCGGACCGTCGGTGGCGGCGACCACGAGGATCGCGCCGTCCATCTGGGCCGCGCCGGTGATCATGTTCTTGATGTAGTCCGCGTGCCCCGGGCAGTCGACGTGGGCGTAGTGACGCGCCTCGGTCTGGTACTCGACGTGTGCGATCGAGATCGTGATGCCGCGCTGACGCTCCTCAGGAGCCTTGTCGATCTCGTCGAACGGGGTGAACGGGTTCAGGTCCGGGTACTTGTCGTGCAGGACCTTGGTGATGGCAGCGGTCAGCGTCGTCTTGCCGTGGTCGATGTGACCGATCGTGCCGATGTTGACGTGCGGCTTGGTCCGCTCGAACTTCGCCTTAGCCACTGGGGCTCCTCCTGGTGTGTTTTCTACTGACTCGTACTTGCGTTGGTTGTGCCGAGGGCCGTGCGCCGATTACTCGCCGCGGACCTTCTTCACGATCTCCTCGGCGATGCCCTGGGGGACCTCGGCGTAAGAGTCGAACTCCATCGAGTACGAAGCCTGACCAGAGGTCTTGGACCTCAGGTCGCCAACGTACCCGAACATCTCGGACAGCGGCACAAGGGCGTTGATGACCATGTCACCGTGACGCTCCTCCTGTGCCTGGATCTGGCCGCGGCGGCTGTTGAGGTCGCCGATGACGGTGCCCAGGAACGTCTCGGGCGTCGTCACCTCCACCTTGAACACCGGCTCCAGCAGCACCGGCCGCGCCTTGCGGGCGGCCTCCTTGAACGCCGCGATGCCGGCGATCTTGAACGCGAGCTCGGAGGAGTCGACGTCGTGGTAGGCGCCGTCCTCGAGCGTCATCTTCACGTCGACCATGGGGTAGCCGGCGAGCACGCCGAACTCCATGGCCTCCTGGGCGCCCTGGTCGACCGAGGGGATGTACTCCCGCGGCACCCGGCCACCGGACACGGCGTTGACGAACTCGTAGCCCGCACCCGTGCCGGTCTCGGGGTCGATGTTCGGCTCGATCGAGATGACGACCTTCGCGAACTGGCCCGAACCACCGGTCTGCTTCTTGTGGGTGTAGCTGTGGTTCTCGACCTTGTTGCGGATGGTCTCGCGGTAGGCCACCTGCGGCTTGCCGACGGTCGCCTCGACGCGGAACTCGCGCTTCATCCGGTCGACGAGGATCTCCAGGTGGAGCTCGCCCATGCCGGCGATGATCGTCTGGCCGGTCTCCTCGTCGGACTTGACCGTGAAGGTCGGGTCCTCGTCGGAGAGCCGCTGGATCGCGGTGCCGAGCTTCTCCTGGTCACCCTTGGTCTTGGGCTCGATCGCGACCTCGATCACCGGGGCCGGGAACGTCATCGACTCGAGGATGACCTGGTTCTGGGGGTCGGACAGGGTGTGGCCGGTCTTGGTGTCCTTGAGACCCATGACCGCCACGATCTGGCCGGCGCCGACCGACGCGATCTCCTCACGCTTGTTGGCGTGCATCTGGTAGACCTTGCCGATCCGCTCCTTGCGGCCGTTGACCGAGTTGACCACGGTCGAGCCCGCCTCGAGCTTGCCCGAGTAGACCCGGACGTAGATCAGCTTGCCGAGGTGCGGGTCGGTCGCGATCTTGTAGGCGAGGCCGGAGAACGGCTCGTCGTCGGACGGACGGCGGGTGATCTGCTCGTTCTCGTCCTTGACCGAGTGGCCCACGATGCCCTCGATGTCCAGCGGCGAGGGGAGGTACTTCACGACGGCGTCGAGCAGGGGCTGCACGCCCTTGTTCTTGAAGGCCGTGCCGCAGAGGACGGGGTTGAGCTTGTCGGCCAGCGTGGCGCGACGGATCGCCGCCTCGAGCTCCTCGACCGAGAACTCGCCCTCCTCGAGGTACTTCTCCATGACCGCGTCGTCGGCCTCGGCCAGCGTCTCGAGCAGCTTCTCGCGGTATTCAGCGGCCTGCTCGGCCAGCTCGGCCGGGATCTCCTCGACCGTCGTAGTCCTCACCGATGGTCGTCTCGCCGCGCCACACGAGCGCGCGCATGCCGACCAGGTCGACGACGCCGATGAAGTCGGCCTCGGCGCCGATGGGCAGCTGCAGGACGAGCGGGGTGGAGTTGAGCCGGTCGACCATCATGTCGACGCAGTGGAAGAAGTCGGCACCGGTGCGGTCGAGCTTGTTGACGAAGCACATGCGCGGCACGGCGTACTTGTTGGCCTGGCGCCACACGGTCATGGTCTGGGGCTCGACGCCGGCGACACCGTCGAAGACCGCGACCGCGCCGTCGAGGACGCGCAGCGACCGCTCCACCTCGGCGGTGAAGTCGACGTGGCCCGGGGTGTCGATGATGTTGATCTGGTGGTCCTTCCACCAGCAGGTCGTCGCGGCGGACGTGATCGTGATGCCGCGCTCCTGCTCCTGCTCCATCCAGTCCATCGTGGCCGCGCCCTCGTGGACCTCACCGATCTTGTAGTTGATACCGGTGTAGAAGAGGATGCGCTCGGTGGTGGTGGTCTTACCGGCATCGATGTGCGCCATGATGCCGATGTTGCGGACCTTGTTCAGGTCTGTGGTGATGTCGACAGCCACGTTGAGTCTTCCGTCCCTTGGTGGTTACGTGCGTGTAGCCCGGGCCGTCCGGCCGGGCCCTGAGAACGCCGCGCGATCGCCGATTGTTCCAGCGCAGCGTTCCTCCGAGCCCGGCCGGCACGGTCACCAGCGGTAGTGGGCGAAGGCCTTGTTGGACTCGGCCATCTTGTGGGTGTCCTCGCGCTTCTTCACCGCGGCACCGAGGCCGTTGGAGGCGTCGAGGATCTCGTTCATGAGCCGCTCGGACATCGTCTTCTCGCGACGGTCCTGGGCGTAGCCCACGAGCCAGCGCAGCGCGAGCGTGGTGCCGCGGGTGCCCTTGACCTCGATCGGGACCTGGTAGGTCGCGCCACCGACGCGGCGGGACTTGACCTCGATGGCCGGCTTCACGTTGTCCATCGCGCGCTTGAGCGTGACGACGGGGTCGGTGCCGGTCTTGTCGCGGCAGCCCTCGAGGGCGGTGTAGACGATGCGCTGGGCGACCTGCTTCTTGCCGTCCTGCAGCACCTTGGAGACGAGCTGGGTGACCAGCTGCGACCCGTAGACCGGGTCGATGTCGAGCGGCCGCTTGGGGGCGGGACCCTTGCGGGGCATTAGCTCTTCTCCTTCTTCGCGCCGTACTTGCTGCGCGCCTGCTTGCGGTTCTTCACGCCCTGGGTGTCGAGCGTGCCGCGGATGATCTTGTAGCGGACACCGGGGAGGTCCTTCACCCGGCCGCCGCGGACGAGCACGATCGAGTGCTCCTGGAGGTTGTGGCCCACGCCCGGGATGTAGGCCGTGACCTCGACGCCGCTGCTCAGGCGCACGCGGGCGACCTTGCGGAGGGCGGAGTTCGGCTTCTTCGGGGTGGTGGTGTAGACGCGCGTGCAGACGCCGCGTCGCTGGGGGGACTCCTTCAGGGCAGGCGTCTTGTTCTTCGACACCTTGTCCTGGCGGCCCTTGCGGACCAGCTGATTGATGGTGGGCACCTGTGGTGGTTCCCTTTCCTCTTACTCTCACGGCCCGGCGACCTGCCGGGCACGGGTGTACTGCGTTGTTGCCTGTGCCTGTCGATGCGGGCCCGCGGCCGACGAGAGAGTCCGTCGCTGCGGGGCACGCACAAGGGGTCTGGGTGGCCCAGACACCGAGGATCGAGCCTAGCGGGCGGCCGTGAGGGGGTCAAAAGCGCGGGCGCCGGCGGGATCCTCGCCCAGAGCGGTGGCAGCAACGGTGGCCGCGGCGCGGCGTTCGAGCCGGCGTAGGACCAGCACCGCCAGCCCCACCCCGAGCAGCACCAGCAGGCCCCCGATGATCAGCGTCCAGCGGGCGCCCAGCTGCTCCCCGATCACGCCGATCACCGGCGAGCCGAGCGGGGTGCCGCCCATGACCACGGTCATGTAGAGCGCCATCACCCGCCCGCGGAGCGCAGGGTCGGAGGAGATCTGCATCGTGGCGTTGGCGGAGTTGAGCAGGGTGATCGTGCAGAAGCCGATCACCGGCGCGAAGCAGGCGAACGCCAGGTAGGACGGCAGCAGCCCGGCCACGATCTCGGCGACCCCGAACCCGGTGGCGGCGAGGACCAGCAGCCGGATCCGGATCTTGGGGCGGCGGGCGGCGAGCAGGGAGCCCGAGAGCGAGCCGATGGCCAGGGCCGAGCCGAGGATGCCGAACTCGCTGGCCCCCTTGTGGAAGACCTGGGTCGCCATCAGGGCCGAGGTGATCTGGAAGTTCATCCCGAAGGTGCCGGCGAAGAAGACCAGCACCAGGATCATCATCATCCTCGGCTGCGAGCGGACGTAGCGCATCCCCTCCAGCAGCATCCCCGGCTCCCGGCCGCGTGGCTCGGGCGAGTGCAGCAACCGGGCGTCCATCCGGCGCAGCTGCCAGATGATCGCGAAGTAGGACAGCCCGTTGAGCAGGATCACCCAGCCGGAGGCTCGGGCGCCGCCGCCCAGCACGCCGATGAGCAGCCCGGCCAGGGCCGGCCCCATCAGCCGGGCGACGTTGAACGCCGCCGAGTTGAGGCCGACCGCGTTGGTGAGGTCGTCGGGGCCGACCATCTCCGAGACGAACGACTGGCGGGTGGGCGCGTCGAAGGCAGACGCGATGCCGAAGGTGAAGGCCAGCGTGTAGACCATCCACACCTGGGCGTGGCCGCTGACGGCGACGGCGCCCAGCAGCAGGGCGGACACGGCCATCCCGAGCTGGGTGAGCTGGAGCAGGGCGCGCTTGGGGAACCGGTCGGCCACCACGCCGGCGTAGGGCGCGAGCAGCAGCACGGGCAGGAACTGCAGCCCGGTGGTGATGCCGAGCTCGGTGCCGCCCGTGCCGGGCAGGCTGAGCACCAGCCAGTCCTGGGCGACCCGCTGCATCCAGGTGCCCGTGTTGGACACGACGCTGCCGGCGACGTAGAGCCGGTAGTTCGGGTTGCGGAGGGCTCGGAAGGTGGGGCTCGAAGTCAGTCTTTCTCGGCGAGGTCCTGCAGGATCGGGGCGGCGGCGCGCAGCACGGAGCGCTCCTCGGGGGTCAGGTCGCGCAGCTGGCGCGCCAGCCACTCGTCGCGGCGCCTGCGGTCGGCCACGAGGGTCGCCCGGCCCTGCTCGGTGAGGGTGACGACGACGACCCGGCCGTCGGTCTCGTGTGCGCGCGCGGGCGACGTAACCGCCCTCCTCGAGGAGGGTGACCTTGCGCGTCATCGTCGGCGGCTGGACCCTCTCCTGCGCCGCGAGCTCACCGACGGTGAGCTCGCCGTGGCGGAAGAGGGCACCGAGCACGGCCATGACCGGAATGCTCAGGTCGTTGTCGGGGTCGCGCTCGTTGGCGAGCCGCCGGCGCAGCCGCATCACGGATACGCGCAGCTCCGACGCCAGGCCGGCGTCGGTGCGGGCAACCTTCTCCACACTGGGCATGTAATTACCCTAACTCATTACTCACGCTAACTATTCCTCGCACCGGGAGACGACGAACGAGCGGCCACCCCCGCAGGGGTGGCCGCTCGCGCGCACTGCTTCCGGTGTGGGGCTTACCGGTGGCTGCGGTGGTGGCCCCGGTTGTGGTGGCGGTGCTTGATGACGCGCACCTTCACCGTGTGGGACTTCGCATCCATGGTCGCGTTGGTCTCCGTGACCTCCACGCGATAGCGGTTCACGCCCTTCTTGGCGGGCTTGTCACCGAACCGGAAGTTGCCGCTGGCGGCGAGGGTTCGGGTCTTGACCACGTTCCACTTGCCCTTGATCTTGGTCAGGAGCGTGACCTTGGCGCCGGTTCCGGCCGGCTCGACGTGTCCCTTGATCCGGGCCTTCTGACCGCCGTGGATGGTGGCGCGCTTGGCCGCGGCGTCAACGGTGACCTTGGCCTTGGCCAGATCGGTGAAGACGAGCTGCTTCGGACCGTAGGTGATCTGGGTCAGCACGCCGTTGCCGACGCCGCCGGCGGCGCGTAGCCGCCGTCGACGAGCACCGGACCTTGCCGGTGGCCGCCTGCAGCTGCTTCGCCCAGTTGGCGAGGGTGCCGTGACTTGGCGCTGCCCGAGGAGCCGCAGGGATCGGTGACGCCCGGCGCCGCAGTGTTGCCGGTGCACGGCGCGTGGGTGGCGAAGAAGTTGTCCGCCAGCGCCGAGCCGGGGAAGTCCTGCGCGTCCAGGTTGAGCCAGACGTCCTGACCTCCGTAGACCTGCTCGCCCCGGAGCTCGCCGTCGATCTTGCCGTCGGCGTCGATGTCGATGTAGTGCTTGACGCCCGGGGCGAACGTCGTGCCGAACCACGTGTAGTCGACCGCGTCACCTGCGACAGCGGGATGCCGACGTGGAAGCGGGCGCGCGCGAAGCTCGTCGGCGGCGGGCGTCTTGAGGTGAACGCCCTGGGCGAGGAACTCCTGCACGCCGCCAGCAGCGGTGTCGCTCGGAGCGAGGAGATCGCCCGGGCGCACCTGGACGGTGCTGGTGGCGCGGCTTGTGCGGGCGCCGCGGCGACGAGCCCGGCCGCGAGGCCGAGTCCGGCGACCGCAACGGCGCCGCGAGTGAACTTGACTGCATTGAATGCATGCGAGAACAAACCCTTCTTCTGACGAGGTTGATGGGCGCCACCCACCATACGTAGTGGCGCACCACCCACCTTGACGCGGGGTTCTCGCCGAAAAGTTGGCGCGCGGGAGAGATCAGCTCAGTCCGTGAGCAGGTCTGTGATCGGGTCGATCGCGAAGTAGACGACGAACGACGCCGCCACCAGCCAGAGCAGCGGGTGCACCTGGGCGGCCTTGCCGACCACGAGCTTGATCACGACGTAGGCGACGAAGCCCGCCCCGATGCCGACGCTGATCGAGTAGGTGAACGGCATCAGCACGATCGTGAGGAACGCCGGGATGGCGATCTCGACGTCGCTCCAGTTGATCTCCGTCACCTGCTGCATCATCAGGAAGCCCACGAGGACCAGCGCCGGGACAGCCGCCTCCGACGGGATCACCTCGACCAACGGCGCGATCAGGATCGTCAGAAGGAACAGCACGCCGGTCACGACCGAGGCGACGCCGGTGCGGGCGCCCTCGCCGACGCCCGAGGCCGACTCGATGTAGGAGGTGTTGGAGGAGACGCCAGCGGCACCGCCCGCCGCGGCGGCGATGGAGTCGACCACCAGGATCCGCTCGGTGTGGGGCGGGATGCCGTCCTCGTCGAGCAGCCCGGCCTCGGCCCCGATCGCCGTCATCGTGCCCATGGTGTCGAAGAAGTCGGCCAGCATCAGCGTGAAGATCAGCAGCAGCGTCGAGATGACGCCGATGCTGGTCGAAGGACCCGAGCATCGAGAAGTGGCCCAGCGTGTCGAAGTGCGGGGTGTCGAAGACGTCGTCTGGGCACTTCGGGGCGTTCAGTGACCAGCCCTTGTCCGCGCCGAGCGCGTCGACGATCGAGGGCCAGGATCGGTCGTCACGACGATCGAGATCAGGATCGCGCCCTTGATCTTGCGCACCCAGAGGGCGATCACCAGAAGCATGCCGAACGCAGAAGACGACCACCGGCCAACCGGTCAGCACGCCCGTCGCTCCGAGCTGGACCGGCACCGAGCCGGTGTCGCCGGTCCGGATCCGGGTCACGAAGCCGGCGTCCACGAAGCCGATCAGGGCGATGAAGAGCCCGATGCCGACCGAGATAGCCGTCTTGAGCGACGCGGGCACGGCGTGGAAGACCGCCGTCCGGAAGCCGGTGAGCACCAGCACCAGGATGATCAGCCCCTCGATCACGACCAGGCCCATCGCGTCGGCCCAGGTCATCTGGCTGGCGATCGCGAAAGCCACGAAGGCGTTCAGCCCCAGCCCGGCGGCCAGCGCCAGCGGGTAGTTGGCGACGACGCCCATGAGGATGGTCATGCACGCCGGCGACCAGCGCCGTACCGGCGGCGATGGCCGGCTTGTTCGGCTCGCCTGCCGCCGCCGAGGTAGTCGCCGTTGATGTCGGTGCGCGTTGCCGAGGATCAGCGGGTTGAGGACGACGATGTAGCCCATCGTGAAGAAGGTGACGAGCCCGCCGCGGATCTCGCGCGCGAGCGTCGACCCTCGCTCGCGTGATCTTGAAGTAGCTGTCGAGTGCCGGCTCGCGCCTGCCGTTGCCTGAGTGCTCATCGGCCGACCCAACCAGCCCCGGACCCGCCGGGAAAGGACCACGTAGCGGCCGCGCGCGTCGGGTGTCTAGCCTGTGGTGTGGACCTCCGCGACGAGCAGCCGATGCAGCACGAGATCGGCAAGCGCACCTTCATCGTCGCGGACGTCGAGCCCCTCGACGTCGACGGCGTCCGCACCGTCGAGGTCGGCACCCTCGCGTGGCTGATCGCCTTCGTCGCGCTGCTGCCGTTCTACGGCCGGCTCGAGGACGACGGCCACACCTGGTGGCTGTGGACCTGCCTGGCCGGCTTCGGGCTGGGCCTGTTCGGCCTGGAGTACTGCCGCCGGCGCCGCAACGTGCGCGCGGAGCAGCCGGCGAGCGAGGCTGACGAGCGGACGGCGTCGTCGAGCGAAGGCGTTGAGCCGGCGTCGCGACTAGAGGACCGGCCTCGGGACCGCTAGAACGACTCGACCTCGTCGATGCTCAGGGTGTCGAACGACGTGGTCGGGCAGCGGCTGGGGCTCGTGCTTCTTGGCCAGCCGCACCTCGGAGTGGGCGCCGCAGCCGTGGTCGAAGGTGACGACCCGGCCGTCGTCGTTGGCGTCGCCGTTGGCGCAGACCCCGAAGGTGTCGGCGAGCGGACCGGCGATGCGGACGAGGAAGCCGCAGCTGTGGCAGTGGTGCGGCGCGGACTGGGCCAGGGGCGACTCGGGGCCGCCGTCGCCGTCGTACCAGCGCTGGGCGGCGAGGTCGCGCCCCTCGACCGAGAGGGTCCGCACCCGGCCGAGCCCGAGGTCTTGGGCGACCTCGCGGATCTGCGCCTTGTCGTCGGTGTCGAGCGGGTCGTCGCCGAAGGAGTACGTCGGGACCAGTCGCGGGTCCTCGTCCTCGACCGGTAGCAGGTCGCCGGGTGACAGGTCGCCGGGCTGGAGCCGCTCGCGGTAGGGCACCCAGGCGGGAGCGACGATCGCCTCGTCGCCGGGGATCAGCACGACCTCGTCGACGGTGACCGTCTTCTGCCGCGTGGCGCGGGTGACGGTGACCGACCAGCGCCAGCCGACATAGCCCCGGCGGGTGCAGGAGAACAGGTGGGTGACGACCCGCTCTCCCTCGTTGATGGCGCCGAGGTGGTCTCCGACGTCGGCTGCGTCGACGTCCTCGATCAGCGCGGCGCGGGCGAGGTCGGCGGCCGCGGCCAGCGCGGCGTCGGTCTTGCCCCGGGGCGCGGCCACGGTCGCGAGAGTGCTCACGGGCGCCAGTGTGACTGATCACCGGGGGCGGTGTCAGGTTGGGGCACGGAGTGGCGCAGGGTCGACGCTGGCGCCGCCTTGTGTCACTCGACGTGCCCTTAAGGGCAGGATGGCCCCGTGGAGGAGGACCGGCACCGCTGGAGGGACGAGCACCCCGAGGGCGTGCCGATCGCGCCGCCGTCCGTCTCGGCCGCCGACCGGGCCCGCAAGCTGGGGCGCGGCGTGGCCACCGGCACCAAGGTGACCGCGCGCGGCCTGCGGTCCCTGGGTCGCGGAACCGCGCGCGCCAGCCGGTTCACCGTGGTCCAGGCCAAGCGCGCCTCGGAGGCCGAGGGCGCGGGCGAGTCCGGCCTGCACCGCCTGATCCAGATGCACGTCTTCAACACCGCCGGCGACGCCGCCGTGGCGATCTCGCTGGCCGGCAGCCTGTTCTTCCAGGTGCCGTCGGGTGAGGCACGCGACCAGGTCGCCCTCTTCCTCGGGCTGACGATGCTGCCGTTCGCGATCGTGGCGCCGCTGATCGGCCCGTTCCTCGACCGGTTCGCACACGGACGGCGCTGGGCGATCGGCGCGACCATGGCGGTCCGCGCGTTCCTGTGCTGGGCGCTCGCGTCATCGATCGAGAGCGGGTCGGCACTGGTCTTCGCGGCAGCGCTGGGCGTCCTCGTCTCGTCCAAGGCGTACGGCGTGACGCGGGCCGCCGCCGTACCCCGTCTGCTCCCCCGCGGCTTCACCCTGGTCAAGGCCAACGGCCGGGTGTCGCTGTCCGGCATCGTCGGCGCGTCGGTGTCGGCGCCCATCGCCGCGCTGGCCGCACTGGCCGGACCCGAGTGGTCGCTGCGCTACGCGACCGCTCTGTTCGTCATCGCCACCGTCTGCGCGATCCGGCTGCCTGCCGAGGTCGACTCCAGCGAGGGCGAGGGCGAGATGTCCTGGCGGGGCGAGGAAGGCAGCACCTCGCGGCGCGGCCGGCAGCGCACCAGGATCCCGGGCTCGGTGGCCTTCGCCCTGCGGGCCAACTGCGGGCCGTGGTTCCTCAGCGGTTTCCTGCTGATGTTCGTCGCGTTCCTGCTGCGCAACCCCGACGTGCGTCCGGACAGCGCCCTTGGAGCGGGCGTGATGATCGGCATCGTCGTCGGCGCGGCCGGCCTCGGGCGCGTGCTCGGCACCCTCGCGGCCTCGCTGCTGCGCCGGGTGACCCCGGCGCTGGCCGTGGTGCTGGCCCTGCTGATGGACGTGGCCGCAGCCCTCCTGGCGGCCGTCTTCTACAGCGTGTGGACGCTGGCGCTGCTCGGTCTCGTCGCCGGGCTCTCGCAGGCGCTGGCGAAGTTCTCCCTCGACGCGACCATCCAGCGCGACATCCCGCCCCGGGTGCAGGCGAGCGCGTTCGGGCGCAGCGACACCACCTGCCAGCTCGCCTGGGTGCTGGGCGGCTTCGTCGGCATCGCGACTTCCGCTCGACCCGCCGCGGCTCGGCCTGACGGTCGGGTTCGCTGCCCTCGCCGCCTGGACGGTCTACGTCCTCTCGACGGCCCCTCGCGCGCGCCGCCGGGTGCGGCTCGACGCCGACGCGCGGGCGAAGCAGGCCGACATCGACACCCAGCCGATGCCGGTGCAGCGGCGGCCCTGAGCCGCCCGAAACGCTCGCTACAGATCGAGCTCGTCGGCCAGCGCGCGCAGCAGCTTGGCGGTCGGACGGGCGGTGCTGCGGTCGGGGTGGCGTCCGTGCCGGTAGGCCTCACCGACGCCGTCGAGCAGGCGGATGAGGTCCTCGACGATCGGGGCCATCTCGTCGGGGTTCGCGGCGCTTGGCGTGCGACTGGTTGCGCTGGACGGAGGCGGGCTCGTCGAGGATCCGGACCTGGAGCGCCTGGTCGCCGCGGCGGCCCTGGGCGATCCCGAACTCGACGCGGGTGCCGGCCTTGACCGTGGTCGTGCCCTCGGGGAGGGCGTCCGCACGCAGGTAGACGTCGGGGCCGTCCTCCTGGGACAGGAACCCGAAGCCCTTCTCGGCGTCGAACCACTTCACCTTGCCAGTGGGCACGGTCTGACCTCTCGCTCTGCTCTGTCACCTGTTGGCTGCGCGGCGCCCGGTTGACGCGACCCACAACCCTAGCCAACGGCGACGAACCGGCTCGACCCGATTCCCGCTACTCAGGATCTGGATTCAGACCAGGTCGGGTGCGAGCGTGCTGACTCCGACGACCAGCCCAGCCAGGTTGGCCAGCAGGAGCAGCAGGATCCAGAGCACGGCCGGACACCCGCGTGAGGCCGGCGAGCTGGTCGGGGTCGGAGGTCCGGCCGCGGCGCCGGCCGGACGTGAGCAGCTCCAGGAGGGGCCGCGGTGCGGCCAGGAGCAGCAGCCAGGCGATGAGGTACGCCGCCACGGACTGGACCGTGCCGTTGCCGTACCAGGTCAGCAGGAGGACGGCCGCACCGCCGAGCAGCAGGACCAGCAGCCCGTAGCCGTTGCGCACCCACAGGATCAACACGGCGGCGAGGACGACGAGCAGCCAGAGCAGCCCGACGCTGCGGCCGTTCGCCAGCAGCAGGGCGGCGACCAGGCCGAGCACCGCGGGCGCGAGGTAGCCGGCCGCGAGCATGGCGACCATGCCTGGGCCGCGCGGCTTGCCGCGGGAGACGGTGAGTCCGGACGTGTCCGAGTGCAGCCGGATGGAGCGCAGGCGGCGGCCGACGAGGACGGCGACCAGCGCGTGGCCGGCCTCGTGGACGACAGTGATGCCGAGGCGCACCCATGGCCAGGTGGCGGGCGCGAGCACCAGGAGGAGGGCCAGCACGCCCGTGGCCACGACGAAGCCTGCGTCGGGCACCGGCTGGGTCGCGGTGGCGCGGTCCCAGACCTCGCCCGGCCAGCTCACGCGCGGCCGAGGCGGTAGGCGCGCACCTCGCCGTACTGCCGGAAGCCCGCCCTCAGCAGCACCGGCGCGGAGGTGTCGACCCGGCCCTTGACCAGCGCCATCGTGCAGCCCGCCTCGACGCCCTCGCGCAGTCGGTGGTCGAGCAGCGCGCGGTAGGCCCCGGTGCCGCGGGCGGACGGCATGACGGCGCCACCCCAGAGCCGGACGGTCTCCCCCGCCACGACGTGGCCGGCCGCGCCGATCGGCACGCCGCCGCGCAGCACGAGGTGGCGCTGGTCGTCCGCCAGTCGCGACGCCGCGAAGGCGAGCGACTCCTCGTCGGCGTGGCTGCCGCCGAAGACCTCGACGTCGATCCGGTCGGTGGCCCGCAGGTCGTCGAGCCCGGCGACCCGGCGCACCTCGAGGTCGGGGGGCACGTCGAGGTCGGGTGGGCCGTCACGCAGGTCCAGCGCCAGCACGGCCAGCGTCTCGCGCAGCTCGGCACCGCGCTCCCTCAGCCGCGGCTCGAGGCCGGGCGGCCGGGTGGCGTCGCTCAGCTCGAAGAAGCCGACCGACTCACGACCCAGCCCGTGCGCGGCGGCGAGGACGTCGTCGATGAGCTCGTCGGCCGCCCGGCCGCTGTCCCAGCGCAGCGCGACCGTCGGGTCGGGGAAGTGCTCCGGGTAGGCGATCAGCAGGAACTCGTCGGTCTCGACGGTCCGTGCCTCGGGCGGACACCAGACCCAGGCGGCCGCCTCGGCCAGGACGTGCGGGAGCACTTCGTCCCCGCGGAGTGCGAGCCAGCTCGCATCGAGCATTCGTGGGGAGGTGACGCCAGCTGCTGTTCATCGAGCCGGAGCGGAACCCCTTCTCGTCGACGACGACGTCGTCGAACCCGGCCTCTCGCACCAGCGCCACGACCTCGACGTGCCGATCCTCGGCGAGCGGCAGCAGCCCCCGGTCGATCTCGACCGAGGCGCGCTCGCCGAGATCGCGGACCCGCAGGTTGGCCAGGCCGTCCGCCGCGAGCAGCTCGCGCACGGCCGCCTCGGCGCGCTCGACCCGGGCCAGCCGGTGCGGGGTCACCTCCACGCCGTAGGCCACCCGGCTGGAGAGGCAGGCGGCCGCGGGCTTGTCCCACGTCGGCAACCCCCACCGGTGCGAGGCCTCGCGGACCTGCGCCTTGGTCAGGCCGGCGTCGCGCAGCGGTGCGGCGGCACCCCGCTCGTCCGCGGCGCGGATGCCGGGCCGGAAGCCGGCGACGGCGTCGTCGGCGTTGGTGCCGGTGACCACCGCGCCGATGCCGCGAGCGGCCGCGAGCGGCGTGAGCACGTCGATGAGCTCGGCCTTGCAGAAGAAGCAGCGGTCTCCCGCGTTGGCGCGGTAGCCCTCGCGCTCCATCTCGTGGGTCTCGGGCGTGAGCAGCTCGACCCCGAGCGAGGTGGCGAGGTCGCGGGCGGGGTCGCGCTCGACCTGGGGCAGCGAGTCGCTGTAGCCGGTCGCAGCGACGACGCGCTCCGGCCCGAGTGCGCGGACGGCCGCGGCGAGCAGGAAGGCGCTGTCGGCGCCACCGCTGTAGGCGACCATCACGCTCCCCCGCGCCTTGAGGTCGCGCTCCAGCGCCTCGAGCCGGGTGGTCAGAAGGTGCTCGTCGAGCCACGCGGGGAAGTCCGCGAGGCTCTCGAGCACCACGTCGGTGCCGGCCTCCTCGAGCTCCTCGCGGGTGCAGCCGCCGGTCAGCACGCTCACGCTCAGCGCTCCGGCGGCCCGGGCGCCCTCGACGTCGTGCACGTGGTCGCCGACGTAGATGCTCGCGCCCTCGCGCGTCAGCACCTCGGCCTTGCCGATCCCCCAGACCCAGCCCTCGAGGAGGTCGACGTCCAGGACGAGGTGGTCGAGGTGGCGCTGGGCGTTGGGCGCGAACTTCCCGGTGACCACGACCACGCGGCCCCGGTGGCGGCGTACGGCGGCCAGCGCCTCGTGGGCACCCGGCAGGACCGGCGTGTCGACCACGGCGTGGTCGGGGTAGAGCGCGCGGAACCGGTCGCCGGCCGGGCCGAGCTGGTCGGCCGGCAGGTGCGGCGCCAGGATCTGGTCGAGCGGCGGGCCCAGCTTCGAGGTCAGCTCCTCGACCGGGAACTCGACCCCGAGCTCCGCGCCCAGCACCCGGAGCACCGCGGCAAAGCCCGGCGCGGTGTCGATGAGGGTCATGTCCAGGTCGAAACCGACCGCGAGCTGACTGGACACGCGTAACAGAGTAGGTGGGCAGTGCGACTGTTGAGACATGGGCGGACCCGCGGAGCCGGAGCGAGGCGCCCCCGTCGGTCGGCGCATCGTCCTCGGGCTCGCCGGCCTGGGGGTCGTCGGCGTGGCAGGCGGTGCGTCGTTCTCACGGCGGTTGTCGGAATGGCTCGCGCCCGTCGAGCTGCGCGACCCGACCGGGCTGCTCTCGGTCCTGCCGCTCGGTCCGGTCTTCCGGTTCTACTCGGTCACCGGCGGCGTCGAGCCCCGCGACGAGAAGACCTACCGCCTGGAGGTCGGCGGTCTGGTGACCCAACCGGCCACCTACCGCCTCGGCGACCTGCGGTCACTCCCCCAGACGTCCTTCACCAGCGACTTCCACTGCGTGACCGGCTGGGTGGTGCCGGGAGTGCACTGGGCCGGCGTGCGCCTGTCCGAGCTGATCGACCGTGCCGTCCCGTCCGCCTCCGCGAGGGCCGTGCGGTTCCGCTCGTTCGACGGCGCCTACACCGAGAGCCTGACGCTCGACGACGCCATGGCCGACCGCACGATCGTCGCGCTCGAGATGCTCGACGGGCCGGTCAGCCACGACCACGGCGGCCCGGTGCGGATGTATGTCGACGGGCAGTACGGCTACAAGAGCAGCAAGTGGCTCTCCGCGATCGAGCTCACCGAGGACGAGGTGCCGGGCTACTGGGAGCACCGCGGCTATGACGTCGACGGGACCATCCGTGACTGACCTCCCGCCGGTGCTCGCCGCGACAGTGGATCGCTTCTCTCCGGCCGAGCGGTGGGTGCACCGGACCACCGGGCTGCTGATGGGCGCCTGCCTCGTGACGGCGTTCGTCCTCTACTACGGGCCGATCTCGCTCGCCATCGGCCACCGGCACACCGTGGAGCTCGTCCACGTCTGGGCCGGCTACGCGCTGCCGGCTCCCCTGCTGCTCGGGCTGCTCTCGCCGACGTACCGCTCCGACCTGGGGGTCCTCAACCGGTTCTCCCGCGAGGACTGGCGCTGGCTGCGCTCGAAGAACCGCCGCGACGGGTCGTTCGGCGTCGGCAAGTTCAACGCCGGCCAGAAGCTCAACGCCGCGCTCACCGCTGGCTCGATCGTGGTGCTGCTCGGCACCGGGACGCTGATGTTCTGGACCGGGCTGGTGCGGCTGTCCTGGCGCACCGGCGCGACGTTCGTGCACGACTGGTTCGCGCTCGGGCTGGGGCTGCTGGTGCTCGGGCACCTGTTCTTCGCGATGGGCGACCCCGAGGCCCGCGAGGGCATGCGGACCGGCCGGGTCAGCCGCAGCTGGGCGCGCAAGGAGCACCGCGCCTGGGCCGGGTCGCTCGACGAGTAGTGCGCGCCTAAGCCTCGATCCGTGGATGGCCGCCTACTACGCGGCCACCACAGGGGCGCGCTGGCGGCGTTGCCGACGCTGGAAAGACGCCCAGTCTGACTGCGCGCCGGCGCCTTGCCAGTCACACCCCTCTGGTGCCGCTCGCTACGCCGCCCATCCACGGATCGAGGCTAAGGCTTCGGGCAGGCCACCTTGAACTTCTTCTTCGCCTTCTTCAGCTTGGCCTCGGCCTTGCGGAGCTGGGCGAGCGCCTGCTGGTGCGCCTTGCCCGTGCTGCCGGCCGCGGCCCGCTTCGCCTTCTTCACAGCCTTCTGCGCGATGTCGACCTTTGCCGCAGCCTTCGAGCAGCCGTTGTCGGGGTGGTAGAGCATGGTGGCCGACGTACCCCACTCGCCCTGGGCCTTCGCCATCGACTTGGCGCACTCGATCGCGATCGACGTGTTGTAGCCGTCCGAGGAGTTGATGGACGAGATCAGCGCCTGATGGGTGCCGGGGGCCGGCGGGTGCGAGAACGAGCCGTAGGAGTAGCTGTCGTCGTAGGGCGAGAAGATCTGGTCGAACCGCTCGACGGTCGCGCCGAAGGAAGCTTCTGGTTGTAGTAGACGCCTCCGACGTCCCAGTGGTCGAGCTCGACGAACGGCGCGAACACGAAGGTGTTGCAGTAGCTGTACTGGCCGAAACCCGTGGCGGGGTCGACGAGGTCTGCGCGAACTGCAGCTGCACCGGGACCGACTTGTCCTTCGAGCCCGTACCGGTTCTGCTCCGGCGCCGGCCGGCGGCGTGTGCAGGTGTGGCGGTTGGCGAACGGCGCAAGCACCAGTCCGATCAGCACCACCAGGGTGCGGGCGTACGACGACATGGCTCCCCCTCCAGTCGCGCTGACCGTAGGCGCGGCGGGACCACCGGTCAAGCAGGTCGCGACGATTCAGACCGGTAGCGGGTCGTCGTGGAGCAGCTTCTGGAACAGCACGTGGTCCTGCCACGCGCCGTTGAGGAAGAGCAGCTTCGGCGCCATGCCGTACTGCTCGAAGCCACACCGCAGCAGCACGCCCTGGGAGGGCACGTTGGCGACCATGGTGCCGGCCTCGAGGCGGTGCAGCCCGATCTCGAGCCCCTTCTCGCACAGGAACTCCACCGCCGCCGTGGCGAGTCCCCGCCGGAGGTGGTCACGGTCGATCCAGTAGCCGAGCACGCCGCTCTGCATGGGGCCGCGGACGATGTTCTGGATGTTGGCGCGGCCCACGACGTCGCCGTTCGGCCCGATCATCGTCCACGGCGCGAACAGCCCCTGCTGCTGGCGCTCGAGCCGCTCGCGGGCCTCCTGCTCCTGGCCCCGGAGCGTGTAGAAGCTGTCCGGGCGGTCGGGGTCCCAGCGGGCGAGGTGCTCGCGGTTGCGGGTGTAGGCCGCGGCGAGCAGCCCGGCGTCCTCGAGCTGCAAAGGTCGGAACGAGTAGCCGTCTGGAAGCACCGGGCGAGGCTAGCGAACCGGGGTCAGCACGAGCTTGCCGGTGGCGGCGCGCGTCATCATGCGAGGCGAGCGTCGGGTGGTTCTGCTGCTACAAGCATCGATGAACTTCGCGATGAACCGGGTCGAGCGCGCAGTAGCGTGCCGCCATGTGCGACACCTTGGTGAGCCTCACCGACGATGGCGTGCTGTTCGCCAAGAACAGTGATCGTGACCCCAACGAGGCCCAGGTGCTGCGCTGGTACCCCGCGACCACCACGACCGGCCTCCGGGTGCGGTGCACCTGGAGCGAGATCGACCAGGTGCCGCGCACGCACGCCGTCCTGCTCAGCCAGCCCTGGTGGATGTGGGGTGCCGAGATGGGCGCCAACGAGCACGGCGTGGTGATCGGCAACGAGGCGGTCTTCACCCGCGGCGCCGGCCGGGAGCGGTCGGACTCCGCTCTGCTGGGGATGGACCTGCTCCGGCTCGGCCTCGAGCGCGGCGCCACCGCCGAGGAGGCGGTCGGGGTCATCGTCGGGCTGCTGGAGCAGCATGGCCAGGGCGGCTCGTGCAGCCACGAGCACCCGCGCTTCACCTACGACAACTCCTTCATCGTCGCGGACCCCGGCGGCGCGATCGTGCTCGAGACCGCCGGGCGGCGATGGGCGACCGAGACCGTGACCGGCCGCGGACGGTCGATCAGCAACGGGCTGACCATCCCGGACTTCGCGAAGGCGCACGCCGACCCGGTCCGCGGCCGGGTCGCCCAGTGCGCCGTGCGACGCGGCAGGACCCAGGCATCCGCCGAGCGTGCGTCCGACGTCGCCGCGATGCTCGCCGCGCTCCGCGACCACGGCGGCCCGGCGCCCCGGTGGTCCCGGGTCAACGGCGCCCTCGCGGCGCCCTGCGCGCACGCCGCCGGGACGCTCACCACGACCCAGTCGACGGCGTCCTGGGTCGCCGACCTGCGGGCGGACCCGCGGCACTGGGTCACCGCGACCTCGGCGCCCTGCACCTCGATCGCCAAGCCGGTCCGGGTGGGCGAGCCGGTCGACGCGGATCCCGGAGCCGATGCCGACCAACCGGTACGACGCGTCGTACCGCTGGTGGCGGCACGAGCGGCTCCACCGGCTGGCGCTGCGGGACATGTCCGGCGCGCTCGCGAGGTTCGCCGACGAGCGCGACCGGGTCGAGAAGGAGTGGGCGCACGAACCGCCGACCAGTGCCGAGGCGTTCGCCGAGGCGGACCGGCTCGAGGAGGCCTGGCTGGCCGACCTCGTCGCGGCCGACCTCGCCGACACCCGGCCCGCCTGGCTGCGCCGACGCATGCGGGCGATCGACCGCGCGGCGGGGATGCCGGAGGCCGGGTCGTGAGGGTCGTCGTGGTCGGTGCCGGGCTGGCCGGGCTGTCGGCTGCGCGCGAGCTGCAGGGAGCCGGGGCCGAGGTCGTCGTGGTCGAGGCCCGCGACCGCGTGGGCGGCCGCCTGGAGGGCGGCACCATCGAGGGCCAGCCGCTCGAGCTCGGGCGGCACCTGGCTCGGCGAGGGGCACTCGCGGATGTATGAGCTGGTCGAGGAGCTCGGGCTGGACGACGTTCCGCACCTGGAACGACGAGGGCAAGCTGCTGATCCAGCTCGGCAAGAAGCGAGCGCTGGTCTCCGGGAAGAAGGGCGCCGTCCCCCGGCTCAACCCGGTCGCGCTCGCCGACCTCGCGCAGGGCATGGCCCGCTTCGGCCGGCTCGCCCGCAGTGTCGACCCCGCCCAGCCGTGGGCGCACCCGCGCGCCGAGGTCCTGGACGGCCAGACCTTCGAGAGCTGGGTGCGCCGCAACCTGCGCACGCCGTCCGGCCGCGCCTACTTCCGCGTCGCGACCGAGGCGGTCTTCGCCGCGGACACCAGCGACCTGTCGCTGCTGCACGCCTTGTTCTACGCCGTCAGCAACGCCGACCTCGAGACGCTCCTCGCCGTCGACCGCGGCGCCCAGCAGGACCGGGTGGTGGGCGGCTCGGTGCTCGTCGCCGAGCGGCTCGCAGACGGGCTCGACGTACGCCTCGGCACCCCGGTCAGCACCGTCGCCGACGATGCGGAGGGTGCTCGGGTCACGACGAGGTCCGGCGAGAGGATCGACGCCGACAGCGTCGTCGTCGCACTGCCACCGACGCTCGCCGGGCGGCTGCACTACGAGCCGGGGCTGCCCGCCTGGCGCGACCAGCTGACCCAGCGCGTCCCCGCCGGGACGGTGGTGAAGACCTTTGCCGCCTACCCGACGCCGTTCTGGCGTGCCGACGGGCTCAACGGCCAGGCCGCCTCCGATGCCGGCCCGGTGAAGGTCACCTTCGACGTCTCCCCGCCGAGCGGCGAGGTCGGCATCCTGCTCGGGTTCGTCGAAGGCGGCGAGGCCCGCCGGTGGCAGCGGCTTCCGGACGCCGAGCGACGGCGCGCGGTCCTGGACTGCTTCACGCGCTACTTCGGGCCGCGCGCCGGCGAGCCCACGGCGTACGTGGAGAAGGACTGGAGCGCGGAGGAGTTCACCCGAGGCTGCTACGGCGCGCACTTCGCGCCCGGCGTGTGGACCAGCTACGGCCCGGCGCTGCGCGAGCCGGTCGGCCGGATCCACTGGGCCGGGGCCGAGTACGCCGTGGAGTGGAGCGGCTACATGGAGGGCGCCATCCGCTCGGGCGAGGTCACGGCCCGCGAGATCCTCGGCACCGACGCGGACCGGTGACCCGCACGCCGCTGATCGGTATGCGGGTCACGGCGCGATGACGACGCGCCCATCCTCCGTCCCCGCCTCGAACGCCGCGATCGCGGCTGCGCCCTGCTCGAGCGGGAACGACGGGCCCACCCGTGGTGCGACCCTGCCCTCGGCGATCAGCTGGTTCATCGCCAGCAGCTCGGCGGCCTGCTCCTTGACGACGAACGCCGTGAGCTTCTGGGACACGAACAGGGAGAGGAGGCCGGCACCCACCTGTCGCTGGATGCCGCCGATCCAGCGGTCGCCCTCGCCGCCGAGGATGACGAGGGTTCCTCTCGGGGTCAGCGCGCGACGTAGCCGGGCGACCGACGTCCGGCCGCCGATGTCGAGGATCAGGTCGAAGCGGCCGGCGCTCTCGTCGAGGTCGTCGGTGCGGTAGTCGATGATCTCCGTGGCGCCCAGGGAGCGCACGAGGTCGGCTTGGCGGGCGCTACACACGCCGGTGACGGTGGCGCCGAACGCCACCGCGAGCTGGACCGCGATCGTGCCGACCGCACCGGATGCACCGACGACGAGCACGCGTTGCCCCGGTGCGACCCGACCGTGGTCCCGCAGTCCCTGCAGGGCGACGAACGTAGGGTACGGCAGGACGGCAGCCTGCTCGAACGTGAGCTGTGGCGGCTTCGGGGCGATCTTTTGGACCGAGGCGACGACGTACTCGGCGAAGGTGCCGCGGCTCACGCCGTACACCTCGTCACCGGGTGCATAGTCCTCGACGTCGGGACCGACGGCCTCGACGACCCCGGCGACGTTGGTGCCCGGCGTGGCCACGCTCGGTGCCCGGAACCCGAACCCGAGGAGTCGCATGAGGTAGGGCTCGCCGGTCATGAAGTGCCAGGCGCCGCGGTCCATCCCGGCGGCGACGACGCGCACCAGGACCTGCCCGCGGTCGAGCCGTGGGCCGGTCGACGTCACTGAGCTGGATGACCGACGCGCTCCCGTACCGGTTCTGGGTGAGGGCTTTCATGCTGTTCTCCTGAGGGAGAGCCCGAGTCCGGCGAGGGATGCGGTGACGAGGGAGACTGCCGCGGCGGCCGCGAACGCGGCCGTGAATCCGGACGGCGCCAGGACGGCGGCACCCGACCCGCTGGCTGCCATGCCGACGGCGGTGAACGCCGCCGTGCCGAGGGCGGAGCCGACCTGCGTCGCCGACCCCGCCATCCCGGAGGCCAAGCCGGCATGCGACTCGGGCGTGGCCGCGGCGAGGACCATGGTGGTGGGGGTGAAGCTGAGGGCCACGCCAGTGGCGATGAACAACAGTCCCGGGAGGACCGCGACCACGTATCCGGAGTCACGCGGCCCGAACGCGAGCCACAGCTGCCCGGCGGCCAGGACGACGAGCCCGACGACGAGGGAGCGCCTCGGACCCAGGACCCGGATGACCCTGGGGAGCAGGGCGAGGGAGACCGCGAATCCTGCGAGAGAGGTGGGGGCCATGGCCAGGCCCGCCTGCCGAGGGGCGAGGTGCAGCGCCTGCTGGAGGTAGAGGGCCACGAGCACGAAGGACGATGCGCGAGCGGCTCCGCCGAGCAGCGCCAGGCCGACTCCGGTGGACAGGTCCCTCGACCGGAAGAAGTCGAGCGGCACCAGTGGCTCGGCGGCACGACGCTCGAGCTGGATGAAGATGGCCACCAGCGCGACGGAGGCGGCGAAGCCGGTCAGCACAGACGGTGCGGTCCAGGTGTCGCTCGCGGCGCCGAGGCAGCTGTGCACCAGGGCGACGGCGGCACCGGTGCTGGTCACGGCCCCGCCCCAGTCGAAGCGGTGCCGGGCTGCGGTCCCGGTCTCGGTCAGCACCCGCCCAGCCGCGATGACGGAAGCGACCGAGAACGGCACCGTCACCAGGAACACCGAGGACCAGCCGAACGTGCCGGCGAGGATGCCGCCGAGGAGCACCCCGGTCGCCCCGCCCACAGCCGACGCGGCGCCCCACACGCTCATCGCCTTGGCCCGAGCCTGGCCGGGGGACGCCAGCAGGAGCAGCGACATCGCCGCCGGGCTCAGGGCCGCGGCACCTGCCCCCTGGACGATGCGTCCTGCCAGGAGCATCGCCTCGTTCGTCGCGGCCGCCGCGAGGAGGGAGCCGACGCTGAACACGACCGTTCCGCCCATGAACATGCGGCGCCGACCGAACAGGTCCGCCGCCCGACCCGAGAGCAGGAGCAGCCCCCCGAACACCAGGACGTAGGCGTTGACGACCCAGGACAGGCTCGCCGGACCGAGGCCGAGGTCGCTCTGGATGGACGGGAGCGCCACGTTCACGATCGACGTGTCGAGCATGACCACGGTCTGGGCGGAGACGAGCAGGGCGATCGCGACCTTGCGGCGCCGCGGTTCGGTGAGGCCTGGACCCCGTGACGCTTGTGGAGCAGCGGTGGTGGTGGTCATCGGAGCCTTCTCTCGGTGGTGGGGGCTGTCGGGGTCGTCAGTGCATGTGCAGGTGTCCGCCGCCACCTCGCGTCGCCGGCATGCGCACCAGGGCGAAGACGGCGAAGGTGGCTGCGATCGCGGCCGCGGCCAGGGCACCGCGGCTGAAGGCGTCGGCGGCGCCGCCGGCCGTGGTGAACGCGCCGGCGGAGCTGGCGATCGCCGAGAGCACGGCGATTCCGAGCGCGGCGCCGACCTCGTGACCGGTCATCATGAAGCCCGAGGCCATGCCGGCGTGCTCGTCCGGGATCCCGCCCATGGCGGAGCCGGACACGGCGACGAACACCATGCCGGCGCCGAAGCCGAGGACGGCGAGACCGGGCAGCAGGTCCGCGGCGTACGACGCGTCGGCAGTTGCGCGCGAGAGCAGGATCGCGCCGGCGGCAGTGATGCCGAGCCCGAGGCCGGCCACGACGCGCGCCGCCGCGTGGGCGCCGACGTGGGCCGCGCCGTGCGTGCCCACGACGAGAGCCGCGGCGAGGGGCAGGAAGCCGAGGCCGGCCTCGAGGGCGGAGAAGCCCAGGACGGTCTGCATGAAGATCGAGCCGAGGAACACCGCCCCGACGAGCACACCGGTCACGCCGAGCATGACCACGCTGCCGGAGACGAGGGGCCCGATCGACCAGGTGTGGGGGTGGACCAGCGGACGGGCCGAGCGACGCTCGACGAGGACGAAGCCGGTCAGCAGCAGCGCGGCGGCGACCAGCGCGACCGCGGTCCGGGCGGAGGCCCAGCCGTGCGTCTCGGTGCCGGCGATCGCGAACATCAGCAGACCGAGACCGCCCACGGCCGTCAGCGCGCCAGGCACGTCGAACTGCGCGAAGGAGCGGGTGGTCGCGGGCTCGGCCGGGAGGACGTGGGCCGCGACCAGCAGGGCGACGATGCCGATCGGCACGTTGACCCAGAAGATTGCCTGCCAACCGGCCCAGGTGGTGAGCGCACCACCCACGACGACGCCGGCCGCGATGCCGAGACCGCCGATCGCACCCCAGAGCGCCAGGCCGCGGGCCCGCTGTGCGCCCTGGTAGGTCGTCATGATCAGCGACAGCGCGGCCGGGGTCATCAGCGCGGCGCCGACGCCCTGGGCCCCACGGGCCGCGATGAGCGCACCCGCGCCGGCGGCGAACCCGCTCACGAGCGATGCAGTGGTGAAGACGAGCATCCCCGTCATGAAGACCCGACGACGAGGGAGCAGGTCGGCGATGCGGCCGCCGAGCAGCAGGCCGCCGCCGGACATCAGCAGGTAGGCGGTCACCATCCACTGGAGGTCGGAGCTCCGCAGGTCCAGCGACTCCCCGATCGTCGGCAGCGCCGTGTTGACCACGGAGATGTCGAGCACGACCAGGACCTGCGCGACGAGTGCCAGCGCCAGGACGGTCCACGGCTGCCGGGCCGCGGCCTCCTCGTGGCCGGCGTGCGCGGTGTGGCTTGAGGGCGAGTGGTGGTGGGACATGGTGACTCCTACGGGTTCGGCCGGTTCGGGCTCGGGTTCGGGCTCGGGTTCGTGGTCGGGTTCGTGGTCGGGCTGGTCTTGCGGGTGTCTCCACCGTCGCGGGGATGGCCGGTCGTCGCCCCGGTCAGATGACCGGGTTCGATCGCCCGGTCAGACCGGTGGCAGCGGGTCGTACTGGATGCCGCGGCGTACCTCGCGAGCGCGGTCTACCCCCGCGAACCTGGCGACGAGGTGCAGTGCCATGTCGATGCCGGCGCTGACCCCGGCGCTCGTGATGAGGTCCCCGTCATCGACGAATCGGGCCGCGACGTCGGTGATCACCGTCGGGTCCAGCTCCGAGAGGAGGTTGAGCGAGGCCCAGTGCGTGGTGGCCGGCCGCCCGGTGAGCAGGCCGGCGGCCGCGTAGACGAGACTGCCGCTGCACACCGACGCGAGCAGCGGCACGGTCGCGCGTTGCCCCCGCACCCAGGCCAGGTGGTCGGAGTCCTCCAGCACCGGCCGGGTGCCGGGGCCGCCGGGGTAGATGAGTACGTCGAGGGCCGGGACGCTCTCGAGCGAGTGGTGCGCTCCCAGGCGCAGGCTCTTGGCGCCGACGACCCGTTCGCCGTCGCGCGAGAAGGTCGAGACGGCCCAGCCGTCCTCCGGGTGCTCCTGCGTCCAGTGGGACAGGACCTCCCACGGGCCCACGGCGTCCAGCTCCTCGACACCGTCGAAGAGGAAGATCCCGATGTGGCGGCGTGAGGTCGTCTGGCTGTGGTCAGGCTGGTCGTTCGCTCCGGTGTGGTCCATGGCGTCCACGTTGACCGGGCTCGACTCCGGTCGCCCCGGCCAAAGTGCCGGGCTCGGCAGGCGCAGGCGGGCCAGGAGTACGGTCTGAGCCGTGCTGGTCGGCCGGGAGCCCGAGCGGGCACGCCTGGAATCGCTCGTCGAGCTGGCGCGACACGGATCGGCCGGCTGCGTCGTGGTGCGTGGCGAACCGGGTGTCGGGAAGTCGGCCCTCCTCGCCACGGTGGTGGCCGGCGTGCGAGACGCCACGATCCTGGAGACCCAAGGACTGGAGGCCGAGGCCCCGCTGCCGTTCGCGGCACTCCATCGGCTGCTGCGTCCGGTGCTCCGGCTGCGCGCCGGGCTTCCCATCCCCCAGGCCCGCGCCCTGGGCGTCGCCCTCGGCGAGGACGACGGACCGGGCGTCGAGCCGTTCCTGGTCGGGGTCGCGACCCTGTCGATCCTCACGGCCGCGGCCGAGGAGAGCCTCGTCGTGTGCGTGGTCGACGACGCGCACTGGCTCGACCCGGCGTCCGCGGATGCGCTGCTCTTCTGCGCGCGCCGCCTGGGCGCGGACCGCGCGGTCATGGTCTTCGCCGTCAGAGAGGGAGCCGAGGAGATGTTCGACCCGAAGGGTCTCCCCGAGCTGGTCCTGGCCGGGCTCGATCGCGACTCGGCGCTGACCCTCCTCCAGGACCTGCCGGTCGGCGCCCCCGCCCGCGAGGTGGCCGAGCGGCTGGTCGTCGAGACCGGCGGGAACCCGCTCGCCCTGCTCGAGCTGCCCGGCGAGCTCAGCGCCGACCAGCTGGCGGGCAGCACGGCACTGCCGACCCAGCTCCACCTCACCACCCAGGTCGAGCGATCGTTCCTCGACCGGTGCCGCCGGCTGCCGAGCCCGGTGCAGTCGCTGTTGCTCCTCGCTGCCGCGGACGACACCGCCGAGCCCGCCGTCGTGCGGCAGGCCGCGACGTCCCTGGGCATCGAGGAGGGCTCACTCGAGGAGGCTCTGGGCTCGGGGCTGCTCAGCTCGGCCGGCCAGACACTGCACGTGCGACACCCCCTGGTGCGCTCGGCGATCTACCAGGCGGCGTCGGCAGCGGAGCGGCGACGGGTGCACCAGGCTCTGGCGGAGGCCCAGGCGAGGGTGGGCGACCGCGATCGCGAGGCGTGGCATCGGGCAGCCGCTGCCGACGGGCCCGACGAGGAGGTCGTCACGGCCCTCGAGGGCGTCGGCACGCGAGCGCTGCGGCGAGGCGGCTACGCCGCCGCCCTGGCGGCGTACGAGCGCGCGGCGGACCTCTGCCGCGATGCCGACCGCCGCGCCTGGCTCTCCTTCGCTGGCGCCCGCGCCGCCTGGGCCTGCGGCAAGGTCGCGCCCGCCCGGGTCCTGCTCGCGACCGCGCGCGAGGAGGCGGCAGACCCGTTGCTGGTCTGCGACATCGCGCGGCTCCGCGGGCACATCGAGGTCAACATCGGTTCGGCCGCTGAGGCGCACCGCATCTTCGTCGAGGCCGCCCAGGCGGTCCACGAGGTCGACTCGCTGCGTGCGTTGGAGACTTCTGCCCTGGCGGCCGTCATGCGCACCTTCGGTGCGGACAGCGGCACCCGGCTGCCCTCGGGCGACGTGGTCGCGGCCCCCGAGGCGGAGGATGCACCGAGGACGCGCAGCCTCAAAGGACTGCTGACCTCGATGACCTCGGCCGCCGACGGGGAGTGGGCGCGGGCGGTCGAGGACCTGGACCAGGCGCTGCTCGCCGGCGCCGAGGTCGACGACCGCGACGTCCTGTGGAACCTCGGCAACGCTGCCCTGCAGCTCGGCGACGACGATGCCCAGCTGCGCCTCTACTCGTACGCGCTGTCCCGGGCCCGGGAGGCGGGCGCGGTCACGGCGGTCGTGTATGCCCTGCAACGACTGTGCTTCGGGCACTTCGTCCGCGGCGACCTGGTCTCGCTCCGTGGCAGCGCCGAGGAGGCCCGTGCCCTGGCGGCCAGCGTCGGCCAGCCGGCCATGACCGCACTGCCCCTGGCCTGGCTGACCCTCCTCGCCTCGGCCCAGGGTCGCGACGACCACGACAGCCTGGTGGCCGAGCTGGACGAGGTCACGACGGCGTACCCCTTGGGCATCACGACCGATCCCGTGCACGACCTGGCGCGCTGGGCCAGGGCCATGCGCGCCACCTCGACGGGGGACCCGTCCGGAGCCGTTCACCACCTCGGGCGGATCAGGCTGCCCTTCGTGGCGCGGATGGCGGCGGCCGACCTCATCGACACCGCCGTGCGCGCCGCGGAACCGGCCCTTGTCCTCGGTTCCGTCGAGGCCCTCGTCGACTATGCCGAGGGGACCCGACGCCCCTGGGCACTCGCCACCGTCGCCTACGGGCGGGCCATGACGGTCGGCGAGGGCGATGCAGAGCCGTTGTTCGAGGACTCTCTCGCCCGGTTCGCGGTCGCCAACCGACCGCTGGACGCAGCGCGCGTCCAACTGTCGTACGGCGAGTGGCTCCGTCGAGGGCAGCGCCGGGTCGACGCCCGCCGCCACCTTCGGCGGGCGCTGGAGACGTTCGAGGACCTCCGTCTTCCGGCGCTGGCCGAGCGCGCGAACCAGGAGCTGCGCGCCTCGGGCGAGACGGCGCGCAAGCGCGACCCCTCCACGCTCGTAGCGCTCACTCCCACCGAGCTCAAGATCGCCCAGCTCGTGAGCGCAGGCATGTCCAACAAGGACGTGGCGGCCCAGTGCTGGATCTCCCCGAGGACGGTCGCCTTCCACCTGCGCAACGTCTTCACCAAGGCCGGGATCACCTCGCGCGGCGAGCTCGCGCAGCTCGACCTCGGCTGACCGGACCCGGCGGATCCCGGTCATCTGACCGGGGTGACGAGCGCCCGACGGCGCCAGGCTCACAACCATGAACGCCAACCACCACGTCCCGACCCACCCTGCCGCCAGCGCGGGGCATCGCCGTACGCCCACGGCCCGCGTGGTCGCCACCTCCGTGCTCGTCGGAGCTGAGGGCAACATCTACATCGTCGAGGACCGCAACGGGGGCGTGGACGACGACATCTGGTTCGGCAAGGACCTCAACAAGGACGGCGACCTGCTGGACGCCGGTGAAGGCCTGGGTCGCTGGGCGTCCAGCGGCACCCTCGGCTCGGAGTTCACGGGCCTCTACTTCGACCCGTTCGACAAGGACCGGACCTGGGTGAACATCCAGCACGCGGCCAGCGGCAACGACCGGACGATGGAGATCACCGTTCCGTAGTCGGTCCCGCGCGAGACGACGGGGCGCCCCGACACCCAGGGGTGACCCGTCCGTGCGGCCCTCAGTCGGGACCGTCAGGTCAGTCCCAGGGTCTGTGACGACTCCTCGCGCATCTGGATCTTCCGGATCTTCCCGGTGACGGTCATCGGGAACTCGTCGACGATCATCACGTAGCGCGGGATCTTGTAGTGGCTGAGGCGGCCGTCGCAGAAGGCCTTGACGGCAGCCGCGTCGAGGGGGTCGGCGCCGGCCTTCAGCTTGATCCAGGCGCAGAGCTCCTCGCCGTACTTCTCGTCGGGGACGCCGATGACCTGGACGTCCTCGATGTCGGGGTGCTGGTAGAGGAACTCCTCGATCTCGCGGGGGTAGATGTTCTCCCCGCCCCGGATGACCATGTCCTTGATCCGGCCGACGATGTTGCAGTAGCCGTCCTCCCGCATCTCGGCGAGGTCGCCGGTGTGCATCCAGCCGTCGGTGTCGATGGCTTCCGCGGTCTTCTCGGGGTCCTCCCAGTAGCCGAGCATCACCGAGTAGCCGCGGGTGCAGAACTCGCCGGTCTCACCCCGCTCGACGGTCTCGCCGGTGGCGGGGTCGACGATCTTGATCTCCAGGTGCGGGCCGACCCGGCCGATCGACGCCGTACGCCGCTCGAGGTCGTCCTCGACGCGGGTCTGGCAGGAGACCGGGGACGTCTCGGTCATGCCGTAGGCGATGCCGACCTCGGGCATGTGCATGTCGTTGACGCAGCGCTTCATCACCTCGACCGGGCAGATGGAGCCCGCCATGATCCCGGTCCGCAGCGAGGTGAGGTCGTGGTCGGCGAACGTCGGGTGGTTCTGCATCGCGATGAACATGGTCGGCACGCCGTAGACCGCCGTGCACCGCTCGGCGGCGATCGCCCTGAGCGTGATCTCGGGGTCGAAGCCGGGTGCGGGGATCACCATGGTGGCGCCGTGGGTGGTGCAGCCGAGGTTGCCCATCACCATCCCGAAGCAGTGGTAGAAGGGCACCGGGATGCAGAGCCGGTCCTCGTGGGTGAAGTTGATCAGCTCGGTCGTGAAGTAGCCGTTGTTGAGGATGTTGCGGTGGCTGAGGGTGGCGCCCTTGGGGTAGCCGGTCGTGCCCGAGGTGTACTGGATGTTGATGGGGTCGTCGGGGAGCAGCGTCCGCATCCGCTCGTTGACGGCGTCGGAGTCGACGTGCTGGCCCGCCTCGACCACGGCAGCCCAGTCGCTGGTGCCGATGTAGATCACCCGCTCGAGCGCCGGGCAGTCGGCCGCGGTCTCCTCGACCATCGCCCGGTAGTCGCTGGTCTTGAACCGCTCCGCCGCGATCAGCACCCGCATGCCCGACTGGTTGACGGCGTAGGCGAACTCGTGGGTCCGGTAGGCCGGATTGACGTTCACGAGGATCGCGCCGATCTTCGCTGTGGCGTACTGCGCGATCGTCCACTCCGCGCAGTTGGGTGCCCACACGCCGACGCGGTCGCCCTTGGCGATGCCCCCGGCGAGCAGCCCGCGCGCGAACAGGTCGACGTCGTGGTTGAGCTCCCGGTAGGTCCAGCGCCGGCCGGACGCGAACTCGACGAGCGCCTCGTGGTCCGGATGTGCGGCGACGGTGCGGTCGAAGTTGTGCCCGATCGTCTGCTCGAGCAGCGGGGGCACGACCTCACCCTTGGCATCCGACCGGGCCTTCGACAGCGACATGCTCCGAAAATACGCCCGCGGGGTTGGCGCCAGGTAGGCCCTCAGCAGCGGTCGCGGACCAGCTTCTTGGCCTTCTTCAGCTTCTTCTTCGCCTTGGCGAGCTTGCGCTTGGCCCGAAGCTTCTCCGTGGTGGTCGAGGCGCGGCGCACGGACTTCTTCGCGAGCTTGACCTTGGCCTTGAGCTTGTCGACCTTGGCGTGCGCCGCGGCGCAGGCGGCCGAGACCCGGTAGTAGACCGTGGTCGACTGCCCGTAGCTCTGCTGCTGCTCGGCTCGCTCGGCGGTGCAGTCCTTGGCCGGGACCGGCGCGTTCGAGGCGGAGATGCTGACCGAGGTGAGCACGTGCTTGTGCTGCCCCGGTGCGACCAGCGTGCCGCCGTGGAAGAGCAACGCGTCCTGGTACGGCGCGGTGAGGGTCCGGAAGTAGCTGCTCGCCGGGTAGCCGGGTGGCGTGAACGCACCCTCGAGGTGGTCGGGCTCGTGGCCCTGCACGTCGCCGAAGCGCACCACGACGGCGGAGTAGCAGTGTTGGGTCGTGCCGTCGGTCCAGAGCTCGTAGGCGTAGTCGATCGGCACGCTCACGGCGAGCAGGGCCTCGTCCCGGCTGGACACGTCCGGCGCGACGCCCGCCGTCGCGCTCGCGGGCACTGCCAGCCAGCTCGTGATGCCCAGCGCGGCACCCGCTGCCGCGCAGGCGACCGCCTTCATGACGTGGCGCATCGCGCCCCCCTCCGTCGTCAGGGCGGCACCGTAACCCACCCTCGCTGCACCCACCACCCTCCTTGCGGGTCGTAGGTAGGGTCTGCCGATGTGACCAGCACGAGTTCGGGCGAGTCGGAGAACGAGGAGAAGCCTCATCCGCTCAAGGCGCTCCGCGAGACCGTGCTCCTCCTGGCCTTCGCGATCGTCCTCGCGCTGGTCGTCAAGACGTTCTTCGTCCAGTCGTTCTACATCCCGTCGGAGTCGATGGAGCCCGGGCTCATCGTCAACGACCGGATCCTGGTGCAGAAGCCGTCCTACTGGGGCAGCGGTGGACCGAAGCGCGGCGACGTCATCGTCTTCGACGATCCGGGCGGCTGGCTCAGCGGGCTGGAGTCAGCGCAGCCGATGTCGTTCCTGGCGCGCGGGCTGGCCAAGATCGGCCTCTACCCGACGGGCGGCCACCTCGTGAAGCGGGTCATCGGCGTTGCGGGTGACACCATCGTCTGCTGCGACGAGGAGGGCCATCTCTCGGTCAACGGGGTGGCGATCGACGAGGACGACTTCATAGAGCCGCGGAAGGGCAAGGGCTGCGACGGCCCGATGCCCGGCGGCCAGATGGACTGCAACTGGACCGCCGGACCGGTGCCGGCCGGCACGGTCTTCGTGATGGGCGACAACCGCAACAACTCCGCGGACTCCTCGGTCCACCTGTGTCGCCCCAACGCCAACAAGTGCGACGAGGACGACGCCTACGTCCCGGTCAAGGACGTCGTCGGCAAGGTGTTCGCCCTGGCCTGGCCGCTCGGCCGCGCCCACATCGTGCACACGCCCGACGCGTTCCACGACGTACCCGACGCCGACTGACCGTCGTCTTCGCCGGCCGCGCCGCTCTCATCGGGTCGTGCCAGCTGTGTCGTCGACGCGGAGATAGCGCCTCAGGTGGTCGTCGAGCAGCCGGATCGCCTGCTTCCCGCGCAAGCCGGTGGGGTCGGTGACCATGTGCAGCAGGAGTCCGTCGACGAGGGCGGCGGTGACGAGTCCCGCCTCATTCGGGTCGAAGTCCGTGGCCGCTTCTCCCTCGTCCATCGCGGCCCGGAAGACGCGGGCGCACCGGGCGCGCATCTCCCCCAGGAGCTCGTGTTGCACTCCGGCGAGCACGGGGGTGACCGCCGCGCGCGCGGCGAAGGCGAGGTAGACGCTGCACTCGCGGCGACGGACGTCGTCGAGCGGCAGGAACTCGTGGAGAGACCGTCGTAACACCTGGGTGACCGTCCCCGAGCGTGACGTCGCTGCGGCGCGGGCCGATATCTGCTCGAGGATGTAACGGAAGGCCATCTCCAGCATCTCGTCCTTGGATCGGCAGTAGTACTGCACGCTGCCGACCGACATGCCCGCCTCGGCGGCGACCTCCCGGATGCTGACCTTGTCGAGGCCGCGCTCGGCGGTGATGGTCACCAAGGCTGTGAGAAGACGGTCCTTCTGCGACTCGGCCGTGGAACCCACCGCACCCCCTCCCTCACAGTCAGTACGAATGTACTGGACAGTCGTATTAATACGATCGTATGGTCCGAGTATGACACAGCTCGAACCTCGGCCGGAAGCAACGACACCCACGTCCAGGACGGGCGCTCAGCTGCGCCGACTCCTGGGGGACCGCGGAGTTCGGATCGCGCTGCTGGCCTGGCTCTCGACGAACGTGGCCCTGATCGCGCTGGGGGGCGGGCACCTGCCGTTCCATGCCACCAAGCTCGCCGACCCCCCGACGGCGGGCGCGGTGCTCCAGACCAACGCGATGTTCTTCGAGGTGTTCGCCCTGATGGGTGTCGTGCACCTCCTCACCCGCCACCGACCGGCGCCGGATGTCGCGGCGCGGGCGCCCGAGCGTGGCCGGGCGGCACGGGAGACCGTACTGGTCCTGGCCTACGGCGTGCTCGCCATGGTCGGGGGATATCTCTTCGCGCACGCGTTCGGCTGGCACGCGTTCGGGCTCCACCTCGACGGGATGATCATCCGCACCGACCAGTCCGTGGTCCCCCACGAGGCACTCGCCTGGGCGGCGTACAACGTCCTGGCGTACGCCGTGGCCCCCTTCCTCTTCTTCCGGCACCGGTACAGCACGACGCAGCTCAGCCTCCACTCGTCGAACTGGCGCTCAGACCTCAAGGTGATCCTGGTCGTGCTGACGCTGGAGGGGACGGTCCAGCTGCTCCTTGATCCCGAGGTCCTGCGGCTGGACCGCACCCAGCTCCTGCTCGGCGCCCCGCTCACCTTTGTGATCTCGTTCGCCGGAACGGTGCTGCCGGCGATGGTGTTCGTCTACTGCATCCTCACCCCGCGCTATCTGCGGCTCACCGGCTCGTTCTCGGGCACGGTCGTCCTCGGCGGGCTGACCTATGCGGCCCTGCACCTGCTGGACGGCTGGACCAGCCTCGCCTCGCCCACCGACGCCCTGCTGTCCGCGCTCTACGTGCTGCTCTTCTACACCGGGCCGGGGATGTTCAAGACGTTCATCACACTTCGCACCGGCAACGCGTGGGCGCACGTGTGGGCCTACCACGCACTCGCGCCGCACACGCTGATCGATACCCCCATGTTCGTCAAGATCTTCGCCATCAGGTGACCTCGGCGAAGCGGGCGACGACGGTTGCGGACGCCCGCCCGGGGGAAGACGTCCGTCCATGACCCAGTCAGTCAGCCAGACGCCCGCCGGCGTGATCCCCTACGTCGACCACCACACCGGACCGAAGCGCTACGTGACCGTGGAGCTCGCGGCCGGCGGCAGCCCGCTGGCGGGCTACTCCAAGTCGATGGTCAAGCCGAACCTGTTCATCGACGGCCGCCAGTACATCGTCTACTGGGGCGCGGTCACCATCGAGGTCCCGGCCGACCGGCCCGTCCATCTCGGCATCGGGATGCAGGACGGCATCCGCGGCGCCTCGTTGCTGCTGCCGCCGGGCGCCGAGCCGGTGCTGCTCGACTACCACGTGCCCGCGATGGGCGAGGTCAGCTTCGGGCCGCGTGCGGCGCCGGCTCCGCAGAGCTGACGCCATACGCAGCAGAGTTCAGCGGACGACGTCGAAGATGTTGAGCTGCACACCGTTGGTGTAGGCGCGCGTCTCGCGCACCGTGAGCTTCTGCTTGTCCTCGGCGTCGGTCGGGAACAGGCGCAGGCCGCTGCCGAGCACGACCGGGAAGACCATCAGGTTCCACTGGTCGACGAGCCCCGCCTTGTGCAGCGACTGCGCCAGCGTGGCACTGCCGGCGACCTGGATCGGACCGCCGTCGCCCTCCTTGAGCGCGCGGACGGCGTCGAGGTCGCGGACGACGGTGGTGTTGGTCCAGGTCGGGTCGGTCAGCGTCGTCGACACGACGACCTTCTCCATGGAGTTGAACTTGTCGGCGAACTCGCCCTTCCGCTGGGTCCAGGCCTCCGAGAAGCCCTCGTACGTCGTCCGGCCCAGCAGCAGCGTCTCGGTGCCGAACGTCTCCTCGGCCTTGAACTCATACATCGTCGGGTCGGAGTCGATGTCGAAGGTCCAGCCGGCGTGCTGGTAGTCCGCCTCGCCGCCGGGCGCCTCGACCACGCCGTCGAGGGAGATGAACTCGGTGACATACAGGGTGCGCATGATGGCTCCTCTTTCGCTTCGTGGGTGTGTGGGTTGGTTCTGACCACGCAACGAAGAGGTGCGGCCCGATACGACACCCTCCCGCGAAACTTCCTCAGGCGGCGAGCTCGCGGACCAGTGCGGCGGTGGCCGGCACCAGCTCGGCGCCCTCGCGGTGGACGATGCCGAAGGTCCGGGTGCCGAACGACGGGTGCTCGCGCACGCGGACGCCGGGGTGCTGGTAGGCGTCGAGCGCCGAGCGCGGCAGCAGGGTCACACCGAGGCCGACCGCCACGAGGTTCTGGACCACGACGTAGTCGTCGCTCGCGTGGCGTACGACGGGCTCGAAGCCGGCCTCGGCGCAGACCAGCAGGGCGTGGGCGCGGCACCGCTCACAGCCCACGATCCACGGCTCGTCGGCGAGGTCGGCCAGTGTCAGCCGGCGGCGCGTCGCCGCGCGGGTGGTCGGCGCCCACCACGAGCGCGACCGACTCCTCGGCCAGCGGCCACCAGACGAGTCCGGCGCCGTCGGTGGGCGGCAGTTGGTCGTAGGAGAAGACCAGGGCGAGGTCGGCGTCGCCGCTCGAGAGCAGCGCCAGCGCCTCGGGCGGCTCCGCCTCGGTCAGCTCGACGTCGATGTCGGGGTGCCGGTCCCGCAGCCCGGCGACCGCACGCGGCACGAGCGTCGCCGCGGCGGAGGGGTACGCCGCCAGCCGCACCCGGCCGCGACGGAGCTCGGTGAGGTCGGCGAGCTCCTCCTCCGCCATGTGCAGCTGCACGGCGAGTGCGTCGGCCCGCGCGAGCAGCACCCGGCCCGGCTCCGTCAGCTGGACCCCGCCCGCCCCGCGCAGCAGCAGCGCGCACCCGGCCGACCGCTCGAGCGCCCGCAGGTGCTGGCTGACCGCCGGCTGGGTCCAGCCCAGCTCTCGCGCCGCGGCGCTGATCGACCCGGCCCGCGCGACCGCGCGGAAGATGAGCAGCCGCTTCGGATCCATAACGACACCTTATGGCCCATCGCAGTAAGTCCGGGGTTCCTTGGGGGCCTCGCGACCGGCAGGCTGGAGGGCATGCAGACGATCGGACTCATCGGTGGCATGAGCTGGCACTCGACGGTGGAGTACTACCGGATCATCAACGAGCTCGTCGCCGAGCGCCGCGGTGGCCACGCCTCGGCGCGGATCGCGCTCCAGTCGCTCGACTTCGCCGACATCCGCGACTGCCAGGTGAACGACGACTGGGAGCGGGCCGGCCGGCTCCTGGCACAGGCGGCGCAGGAGTGCGAGCGCGCGGGCGCCGACCTGGTGCTCATCTGCACCAACCTCATGCACCGCGTCGCCGACCAGGTCGAGGCGGCCGTCGACATCCCCCTCCTCCACATCGCCGACGCCGTCGCCGACCGGGCCCGCGAGCAGGGCTGGTCGCGGCTCGGCGTCCTCGGCACCAGCTGGGTGATGGAGGAGGACTTCTACGTCGGCCGGCTGGCGCGCCACGGGCTCACCGTCGAGATCCCGGGGCCCGACGACCGCGCGCTGGCAGACCGGGTCATCTTCGACGAGCTGACGCAAGGGATCGTCCGCGACGAGTCGCGGGCGGCGTACGCCGGGATCCTGGGCGGGCTGCGCGACCGGGGTGCTGAGGCCGTGGCGCTGGGCTGCACCGAGATCGAGCTGCTGATCGGCCCGGACGACTCGCCGCTGCCGCTGCTCCCCTCGATGCGGACCCACGCCGAGGCCGCCGTCGCGGCGGCGCTCGGCGAGCGGGCCTTGTCTAGAAAACCGGACGCCTGGCCGTGCTGCCTCTGGGTAGCCTGCCGGGCGATGAGCCCTGGGAGCGCTGAGTCCGCGGAGGAAGTGCCCGACCTCGGCCCAGCGCCGCAGCGGCTCACCGTCGACGTCGAGACGGTGCGTCAGCTGGTCGCGGACCAGTTCCCGCACTGGGCTCACCTGCCCATCACGCCGGTTCGCACCCCCGGTTGGGACAACCTCACCTTCCACCTCGCGGACGACATGCTCGTGCGCCTGCCGAGCGCCGCGGAGTACGCGCTCGCGGTCGAGAAGGAGCACCGCTGGCTGCCCGAGCTGGCCACGCGGCTCCCCACCCCGATCCCCGCGCCGCTGGCCCTGGGCCTGCCGGGGGCCGGCTACCCGTTCCGTTGGTCGGTCTACGGCTGGCTACCCGGCGAACCGGCCACCCAGGGAGCGCTCACCGACCCGATGGGCATCGCCGCCGACATGACCGCCTTCCTGGAGGCGTTGCGGCGCATCGACGCGTCGGGCGGTCCGCGGCCCGGCGTTCACAACTGGTTCCGGGGCGCCACCTTGCGGACCTACGATGCGACGGCTCGCGGCGCCCTCGCCGAGCTCGGCGACCGGATCGACGTCGCCCTGGCCGCCGCCACGTGGGCCGACGCCCTCGATGCACGCTGGGACGGTGTGGACGTGTGGTTCCACGGCGACCTCGCGGCCGGCAACCTGCTTCTCGAACGAGGCAGGCTCGCCGCGGTCATCGACTTCGGGAGCTGCGGAGTGGGCGATCCGTCCTGCGACCTCGCTGTCGCCTGGACGCTGCTCGACCCTCCTGGCCGTCAGCTCCTCCGCGAGCGACTCGACATCGATGCCTCGATCTGGGCGCGAGGGCGCGGGTGGGCCCTGTGGAAGACGTTGCGCAACCTCGCCAACGCCGTCGACGACCGGGATGAGCGCTCGGCTGCCGAGGCGGGGCTGATCGTCGCTGCGATCCTCGACGACTACCGGCGCGGCCGGCTGAGCTGAGCCTCTCGGTCAGCGGCCCTCGGCCATCGCGCAGAGCGCGTCCATCGCCTGGGGGGCGTCGGCGGTCACCATCGGGCCGATGTCGTGGGCGCCAGGGCCGGTCACGTGGGTGCTGACGGTCACCTCGGCGCCCTCGGCGCAGTCCTTGACGACGTGGTCGATGTGGATCCGCAGGTCGCCCATCTCCAGCCGGTCGAGGTAGCGCGCGCCCGGCTCGACGAGCTCGAGGTTGACGGGCACCTCGATGCCGCCGGCGAGCACCATCGTCCCCGCCGCGCCCTCGGAGAAGTGGCCCTCGAGCGCCACGGACTCCACCGACGGGTCCCAACAGTGCCAGCTGCCCGGATCGCTCCAGAGGGCCCACACGTCGTGGGCGGTGGCTGTGGTGGTCACGGTCCGCGAGTACTCGAAAGTCACGGTCACGAACCTAACCGGACAGTAGGGAGTCGAGGTAGACCCCCGGCGCTCACGTGAGGCGGACGACCGTCATCTCGCGGTCGCCGAACCGCACCCGGTCGCCGTCGCGCAGGGTGGCCGGCTTGCCGCCGACCAGCCGCTTGGTGACGCCGGCCCGGATCAGGATCGAGCCGTTGGTGGAGGCGCGGTCCATCACCACCAGCGCCCCGTCGGGCACGACCTGGAACTGCGCGTGGGTCTTGGAGAGGCTCATGTCGTCGGACGGCAGCGTGACCAGCCGCTTCACCGGCTCCCCCGGACGCGGCTCCGGCCGCCGGCCGACCAGGGTCAGGCCGCGCACCTCGAACTGCTCGCCGGTGTCGAAGGCCACCTGCCAGCGCACCGGCGGCGCCTCGGCCGTCCGGCGGCCGGGGCGGCTGCGCTCGGCCTCGCGGGTGGCGGGCGCCGCGGAGGTGCGTCGGGCGTGGTCCGCGCGCCTGCTCCAGCGCGGGCTCCAGTGCGGGCTCGGCGCGGCCCGGTGCGGGCTCCGGGGCGGGGGTCGGCGCCTCCCCGACCAGCGGCCAGCCCAGCCCCTGCCGCGGCGTGACCGTCGGCGTCGCCGGCGCCGGGGCGGCCTCGGGCGGAGGTGCGGCCGGTCGCTTGCCGCGGGTCGGGACCCGGCGCGGCGGCGTCGGCGAGGCCGGCACCAGCCGCATCGCGGTGAGGTTGACGACCTGGCGCGGCGCCTCCTCCTCGGGCTCCTCGACCGCCGGCCGCGGGCGTACGTCGACCACGACGGTGCCGGTGCGCAGGTCGTGCCAGCCCCGCCGCCAGCCGCTCGGGTCGACCATCGCGGTCCAGGCGAGCGCGGCGGCGCCGAAGCCGAGCGTCGGCAGCGTCGCCAGCCCGAGTCAGGAGGTGCGCAGCGATCGCGCGCCAGATCGCCGATCGGCCGGGCGTCCTCGACGGACAGCACCCGGATGCCGACCAGGGCCTTGCCGGGGTCAGGCCGAAGAGCCCGACCATCATCGAGGTGAGCAGCCCGACCATCAGCACGGTGCCGGCGATCGCCGCCACCCCGGTCCAGAGCCGGCCGGGCTCGATCAGCGTCGTGTAGGCGACGTACGCCTCGCCGCCGCAGATGCCCCACGCGAAGAGCCGGTCGACGACGAACGCGTAGAACCGCCGGTCGGCGCCGGCGACCAGGTGCTCGGTGGTCAGCTCCTCGGCGCGGGAGCTCAGGTGAGGCATCGGTCATGTCAGCTCAGGGACTGGTGACCTGGATGGTCACCCCGTCGCCGAGGTCGATGATGGCGCCCGGGATCAGCTGGACGGCGACGCCCGGGGCCAGGTCCTCGGGGCCGAGCCCGGGCTGCACGAGCACGGTGCCGTTGGTGGAGCCCAGGTCGGTGACCACCGCGCTGCCGTGGTCGGCGCCGAGCCGGGCCGGACCTCGATGTGGGTCGAGGAGATCTCCAGGTGGGGGCTGGGCACGGTGACCAGCCGCGGCTGCTCGGTGTCGTTGAACCGGCGGGCCTCGGGTGCCCGCCCGATGACGATGGCCCGGTCGACGTCGACCACGTCGCCGTTGGAGATCTGCAGCCGGGCGACCGGGACGGTCACGTCGGGCGCCGGCGGCTGGCCGGGGATGCCGGGCGGCTCGGCCGGCGGCGGCTGCCAGGCGCCGGTCACGGTGAGCCCGTCGTGGTCGGTCTCGGGGAGCAGCGGCTCGGCCATCGCGGCCGTCGGCGGGGCGTCGGGCATCGGCGGCAGCACCGGCGCGGGCGGCGGCGGAGGCGGCAGGTTCGGGGGTGGCGGCGGGGTCCAGGCCGGCGGCTCCGGCGACCGGACCGGCTGAGCTGCCTGGAGCTCCTCGGGCTCGTCGTCGGCGTCCTCCTCGACGTCGTACTCCGCGACGTCGGCCTCGGCGAGCTCGTCGTCACCGTCGCCTCGCCGACCGGCAGCGGGAACTCGCGCTCGTAGGCCGGCTCCTCGGCGATCTCGTCGGGCCCCTCGTGGGCCGGCGCCTCGTCGAGCCGCGAGATGCGGAACAGCCCGCCGTCCACGACGTACGACGGCAGCTCGGCCCCGTGTCGTGGCCGTCGGGCCGTCGTCGACGCCGCTGCAGCACGATGCTCATCCGCTCCACCTCGGCCATCGAGCGCTCCACCCAGGTCGTGGCGTTGGAGCCCTCGAGCCCGACGGTCTCGCCGTCGACCCGGAACTCGGCGCGGGCCGGGCCGCGGATGACCACCCGCGTCTCGCCCTCGCCGGTGCTGACCAGCACGAACGCCGGCAGGTCGCGCAGCCCGCCGGAGATCAGCGCGTCGAGGGTGACGTCGAAGCCGGCGCCGCCGTCGACGAGCTCCCAGAGCGCCGGCCACCCGCGGCTTCTCGGTCGGCGGGAGGATCACCACGGCGCGCTCGCCGACGATGCCGAACCAGTCGCCGGGACGGTAGGAGCGCACGGGGTCCTGGGAACCGGTCGGTTCACGGCAATGCCCCCAGCTTCTGCTCGAGACTCGCCCGCTGTCGCTCGGAGTCGTAGGCCTGGTCGGGGACCAATCCCACCACATCGACGACCACAGCGGTGGCGTTGTCGTCACCGCCGGCCTCCAGGGCCGCCGCGACCAGCCGGTCGGCGGCGTCGCGCGGGTCGGAGCTCTCGGTCAGGATGGCGGCGATCCGGTCGTCGTCGACGAGCCCGCTGATGCCGTCGGTGCACAGGAGCAGCCGCTCCACCTCGGTCACCGGCGAGCACGAAGAAGTCGGCCGGCTCCAGCCGCGGTCCGCCCAGCGCGCGGGTGATGACGTGCCGCTCCGGGTGGTCGTGCGCCTCGGTCGGCGGTGATCTCGCCGGAGTCGACGCAGCTCCTGGACGACGCTGTGGTCGACGCTGACCTGGCGCAGCTCGCCGCCGGCGACGGCGTAGATGCGCGAGTCGCCGAGGTTGGCCAGCAGCCAGGCCGGGTCGCCGTCGTCCTCGACGAGCAGGGCGGCGACCACGGTGGTGCCCGGCGTACGCCGCGGGCCGGGCCCGCCGGTGGCGGCGTAGTCCGCGATCCGGCGCTGGCAGGCCTCGAGCGTCGCGGTGACCGCCTCCTGGCCGTGGGTCGGCTCGTAGCCCTCGCTCGGCGAGCCGCGCGAACTCCTCCACCACGATCCGGCTGGCGACGTCGCCGTTCTCGTGGCCGCCCATGCCGTCGGCGACGACGAAGACCGGCGGCGCGACGAGGTAGGCGTCCTCGTTGTTCTCGCGGAGCAGCCCGACGTCGGTCGCCGCGCCGTGGTGGAGCTCGACCTGGGTCACGCGCTGTGCGCCCGACACTAGAATTGGCCGGATGGCCACCGAGGGATACCGCTCGCTCGCCGACCAGCTGCGCGGCTGGCCGGACGACCGGCTGTCCCGGCTGCTCTCCGCGCGTCCCGACCTGGCCACACCCGCTCCTCATGACTCCGGCCAGCTGGCCTCGCGCGCGACCACGCGGTCGTCGCTGCTGCGCGCGCTGGACCAGCTCACCCGGCTCGAGCTCTCCGTTCTAGATGCCCTCGTCGTCGCAGGTCAAACGTCACATGAGACGTTGACGAGCGATGGTCCACGCCGATCCGGCCGCGGTCCGCGAGGCGATCGACCGGCTGGTCGACCTGGCCCTGGCCTGGGAGTCGACGGGCGGGCTGCGGCCGCTGAGCGGGGTCGCCGAGGGGCTGGCCGGCGGGCCGGAGGCGGGCGTGAGCGGGCTGCGGCCCTGCCTCCGCGCCGACGCCGGAGCCCGATGTCGTGGCCGCGCTGGTCGCCGAGCTGTCCGAGCCGGCCCGGGCGATGCTCGAGCACGTCCTGGCCGCCGGCGGCGAGGCCACCAGCGACGACGCCCGGCACACCGTGCTGCCCGCCGACGCGGCCACGCCGGCCGAGGAGCTGCTCGCCCGCCGGCTGCTGGTCCCCCGCGGCACCGGCACGGTCGTCGTCCCCGGCGAGGTCGGGCTCGCCCTGCGCGGTGGCCACACCACGCTCGAGCGGGTCGACGAGGTGCCCGAGCTCGCGTCGCACCGAGCGCAGCGAGCGGCAGGTCGACTCGGCGGCGGCGGGCGCCGCCTTCGAGGCGGTACGCCGGCTCGAGCTGCTCCTCGACCTCTGGGGCGCCGAGCCGCCCTCGGCGCTGCGCAGCGGCGGCCTCGGCGTGCGCGACCTCCAGGCCACCGCCGCGGCGCTGCACGTCGACGAGGCCACCGTGGCCCTGCTCGTCGAGACCGCCGTCGGCCGCCGGGCTGGTGGCCACCGCCGCCGACGCCGCCGGCAACCAGGTGTGGCTGCCCACCGACCTGGTCGACACCTGGGTGCTGCGGCCGCCGGCCGAGCGGTGGGCCGGGCTGGCCCGCACCTGGCTGGACAGCCCGCGGATGCCGGGGCTGGTCGGCTCCCGCGACTCCGCCGGCAAGCCGTGGAACGCCCTGGCGCCCGAGCTGGCCGGCGAGCCACATGGCCGAGACCCGGGCGATGACGCTCGCCGCCCTCGCGGCGCTGCCCCCGGGCGGGTGCCTGGCCGCCGGCACCGGCGTGCCGTCGGTGGTGGCGCTGCTGCGCTGGCAGCGGCCGCGCCGGCCGCGCAGCCGCGCCGACCAGGTGCTGTGGACGGTCACCGAGGCCGCCGTGCTCGGCGTGACCGGGCTCGACGGCCTGGCGTCGTACGCCCGCGACCTGCTGGCGGGCGAGGACGAGAAGGCGCAGAAGGGGCTGGCCGGGCTGCTGCCCGAGCCGGTCGACCACGTGCTGCTGCAGGCCGACCTCACCGCGGTCGCGCCCGGCCCGCTGGAGTCGCAGCTGGCCCGGCGGCTGCAGCTCGTCGCCGACGTGGAGTCGCGCGGCGGGGCGACCACCTACCGCTTCACGCCGGCGTCGGTGCGCCGGGCGCTGGACACCGGCTGGACCGCGGTCGAGCTGCACGAGTTCCTCGGGTCGGTGTCGCGGACGCCGGTGCCGCAGCCGCTCAGCTATCTCGTCGACGACACCGCCCGGACCTTCGGGTCGGTGCGGGTCGGGCACGCCGAGGCGTTCCTGCGCGCCGACGACGAGACCTCGCTCACCGAGCTGCTGCACCATCCGAAGGCGGCGTCGCTGGGGCTGCGCCGGCTGGCCCCGACCGTCCTGGTCAGCACGGTGCCGCTCGACCTCCTGCTGCCCCGGCTGCGCGAGCTCGGCGCCGCGCCGGTCGTCGAGGCGGAGGACGGCTCGGTGCACGTCGTCCGGCCCGACCAGCGCCGGGCACGGACCCCCCGCGAGCACCGCGGGCGCGGGGCCGCGGCGGCCCGGCGCACGGCCACCGTCTCGGCCGTGGTCACCGCGATCCGCTCCGGCGACCGGGCCGCGTCGTCGCGCCCGACCGGTCCCGAGGCGGCGCTCTCGCCCTCCGGGTCGCTCGCCGCGCTGCGCGAGGCGGTGGAGGGCGGCCGGTCGGTGCTGATCGTCTACGTCGACAACCACGGCACCCGCAGCGAGCGCGTCGTCGACCCCGTCTCGGTCGAGGGCGGCGTGCTCACCGCGCACGACCAGCGCTCCGACGACGTCCGCACCTTCGCCGTGCACCGGATCACCGCTGTAAGACCCATTCAGGGCTGAGCCCGTATCATTGAATCGTGGACTTCATCCGCTACGCCGAGCGCTCGGCCGGCCTGCTCAACGCGTCGATCACCGACGTCGACGCACTCCGGGCCCACCTCGCCGACCGCGAGTGGCTGGTGCGCCAGTGCACCGACCGCGACTGCATGCTGGTGCGGAAGTTCCAGCGCGAGCTGAGGCCGGTCTTCGAGGCCTCGGCCACCGGCGACACCGCGGCGGTCATCGACGGGATCAACGAGCTGATGGTCCGCCACCCGATCACCCCGCAGATCTCCAGCCACGACCCCGAGCACCTCCACATCCACGCGGCGTCCAAGACCCAGTCGGTCGCCGAGCTGCTCGTGGGCGAGGCGCTGCTCGGCCTGGCCAACCTGGTCTGCGACCTCGGACCGAGCCCGGCTCGGCATCTGCGCGGCCTCGCCGTGCACCAACGTCTACGTCGACACCTCCCCCAACCAGTCGCGGCGCTACTGCTCCGACCGCTGCTCCTCGCGCGCCAACGTCGCGGCCTACCGCGCCCGGCAGAAGGCCGTTGCCGCCAGTGCCTGATCACCCCACGAAATCGCTCGCTGCACTCGCGCTTCCACGGGGACCCCGAAATGCATGACGGACCCCTGATCGTCCAGTCCGACAAGACCCTGCTGCTCGAGGTCGACCACGAGCGCTCGGCCGACTGCCGCAAGGCGATCGCGCCGTTCGCCGAGCTCGAGCGGTCGCCGGAGCACATCCACACCTACCGGCTGACCCCGCTCGGCCTCTGGAACGCCCGGGCCGCCGGCCACGACGCCGAGCAGGTCGTCGACACGCTGCTGGAGTACAGCCGCTACGCCGTCCCCCACGCGCTGCTGGTCGACGTCGCCGAGACGATGGCGCGCTACGGCCGGCTGCGGCTGGAGAAGCACCCGATCGCACGGGCTGGTGCTGGTCTCCAACGACCGTCCGGTGCTCGAGGAGGTGCTGCGCGCCAAGAAGGTCGCCGGGATGCTCGGCACCCGGATCGACGACGACACCGTGGCCGTGCACGGCTCCGAGCGCGGCAACCTCAAGCAGGCGCTGCTCAAGCTGGGCTGGCCGGCCGAGGACTTCGCCGGCTACGTCGACGGCGAGGCGCACCCGATCTCGCTCGACCTCAGCGAGTGGACGCTGCGCGACTACCAGCGCGAGGCCGCGGAGTCGTTCTGGCACGGCGGCTCCGGGGTCGTGGTGCTGCCCTGCGGGGCCGGCAAGACGCTGGTCGGCGCGGCCGCGATGGCCCACGCCCAGGCGACCACGCTGATCCTGGTCACCAACACCGTCTCCGCCCGGCAGTGGAAGGACGAGCTGCTCCGGCGTACGTCGCTGACCGAGGAGGAGATCGGCGAGTACTCCGGCTCGGTCAAGGAGATCCGGCCGGTCACCATCGCGACCTACCAGGTGATGACCACCAAGCGGCAGGGCGTCTACCGCCACCTCGAGCTGCTCGACGCCCGCGACTGGGGGCTGATCGTCTACGACGAGGTGCACCTGCTGCCGGCGCCGATCTTCCGGATGACCGCGGACCTGCAGGCCCGCCGCCGGATCGGGCTCACCGCGACGCTGGTGCGCGAGGACGGCCGCGAGGGCGACGTGTTCTCGCTGATCGGGCCGAAGCGCTACGACGCGCCGTGGAAGGACATCGAGGCGCAGGGCTGGATCGCGCCCGCCGACTGCGTCGAGGTCCGGGTCACGCTGCCGACCGACGAGCGGCTCGCCTACGCCACCTCCGAGCCGGAGGAGCGCTACCGGATCGCCTCGTGCACCCCGCAGAAGCTCCAGGTGGTCCGCGACCTGGTCGCCGCCCACGCCGACCAGCCCACGCTGGTCATCGGCCAGTACATCGACCAGCTCGACGAGCTGGCCGCCGCCCTCGACGCCCCGCTCATCAAGGGCGAGACCACGGTCAAGGAGCGGCAGCGGCTGTTCCAGGCGTTCCGCACCGGCGAGATCGGCCTGCTGGTGGTCTCCAAGGTCGCCAACTTCTCCATCGACCTGCCGTCGGCCGAGGTGGCCATCCAGGTCTCCGGCGCCTTCGGCTCCCGCCAGGAGGAGGCCCAGCGGCTCGGCCGGCTGCTGCGCCCCAAGACCGAGGGCAAGACCGCGCACTTCTACACGATCGTCTCCCGCGACACCGTCGACGCCGACTTCGCCCAGAACCGGCAGCGGTTCCTCGCCGAGCAGGGCTACGCCTACCGGATCGTCGACGCCGAGGACCTCCCAGCCTGAGCCTGCTGAGCGTCGCAGCCACGGGATGCAGGCTTGGCCGGGGTCCCCGCGAAAGCGCGAGCGCAGCGAGCGTCTTTCGTGGGGTGGCGCTTGGCGCAGGGGTTCTGGAGACCTGCGTCCGGCGACCTGCTGAAGTATGCCCATGAGTGACCTGCCGCCTCCCGGTCCGCCCCCGGGCCCGCCGCTGGGCGCGGCGCCCCCTCCGCCCTCCACGGACATGGGCTGGCTGCGGCTGACGCTGCAGGGCAGTGCCCTGTCGAGCAGCCTGATCACTCCGGCGGTGACGGTCAACGGATGGCGAGTACCCTCCCACTACGGGGAGAACGTCATCCCGGTCCACGCCGGTCCGATCCGCATCGACGTCAGCTGCCAGTGGCTGATGAAGTTCGGTGAGGCGACACTCGAGACGCAGGTGCCGGCGGGTGGTCAGGTGGCGGCCTACTACGCGGCGCCGTGGCACCAGTTCAGCCGGGGGGCGATCGGCCACGAGAAGCAGCGGCGGCCGGGAGTGGTCGGCTTCTGCGTGATGGTGGCGGTGATCGCGCTGGTGGTGGCGGCGCTCTTCGTGCTGCCGAACCTGTAGGGAGCGGGGAAAGAGAGAGGGGAAGACGTTGCAGGCACGAAACACTCCCGACGCCGTCGAGCCCCAGCATCGCGACGTGCGCACCCTCTCCGTCCTCGCCTACTTCGGCGACGACCCCGACCGGGTCTACCAGCTCGTCCAGTGGCTTCCGGTGCTGGAGCTCCTCGACAACCTCGAGCCGGTGGGCATCGTGCTGCGCCAGGACGACACCGCGGCCGTGGTCCGAGACCGCACCGCGCTGCCGGTGCTGGTGGCCGAGGAGTTCGCCGAGCTGCGCGCGCTCTTCGCCGAGCTGGACGCCAAGGTGGTGCTCTACTGCAACAACTCCATGCGCAACTTCCAGTCGCTGCTCGAGCCTCGGATGCTGCACGTCCACATCAACCACGGCGAGAGCGACAAGCAGAGCATGGCGAGCAACAACGCCAAGTCCTACGACCGGGTCTTCGTCGCCGGAGAGGCCGCGGTGCAGCGGATCGCACACGGGCTGCTGGAGTTCGACACCTCGTCCCTGGTGCAGATCGGCCGGCCACAGCTCGACCTGCGCCGCGAGTCCGTGCTGCCGCCCAGCGAGCGGCGCACGGTGCTCTACGCCCCGACGTGGGAGGGCGACGCCGACTACAACAACTACTCCTCCGTCGACCGGTTCGGGCCCGAGCTGGTCCGGAGCCTGCTCTGCGTGCCCGACGTCCGCGTCGTCTACAAGCCGCACCCGCGGATCAGCACCAGCGAAGACCCCGACGTGAGCGCGGCGCACCTCGAGATCGTCCGGCTGCTCGCGGTCGACGACGCGCATCTTGCCCTCGCCGACGCCGACATCCTCGCGGTGATGCCGGACTGCGACGCGATGATCACCGACGTCTCCTCGGTCGGGCTGGACTGGCTCTACCTGCGCACCGACCGGCCGCTGTTCATCGCTGACCGCCACGACGACCCCGAGCGGCTCCGCCTGGAAGCGCCGGTCAGCCGGTGCGCGGACGTCCTCGACTCGACGACCATCTCCGGCCTCTCCGAGCTGGTGGCCCGGCGGCTGGACCACGACGAGCTGCACCTGGCACGCATCTCGATGCGCCACCACTACTTCGGCGAGGTCAAGGTCGGCGACAGCACCGCGCGGTTCCTCACCGAGGTGCGCGAGCTCTCGGCCCTGCGCGACCGGCTGCTCCCGGGATACGAGCAGGTCGCGACCTGACTCCCGCACCACATGTGCTGGTGCTGACTATTGCGCGACTCGGCACACTGGGGAGATAAGCCCACTTCCAGAGCCACACCACCGGGACGTCCGGCCACTCTCCGTGCTCGCCTACTTCGGCGACGGTCCGGCGTACGTCTACCAGCTGGCTCAATGGCTGCCCGTCCTGGAGCTGCTCGATCGCGAGGAGCCGGTGGGCATCGTGCTGCGCGACGCGCGGAGTGCGCTCATCGTGAGCGCACAGACGTCCCTCCCGGTCCTGCTGGCCGCGGACTTCGCGGCGCTCCGGGAGCTCTACGACGAGCTCGACGCCAAGGTCGCTCTCTACTGCAACAACTCCACGAGCAACTTCGACTCGCTGCTCGAGAGCCGGATGCTGCACGTGCACGTCAACCACGGCGAGAGCGACAAGCAGAGCATGGCGAGCAACAACGCCAAGTCCTACGACCGGGTCTTCGTCGCGGGGCAGGCGGCGGTGGACCGGTATGCGTCCGCCCTGCTCGAGCTCGATCCCGACCGGCTCGTGCGCACCGGCCGGCCCCAGCTCGACCTGGAGCGCGAGCCCGTGCTGGGCCACAGCCCACGACGCACCGTGCTCTACGCGCCGACCTGGGAGGACGACGCGGACTACAACAACTACTCCTCGGTCGACACGATCGGGCCGCAGATCGTGCAGCTGGTCCTGGCCGTGCCCGGTGTCCGTCTGGTCTACAAGCCGCACCCTCGGGTCGTGCTCAGCGCCGATCCAGGCATCCGAGCGGGGCACCGCAAGATCCTGAGGCTCGTGTCCCGAGCGGCGGCCCGCGAGCCCAGGGCCGGGCACCACGCCCTCCTCGACGCCGACATCCTGGCCGTGATGCCGGTGTGCGACGCGATGATCACCGATGTCTCGTCGGTCGGGCTGGACTGGCTCTACCTGCGCACCGAGCGGCCCCTGTTCATCACCGACCGGCACGACGACCCCGAGCGGCTGCGCCGCACGGCACCGGTGAGCCGGTGCACCGACGTCGTGCACTCACGCAACGTCGACCGGCTGACGAGCCTGCTCGCGGCTCGGCTGGAGCACGACGAGCTGCAGCCGGCACGGGTGGCGATGCGACGGCACTACTTCGACGACGCCGAGGTCGGCGACAGCACCGCCCGCTTCATCGGCGCCGTCGGCGAGCTGACCGCGCTGCGCGACGTGTTGCTGCGCGGTCGGGCCGAGCGGGCCATCGCGACGTAGACCCGGCGCCACCGGACTCTCGTAGCAGTCGTTGCCGGGCCTGGCAATGTCCCGTTCGACCCATCGCGAGGGGCTCCGCCCGGGCGTAGCGTCGCCGTGTGCCTCCCACTCTCCGCATCCTCGCCCCCCTCGGGGCAGCCGTCCTCGCCACGGCCACCCTGGCCCTGCCCACCGGCACCGCCTCGGCGGCCACGTGGCCGGCCCCGGTGGCCCTGACCGGCGTGATCGGCGCCGTCGAGGGCTCCACCGTCGCGATCGGCCCCGACGGCACCGCCACCGCCGCTCTCCTGATCTACGACGACGCGACCGACACCACCCGCATCGCCACCAGCAGCCGGCCGCCGCGTGGCGCCTGGTCACCGCCGGTGACCCTGAGCGGGCCATCGGTGGAGTTCAGCGAGCCCGCCATCGCAATCGGGCCGGACGGCACCACCACGATCGCCTGGCGGCTCGCGCCGACCGAGGACGACTTCGTCGTCCAGGCGACCACGCGCGCGCCGGGCCACGGCTGGTCGCCGGTCCAGTCGCTGTCGCAGCAGGGCGTCGACGAGTACGTCGCCGGCCAGACCAACCCCGAGGTGCGGCTGGCGGCCGCCTCCGACGGCTCGGTCACGGCGGTGTGGCCGCAGTGGATCACCGACCCGAACCCGTCCGACAGCCACTTCGAGGTGCAGAGCGCCGCTCGGTCGGCCGCCGGGACCTGGGCCGCGCCCGAGATCCTCGACAGCCGCGAGTGGGGCGACCGCACCCCCGAGCTGGCGGCCGGGCCGAACGGCCAGGTGGCGGTCGTGTGGGGCATCTCGACGGGCTACGCCGGCGACGGCGTCTTCGTCCGGACCCGCCAGGGCGCCGGCGCCTGGGCCACGCGGCAGCGGCTCGGCGAGCAGTACTGGGGTGGCCGGGCCGATGTCGCCTACGCCCCCGACGGCACCCTCGGCGTCGTGTGGGCCAGCGGCTTCAACACCCCCACCGTCACCACCCTGACGCCCGGGGGCCAGTGGGCGACTCCTCGGGTCGTCTCGCACGTCCAGGTCAACCGGCTCGACCTCCAGCTCGCCGCCGGACCGGGCCCGCAGTTCGTGGCCACGTGGACCTCCGACGAGAACGGGAACTACGACCAGGAGCACATCTACGCCGCCACCGGCGGTGCGACCGGACCGTGGGCCACCCAGGCCGTCGCCACCGCCACCAGCGGCGCCCCCGTCGTGACCGTGAAGAGCGACGGCACCGCCGTCGTCATGTGGCTCTGGAGGGCGCCCACCACCTACGACTACGCCATCCAGGCGAGCGTCCACCCACCGGGCGGCGCGTGGGAGGCCCCCTCGACGCTGCGCGACCCGCCCGCCGGCTCCAGCACCTATGAGGTGGCCCTGGCCAGCGGACCGGGCGGCAGCCTGGCGGCGATGTGGACCGAGTCGGACTCCGCGGACGTCACCACGACGTACGCCGTCAGCCAGGACCCGGCCGCGCCCGCCACCGGTGCCATCAAGGGGCCGAAGCGGATCAAGTCGGGGAAGAAGGGGAAGTTCACCTTCACCGGACCTTCCGGCGCGAAGTTCGAGTGCCGGGTCGACAAGACGCGCAAGCAGCAGCACGGCAGGGCGGAGACCGCCCGCAAGAAGCCGGTCCCGTGGAAGGCGTGCACGTCGCCGTACAAGGTCAAGACCAAGAAGCTGAAGCCGGGCAAGCACACCGTGTACGTGCGGGCCGTGCAGTTCGGCCTCACCGACCCCACCCCGTCCGCTCGGAAGTTCAAGGTGCTGTGATGTCTCGTCGTCTGCTCGTCGCGGCGCTCGGCGCCGCCCTGGCCCTCACCGGCCTGACCACTGCACCCGCCCACGCGGCCACCTGGCCCGCGCCGGTCGTAGTGGCGGGCCCCCAGCCCGACTTCAACTACCGCTACGACCCCCAGACCGTGGTCACTCCCGACGGCACCACCGTCGCCAGCTGGTCCGACAACGGCGACCTCGACTCGATCATGGTCACCGAGCGGCCGGTCGGCGGGGCCTGGTCCACACCCGTCCCGGTGGCCCCGGCGAACGTGTGGGGGAACCGGATGGCGGTGGGACCGGACGGGACTCTCGCGATCACCTACCAGAACATCGTGGCCGGCAAGATCGTCGTCGGCGCCGTCGTCCGGCCGGCCGGTGCCGGCTGGGGACCACCGGTGACCCTCTCGGACACCACGAAGACCGCCACCAGCCCGCAGATCGCCGTCGGAGCCGGCGTGGTGACGGCGGTATGGGTCGAGGGCGCCACCAACGCGACGACCAAGCCCATGGTCAACACCCGCCCCCTGGGCGTGGCCGGGACCTGGGGCAGCGCGATCACCTTCGTCGACACAGGCGTCTCGGGCATGGACGTGGCAGCAGGTGCCGCGGGCACGTTGGTGACCTGGGTGCTGTCGTCGGACCCGACCGACTCCTACGCCGCCAGCACGGTCCGGGCGAGCTTCCACGGCACGACCGGCTCCTGGCTGGCCCCAGTCGCGATCTCGGAGACCGGTCGTCGCACGCAGGTGGCCGAGCCGGCCATCGGCGCCGACGGCACGCTGGCCGTCACCTGGGAGTCGCGGCTTCCCACCACGGCGGGCTACTACACCTCGGCACGCACCCTGGCCGCGGTCCAGCCTCCCGGGGGTGCCTGGGGGACACAGTCACTGCTGTCGGACCCGGACATCGAGGCCCGCAGCCCGCACGTCGGGGTCGGTCCCGACGGCACGACGACGGTGGTGTGGGAGTCCTACGACGGGGCGACCTACAAGGTCGCGACCCGGGTCCGTCGTGGCGGAGCGTGGGAGCCGCAGACCGACCTGACCCAGTCGGTCGACTCCGAGTCCTTCCCGCAGCTCGCCCTCAGTCCGAACGGCACCGCCGTCGTGATGTCGTCGAATCTGGACAAGGGCATCGCCGTCGCGATCCGCCCGCCGGGTGGTGGATGGCGGCCCACGGACTTCATCGCCCCGGCGGCTCAGACCGGCTACAACCGCGCGCTCGCGGTCGGCAGTGGCACGGTCGCCGTCGTGTGGACCTACGGGAACGACGACATCCTGCTGGCGGTCACGGCCGACCACCTGCTGCCGCTCCCGCCGCTCCCGCAGCCGGCCGCCGAGACCGGCCCGATCACCGGGCGGGCCAAGGTGAAGAAGGGGACGAAGGCGTCGTACTCGTTCTCAGGCACGCCCGCCTCGGTGACCTTCCAGTGCCGCGTCGACCAGACCCGGCACCAGCAGACGGGCGCGAAGGGGAAGAAGGGCAAGAAGCCGGTCCCGTGGCGCGCGTGCACGTCGCCGGTCAAGGTCAAGACGAAGAAGCTCAAGAGGGGGAAGCACACGCTCTACGTGCGGGCCGTCCTGGCCGGCGTCCCCGACCCGACCCCGTCGACCAAGCGGTTCAAGGTCAGGTAGGGATCCTGGTCAGCGCCCCAGGTCGCGCAGCACCCGCTGGCTGGCCAGCCGGCCGGGCGACCCGATGACGCAGCCGCCCGGGTGGGTGCCCGAGCCGCACTGGTAGTAGCCCTCGAGCGGGGTGGCGTACTGGCTCCAGCCGGGCGCGGGGCGGAAGAAGTACATCTGCGGCGCGAGGAACTCACCGGCGAAGATGTTGCCCTCGGTCAGCCCGGTGCGGGCCTCGATGTCGACCGGGGTGACCACCTCGCGGTGGAGCACGAGGTCGCCGAAGCCCGGGAAGTGCGACTCCAGCACCGCCTGCGCCTTGTCGCCGAACGTGTCGCGCTCGGTCTCCCAGTCGCTGCCCTTGAGCTCGTAGGGCGCGTACTGGACGAAGCACGACATCACGTGCTTCCCGGGCGGCGCCATGTCGGGGTCGACGACGGACTGGATCGCTGCGTCGATGAAGGGCTGCTCGGAGTACCAGCCGTACTTCGCGGCGTCGAAGGCGCGCTCGACGTACTCGATGGTCGGGCCGATGTTGAGGAAGCCGCCGTAGTGGTCGACGGTGTCGGGCAGCGCCGGGAAGACCGGCAGCCCGTCGAGGGCGAAGTTGACCTTCGCCGAGACGCCGCGGAACTTCATCCGGCGGACGTTGTCGACCAGGTCGAGCGGCAGCTCGCGCGGGTCGCACAGGTCGAGGAACGTACGCCGCGGGTCGAGCGCCGAGACCACGACGGGCGCCCGGAACTCGGTGCCGTCCTCGAGCGCGACGCCGACGGCGCGGCCCTCCTGGGTGATCAGGTTGGTCACCTGGGCGCCGAGCCGCACCTCGGCGCCGTAGGCCTGCGCCGCGCGGTTGAGGACCTGGGTGAAGCCGCCGTTGCCGCCCTTGTGGAACGCCCATGACCCGAGGTGGCCGTCGTGCTCGCCCATCTTGTGGAACAGCAGCACCAGCCCGGAGCCCGGCGACATCGGGCCGATCTTGGAGCCGATGATCGAAGAGGAGGCGTGGTAGCCCTTGATCGCCTCGTGCTCGAAGTAGTCGTCGAGCCAGTCCGAGGCGCTGCCGGTGAGCAGCCGGACGACGTCGTGCATGACCTTCTGCTCGATACCGCCGAGGTGGTCCAGGAGCCACTTCACGTCGACGGCGTCCTCGGGGTCCTTGCCGAAGACGTTGGGCGGCGGGTTGTCGAACAGCGGCCGCACCGCCTGGCAGACCCGGTCGAGGTCGAAGTGGTAGCGCTCGTAGGCGTCCGCGTCACGCGGCGAGTGGCGGCGGATCTCCTGGAGGTTGGCCTGGTGGTCGTCGCCGAAGAGCAGGTAGTCGCCGTCGCCGGTCGGGTGGAACGACGAGGGCATCATCAGGGGCAGGAAGCCGTGCTGCACCAGGTCGAGCTCGTGGATGATCTCCGGGCCGCAGCAGGCTCAGGGCGTAGGAGAACGTCGTGAACTGGAAGCCCGGCAGCAGCTCCTCGGTGATGGCCGCGCCGCCGACGTCGCCGTTCTTCTCCAGGACGAGGGTGCGCAGCCCCGCCTTGGCGAGGTAGGCCGCGTGGGTCAGCCCGTTGTGGCCGCCGCCGACGACGATGGCGTCGTACTCGTGGGAGCTCATGCTTTTTTCCTGTCCGGGTCGAAGAACGGCATCTTCGTGGTCTGGATCCTGACCGTGGTGTTGTGGTGGTTGACGGCCAGCTCGAGCCGCAGGTCCGTGCCGGCGGCTGCCGAGGTCGGGCCGGACCCGGGCGATGCCGATGTGCCGCTGCAGCACCGGCGAGTAGACGAAGCTCGTGCAGTAGCCGACCTCGTTGCCGTCGTCGTCCAGGATCATCGACTCGTAAGGGAGCGGGTGTTCCGACTTCGGCGGGAACAGGTCGTGCGTCGCGGTAGAGCCGGTCCCAGTCGGCCCAGTCGACGACGATGCCGGTGGTCGCCCAGCGGCGAGGTGCCGTCGACCAGCTCGCGGCGGATCGCCTCGGAGCCGACGAACCTCCGCGACCCGTCGCGCACGCCGCGGAGCATCCAGCCGAAGCCGAGCTCCTTGGGGGTCACCGTGTCGGCGTCGCTCATCGCGAGCCGCGCGTCGTGCCACTCGATGTCGATCAGCGCCAGCCCGGCCTCGATGCGCAGGGTCATCAGCGCCTCCTCGCCGAACGGCCGGATGCTGTGCGTCTTGCCCGGCCTCCAGCACCGCGTCGAGCACCTCGACCGCCCGGTCCTCGGGCACGGTGAGCTCGAAGCCGAGGTCGCCGGTGTAGCCGGTCCGGCTGAGCGTCACCGCGGTGTCGGCCACCTTGACCGGCACGTGGTCGAAGTAGCCGAGCGTCTCCACTTCCGGAGCCAGGGCCTGCAGCACGGTCCGGCTGCGCGGCCCCTGCACGGCGAGCATGCCGAAGCCGTCGGTCACGTCCTCGAGCTGCGACGCGCAGCCCGCTGCCCAGCTCCTGGAACCACGACAGCGCCGGCCGCGCCGCGGTCAGGAAGAACTCGTCGGCCGAGTGCCGGAACACGACCCCGTCGTGCATCACCCGGCCGCGGTCGTCGCACCAGGCGGTGTAGTGCGCCTGCCCGGGCCGGCAGGTCTTGATGTCGCGCACCAGCGCCCCGGCCAGCAGCCTCTCGGCGTCCGGCCCGGTGACGACGTACTTGTAGAGCGGCGAGGTGTCGAAGACGCCGACCGAGTTCCGCACCGCGAAGTACTCGTGCTTCGGCGCATGGGTGTAGCGCAGCGGCGACAGCGTCCCCTGCCAGTGGGTGTGGAGCCCCTGGTCGTTGAGCTCGCTCAGCCGCGGGTGGAACGGTGTCGTGCGCACCCTCGTCACGCTACCCGCTACTGACCCGCGAGTCAGTAGCAGAGCAACGGGCGATCGAGTCCCAGCCCCGGGTCGCGAGGTTTTCGAGACGCCCGCAACGCAGTCGGACTGCGACGCGACGAGGGCCTCCTCAACCAGCGGGCGAGGGAGCGCGCAGCGCTGACGAGCCAGCCGCGTGCGACACGGCACGCCTGTCGGCGCGGGCGCCGCCGGCCCGAAGGGCCGGCTACCCGTTGGCCGGAGCGCAGACCCAGACCCCTACCCAACCCCCAGTCGATCCAACAGCCATGCGTAGATCTCGGCCTCGTAGGCGAGGTGGGCGAAGCGGCCGGCCGGGCCGACGTGGGCGCCCGCGCCGGTCTCGACGCGGAACAGGCAGCGGGGGGCCCAGTCGGGGTCGGTCTCGCGGAGGGCGGCGGCCCACTTGGCGGGCTCCCAGACCATCACCCGGGCGTCGTGGACGGCACCGGTCACCAGGAGGTCGGGGCGGCTGCCGGCAGGCGGGAGGTTGTCGTAGGGCGAGTAGCGGGCCATCCACTCGTAGTCCTCGGGCCGGGACGGGTCGCCCCACTCGTCCCACTCGTTGACCGTGAGCGGGATGGTCGGGTCGAGCATCGTGGTGAGGACGTCGACGAACGGCACCTCGGCGACCACCGCGCGCCAGCGGTCCGGCCGCTGCGAGAACACGGCTCCCTGCAGGAGCCCGCCCGCGGAGAGGCCGCGGGTGGCGATCCGCGCGCCGTCCACGAGGCCGGCCGCCGCCAGCCCGTCGGCCACAGCGACGTGGTCGTCGAACGTGTGCTGCTTGTGCTCCATCCGGCCGTCGAGCCACCAGCGCCGGCCGCCCTCACCTCCACCGCGGACGTGGGCGTGCACGTAGACGACGCCGCGGTCGAGCAGCGAGGGGATCGCGGGGTCCCACTCCTGGTCGGGGTAGACCGACTCGTAGGCGCCGTAGGCGTACATCACGCACGGTGCGGTGCCGTCCAGCGGCGTGTCCCTGTGCCGCAGGATCGTGGCCGGCACCGGGGTGCCGTCGGCGGAGGCGAAGGAACGCTTCTCACCGACGTACGCCGAGGGGTCGAAGCCCGGCGCCTCCTTGCGGAGCCGCTCGGTCCGTTCGCCGGTCGCGAGCGAGAGGTCGGACCAGACCTGCGGCATCAGGTAGGACTCGTCGACCACGATGATCCGGTCGACGTCGTGCTCGACGTTGCGGGCGCCGGGTGCCACGAGCGACGCGATGTCCGAGACCGGCCGGACGACGACGCCTTCGCCGGTGAGGTCGTCGAGCGGCAGGATGCGCAGCTGGTTGCGGCCCGCCGGCCCGGGAGGTGAGCACGACGTGCCCGGCGAAGGCATCGACCTGCTCGAGCCGCTCGGCCGGGTCCTCGGGCCGCAGCGGCGCCCATGCCGACGCGTCCTGGTCGCCCGCGCGCGGCACCGGGCAGCGCGCCAGCCGGAACTCGACGGCGCCGTCGTTGGTCACCAGCAGCAGCTCGTCGGAGCCGTCGGGGTGGCGCACGTGCTCGGCGGCGTACTCCACTCCCTGGCGCCTCCCGCCCACCGAGCGCGGCACCGAGGTCGGGTCAGCGGCGTCGAGCACCCACACCTCGCTGGTGTCGCGGTTCTCCGACCAGATGACGACCAGCTCACCGGTCCGAGATGTCGCGAGCTCCAGCTCGAACTGGCCGTCGGGGTCCTCCAGCACCAGCTCGTCCTCGTCGGCCGGCGTCCCGATCCGGTGCCGCCAGACCTGGTGCTGGCGCCACAGGTCGTCGTGCACGAGGTAGAAGAAGTACGCCGAGTCCGCGGACCAGGCGCCGCCCGGAGCGGTGCGCGGCACCACGTCGTCGAGGTCCGCACCTGTCGGCCAGGTCGCGGAACCGCAGCTCGTAGACCTCGTCGCCGTCGAAGTCGACGGACCACGCCATCAGGGACGTGTTCGGGGAGACCTCCCAGAGCCCCAGGTCGACGTAGCCGGAGTCGCCGACGAGCCCGTTGACGTCCAACAGCAGCTCGGGCTCACCATTGCTGCGACGTAACAACTGGTCGTACTCCCTTCCCGCCGGAGTGACCGTGTAGTAGGAATACCCGTGCTGCGGCCAACTGACTGAAGAGTCAGTAGCCGGAACCCTGCCGGTCATCTCGGCGCGCAGCGTTCCGACGAGGGGGCCCAGATGTTCGGTCGCGACGTCATACCACCCGCGCTCAGCGCTCAGGTGGGCGAGGACGGGAGCGTCGAGCCGGCGCATCCACTGGAACGGGTCCGGGCGGCGCACGCCGTGCTCGACGTGCTCGTACGGCTGCTGCGGGGCCACCGGCGGGCGGGAGGGGGTCGGCACGGTCGGCACCGTACTCCCGCGCTCACCGCCGTCGGCACTGCTCGTGCCGAGCGTCCTCGCGGGAGCGGTCCTGGGCGACCTCGGGGACCGCCCGGGCGGCCGACCCGGTCACGTTCACCGTCGGCATCACCAACGAGGTGGACTCGTTCAACCCGTTCCTGGGGATCGAGTCCGAGTCCTACGAGATGTGGGCCCTGACCTACGACTACATGATCGCGTACTCGATGAAGGACATGTCGCCGCAGCCGGGGCTCGCCACCTCGTGGGACACGTCCGACGACGGGTTGACCTGGACCTTCCACATCCGGACCGGGGTGACGTTCTCCGACGGGGCCGCGCTGACCGCGAAGGACATCGCCTACACCTACAACCGGATCCTCGACGGCGGACCCGAGGCGGCGAGCTGGGCGTCCTACCTGACCTCGGTGACCAGCATCGAGGCGCCGGACGACACCACGGTCGTGCTGACCCTGAAGAAGGCGAACGCCGTCCTCCCGCTGCTACCGATCCCGATCGTTCCAGAGCACATCTGGAAGGACGTCAGCGAGAAGGCCGTCAAGTCCTACGCCGCCGAGCCGAGCGATGGCGAGCCGGTGGTCGGGCTCCGGCCCGTTCCGACTGGTCGAGGGCACCGCCGGCGGCTCGACGTACCGCTTCGAGAAGAACCCGGACTACTGGGGCGGCGTCCCCCACATCGACGAGGTGGTCTTCCGGGTCTTCAAGAGCGACGACCCGATGGTCCAAGCGCTGATCAAGGGAGAGATCGACTTCGCGGAGGACGTCACGCCGCTCCAGGTCAAGGCGCTGGAGAGCCAGGACGGCATCACCGCCGTCAACGGCCAGTCGCCGGGGTTCGACGAGATCGCCTTCAACACCGGCGCGATCGACACCGAGACCGGCGAGCCGATCGGCGACGGAAACCCGGCCCTGCAGGACCCGAAGTTCCGGCACGCGCTGGGCTACGCGCTGGACCTGGACCAGATCGTGGCCAAGGTCTACCAGGGCGCCGGCCAGCCCGGCGACACCCTGATCCCACCGGCGTACAGCAACTGGAGGTGGGAGCCACCGGCGGACGAGGCGTTCAGCTTCGACCTGGACAAGGCGGGCAGCCTGCTCGACGAGGCCGGCTACACCAAGGGCGCGGACGGCAAGCGGACGATGCCCGACGGCTCCTCGCTCGGGAAGCTGCGGCTCTTCGCCCGCAGTGAGAGCAAGACGTCGACGGGGACCATGGACTTCTTCAAGGAGTGGCTCGGCGAGCTGGGCATCGACGCCGAGGTCACCAACATGGAGAGCAACAAGCTCACCAACGTGATCCTCGACGGCGACTTCGACGCCTTCCAGTGGGGCTGGTACGTCGAGCCCGACCCGGACTCGATGCTGAGCTACATGACCTGCGACCAGCGAGGCGGCTGGTCCGACTCGTGGTACTGCAACCCCGAGTACGACCAGCTCTACAGCGACCAGGGTGGCGCGACCGACGACGCCGCGCGGCAGCAGGACGTCGTGAAGATGCAGCAGATCCTGTTCAACGACTCGCCGTACCTGATCACGGAGTACAACACCTACGGCGAGGCCTTCCGGAGCGACAGGTTCGCCTGCTTCGAGCCGCAGCCGGACCCGGGCGGCATCCTGCTGTTCCAGTACGGCGTGCACAACTACCTCAACATCCGGCCGGCCGACCAGGCAGGCGACTGCGACGGCATCAGCACGGCACTCGGCGCTCAGGCCGTCGACGGCAGCGGCAAGCCCGCGGCGGCGGGTGCGGGTGGCGGCTCGAACGAGGACAGCAGCACGCCGTTCGTGGTCGGCGGGGCCGTGGTGCTCGCGGCCCTGCTGCTGGGTGGTGGCGGCTGGGCGCTGCGACGCCGGTCGACCTCGGCCGACCGCGAATGACCGAGCTCGCCGGGTCGGGGGCGGCCGGCACGGCGGCCGCCGCGGGCGAGAACCCGACAGCCGTCAGGAAGCGGCGGAGCTACGGGCGCTACGTCCTCGGCAAGGTCGCCGGCGCGGCCGGCAGCCTCGTCTTCGTCACCGTCGTCGGCTTCTTCCTGTTCCGGGTCCTGCCCGGCGACCCGGCCCGCACCCTGGGGCGCGGCCGCTTCAAGACCCCGGAGCAGCTGGAGGCGTTCCGAGCCGAGTACGGCCTCGACCAGCCGCTGCCGCTGCAGTTCGTGACCTACCTGAAGACCACCTTCTCCGGGAACCTGGGCGACTCGCTGCGCTACCGCGTGCCGGTCACCGACCTGATCGTCGACCGGCTCTGGCCCACCCTGCTCCTGGTCGGCACGGCCACGGTGCTCGCCACCGTCATCGGGGTCTACCTCGGGGTGGTCAGCGCCTGGAACCGCGGCCGGAACACCGACCGGGTCACCACCGGCGTGACGCTCACCCTCTACTCGATGCCGGAGTGGTGGCTGGGGCTGCTGCTGATCGCGGTCTTCGCGGTGGGGCTGGGCCCGGTGACCGGCATCTTCCCGACCGGTGGGCTGCACTCGGTGGACTCCGAACCGGGCACCGTCGGCTACGTCGGCGACACCGCGCTGCACCTGGTGCTGCCGGTGGTCACGCTCACCCTGGCCTACCTCGCCGACTACTCGCTGATCATGCGCTCCTCGCTGCTCGACGAGCTGGGCGAGCCCTACCTCACCACCGCGCGCGCGAAGGGACTTCGCGACGTCGTCGTACGCCGCCGGCACGCCGTCCGCAATGCCCTGCTGCCGACCACGACCCTCATCGCGCTGTCGATCGGCTTCGTGGTCTCCGGCGCGATCACCGTCGAGACGGTCTTCTCGATCCCGGGACTCGGTCTGCTGTCCACCGAGGCGCTCAGCATCCCGGACTACCCGGTCCTGCAAGGCACCTTCCTGGTCACCTCGGCGGGCGTCATCGTCGCCAACCTGCTCGCCAACCTGGTCTACGGGCTCCTCGACCCGCGGGTCCGCTCATGACCGGCGGACCGGCGACGGCCACGGTCCGCGAGGCGGCTCGGCTCACACCGCGACAGGTCGCTCGCCAGCGGCGGCTCGGTGCGGCCCGGCGCACGTGGGCCAGCTTCCGCAGCCACCGCTCCGGCCTGTTCGGGCTGGCCCTGCTCGTCTTCTTCGTCCTGGTCGCGCTGCTGGCCCCCGTCCTCGCCAACCGCGACGGGCTCGAGGTCACCAAGGCCACAGGAGGCGTGCTGCAGGGTCCGTCGGGCGGCTACTGGTTGGGCACCGACGAGAACGGCCGCTCGATCGTGACCCTGTTGATCTGGGGCTCGCGGATCTCGCTCCTCGTCGGCCTGCTCGCAACCCTGATCTCGATGGTGATCGGCACCCTGGTCGGTCTCGCCTCCGGCTTCTTCGAGGGCTGGCCGGCTCGGCTGCTGTACCGGCTCACGGAGTGGTTCCTGGTGATCCCGTTCGTGCCGCTCGCGATCGTGCTGGCGTCGGTGCTGGGGCGCTCCCTGATCAACATCGTGATCGTCATCGGCGTGACCGGGTGGGCCAGCACGGCGCTGCTGATCCGCAGCCAGACCCTCTCGATCAAGGAGCGCCCCTACGTCGAGCGCGCCCGGGTGCTCGGTGCCGGCCGCTGGCACCAGATGTCGCGCCACGTGCTGCCCAACGTGATGCCGATGGTCTTCGCCAACACCACCCTCACGGTGGCGCTCGCGATCCTGGCCGAGACGACGCTCAGCTTCCTCGGCCTGGGCGACCCGACCCGCACCTCCTGGGGCACCATGCTCGACGACGCCTTCGGGGTCGGCGCGATGACGACCGGCGCGTGGTGGTACATCATCCCTCCGGGGGTCTGCGTGGTCCTCGTCGTCCTCGCGTTCACCCTGGTCGGACAGGCCCTCGAAGAGGTCTTCAACCCACGGCTCCGTGACCGATGAGCACGCCCGCGACTGCCAGGCCCGAGCAGCCCGGCCCGCTGCTGGAGTTCCGGGACGTCACCGTCACCTACCGGACCGCGGAGGGGTCGCTGCCCGCGGTGCGGGGCGTGGACCTCACGGTGCGACCAGGCGAGGTGGTCGGGCTGGCCGGAGAGTCCGGCTGCGGCAAGTCGACCCTGGTCAGCACGGTGCTCCGGCTGCAGCCGCGCGACGCGGTCGTCACGGGCGAGGTCCGGGTGCTCGGCGACGACGTCCAGACGATGGCCTGGGGCGCGCTGCGAACGCTCCGCTGGGCCACCGCCTCGATCATCTTCCAGGGCGCCCTGCACTCCCTCAACCCCGTGCAGCGGATCGGTCGCCAGATCGCCGAGCCGATCGAGGTGCACGAGCCGGGGCTGCCCAAGGACGCCGTCCAGCGCCGGGTGGGCGACCTGCTCGAGCAGGTCGGGCTCGCCGCGTCCCGAGCCCGCTCCTACCCTCATCAGCTGTCGGGAGGACAGAAGCAACGGGTGATGATCGCGATGGCGCTGGCCTGCCGGCCCCAGCTCATCGTGGCGGACGAGCCCACCACCGCGCTCGATGTGATGGTCCAGGCACAGATCCTGGACCTGATCGGCGACCTGGTCCGCGACCTGGGGGTCGGGCTGCTGATCATCAGCCACGACCTCTCGGTGCTGGCGGACGTCTGCGACCGGGTGCTGGTCATGTACGCCGGCCGCGTGGTCGAGACCGGCACCGCCGAGCAGGTCTTCACCGAGCCGCTGCACCCCTACACCGCGGCACTCTCGAACGCCTTCCCGCGGATCGGGGACCCGGCAGCGCGCTACGCACCAGCCGGACTCCCGGGCGACCCGCCGGACCCGCGGGAGCTGCCCCAGGGCTGCTCCTTCGCGCCGAGGTGCCCGCGGGCGGTCGACCGCTGCAGGGAGGCGGAGCCGCCGCCCGTCGAGGTGACCCCCGGGCGGTCCGTGGCCTGCATCCGGGTGGGTGAGCCATGAGCGAGCCCGTGAGCACGCAGCCGGACGCCGCGCCCCTGCTCGAGGCCCGAGACGTCACGGTCGAGTTCGTCACCCGGAGCGGCCACGCGGCCCGCGCGCTGGACGGCGTCGACCTGACCGTGCTGCGGGGCGAGGTGCTCGCCGTCGTGGGCGAGTCCGGCTCGGGCAAGACCACGCTGGCCCGGACCCTCATGGGGCTCGAGCGGCCGACCCGGGGCGAGGTGCTGTTCGATGGAAGGCCGCTGAGCTACTCGTTCCGGGCGCTGAAGGCCTTTCGCAGCCGGGTGCAGATGGTGCTGCAGGACGCGGCCGGCTCGCTGAACCCGCGGCAGACGGTCTACGAGTCGGTGGCCGAGGGCATCCGGCTGCACGGGCGCGCCTCGAGCGACGAGGAGGGTCGGACCGAGGCCGAGCTGGTCGCGGCCGCCCTCTCCGAGGCGGGGCTGCGGCCACCCGAGCGGCTCTTCCTCCGCTACCCGCACGAGCTCTCCGGCGGGCAGCAGCAGCGGGTGCTGATCGCCGGGGCACTCGCGCTCCGCCCGCGAGCTGGTGCTCGCCGACGAGCCGGTCTCGTCGCTCGATGCCTCGATCCGCGGCGAGATCCTCGCGCTGCTGCTCAAGCTCCGGCAGGAGCTGGGCATGGGCGTGCTCGTGGTCACCCACGACCTCGGCCTCGCGTGGAACATCGCCGACCGGATCGCGGTGATGTACCTCGGCCGGGTCGTCGAGTGCGGCACCACCGAGGAGGTGCTCACCGCCCCGACGCACCCCTACACGCAGGCGCTGCTGTCCGTCGTACCCGAGATCGGGCACCTGGAGCCCGTGGTGCTGCACGGCGAGGTCCCCGACCCGAGCCGGATCCCGCACGGCTGCCGGTTCCACCCGCGCTGCCCGGCGCTGGCCGACGGTTCGGCCGAGCGGGCCGGCGTCGCCGAGGCGTGCCGGACGGTTCCGCTGGAGGTGCTGCCGGCCACCGGCGAGCACCGCGCGGCCTGCCATCTCGCCGCCGTTCGTGATGGCAGCGAACCCGTCGCTGGTTGAGGAGGGCGGGCTGCGCCCGTCTCGAAACCTCTCGACCCGGTGCTGGGAGTCGGCCACCGCTCATCGAGCGTGTCGAGATGCCCGCTGCGGTGGTCTCGACAAGCTCGACCAGCGGTGGGTGGGTATCGACCGAAGCTCTCCCGTCGTGACACCATGTCGTTACTGACTCGCGAGTCAGTAGTGAGATCGTGAGGAGGGGTCGTGACGGACGGTGAGCTGCAGGCGGCCCTCCCCCGGGCAGATGTACGTCGACGCCGGCCAGTGGGCGGTCGAGCGGGACGCGGTGCTCTTCGGCGAGTGGTACTGCGTGGGCCGCGTCGACGACCTCGGCCTCGGCACGCCGAAGCGGGTCGTCGCGGTCGACGTGGCGGGCGAGTCGGTGCTCGTCACCAGCGCCGAGGACGGCGCCCTGCACGCGGCGTACAACGTCTGTCGGCACCGGGGCTCCCAGCTGTGTCCACCAGCCGCACCCGCCCGCGACGCCGCGTCGCTGCGCTGCCCCTACCACTCCTGGACCTACGCCCTCGACGGCTCGCTGCTCAAGGCGCCGCACGCGACGGTCGACGACCCGGCGGCGTTCGCGCTGCACCCGGTCGGCGTCGAGACCTGGCAGGGGTTCGTGTTCGTGCACCTGACCCCGGCAGCCGCGCGGCCACTGGCGGAGCAGGTCGGCCACCCCGACGAGGCGCTCCGCAACTACGGCATCGGCGACCTCGTGACCGGTCAGGTGCTGACCTACGACGTCGCGGCCAACTACAAGGTGCTGCTCGAGAACTACAACGAGTGCTACCACTGCGGCCCGGTGCACCCGGAGCTGTCGCGGCTGGTGCCGTCGTTCGCCGGCGGCGGCTCGGAGCTCGACTGGGAGCAGGGCATCCCGCACCGCGAGGGCGCCTGGACGTTCACGATGACCGGCACGACGGACCGGGCACCGCTGGCCGGCCTCGACGAGGACGAGCGGACCCGGCACAAGGGCGACCTCGCCTACCCCAACCTGATGCTGTCGGCCTCGGCCGACCACGTCGCGGCGTTCGTGCTGCACCCGCGCGCCGTGGACCGGACCGAGGTGGTCTGCTCGCTGCTGTTCGCGCGCGAGGCGGTGGCCGACCCGGCGTTCGACCCCAGCGACGCCGCCGAGCTCTGGCACCTGGTCAACCAGCAGGACTGGGCGATCTGCGAGTCGGTGCAGCGCGGCATGTCGTCGCGGGCCTACGCCCACGGCTGGTTCGCACCGATGGAGGACGACAGCCTCGACATCCGCCGCTGGCTGCTGCCCCGGCTGGAGCGTCGCGATGGCTGAGACCTTCGACTACGTCGTGGTCGGGCTCGGCGGGCTCGGCAGCGCGGCGACCTGGGAGCTGGCCCGGCGGGGCCACCGGGTGCTGGGGCTGGAGCGGTTCGGGCTCGGGCACGCCCACGGCGCCAGCCACGACACCAGCCGGATCCTGCGGCACAGCTATCACACACCGGCGTACGTCCGGCTCACGCAGGAGGCGTATGCCGACTGGGCGCGGCTCGAGCGGGCGGCGGGCACCTCGCTGGTCACGACCACCGGCGGGCTCGACCTGTTCCCGCCGGACCCCGCGATCCCGTCTGGCGACTACACGCGATCGATGGACGAGGTCGGGATCCCCTACGAGGCGCTCGACGCTGCCCAGGTGACGGCGCGCTGGCCCCAGCTGCGGGTGCCGGACGGGACGCTCGCGCTCTTCCAGGCCGACGCCGCGATCGTGCCCGCCGGGCGCACCACGGCGGTGCTGCACGACCGGGCGCGCTCGCTCGGCGCCGAGCTGCGCGACCACTCCCCCGTGCTCGGGCTGGAGGACCTCGGCGACGCCGGCGTGCGGGTGACCACGGCCGACACCGAGATCGACTGCCGGGGCGTGGTCGTCGCTGCCGACGCCTGGGTCAACGACGTGGTCGGCCAGCTGGGCTGGCGGGTGCCCCTGCAGGTGACCCTCGAGCAGGTCACCTACTTCGGCATCGAGCACCCCGAGCGGTTCGTGGGGCTGCCGCTGTGGATCTGGATGGACGACCCGTCGTTCTACGGCTTCCCGGCGTACGGCGAGGCCACGGTCAAAGCGGCCCAGGACTGCGGTGGCCCCGTGGTCGATCCCGACCACCGCACCAGTGATCCCGAGCCCGCCATGGAGGCCCTGCTCGCCCAACACCTGCGGGCGATCCTGCCCGCGGTCGGGCCTCCGCTTCGGTCGGTGCGCTGCCAGTACACCCTGACCCCCGACCGCGACTTCGTCATGGCGCCGGTCCCCGGCCACGAGCGGGTCGTCGTCGGGCTCGGCGCCGCGCACGGCTTCAAGTTCGTGCCGACCTTCGGCCGGGTGCTCGCCGACCTGGTCACCTCCGGCGAGACCACGACGGACGTGTCGGCCTTCGGGCTGGACCGGCCGGCGCTGACCGAGTCCGACTACGAACCCCATTGGCTCGTGTGATGTCAGTCCAGCGTCGCGACGTCCACGCCGAGCTCGACCGCGAGCTGGGCGGCCACCCAGCTGCGCAGCTGCTCGCGGGTCACGCTGCGGTGCACCACCGCGGCCACCGACAGGCCGTCGACCAGCGCGGAGAGCCGGGCCACCGTCGCCGCGGGGTCCGGGCAGGTGAAGACGCCCGTCGCGACGCCGTCGTCGACCACTCCGCGCAGGATGTCCTGCCACTGCTGGTCGAGCCGCTTGAGGACGTTGCGGATGTGGGGGTCGCGCAGGGCCACGGCCCAGGCGTCGATCCAGATCCGCCAGCCGGTCGCGCGGCCGGTGGGTCCGTAGAGCCGCAGCACCCGGCGCAGCCTCTCGACCGGCTCGCGGTCGCCGTGCGCGGCCTTCTCCATCCGGACGCAGGTCGTGCTCCACGGCATGGGCGAACGCCTCGGCGACCAGGTCGTCCTTGGTCCCGAAGTGGTAGAAGACCAGCGCCGGGCTGACGTCGAGCGCCACGGCCACGTCGGCCACCCGCGTCGCGGCCAGGCCCAGCCGGTCGAGCAGCTCGACGGTCGTCGTGAGGATCTCCTCCCGGCGCACCTCCACCGAACGCCGCGCCCTGACCGCCATGGCGCTGAGCACTAGACGGAGCATGCCGTGACCGACGTGAGCCACCTCGCCCCGCCCGAGGGACGTGAGCTCGTGCAGATGCTTCCCGCTGCGGCGTACACGTCCGACGACGTGCTCGCCTGGGAGCGGCGGCACCTCTTCGCCGGGGCGTGGAGCTGCCTCGGCCGGGTGACCGACCTGTTCCCGGACGGCGTGACCCAGCGCGCCGTGATGGTGGGTGACGTCTCGTGCCTGGTCGCGCGCCAGGGCGACGACGTGAGGCTGTTCGCGAACACCTGCCGGCACCGCGGCCACGAGCTGCTGCCCACGGACGGGACGTCGGGCAAGCGGGCGATCAGCTGCCCCTACCACGCGTGGACCTACGACCTGTCCGGCCGCCTGAAGGGAGCGCCGGGCTTCCGGGAGGTTGAGTCGTTCGACGCCGACGGAGCACGGGCTCGTCGAGCTGCCGCTGGAGGTCTGGAACGGCTGGGTCTTCGGCGCATGCGCTGCACCCGCTGGGGGCGCCGGAGGTGCCGGCGTTCGAGGCGTACGTCGGCGACCTGGCCCCGATGCTCGCGCCCTACGACATCGGGTCGCTGGTGGTCGCCGACCGGCACTCCTACGAGGTCGCCGCGAACTGGAAGGTGATCGCGGAGAACTACCACGAGTGCTACCACTGCCCGCTGATCCACCCCGAGCTGTGCCAGGTGACGCCCCCGGACTCCGGCGACAACTACGACCTCCCGGGCGCCTGGATCGGCGGCGGCATGGTGCTGCGCGACGGGATGGCGTCCATGTCGCTGGACGGGACGCTGGCCGCGACGCCGCTGCCGGGGGTCGACCCGACGGCGGTGGAGTACCTCCACCTGCTGCCGAACCTGCTCGTCTCGGCCCACCCCGACTACGTGATGACGCACCGCATGGTGCCGCTCGCTCCCGGCCGGACCTGGGTGGAGTGCTCGTGGCTCACGCTGCCGTCCGCCGCGGCGGCTGGGGCGCCGGGGGCCGTCGAGTTCTGGGACATCACCAACCGCCAGGACTGGGCCGCCTGTGAGTCGGTGCAGCGCGGGTTGGAGTCGCCGCACTTCCTGCCCGGGCCGTTCGCGCCCCGGGAGGACGCGGTCGCGCAGCTGGTGTCGATGATCGGAAACGCCTACCGCTCGGGCGGGCTGTCGGTGTGAGGCTCGCCGGTCTAGCGGTCGCGGCAGCGCTGATGGGCGCGGTGGCGGTCCCAGCCCAGGCTGCGGGGGTTTCGGGACAGGCGCTAGCGCGCCTTCCTCAACCAGCGGCGGGGCAGGCGGTGAAGCTGACTCGCTGCAAGGTGCTGCCGCACGCGCGGTGCGGGTCGATCGAGCGATGGTGGGAGCCGGGCAACCCGGCCGCCGGGACGGTCACGGTCGGCTTCGCGTTCGTCGCGGCGCGCGACCGCTCGAGGCCGGCGCTGGGCACGGTGGTGCCGCACGAGGGCGGTCCCGGCTACAGCACGACGGGCACCGCATCGTCCTACGCCGCGCATGTACGGGCCGCTGCTCGACCGCCGCAACCTGCTGCTCGTCGACCAGCGCGGCACCGGCCGCTCCGAGCCGGTCGACTGTCCCGGCGCTGCAGGACCTCAAGGGCGACTACGCGCCGGCGGCGGCCGCGTGCGGCGCCTCGCTCGGCGACCGGGCGGACGACTACTCGACCGCGCTGTCGGCCGACGACCTCGCCGCCGTCGTCGACGCCCTTGCCCCTCGTTGGGGATCGGGCAGGTCGACGTCTACGGCGACTCCTACGGCACCTTCTTCGCCCAGGTCTACGCCGGCCGCCACCCCGAGCAGGTCCGCAGCGTCGTCCTCGACAGCGCCTACCCGGCCTACGGCGAGGACGCGTGGTACGCCACCCAGGGCCCGGCCATGCGGTCGTCGTTCGACGTCGTGTGCCGAGCGCGCCCGCGCCTGTCGCGTGGCGGGCCGGCCGTTCCTGCCGACCCTGGACCGCGTGCTGGCCGAGGTCCGGGCGAAGCCGTGGCGCGGGACGGCCCACGACGCGGACGGCCGCCGGATGCGGGTCACCGTCGACGGCCCGGGGCTGGCCGCGGTCGCCTTCGGGGCGACCTACACGCCGGCGTTCTACCGCGAGCTCACCGCCGCGCTCCGCTCCGGGCTGGCGGGCGACCGCCGACCGCTGCTGCGGCTGGTCGCCGAGGCGACCGGCGGCGGCACCGACGCCGGGCCGGTCCGGGCCTACAGCGAGGGGCTCGACGCCGCGGTCGCGTGCCACGACTACCCGCAGCTCTACGACATGACGGCGTCGCCCGCGGTCCGCCAGCAGCAGTACGCCGCCGCCCTCGACGCGCGCACCCTCTCCGATCCCGACACCTACGGGCCGTTCACCGTCCACGAGTACGCCGACTCCGACTGGCAGTCGCTGGACTGGTGCACCCAGTGGCCGTCGGCGCCGGCCGGCAACCCGGCCGGTCCGCCGCTGCCGTCCGGCGGCCACTACTCCGACGTCCCGGTCCTGGTGCTGAGCGGCGAGCTCGACTCGATCACCACGCCCGCCGAGGGCGACCTGGCGGCCGGCCAGTTCCCGAACGCCCGGCACGTGACCCTCGCCAACAGCTTCCACGTCACCGCGGTCGGCGACACCGACGACTGTGCGGTGCGGATCGTGCGCTCGTTCGTCGCCTCGCCCGTCGGCCTCGATCCCGGCGCGGCTGCTGCGGTGCGCCGGCAGGGTCGCCCCGGCTGCGCGCGCTGGGCCGCTTCCCGCCGCGCTGCCGTCGCGCCCGCGAGCCGGCGCGGTCGCGCGGGCAGCCGCGCTCACCGTCGCCGACCTGCAGGACCGGTGGTGGAACAACTACTGCGGCCACGGTGTCGGCCTCCGCGGCGGCACCTGGCGCTACTCGGCGACCGCGTGGTGCGGTTCCGGCTCTCCGGCGTGCGCCTCGTGCCGCGGCCTGCCCGTCTCCGGCACGGCGGTCTGGGACCGCTACGCCGCGACCATGACGCGTCTCCCTCGACGTCGCCGGTCGGCCACCTCGAGGGCTCCTGGGACACCCGCACGGTCGACGCTCGCGCGGTGCTCACCGGTCGGCTGGGCGGTCGCCTCGTCCGCGCCGGATTCCCCGCCCCCTGACTCGGCCATGACGCCGTGCCGCCTTGCTCCCGGGCATCGGCTCCACGCTCGGCGACTGTCACCCCTCAGGTGACAGTTCCCAAGCGTTCGCGTGGGACGACCTGGGTGTGGAGCCGGGAGGACGGAGCGGCCCCCCGACCCGGGTGGGTCGAGGGGCCGCTCCTGAAACGCAGCTGTCAGACGACGTGCACCTTCACCACGCCGCTGGTGCCACCGGCGTAGAACGTGCCGGTGCCGACCACGAGGCGGAGCTTCACGTTGTGGTGGTGCTTGAAGGACCTCTTCGCCTTGGTCACCAGCTTGATCGCGCCGCTGGCCTTCAAGGTGCCGGTCTTGACGGTCCTGAACTCGCCGTGCTTCTTGATCTGCAGGCTCACGGTGACGCCGGCCATGGCCGGGGACGCCGTGCCGAGGATCTTGATCTTCTTGCCGGCCTTGACCTCGTCCCGCTTGGCCTTCGCGCTCACCGTGGCCTTCGCCGACGGGGTGCAGGCCGGGTCGACGGTCTCGGTGATCGGGCCCTCGGTGTTGACCTTCCACCCGGAGAAGGTGTTCGATCCCGCGACCACGGTCACGGAGCCGTCAGTGGCATCGTTCGTGATCGCCTGGCCGTAGATCGAGTCGGCGTGGCCGCCCGCGGTCCGGCTGAACGAGCTGCAGGTGACCGTCGTCTTCGACGTGGTGCTCGAGTCGAAGTCCTGCACGATCAGCCCCTGGTCGGAGTCCACGCCGGTCACGGCGACGTTGCTGATCGTGAAGCTCGGGGAGTCGATCGCGAGGATGGCGAGCGCGACGCCCTCAGGGATGTTGACGTCGTTGTGCGCGTCGTCGGTCTCGTAGCGGTTGCCGGCGATCTTGCTGTTGGTCAGCGAGCCCGTGGGTCCGCCCCCCGCGCCGCCGTAGACCGTGAACCCGTTCGAGGCTCCGGCGACCCACTGCGAGCCGTCGACACCGGTCGCGGGACCGATGTCCAGGTTGGTGGCGGTGAAGGTGGTCTTGCCCTGGATGAACACGCCTGACTTGCCGTAGTTGCGGACCTTCAGCCCGTTGATCGCGAGCGAGGGGGCCGTGGTCGCGGCGGCGTTGCGGACCTCGAGGGCCCGGCCGGCGCCACCGCCGCTCTCGGCGGTGAGACCGCTCAGCGACACGTTGGTGATGGTCCCCCCGGCGTTCTCGTAGTAGAGCCCGGAGAGTGACGCCGTCGCCGGATGGGCGGCCAGGGAGGCCACCACGTTCAGGTTCTTGACGTTGAGCGTCGCCGGAGTCGTGGGCGTGCCGGTGGCCGCCTTCAGGACCGGGCCGGTGAAGTTGTCGCCGACGGGGTCGATCGCGGTGATCGAGTAGCCGTCACCGTCGACGGTCATGCCGTCCGCGACGGTGATCGTCGTCGAGGTCGTGCAGTTGGAGGTCAGGGTGATCGTGGAGCCCGCCTGAGTCACGTTGCAGGCGCCCAGCGGTCCGACCGCCTGGGCACTGGTCGAGACGAGGACAGGTGTCGCGAGGCCGACGAGAGCCAGCGCGGACATCCGGGCTAGACGCCCAGGGATGGCAAAACGCATTTCGTTCCTTCCGGGAACATGGTGGTTGGGAGAACTCGCGACCCTAGGCGCGATCCCTCGAGCCCGCAGGCGAACGAGGTAGAGAGCAGGCTGACGCCAGGTTCGCCCGTCTCTTCACCCGCCGGCTAGCGCGGCAGCTGCTCGTGCCACTCCCGGTGGCCGACCTGTTCCTCGTCGTCGAAGGCGTCGGCCTCGATGACCACGTCGTAGCCGTCCGGGCCGATGTCGACCCGGAGCGTCGAGACCACACGTATGTCGACGTCGGGCCAGGTCAGCCGGTACGTCGTCTCGGCGACGGCCCACTGCTCGAAGGTGCGGCGGTCGACGCCGACCTCCCCCTCGTAGTCCTCCAGCGCGGTGCCCCCGCCGGGGATGTCGTAGGCCGAGACGACGCGCGTCCGGGCCCTGGTGGTCCGTCGGAGCACGTCGTTGGTGATGGACCAGAGGACGTCGGCCCCGTCCTCGGATGACGAGTCCGCGCCGGGGACGAGCTCCGGTGGGTCGATCCCGGAGTCGGTCCACAGCGGGAGGGTCAGCGTGCCTCCGTGCACGGTGAGGGTGACCGGTCCGGGCGGGGCGATCGTGTTCGGCCAGTCCGCACCGGCGACCGAGAGCCGGAGCCGGTGGCCGGCATCGGGCCGGTAGGCGCAGGCGTCGAGGAGGAGCTCCACGTGCGGTCCGACACCGCTCAGGTCGAGCGTGCCGCGGGTGATCAGCGCCGACGTGCCGTCGGGGAAGACGTCGCACAGCTTCACCGAGAGGGAGGCGAGCTCAGTGGACGCCGAGACGTCCAGCGAGACGGACGGCTGGCCGACGATGGTCGGCTGGCTCTGCCCAACTTCTGGCAAGAAGTCCCACGTGAGCGAGCGGGCGTCGTCCTCGCGCTGGTCGGTCGAGAGCCCCCACGGCAGGTGGCCGGCGCAGTCGATCCAGGCCGCCGTGCCGACGTCCGGCTCGACCTCGAGCGAGCGCGGCCCGGACACGTCGTGGGACGCCGAGGCAGCAGCCGAGGGCGGCCAGGGCCCGGAGACCCAGAACCCCTCGTGCAGCTCCAGGTCCGGCTCGGGCACCGTCGAGGTGCGGACGAAGACGTCGGCGCGGTCGGTCCACTCGTCGGCCGCGGTCCCACGCAGCCACCGGTCCCACCACGCGACCATCTCGTGGTCGAGGTCGATCCGCGGCCCCGGGATCGCGGTCGCCGGGTCAGCGTGCGCCCACGGCCCGGCCAGCAGCCGCCACGGCGTGCCGGCCGCCCCCAGGCCGGCGACGGTCCGGAAGCTGTTGTTGCGGTAGCCGTCCGCCCAGCCCGCCACGATCATCGTGGGGCACTGGATCCGGTCGTAGCCCAGGTGACGGAGCGAGCCCGGCCCGCCAGTAGGGGCCGTCGCGGTTCTCCCGCAGCCAGGTCAGCAGCCACGGCTCGTTGGTCTCCCAGCGCCGCAGCCACTCCTCGCGCCAGCTCCTCCGCCCGGAGGTGGCCGGCCACTCGGCGGGCACGGGCGGCAGCACGCACATCGGGGTCATGTAGTGGCAGTAGTCGACGAGGTCGACCAGCCGCAGCGCGTTGCCCCGCCAGTGCACGTCGTCGTTCCACCGGTCGTCGCTGGAGTAGATCGCCACGATCGCCTTGAGCGCCGGCGGCCGCTCGGCCGCGATCTGGAGCGAGTTGAAGCCGGAGTACGACGTGCCGAACATCCCGACGTTGCCGTCGCACCACTCCTGCTCGGCCAGCCAGGCGATCACCGTGCAGAGGTCGCTCCGCTCGACGAGCGGGTACTCGTCGGTCGCGTCCCCGCCCGATGAGCCGGTGCCGCGCAGGTCGACCCGGCACACGGCGTAGGAGTGCTCGTCGCGCAGCACCCGGTAGCCCTCGGCGTACGACGAGGTGAGGTCGTCCTTGCGGTAGGGCAGCGCCTCGAGCAGGCACGGCTGGGGGTCGGCTGCTTCCGGCAGGAAGAGCGCCGCGGCCAGCTCGATGCCGTCCGCCATCGCGATCCGGACGCTTCGCTCGGAGCCGGTCATGACAGCCGCCCGTGCTCCCGCAGCAGCCGTACGACGGTGTCCGGATCGAGCCCCTCGCGGGTGTTGCCGTCGCGGCCGACCGTGGTCGGCGACATCAGCAGCGAGTTGAGCACCGACTCCTCGGCCGCGTCCACCACCGCCTCGAAGAGGTCGTCGAGCTGGCGGCCGGCCAGCCTCGGCGCGGCCCCGACGTCCCGCCCGTCGCGGTCGGTGCGAGCCGTCGTGCTCGCGGCCAGGAAGATCTCGCCGCTGCCGTGATACGCCACCGAGCCGGTGCGCGCCAGCCCGAGCCCGATCCGGCGCGCCAGCCGCTCGCAGCCGGTCGGGTCGACCGGGGCGTCGGTGACGACGACGCCGATGCAGGACCCGGCCGGCTTCGGCGGGCCGACATCTTCGGGCAGCAGCCGCCCGACCGGGACGCCGTCGACGGTGAGCCGCTCGCGCGAGCCGAAGTTCGTCATCAACAGCACCGCCACGGTGTGGCCGTCGGGCGTGACCCGCGACGAGGTCCCGATGCCGCCCTTGAAGCCCAGGCACGACATGCCGGTCCCCGACCCCACCGCACCCTCGTCCGGCGGCGTGCCCGAGCCCGCGCGACGCCAGCGCCTCGTCGTGGGCGGCCCGCACGTCGTCGGCGGTCACCCACATCCGGCGGCAGTCGTTGAGGAACGAGTCGTCGCACTCCGCGACGACCGGGATGCAGACGTCGTCGGCGACGTCCGCGTGCCGTGCCAGCTCGAGCTCGCACGCCGCGTCGTAGACCCGCCCGAGCTGCATCGTCGAGGTCAGCCAGACCGGCGTCTCGAGCATGCCGGCCTCGCGGATGGTCACGAAGCCCGTGCACTCGCCGATCCCGTTGAGCACCGCGCCGCCCGCCACCACCGGCCGGTGCATGGCGTCCTCGGCCAGCACCAGCGCCGTGACGCCGGTGCACGCGGTCTCGCGGGTGACGGTCGCGTGGCCGAGGCCGACCCCCCGCACGTCGAGGACCGAGTTGGTGGGGCCGGTCGGCAGCGTGCCGATGGCGATGCCGAGGTCACGCGCGCGAGGCATGGCGCTCATCCTGCCGGACATTCGATACTGAGTCATGAGTCAGTACGACGTCCCGGTGCTGTGGTCGCCCGACACCCGGCTGCATGATCCGAAGAACGAGGTCTGGGTCGGCGTGCCCACCATCGGGACCGAGACCGCCGCCCGGGTCGACGCGATCCTCGAGGCACTGGACGGACCGGGCTTCTCCCTCGTCGAGGTCTCGCCCGCGGCCGAGCGTCCCGCTCTCGACGCCGTGCACGACCCGGAGCTGGTCGAGTTCCTGGGCACCGCTGCGGATCGCTGGGCTGCCGGCCCCTACGCCGACCTGGTGGGCCAGGAGCGGGTGGTGCCCTACTACTTCCCCACGCCCGCGATGACCGCCGGGCTCCCGGTGCGCCCCGCTGTCGCGATCCACGCCGACGCCGGCCGGTTCGCCTACGACACGATGACCCTGGTCGGCCCGGGCACGTTCGCTGCCGCGCTCGCCGCGGTCGACTGCGCCGTCGAGGCCGCCCGGCTCGTCGCCGGCGGCGCCGCTCTCGCCTACGCGCTCTGCCGGCCACCCGGTCACCACGCGACGCCGGCCGGCTACGGCGGCTCCTGCTACCTCAACAACGCGGCCGTCGCGGCCGCTGCGCTCCGACGCTCCGGCGCGACCAGGGTCGGGATCGTCGATGTCGACGCCCACCAGGGCAACGGGACGGCGGCGATCTTCTACGGCCGAGCCGACGTGCGCTACGGGTCGGTGCACGTCGACCCCGGCGCGGGCTGGTTCCCCCACGTGGTGGGCTACGCCGAGGAGACCGGCACCGGTCCGGGCGAGGGCGCCACTCGCAACCTGCCACTGCCGGAGGGCGCCGGCGACGAGCCCTGGCTGGCGGCTGTCGCCGGGCTCGCCGACTGGGTCTCGGGCTGCGACGCACTGGTGGTCTCGCTCGGCGTCGACGCGGCGAAGGACGACCCCGAGAGCCCGCTCCAGGTCACCGCGGACGGCTACCGCGAGGCCGGCCGGCTGCTCGGAGCGACCGGCCTCCCGGCCGTCGCCGTGCAGGAGGGCGGCTACCACCTGCCCACGCTGGGCGGGCTGGTCGCGGCCTACCTCGACGGCCACGCGTCGGCGTAGACCACGTTCACGCGGTCGACGTTCCGGCCGCGCTGTGGGCGGTGCCGAAGCCGCACCCGGGCGATCCGGTCCGCCGTGGCCTGCGCACCCACTTCCTACATCCCAGGCATGTCCAGCAGCTCGTGGATGTCGATGCCGGCGCCCTCGCCCATCATCAGGTGCGGGTGACCGTCGAGCAGCACCTTGAGGGCGTCGAGCGAGTCGGCCTCGAGGATCGAGTAGCCGCCGATGCTGCCCTCGCTGGGCGGGTACGTCGCACCGACGGTGCCGGCGTAGGCGCACGGCGAGCCCATGTCGGTGATGGCCGAGCCGGCCCGGCCGGCCCACCCCATCCAGGCGTCCATCCCGGCCTGGGCCTGCTCGGGCGTGGCGTTGGCCATCTGGTCCGACGCGGAGACGGGAGCGCGGTAGAGCAGCAGGTACTTGGTCATGGGGTCCCTCCGGTGTGGGTGTGATCTATTTTGATCATGGTCAAAATACGCAGGTCAGAGCGGTCCCTGCAAGACTGACTCGGTGAATGGCGAGCGACCGGCCGGCGAGCGCGAGCTCCAGGCGACGATCGACGCGCTGTCCTCCCCCGTGCGCCGCGAGATCCTCTGGATGCTCTGGGACGCCGAGCTCCCGGCCGGTGAGATCGCGGCCGGCGTCGAGGTCACGGCCGGCACGGTGTCGACCCACCTGGCCGCGCTCCGCGAGGCCGGACTGGTCTCGGTCCGCGTGGACGGGAACTTCCGTCGCTACCGCGTCGACCGGCCCGCGATGGAGGCCGTGCTGCCGCTGCTGGCGAGCTCGGAGGACAAGTGGCGCGCGGCCGACGACCTGCCCGAGCGGGACCACGCCGCGGCCAGGGTCGCGCAGTGGGTCACGGTCCACACTGACGTGGGAATCGCCCAGGAGGAGGCGTTCGCGTCGTTCGCGGAAGGCGAGCGCTACTCCGCGTGGCTCGGCGTACCGGTGTCCATCGAGGACGGCCGGTTCAGCACCGAGCTCGAGTGGGGTACCCGGGTGCGCGGCCACTACGACGTGGTCGCGCCGCCCGACCTGATCGCCATGCGGTGGGACTTCGACGACGAAGTCATCCCGGTGCCGGGCGGACAGGTGGTGGGCTACCTGCGTTTCCAGCCGCGCGCGGACGGCTGCCGGGTCGAGGTCCACCAGGAGGCGGCCGACGACGCGCAGGCCGAGTTCCTCATCGCCGCGTGGCGGATGGTCCTCGGCCGGTTCAAGGAGTGGGCGGACCTCGACCGCCGTACCCCGCGCGAGCAGCGACCCAAGCGCCGTCCCACCGCAGGCTGACGATTCCGGGCCCGGCGCCGGCCGCTTCTACCCTTGACGGGTGAAGGTCCTCCTCCTCGAGAACATCCACCCGGTCGCGGTCGAGACGCTCCAGGCGCGCGGCCACGAGGTCGAGCTGCGCGCGGGCTCCCTCTCCGAGGACGAGCTGGTCGAGGTGCTCGCTCCCCAGGGCGGAGCCGGCGTACAGCTGCTGGGCGTCCGGTCCAACACCCACGTGACGTCGCGCGTGCTCGAGGCGGCGAGCGACCTGGTCGCGGTCGGCTGCTTCTGCATCGGCACCAACCAGGTCGACCTCGCCGCGGCCGCAGAGCGCGGCGTCGCGGTCTTCAACGCGCCGTACTCCAACACCCGCAGTGTGGTCGAGCTGGTGATCGGGGAGATCATCGCGCTCGCCAGACGGCTCCCCGAGAAGACCCACAAGATGCACGACGGTGTCTGGGACAAGTCGGCCAAGGGCAGCCACGAGATCCGCGGCCGCACGATCGGCATCGTGGGCTACGGCAACATCGGCACCCAGCTCTCCAACCTCGCCGAGGCGCTCGGCCTCCGGGTCATCTTCTACGACACCGCCGACCGGCTCGCGCACGGCAACGCCCGGCGCATGCCCACCCTCGACGCGCTGCTCGCCGAGGCCGACGTGGTCTCCCTGCACGTCGACGGGAGGCCGGGCAATGCCGGGCTCTTCGGCGCCGAGCAGTTCGCCCGGATGAAGCCTCGCGCCCTCTTCATCAACGCCTCGCGCGGCATGGTCGTCGACGACCTCGCGCTGCGCGAGAACATCGAGTCCGGCCACATCGCCGGCGCCGCCCTCGACGTCTTCCCCGTCGAGCCGAAGGCCCAGGGCGACCCGTTCGAGTCGGTGCTCCGGGGCCTCGACAACGTGATCCTCACCCCCCACGTGGGCGGCTCCACCCAGGAGGCGCAGGAGGAGATCGGCTGGTTCGTCGCCGGCAAGCTCGCGGCGTTCGTCGCCGAGGGCAGCACCGCCCTGTCGGTGAACCTGCCCGCGGTCCAGCCACCGCCGCTCGCCGAGGGTGTGCGGCTGGCCTACCTGCACGTGAACATGCCCGGCGTCCTCGCCGAGCTGAACGCCTACCTCGCCGAGCAGGGCGCCAACGTGACCGGGCAGTATCTCGCCACCCGCGGCGAGCAGGGCTACGTCGTCACCGACGCCACCGAGTCGATCGGTGAGGCCGCCCTCGACAAGCTCCGCTCATCAAGCCAGACGATCTGGCTCCGCAGCTACGACGGCACCGCTGGTTGAGGAGCTCGCGCTAGTAGCGCGTCGCAGCTACTGTCCGAAACCTCGCAACGATGCGCTGGGACTGGCCCCACCTCGGCGTCGTCCCGGCGCGGGGCGCCGCGAGGGCAGGGCACTTCTTGTCCGGGCCGGCGCCGGCCCTGCGGGTCGGGAGCTTGCCCTTCTCGAGCAGCGCGGCGATGGCGTCGTCGACGCACGAGACGCCCGAGAGCGAGGAGGCGTGGGTGGTGCCGCGCCTGCCCTCGACCAGGCTCGCGGTCGGGAACAGCGACCGGGCCGCGAGGGCACCCGAGAACGGCGTGGCGGCGTCGTACTGCTCGTTGACGAGCAGCACCGGCCCGGTGAACGCCGCGCCGTCGACCGCGAACGCTGCCGGGCTCGCCGGGACCGGCCAGGTGCGGCAGGGCGCGTTGAACCACGCGTTGGCCCAGGCGAGGTAGGGCGAGTCCCGGTCGGCCACAGCGTTGTCGGCTGCCCAGACGTTCCAGTCCGTCGGCCACGGGGCGTCGGTGCAGGAGGTGGCGAGGTAGATGGCGTAGCCGTTGTCCGCCTGCGGTCCTCGGTCGGGCCGGCTGAGCTGCAGCAGTGCCCGAGCGTCGCCCTTGTTGACCAGAGCGGCGAGGGCACCGGCGACGTAGGGCCACGCCTGGTTGGTGTAGCCGGCCGAGGTCAGCACGTCCTCGAGCTCGCCGGCGCCGACCTTCCTGCGCGCAGGCTTCCGCGCCAGCTGCTTGCGCAGCTTCGCGATCCGCTGGCCGACCTGCCGGCCCGAGCGGCCGAGGTGGAAGACGCGGTCGCTCCTGCCGATCCACGTGAAGAACTTCCTGAAAGCGATCCCGAAGGCGTGGTCCTGGTCGAGGTTGGCGGCATACCAGACCCGGCCCGGGTTCACGACACCGTCGAGCACCATCGCCTTGATGGAGGCGGGGTGCAGGGTCGCCCACACCTGCCCGATGTAGGTGCCGTAGGAGAAGCCGTAGTAGGTCACCTGCGCCTGGCCGATCGCGGTGCGCAGCGACTCGAGGTCCGCGACGTTGTCGGTCGTCCTCAGGTGCGGCAGGAGCTCCTTGGCCGCCGAGGTCCCGCACGCCGCGGCGTAGGCCTCGGTCTTCGCCAGCCAGTAGCCGAGGATCGCCGTGGTCGTTGGCTGGTGGGGGCGGTGCTTGGTGTTGGAGTACCTGTGGTCGCACGTCAGCGCCGGGATCGACGCACCGACGCCGCGAGGGTCCATGCCGTACCAGTCGTAGGTCGCGCCGACCCCGCCCGGCACGGCACCGCCGAGCCGGGAGTACTGCAGCGCGCTGCCGCCCGGCCCGCCGGGGTTGGCGAACGCCGCGCCGCGGTAGGAGCCGCGGGTGTGCAGGACGCGCGAGACCGCGAGCTGGATGGTCGGGCCGGTGGGGTTGGCGTAGTCGAGGGGGACGACGAGGTAGCCGCACTGCGCCTTCGCCTGCCTGAGGTCGGGTTCCTTGCACCGCTGCCAGGTGGGCGACACGGCCCGGAACGTGCCGGTGCCCGCGGGCGCGGCGACCTCTCCGGCCTGGGCTGGCGGTGTCGACGGCACGGCCGCCAGCGCGGCCGCCAGCGCCAGGGCGCCGAACGTCGTGAGGAGGGTCTGCCGAGCCATGCGCGCGATCCTCGCACGGAGTCCGGGCGCCCGGATCCCACTGCGACGTACTGTCTGGTCATGGCATCGGTGCTCCCCGACGTGCGGGGCCGGCTGGGTGAGGCGCTGTTCCGCCAGGTGGCCGGCCCGGACGGCCCGCGGCACCGCGAGCGGATCCACCACCGCTCGGGGCCGCGCTGGTTCGAGCCCGGCAGCCCGATCACACGCGTGCACGGTGACGCGTCGATGTTCGTCGGCGGGCTGCGGGCGCTGCTGCTGCAGACGCTGCACCCGGCCGCGATGCGAGCGGTCTCCGAGCACTCCGGCTTCCGCGGCGACATGTGGGGTCGCCTGCACCGCACGAGCACCTTCCTGGCCGTGACCACGTTCGGCGTCGACGACGACGCGCAGCAGGCGGTCGACATGGTCAAGCGGATCCACGAGCGGGTCACGGGCACGATGCCCGACGGCACGCCGTACGCCGCCTCCGACCCGCACCTGCTCGCGTGGGTCCACGCCGCCGAGGCCGACAGCTTCCTGCGCGCGCACCAGGTCTACGGGCGCCGGCCGCTCGACCAGGCCGGCCGCGACGAGTACGTCGCCCAGATCGGCCAGGTCGGCGCGCGGCTGGGCGTGCTCGACCCGCCGACGACCGAGGCCGGGCTGGCCGAGGTGCTCGCGGCCTACCGGCCCGAGCTGCGCGGCACGCCCGCGGCCCGGGAGGCGGTGCGCTACGTGCTGCTCAAGCCGCCGCTGCCGCTGCCGGTCCGCGCGCCGTACGCCGTGCTCGCGGCGGCTGCGATCGGGCTGATGCCGGCCTGGACCCGGCTGCCGCTGCGGCTGCCCTACCTGCCGGTCTCCGAGCGCACGGCCGTCCGGGTGCTCGGCACGATGGCCACCGGGACGATCCGGTGGGCCCTCACCCCTGCGGAGCGGTGACCTGGCAACCGTCGTCCACAGGTGTCGGCGGGGGGCGGTGGCCCAGGAACCGTTGTCCCCGTGGACAGTGGTTGCCCACCCACCGCCCGACTGTGGACAGACGTTGGCCACCCACCGCCACCCCGGTGGTGGGGGTCTCAGGACACCGACAGGTCGGCGTCGGACCAGTAGGCCTTCATCGAGGTGATCAGGCCTTCGTCGTCGAAGGTCATCACGTCGATCGGCGCCAGCGTGTAGGTCTGCTCGCCGGCCTTGGTGCGGAGCTCGAAGAGGAACGCCGCCTCGTGGCCCGCGATCCGGGCGCTCAGCACCTCGCCGGCCTGCTCGAGCGGCTCGACCCCGGCGTAGAACTCGCGGATGGACTCCCGGGTGGTGCGCACCTCGGTGCCGACCGGGTCCTCGACCGTCGCGCCCTCGGCGTAGAGCTCCATGACCTCGTCAGTGGTGCCGGTCGCGACCCGGGCGACGTACTGCTCGATCACCTCGCGGATCTTCTCCGGGCTGGCGGCCATCTCGTCTCCTCAGAAGTAGAACACGTTCTCGTTCTTGTAGGGAGCGAGCCTAGCGTCCTGTCAGCGAGATGCGTGCGATAAGTCCGTGGTCCGGGTGCGTGCATGGCAAGGCGCCGACGCGCACGCAGACTGGGCGTCTTCGCAGCGTTGGCAACGCCGCCAGGTGCGTGCATGGCAAGGCGCCGACGCGCACGCAGACTGGGCGTCTTCGCAGCGTTGGCAACGCCGCCAGGTGCGTGCCTGGGACACGGAGCCGGGGTGCGGGTTTCGTCGACGGGACGGTTGGGGTTGGATGGCTCCCGATGGACCTCAGCGACAGATGGCCCCTCCCCGGCAGTCCCGGGGTCCGCGACGAGCTCGCGGCGGCGTACGCCGACCCCAGCCGCGGCTACCACGACACCCGGCACCTGACCGACGTCCTCGACCGGCTCGACGAGCTGGCCGGCCACGGCGCGGCCTACGAGCCGACACCGGTGCTCCTGGCCGCGTGGTTCCACGACGCGGTCTACGACGGCGAGCGCGACGCCGAGGAGCGGTCGGCCGCGTGGGCCGAGGACGCGCTGGCGACCGCGGCACCCGCGCCGGTCGTGGCCGAGGTGGTCCGGCTGGTCCGGCTCACCGAGACGCACACGCCCGACGACGGCGACGCCAACGGCTGCGCGCTCTCCGACGCCGACCTCGGCATCCTGGCCGCGCCCCGTGAGCGCTACGACGAGTACGTCGCTGCCGTGCGTCGCGAGTACGCCCACCTCGAGGACGACGTCTTCAACGCCGGCCGCACCGACGTGCTGCGCGGGCTGGCCGCCAAGCCCCACCTCTTCCACACGGCGTACGCACGCGAGCAGTGGGAGGCCGCCGCCCGCGCGAACCTGGAACGAGAGCTCGGCGTGCTCGATCCGTCTGTGGTCTGACGGGGGATCCTCCGCTGGCGGGCTCAGACGAATCCGGGCTTGCGGCGTCGCAGCCCGGCCGCCACGAGCCGGGTGACCAGCTCGCGTGAGGTCACCGGCTCGACCCCGCGGGACACCACCTCGTCGTACCACTCCGACGGCACGTCGTAGTGGTCGCGGTCGAAGCCGCGCTCGGGGATCCCGAGCTCGCGGGCGAACTCGTGCAGCTCCTCGAACGACTCGTCGCTGGCCAGGTGCGACCACATCCGGCCGCGCGAGGGCACGGCGGGCGGATCGATCATCAGGCTCACGAGGCCATGCTTCCCGGGAGGCAGGCTGGACGTCTTGCGAGGGTCGGCAACGCCGCCAGGGCGCGTGATGGGCGGCGCTGGCGCCGCCATGGCTCGGGGGGCATGCCTATCGCTCCCTGGTGTCGTCGAGGAGCAGCCGCCACGAGCGGGTCAGCCCGGCGTCGACGTAGGCCTTGCGGCTGCCTCCGGGCCGGAGCTGCTCGTCGAGGTGGAACGCGCGGACGCCGGCGCGCAGGAGCCACGGCACGTGCTCGGCCACCAGCCCGCCGCCGGGCATCAGCAGTGCGGCGACCGCCGGGTCGGTCTCCGCGGTCGCCAGCAGCTCGTCGTAGCCCTCGATCATGCCGCGCGGTGACCCGGCGGAGCGGACGTTGACCAGCCCTGGCAGCCCCACGAGCGCCCGCCAGGCATGGCGCGGGTCGAGGGTGTCGTCGACGGCGTCGTGGAAGGTCCAGGGCACGGTGGCCAGTGACGTGGCCACGTGCGTGCAGACCTCGGTGTCGATCTCGGTGTCGGCGTCGAGGAAGCCGAACGACACGCCCTTCGCGCCCACCGACAGGTAGTCCTCGGCCAGCCCGACCAGCCGGGTCAGCTCGCCGCCGGTCGTGGTCCAGGTGTCGTTGAGCCGGAGCAGCACGAAGACCGGCACGTCGGTCTCTCGGCACGCGGCCGAGACCGTGGTGATCTCGGGCGACAGGCAGGCCCCGTCACCGGAGCGGCCGACCACGTGCAGCCGGTCCGCCCCACCCTCGACCGCGCCCGGCACGTCACGCTCGTGCGCGACCGCGACCTCCAGCAGCACCCCCACAGGGGCAGCGTAGGGCGTCTCGGCCGACCCTCGGCCGTGGCGAGCGTTGTCAGACGCGTGCGATGGCAAGACGGCGGAGCGCGGCCGGACTGGGCGTCTTGCAAGGGACGCCAACGCCGCCAGTGTGCGCGGATGGCGGCGCTCGGTAGATCGAGGGTCGGCCGAGGCGCCCTACTCCGGTGCGGGCTCACCACCCCCGACACAGAATGGGGAAGGTGGACACCGTGCCGTTGTTCGACGCGAGAGCGCGCGTGCTCTCCGACCTCCAGGCCCGCAACCACGCGAGCGCGCACGCCGTCTCGATCCTCGAGGACGCCGTCTCCGCTCGAGAGTGGTGGGCCGACCAGTGGCCCGAGGGGCAGGTGTACGTCGCCGGGCTGGTCGCCCAGGACGTGCAGGACGGCCTCTTCGAGACCGAGGGCCGCTGGCCGATCTGCCTCACCTGCCCCGGGCCCGAGCACTCGCTCTACATCCAGCCCGACCTCGGCGGCCCCGACCCGGTCTGGGTCTGCGAGGAGTCCGGCGACGTCATCGCGCCCCTGGGTGGGCTAGGGGACTAGATCAGCCGACCCAAGACGCAATCGGAGCGGTGGGAGCGCAGCGACCCGGTCTTGCGGGCGAAGCCCGCGCGCCCCGCGATTCGGCCTCGCGCCCGTGACGACGGCGAAGCCCGCGAGCGCAGCGAGCGTCGTCACGGGGGTGGGGCCGAAAGCTCGCGGGGACTAGGTCAGCCACGCCCAACGCAATGGGAGCGGTGGGAGCGAAGCGACCCGGTCTTGCGAGCGGAGCGAGCGCGCCCCGCGATTCGGCCTCGCGCCCGTGACGACGGCGAAGCCCGCGAGCGCAGCGAGCGTCGTCACGGGGGTGGGGCCGAAGCTCGCGGGGGTAAACAACCAGCGAGCGTCGTCACGGACTGGGGCCGAAGCTCGCGGGGGTATCAAACGCAATCGGAGCGGTGGGAGCGAAGCGACCCGGTCTTGCGAGCGGAGCGAGCGCGCCCCGCGATTCGGCCTCGCGCCCGTGACGACGGCGAAGCCCGCGAGCGCAGCGAGCGTCGTCACGGGGGTGGGGCCGAAAGCTCGCGGGGGTAGAAGGCTAGTAATCCTGGCCGATCTGGACCCAGAGCGTGTAGCGGTCGGCACGGAACACCGACCGCGACACCTCCACGACCTTCTCACCGTTCAGCGCGCGGCGCGAGTGGCGCAGCACCGGGTCGCCGGCCGTGAGTTCAAGGGGGGTGGCCTCGTCGGGCTGGCAGACGTCGGCGTTGATGGAGTCCTCGGCCCAGGTGGGGCGCAGGCCGCGCGCCTCGAGCGCTTCGTAGAGGCTGGTCGGCATGCCGCCCTGCAGGAAGCCGGGCAGCAGCACCTCGTTGAGGAACGCGTCCTCGATGCACATCGGGCTGCCGTCAGCGCGCCGCAGCCGCTTCCAGTGGATGACGGGGTCGCCCTCGGTGATGTTGAGCGCCCGGGCCACGCCGGGTCCGGCCTGCTCGCGGCGGGCGAGGAGGGTGACCGACTCCGCGAGCATCCCGCGGCGGGCGATCTCCTCGGTATAGCTCGTGATCGTGCTGGCGGTACGCCGCGGGCGCGCCACGAACGTGCCCTTGCCGGGGATCCGCTCGAGCAGCCCCTCGACGACCAGGGCGTCCATCGCCTGGCGCACGGTCATCCGGGCCACGCCGAACTGCGCCACCAGCTCGCGCTCCGAGGGAGCGGGAGAGCCCGGGGACATGCCGGAGACGAGAGAGCGCACGTACTCGCGCACCTGGACGTGCTTCAAGGCACGCCCGTCCTTGATGAGGACCTCTGTCATGTGAGCCAGACTAGACCGGGCTCACCGGCCCCGTCCCGGCTTTGGCAGACCACGCGATGGCCCGAACGGGTGGACCTTCCTAGCCCCCTGGGACCACCCGAACGGGCTAGATGCCAAGATTTGCCTGGCGATTTGCCCGCTCTGGAGACGTCACTCGGTGGCGATCGCGCGCAGCACGTCGAGGCGGGCAGCCCGCCGCGCGGGGAGCACCGCGGCGAGCACTCCGAGCACCAGTGAGAGCGCCAGGAAGAAGACGAGCTGCACGACGGGGATGTGGATCCGCTCGAGCCCCTGGTCGCGCAGGGCATACATCAGTGTCACCCCGAAGACGATGCCCAGGCCCATGCCGAGGACCGCGCCCAGGACCGCGATCACCACCGACTCGAGCCGGATCATCTGCCGCAGCTGCCGCCGGCTCACACCGATCGCCCTCAGCAGCCCGATCTCCCGGGTCCGCTCGATGACCGACAGCGCGAGGGTGTTGACGATGCCGAGCACGGCAATGACCACCGCGAAGAACAGCAGCCCGTAGATGACGCCGATGATGCGGTCGATGGGCGCCCGTTGCTCGGCGGCGAACTCCTGCTGGTCCTTCACGGTGACCACCGGCAGGTCCTTCACGACCTCGTCCAGCCGGTCCTGCAGCCCCGTGGTCCCCGGCTGAGCGAAGATCACGACGTAGTTGTCCTGGTCGGGGTAGCCCGCCTGGAGCAGCGTCTGCGTGGTGGTGAGCACCGGGGAGAAGATGAGCGGGCTGGCCTCGACCACGCCGGCGACCCGCCACTCCCTGTCGCCCGTCGGCACCGTGATCTTCAGCGTGTCACCGGTCGTCAGGTGGTGCTCCTTCGCCCAGTCCTCCTTGAGCAGCACGGTGTCGTCGGCGAAATCGGCGACGCTGCCGGACGTCGTCTTGAGCTCGAAGTCCCCGATCGTGTCTGGCGCCGTGCCGACGAGGCCGGTCAGGCCATCCTGATCGCCGCCGAGGAGCCCGTAGTTGTAGCGCTGGCGCAGCACCTTGGCCACGCCGTCGATCCCGGACATCCGGTCGGTGATGGTCGGGGAGAACCCCTCACCGAAGGCGCTGCTGACGACGTAGTCGCCGATGAAGTTCTCCTCGACGGTCTTGTCGACCGATGCCTTGGCCGACGAGCCCAGGATCGCCACGGTGAAGGCCAGCGTCAGCCCGATCATCAGGGCCGAGGCGGTGGCGGTCGTACGCCGCGGGTTGCGCAGCGAGTTCTGCCCCGCGAGCCGGCCCATCGGCCCGAACAGCCGCGCCTCCGCGGCCCCGGTCGCCCGGAGGAACGGGCGACCGATCACCGGGCTGGCCGCGGTGACGCCCAGCAGCACCGCGAGCACGCCGGCCCCGACCCACCACCCGTTGTGCGGCACCGCGCCGACGAACAGGCCGACCAGGGCCAGCGGCACGCCGGCCGCGATCAGGGCGACGCCGAGCAGCAGCCGTCGACGTACGGACGACTCCGGCAGCGCCACGTCGTCGCGGAGCGCCTGGATCGGGGCGATCCGACCGGTGCGCCGGGCCGGCAGCCACGCCGCCACCATCGTCACCAGGATCCCGGTCGCGAACGCCGCCACGACCGTCCTGGGCGCGAGGATCAGGGACTGGCCGGCGATGTCCAGGCCGATCGTCGCCACCAGCGCGCGGATGCCCATCGCGAGCAGGACGCCGAGACCGAGGCCCAGCGTGGATCCGACCACCCCGACCACGAACGCCTCGAGCTGGACCGAGCGGATCACCTGCTTCTTGGACGCGCCGAGCGCCCGCAGCAGCGCCAGCTCGCGGCTGCGCTGGGCGACCAGGATCGAGAACGTGTTGACGATGATGTAGCTGCTCACCACCAGCGCGATGCCGGCGAAGATCAGCAGGAACGTCGTGAGGAAGTCGATGCCTTGCAGCAACGGGCCGGCGCTCTCCTCGGCGGCGTCGTCACCGGTCAGCGCCTCGTAGCCGTCCGGCAGGACGGCGGCCGCCTGCTTGGTGAGCTCCGCCTGGGAGACGCCGTCCTTCGCGGTCACCCAGAAGACCGTGTAGGCGTCCTGGCCGTCGAGGAAGAGCTGCTGGGCGGTGGGGGTGTCGAACGCGGCGTACGTCGCGCCGTTGAGCGAGCCACCGTCGCGGAAGCCCGCGACGCCGACCAGCGTGGGGTGCACGTCGAGGGTCTTCGTCGCGGTGACGATCGGGACCTCGTCGCCGAGCTCGTAGCCGGCCCGGTCGGCTGTCTTCTCGTCGAGGACGACCTCCTCGGCGCCGTGCGGCTCGTGGCCCTCGAGGATCACCAGCCCCTCGAGGCCGTGGCCGGCCGGTGCGTCGCTCCAGTTGCCCCCGAAGGCCGGCGGCCCGGAGCCGCCCACGACCTTGCCGTCAGTCGACTTCACGTAGACGCCGGTCGCACTGACCATGCCGTCGACCCGGGCCGCGCCGGGGAGCTTCTCCAGCGTGGGCTGCAGCGAGGCCGGGACCGTCTGCGGTGCTGAACACCGCCCCCTGCTGGGCGACCTCGCTGTTCTCCGGTCGCACCACCGTGTCGCCGACGGTGGAGTCGAAGAGCGCGACGAAGCTGCGGTTGAGGGTGTCGGAGAACATCAGGATGCCGGTCACGAACGCGACGCCGAGGACGATCGCGAAGGTGCTGAGCAGCAGCCGGACCCGGCGGGCCAGCAGGCTCTTGAGGGAGGCCCTGATCATCGTGTCGAGGTCACGGGTCAGGCCGGCTCGACGACCGCGGCCAGCCGGGCCATGGTCTCGAGCACCTGGTCGCGGTCGGGGTCGCGCAGCTCGTCGACGACCTTGCCGTCAGCGAGGAACAGCACCCGGTCGGTGTAGGCGGCTGCGACCGGGTCGTGGGTGACCATCACGACCGTCTGCCCGTGCTCGTCGACCGTACGCCGGAGCAGCTCGAGCACCTCGGCGCCCGAGGCGGAGTCGAGGTTGCCGGTGGGCTCGTCCGCGAACACGACCATGGGCCGGCTGACCAGCGCCCGCGCGACCGCGACCCGCTGCTGCTGCCCGCCCGAGAGCTGGTTGGGCTTGTGGTCGAGGCGGTCCGCGAGGTTGACCGTGGCGATCACCGAGTCGTACCACTCCTGGTCCGGGCTCCGGCCGGCGATCGCCAGCGGCAGCAGGATGTTCTCCCTGGCGGTCAGCGTCGGCACCAGGTTGTAGGACTGGAAGACGAAGCCGATCTCGTCGCGCCGCAGCTGCGTGAGCGCCTTGTCCTTCATCCCGGTCAGCTCCTGGTCGCCGACCATGACCGAGCCGGAGTCGGCGGTGTCGAGGGCCGCCAGGCAGTGCATCAGCGTCGACTTGCCGGAGCCGCTCGGCCCCATCACGGCGGTGAACTCCCCCGCCATCAGGTCGATGGTCACGTCGTCCAGGGCGACCACCCGGGTCTCGCCGTCGCCGTAGGTCTTGGTCAGGTTCCGCACGCGCGCCGCGACCGCCTCGCCCGCCCTGTGCTCTGCCGTCTGCTGGGCCATGTGACAACTCTCCCAGCCGGGGTGAAGCCCGCGCCTCGGGGCCGTCCCCGGGTACCTCCCTGACATGCACGTCGAGCGCACCTTCACGGTCCCCCACCCCGTCGAGAACGTCTTCGACTACCTGGCCGACTTCACCCACACCAACGAGTGGGACCCCGGGACCGTCGAGACCCGGCGTACGTCGGGGGACGGCGGCGTCGGCACGACGTACGCCAACACCTCGGAGTTCATGGGCCGCACGAGCGAGCTCACCTACGAGACCAGCGAGCTCGAGCGGCCGCACCGGCTCCAGTTCCGCGGCCACAACGACAAGGTGACGACCGCGGACACGATGACCTTGCGGCAGGTCGGCGACGAGACCCAGGTGCACTACCGCGCCGACTTCGACTTCGGCCGGCTGCTCAACCTCGTCGCACCCCTGGTCGTGCGGCCCAAGCTCGAGAAGCTGGCCGACGAGACCGTGGCCCAGCTGCAGCGCGCACTCTCGGCGAACTGACCCGTCCAGATGTCGAACACCTGTTCGATCCCGGCGTACACTCGCCGGCATGGACTTCCAGTCGACGCTCTTCGCCCCGTCCGAGTCCCGGGCCATCGACTTCTCCCGGGTCGAGCGCACCGAGCTGACCCGCGGCGCCTGGGTCGACATCGCCCGTGCCTGGCTGCCTTCAGCCGACGCCGCCTTCGAGACGCTGGTCCGCGACGTGCCGTGGCGGGCCGAGCGGCGGCAGATGTATGACCGCGTCGTCGACGTGCCCCGGCTGGTGCACACCTACATGATCGGCGACGATCTCCCCCACGCCGGGCTCACCGACGCCCGCGACGCGCTCTCCGCCCACTACGCCGACGAGCTCGGCGAGCCGTTCCGCACCGCCGGCTGCTGCTACTACCGCGACGGCCGCGACTCGGTGGCCTGGCACGGCGACACCATCGGCCGCGGCAAGACCACCGACACGATGGTCGCGATCGTCTCGCTCGGCGACCCCCGCCGGCTCCACCTGCGCCCGCGGCTCGGCGGCGCCGACCCGGTGGTCGTCGAGATGGGCCACGGCGACCTGGTCGTGATGGGCGGCTCCTGCCAGCGCACGTGGGAGCACGCCGTCCCCAAGGTCGCCCACGCCGGGCCGCGGATCTCGGTGCAGTTCCGGCCCCTCAACGTCTTCTGATGAGCCGCGGACCCCGCCTGCCGTGGAATAGCCGCCCTCACGCCCGGGGTTGGTCCGGGGATGACTACTTCAACTCTTGACAACGTCGCCGCCTCCTCCGGGACCTTCCGCCTGGGCGGCGACCTCGACGTGGTCCGGCTCGGCTTCGGCGCGATGCGGATCACCGGCCCCGGCATCTGGGGACCGCCCTCCGACCGCGACGAGGCGCTGCGGGTGCTGCGGCGGGCGGTCGAGCTCGGCATCACCTTCATCGACACCGCCGACTCCTACGGGCCGAACGTCTCCGAGGAGCTGATCGCCGAGGCGCTGCACCCCTACGCCGACGACCTCGTGATCGCCACCAAGGCCGGGCTGACCCGGCAGGGTCCCGACCGCTGGAGCAGCCTGGGCGAGCCGGCGTACCTCCGCCAGCAGTGCGAGCTGAGCCTGCGCCGGCTCGGGGTGGACCGGATCGACCTGTTCCAGCTGCACCGCATCGACTCGCGGTTCCCGCTGGAGGACCAGGTCGGCGAGCTCAAGGCGCTCCAGGACGAGGGCAAGATCCGCCACCTCGGCCTCTCCGAGGTCACCGTCGACGAGCTGACCGCGGCGCAGGCCGTGACGCCGATCGCGTCGGTGCAGAACAGGTTCAGCCTCGGCGACCGCGCCTCGCAGGCGCTGCTCGACCACTGCACCGTCCGAGGGGATCGCCTTCATCCCGTGGCGACCGCTGGCCGACCACGTCGACGACGGCGCCCTGCAGGATGTGGCCGCCGCCCACGACGCGACGACGTCGCAGGTCGCGCTGGCCGGGCTGCTCCGGCTCTCGCCGGTGATGCTGCCGATCCCCGGCACCTCGAGCGTGACCCACCTCGAGGAGAACGCCGCCGCGGCCGCCATCGAGCTCACCGACGACGAGTTCGCCCGGCTCTCGCAGGCCTGACCACACAAAACTGCCGCTGCCCCGAAGGAGTTCCTTCGGGGCAGCGGCAGTTTCACCGGGTACCCGGTGAATCTGTCCTCGGACTCAGGTGGTGGGCGGAGTCGCCGGCGGGGTCGTGCCGCCGGCCGGGTCTGCAGGCGGCGCGGCGGGCGCAGCCGGAGCGGCGGGAGCGGCCGGGGCAGCCGGCGGGTTGAACGACACCTGGGGGGCGACCTGCTGGCCCTCGGGGGCGTCGTAGAACTCGCGCTTGTGGACGTTGGCGATGCCGGTGAAGAGCATCCACGGGATGGTCATGACCAGCTTGTTGAGCGAGGCCACGGCGTCGTTGTAGTACTGGCGGGCGAAGGCGATCTGGTTCTCGGTCTCGGCCAGCTGGCTCTGGAGCTCGAGGAAGTTCACGTTGGCCTTGAGCTCGGGGTATGCCTCGGCCACGGCGTTGACCCTGACCAGTGCCTGCTGCAGAGCGGCGTCCGCCGCGGCCTTGGCCGGGACGTCGTCGCCCGCTGCCGCGGCGACCACGCCGGCGCGTGCCTTGGTGACCTCCTCGAAGACGCCCGCCTCGTGTGCGGCGTACCCCTTGACCGTCTCGACGAGGTTGGGGATCAGCTCGGCACGTCGGGTCAGCTGGACGTCGATTCCGCCCAACGCCTCCTGCGCGCCGATGTCGCTGGTCCGGAGCTTGTTGAAGCCGACGATCACGAAGCCGACGAGGGCCACGAGGACGACGATCACGATGATGGCGATGAGCATCTTGCTGTCTCTCTCTTCTGTGGGTGCTGCATTGGTTGTGCTCGGGAACTGCACCTACTCGCTCAGTATGGACGCTCCGGGCCGGCAGATCCGGTCACCACGACCCGCCGCCGCCACCGCCGCCACCACCGCCACCGGAGAAGCCCCCGCCGCCACCGCCGCTCGAGGACGAGCTCTGGGTCGCGTTGTAGGACGAGATCGCGCTGCCGACCGTGCTGTTGAAGTCGCCGACCATCGAGCTCACGAACGCGCCCGCGTTGGCGCCGGCGTAGGAGCTGGCGAAGTAGTGCGGCACCGGGGGCTCCTCGCCGACCTCGACGCGGTACTTCGCCGCCCACTCGTCGGCGCAGTCGAGCGCCACGGCCCACGGGATGTAGGCGGTGTAGAGCTCCTTGCGGCCCGAGAAGTCGAAGCGCTGCTTGCTGGACGGCGTCGCCAGCATCCGGCGGAAGCCACCGACGCGCGACCACAGGTCGCGACCCTGGCGGGTGCGGCTGGTGCCCGAGCCGGTCGCCATCAGCGACGTCCCGCCGATCGCGAAGGCTCCCGGGATCAGGCCGAGCGCGGTCATCGAGAACGGGTTCCAGATCGCGCACACGAGCATCAGCCCGAAGCCGGCGAGCACCAGGAGGCCGCCGAACCCGCCCAGACCGCTCTTCACCATGTTGCCGGACGTCCGCGACCAGGTCTCGACGCTGCTGTCGAACCGGGCGATCTCGTCCTTGAGCCGCAGCCCGGCCGCCACGTCCTTCTTCTGGGCGGTGAACGACGAGCCCGGGCCGCCGAGGATGTGGGCGATGTCGGTGGTGACGGGGTCGAGCCCGGCCCACCCCGCGGGCCCGGCCTTGTCGGTGATCGTCCAGGAGTCGTTCTGGCCCCGGGTCAGGTCGATCGCGCCCTTCTCCGCGGCGTGCATCAGCGTGGCGACGTAGGTCGTGCGGTCGACCGACTCGCTGTAGACGTACTTCGCCTGCGCCGGACCGATCCCGGCGGGCGGCTCGTAGAGCACCGGGAAGCCCGGCTCCTTCTCGCGCGACTTGGCGCCCAGGATCGAGCCGAAGCCGAGCGCCCCGGCGGCCGCGAGGAGGACGACGACCAGCAGCGGGAGGTGGGTGCTGAGCACCCGGTCCCAGCGCCCCGTCCACGGCACCGAGTTGCCCTCGGGCGGTGTCTTCATGTCGAGACCGGTGGCGATGCCCAGAGGAGTCCGGTCGGCGATCGGGCCGCTGGTGATGGTCAGGTCCTTCGTGCCCTCGCCCTGGACGGTGCAGGCGCTCTTGTCGTCGCCGACGGCGCACTGGATGCCGGGCTGGGACGGCACTGGCAGGTGGACCGTCAGCGTCGCCTGGTCGATCGACTGCTGCCACCCGCGCGGGATGAGCTGCCAGTAGAACATCGTGTCGACGTCCTCGCCGGTGACCTTCTCGACGTTCTCCTCGAGGACTCCGTCGATGTGGTACTTGATGACGTAGGTGTGCTCGCCGGTGTCGAGCGTGGTGTCGGCGGACCCGATCTTGGCCACCCGCTGCCGGTGGTGGTCGGCCCAGCTCAGCTCGAACGGCTCGTCGCCGCCGTCGCGGGTCACCGAGATGTGGTCCGGCGTACGCCGCGCGTGCGGTGCGTTGTCGTCGACGATGTCCCAGAACCGGAAGATGCCGTGCTTGCCGTAGCCGGGGAAGTCGATCGTGAGCGTCTCGGTCACGTCCATGTCACCGTTGCCGGCGATGTCGAAGTCCGCCACGTAGTTGGTGATCGTGGTTTCCTCGAAGCTGGGGGCGACCGTGCCCTTGCCGTAGAACAACACCGGGATGCAGAGCAACAGGGCGATGAGGCCGAGGCCGATCGCAGTCCCAATGAGCCGTTTCACGAGGGCAAACCTTAGGGCGTGAACGGCGGATGCGTCTGTAGCCCGCGCGGATCAGCCGAAACCACTGCTGAGCAGCCGTGGACGGGATATTCACGTGCCGACTGTCCGTGGCGGCTGGGAGAGTCGGGGCGATGGCCACCACGACCCCCTCCCCCGGTCTGAGCGGCTTCTGGCGCGACCTTCCGCGCGAGGGCCGGCTCATGCTCTCGATCGTCGTCCTCGAGTTCCTCGGCACGGGCCTGGTGCTGCCGTTCAACGTCGTCTACCTCCACGAGGTCCGCGACTTCCGGCTCAGCGACGTGGGGCTGCTGCTCGGCGTCCCCCCGTTGATGGGGCTGCTGGTCGTCGGGCCGGGCGGCACGGCCATCGACCGGTTCGGCGCCCGGCGCATCCAGCTAGGCGTCCTGGGCCTCCTGGTCATCGGCAGCACCACCCTGGCGTTCTCCACCACCCGCCTGGCCGCCGCCGCCTCGCTCGCCCTGGTCGGCATCGCCTTCGGCATGTCGTGGCCCGCGTGGCAGAGCGTCGTCGCCTCGGTCATCCCGCAGGGGCTCCGCCAGCGCTACTTCGGGGTCAACTTCACCCTGCTCAACCTCGGCATCGGCATCGGCGGGGTGATCGGCGGCCTGTTCGTCGACGTCTCCGACGTCCACACCTTCCAGGCCATCTACCTCGCCGACGCCGTCTCCTATCTGCCCGCGCTGCTGCTCCTGCTCGGCCCGCTGCGCCACATCGCCGGCAAGGTCGAGCGGCACACCGACGACGACGCGGCGCCGATGGGCTACCTCGCCGTCCTGCGCAGCCCCGCGATGGCGACCATGACGCTGCTGAGCTTCGTCTCGTCGTTCGTCGGCTACTCCCAGCTCAACGCCGGCATGCCGGCCTATGCCCGCGGAGTCGGAGAGATCTCGACCCGTGGCCTGGGCCTCGCCTTCGCGGCCAACACGCTGGTGATCGTGGTGCTCCAGCTCTTCGTGCTGCAGCGCATCGAGGGCAGGCGCCGCACGCGCGTGATCGCGGTGATGGGCGTCGTGTGGGCCTTCTCCTGGGTGCTGCTCGGCTTCTCCGGGCTGGTCCCCGGCACGCTCGGCGCGACCCTCCTGGTGGCCGCCTGCGCCTCGGTCTTCGCCTTCGGCGAGACGCTCCTCCAGCCCACGATCCCTGCTCTGGTCAACGACCTCGCCCCCGACCACCTCCGCGGCCGCTACAACGCCCTGAGCTCGGGCTCGTTCCAGCTGGCCGCCGTGATCGCCCCGCCGATCTCGGGCATCCTGATCGGCCATGCCCTCGGCGACGTCTACATCGGGCTCCTCGTCGTCGGCTGCCTGTTCTGCGGCCTGGTCGCCATCGCCCGCCTCGAGCCTCAGCTCGACCCACGCGTCAACGGCGTACGCGAGGACGAGACCGCCACCGACGGCGAGCGCACCCCGCCGGTCGTCTCGCCCGTCGACTGACCCGCCCCGCCCGGCCCGGTCGGGTCGGGTCGGGTGATCCTCGACAGTCGAGTTTTGTCCGAGGCGGTTTGCCGAGCCCCGTCGGCAACCAGTGCGGGGGATGCTCGGCGAACTGCCCAGCCCTGGCCCGGGGCTCAGACGATGCTCGACAGTCGCGATTCTTCCGAGGCCGGCCACCGCCGCACCCCGCTGCTACAGCGCCACGATCAGGACCACGATCAGGACGATGACGGCCAGCAGCCCGAGCCCCTGCTTCCAGTAGTTCTTCAACAGGATCGGCAGCACCGTCGACCCGAGGTTGATCGCGTCGTCCGCCCTGGCCGACGGCGCGGCCGGCGGTGGGGGTCCGGGTGCAGACGCCTGTCGCGGTGCGGCGGGGCGCACGGGCGCGGGCTCGACGTCGGCCACCGAGTCGGTCATGGGCAGCTCAGCCGACCCCGTGCCGGCGTCTGGCGCCGGCACGGGGGCGGGGTCCGATGGGGCCGGCTCCGCCGGCGGAGGGATAGTCCCTGACGTTCCGGTCGGAGACACGCCGGAGTCGCTGGCCGCTTCGTCAGGGACTATCGGCGCCTCGGCCGCTGGAGCACCCACGGCCGATGGACCGAGCCGCTGCTCGAGGCAGGCCACGAACTGGCCGAGCAGCTTGTCGGAGACGTCCTGCATGACGCCGCGGCCGAACTGGGCGGGCTTGCCGGTGACCGCCAGGTCCGTGAGCACCTCGACGTCGGTGCCGCCCGAGGTCGACGATCCCATCGAGAGCGTGACCTTGGCGCCGGCCGTGCCGTTGCCGCGCTTGTCCTTGCCCTTGGCGTCGACCACGAAGCGGTGGGCGGCATCGTCCTTCTCCACGAAGGTGCCGGACCCGTTGTAGACGAGCGCGATCGGCCCGAGCTTGACCTTCACCGAGCCGCTGAACGAGTCGTCGTCCGCCGAGGTGACCTGGGCTCCCGGGAAGCACTCCGCGACGGACGCGATGTCCTGGAAGTGCGCCCAGGTCTCCTCGACGGGAGTGGGGACGCTGAAGCGATGTGCGAGATCCACCAGGCCTGTCCTAAGCGCCCGCTGCCGTCAGCACGGCCCGGCGGGTGAGTACGCCGGCCAGGTGGCGTCGGTAGTCGGCATCGCCGTTGAGGTCCGACGGCGGGTTGGTGCCCTCGGTCGCCCGCTCGGCCGCGGCCCGGACGGCGTCCGCCGTGGCCGGCTGCCCGGCGAGCGCTTCCTCGACCCCTCGTGCGCGCAGCGGGGTCGACCCCATGTTGGTCAGCCCGACCCGCGCCTCGGCGATCGTGCCGCCCTCCGCGCGCACGGCGGCCGCGACCGCCACGATCGGCCACTGGTGGGCGACGCGCACGAACTTCTCGTAGTGCGCTCCCCAGCCGGTGTGCTTCGGGATCCGCACCTCGGCGAGGATCTCGTTGTCGCCGATCGCGGTCTCGAACAGGTCGACGAAGAAGTCGTCGGCCTCGACCGTGCGGAAGGCGTTGGGGCTCGCGATCACGAACTGCGCACCCAGCGCCAGCGTCGGCGCCCCGAGGTCACCGGCCGGGTCGGCGTGCGCGAGCGCGCCACCGAAGGTCCCGCGGTGCCGGATCTGCGCGTCCGCGAGGTGCTCGACCGCCTTGGAGATCAGCAGCGCGTGCTCGGCGACGAGCGGGTCGGAGCCGACCACCGAGTGCGGGGTCATGGCCCCGATCACGATCGCGTCACCGTCGTCGCGGACGCCACGCAGTGACTCGATCTTGCCGAGGTCGATGATCGTCTCGGGCGCGTTGAGCCGCATCCGGAGGACCGGCAGCAGGCTCTGCCCGCCGGCGATGATCTTGGCCTCGTCGCCCTTCTCGCCGAGCACGACGAGCGCCTCCTCGATCGTGGCCGGCGCGACGTAGTCGAACTGTGCGGGGATCATGCGCCCGCTCCTTCCGTGCCGGTCTCGCCGGGATCCTGGTTGGGTGCGCCCTCCGCGAAGTGGGGCATCGCGCCCTCCTCCGTCGGATCGGCGCCACCCCCTCCGCTGTCGCTGATCGCCTTCCACACCCGCTCCGGTGTGCACGGCATCTGGATGTCGTTGATGCCGAGGTGCCGCACCGCGTCCACGACCGCGTTGACCACCGCGGGCGTCGACGCGATGGTGCCCGCCTCGCCGACACCCTTCGTGCCGAGCGTGTTGGTGGTCGACGGCGAGGTGGTGTGGTCGATCTCGAAGGTGATCGTGTCGGCCGCGGTCGGCAGCAGGTAGTCGACGAACGAGCCGGACACCAGCGTGCCTGCGTCGTCGTAGACCGCCTCCTCCCAGAGCGCCTGGGCGATGCCCTGCACCAGGCCGCCGTGCACCTGGCCGGCCACGATGAGCGGGTTGATGATGTTGCCGATGTCGTCGACGCAGACGTACTTGCGCATCTTGAGCGCACCCGTCTCGGTGTCGACCTCCATCGCGCACAGGTGGGTGCCGTGCGGGAAGGAGAAGTTCACCGGGTCGTACGTCGACTCCGAGTCGAGGTTGGGCTCGATGCCGTCGGGCATGTTGTGGGCCGCGAAGACCGCGGTGGCGATCTCGCCGATCGCCAGCCCCTGGTCGGTGCCGCGGACCGAGAACCGTCCGGCGTCGAACTCGATGTCGTCGACCGATGCCTCGAGCAGGTGCGCCGCGATCGGCTTGGCCTTCTCGATCACCTTGTCGGCAGCGCGGACGATCGCCTCGCCCCCGACCACCAGCGACCGCGAGCCGTAGGTGTCGAGGCCCCGGGGGGCCACCTGCGTGTCGCCGTGCAGGACCTCGACGTCTTCGAAGGCGACCCCGAGCCGGTCGGCGACGATCTGGCTGAACGCCGTCTCGTGGCCCTGGCCGTGCGCCGACGCGCCGGTGACCACCTCGACCTTGCCCAGGGGCGTCATCCGCACGCTGGCGTGCTCCCAGCCGCCGGCGCCGTAGTCGAGGCTGCCGAGCACCCGCGACGGGGCCAGCCCGCACATCTCGGTGAACGTCGAGATGCCGATGCCCAGCTGGACGCTGTCACCGGAGTCGCGCCGCTGCTTCTGCTCGGCCCGCAGCTCGTCGTAGCCGAACATCGCCATCGCCTTCTCGGTGGCGGCCTCGTAGTTGCCGGAGTCGTAGGTCATCCCGGCCACCGTGGTGAACGGGAACTCGTCGTGCGTGATCCAGTTCTTCTCGCGGATCGCCATCGGGTCGACCCCGACCTCGGCGGCCAGCTCGTCCATGATCCGCTCGATGCCGTAGGTCGCCTCGGGCCGCCCGGCGCCGCGGTAGGCGTCGGTCCAGGTCTTGTTGGTGAGGACGGTCTGGCAGGCGAAGTGGTAGGCCGGGAACTTGTAGATCGAGTTGAACATGAACGCGCCGAGCACCGGCACGCCGCCGCCGACGATGGCGACGTAGGCACCCAGGTCGGCGAGCAGCTCGACCTTGAAGCCGGTGACCGTGCCGTCCTTCTCGGCCGCGAGGGTCAGCTTCTGCCACTGGTCGCGGCCGTGGTGGCCGCTCATCAGCGACTCGGAGCGGGTCTCGGTGTACTTCACCGGCTTGTTGATCCGCCGGCCCACGGCCCAGGCGATCCACTCCTCGGGGGTGGCCTGGAGCTTGCCGCCGAAGCCGCCTCCGACATCGGGGGCGATCACGCGGATCTTGGACTCCGGCACTCCGGTCGTGGCGGCCAGCGCGAACCGCACGATGTGCGGGATCTGGGTCGCCGACCACATCGTGTACTGCTCGCCGGTCGGGTCGACCACCACCGAGCGCGGCTCCATGAACGCCGGGATCAGCCGCTGCTGACGGTACTCCCGCTCGATCACGATGCCGTCGGTGCGGGCCTTGGCGATCGCCTCCTCCACATCGCCACCGGTGCCGGCCGCCTTGGAGTCGAAGATCCAGAGCGCGGACTTGTTGGTGCCCGAGTCGGGGTGGGCGAGGACGGTGTCGGCCGCGGCCTCCTTGAGGTCGATGGCGGCCGGCAGCTCGTCGTACTCCACGTCGACCAGCTCGGCCGCGTCGCGCGCCTCGGCGGCGCTGCGGGCCACGACGACGGCGACGATCTCGCCGGCGAAGGCGACCCGGTCGGCCGGCATCGGCGAGTGGGTGGGCGTGACCTGCTCAGGCGTGATCGGCCAGGCGTTGATGCACACGCCGAGCTCGTCGCCGAAGTCCTTGCCGGTGAAGACGTCGACCACGTTGGTCATCGCGTTGGCCGCGCTCACGTCGATGCTCTTGATGGTCGCGTGCGCGAACGGGCTGCGGACCATCGCCAGGTGCAGCATCCCTGGGAGGGTGAGGTTGTCGGTCCAGCGCGTGCGGCCGGTGATCAGCCGCTGGTCCTCCTTGCGGCGCCGGTCGCGGCCGATCTCGCATCTGGGGTGCCGGAGCGTCCTGGGTCGCGGTCATGCGGTCGCCCCCTCGCTCGCGTCGCTGTGCTCAGCGGCGTACTGCACCGCCTTGACGATGTTGTGGTAGCCCGTGCAGCGGCAGAGGTTGCCCTCGAGGCCGAGCCGGATCTCCTCCTCCGAGGGGTGCGGGTTGTCCTTGAGCAGGTCGACGCTCTGCATGATCATCCCGGGGGTGCAGAAGCCGCACTGCAGGCCGTGACACTCGCGGAACGCCTCCTGCACCGGGTGCAGCTGGCCGTTGGTCGCGAGCCCCTCGATGGTGGTGATCTCCGCGCCGTCGGCCTGCACGGCCAGCACGTTGCACGACTTCACGCTCTGGCCGTTGAGGTGGATCGTGCAGGCACCGCAGTTGCTGGTGTCGCAGCCGATCACGGTGCCGGTCTTGCCGAGCTTCTCCCGGAGGTACTGCACCAGCAGCATCCGGGGTTCGACGTCGTCGGCGACCTTCTCGCCGTCGACGGTCAGGCTGATCCGCGTCATGGGCTCTCCCTTGGGCTGGGCACGGCTGTGGTGCCCGTCACGCTAGGGAGCGGGGGTTGGCGTCGGGTTGGGTTCGCAACGCCGACCCGTCGTTACCGGTGTCGGGTAACGACGGGTCGATGCGATTTCCACGTCGACCCGTCGTTACCCGACACCGGTAACGACGGCTCGACGTCGATTTCGTGCCGACCCGTCGTTACCCGACACGAGTAACGACGGGTCGGCCTCAGCGGCGGGCTACGGCGAGCCGGCCCTTGAGGAGGGGTACGGCGGGGTGGGGCTGGCCGCCGATGCGGCCGAGCGAGGCCAGGCAGACCTCGAGCACCTCGGAGTCGTAGGGCGCGAGCTCGCTGTAGCGGACGACGGCGTCCGGCTGCGGGTCGACGAGGAGCGCCTCGCGGACCGCGACGGCGACGTACTCGGCGAGCTCGGAGAGCGCCGGCGAGTTGGTGCCGGGCAAGCAGGTCGCCGCCGTAGGCGTCGACGGCGGCGTCCGACCTCGCCGCGGCGCAGCAGCGCCAGCACGTGCTCGACGTCGGTCGCGACCGGCATCAGCAGGCGGTAGGGGCGCGAGCCGAGCTGGCCGCCGACGGCGGCGCGGAGGTGGGAGACCTCGGCCTTGAGGGTCGAGAAGGTGATCGCCTGGTCGCCGTAGAGCATGGCGTGCAGCTGCTCGAGCGAGAGCCCCTCGGGGTGCAGCGCCAGCAGGGCGAGCACCTCGGTCTGGCGGCGGTTGAGCAGCAGCCGCTGACCGTCGAGGTAGGTCTCGGCGGTGCCGAGCAGGGTCATCACCAGGCCGGGGTCGCGGGTGACGTCGGCCAGCGCCGAGGGGTGGTGCGCCGAGCGCGGCATCGCCGATCTCGATCAGCCGGGCCATCACCCGCGCCGTCGCGAGGCCGATCGGGTGGGTGCGGTCCCAGGTGGTCGAGAGGTCGATGACGCCGAGCTTCACCCCGGTGACGGGGTCGAAGACCGGCGCGGCCCAGCAGACCCAGTTGTGCACGATCGAGGCGTAGTGCTCGGCGCTGAACACCATCGCGGGCTCGGCCAGCCGGTTGGCCAGGTCGAGCGCGTTGGTGCCGACCGACTCGTCGTCCCAGCGGCCACCGGCCACGAAGTTCACGGTCTCCGCCTTGCGGCGCATCACCCGGCCGCCGTAGGTCCACAGGATCCGGGTGTCGGCGTCGGTCACCGCGATGACGAGGTCGCCGTCCTCGGCGGTGCGGCGCAGCTCCTGCTCGACGTTCTCCACCGCCGTCTGCAGCGGCGAGTCGCGCCAGATCGCCGCGATCTCCGCCTCGTCGGCGAGCGGCGCCTCCTTCACGTCGACCGGGATCGCGGCCTCCGACCGCGTCCACGACGTGAGGATCTCGGGGCGGACCAGCGCCTCGACCTCGTCACCGTGCTCGACGAAGCTCGTCCACGCCTTGCACGGCGTCCTGACGCCTCGTGCTCAGCTCACCCCGCGCCACAGCGCGAGGCTACCCCCGCTCCGTGATCGCGGTCACAGGGTCGACCGTGGTTTGCTACGGCCCACCGAGCCATCCAGTGATGTGGAGCTGTCATGCCGCCTCGTTCCCTGCTTGCGGCGGCAGCCGCGACCACCGTCCTGCTCGCCTTCGTGCCGGCCGTCTCGGAGGCGGCCACCGTCGACACGGCACCCACCCGAGAGATCACCGGTGCGGCCACCGGTCTCAACACGGCCTACGACGTCGCCGTCGACGGTGCCGGCAACCGCTACGTCAGCAACTTGCTCGGCAACTCGATCACCGTCTACGCCCCCACCGCCACCGGCAACGTCGCGCCGATCCGCACGATCTCCGGTGCCGCCACTGGGCTCGGCATCCCGACCGGGGTCGCCGATCGACTCCGGCGGCACGCTGTTCGTCGCCAACAACGGTCCCGACACGGTGACCGTCTATGCGCCCGGCGCCGAGCGGCAACGCCGCGCCGATCCGCACCATCGCCGGGCCGGCGACCCTGCTGAGCAACCCTGGGCATCGTCCGCATCGTCGGCAGCTCGATCGTGGTCGCCAACACCAGCAACAACTCGGTGACCTTCTTCCCCGTCGGCGCGGCGGGTAACGTAGCGCCCAGCAGGACGATCTCAGGGCGCGGCGACCGGCCTGTCCAACCCGTTCTCGGTCGCCGTCGACTCCGGCGGCGAGACTCTATGTCGGCACTCTCGGCGGCGTCGTCAACGTCTACGCCGCCGGCGCGTCGGGCAACGCGGCTCCGGTGCGGACCCTGACCGGTGCCGTCGACGGGTTCAACAAGGTCACCGGACTCGCGCTCGACACCGCCGACAACCTCTACCTCTCGAGTCGAGGACCTCCCGAAGATCGCCCTTCTCGTGTTCCCGCCGCAGGCCACGACCGGAACCGCCCCGATCACGGTGCTGACCGGTCCGGCGAGCAAGGTCACCCGTCCGGGAGGGCTCGTCGTGCTCGGCGACGGCAGTGTCGTGCTGGCCAACCAGTCCCGGCTGAGCCCCTTCTCCAACGACTCGGTGACCACCCATGCCCCGCTCGTCGGAGGCGCCCCGCCCGTCGTCGAGCCCGTCGTCAGCCCGCCGGGCACCGTGGGCAGGCTGAGGGTCGCCGGTGCGAAGGACGCCGCCAAGCGCAAGGTCACCTGGCAGGCGCCGTCCTCGAACGGCGGCGAGCCGGTCACGGGCTACAAGGTGGTCGTCACCAAGGGGAAGAAGGTCCTCACGACGAAGTCCGTGAAGGGCCTCTCGCTCCAGCTCAAGAAGGCGAAGCTGCCGGCCGGCAGGCTCAAGGTGACCGTCTCCGCCCAGAACTCGAAGGGGTTCGGCGCCGGCGTGACCGTGTCGTTCAAGGTCGCGAAATAGCTCCACTGACCCCGACGCGGTCGGGGCGGCGTAGGTTACGGCTGCTGGCGCGCTCGCGCCCGGACTAGGAGGCGACGTGAGCAAGAAGCCGCCGCCCGGGGCGGACGACACGCAGCCCGCGGCCACGGGCACCGGCCGGCGCAGGGTCGACAAGGCCGTCTACGAGGCCGAGATGGAGCGGCTCCAGGAGCAGCTCGTGATGCTGCAGTACTGGATCCAGCGGCAGAGGCTCCGGGTGCTCGTGATCTTCGAGGGCCGCGGCTCGGCCGGCAAGGGCGGGGTGATCAGCCGGATCACCGAGCGCACCAGCCCGCGCACCGTCAGGGTGGTGGCCCTGCCGAAGCCCACCGAGCGCGAGAGCACGCAGTGGTACTTCCAGCGCTACGTCGAGCACCTGCCCTCAGCCGGCGAGATGGTCCTCTTCGACCGCAGCTGGTACAACCGCTCGAACGTCGAGCGGGTGATGGGCTACTGCACCGAGGAGGAGCACCAGGAGTTCCTGCGCTCGTGCCCGGAGTTCGAGCGGATGCTGGTCCGGTCCGGCATCACGGTGATCAAGTACTGGTTCTCCGTCTCCTACGAGGAGCAGCGGCGGCGGTTCGAGGCCCGCAACGCCGAGCCGCTCAAGCGGTGGAAGCTGTCCGACATGGACCTCGCCGAGCACGAGCTCTACGTCCGCTACTCGATGGCCAAGGACACGACCTTCCAGCACACCGACATCAAGCAGGCGCCGTGGTACGTCGTGCCGAGCGACGACAAGCGGGCGGCCCGGCTCAACTCCATCAGCCACCTGCTGAGCCTGTTCCCCTACGAGGACGTCGCTCCGGAGGTGGTCACGCTGCCCGAGATGCGCGACATCCCCTACGTGCGGCCACCGATGCACGAGCAGACGTTCGTGCCGCAGCGGTTCTGAGACCCGGCTCAGCGTCGTCGACCGCGACCCCGCTGCGCGTGCGTGGCGCCTCCCGCACGGGGCCCCCTGGGCTAGGTCAGCCGCCGCTCCAGGAACCGGATCGTCTCGTCCATCGCGTCCTGCCAGCGGGCGTAGAACGCGTGGTCCTCGCCCGGCCACCAGCTGAGCCGGCTGTCCACTCCGGCCTCGCGCATGAGCTGCTGAGTGGCCCTGGCCCACCGGGGCGGGCAGGTGGCGTCGGCGGTGCCGTGGTGCACCAGCAGCGGGTCGGTGATCCGGCCGAAGAAGGTCCGCGGCGACAGTTCGCGGTAGAACCGCGGCGACTCCGACGGCGTCCCGAAGCGCTCGAACAGCGCGTCGACCACCTCGGGGCGGCCGGGCCGGGTGAAGTGGTCGAGGTTGTCGAGGAACCGCGAGCTCACGGAGTCGTAGATGACCGCGGCGTCGACCAGCCCGGGCTGCGTGACGAGCGCGTTCATGGTCACCCCGCCACCCATCGAGCGGCCGAGCATCGCGAGCCGCGACGGGTCGACGTAGGGCAGCGTCTTGAGCGCCTCGACGGCGTTCACCGCGTCGCGGGTGTAGCCGAGCCGGGTCTCACGGTCCGTAGGTGCGACCGGGTCGGAGGCTGCGTGACCGCGGTAGTCGGTGTGCAGCACCACGAACCCCGCCCGCGCCAGCGCGTCCTGCTCGCGCGCCAGGCCCTGGCCGGTGACGTAGTAGGACGGGTCGATGTAGCCGTGGTTGAGCACGATGCCCGGGAAGGGCCCCTTGCCCCGCGGGCGGATGAGCACGCCGGAGACCGTGAGACCGTCGCTGCGATAGGCGATGTCGTAGCGGGTGTAGGCGTCGGTGGCGTACTCGGTCCGGACGATCCGCGGCCTGCCGGCCCGCGGCGGCTGCCGCATCAGGGCCGGGAGCGAGAGCTCGCGGTGCACCTCGGGCAGCGAGTCCTCCGTCTCCGTCGGGCTCTCACTCGGCACCTCGGTCGCGCTGGGGACCGGCGTTGCGGAGGTCGAGCCTGTCGAGACCTCCGCAGGCGAGGCACCCGCGTCACCAGAGTCATCCTCTGACGTGCACCCGGCCGCCAGCACCACCACGGCGAGGGCGGCGACGATTCGGCTCATGACTGGAGAACGGACGACGAGCGCCAGAGGTTCGTCTCGTCGCGGGTCCTACTGGTAGTCGACCTGCGCGCCGTAGAGGAGGTAGGCCGGGCCCAGCGGCAGGAACACCAGGACCCGTTGGGTCGACCCCGGTGCGGTGGGCAGCAGGCCGGGGGCCAGGGTCTGGACCGCCGTGCTCACACCGGCGCTGGCGGACGCGGTCGAGTAGACGCTCTGGCGGGCCGACGGGGTGTAGCGGGCGACGTAGGCGCGGATGTCGTCGACTCCGTTGTCCACGGTGAAGACCTTGACCGAGGTGACGGTCGCGCCCTCCGGCAGCTGGAAGCTCGCCTCGAAGCCGACGTTGTTCAGGGCCGAGTAGATGCTGCCGTCGGAGTTGGCGCTGTATCCCGTGGACTCGCGTGGCTGGAAGTCGCTGGGCGCGAGGACGATCGACCCGGGCCTGACCGGCATGGCCAGGGAACCCTCGTCGATCTGGGCACCGCCGAGGGAGTCGGGTGCGACCTTGGCCCCGGTGACGGCGCCGTTCTTGAGCTTCTTGGCGGTCACGGCGTTCTTCTTGAGCTGGGCGCTGCCGACGCTGTGTTTGGGGAGCGACCCCGCGGCGTACCCCGCGCCCCCAGCGGCCAGCGACAGGACCATGGCGGCGACGACGATCGAGGGGCTCGGCTTGAGCAGTGGCACGGGGACTCCTGAGGGGCGGGGACGTGGCCTCCACCCTGCGGTCCCGCTCGTCGATGAGCCATGGTCCGTTGGGGCCATGCGGCCCGGGATCAGCCCGGGATCAGCCCGGGATCAGCCCAGTGGGTTCGTCTCGCCATGGATCCGGCCGTCGGTGGCCGCGAGCCGCTGGCCGCTGCCGCCCCAGCGGCCGGCGATGATCTCGGCCGCGATGCTGATCGCGGTCTCCTCCGGCGTCCGGGCGCCCAGGTCCAGGCCGATCGGGCTGGACAGCCGCCCGATCTCGTCCTCGCTCAGCCCCGCCTCGCGGAGCCGCTCCAGCCGGTCCTCGTGGGTACGCCGCGAGCCCATCGCCCCGACGTACGCCACCTCGGGCAGCCGCAGCGCGACCTCGAGCAGAGGCACGTCGAACTTGGGGTCGTGGGTCAGGACCGTCACCACCGTGCGCGGGTCGATCCGGCCGGCCTCGTGCTCGGCGGTGAGGTAGCGGTGCGGCCAGTCGACGACCACGTCGTCGGCCTCCGGGAACCGGCTGTGGGTGGCGAAGACCGGCCGGGCGTCGCACACGGTCACGTGGTAGCCGAGGAACGCGCCGACCCTGGCCACCGCGGCGGCGAAGTCGATGGCGCCGAAGACCAGCAGCCGCGGCTTGGGCGCGAACGCCCAGACGAAGACCCGCATCCCCTCGCCCCGGCGTTCGCCGTCGGGGCCGTAGGTCAGCGTGGCGTTGTGCCCCGCCGCCAGCAGCCCCATCGCGTCGTCGCGCACCGCGTCGTCCGCGCGTGCCGAGCCGAGGGAGCCGACCGGCACCTCCCCCGGGCGTACGACGAGCCGCCGGCCCAGCCACGACGGGTCGGGGTGCTCGATGACGGTGGCCAGCGCGACCGGGCGGCCGGCCTCGATGTCGGCGGCGATCTCGCCGAGCTCGGGGAAGGTCTCCTGCGAGACCTGCTCGACGTAGACGTCGAGGATGCCGCCGCAGGTGAGCCCGACCGCGAAGGCGTCGTCGTCGGAGACGCCGTAGCGCTGCAGCACCGGCTCGCCGGACTCGACCACCGACTGCGCCAGCTCGTAGACCGCGCCCTCCACGCAGCCGCCGGACACCGAGCCGACCGCGGTCTCGTCGGGGCCGACGAGCATCGACGCGCCGGGCGGCCGGGGCGCGGACTGGAAGGTGGCGACCACGGTGCCGACCCCGATCGTGTCGCCGGCCTCCCACCACTTCATCAGCTCGGGCAGCACGTCACGCACTGGCGACCACCTCCACGAGCTCGGCGTAGGTCGCCAGCGAGTGCCCGGCCACGAAGTGGTCGACGTGCGGCAGCACCGCCACCACGCCCTGCTGCACCGGCTCGTAGCCCTGCTTGCCGCGGTGCGGGTTGACCCACACGACGCGGTGCGCGACCCGCTTGAGCCGGGCCATCTGCTCGGCCAGCTGCGCCGGGTCGCCGCGCTCCCAGCCGTCGCTGAACACCACGACGACCGCACCGCGGGCCAGGCCCCGCTGCCCCCAGCGGTCCATGAAGATCTTGAGCGTCTCGCCCAGGCGGGTGCCGCCCGACCAGTCGGGCACGGTCTCGCCGGCCGCGACGAGCGCGCGCTCGGCGTCCTTGCCGCGCAGCGCGCGGGTGACGTGGGTGAGCCGGGTGCCGACCGTGAACGTCTCCACGACGCCGCCGGCGCCACCGAGCCCTGCGTCATGCGGTGGGCGAGGCGGAGCAGCGCGTCGGCGTAGCCGCTCATCGAACCGGACACGTCCACCAGAAGGACGACGCGGCGCGGCTTGTTCCCGCGGCGCCGCCAGGCGATCTCCGCGGGCTCGCCCGATGTGGCGCAGGCTGGCCCGCAGGGTGCGCGAGGCGTCGATGGTGCCGCGGTGCCAGCGCTGGTGCCGCGACGTACGCCGGCGCGGCGGGCGCGGCCGCAGCGTCGCGAACATCCCGGCCAGCCGGGCCTTCTCCGCCGCCGACAGCGAGGCCACGTCGCGGTGGCGCAGCACCTCGGCGTCGCTGGCCATCGCCCGCACCACCGGGTCGTCGCTGGGCTCGTCGTTCCGGCGCCGTCGGCCTCGGACAGCGGCAGCCCGGAGAAGGTCGGGCACGCCCTCCTCGGCCGGCCGCGACCGCGGGCAGCCCGTCGCGGGCGTTGAAGTAGGCCTCGTACACCTGGTCGTAGCGGGCCAGGTCGTCGGGCGAGGCGCAGAGCGTGGCCCGGCCCGCGACGTAGGTCGCCGCGGCGTCGTCGAGGCCGACCAGCGCGACCGCGGCCAGGTAGCCCTGGGTGCGGTCGTGGGTGACCGGGACCCCGGCCGCCCGCAGCGCCCGCGCGAAGCCGAGCAGGATCTCGTCGGGCTCCCGCTGAACGGTCGGACGGTCTCGGTCATGGCGGCTCAGGCCCGCAGCATCTGGTCGAGCGCCTGCTGCACCCGCTGCGCGTCCTCGCGGTACTTCACCAGCGCGCCCAGCGTCCGCGCCGACGACTCCAGGTCGAGCGTGGTGGTGCCGAGGTGGTGCAGCGCGCGGGCCCAGTCGAGGGTCTCGGCGACGCCCGGGCGGCTTCTGCAGCCCGACGTCGCGCAGCTGCTGGACCACCCCGACCACCTGCCGGGCCAGCTCCTCGGAGACCTCGGGCGCCCGGGTGCGGACGATCTGCACCTCGCGCTCGAGGCCCGGGTGGTCGATCCAGTGGTAGAGGCAGCGCCGCTTGAGCGCGTCGTGCAGCTCGCGGGTCCGGTTGGAGGTCAGCACCACGACCGGCGGCGTCGCGGCCGCGACGGTGCCGAGCTCGGGGATGCTCACCTGGTAGGTCGAGAGCACCTCGAGGAGGAACGCCTCGAACTCGTCGTCGGCCCGGTCCACCTCGTCGACGAGCAGCACCGCGGGGCTCTGCTGCAGCGCGGCCAGCACCGGCCGGGCGAGCAGGAACCGCTCGTCGTAGAGGCTCTTCTCGGCCTCCTCGACGTCCGTCCCGCCACCGGCCGCCTCCAGCGCACGCAGGTGCAGGATCTGGCGCGGGAAGTCCCAGTCGTAGAGCGCCTGGGTCGCGTCGATCCCCTCGTAGCACTGCAGCCGGACCAGCGGCAGGTCGAGCGACTCGGCGATCGCCTCGGCCAGCGCGGTCTTGCCGGTGCCCGGCTCGCCCTCGAGCAGCAGCGGCCGCTGCATCCGCAGGGCGAGGAAGGTGACGGTCGCCAGCGCGTCGTCGCACAGGTATCCCGTGTCGCCGAGGCGGGCCGCGACGTCGTGCGGCCGACGCCGGCAAGCTCCGTCTCCATGTGACAGGCTACGGAGCAGCCAGTTGGGGGCAGGTTGGCCGCGAGCGAGGAACGAGCTCGCGGACGATGCTCTCCCGGTTGAGCGAGCGTCGTGACCGAGCTTGCGATGGCGCGGCGGCGAGTCGAACGACCAGCCGTACGTTGCCCGCATGCCCAAGAAGCTGTTGAGCATCGACGGGGGCGGCGTCCGGGGCGTCGTGGCCCTCGAGGTGCTCGCCCGGGTCGAGCAGCTGCTGCGCGAGGAGACCGGAGACCCCGAGCTGGTGCTCGGGGACTGGTTCGACTACGTCGGCGGCACCAGCACCGGCGCGATCATCGCGGGCGGCGTGGCCATCGGGCCTGCCGGTGAGCCGGATCCAGCAGCTCTACCGCGACAACATGCGCTCGATCTTCACCCGCGCCGGGCATCTTCGACCTGGTGCGCGCGCGCTACGACGAGGCCGGCATCGAGACGGTGCTGCGCCGCGAGTTCGGCGATGAGCGCACCCTCGGCTCGACCGACCTGCGCTGCCTGCTGCTGCTCGGGCTGCGCAACACCATCGACCGGCTCGCCCTGGCCGGTGAGCAGCAACCCGGCCGCGCAGCTACAACCAGGGCGCCGGCTCCAACCTCGACCTGCCCGCTGTGGCAGCTGGTCCGCGCCAGCTCGGCGGCGCCCACGTTCTTCGTGCCGGAGGAGGTGGTGGTCGGCGGCCAGCACGTTCGTGTTCAGCGACGGCGCGGTGACGACCCTCAACAACCCGGCGCTCCAGCTGTTCCTGATGGCCACCCTGCCGGCCTACGGCCTCGGCTGGCCGACCGGCCGCGACGAGCTTGCTGCTGGTCAGCGTCGGGACCGGCACCACCGCGCGGCTCCAGGCCGACCTGCGCGCCGAGGACCTCAACCTGCTCAGCTACGCCACCCAGGTGCCCGAGGCGCTGATCCACAGCGCCGTCGTCCAGAACGACGTCCTGTGCCGGGTGCTCGGCGAGTGCCGCGCGGGCCGCGGCTCGACAGCGAGCTCGGCGACCTGGTCGGCGGCGCCGGCCTGCTCGCCGAGCCGCTGTTCAGCTACGTCCGGTACGACGCCGAGACGCCACCCCGGCAGCCTCGAGCAGCTCGGCGTCGGCCACCTCTCGCGCGAGAGCCTCGACCGCATCGACGGCGTCGACTTCCTCGAGGAGATGTGCGAGTTCGGCCGCGCCGTCGCCACCCGCGTCGACCTGGCCCACTTCGCCGGCTTCGTCTGAGTCGAACACGTGGCTCGTTGCGCCCATCTCGACGAGCTCGACGTGCGGTGGGCGAGCCCCAGCCCCGTGCACAGCCGGGCTGGGGCTGGGACTCGCCCGGTCAGGTTCCGGCGCGGTGGGAGTCGACGCAGTCGGCGACCGCGCCGAGCATCACGAGCAGGGAGCGGGCCAGGGGCTGGAAGGCGCGCCCCTCGCGGGTCAGTGTCAGCCGCCGGACGGACCGGTCGACCAGGGTGACGCCGAGCGCGTGCTCGAGCCGGCCGATGCGGGCACTGAAGGCGGCCTGCGAGAGGTTCATGGCCCGGGCGGCGGTGGTGAACCCGTCGTTGTCCACGAGCGCGACGAAGGACGCGATCTCTCCGATGTGGAGCGCCAGCAGACCGGGGGCGCTCCAGCCAGGGGCCGTCAGCCACGACCACAGTCTCGTGGTCGCGGGGCCGGCGCGGGTCTGCCCGCAGTCACGGTTCGGTCACAGGTCCGCATCGACTCTCGTCCTCCTCCGCTGCTCCAGGAGATGGCTCGCGTGCGGCCCCGCCCGAGGCGGGGCCGCACCAGGCGCGCGGGTCGAGCGGTCAGGCGCCGCCACCCTTGACGGAGATGACTCCGAGGTCCGGGTAGCCGGTGCTCGCGATCGAGTTGACGTAGTTCTCGATGTTGGAGCCGTGCAGGAAGTAGAACTGGGCGATGTCGAGCGGGATGTAGGCGACGTCCTCGGCCAGCATGTTGTCCACCTCCGACCACATCTGGTTGGCCTTCGTCGAGGTCGGTCTCGGCCGCCGCAGCGTCCATCGCTGCGTTCACGTCGTCGCTCTCGTAGTTGCCGTAGTCCTGGCCGTTCGACGCCTTGCTGAGGTTGATCCGGCTGTCGAAGAGCGGCGGGATCACCGTCGAGACCGACGGCCAGTCAGCACCCCAGCCACCCCAGATCAGGTCGCTGTCCGAGCCCGGCTTCTGGATGGTGTCGTAGTAGGGGCCCGACGGGTCGAGCCCGTCCAGCGTCACGTCGAAGCCGGCCTCGTCGTAGGTCGCCTTCAGAGCCGCGAACGCCTTGTCCGCGGCGTCCGAGCCGATCGGGTAGGTGAGCTTGATCGGGTAGGGAAGCGTCTCACCGGACTCCTCGAGCAGCTTCTTGGCGCCCTCGACGTCGCCGCCCTGGGCCTCGCCGAAGCTCGGCGTTGGCCACATAACCCGGCGTGGCCGGGTTGACGATCGACAGCGACGGCGACGACGCGTTGTCACCTCCGAGCGCCCCGACGTAGCCGGCCCGGTCGGTCGCGCAGCGCGAGCGCCTGGCGGACCTTGAGGTTGGTGACCCGGTTGAAGTTGGGCAGCAGGTAGTTGCTGAACGGCGACTGGAGGTTGACGGCCCGGTCGGCGACGTCGCCCGAGATCTGCGGGTACTGCGCCGGGGTCACGTTCCTGGTGGTGACGGCGTTCTGGTCGTCCCCCTGGTCGGCGATCAGCCGGTCGACGATGACCTCGGGCTCGATGCCGATCTGGAACACGAACGAGCTCGGGGTTGGCCTCGCGGTTGGTGTCCTCCGTGCCGTCCCATGCGGGGTTGCGGACGAAGGTGCCGCCCGTGTCCTCGTTCCACTCACCGTCGAGCATGTACGGACCCGTCGACAGCACCGCGAACTTCGACTTGTCACCCTTGTCCTGGTCGGCCCGGTAGGGGTCGAAGGAGCGCAGCGCGGCGATGGCGAGCGGGAAGTCCGGCCACGGCTTCTTGAACCGGTAGGTGATCGTGTTGCCGTCACAGGTCACGGCCTTGTCGAACTCCGCCTGGCCCTCGCCGGTGTAGGGACCCTTGTAGACCGGCTCACCGTCGGCGTCCTGGGGCACGTCGAGGTAGCCGATGATGTAGTTGGGGCCGCCGGTGATCACGTCGGTCGCGAAGGTCCGCGACACGCCGTACTTGAAGTCCTCGCAGGTGATCGGCTTCCCGTCCTGCCACACCGGCCCGTCCTTGAGCGTGAACGACCACTCGGTCGCGTCCTCGTTGGACTGGCCCGACATCGGTGGCCAGGTCGGGCACGGGGGTGGAGCCCTTGGTCTTGTCGGTCTCGCCGGCCGGGAAGACGACCCAGCTGCGGTAGACGAGGTTGCCGAGGTAGGAGATGTCGCGGCCCGAGTAGGCGCGCTGCGGGTCGAGGGTCTGGGTCACCGACTGCTCGAGGGAGAACACCGTGCCACCCTTGGTGGCCGTCGGTCCGCTCCTGCGGGTTGTTCTGGGCGGCCGCCGTCACCCCCGCCGCTCGCCGCCACACCCGGCGAAGCCGAGGACGAGGGCGGTGGCTGCGGTCACGGCCGCGAGCCGTCTGCGCTGACTGCTCATTCAAGTCTCCTTCGTGAGTCGTCCCGGAGCGTGGGGCGGCCGGCTCGTAGCAGGAGCCGGCCGCCCGCCTTCCCCTCCGAGGGGTCCATGGAGACGCGCCTACGGGCCGTCGGCTCGCCTGTGTCCACACAGCCAACGTGGGGCCGGCCGAGAGCCGGGCCGGTGACTCATCGACGCCGTCGATGGGAATCGGGGAAAGGTGATGGTCCGGTGACCCGGTCGTGTCCGGGCCGTGACCGAAGGCTTCGTGATTCGGCTCAGGCCAGACCGCAAGAGCTTGTCGATGGCCACGAATCTGGCCACGCGGTGTAGCCGACGCCCGGCGAGAGACCGACTCCCCAGGTATCGACCTCCCCATGGGTTTGCGCTCCATTGGTTTGCACGCCATGGGTTTGCGTTGGCCCCCCACGCGGAACCGGTGCTCACAGGGAGCGGCCGTCGTGAGGGCGGCGGTCGGGAGGGAGCAGAGGGATGCCCGAAGAGCCGGACGGACGACGGGCCGCTGACGCGCGACCTTCCGTGCGTGCGGTGCGGACACGCCGCGCACCCCTACCTGGTCTGCGGCGACGGTTGCGACTGCGAGCCGACCCGGATGCCCGGACAGGGGCTGCTCACGCCGCACTGACGGCGTGAGCGTTCAGCCGACGGCGGACGTGCGGCTGTCGATGTCGGCGCCGCTCGCGAGGTCACCGCACTCGACGAGCGCGGCATCGTGCTCGACGAAGTAGTCGCGGGCGCCGGCGTCGCCATGAGCGACGCCGGCGACCCGCTGCCAATGGGCTCGTCCGAGCACCACCGGGTGTCCGGGGCGGCCGTGGTACGACGCTCGTGCGAGGGCCTCGTCTCCCTCGCGCTCAGAGAGCACGCGTCGTACCACGGCCGCGGTCAGGTCGGGCAGGTCGACCAGGCTCACCACGGCGGCCTCGGCGTCGCTGCCCGTCAGCGACTCGAGACCGGATCGTAGTGAAGCCGACATGCCCTCGTCCCAGTCATGGGCGACAACGACGTCGACGCCGAGGCCGTCGAGGAGGCGAACCGCCTCGTCGGCCCCGGCGCCGAGCACCACCGTCACCCCGTTGCATCCACCGTCTCGGAGGACCTCCACCGCGTGCTGGAGCCACGACGCCCCGTCAGCGTCGTGCACCAGTGCCTTGGGCCGGCCCATGCGGGAGCCGGCGCCGGCAGCGAGAAGAAGCCCTTGGGAGATCAGCGGACGAACGCCTTCTTGAACGGCGACTGGAGGTCGCCAGTCGCGGATCCGCTGAGTCGCACTGCGAGATCTGGCCCGTCGAAGGCCGACGACCAGGTAGGTCGCCGCCCACCTGGAACTCGACAGTGCCGAGCGCGGCGCCGAGCCCACGGCGCCGCGGTCACCTCGACCGTCTCGCCGACCTCGCCGGCGAAGACCTCGGTCGTGTCGAGGGTCATGGTGTCGCCCTCGATGGCGGTGACCGTGCCCTGGAAGGCCAGGGGATACTGGGCCAGGATCTCGGCGGTCGCGACCGACGCACTTGCCCTGCTGGTCGCTCACCCCGAGGGTGGTGGTCACGCCGGCCGTCCCGGCGTGGACGTCGGTGACGGCGCTCTCGGGCCCGGCCTGGGTGTCCTGTGAGCCTCTGTCCGACAGGCCGTTGACGGCGAACGCACCACCAGCGGCGATGGCGGCGACTGCCGCCGCTGCCACCAGCCAGGTGAGCGGGTTGCGGCCGTGGGTGCCGGTGGCCCGGTTGCCCTCGTCGGTCTCGGGGCGCACGTCGAGATCAGCGCTCATGATGTCCTCCAGGAGGCTCGCGAGAGCGGCCGGGTCGGCCGGGGTGAGGGAGCCGGCGGGGTCGCCGCCACGCAGCAGCGCGCGCAGCTGGTCGTCGCGGTCGAACTGGTCACCGGACTGGCCGTCGCTCATGGTTCCCTCCCTTCTCTCACACCTTCATGTCCGGCGTCGCCGTCGATCTTTCGCAGCTCCTCCACGAACTTGCCCCGCGCGCGGTGCAGCCGGATGCTCGCGGCGTTCGGCGTGATGCCGAGGACCGCGGCGATCTCGCCGGGGCCGAGCTGCTCCCAGGCCCACAGCCGGAGCAGGTCGGCCTCCTCCGGGCGCATGCGCGGCCAAGGTCGCGGCCACCCGCTCGTCGGGCTCGTCGGCCTCGCGCACGGCTCTCCTCGGGCGGGTCGACCACGCTGATCCGCGCGGCCAGCCGCACCTGCCGCCGGTCGCCGCGCTGGACGTTGGCCAGGCAGTTGCGAGCCACGCCGTAGACCCAGGGCAGCGCGTGCTCCGGCACCTGGTCGAGCCGGCGCCAGCAGACCAGCAGCGTCTCGGCCAGCACGTCCTCGGCGGTGTCGGGGTCGGTACGCCGGGCCAGGAAGCGGCGGATCGGCTCCACGACCTCCGCCGCGAGCGCCTCGAACCGCGCGCGGGCGTCGTCGGGCGTCTCGTCGGCCACGGCTCCAACCCTCACACACGGCGGACCCGAAATGACACTGACCCGCCCGGAGGCGTTCCGGGCGGGTCAGCGGTGGTGCTCAGAGGAGCGGCGGACTCAGAAGTCCATGCCGCCCATGCCGCCCGAGGGGTCGCCGCCCATGGCGGGCGCCTTCTCGGGCTTGTCGGCCACGACGGCCTCGGTGGTGAGGAAGAGCGCCGCGATGGAGGCGGCGTTCTGCAGCGCGCTGCGGGTCACCTTGGCCGGGTCGATGATGCCCTCGGCGATCATGTCGACGTACTCGCCGGTGGCCGCGTTGAGACCGTGCCCGGCCGCGAGGCCACGCACCTTCTCCGCCACGACGCCACCCTCGAGGCCGGCGTTGATCGCGATCTGCTTGAGCGGGGCGTCGGTCGCGAAGCGCACGATCGCCGCGCCGACGGCCTCGTCGTCGGAGAGGTCGAGCTTGTCGAACGCCGCGTTGGCTGCCTGCACCAGGGCCACGCCGCCGCCGGCGACGATGCCCTCCTCGACGGCCGCCGCGCGTTGCGCACGGCGTCCTCGATGCGGTGCTTGCGCTCCTTGAGCTCGACCTCGGTGGCCGCGCCGACCTTGATGACGGCCACGCCGCCGGCCAGCTTGGCGAGGCGCTCCTGGAGCTTCTCGCGGTCGTAGTCGGAGTCGGACTTCTCGATCTCGGCGCGGATCTGGTTGACCCGGCCGGCGATCTGGTCGGTGTCGCCCGAGCCCTCGACGATGGTGGTCTCGTCCTTGGTGATGACGACCTTGCGGGCCTGGCCGAGCAGCTCGATGCCGGTGCTCTCGAGCTTGAGGCCGACCTCCTCGGAGATGACCTGGCCACCGGTCAGGATCGCGATGTCCTGGAGCATGGCCTTGCGGCGGTCACCGAAGCCCGGCGCCTTGACGGCGACGGACTTGAAGGTGCCGCGGATCTTGTTGACGACCAGGGTCGACAGCGCCTCGCCGTCGACGTCCTCGGCGATGATCAGCAGCGGCTTGCCGGACTGCATGACCTTCTCGAGCAGCGGGAGCAGGTCCTTGACGCTCGAGACCTTCTGGTTGGCGACCAGGATGTAGGGGTCGTCGAGGACCGTCTCCATCCGCTCCGGGTCGGTCACGAAGTAGGCCGAGATGTAGCCCTTGTCGAACCGCATGCCCTCGGTCAGCTCGAGGTCGAGGCCGAAGGTGTTCGACTCCTCGACGGTGATGACGCCTTCCTTGCCGACCTTGTCCATCGCCTCGGCGATGATCTCGCCGACGGTCGGGTCGGCGGCGGAGATCGACGCGGTCGCGGCGATCTGCTCCTTGGTCTCGATCTCGGTCGCCATGCTGAGCAGCTGCTCGCTGACGGCCTCGACGGCCTTCTCGATGCCCCGCTTGAGGCCCATCGGGTTCGCGCCGGCGGCGACGTTGCGCAGCCCCTCGCGGACCATGGCCTGGGCGAGCACCGTGGCGGTGGTGGTGCCGTCACCGGCGACGTCGTCGGTCTTCTTGGCGACCTCCTTGACGAGCTCGGCGCCGATCTTCTCGTAGGGGTCCTCGAGCTCGATCTCCTTGGCGATGCTCACACCGTCGTTGGTGATCGTGGGGGCGCCCCACTTCTTCTCGAGCACGACGTTGCGGCCCTTGGGACCGAGGGTGACCTTGACGGCGTCGGCGAGGGTGTTCATTCCCCGCTCCAGCCCGCGCCGGGCCTCCTCGTTGAAAGCAATCAACTTCGCCATGACTGGTGCGATTCCTCACGCTTGGAAGTTCTGTTGGCTGTCACTCTCATGACGAGAGTGCCAGCGTCATGTTTAGCACTCGACCCCTGCGAGTGCAAGAAGAGTTCGCCGTCAGCGGAGGATCCCGGAGACAACCACGGCGACCATCCCGGTCGCGCCGACGGCAGCCACGAGGACACCGGCGTCTCGGCGGTGCCGCCAGCCCCATGCCGCCGCTCCGGCAGCGATGACCGCCCCGGCCCACGTGAACTCCCCGCCGGTGGCGTTGGTCCCCCACGTCACGCCCACCGCGATCGCCAGCAGCCAGGACAGCAGGCTCTTCGGCGCCGGCCGCCCGACCAGCGTCGACGCGAGCGTCGCGGCGACCACCGTCACTCCGGCGTACCAGACCCAGTGGCCGACCTGCTCGTCCCACAGATGCGCCGTCTCCCCCGGGGCGACGTTGCCGATCGAGTTCGCCGACAGGTGGACGCCGTGGCCGGTCGCGTAGAGCCACGAGCCCACCGCGAACCAGACGCACGTCGCCCGCGAAACTCCCGCGGTCAGCAGCGTCCGAGCGCGGGCAGCAGCACCACGAACGGCACCAGCAGGTCGAGCCAGTCCGCCACCCGCGTGCCCCGGCCGGCATCGCCCAGCCCGTCGGGCAGCGACCCGAGGTGGTGGGCGAGCGAGTAGGTCACCGCCGTGACCACCAGGGGTACGTCGCGTCGGTGCACGCCCTCATCATGGCGGTCCGGTCCGGGTGGCGGTGGCCAAGCAACCATGGTCCACAGGGTGGCGGTGGCTCAGCACCCGCTGTCCCCGTGGAGAACGGTTCCTCACCCACCGCCCCTCGGGCCGACCCTGTGCACGACGGTTGCTCATCCACCGCTGCCCGGTCGCGCCCGGCTGGCTCAGGAGCTCTCGCGGATCACCAGGCGGGTCTCGAGGAGGCGGGGCTCGGGTGGCTCGTCGGGGTGGCTCATGGCCTCGATGAGCAGGGCCACCATCTCGCGACCCATCTGCTCCGGCGACTGGTGCACGGTGGTGAGCGGCGGGTGCGTCGACTGCGCGAGCGGGGCGTCGTCGAAGCCGACGACCGACACGTCGCGCAGGGACGTCCTTCCCCGCCTCCCGCAGCACCCGCAGCGCGCCGGCCGCCATCAGGTCGTTGGCGCAGAAGACCGCGTCGAGGTCCGGGCGCCGCGACAGGAGTATCGCGCATCGCCGACTCGCCGCTGTCCTGGCTGAAGTCGCCGCGCGCGACCAGGGCGTCGTCGGGCTCGAGTCCGGCCGCCGCCAGCCCCGCCAGGTAGCCCTCGTGGCGGGTGCGGCCCACCACCATGTCGGAAGGGCCGAGGACCGCCCCGATCTGCCTGCCGGCCGCGGTGCACGAGGTGGTCGACCGCGAGCCGCGCGCCGAGGACGTTGTCGGCGTCGACGTACGGCCCTCGCTGGTGCTCGGTCGCACGACCTCCCAGCACCATGGGCAGCCCCCTGGCCCTGATCCGGTCCGGCAGCTCGTCGTCGTCGTGCAAGGACAGCAGGAGCACGCCGTCGACGTGGTCCCGGGTCAGGTAGTCGTCGAGCCGCCCCGCTGCGCTGGGCGGCGTGCGCGAGCAGGAGCACCAGCTGCAGCCCCGCGTCGCTGAGCGCAGTGCCGACCCCGCGCACGACGCCGGCGAAGAACGGCTCGCCGAAGACCCGCTCCTCCGACTCCGCGATGACGAGCGCGACCGCGTCGGTGCGCTGGGTGACCAGGGTGCGGGCGGCGCGGTTGGGGACGTAGCCCAGCTCGGCGATCGCGCTCTCGACCGCCAGCCGGGCCTTCTCGGAGACCTTGCTGCTGCCGTTGATGACCCGGGACGCCGTGCCGCGGCCCACCCCGGCGATGGCGGCGACCTCTTCGAGGGTCGGCCGGGTCCGCGGCTGCCGCGTCATGGCGTCAGTATCCCGTCTGGTCGCGACCGGCGGGTCCGGTCTGTCGAGGGGCCCGGACCCGCCGGTCGAGTCTGTGGTCCCGGCCGGGGCCGGCAAGCCTGTGGGAGCGCTCCCAACATCCTGGCCAGTGGACCGCGTACCTGTCAAGGCTGTCGCGCGCTCAGAGCGCGAAGCTGGCCACGTCGTAGGCGCCGTGGATCCGCGAGACCAGGCCGAAGTCGTGGCTGCCCACCCGCCAGGACACCAGCACCGGGTCGGTCTGGCGCGACTCGTAGACCACGGTGTCGTCGTCGAGCCAGCCGGCCACCGGGCAGCAGTCCTTGTAGCGGCTGCCCTGGCCGTCGTCGATCGCCCACATGAAGGCCAGCACCGCGCCCCGGGCGACCAGGAAGTCGGGATCGGCGAGGTCGGTGCCCGGGTCGCGCACCGGCAGGGGCACGCCCATGCCCCAGGTCTGGGCGTCGTCCTGGCGGGCGGACCGGACCGACCCGCCGTAGGGCTGGGCCGGCGGGTAGTCGAACGCCGGCTCGAGCGGACCCACCCGGACCCCGGAGAAGGTGCGTCCCGTGACGTCGCGGCGGACGTCGAGCCCACCCATCGGACCCGTGATGACGAACTGGTCGTCCGCCACCCAGGTGAGCTGCAGGCCCCCGCCCCCGCTCGTGTCGGTCGCACCGTCGCTGGCGTCGACGTCGCTCCACGTCGCCGGTGGCCACGGTGTAGACGGCGACGTGACCGGGCTGCAGGAACGCCAGGAAGGCGCCGGTCGGCGAGAGCATCGCCGGTCGAGGTCGGGAAGTAGGAGTAGCCGTTGGGCTTGGTGACCTTCTGCAGCCGCGAGAGGTCGACCCACCGTCTCGCACCGTCAGGGCCGACCAGCGTCACCGACCTCCCTCGGGCGAACGCCGCCACCGCACGGTCCATCGGACTCGTCGGGCTGACCGCCGCAGCTCGATCTCGGCGGGCAGCGGGGAGTCGACCGGCGGCAGCTCCTGCTCCTCGTGCTGGTCGGGGCTCCACCACACGGGCACCCCCTTGTACGTCGCGTCGGGTCCGTCCGCGCGGGGGGCCTGGGTGAGCGGCTCGACCGGCGTCGGCCTTTCGTCGCAGCGGCCGGGAGTCCACAGCGGCGATGCCGCCCGAGATCGCCGGCCGTCGCGGCGACCACGCCGGCCGCGGCACCGAGCCGGCGACGTCGTCGGACGACGCGGGCGGCCTGCCAGGCGCGGCCCGAGTAGTCGGGCATCGTCTCGTCGGCCACCCGCTCGCGGAGCAGCTCGCGCAGTCGTTCCTGGGTCATGTGGACTCCTCCAACAGCTCGGCCAGCTCCGGCGCGGCCGCCCGCAGGCGGGCCAGGGCGGCGTGGGTCTGGCTCTTCACGGTGCCGGTGCTGACGCCCAGCGCCTCGGCGGTGTCGCGCTCGCTCAGGTCGTCGTAGAACCGGAGCACGACCGTCGCGCGTTGCCGCGGCGTCAGCCCGGCGAGCGCCCGGTCGAGCAGCAGCCGCCGGTCCACCGACGCACCCGGACCCGCCGCCGGCGCGCCCTCGTGGACGTCGAGCACCACCTCACGACGGTGCTTGCGCCACCAGGAGATGTTGGTGCGCACCATGACCTGGCGGGCGTAACCGTCAGGGTTCTGCTCGCGCAGCCGCGGCCACCGCACCGCCACCTTGGTGAGTGCGTCCTGCACCAGGTCCTCGGCGCGGTGGTGGTCACCGCAGAGCAGCACCGCGGTGCGCAGCAGCGCCTGCTGCCGCTCGCTCGCCCACTGGGTGAACGACGCGGCCGGGTCGGTCATGTCCCTCTAACGCCTCGCGACGCCAGGAGGTTGGCGACCAGCTCTGCGAATGCCTCCGCCGGCGCCGGGTCGACATCGAGGTAGAGCCCCGGCTCGATCAGCTCCAGCTCGCTCACCACCCAGCTCGTCCTCCCAACGCATCACGTCGATCCGGGCGTACGCCGGGGCGCGGCCGGACCACCCGCCCACGGCGGCGACCGCGCGCTCGGCCACCGCCGCGCGCTCGGGGTCGAGGGCGACAGCGACCGAGCGACCGCCGTACTCCTCGTGCACCCGCACCTCGCCGCTGCCCGGGAGCTTGTCGACCTGCGAGGTGGCCCGGCCGCCGAAGACGAAGACCGACGTCTCGCCCACCGTGCGCACCGACTCGACCAGCGGCTGGACCACCCACGGCCCCTGCCCGAGGTCAGGCTCCTGACCCGGCCCGTCGACCACGACCACCCCGACCCCGCTGGCCCCGACCCGCGGCTTGACGACACAGCTGCCCCACCTCGTGGTCGCCGCCGACAGGCCGGCGGGTTCGTCGAGCAGCGCCGTCGGGACATGGGGCAGGTCCAGATCCACGAGGTAGCCCTTGTCGGCGTTCCAGGCGAACACGTCGGCACCGTTCAGGAGCAGGGTGCGTGACTCGACCTCGCGCGCCCAGGCCAGGAACTCCCGCACCCGCCGGTGGTAGTCCCACGTCGACCGCACCGCCACGAGCCCCGCCGACGACCAGTCCACCGCCGGGTCGTCCCAGACCACCCACGCTGCGTCGACCCCGCGCGCCGCCAGTGCGGCGGTCAGCCGATCTCCGCCCGGCTCGCCGTCGGACAGGTCGGCGCTCGTCGCGAGCAGGACCCGGTGCATCTGTCGATTCTCGCGGGTGGGCACCGTCGTCACCGTGACAGGCTCACCAAGGAGAGGAAAGACAACCATGGACAGTACGTCGTGTTCGTCGTCGACGACGACGAGGACCGCTGGGAGACCCTGGCCGCCGAGGAGAAGCAGCTCAGCTACGACGCCGACGCACGGTTCCTCACGCTGCTGGCCGAGCGCGGCGGCAAGGTCGTCGGCGGCGCGCGAGCTCGCGCACTCGCGCCGGACCAGGACGCTGTCGCGCAAGCGGGGCGGACCCCTTGTGTCCGACGGCCCCTACGCGGAGACCGTCGAGCAGATCAGCGGCTTCTACATCGTCGAGTGTGACGACCTCGACGGGCTGACGACGGCCTGCGAGGAGATGGTGCCGGCGCACACCAGGCTCGAGATCAGGCCGGTCCCGGCAGATGCGTGACCGACCGGCCGCAAGGTTCGCCACCGGGGTTGTCGATCCGGGCCTCCCCCGGCCGTCATCGCGGTGACAGAGTGACCAACCGTCGAGAGGAACCACCATGACCGAGTACGTCGTCCTGCTCCCCGGTGACGAGTCCCAGTGGGCCGATGCGTCCGCCGCGGACAGGGAGGCGATGTATGCCATCCACCGCGACTTCGCGCAGGCGCTCGAGGAGCGTGGCCACAAGGTGACCGGCGGCAGCGAGCTCGCCGACTCGAGTGAGGCGAAGGTGCTGCGCACCGACGCCGACGGCAACCACACGATCACCGATGGCCCCTACGCCGAGACCGTCGAGCAGCTGACCGGCTTCTACATCGTCCAGTCCGAGGACCTCGACGACCTGGTCGAGGTGTGCAAGGTCCTCGCCCGCGGCGAGCGGGCGATCGAGATCCGGCAGGCGAAGGGCGGTTCCTCCTCGTGAGGTTCCTGGTCCTGATGGCCGAGGTGGACCACTTCGACCGGTGGGACAACGCCGAGGACGACTACCGCCAGCGCTGCTTCGACGACTACAACGCGTTCGCCGATGCGGTGCGCGAGCGAGGCAAGGTCGTCCTCGGCGACGCGCTCGGCCGCCCGGACTCGGCCCGGACCATCCAGCCGGACGAGGGCCGCACCGTGACCGAGGGGCCGTACGCCGAGACGGTCGAGCAGCTGGGCGGCTTCTACGTCGTCGAGCTGCCCGACCAGGCGACGGCGGTCGAGCTCGCCACCCTGCTGCCCCGTGAGTATCACGTGGAGGTCCGGCCGATGCTCGAGGTCGAGGTCTGACCGCGCTCGAGGAGGTCCTGCGCGACGAGTGGGGCCGGCTGCTGGCCCTGCTCGTCGCGCGCTACCGCCGCCTCGACCTGGCCGAGGACGGGCTGGGCGACGCCTTCGAGGCGGCGGCACGGACGTGGCCGAGCGACGGCGTGCCGGACAATCCCAGCGCCTGGCTGCTCGTGGCGGCCCGGCGCCGGATCACCGACCGGCTGCGGGCCGAGGCGGTGGCCAACCGCAAGCTCCCGCTCCTGGCCGTGGACGCCGAGCTCATCGAGGAGGCGCAGCGCACCATGGTCGACCCGGGCGAGCGCGGCGGCGTCGCCGACGAGCGGCTCCGGCTCGTCCTGCTCTGCGCGCACCCGGCCCTGCCGCCCGAGGCGGCCGCAGCGCTGACGCTCCGGCTGGTGCTGGGCGTGTCGACCGAGGACCTGGCGCGTCTGTTCCTCGTGCGGACCTCGACGATGGCCGCTCGGCTGACCCGGGCCCGCAAGCGGCTGGCCGGTGAGTCCTTCGCCGTGCCGGTCGGTGCCGAGCTGGCCGACCGCATCCGGGTCGTCACCGACGTGGCCTACCTCGCCTTCACCGCGGGCTACGCGCCCGGCTCAGGGTCGGACGTGCTCCGCGCCGACGTCGCTGGGGAAGCGATCCGGCTCGTGCGCGTCCTGCGCGACCTCCTCCCCGAGCCGGACGCCGAGGTGGACGCACTGCTGGCCCTGATGCTGTTCCAGCACTCGCGCCGCGACGCCCGGGTCGACGGCGGCCGGCTGGTGCTGCTGCCCGACCAGGACCGACGTCGCTGGGTGGGTGCGGAGATCACCGAGGCGGTCCAGCTGCTCACCCCGCTGGCGCACGCCGCGCCCGCGCCCTACCTCCTCCAGGCGCTGGTGGCCGCCGAGCACGCGATCGCCGCGACCGCGTCCGCCACCGACTGGTCGCGGATCGTCTCGCGCTACGACGAGCTGCTCGACGTGGTCGACTCCCCCGTCGTCCGGCTCAACCGCGCGGTGGCGGTGGGCGAGGCCGACGGGCCGCTGGCCGGGCTCGCTGCCCTCAGCGGGCTCGGCGACGAGGAGCTGCCCGGTCACCGGCTGCCCGCGGCGCGCGCCGAGCTGCTGGCTCGGGCCGGGCGGGCCGACGAGGCGCTGGTCGCCTACGACACGGCGATCGAGCGCTGCGCCAACGAGGCCGAGCGCGCCCACCTCGAGGAGCGCCGAACCGCCCTTCCTCGCACCTGACCATCCCGAGACCTCCCCGGTCGGGTGAGAATGGTGGGCATGCACCTCTTCGCCGCCCTGGTGCCACCCCGGCAAGCGCTCGACCACGTCACGCAAGTGGTCGCGGCCGTGCGCCCGGAGCGAGAGCAGGTCGGGGACCCGGGTCAGACCGGCCGCCACCTCGCGGGCTCGGGCAGGCTGTTCGGCCGGCGCCGCCAGGAACGGCCCCTGGTGGAGCGCCCCAAGCCGATGCTCGACCTCGTGCCGCCGCCGCGGATGCACGTGCCGATCGCGAAGTTCGGCAACCTGGCCCTCACCGACGCCCATCGGCTCACCGACGCCATGGTCGAGGAGGCGCTGGACTGGGGCGCCCCCCGGCTGCGCCTGCACGGCGGTCTCGCGCTGGAGCCGGAGGGTGACAACTCGGTGTGGGCCCGGCTCGCGGGAGACATCGACGAGCTGAAGGCCGTCGTCCGTGGTGTCAGCCGGATCGCCCAGGGCCTGCACCTGTTCGTGGACCGCCGGGTGTTCCGGCCCGAGGTGCGGCTCGGCACGATCAACGACCACACGACCGAGGCATACCTCGAGCAGCTGCTCGCGACCCTCGACGCCTTCGAGGGTGCCTCGTGGTGGCAGACCTCGATCTCACTCGTCATCCCGGCCGAGCTCGGGCCGAAGCAGCCGACCTACAGGCTGCACCGCGACGTCCCGCTCGGTCCCGCCGTCGCGCACTGACCGGCGGATCCAGACTGAGCTGAGCTGAGCTGAGGCACCGTCAGAGGGCGAGGTGCAGCCGTTCCTCCGGCTCGGCCGGCGGCTCCTCGCTACGCCGGTTGGCCCGGACCACCCTCAGCAGCGCCGTGACCGGCATCGGCCGATGCAGCAGGTAGCCCTGCACGTACGGCGCGCCCACCTGCTCGCGCACAGCCGTCAGCTGGGTCTCGCGCTCGATGCCCTCGACGACGACGTCGAGGCCGAGCGCCTCCGCCATCACGGTCACCGCGCGCAGGACGGCGCGGGAGCGCTCGTCGCTGTCGATCTGCTGGGCGAGCGCGGCGTCGGTCTTGACCACGTGCACCGGCAGGTCGCGCAGGTAGCTGATCGAGGAGAAGCCGACCCCGAAGTCGTCCACCGCGAAGCGCACCCCCAGCTCGGCGATCGTCCGCATCGCCTCGAGGGCAGCATCGTCGGTGATCTCCTGCCGCTCGGTGACCTCGAGGACCAGCCCGGTGCGGCCCATGGACCGCACCGCCCGCTCCACCGCGGTGACGAACGACGACTCCTGGAGCTGCCGGGCCGAGACGTTGACGCTGATCGAGATCGGCCCGCCCGCGGCCTCCAGCATGGATGCGGAGTCCTCGGCGACGATCTCGAGGACCAGCTCACCGAGCGCGCCGACCTGGTCGGTCTCCTCGGCGAGCCGGACGAACGCGTCGGTGGGCACGTCCACGCCGTCGAGCTGCCACCGGACCAGCGCCTCGACGCCGGCGATCCGTCCGGTCATGGCGGCGACGACGGGCTGGTAGACGACCCGCAGGTCGCGACGGGCGATCGCCGCCCGCAGCTCGTCGACCAGCTCGAGCCTGCGCATCCGGGCCTGGCCGATCGCCGGCTCGTAGGCGACGTACTGCGCCTTGCCCCGGCCCTTGGCCTCGTACATCGCGAGGTCCGCGTGGCGCAGCAGCGCCTCGCCGGACTCGCTGCCATCGCCGTAGGCGATGCCGATCGAGGCTCCGAGGGTGATCCGGTGGCCGACGACCTCGGTCCCGGCGGCCAGTGACGCGAGGACCCGGTCACTGATCTCGACGGCCTCGCCGAGGGCGACGTCCTCCAGCAGCACGGCGAACTCGTCGCCGCCGAGCCGGGCGACCGTGTCGATGTCCCGCGTGTTGGCGACCAGCCGGCGCGCGACCTCGACCAGCACCGCGTCACCCGCCGCGTGCCCGAACCTGTCGTTGACCGGCTTGAAGCCGTCGAGGTCGACGAAGAGCAGGGCGACGCGGACGCCGCGTCGTCGGGCGCGGTGCAGGGCCTGGGCGGCCCGGTCGAGCAGGATGCCGCGGTTGGGCAGGTCGGTGAGTGGGTCGTGGCGCGCGTAGTGGACCATCTCGTCGGTCAGCTGGAGGCGGGCGAACGCCTCCGAGCAGATCACGGCAAGCGCGTCGAGGGCGTGCTGGTCGGCGCCGATCGTGGACCGGGCGCGGTCCCTGGCCGGAGCCACCACCCAGAGCGCGTCCTTGCCCCGGCGCACCTGGGCACCGATCTCGTCGTCCACGGGCGGTGTGCTGCGTACGTCGACGTCGCGCAGCCGGATCAGCCTGCGGGCGTCGACCAGCAGGCCGTCGATCACGAGCCCTGGCTCGTGCAGCGCCTGAACGCGCACCGCGGCCTCGAACAGCACGCTGAGCCGGCGGGCGTTCTCCCGGCCGTGCACGATCGCGCGGGTGTTGATGAGCAGGGTCGCCAGGGGCACGACGAGGAGGACGAGCGTCCACCACGGGTTGCTGCGGAGCACGACGGCGGCGAGATAGCCGAGCAGGTCGAACGGGACGAAGCAGGCGACCGCGACCAAGGTGCCGGCCTGGACGAGGTGGCGGCGCACGTGCGTCTGGGAGTCGATCGCGACCGAGGTCGCCGAGACCAGGTAGTCGGTGAAGAAGTAGGCCGCCGCCGCGGCGACGACCGCCACCAGCTCCCGCGGCGTACCGGTCTCGGAACCCCGCAGCAGGTGCAGGATCCCCGCGGCGCCTCCGCCGGCCAGGATGCCGACGCCGATGTTGAAGAGGACGGACGAGACCCGCTTGCCGGAGATCAGCTGGGTGGCCAGCACCCCGGTCCCCCACACGGCGAGCGCGGGCAGCGCGTCGAAGGTGCAGAGCAGGTAGATGAGGACGATCGAGTCGAAGCCGATCTCGATCCCGCCGTCCTCGTTGTCGAGGACCATCGGGAAGCGGGCGACCACGACGATCAAGGGGACCCCGAGCACGGCCGCCAGGCCCACCTGCCAGCCGCCGCCCCACGCCGCCGGCAGGGACCAGAGGAACAGGGCCGCACCCACGACGAACAGGCTCAGGTCGAACCGCCAGCTGCGCGAGCCGCGCAGCCTGGTCCGCTTGGTCGTCATGTGGGTCCTTCGGAAGGGTCGGTTGGAACCAGTATCAAGTCGCGGCGGGGGCTCCCGTGGCGGAATCCGCAGACCCGCGAGGCCGCTCCGGGCGGCGGTGACCGAACGGCACGTCGTCCTCCGTGCCGAGCGCCGCGAGCACGGAGGGCAGCAGCGCCTGGGCGGTGCGCTTGTAGCCGGCCGCGCTGGGGTGGAACCGGTCCAGGCTGAACATCTCCTCGGGCTGGGTGATGAAGAACGGCCCCACGACGCGGGCGAGCGACACCGAGTGGGCCCCGGCCCGCAGAGCGGCCGCCTCCTGCGCCTGGGCCAGCTGGCGCGAGGCCCGAGAACCCAGCGCCCGCAGCGGCTGCGGCACCGGTCGCAGCGCCCCGAGGTCGGGACAGCTGCCGACCACGACCTCGGCGCCGCGGGTCCGGAGGTCGGCGATCGCCGCCTCGAGGTGGCGCACCGCGTCCTGGACGGGCACCCGATGGGTCACGTCGTTGCCGCCGACGATGATCACGGCCACGTCCGGGTGGTAGGCCGCTGGCAGGGTTGCCAGCTGCCCGGCAAGCATGGCCGACTCCGAGCCGACCACGGCCACGGTCCGCAGCCGCACCGTGCGATGCGTTGCCTTCGCGAGCCGGGTGGCGAGACGGGCGCCCAGTGTCTCCTTGGGCCGCTCGGCGCCGAGGCCGGCCGCGATCGAGTCGCCGACGAGGACCAGGTCGAGCGGGTCGCCGTACTTCTTCTTGTACTTCTTGTCCGCGTCCAGCGCGTCCTCACCCAGCGGCTTGCCGATCAACCTCCGGGCCACCGCGGCCTGCCGACGCAGCACCATCCGGCCGGCCAGGGCGGACCCGACGACGGCGGCTGCGAAGACGGCGGCAGTACGACGCACGCGGCAGTTGTGACAGGTGCAGGTGAACGAACGGCCAACCCCGAGCGACTCGAGGCCCGACCCGCGCTCACGCAACGGGAGCGGTGGGAGCGAAGCAAGTAGTGCCCACTCGTCCCGGCCGTTTGCACGTGGCGGGAGCGAAGCGACCCGGTCTTTCCGAGCGCAGCGAGGCGCCCCGCGATCGGCCCCCGGGCCGTGGCGACCGCGCCGAGCGAGCGACAGCGAGCGACAGCGCCTGCGAGCGCCAGCGAGCGTCGCCACGGACTGGGGGCCGAAGCTCGCGGGGGTATTCAGCCGGCGAGCGTCGCCACGGACTGGGGGCCGAAGCTCGCGGTATTCAGCGAAGCTCGCGGGGGTATCAACGCAATGGGAGCGGTGGGAGCGCAGCGACCCGGTCTTTCCGAGCGCAGCGAGGCGCCCCGCGATCGGCCCCCGGGCCGTGGCGACCGCGCCGAGCGAGCGCCAGCGAGCGCCAGCGCCTGCGAGCGCCAGCGAGCGTCGCCACGGACTGGGGGCCGAAGCTCGCGGGGGTATTCAGCGAAGCTCGCGGGGGTATCAACGCAATGGGAGCGGTGGGAGCGCAGCGACCCGGTCTTTCCGAGCGCAGCGAGGCGCCCCGCGATCGGCCCCCGGGCCGTGGCGACCGCGCCGAGCGAGCGCCAGCGAGCGCCAGCGCCTGCGAGCGCCAGCGAGCGTCGCCACGGACTGGGGGCCGAAGCTCGCGGGGGTATTCAGCGAAGCTCGCGGGGGTATCAACGCAATGGGAGCGGTGGGAGCGCAGCGACCCGGTCTTTCCGAGCGCAGCGAGGCGCCCCGCGATCGGCCCCCGGGCCGTGGCGACCGCGCCGAGCGAGCGCCAGCGAGCGCCAGCGCCTGCGAGCGCCAGCGAGCGTCGCCACGGACTGGGGGCCGAAGCTCGCGGGGGTATTCAGCGAAGCTCGCGGGGGTATTCAGCGAGCTCGCGGGGGTATTCAGCCAGCGAGCGTCGCCACGGACTGGGGGCCGAAGCTCGCGGGGGTATTCAATCAGCCGCCGGCGACCGCCGGGATGACCGAGATCTGGGCGCCGTCCGGGGTCGGCGTGGCGAGGTTGTCGAGGAACCGCACGTCGTCGTTGCCGACATAGACGTTGACGAATCGGCGCAGCTCGCCGTTGTCGTCCAGGATCCGGCCCTTGATGCCGGCGTAGTTGGCGTCGAGGTCGTCGAGGACCTCCGAGAGGGTGGCGCCGGCCGCGGTCACCTCGGACTCGCCGCCGGTGTAGGTGCGCAGGATCGTCGGGATGCGGACGGATGCGGTCACTCTCGGTCTCTCCTCGGTGCTGGGGCGGTGGGGCCGTCGGGAAGTCAGGCGATGCCGGTCGCCACGAACGCGGCGTACGTCGGCTCGATGGTCGCGGCCGGGCCGACGACGCCGGACACGGCGTCCAGCGTCTTCAGGCCGTGGCCGGTGTTGATGACGACGGTCTCCAGCGTGGTGTCGAGCTGGCCGGTCTCGACCAGCTTCTTCAGCACTCCCACCGTCGTGCCGCCGGCGGTCTCGGTGAAGATCCCCTCGGTCCGGGCCAGCAGCACGATCCCGTCGCGGACCTCGTCGTCGGTGATGTCCTCGACGGCGCCGCCCGTCTCGCGGCAGATGTCGAGGACGTAGACGCCGTCGGCGGGGTTGCCGATGGCCAGGCTCTTGGCGATGGTGTCCGGCTTGACCGGGCGGATCGCGTCGACGCCGGCCTTGTAGGCCACCGACACCGGTGAGCAGCCGGTCGCCTGCGCGCCGAAGACCCGGTAGGGCTTGTCGTCGACCAGCCCGAGCTTGATCAGCTCCTGGAACGCCTTGTGCACCTTGGTCAGCTGCGAGCCGGAGGCGACGGGGATGACGATCTGGTCGGGCAGCCGCCAGCCGAGCTGCTCGGCGATCTCGTAGCCCAGCGTCTTGGACCCCTCGGCGTAGTAGGGGCGGACGTTGACGTTGACGAACGCCCAGCCGTCCTCCTCGCCGGCGATCTCGGAGGCGAGCTTGTTGACGTCGTCGTAGCTGCCGTTGACCGCGACCAGCTGCTCGGTGAAGATCGCGGAGTTGACCTGCTTGGGCTGCTCGAGGTTGCTCGGGATGAAGACCACGGTCTTGATGCCGGCGCGGGCGCCGGCCGCCGCGACGGCGTTCGCGAGGTTGCCGGTGCTCGGGCAGGCGAACACCTTGGCGTCGAGCTCACGGGCGGCGCTGAGCGCGCAGGCGACGACGCGGTCCTTGAAGGAGTTGGTGGGGTTGGTCGAGTCGTCCTTCACCCACAGGCGGTCGATGCCGAGCTCGCGGCCGAGGTTGTGCGCCTTCAGCAGCCGGGTGAAGCCGGGCTCGGTGTTGGGGCTGTCCTCGATGTCGGTCGGCACCGGCAGCAGCGCCTTGTAGCGCCAGATGTTGCGCGGGCCGGCCTCGATCTCCTCGCGGGTGACCCGCGGGAAGTCGTAGGCGATCTCCAGCGGGCCGAAGCACTCCGGACAGGCGTAGAACGGGCCGAGCTCGACCTGGTGGCCGCACTCGCGACAGGACAGGGCCTTGGCGTGGCCGAAGGCCCCCTCGCGAAGGGCCTTCTTCTCGATGACGACAGCGCTCATGTGGTCTCCTCATCTTTCCGGGCGACGACCGCGCCGGACGGAATTGGCACCAGGTCCGCGCCGATGCTCTGACGCGGCGGTTGCCGGGACTTCGACGGGCCGTTTCCCTCAGTCCCTCTGGATGATGAGCACCACTCTACGACGTCGTCCCGTGCACGTCTCAACATGCGTACACCGGTCCCGACATATTGGACGCGGCGACTCGCCTGGATCCACCGTGGCCGGCGAGCTGAGCGTCGGGGGGTCAGGCGGCGGTGGCCTCGTCCTCCACCGCCGCCTGACCGCTCGGGGTGAGGGCGCCGCGGACGACGTCGAGGACGTCACCCACGATGTGCACGGTCAGCGCCTCGCGGACCTCGGCCGGGACGTCGTCGAGGTCGGGCTCGTTGCGCAGCGGCAGGAACACCTCGGTGAGGCCGGCCCGCTGGGCGGCGAGCAGCTTCTGCTTCACGCCGCCGATCGGGAGCACCCGGCCGTTGAGGGAGACCTCGCCGGTCATGCCGACCTCCGAGCGCACCGGCCGGCCGGTGGCCAGCGAGGTGAGCGCGGTGACCAGTGTGACGCCGGCTGACGGGCCGTCCTTGGGGATCGCACCGGCCGGAAAGTGGACGTGGATGGCGCGGTCGAGGAACGCCGGATCGATGCCGAGCTCCGCGGCGTGCGCCTTCACGAACGACAGCGCGATCTGGGCCGACTCCTTCATCACGTCGCCCAGCTGGCCGGTCAGGGTCAGCCCCGCCTCGCCGTCGTGGGCCGACGCCTCGACGAAGAGCACGTCTCCGCCCAGGCCGGTGACGGCGAGACCGGTCGCCACGCCTGGGACCGACGTACGCTCGGCCGTCTCGGGGGTGAACCGTGGCCGGCCGAGCAGCTCCTTGAGGTCCGGCTCGTCGACGTCGACCCGGTCGACCTCGCCGATCGCGAGCTTGGTCGCGGCCTTGCGCAGCGCCTTGGCCAGCAGCCGCTCCATCTGGCGTACGCCGGCCTCGCGGGTGTAGTTGGCGGCCAGCTCGCGCAGGGCCGCGTCGGAGATCGAGACCTCCTCGGTGGTCAGCGCGGCCCGCTCGAGCTGCCGGGGCAGCAGGAAGTCGCGGGCGATGGCGACCTTGTCGTCCTCGGTGTAGCCGTCGAGGGTGACCAGCTCCATCCGGTCCAGCAGCGCCGACGGGATCTGCTCGACCACGTTGGCGGTGGCGATGAACAGCACGTCGGACAGGTCGAGGTCGAGCTCGAGGTAGTGGTCGCGGAAGGTGTGGTTCTGCGCCGGGTCGAGCACCTCGAGCAGAGCGGCCGCGGGATCGCCGCGGTAGTCCGCACCGATCTTGTCGACCTCGTCGAGCAGGACGACCGGGTTCATCGAGCCGGCCTCCTTGATCGCGCGGACGATCCGGCCGGGCAGCGCCCCGACGTAGGTCCTGCGGTGGCCGCGGATCTCGGCCTCGTCGCGGACGCCCCCCAGGGCGACGCGGACGAACTTCCGGCCCATCGCCCGGGCCACGGACTCCCCCAGCGACGTCTTGCCGACGCCGGGAGGGCCGGCCAGCAGGATCACCGCACCGGAGCCGCGGCCGCCGATGACCTGGAGCCCACGCTCGGCGCGGCGGGAGCGGACGGCGAGGTATTCCACGATCCGCTCCTTGACCTCGTCGAGGCCGTGGTGGTCGGCGTCCAGCACCTCGCGAGCCCCGGCCACGTCGTTGACGTCGTCGGTGGTGACGGCCCACGGCAGCTCGAGCACGGTGTCGAGCCACGTGCGGATCCAGGCCGCCTCGGGGTTCTGCTCGCTGGAGCGCTCGAGCTTGTCGACCTCCTTGAGCATCGCGGCGCGGACGTCGTCGGGCACCTCGGCCGCCTCGACCCGGGCGCGGTAGTCGTCGGCACCCTCGGGCTCGCCCTCGCCGAGCTCCTTGCGGATGGCGGCGAGCTGCTGGCGGAGCAGGAACTCGCGCTGGGACTTCTCCATCCCCTCGCGGACGTCCTCGCTGATCTTGTCCGAGATCTCGGCCTCCGCGAGGTGGTCGCGGGTCCACGCGATGACGGTCTCGAGCCGCTGCTCGACGTCGGGGGTCTCGAGGAGCTCGCGCTTCTGCTCGTCGGAGAGGTACGGCGCGTAGCCGGCGGCGTCCGCGATCGCCGACGGGTCCGTCATCTGGTGGACCTGGTCGATGATCTGCCAGGCCTCGCGGCGCTGGAGCACGGCCACCACGACGCGCTTGTAGTCCTCCGCCAGCTCGCGGGCGCGGTCGGAGACGGTCTCCTCGACCGGCTCGACCTCGACCCACAGTGCCGCGCCGGGCCCGGTGACGCCGGACCCGATCCGGGCACGGGCGCCGGCCTTGAGCACGGCACCGGGCCCGCCACCCATCATCCTGCCGACGCGCTCGACGCTGGCCACCACGCCGTAGGACGCGTAGCGGTCCTCGAGCCGCGGCGCGAGCAGCAGCTCGCCGTCACTGCTGGCACGGGCGGCGTCGACCGCGGCCTGGGCGGCCTCGTCGAGCGGGATCGGCACGACCATGCCGGGCAGGACCACCAGGTCCGAGAGGAACAGCACCGGCAACGCTGGGCTCCGGGGAGAGGGTTGAGTCATACCGGCTCAACTTGTGTCAGTCGGCGACTGTTCCGGCGTTCGTTGTGGGCGAACACGCCCGGGCGCCGGGACCCGCTCGTGGTCATCTCCGGACGTTGTTCGGGGGTGGCCCGTGCTCCGGGTGCGTGCCTGGCACGACGGCGTAGCGACGGCCTACCGGGTCGACTTCCGAGCTCCGCCGGCACAGCCAGGTGCGTGCCCGGGGTGCGGGACACCCGAAGAACTTCCGGAGATGTCCACTTCCCGGAGATGTCCGCTAGCGCACCCCGCGGCGGGGCGCGGTGGGCGGCGCCAGCCGCGGGGCCACCGTGTCGCGCGGGGTCGCCAGCAGCTCCCCGGGAGGCATCGGCCGACCGAAGAAGTGGCCCTGGCCGAAGTGGATGTCGAAGGCCAGCAGCTCCCGCCACTGGTCCTCGGTCTCCACCCCCTCCACACAGACCATGGCGCCCGCCGACTCCGCCCACGCGGTGATGAGGTCGATGCTGGCGCGGGCGTGGTCGGAGTCGATCGACTGCACCCGTGAGACGTCGACCTTGACGATGTCGGGCGCCAGCGTCACCAGGCGGTCGAGGTTGGAGAAGCCCGGACCCCAGTCGTCGACGGCGATGGAGGCGCCGCGCGCCCGGTAGTCCTGCACCACGCCGGCCAGGTCGGGCACCTCGCTGCCGGAGCGCTCGGTGACCTCCAGCACGACGCCCGTCAGGTCACCGGCCAGGGCCTGCCGCACCGACGTGCTGCCGAGCGCCTCGATGCTGACGTTCACCGCGACCCAGAGTCCGTTGGGACGGTTGCTCAGGGCGTAGGTGATCGCGACCGCCTCCAGGGCCGGTCCGCTCCCCACGCTGGCCGCCTCCCCAAAGACCGTCTTCGGGTCGCCCCCGTCGAACCTGCTGAGCGCCTCGATCCCGACGGGCTTGGTGCTGCTGAGCTCGACGATGGGCTGCCACAGGATGGAGGGCCTCGGGAGCAGGGTCTTGCTGGTCGGTCGCGGCGCGACCTGGACCTGGTCCCGTCCGCCGCGCTTGGCCTCGGTGACGAACCGGGCCGCGGTCGCCAGGACGGCGCCCGGTTCGGTGTGCGGGTCCCAGGTCGCGACCCCCGCCGAGACGGTCTGGCCTCCCGGTGTGGCGGCCCGCATGGCATCGACCACGGGGCGCACGTCCGTGGCCCACAGCCCGGGACAGAGCAGCGCGAACTCGTCGCCGCCGTACCTCGCCAGCACCTGCCCCGGCTGGAGCAGGTCCGACCACGCGCCCGCCGCCTCGCGGAGCAGCCGGTCGCCCGTGGCGTGCCCGTGGGCCTCGTTGTACTTCTTGAGGTGGTCGAGGTCGAGGATGGCGACGGTGAGGGGGGCGTTGACCTGCTGCGTCGCCTTGGCGGCGCGCGCGAGCTCGAAGTCCCACGTGCGCCGGTTGGGGATCCCGGTCAGCGAGTCGGCGCGGGCCATGGCGGCCAGCCGGACGGCCTGGTCCTGCCCCAGGTGGAGGAGGCCGCTCAGCCGGATCACCAGGAGCAGCCCCATCACGAGTGCGGCTCCCACGACGACGGGCCACGCCAGCCGTTCGCTCGTTCGGCTGTCGGCCAGGAGCGCAGCAACGGGCAGGGTCAGCCCGGCGGTCAGGACGACCAGCCGGCGACGCGGGTCCACGAGGGTCACCTGCCCGGGTGCGGGTGGCAGCGGCTCGGGCCCGGGCGAGGTCCATGCGGCACCGGCGACCAGCACGTAGGCGGCCAGCCACAGCAGCTGGACGACGGTCGCCGAGGCGAACGCCGGGTCGACGACCGAGCGATAGTCGGACAGCACGTCACCGAGCAGCGTGAGCAGCACCGCGCCGCTCAGCACGCGGACCGCCACCGGCTTCACTCCGGCCGTCGTCCACAGGAGCACCAGGATGCTCAGCAGCAGCACGTCGGCGACCGGATGGGCGCCGCTGACGAGCTGGCCGCTGCGGGACAGGCTCGAGTCGCGGACGATCGGGGCGATCACGACCACGCCGGCCACGATCAACAGCGCGGCAGCGAGGATGGTCGCGTCGAGCGCCGCGGTCAGGTCCCTGCGCTCGCCCCGGCGCCGGACCAGCATCAGGAGGCCAGCCACCAGCAGGGTGTACGACGCCAGGTGGACCGCGTCGGCGGGGCCGGGGAAGGCCTCGGTGTCGAGCGCGTGGACGCCGAACGTGCGGAACGACTGGGCGGCGACCCAGCCCAGGTAGGCACCGACCGCCAGCAGCCAGGCGGTCCGGCGCGCGGGACGCTGCCGGGTCAGCCCGCGGAACGCCGCGGCGGCCGCCACGAGGCCGATGGCCTGGAAGCAGAGCTCGCGGACCAGGCCGGGCGGCGCGAGGGGATATGCCGCGACCGCCACCGCGAGTGGAACCATCACACGCACGGGTCGCGCGACCGCCGTCACCTCGGAATCGTCTCGGGGTCGTCGGCGTCCCGCACGGCGGCGGGGGAGCTGGCGCCAGGCGCGAGCGAGTCGGCCGGCGCGGGGCGCGCCAGGTGGAACCCCTGCCCGAGGTGGACGCCGAGCCGACGCAGCCGCTCGAGCTGGGCCTCGGACTCGACGCCCTCGGCGCAGACGCGCGCGTGCCGGCGGTTCGACCAGGCGAGCACCGAGCCGAGCAGAGCCTGGTGCCGAGCCGAGTCGAGATCGTGGACGATGGACATGTCGATCTTCACGATCTCGGGCTGGAGCAGCTCGAGTCGATCCATGTCCGAGTAGCCGGTCCCCCAGTCGTCCACGGCCACCAGGGCGCCGCGCTTCCGGTAGTCGAGCAGCGCCGCCTGGACGTCCCGCAGTGCCTCCGGGTCGACCGGGGTGTGGGTGTGTTCGGTCACCTCGAGCACGACGCCGTCGAGATCGCCGGCGAGGGCCTCCCTGATGCGGGCCGTCGGCAGCGAGACGATGTCGACGTTGACCGAGAGGAGGAGGCCAGGCAGCGCCACCGCGCGGGCAGCCGAGATCGCCATCGCCTCGAGCTCCGGCAGCCGGCCCAGCGTGCGCGCCTGCTCGAAGACCTCCACCGGCTCCTGGTCCCGGAACCTGCTCAGCGCCTCGACCGCCACCATCTCGCCGCTCTCCAGGTCCACGACCGGCTGGAACACGATCCGGGGCCGCGCGAGCACCAGGCCAGCGGGCACGTGCGGCGCCAGGCAGACCCGGTTGCGGCCGGACCGCTTCGCGTCGTAGAGCGCCCGGTCCGCCGCGGCCACGGCCACGGCAGGTTCGGTCCCGGGCTGCCACGCGGCGACGCCGGCCGAGAACGTCATCCCCCGCGGTGTGCTCGCCAACAGCTCCAGCACCCGGGTGCGGGCCGCCTCCACGTCATGGTCGGGCAGCAGCACGGCGAACTCCTCGCCGCCGATCCGGGCGAGCACCTCGGGAGCGTCCAGGTGCGCGACCCAGGCGGCCGTCGCCTCCTTGAGCAGCAGGTCGCCCGCGGGGTGGCCATGGATGTCGTTGTAGACCTTGAAGTGGTCCAGGTCCAGCAGGGCCACGGTCAGCGGGCTGCCCTGGTCGTCGGCGGCCCGACAGGCCCGAGACAGCTCGTGGTCCCAGCTGCGACGGTTGGGTACGCCGGTGAGCCCGTCGGAACGGGCGAGCGCGGCCAGCTGCACGGCCTGGGCGCGGACCACGGTGAGGAGCCCCGCCATCCGCACCAGCACGAGGATGGAGAGCAGCACCGAGCCGGCCAGGACGATCGGCCACTGCGTCACCTCGCCGTCCAGCCCGTCACCCAGCAGGGTGATCGGCGGGAGCAGCAGGCCGCCGGTGAGCAACAGCAGCCGCTTGGTCGGGTCGGACACGTCCTCGAAGCCGGGCGCCGGCTCGGCCAGGTCGTGCACGGAACGGTCCCACGTCGATCCGGCGATGAGGATGTAGCCGGCGAACCAGACCAGGTCGTTGGCGAGCTGGGACTCGACGCTTCCGGTCATGATCGTCGTCGTCGTGTAGTAGACGTCGCCGGCGAAGATGAAGCCGAGCGCGCAGATCAAGAGCCGGAACGACGTCGTGCGAGCGCTGGGCGTGGCCCAGAACCGCACCAGGATCGCCAGCAGCAGGATGTCCGCGACCGGGTAGAAGGTGCTGGTGAGCTTGCCGAGCGCGGACAGGCTCGAGTCCGACGCGACCGGCGCCACGACGAAGACACCCGCCACCACTGCCGCTCCGGCGGCCAGGATCGTGGCATCGAGCACCGCAGCCAGATCGCCGTTGACGACGCGCCGGCGCACCATCACCACCAGCCCGGCCGCCATGAGCACGTAGGCGACCAGGTAGACCCCATCGGCGGGCGAGGGATAGGCGGTCATGCCCCAGGCACCCTGGAGGGAGAACAGCGCGTCGCCGGCCACCCAGCCGAGGAAGCCGGTGAGCACGAGGAGCCACCCCGCCTGGCGGCGCGGCGCGTGCCGGTGCAGCCCGACGAACGCCGTCACGACGCACGCCAGGCCGAGCAACGCGAACGCCCCGTCCCGGACAGGTCCGGAGGGCAGCAGGACGTAGCCACCGGTCGCGGCGACCAGCGGCGCCATGACGGTCACAGGCCGCGCTGGAGAGAGCACTCCCCCATGGTCAGCGTCCGGGGCCGCGCGCGGAGGAGATTTCCCGAACTGTGCACCGAACGGTCCCTGGTCTGGCCCAAGCGGACCAGACAGTTCTGGATGTCTACCCCCGCGATCGCTCCGCCTGCAACGCTCGCTCCGCGCGCCGCGTAGGTTGATGACCCCGGTCAGGCCCGGAGGGCGGCGGCGTCGGCGGTGAGCTGGCGCAGGAGGTCGAGGACGCCCTCGGGGCCGTGGACGAGCACGTCGGAGCGCTCGACCAGGGCGCTCTCCTCGTCGGAGGCGGAGCAGACCAGGAGGGTGGCGAGCCCCTCCTTGCCCAGCGAGGCGACCGCGTCGAACGCTTCGACGTCGCCGAGGTCGTCGCCCACGAACACGAAGCCGCCGGCGTGCAGCTCCTCGACCAGCCGCTCGACCACGATGCCCTTGTGCATCCCGGGCGAGCGCACCTCGATGACCTGCTTGCCGGGCTCGACGATGAGGTCGTAGCGCGCAGCGAGGTCCTCGATCGCCGGCAACAGCGCCTCGAAGGCGCGGCCGTTGTCCGGCAGCCTGCGGGTGTGCACCGCCACCGCCAGCCCCTTCTCCTCGATGTGGGCGTCCTCGGCTCCCTGTCGTCGCAGCACCCGGGGCAGCTCGGCGGTGAACGACGCCAGCCCGGACGGCGGCCGGGGCGAGATCACCCGACGGTTGGTGGACGTCCAGCGCTCGTTGCCGTACTGGCCGAAGAGGTAGAGCTCCTTGCCGGCATCACCGATGGCATTGCCGACCACCTCGAGGCCGCCGAGGTCGAGGGCCTGCCGCGCCGGGCGACCGGTGACGACCGCGACGGCGAGCACCTGCTGGGCCAGCTCGACGAGGACGTCGCCGCCCTCGGGGTGGATGTGTGCCTGCTCCGGGTCCTCGACGATCGGGGCCAGGGTGCCGTCGAAGTCGAGGCCGACCACCGTCTCGGCGGCGGCTCGGACGAGGGCGGCGTACTTCTGCTCGCCCTCCTCCGAGGTGAACTCCATGAGCACACCCCATCACACCGATTGGTCTGCGATGCGACCGGTCATCCTCCGCCGGGCGGCGCAGACGAGTCGGGCAGGTCAGTCCAGCGGACCGGTGAGGATGACGGTGAGCCGGTCGAGCCGCATCGGGTCGACGGCCGGCGCGGTGCGCTGGATGCCGAGGTCGAGCGCCAGCAGCTTGCCCGCCCGCTCGAGCCGCTTCGGGTAGTAGACGGTCGAGGCGGGGATGGTGCCGTACCAGTTGTCGGAGCCGACCACCTGCCAGCCGATCTGGCTGGCCTGCGCGGCCACCCGGCCGGCCAGGCCGGTCACGTTGGAGTTGTTGAACACCACGACGTAGACCTTGGAGCGGTCGACCTGCGGCTTCGGCGGCTTCGTGGGCTTGGGCGCCGTCGGCTCCGCGCTCGGCGAGGTGGTGTCCTCCGGCTGGGAGATCGTGGTGATCTCCTTCTCCTCGGGCGCGCTGTCGCGGGTCACCACGAACGCGACGCCGGCCATCGCGACCGCGATCACGCTCAGGATCACCACCGGCGAGGGGAAGACCACGCCGCGCTCGTCGCGCGGGTGCCCGGAAAACATGTTCTAGACCTCGAAGCCGAGGCGCCGGGCCGAGCGCTGCCGCTGGCGGGCGGCGCGCAGGCGACGCAGCCGGCGGACCAGGAGCGGGTCGGCCTCGAGGGCCTCCGGCCGGTCGATCAGGGCGTTGAGCACCTGGTAGTAGCGCGTGGAGGACATGTCGAACTTCTCACGGACCGCGGTCTCCTTGGCACCGGCGTACTTCCACCAGTGCCGCTCGAACTCGAGGATCTCGCGGTCGCGGTCGCTGAGGGCGGACTCCTCCGCCCGCCCCGCGTCGGGACGTCCGACGTTCGCCGCATCCATGCGGCCATCGTAGGCGACGAATCACATCGATGTCATTCAGCGCATCGGCGTGCCGGAAGCCGTCTCGGACGGTTCTCCGGGCCGTGCTCGGGCAACGCTACGGTGACCCCATGTCCACACGGTGGGGGATCCTCGGGCCCGGCCGCATCGCGGGAGCCTTCGCCCGCGACCTCCGGCTGGTGCCGGACGCCGAGCTCACCGCGGTCGGCTCCCGCTCGCTCGAGCGGGCCTCGGCGTTCGCGCGGGAGCACGGCTTCGGGACGGCCTACGGGTCGTACGCCGAGCTGCTCGCCGACGACTCCGTCGACGCGGTCTACGTCGCCTCGCCGCACGCGCTGCACGTCGAGCAGGTCTCCGCCGCTCTCGAGGCCGGCAAGCACGTGCTCTGCGAGAAGCCGCTCACGCTGCGCGCCGCCGACGCCGAGGAGCTGTTCGCGCTGGCCCTGAGCCGGGGGCGGCTGCTCATGGAGGCGATGTGGACCGCCTGCCACCCGGTGGTCCTGGCGGTCCGGCAGGCCCTCGGCGCCGGCGAGCTCGGCACTCCGCGCCAGCTGCACGCCGACATGGGCTTCGTCGCCGACCTCCCGCCCGAGGACCGCCTGCTCGACGTCGCGCTCGGCGCCGGCGCGCTGCTCGACATGGGCATCTACCCCCTGACCCTCGCCCACCTCTTCCTGGGCGAGGCCGAGCAGCTGACGGCCACCGCGGCTCTGTCGGAGACCGGCTACGACCTCGACATCGCCGTCGCCGGCCGCTATCCGGGCGGGGCACTCGCGACGATGACCGCGTCGCTGACCTCCTGGTCGGCGCACCGCGCCGAGCTCGCGACCGACCGCGGCCGGCTGGTGATGGAGGACTTCTTCCATCCCCGGTTGGCGACGTTCACGCCGCACGGCAGCGACGACGTCGAGCCGAGACGGATCGAGGGCGTCGAGCCCACCGTCGGCGGTGGCATGGCCCACGAGGCCATCGAGTTCCAGCGGTGCCTGGCCGAGGGGCTGCTCGAGAGCCCGCTGGTGCCACACGCGCAGACCCTGACGATCATGCGGCAGATGGATGGTCTCCGGGCACAGGTGGGAGTCCGCTACCCCAGCGACTGATCAGTTCAGGTCATCCCAGAGGGGTCCGAACGGGTCAGGCGACCGGGCCCGTGACAGCGTCACGCTGCTCAGAGGGTCACGGGTCCGCCGTAGCCGCCACCTGGAGGCCCACATGACGAGCCGCACCTCCTCCCTTCAGCTCCTCGTCGTCGGCATCGTCAGCGGTCTCGTGCTCGGGTCCTTGGGCACCGCGGTGGCGGCGCCGGCCCTGACGCAGGGCAAGGTGAGGTCGCTGGCCGCCAAGGTGGTAGCCAAGGCTGCACCCCACCTGTCGGTGAGGACCGCGGAGACCTCGCAGACCGCCGTGATGGCGTTGTCGGCGACGAGCGCCGGCAACGCCACCAACCTCGACGGTCAGCCTGCCAGCGCTTATCGGACCGCGGCGTACAGGTACCAGCTGCCGGGGGGTGTGGCCGCGGCCAGCCGCATCTACACGTTCTCGGGACTTCCCGCGGGCAGCTACACCGTCACCTTCACCGGACTCTTCACGGTGGTGCCCAGCGGGACCGTGGTCACGTGCCGGTTCAGCGCTGACAGCGCCCCCACCACTCCGGCAGCGTTCTACGCCAACGGATCGAGCCCCGGCGCCTCGCCCAGCACCTGCGGCGGGTCGGGTGTCGTGTCCCTCATCCCCGCGGCCCCGCCGGCCTTGACGATCACGGGGGTGGGCGGCGACTTTCGCGTCCATGACGACCCGGGCTTCCCGTCCACCGTGATCTTCAGCCGGGTCGACTCACTCACCCAGGCAACCGCCGGAGTCGGCCCCTGACTCCAGGACGCGCTGCCGCTCAGGATTCTCCGATGGCCGGCGAGCTGAGCGTCACCAACCGGGTGTGATGGCCAGGCGCAGGCGCGAGCGTCGTACTGGTTGTCCGTTGAGCGGCTGCGATGCCGCCAGCGCTCCGGGTTGTGGCGCTCAGCCGTCGGAGATCGGTGAATCCAGGCTCAGCCGGCCTGGAGGAACCGGACCACGGCCAGCACCCGGCGGTGCTGCGCGTCGTCCGGCAACAGCCCGAGCTTGGCGAAGATCCGCTGGGTGTGCTTCTCGACCGCGCCCTCGGTGACGACCAGGCCCTGTGCGATCGAGGCGTTGGAGCGTCCCTCGGCCATCAACCCGAGCACCTCCCGCTCGCGGGGGGTGAGCCCCTCGAGCGGGTCGCGGCGCCTGCTCATCAGCTGGGCGACGACCTGCGGGTCGAGCACGGTGCCGCCGTGGGCGACCGTGGCCAGGGCGTCGAGGAAGTCGTCGAGATCGCTCACCCGGTCCTTGAGCAGGTAGCCGACGCCGCCGTCGCCCGAGGCGAGGAGATCGTCGGCGTAGGACACCTCGACGTACTGCGAGAGCACCATGATCCGCGCGTCCGGCCAGGCGTGCCGCACGTCGACCGCGGCGCGCAGCCCCTCGTCGGTGTGGCTGGGCGGCATGCGCACGTCGACCACGCCGACGTCCGGCCGGTGCTCCAGCGTCGCCGCGACGTACGCCGGACCGTCGCCGACGGCGGCCACGACCTCGTGGCCGGCCTCGACGAGCAGCAGCTGGAGCCCCTCCCGCAGCAGCAGGGAGTCGTCCGCGACGACGATCCTCATGCTCCTCCGACGGGCAGCCAGGCGCCGACCACGGTCGGGCCGCCCCCGGGCGAGCTGACCTCGAGCCGGCCGTCGGCGGCCAGCACGCGCTGCTGGAGCCCGGCCAGGCCGCTGCCCTTCGCGAGGTGAGCGCCGCCGACGCCGTCGTCCTCGACCCGGACCTCGACCCCGCCGTGCTCCATCCAGACACCGACCGAGGCGCGGGTGGCGCCGCTGTGCTTGGCCACGTTGGTGAGCGCCTCCGCGACCACGAAGTAGACGGCGGTCTCGACGTGCGGGGGCAGCGTGTCGGGCACGTCGAGGGTCGCCTCGACAGGCACCTCGCTGCGCGAGGTCAGCTCACCGAGCGCAGCGGTGAGGCCGCGGTCGACCAGCAGCGGCGGGGCGATCCCGCGGGAGAGGGAGCGCAGCTCGGAGACGGTCTCGCGGGCCTGGAGCAGCGCCGAGTCGATGGTCTCGCCGGCGCGGTCGGGGTCCTGGGTGAGCTGCTTGCGGGCGCGCCCGAGGTCCATGCTCAGCCGGACCAGCCGCTGCTGCGGCCCGTCGTGGATGTCGCGCTCGAGGCGGCGCAGCGATGCGGCCTCGGCCTGGCGTGCGGCGTCCCGGCCGCCCTCGATGCGCTGGACGTGCTCCTGGAGCTCGGCCCGGCTGCTGAGCAGCACCGACGCGAGGCTTCCGTGCACCGTCGCGGCGAACCGGACCACGAACGGCAGCGTGACCAGGGCGAAGACCCCGATCCCGAGGTTGAGCCAGATCTCGGGCGTCCGGCCGTCGCCGAGCCCGATGAGCGAGGCCAGGGTCGTGGCGTCGTCGGAGTCGACCGGCACCCAGCGCTGCCAGAACCAGTAGGTCAGCCCCCCGGCGGCTCCGGCCCACCAGGTGAGGGCCAGCGAGAACGCGAAGCTGCCGGTGACGATCCCGATCACGCTCCAGACGACGTCGAGCCAGGACTGCGGGTCGCGCAGCGGAGTGAGGGTGCGGCGCCAGTAGCTGCTGGGGTCGTGCAGGTAGGTCGGCGTCGCCGCCTCCCGGCCCAGCATGGACCGGAGCCGCGACCTCTCCACGCGCGCGAAGCCGCGGGCGACCATGACCGCCATCGAGACCAGCACCAGCCCACCGATGAGGACGGCAAGACCGAGCCCGACGGACAGCAGGACCGTGACCACGATGCACGCAGGCAGCGTCAGGAAGAAAGCGGACAGCGCGTAGCCCGAGTCCAGCAGCACCCGCCGCAGCCCACGGGGGCGGGTCGGCTCGGTCCAGTCGGGTGTGGGAAGGGTGGGCTCGGTCATCAGTGGGGTCATCGCCTGCGTCATGGCTCCAGCGTCGTCGCGCGGGGCCGCCGGCACGATCCTGCCAGCCCGAGAGCCGGGTGTCGGGCTGGCCCCAGTAGAGACGGGCAGGGCTAGTGACGCTCTACCCATGACTCGACGACTCTCCCTCCCCCTGCCTCTCCTGGTCCTCGCCCTGGTGGCCGCGCTCGCCCTCGGCACGTTCGGCTCGGCCAACGCCGCCGGACTCACCGCCAAGTCGGTGAAGAAGATCGCCGCCAAGGTGGTCGACAAGAAGGCCTCGGGCCTGTCCGTCGCACACGCCGCCACCGCCGACAGTGCGACGATCGCCACGACGGCCACCACCGCGGCGAACGCCGCACCGCAACGCCGCCAACGCCGCCAACGCCGCCAACGCCGCCAACGGCCGCCGACGCCGCCAAGCTCGGCGGCGCCGACCCGGCGGCCTACCTCGACCGCATCGCACACGGCGGCTACACCGGTGCGCCCACCGCGGTGCCGGGCCTCGACGCCACCCAGCTCATCAACCCTGCCCAGATCGTCGTCCCGGCAGGGGTCAGCTACATCCACGTGACCGCCAACGCCTCCTTCTCGACCGGCAACACCAACGTCAACATGTGGATCGCGGTCGACTCGAGCTGCGTCGCCGCGGGCGCCGACTACGACCGCCGGCAGCTGAGCCACACCGCCAACCCGACCTCGATCGGGTTCGACCACATGGAGTTCGTCACCCCGGGCGCCCACACCGTCCGCATGTGCACCTTCGCGGGCGCAGCCACCTTCGCCGGCAACCGCTCGATGACGGTGACCACGGTCGCTGACGACTTCAACGGCTGATCCTCCGCCCACCGCGACCCGGGCGGCGTACTCCTCTCCGACGGGGTGGGGTGCGCCGCCCAGCCCATGCCTAGGGTGGAGTCGTGGGCCATGACCTCGTGATCGTTGCGAACCGGCTGCCGGTGGACCGGGCCGAGCGGCCCGATGGCACGTCGGAGTGGCGGCCCTCGCCCGGCGGCCTGGTCACCGCGATCGAGCCGGTCATGCGCGCCGACGACGGGGTCTGGCTCGGCTGGCCCGGTGGCACCGAACAGGATCTCGAGCCGTTCGAGGTCGACGGCCTCGACCTGCACCCGATGTCGATGACGGCCGAGGAGATCGAGGGCCACTACGAGGGGTTCTCCAACGCCACCCTGTGGCCGCTCTACCACGACCTGGTGGCCAAGCCGGAGTTCCACCGCGAGTGGTGGGACTCCTACGTCGAGGTCAACCAGCGGTTCGCCGACCAGGCCGCCGAGCTCGCCAACGAGGGCGCCCTGGTGTGGGTCCACGACTACCAGATGCAGCTGGTCCCGCAGATGCTGCGCCAGCTCCGGCCCGACCTGCGGATCGGGTTCTACCTGCACATCCCGTTCCCGCCGGCCGAGCTGTTCCAGCAGCTGCCGTGGCGGCGCCAGCTGCTCGAGGGGCTGCTCGGCGCCGACCTGGTCGGCTTCCAGCTGCCTGGCGGTGCCGCCAACTTCGTGCGGCTGGTCCGCCAGCGGGTCGGCCACAAGACCCATCGCGACCTCGTCTACCTGCCCGACGGCCGGACCGTGCGGGCGGCGGCGTTCCCGATCTCCATCGACGCGGCCGGCTTCGAGGAGCTCGCCCAGACGCCGGAGGTCACGGCCCGGGCCAAGGAGATCCGCAGTGCGCTGGGCGACCCGCGCAAGGTCTTCCTGGGTGTCGACCGGCTCGACTACACCAAGGGCATCTACGCCCGCCTCCGCGCCTACTCCGAGCTGATCGTCGACGGTCACTTCGACGTCGAGGACGCCGTGTTCGTGCAGGTCGCCGTCCCGTCGCGCGAGCAGGTCGAGGAGTACCAGCGGCTGCGCGACGAGATCGACCGCCTCGTCGGCCGGGTCAACGGCGACCTCGGCCGCATCGGCCGGCCGGCGATCAGCTATCTGCACTCGTCCTACCCGCGCGAGGAGATGGCCGCGCTCTACCGCGCCGCCGACATCATGGTGGTGACGCCCTACCGCGACGGGATGAACCTCGTCGCCAAGGAGTACGTCGCCTCGCAGTACGACGACGCCGGGGCGCTGGTGCTCTCGGAGTTCGCCGGCGCCGCCGACGAGCTGCGGCAGGCCTGGCTGGTCAACCCCTACGACATCAACGGCATGAAGTCGGCCCTGCTCGAGGCCTACGCGGCCGACGAGAAGGACCTGACCAAGCGGATGCGCGCGATGCGCAAGACCGTGAAGAAGCACGACGTCGCGGCCTGGGCCGACAGCTTCATGACCGCCCTGGCCGACGTCCGCGACGAGCACAAGAAGACCGTCCGGCCCGCCCGGCGCGACTGACCCTGGATCCACGCTGACTCCGACGCACTACCACGGACGGGAATAGCCCGAACGGGGCACGCGGGCAGCGCCACTCACAGGTGAGACTCGCCGGTGACCAGAGGAGGTCCCATGTCGAGGTCCCCGAAGCTGTTTGCTGCCGTGCTCGCCACCTTCGTCGCTGTCGCCCTGGTGCTGGGTGCGTCCGGCGGTGCCAACGCCGGAGCCCTGACCAAGGGCGCGGTGAAGAAGATCGCGGCGAAGGTGGTCACCAAGAAGGCCAGCTCGCTGTCGGTCGCCCACGCGGCCACGGCCGACACCGCGACCACCGCGACCACCGCGACCACCGCCTCGAACGCCAATGCTCTGGGAGGCAAGCCGCCCTCGGCGTACTCGGACGACACCATCCGCTACTCGCTGGTGTCGACCACCCTGTCGAACACCAAGAGCTTCGCCCTCGGCGGACTCAGCCCCGGAGAGACCTACTACGTCCACTACCACCTGATCCTGGGCAACTCGTCGGGAGTGCCGGCAGGAAGCTGCCTGATCTCGGTGACCGGCAGCCCGATCCAGTCCGCCTGGGCCTACGGCACGGTGTTCGCCAACGCGGTCAGCATCGACAGTGGCGCCGTCGTCACCGTCCCGGCCACCGGGAACATCTCCCTCTCCTGCACGTTCAGTGCCACCGTCAACACCTTCACCAACCAGCCGTCCTTCGCCGAGGCCACCCCGCTCGACTCGGTGACCAGCCGCGTCGCCGCTGCGACGCCGGCGCGTCCGGCCGAGAACCCAGCCTCGTCCGGCTCGGCGCCTCGGCCCTGACCGACGGAGTGGCCCTCGACTCCTGCTCACCACGCGTGATCGACATCAGGCAGTCGGGGGCCGCTCGCGCTCGGGCATGGCACCGGCCATGATCGCGACGATCTCCTCGCGCAGTGCCGAGCCGAGCTCGCCCCAGCCCGGCTCGTAGCCGTAGACCTGACGTATCCCCTCGGTGCTGCGCAGCCCGTCGACCACGTCGACGTCGTCGGGGCCGATCAGTCCTGGGTGGCAGACGCCCACTGCCTCGGAGACCTTGAGCAGGTCGCGGCGGAGGGCGACCACGTAGTTGTGGACCCGCTCCGACTTCGAGTCGGGGTCGAGGCCGCGCACCAGCCGGGGCTTCTGGGTCGCGACGCCGGTCGGGCACCCGTCGGTGTGGCACCGCTGGGCCTGGATGCATCCCAGGGCGAACATCGCCTCGCGAGCGACCTGGACGCCGTCGACCCCCAGGGCGAACGCCACGACGGCGCTCTCCGGCAGCCCGAGCTTGCCGCCGCCGAGGAAGACGACGTCGTCGGTGAGCCCGGCGCGGGCGAAGCGGCTGTAGACCTGCGCGAAGCCGACCCGGAAGGGGAACGCGACGGCGTCCGAGAACACCAGCGGCGACGCGCCCGTCCCTCCCTCGCCGCCGTCGATGTTGACGAAGTCGACGCCCCGGCCGCCGGACGTCCGCAGCCCCTCCATCTGCGCGACCAGGCTGTCCCAGAACTCGAGGTTGCCGACCGCGGCCTTGATGCCGACCGGCAGCCCGGTCTCGGCGGCCACCAGCTCGACGAAGTCGAGCATCGAGTCGACGTCGGTGAAGACCTGGTGCCGGCTCGGCGAGGCGCAGTCCTCCCCGGGTGCGATGCCGCGGATCTCGGCGATCTCGCGACTGACCTTGGCGGCCGGCAGCATGCCGCCGAGGCCCGGCTTCGCGCCCTGCGACAGCTTGACCTCGATGGCCCGCACCGGCGCCGACGCGACGACCTCCTTGAGCCGGTCGAGGTCGAAGCGGCCGCGGTCGTCGCGGCAGCCGAAGTACGACGTGCCGATCTGGAAGACCAGGTCGCCGCCGTTGCGGTGGTACGGCGCCAGCGCCCCCTCGCCGGTGTTCTGCAGGCAGCCGGCCGCGAGCGCCCCGCGGTTGAGCGCCTCGACGGCGTTGCGCGACAGCGCGCCGAAGCTCATCCCCGAGATGTTGACCACCGACGCCGGGCGGAACGCGTGGGCCCGGCCGCGCGCGGCGCCCAGCACCTTGGCCATGGGCAGGGGCACGCTCTCCTCGGCGTGCCGGCCGGCCATCGTGCCCGGGCCGGCGAACGTCCGGTGCTTGATGATCGGGTAGCCCTCGGTGTTCTCCACGTTGTTGTCGGTGCCGAAGCCGAAGTAGTTGTTCTCGCCCTTGGCCGAGGCGTAGACCCACGTGCGTTGGTCGCGGCTGAACGGCCGCTCCTCGTCGTTCGAGGTCACGATGTATTGCCGCAGCTCGGGCCCGAACCGCTCGAGGGTGAAGCGCAGGTGCCCGATGATCGGGAAGTTGCGGAGGATCGCGTGCTTCTTCTGCGTCAGGTCACGCGCGGCCACCGCGCCGACGACCGCCGCCGCCCCGACCGCTGCCCGCTTCCACTTCATGACGTCAGTGTCTACGCCGTGGACGGATCACCGTCGATGCCCCGCTGGACGACCGGCCGACTACCGTTCACCTCATGGATCTGGTGCCGAAGCCCGACCAGGTCGTGTCGGCGGCCAGCAACGTGGCGCACAAGGTCCTCTACGGGGGACTCGCCGACCTGCGGCCGATGCCGCGCACCCTGATCGACGAGGGCGAGCTCCGCGAGGTCTATCACTACCGGCCCGCCGCCACCGCGCGCGAGCGGGGCGACCCGGTGCTGCTGGTGACGCCGCTCGCCGCACCGGCGCTCTGCTTCGACCTGCGGCGCGGCTGCTCGCTGGTCGAGCACTTCGTCGACGCCGGGCGTCCGACGTACCTCGTCGAGTACGGCGAGGTGTCGTTCAAGAACCGCGCCCTCGGCATCGAGCACTGGGTCGAGGAGGTCGTGCCGACGGCGGTCGAGGAGGCCTCCAGGCACGCCGGCGGTCGGCCGGTGCACCTGGTCGGCTGGAGCCTGGGCGGCATCTTCGCGCTGCTCGCCGCCGCGGACCGCCGCGACCTGCCGATCGCGTCGGTCACCGTGGTCGGCTCGCCCGTCGACGTCAGCCAGGTGCCGCTGGTCGCGCCGCTGCGCCCGCTGCTCAACTTCACCGACGGCCGGGTCCTGACGCCGGTCTACCAGCTGCTGGGCGGGGCACCGAAGCCGCTGGTGAAGTGGGCCTTCCAGCTCTCGTCGTTCCAGAAGCTGATCACCAAGCCCCTGGCCCTCGCGACCCATCTCGACGACGCCGACTTCCTCGCCCAGATCGAGGCGGTCGACCGGTTCACCGCGAACATGATCGCCTACCCCGGCCGCAGCTTCGGGCAGCTCTACCACCGCTTCGTGCGCAGCAACGTGATGAGCACCGGCCGGTTCGAGCTGGCGGACCGCACCATCGACCTGGCGGCGATCACCGTGCCCGTCCTGGTCTTCGCCGGGGCCACCGACGGCATCGCGCCGGTCAACGCCGTCAAGGCCGTGGTCCCCCTGCTCAGCGGCGCGGCCGAGGTGAGGTTCGAGATCGTCCCGGGCGGCCACCTCGGCATGCTCACCGGCCGGGCCGCCCGCGGCTCGACGTGGCGGGTCCTCGACGAGTGGGTGGGTCAGTGGTCGATCACTGACGAGAAGACGCCGGCCGCGAAGAAGGCCACCGCGAAGAAGGCCACCGCGAAGAAGGCCACCAGCACGTCGGCGAAGAAGGCCACCGGGAAGAAGGCCGTCGCAAGAAGGCCACCGAAGAAGGCCAGCACGTCGGCGAAGAGGGCCACCGGGAAGAAGGCTGCCAGCACGTCGGCGAAGAAGCCCGCCGCCAAGAAGCCCACCGCGAAGAGGCCCGCCTCCGACGCCGACGCGATCGGCGCGAACCCCACCCGCCGCTACGGCTCCGCGAGCTCACGCAGCCTGGCCCGCTGACCCGTCGTCACCCGACACCGGTAACGACGGCTCGGCGCCCGCGTCGCGGTGACCCGTCGTTACCCGACACGGGTAACGACGGCTCGGCAGGCGCGTTCCCCATCAGGGTGCCGGGGTGGACCCCGCCTCGACGCTGCCCCGGTCGGTGCGGTTCGGCTATGGGTCCGGCTCGGTGGCCACCGGTGCCTTCGCGACCGTGCCGGGGCTGATGCTGCTGCCCTACCTCACCGACAGCCTGGGGATCGCGGCCGTGGCGGCGGGGTTCATCGTGTTCGCGCCGAAGGCGTGGGACGTCGTCCTCAACCCGATCGCGGGACGCATCAGCGACCGCACCCAGGACCCACGCGGGCCGCGCCGGCCGTGGCTGCTGCGCGCCGGGCTCGCCCTGGCTGTCGGCGTTCGCCCTGCTGTTCGCCGCACCGTCGATGAGCTCCCAGGTCGCCGAAGCCGCGTGGGTGCTGGTCTGCTTCCTGGCCTGCGCCACGGCCTACGCGTTCTTCCAGGTCCCCTACGTGTCGATGCCGGCCGAGATGACGTCGTCCTACGACGAGCGCACGCGGCTGATGACCTGGCGGGTGGCGATCCTTGCCTTCACGATCATGCTGGCGGGCGCGACCGCCCCGGCGATCCGTGACGCCGTCGGCGGCCGGGCCGGCTACCGCGTGATGGGGCTCGCGATGGCCCTGGTCATCACGGTCGGGGTGGTGAGCGCCTACCGAGGCACCCGGCACGCGCCGGTCCGTGCGGTCGAGGCCGGGCCGGGCACGCTGCGCGACCAGCTCCGCATCGTGGCCGAGGCGCGCGACTTCCGGCTGCTCCTGGTCACCTTCGTCATCCAGGCACTGGCCACCGGCTGCATGCTCGCCGGGGTCGACTACCTGGCGACCGACGTGCTCGACCGCAAGGGCGCGACGACCGTGCTGTTCGTCTGCTTCGTCGGACCGGCACTGCTGCTCACGCCGGCGTGGGCGAAGCTCGGCGCGCGGATCGGCAAGAAGCAGGGCTACCTGGCCTCGTCGGTCGTCCTCGCCGCCGGTGCGCTGCTGGTCGTGGTGTCCCAGTCGGCGCCGTTCGGGCTCGTGGTCGGAGCGGTCGCGCTGATCGGCGTCGGCTACGCCGGGTGCCAGGTCTTCCCGCTGGCCATGCTCCCCGACGCCGCTGCCGTCGACGCGCGCCGGACCGGCAGCTCGCGCGTCGGCGTCTACACCGGCGTCTGGACCGCGGGCGAGACGCTCGGCCTCGCGCTCGGCCCCGGTCTCTTCGCGCTCGTGCTGGCCCTCGGCGGCTACCGCTCGAGCACCGACGGTGACGTCGCGCAGCCCGGCTCGGCACTGACGGCGATCACGCTCGGCTTCTCGGTGCTGCCGGCCGCCCTCGTCGTGCTCAGCCTGGTCTGGCTGGCGCGCTACAGGCTCGACTCCGACCAGGTCGACGAGTCACCCACGGAGGTTGCGGCATGAGCACCCACAGAGGCACGACCGACGCACTCGAGCGGCTCAAGGCGCTCCAGGCCGCCGACCTGCCGGTGCACGGCGGCCGGACGCTGGCCTACGTCTACGACTCCGGGCTGCCCGACGTCGACCGGATCGGCCGCGAGGCGGTCGCGGCGTACGCCGGCTCCAACGGGCTCGACCCGACGGCGTTCCCGAGCCTGCTCCGGATGGAGAACGACCTGGTCGGCTTCGCCCTCGGCCTGCTCGACGGACCCGACACCGCGGTCGGCACGGTCACCTCCGGCGGCACCGAGTCGGTGCTGCTCGCCGTGCAGGCGGCGCGCGACGCGCACCCCGACATCGCCGAGCCGCGCATGGTGCTGCCCGCGACCGCGCACGCGGCGTTCCACAAGGCCGCGCACTACTTCGGCGTGGAGCCGGTGCTCGTGCCGGTCGGCGCCGACTTCACCGCCGACGTGGCCGCCACCGAGGCGGCGGTCGACGAGGCGCGCGACCGGACGGTCCTGGTGGTCGCGAGCGCGCCGTCCTACGCGCACGGCGTCATCGACCCGGTCACCGAGCTCGCGGCGCATCGCCGCGGCGCGCGGCATCCGCTGCCACGTCGACGCGTGCATCGGCGGCTGGGTGCTGCCGTACGCCGCGCGGCTCGGCCGGGCGGTGCCGCCGTGGACCTTCGCGGTCGAAGGCGTCACCTCGATCTCGGTCGACCTGCACAAGTACGGCTACGCGCCCAAGGGCACCTCGCTGCTGCTGCACCGGACGCCGGAGCTGCGGCGGCCGCAGTTCTTCGCGTCCGCGGCGTGGCCGGGCTACACGATGCTGAACTCGACGATGCAGTCGACCAAGTCGGGCGGCCCTCTCGCCGGCGCCTGGGCCGTGGTCGAGTCGCTGGGAGACACGGGCTACGAGCTCCTTTCCCGAGAGGTCTTCGAGGCCGTCGACGCCATCGTGGCCGGGACCACCGACATCCCCGGCGTCGACGGTGCTGGTCCCTCCACACTCGACGCTGGTCGCGCTGGTCACCGACGGCAGCTGCGACGCGTTCACGGTGTGCGACGAGATGGCGGTGCGGGACTGGTACGTCCAGCCGCAGATGTCCTACGCCGGCACGCCGCCGACGATCCACCTCTCGGTCAGCGCCGCGACCGGCGCTCACGTCGACGAGTTCCTGACCGCGCTGCGCGAGTCGGTGGCCGCGGCCCAGGCGGCCGGACCGGTCACCGTCGACCCGGGAGTGGTCGCCTTCATCGAGGCCCTCGACCCCGCGGCGCTCACCGACGACGACTTCGACGGCCTGCTCGCCGCGTCCGGGCTGGTCGGTGGCTCACCTGATGCCGGCCTCGAGCTCCCCGACCGGTTGGCCGAGGTCAACGCCCTCCTCGACGTCGCCTCCCCCGCGATGCGCGAGGCGCTGCTCGTCGCGTTCCTCGACCGGCTGTCGCGCCCGCGCCGATGATCGAGCCCGTCACCCTCCTGGAGCTCGTCGAGACCCTGCACGAGAAGGGCTTCCAGCGGATCCGGATCATGCCTTACATGGCGCCCAGCGGGCTCTACTGGCGACTCCAGATCTACGCGCGGGGCACCGACGACACGGCGAAGTGGTCGACCGCCGACGGCGAGGTGCCGACCGCAGACGAGCTGCTGGCAGACCACCCCGGGCTGGCCGAGCACGGCCGCGGCGAGGACCCGGCGTACGCCGCCTGGGTGCGCCGGGTGCTGGAGCTCGCTCGTCAGGGCTGGGTGGCGTACTTCTTCGCCGACTATCCCACCGAAGGCACCGAGGGCGTCCCGCTGCTGGGCGCCGAGGAGGGCAAGCCGGTGCTCGAGAAAGGCAAGCCGGTGCTCGAGGAGCCGCCGGGCGGCCGCTGATCCCAGCCGAGCGAGTGTCAGCCGGGCGGGTCCTGGGTCTGGGGGTGCTCGGCCAGCCACGCCGCCCGGGCCCGCTTGCCGGCCCGGGCCAGCCAGGCGTCCTGCACGACCTCGGTCAGCTCGTCGAGGGACAGCTCGCCGACCCGCGAGCCGCGCAGCAGCACCGACGGGTGGCCGTCGAAGTGCGGCGTGGTGAAGAACGGCGTCGACTCGTCGAGCACCAGCGCCTGCTTGTCCTCCTCCGACTCGACCCAGAGGACGATCACGTCGTCGTAGCGCTCGCCCGTCTCGGGGTCGAACGCGTCGGGCCGCGGCGTGCGGAAGAAGACGAAGCTGCGGCCGCCGACCTGGTAGACGGCGCGGTCGCGGTCCGGGTAGCGCTTCACCCCCGGCATGGCGGCGGCGAGCGCGTGCACGTCGTCGACGGTCGCGCGGCGGGCCACTGGGCGGCTACCCCGGGCTGGTGGCGTCGGACGCCGGGTCGATCAGGATCTTGGCGTGCCGCTCGGGGTCGCCGAGCGCGTCGAACGCGTTCGCGACTCCGTCGAGCCCGACGGTGCCGGTCACCAGGGCGGACGCGTCGACCTTGCCGTCGGCCAGCGCGTGCAGGGTGTCGCGGAACTCCAGCGGCGTGTAGCAGAGCACGAAGCGCAGATCGAGCTCCTTGTTGATCGCCATCGACGGCCGGAAGCTGTCGCCGCCCATGCACACGCCGACCACGACCACGCGCGAGGCGAGCGGGGCCTGCGGAGACCACCGACTCGATCATCCCCGGCACGCCGACGCACTCGAAGATGACCGGCCCCGACGGCGACGCGGCGCCGGCCGCGTCGGCGGCGCGGAAGACGTGCTGCCAGCCGGGCACCCGACGCAGCTTGTCCATGGAGCCGAGCGCGAAGCGGAACAGGTCGGGCGCCGAGGTCACGTGCTTGGACCCGGCGACGGCGTACGGCGACTCCTCGGTCGGGTCGACCACGACGTGCGCGCCGCAGCGAGCGGCCAGGGCGCGCCGGCCGGCCGAGAGGTCGGAGGCGACGATCGTGCGGACGCCGCGCGCCTTGAGCCAGCAGATCACCGCGAGGCCGACCGGCCCGCAGCCCAGCACGATCGCGACGTCGCGGCGCGAGATCGACGGACTGGTTGACCGCGTGCAGCGCGACCGCCATCGGCTCGGTGAGCACGGCGACGTCGGGGGCCAGCCCGTTGGGCACCACGAACGACATCGACTGCTCGACCAGCACCTGCTCGGCGTAGCCGCCGGGCGCCAGCGGCGACAGCCCGATCGGGTGGGCGTCGCGCCCGCGGCGGACCAGCGGGAACGACACGACGTGCGCGCCCTCGCGGAACTCGCGGCGCGCGCCGCGACCCCGCTCGCGCACCTCGCCCACGAACTCGTGGCCCATGACGGTGGTCGACGAGGTCCGCATGAACTCGTCGTAGTCGAGCTCCTCCATCACCTCGGCCAGCCCGTCGCAGTGCTCGCGGGCGTGCAGGTCGGAGCCGCAGATCCCGCAGCGCAGCACGCCGAGCACCAGCTGCCCCTTGTCGGGGCTCGGGTCCGGCAGCTCGACCACCGACAGCTTGGTGTCCTCACACGCGACGGCTCTCATCGAGTTGCCCCCTCCTGCTCGAATGCCTGCACCGACTCCAGTGTGTAGGAGCCGGCGTCGGTGCCGAGCCCCTGGGCGACCTGCGCTGCGGTCGCGCACCCGAGCCGGGCCGCGGCCCGCAGGTCGAGGCCCACAGAGAGACCGCGCAGGAAGCCGGCCGAGAAGGCGTCGCCGCAGCCGGTGGTGTCCACGACCTCGATGTCGTAGGCCGGCACCTCGATCGTCTCGTCGGCGGTGACGACCAGCGCTCCCTTGGCGCCCTGGGTCACCGCGACGCAGCCGGCCCCGCGCGCCACCAGCGCCCGGGCGCCCTCCTCCAGCGACGCGGCGCCGGTGAAGCCCAGCACCTGCTCGTCGTTGGGCAGCAGGTAGTCGGTGTGCGGCAGCGCGTCGGCGATCCAGGCCAGCATGTCGGGGTCGCCCGGAGCGAGGATGTCCAGCGAGGTCGTGGCGCCGGCCTCCCGGGCCCGGGCGAGCAGCTGCCCGGCCGCCTCGCCGCCCAGGAACTCCGGCCCGCCCAGGTGCACGAAGTCGAACCCCTCGAGCGAGGGCAGGTCGTCGAGGGTGACCGCGCCGTTGGCCCCGATGCAGTGCCAGGCCGGGCGGTCGCCGTTCGGCCGCACCGGGATCACCGACGCCGATGTCTGGTGCTCGGCCTTGCGGACCATGGCCGAGGTGTCGACGCCCTCGGCGGTCAGCAGTGCGAGCAGGGTGTCGCCGATCGGGTCGGTGCCGATCGCGCCGTACGACGACACCTCGGCGCCGAGCCGGGCCAGGATCACCGCCGTGCCGCCGGCGGTGCCTGCCGGCGACAGCCGGATCGTCTCCACCAGCTGGCCGTCGGATCCGTCGGGGATCGACTCGATGCCGATCACGTGGGTGTCGAGGACATGCACCCCGACGGTGGCGACCTTCATGCGTTCTCCTGGTTGTCAGCAGACAGGGTGTGCGGTGTGCCGTAACCACGGGACAACGCCGCCCGGACCACCTCGTCACGCTCCTCCTCGGTGAGCACCCGCGGCGTGCCGAGCGCCGACGCCCGGTGGTGCAGCGTCGCGAGCCACTCGAGCAGCAGCGCGTTGTCGACCGCCGCGTCGAGGGTGGCGCCGACCGTGACCGACCCGTGGTTTCCCATGAGCGCCGCCTGCCGCCCCTCGAGCGCCTCGCGGACCGCGACGGCGAGCTCGGGCGTGCCGAACGTGAAGTACGGCGCCACCCGGATCGGGCCGCCCAGCAGCAGCTGCTGGTAGTGCAGCACCGGCAACTCGTCGAGCACGCAGGCCACGGCGGTGGAGTACGGCGCGTGCGTGTGCACCACGGCCGCCGCCGGGGTCTCGGTGTAGAGGCCGAGGTGGAGCGAGAGCTCGGACGTCGGCGTCAGATCGCCCTCGACCACGGCACCGTCGAGGCCGACGACGGTGACGTCGTCTGGGCGGCAGCCGGCCAGCGTCACGCCCGACGCCGTCACGGCGACCAGGTCGCGGTCGCGGGCCGAGACGTTGCCCGCCGTGCCGACCAGGAGCCCCTCGTGGGCCAGCCGTCGCGCGGCCGTGGCCACGTGTTCGCGTAGCAACGTGGCGTCCCGCTCGTTGTGGGCCATGTGCCGATTATGTTCGAGGGCCAGGAGCTCTCTCGTCGCGCCGTCCTCGGTGGTGCGTCCGCTGGGGCGGCGCTCCTGGGCACCGGCGCTCTGACCGCGGGCCTCGCCGCTGACGCAGAGGCCGCCGTCCTGCGCGGCACCCGTCAGGGTGCTGCTCCCGAAGGAGGTCGACGTCGTCGTGGTCGGCGCCGGCCTCGCCGGGCTGGTCGCGGCGCGCGAGGTCGCCCGCAAGGGCCGCTCGGTGCTGCGTGGTCGAGGCCCGCAAGCGGGTGGGCGGCCGGGTGCTCAACCACCACCTGACCGAGAAGCGACACGGCGGCCAGGTCATCGAGTCCGGCGGCGCCTTCATCGGCCCGACCCAGAACCACATCGCGCAGCTGGCCGCAGGAGCTCGGCGTGCCGACGTTCCTGGAGTACAACACCGGCAACAGCGTCTACGTGTCGTCGATGATCGGCCGGCTGGAGTATGCCGGCACCGTGCCGCCGGACCCGACGATCCTGGTCGACGCCGCGCTGCTGCTCCAGCAGATCGACGGCTACGCCGCCGAGATCGACGTCGCCGCACCCTGGGCGCACCCGCGAGCCCAGGAGTGGGACTCGATGACGCTCGGGCCAGTGGATCCACGCCAACGCGGTCAACCCCACCGGCATCGAGAACCTCATCGCCTGCTGGACCCAGCCCGGCTTCGGGGCCGACCCCGAGCGAGCTGTCGTTCCTCTTCACGCTCTGGTACGTCGCGTGCTCCGGCGACGAGGCCAACAAGGGCACGTTCTCGCGCAACTCCGACACCGCGAACGGCGCGCAGGAGCGCCGGTTCGTCGGCGGCTCCCAACGGGTGCCGCTCAAGCTGGCGCACAAGCTCGGCGACATCGTCGCGCTGCACGCGCCGGTGCAGCGGATCGTGCAGAAGCACCACCGGGTGCACGTGAAGACCGGCCGCGGCACCGTCGTCGCCAAGCGGGTGATCGTGGCCGCGCCGCCTCCCACCGTGCTCGACATCGGCTTCCATCCCGGGCTGCCCGCCGGACCGGCGGGCCCTGCTGACTGCGGCGCGCATGGGCCAGCTGATGAAGTGCGACGCGATCTACGAGACGCCGTTCTGGCGGGCCAGCGGGCTCAACGGCTTCGGCATCAGCGACCACGGCGCCGCCCGCGCGGTCTTCGACAACACCCCTCCCTCCGGCGGCCCCGGCGTGCTGCTCGCCTTCGTCGGCGGCTCGACCTGGCGCACCTACGGCACGATGGCGAAGGACCAGCGCCGGGCCGCGGTGCTGCAGGGGTTCGCCGAGCTGTTCGGCCCCCAGGCGCTCCAGCCGATCGACTTCGTCGAGCACGACTGGACCAACGAGCGGTGGACCCGCGGCGGCCCGACCGCGATCCACGGGCCCGGCACCCTGGTCCCCTACGGCCCGTCCGTACGCCGGCCGCTCGGCCGCGTCCACTGGGCCGGCACCGAGACCGCGACGTACTGGTCCGGCTACATGGACGGCGCGGTCAGCTCGGGCGAGCGCGCCGCCGCCGAGGTGCTGGCCAAGCTCAAGCGCTGATTCCCGCTCGGTAGGTTGGCGTCGTGTCAGCGCTGTGCCGGGCTCGTCGACCAGGGGCTGATGGCGCCCGACTGGGCCGAGGCCCTCGCGCCCGTGGACGACCGGATCGGCCGGATGGGCCAGTTCCTGCGCGAGGAGCTCGCGGCCGGCCGGTCCTACCTGCCGGCCGGCGACAACGTCTTCCACGCCTTCCGGCGGCCGCTGGCCGACGTCCGCGTGCTCGTGGTCGGCCAGGACCCCTACCCGACACCCGGCCACCCGATCGGGCTCAGCTTCGCGGTCGAGAAGCACGTGCTGGCCGCTGCCGCGCAGCCTCGTCAACATCTACCTCGAGCTGCGCAGCGACGTCGGCGTCGTACCACCCCGCCACGGCGACCTCACCGGCTGGGCCGACCAGGGCGTGATGCTGCTCAACCGGGTGCTGACCGTGCGTCCCGGCGAGTCGGCCTCGCACCGCGGCCGCGGCTGGGAGGAGGTCACCGAGCGCGCGATCGCCGCACTGGTCGAGCGCGGCGGCCCGTGCGTGGCCATCCTCTGGGGCCGCGACGCCCAGTCGCTCAAGCCGATGCTCGGCCAGGTGCCGTGGGTCGAGTCCGTGCACCCCTCACCGCTCTCGGCCAGCCGCGGCTTCTTCGGCTCGCGGCCGTTCTCGCGCGTCAACCGGATGCTGGAGGAGCAGGGCGCGGCACCCGTGGACTGGCGTCTGCCCGAGTGACGCAAGACCGGAGACCGGAGCAGAATGGTCCCGGCCGGCTCGGGACCATCGGCCCGTCTCGTCTCACCCCAGTCGGACCTAGCCTCGCGACGTGAGCAGCCTGCGACGAGCGCGGCTGGCGCTGGCGGCGCTGGTCGGCGTCACGACGTTCGGGACCGTTGGCTACCTGCTCCTCGGCTTCACGCTGATGGAGGCGCTCTACCAGACCGTCACCACGGTCGCGACCGTCGGCTACCGCGAGGTGCGACCCCTCGAGACCTCCGGCCAGGTCTTCACGATCGTGCTCATCCTGCTGGGCGTGAGCACCGCGCTCTACACCTTCGGGGTGCTCATGGAGTCGGTCATCGAGGGCCACCTCACCCATCACATCGAGAGGCGTCGCATGGATGCCAGGATCGCCGCCCTGCGCGGCCACGTCGTCATCTGCGGGCTCGGACGGGTCGGGGCGTCCACCGCGGAGTTCCTCCACGCGAGCGGCCACCAGATCGTCGTGGTCGACGCCGACCCGGAGCGGCTCACCCACCTCGACCCGGACATCCCCTACCTCGTCGGCGACGTCAACGACGACGCCGTGCTCCGGGCCGCCGGCATCGAGCGCGCTCGCGCCGTGGTCATCGCGCTCGACACCGACGCTGCCACGGTCTACGCGACCCTGTCCGCCCGCGCCATGTGCCCGGACACGGTGATCGTCGCCCGGGCCCGCACCACCGACTCCAAGCACAAGCTCCAGCTCGCCGGGGCCACCCGTGCGGTCAACCCGCAGCGGATCGGGGGACGCCGGCTGGCGGCCTTCGCGCTGCAGCCCGACGTCGCCGAGTTCCTCGACGTCGTCATGCACGACGACACGTCGGACTGGAGGGTCCAGCAGCTCGCGATCGGGTCCGGGTCCGCGCTGGCCGGGCGCACGCTGGCCGAGATGGGCATCCTCGAGCGCACCGGCGCCCTCCTGCTCGCCGTACGACGGGCCCCGGAGGCGCCGCTGGAGCCGAACCCGCCCGGCGACCTCCGCGCTGCGGTGGGCGCGGTACTCATCGCGCTCGGGAGCCAGGACCAGCTCGCGAGGCTCGGCCAGCTGGCCTCGTGACCCAACCCCTTCGATGGAATACAGTTGAAACTGAAACCATTGGGGTGATCATGAACGACGCCGCTCACACCGAGCGCATGCCCGCACTCTACATCGGTCACGGTGCCCCGCCGCTGCTCGACGACCCGATCTGGTCGGGCCAGCTGGCCGCGTGGGCCCGCGACCTGCCGCGCCCCAAGGCGATCCTGATCGTGAGCGCCCACTGGGAGTCCGCCCCGGTGATGCTCAGCGCCGACCAGGCGCCGCTGGTCTACGACTTCGGCGGCTTCGACGCGAAGTACTACCGGATGACCTACGAGACCCCGTCCGCCACCGCGCTCGCCCAGCGGGTCGCCGCGATGATGCCGAGCTCGGAGCCGGTGCACCAGCACGCCAGCCGCGGTCTCGACCACGGCGCGTGGGTGCCGCTGCGGATCATGTATCCCGAGGCGGACATCCCCGTGCTCCAGCTCTCGCTGCCGACCCACGACCCGGTGCGGCTGCTCGCGCTGGGCGAGCGGCTCCGGCCGCTGCGCGACGAGGGCGTCCTGATCATCGGCTCCGGCTTCCTCACCCACGGGCTGCCGTTCCTCAAGGAGTTCCGCATCGAGGCCGACGCTCCCGGCTGGTCCACCGACTTCGACGCCTGGGCCGGCGAGGCGCTCGCCCGCGGCGACGTCGACGCGCTCGCGGCGTACCAGAGCCAGGCGCCCGGGCATGCCCTACGCCCACCCGACCGTCGAGCACTACACGCCGCTGTTCGTCACCCTCGGCGCCGCCACCGACCCCGAGGAGCCCGGCCTCCAGGTCATCGACGGCTTCTGGATGGGGCTCTCGAAGCGGAGCCTCCAGGTCGCCTGAGCTCCTCGGCGCCCCCGGCCGGCAGCACTTGTAACTAACTGTCCGGTCATCTTCCATGCGGTTGTAACCGCATGCCAGATGCACGGACAGTTAGTTACAAGTGTCGGCTGGCCGGCTGTCCACAGGCCCGAAAATGGCGCAATGGCTCGCCGCCGTACGGGGCAGACCCGAGCCATGACCAACCACAAGGTGCGAGCGGTGATGGCGGCCAACGGAGGCCTGCTCACCTGGGCCGAGGCCCGAGACTCGCGGGCTGTCCTCGTCGCAGCTGCGACACCTCGATCAGGACCGGCGTGCTGGTGCCGCTCCGCAGAGGGCTCTACGCCGACGGCGAGCTGTGGCGGTCGCTCGACCCCTATCGCGAACAGCACCGGCTCCGCACCCGGGCGGTGCTGCGAGGGCTCGAAGCGCGGCTTCGTCGTGAGCCACGACTCGTCGGCGCACGAGCACGAGATGGAGATCCTGCTGCCACCGGTCCCGTTCACCCACATCACCCGGCCCGGGTCGACCACGGCGTGGAGCAGGTACGGCGTCAAGCACCACTACGCCGGTTACCAGGAGTCCAGGTGGTCGTGGTCGACGGCCTCGAGGTCCTCGACATCGCGCGGACCGCGGTGGACATCGCCAGGGAGCACGGCGAGCCATACGGCGAGATCGCCTGCGACGCGGCCATGCGGGCCGGCGTCACCCGAGCCGCGCTGCGTGAAGCCTGCGCGCGGATGGTCTGCTGGCCACATGTCACGGACGCTCGGCAAGCCGTCGACTTCGCCGACCCCGGTGCGCAGACCGCGATCGAGACCCTCGGCCGGCTGATGGTGTCGGAGCTCGGGATCGGGACGGTCGAGACCCAGTTCCCCTTCCGCGGCGAGGACGGCGGGGTCCGCTGGGCGGACATGCGCGTCGGCTGCCACCTCTTCGAGACCCACGGCAAGATCAAGCTCCTGACCCCCGAGGAGGGCGGGGTCGCCGACCGCCCGGCCGGCGAGATCGCCTGGCGGCTCCGCAAGCGCGACCACCAGACCTTCCGTGAGGGACTCGGGACGTCGCACATCTACTGGGAGGACTACTGGCCACCCCGCCGGGCGGAGGCGATGAAGCGGCTCCGCGAGGAGTACGACGACACCGTGCGCCGGTTCGGCACCCAGCTCCCGGAGCGACTCGAGCGCCAGGCCCGCGAGATCCGGGGCCGCGCTCCCGCCTGACGGCGACGGCCGTCGCAGCACTTGTAACTAACCGTCCGGATCACTGGCATGCGGTTACAACCGCATGGAAGATCTGCCGGACAGTTAGTTACAAGTGCTGGCCGGGCCGTCGGGCGAGCGTCAGCGGATGCGGGTCTTCCGCATCATCCTCAGCCCGGCGAGCATCCCCTTGACGTACTTGTCGTAGTCCTGGCCGGGCCGCGCGCCCATCACCTGCTTCTTGAGCACGGCGAGGTTCTGGACGTCGGTGTACTTCAGCAGCCCCTGGTCGCCGTGGCGGGCGCCGACGCCGGACTGCTTCACGCCGCCGGACGGCGTGCCCTTCGAGGCGAACGCCGTGGCGAGGATGTCGTTGACGTTGACGTTGCCCGACTCGATCCGCCGGCCGACCGCGCAGGCGTTGGCGACGTCACCGCCCCAGACCGAGGCGTTGAGGCCGTAGTCGGTGTCGTTGGCAAGCGCGACGGCCTCGTCCACGGTGGAGTAGCGTGTGCAGCGCGACCACCGGGCCGAAGGTCTCGGTCACGCCGGCGAGCATCTCCTTGGTGACGCCCTCGAGGATCGTCGGCTCGAAGAACGCCGGCCCCAGGTCAGGCCGCGCGCGGCCGCCGGTCAGCACGGTCGCGCCCTTGGCGACGGCGTCCTCGACGTGCGACTGCACGCGGTCCTTGTGGTCGGGCGAGACGAGCGAGCCGACGTCCGGCCCGAAGTCGTACGACGCGCCGAGCTTCAGCGCCTCGGTGGCCGCGACGAGCCGGGACCTGATGTCGTCGTACTTCGACGCCGGGAGGTACATCCGCTCGATGTGCATGCAGATCTGGCCGGTGTTGCCGAACGCGCCGAACATCGCGCCCTGCACGACCTCGTCGAGGTTCGCGTCCTCGAGCACGATCATCGGGTTCTTGCCGCCCAGCTCCAGGCAGCACGCCGATCAGGTTGCGGCCGGCCCGCTCGCCGATCACCCGCCCGGTCGCGGTCGAGCCGGTGAACATCACGTAGTTGGCGTGGTCGATCAGCGCCGGGCCGACGTCCGGCCCCTCGCCGCAGACGACCTGGAAGAGCCCCTTCGGGAGGCCGGCCTCCTCGAGCAGCTGCACGCCGTACAGCGGCGACAGCGCGGTCTTGTTGTCGGGCTTGAGCACGATGCCGTTGCCGGCCATCAGCGCCGAGATCGAGTCGGAGATGCCGGTCGCGAACGGGAAGTTCCAGGGCGCGATGATCCCGATGATCCCCTTGGGCAGCCGGATCTCGGTCGACGTCGACACCAGCGGCACCGGGCCGCCGCGCTTGACCGGCTTCAGCAGCTTCGGCGCCCGCTTGAGGTAGTGGCTCATCACCATCACCGGGTCGCAGGTCTCCTCGATCGCCATCCGGCGGTTCTTGCCAGACTCGGCCTGGATCAGGTCGGTGGTCGTGACGGCGTTGTCGATGAAGAGGGTGTGCGCCCGCTTGAAGACCGCGAGCCGCTCCTTGAGCGGCCGCGCGGCCCACTCCTGCTGGACCTCGCGGGCGGTGGCGTACGCCGCCGCGACGTCCTCGGGCGTCGACTGCGGCAGCTCGACGAGCAGGTCGCCGGTGTAGACCTCGGTGAGCTTCCAGCTGCCGCCGCTGGTCGAGGGCACCCGGGCGACCAGCCGCTCGAGGAAGGCGTCGGTGAGGGACGCGGGTCGTTGGAGGGTCATGTCGGGACTCCCGTTGAGGACGATGCTCGCGCCCATCTCGCCGATCATGATGGCGGGCGCGTTGGTGTTGCCGCCGGTGATCGACGGCATGATCGAGGCGTCGCAGACCGCGGAGTCCCTCGACGCCGCGGACCTTGAGGTCGGGGCCGACGACGGCGAGCTCGTCGACGCCCATCCGGCAGGTGCCGACACCGTGGTAGACCGACGTCGCGCGGTTGAGGATCGCGTCGCGCAGCTCCTGGCCCTTGAGCTCCTTGCCGGGGTGCGTCTCGGCCTTGATCGAGCCCTTGAACGCCGGCTGGGCGAAGATCTCGCGCACCAGCTCCGAGCCCTCGGCCAGCACCTCGAGGTCGGAGGGGTCGGCGAGGTACTGGAAGTCGATCAGCGGCGGGGCGGCCGGGTCGGTCGACGCGAGCCGCAGCGTGCCGCGGCTCTTGGGGTAGATCAGCGTGCTGAGCACGGTCAGCGAGGTTCGCTTGTCGACGTCGTGGCGGATCGGCTCGTCCTGGTTGGGCGAGACGTAGGCCCACGGCAGCAGGTGCAGCTGGAGGTCGGGGATGCGCGCCCGCCTGGGAGGTCTTGAGGAACGCGAGCACCTCGAAGACCGAGTTGGCCATGAAGGTCGTGCCCGGCCGCAGCACCTCGCGCGCCACGCCCCGCGCGAAGTACGGCGCCGTGCCCTTGTTCTTGCTCGTGCTGCACTGGAACGTCAACGCGTGGAACATGTGGTCGTGCAGGTTGTCGCCGACCGGCAGGTCCGCGACGACGTCGATGCCGTGGTCCTTGAGGTGCTGGGCGTGGCCGACGCCGGAGAGCATCAGGAGCTGCGCCGAGCCGACGAAGCCGGCCGAGAGGATGACCTCCTTGCCGGCCCGGATCGTGCGCGTCGCGCCGTTGCCCTTCTTGCTGATGTCCTCGACCTCGATGCCGACCGCCCGGCCGTTCTCGATGACCACCCGGCGGGTGAGGGTCTCCGACTGCAGCTGCAGGGTCTTCGGCGCGAGGTTGTGGATGTAGCCGCGCGAGGCGCTGTAGCGCAGCCCGCCCGGCAGCGTTCTGCTGCATCCGGGCGACGCCCTCCTGCGACTCGCCGTTGTAGTCGTCGAGGACCTGGCAGCCGGTGGCGTCGGCGGTGGCCTGGAGGAACTGGAGCGAGCCCTCCTGCGGCTTCTTGTTGATGGTGACCTTGATCGGGCCGCCGGCGCCGCGGAAGGCGTCCTCGCCACCCTCGAAGTCCTCCATCCGCTTGTAGGCCGCGTTGACGCTGTCGGCGTCCCAGCCGGTGTTGCCCTCGGCGGCCCAGTCGTCGAAGTTGGCGCGGTTGCCGCGCACGTAGACCATGCCGTTGATCGAGCTCGACCCGCCGACCACCTTGCCCCGCGGCACCGGCATCTTGCGGTCGAGGATGTGCTTCTGCGGCACCGAGTAGAAGCCCCAGTCGACGGTCTTCTTGATCTCGGGGACCGAGTGCATCGGGCCGATCATCCCGGGCTTCTTGACCAGGAACTTCTCGTCGGTCTTGCCCGCCTCGACCACGATCACGCTCGCGCCGGACTGCGCCAGCCGGCCGGCGATCGCCGCTCCCGAGCTGCCGGAACCCACCACGACGTAGTCCGCCTCGTCGGCGTACGGAGCACTCCTCTTCGATACCCTCCATGGCGGAACTGTAACGCGTTCTAGTTTCTGCTGGTAGGGCTCCGGATCGAGTCGACGATGCCTTGGGCGAGGGCGTCCGTGCGTGCCGTGCCGGCTGAGACCACGAGCACCACGTCGTCCGCAGGCAGGTAGGCCAGCAGACCGTTGGCATAGATGCAGGCGGCCGTGGGCAGGCAGGAGTCTCCGACCCGGACCCTGACGCCGCCGATGACCCGATCCTTGAGCGGGTAGCGGATGAGCGCCCGGCCCAGCTCCCGGTCCGTGGAGACCACAGCGAGGGACGGCACGCTGCCGCAGGTGGCTTTGCCCAGCTCTCCCGGTGCGTGCAGGTAGGTCCCCCTGCCGAGGAACGCCTCACAGCCGTTCGGTGTCGAGACCCAGGCGGCGGGCACCGAGAGGGCGACGCTGCCCACCGTCACCTCGCGCAGCCCGTCGTCCAGGCACGTCGTCGGGCGAGTGTCCACAGAGCCCGCGACCGATGACTCTGAGGTCCGAGACCTCGTAGCACTCCTCGTCGTCGATCGCCGTTCGGATCGGGGTCGAGGCTGAGCGACTTCGGCAGTCCGGCTTCGTCGAGGGTGAGCTCGACGACGGCTCCGGGGGAGGCCGACCGCGCCATGTCGAGGAGGTCCGCGAGCGTGGGGACCTCGGACGGATCCGGGTCGTAGGGGTAGTCCTCTTTCAGGCTCTCGACCGAGGTGACCCTGCCGTGGCGCACCACGACCGCGTAGTCGCCGAGGAATCCCCGCTCGCCGCACGACGACGTCAGGACGTAGCGGTAGGACTCGGGCAGGGGTCGCTGTCGGGCCGGTGGCCGGGGTCGCGACTCGCGTCGTCGAGGGGGTGGCGGCGGCCGCGACGGCCGCATCGCCGGGATCGCTGGCGCAGCCGGTCAGGAGGGTGCAGCCAGCGGCGACGGCGACGAGAGTAGGTCCTCAGGCACAAGGACACGTGTGTCCGACGGCTCGACGGCGGGTCGGCTCCCGCCAGAACCTCTCCTTCGGTCAGGCGCTCCGCGGCGCTGCCACGATGGCTCCGTGAAGATCATGTCGATCCAGTCCTCGGTGGCCTACGGACACGTCGGCAACTCGGCGGCGGTCTTCCCGCTGCAGCGGCTGGGCCACGAGGTCTGGCCGGTGCTGACCGTGCACTTCTCCAACCACACCGGCTACGGCGCGTGGCGCGGCCCGCTGCTCGACCCGGCAGACGTCCGCGAGGTGATCGCCGGCATCGGCGACCGCGGGGTGCTCGGCGAGTGTGATGCGGTGCTGTCGGGCTACCAGGGCGACCCGGCCGTGGGCGCGGTGATCCTCGACGCCGTCGAGAAGGTGAAGGCCGCCAACCCGGACGCCGTCTACTGCTGCGACCCGGTCATGGGCGACGTCGGGCGGGGGATGTTCGTGCGGCCCGGGATCCCGGAGTTCATGCGCGACACCGTGGTGCCGCGGGCCGACATCCTCACGCCCAACCACTTCGAGCTCGACTTCCTGGCCGGCACCACGACCACGACGCTGGACGAGGTGCTGGCCGCCGTCGACACGGTCCGCGACCGGGGGCCTCGCGACGTGCTGGTCACGTCGGTGCTGCACGACGGCGTACCGCCCGACTCCCTCGACGTCGTCGCGGTCTCCGACGCGGGCGCGTGGGCGGTCACCACTCCCCTGCTCCCGATCACGCCCAACGGCTGCGGCGATGTCACCGCCGCCCTCTATCTCGCCCACCTCGCGACGACCGGCTCGCCGGCGCAGGCGCTGGAGCGGACCACGGCATCGGTGTTCGCGGTGCTCGAGGCCACCCTCGCGGCCGGCACCCGCGAGATCCAGCTGGTCGCCGCGCAGGACGCGATCGCCTCGCCGCCCGCGAGCTTCACGGCGCGACAGCTGCGTCAGGGATAGGGATGTCAGCCACCTTCGACCTGGGCGCGGTCCCGACCGGGCTCGACCTGGCCGGCACGTTCGTGTTCGCCGTGTCGGGCGCGCTCGTGGCGGTCCGCGCCCGGCTCGACCTGTTCGGCACGCTGGTGCTGGCAGGTGCCACCGGGCTGGGCGGCGGGCTGGTCCGCGACGTGCTCCTGGGCGACGTCCCTCCGCCGGGCCTCGTGGACTGGAAGTTCCTCGTCGTCGCCGCGCTGGCCGGCGTGGCGACGTTCCTGTGGCACCCGGTGGTCGCGCGCTGGGAGAACCTCATCCTCACCCTCGACGCCGCGGGGCTGGCGCTGTTCTGCGTCATCGGCGCACTCAAGGCCTCGAACGCCGGGCTCGACCTGGTCCCGGCGGCGCTGCTCGGCATGATCACGGCCATCGGCGGCGGCATCGCGCGCGACGTGCTGGCCAACCGGGTGCCGGTGGTGCTGGAGGGTGGCTGGTACGCCACGCCGGCTCTCGTCGGCGCGGCTTGGGCGGCGTTCGCCCAGGACCAGGGCTGGTCGACCGCGGCCGTGCTGCTGCCCGGCATCGCGGCCTGCTTCACCTGGCGGGCCCTGGCCCTGCACCGGGACTGGTCACCCCGGCCGGCCCGCGGGCTCGACTAGGCGCCCTACCCCAGGATCACCACCCGTCACTCGAAGGTGATGATGCGCACCCCCAGGGCCGAGACAGAAACCGCCGAGCCGCCCACGTTGCACGCGGTCACCGAGCCGGTGTCAGCCGCGCTGACCCGCATCGGGCCGAAGACGACGCTGGAGGTCGCCACGCTGTTGGTGACGGACAGCAGGGCGCCCTGCCCCACCTTCGCCCCCGGTATGCCGAGCGACAGCGTGGCGCAGCTGTTGGCTCCCACCGAGAAGGAGATGTGGCCGCTCGTGTTCACTCCGGCCAGATCCTCGAGCGTGAGCGAGTCGAGGGCCACCTTGTCGCCGGTACCGCACCGTTCCCCAGCTTGGTGTTGGTGACCGCTTGCAACGCCAGCTCGGCGGGGCCCACCGACAGGTCGCCCAGCTCGGCCGAGCCCACCGCCTGGTGCGGCCAGCTCGGAGGAGCCCACCGAGTCCGGCGCGAGGTCGGCGGCCGTCACGCAGAGCCGTCGGCGTTGTCCCTCCGGACCCGACGCGGCTGCGCTCGCGCACCGCTCGACGGAGCCCGCCGCTGATCGGCAGCGCTGATCCGACCAGTCCTTGAGGTCGCAGCGACCTGGTTGTTCTTCGACGCTTGCTGCCGACGCGTTCATGCAGTGCGGCGCGGCGAGGCCGCGCCGCCATGGCGAGCAGCACCGTGAGCCGACCACGTCGTCGTACCTGGGACGTGCAGAACTCTGGACATAGCCAGACGCTCGCTCCGCCTGAGGTTCCTCGACCGTGCCGCGGACGATGGCCCCGCGCGCTGGCAGGCGCGTCCGCAATTCATGGCGGCGCCGGACGCCGCCCGCATCCACCAGCAACGACGCGACACGCCGTTTAGGAGGGTGCTGAACAAGGGCGTGGATGCCAGCGTCGCGAGAGTCGTGCGATGGCGCGACGTCGTCCCGAAGGCAGGCTGGGCGCCTTCGAGGGGCGGCGACAAAGCCAGTGTGCGGCTGTCGCGGCGCTGGCGCCGCGTCATTTTCAGCACACTCCTAGGTCGCGTCCTAGATCGCGTCCTGGATCGTGATCTTGTCGTAGGCCTCGGGCAGCGGGTCGCCGGAGATGCAGTCGACCGTGATCGTGATGTCCTTCGCGATCTTGTCGAACGTCGCCGCACGCGGCCGTGGCCAGGACCTCGTTGCCGTCGAGGAGCTTGATCTCGACCAGCAGCCGGTCCGCCTTGCCGCGGTGGTTGGTGAGCTTGAGGTCGTCGATGTGCCAGGTCTGGCTCACCGGCTCGCCGACGATCGACCAGCCGTCGGCGTACTCGAACCCCCGCACCTCGAACGCCTTGCCCTCGGTGATCGTGAGCGGGTTGTTGGGGCCGCCCTCGGAGTCGTCGTTGACCGCGTCGTTGACCTTGTTGCCGACCACGGCGAGCACCGCGAAGCAGCCGCCCACGAAGACCAGGAACAGCACCCCGAAGACGATGAGGATGTTGCGGGCGGTGTGGCTCTGCTTGACCGGCTGGGCCCCGTAGGGCTGCGGCTGCCCGTAGGTCGGCTGGCCGTACGCCGGCTGCTGGTAGGTCGTGGGATAGCCGGCCGTCATCGCCGGCTGGCCGGGCTGCTGGGTCTGCTCGGAGCCGAGTGGACGGAAGTTGTCGCTCCACCCGTTGCCGTCCCACCAGCGCTCCTGGTTGCCCTGCGGGTACCAGCCTGCGGGCGGGTTGGGGGTCTGCGTCATCGGCATGCCTTTCGAGCGGGAGTCCGGCGTCCGTCCCCGGTCCGACGCGTAGCGTCCCAGATCGGCTGCACCGCGTCAGTAGCCCATGAGTACTAGGGCCGATGCGCAACCGGTCCACCGCGCGGTGTCCTGCTCGCATGGACGCCATCGGATCGCGTGTCTGCCTCTACCTCCTGGGAACCGCCTTCGTGAGCCTCGTCGCCGGCGGCATCGGCGCCGGCCGCTGGGACGCCGCGTGCCAAGCCGACGTCGAGGCCTCGGACTGCGACCTCGGCGCGTTCTACTTCATCGGCTGGGGGTTCGTGGCGTTCTGCGTCTGCTGCGTCGCGGCCCTCATCGCTGAGCTGGTGCTCGCGTCGCGCAGGAGGTCGCGTTGAGCGCCGGGGCCTGGCGATGCTTCTGGTACGTCCTCGGCGCGGTGGTCGTCGTGGCCGTGGCCTACGCGATCGGTGACTCGATCCCTGTCGCCGGCAACGGTTATGACCACGGCGACGACGACCTCGGAGGGCTGTTCGCCTTCCTGTTCGCCTACTACGCGCTGGTGGCGTGGTCGGTCCTCGTGTGCCTCACCGAGGTGCTGCTCTGGGTGCGACGGATCATGGGACGACGGTCGCGGCGAGCGACCGGGCGCGCCGTGAGGTGAAGATCTGCTCGAGCGGGATCGGTACGCCGTCCGGCCCGGCCAGCGGGACCCGCCAGTTGGGGTACTCGTCGGTGGTGCCGGGCTGGTTCTGGGTGCGCCGGTCGCCCACGGCGTCGCTCAGCGCGACACAGAGCAGCCGGGCCGGCGTGAGCGCCAGGTAGCGGTGCAGCGCCTCGACGACGTCGTCCCCCTCCTCGAGCAGCCCGCGGTGGCGCAGCTCCGCGAGCCAGGCGTCGACCTGCTCGCGGGCCGACGCGAGCTCCTCGTCGAGGTCGCCCTCGAGGATGCCGAGCTGGTGCTGGAGCCGGACCTGGTCGCCCACGAGGTAGCCCGCGGTGGGCGGGAAGTCATGGGTGGTGACCGAGGCCAGGCTCCACTCGCGCCAGTGCTCGGCGGGCAGCGGGCCGCCGCGGTCGTCGTACTCGAACCAGAGCACCGACGTGCCGAGCACGCCGCGGGAGGAGAGGTAGTCGCGGGTCTCGGGCGGGACGACGCCGAGGTCCTCGCCGACGACGACGGCGCCCGCGCGGTGCGCCTCGAGGGCGAGGACGCCGATCAGGGCGTCGTGGTCGTAGCGGACGTAGGTGCCCTCGTGGGGCGGGCCGCCGACCGGGATCCACCAGAGCCGGAAGAGCCCCAGGATGTGGTCGACCCGCACCCCGCCCGCGTGGCGCAGCACGGCGCCGATCAGGTCGCGGAACGGCTGGTAGCCGAGCTCGGCGAGCCGGTCCGGCCGCCACGGCGGCTGGCTCCAGTCCTGGCCGAGCTGGTTGTAGGGGTCCGGCGGTGCGCCGACCTGGACGCCCTGCGCGTAGACGTCCTGCAGCCGCCACGCGTCGGCACCGCCCGGGTGTACGCCGACCGCGAGGTCGTGCATGATCCCGAGGCTCATCCCGGCGTTCTCGGCCTTGGCCTGGGCCTGCTGCAGCTGCTCGTCGAGCACCCACTGCAGCCAGCACTCGAAGTCGACCCGGTCGGCATGGTCGCGCGCGAAGGCCTGCACGGCCGGGCTGTCGTGGCGGCGGAGGTCGTCCGGCCACTCACGCACGTCGTTGCCGTGGTCCTCGGCGAGCACGTTCCAGGTGGCGAAGTCGGTGAGCGCGTCGCCCTCCCGCGCCCGGTAGGCCGCGTAGTCGAGCTCCCGCCCGGCGCTCCGGGGCGCGGCGTGGACGATCCGCAGCGCCGCCCGCTTCGCCGTCCAGCTCGCGTCGCGGTCGACCGGGTCCTGCGGCGTGAGCCAGGGCCGCAGCTGGCCGACGAGCTGGTCGACCGCGTCGCGCTCGGGCTGCGGCAGCGCGGCGTACTCCGGGATCCGCTCGACGCGCAGGTAGATGGGGTTGAAGAACCGGCGCGAGCTGGGGAGGTACGGCGAGGGCTCGAGCGGCGCCAGCGGCTCGGCGGCGTGCAGCGGGTTGATCAGCACGTAGTCGGCGCCGAGCTCGCTGGCCGACCAGACGGCCAGGTCGGTGAGGTCGGTCAGGTCGCCCAGCCCCCAGCTGCCGCCGGAGCGGACGCTGTAGAGCTGGGTGGCGAACCCCCACTGGCGCCGCCGGTCCGCCTGCTCCGGCAGCCCCAGCCAGGCGGGCGTGACGATCAGGTGCGCTGTCGCCTCGACGTCGCCGCTGCGGGCCCGGAGCCGGTGGTAGCCGAGCGGCAGGTCCGTCGGCACGGCGAACGTCGCCTCCCCGATCCGGCTGCCCGCGATCTCGCGCGGCTCGACCCAGTGGTCGACCTGGTCGGCGTTGCGCGCGCTGCCGTCCTCGAGCTCCACCCACACCTCGACCGGGTCGCCGTCGGTGACGTGCACCGGCACCCGGGTCGGCTGGCCGACGACCGTCACCACGGTGGGCGGCAGCATCCGCAGCCAGGGCTCGTGCTCCTTCGCCTGCCTGGCGCGCTCCGGATCGGACGTGTCGACGCCCAGCGCGGCCAGGACCGCCTCGATGGTCTCGGCGCTGACCTGGACCTGCTGGCCGCGCCAGTCGGCGTACTCCGTCATGACGCCGTGGGCCTGCGCGAGCTCCACGAGCGGGCCGGTGGGGGAGGTCACGGCTCCAGTCTTTCAGGGCCGATCAGTAGGACTTGCCATCGGCGTAGCGCTGACGCCGCGAGTGCCGACCACGGCCCATGCTCCGACTCTTGTACGTCGGAAGTTGGGAATCGCAATTGGGGCAGACAAGGCGCAGATTCTCTCGTCGATTGTTGGTCGGGTCACCATCGATGTGGTCCATGATCAGGGCCAGCGGTAGGCCGCCCATCCACTCGTTCTGCCGGTCACAGATCGCACAGCGCCCGCCCTGCTGTTCCATGAGGTGCGGCCGAATGTAGTGACCTGCCGTGGTCGCAACAAAGGCCTCGCCGTGTCTCAAGCCAGAGCCCCAGCTTCTGTCTCCGCTCCAGGTCGCGCTGACAACGGTTGCTGCAGAACTTGCGTAGGGGGCGCCCTTTCATGGTCACGCCGCACCCGAGACAGGTGAACACAGGGGCACCCAAGAAGCGACCGCCGACAGAGCCGGTGACAGGAATCGAACCCGCGGCATCCTCCTTACAAGGGAGGCGCTCTGCCAACTGAGCTACACCGGCGAGGTGCGCCGAACATCGTAGTTGGGTCAGCTCATGCCGCCGTCGAAGGCCAGGATCGAGCCGGTGATCATCCGGGCCGCGGGCGAGGCGAGGTAGACGATCGACTGGCCGATCTCGGCCGGGCTGATGGCCTTGCCGGGCAGCATCATCATCAGCCGGTCCATCACCCGCGGGTCGAGGTCGGGCGGGAAGTTCGCCGCCACGTGCTGCACCAACGGCGTGTCCACGGTGCCGGGGCAGACCGCGTTGACCCGGATCCCCTCCGGAGCAAGCTCCAGCGCCAGGGCCTGGGTCAGCTGGGTCAGCCCGCCCTTGGCCGCGGAGTATGCCGCCGAGTAGCCCTGCGGCTTGTTGCCGGCCACCGAGGAGACGTTGACGATGTTGCCCTTGGCCGCGCGGATGTGCGGCAGCGCGGCCTGGATCAGGAAGAACGGCCCCTTGAGGTCGACGGCCTGCACCCGGTCGTACTCCGCCTCGCTGATCTGCTCGAAGCGGCCGAACTGCACGATGCCCGCCACGTTGGCCAGGACGTCGATCCGCCCGCTGGCCGCGCAGGTGGCCATCGCCGCGTCGACGGCCGCCTTGTCGCCGACGTTGCACTCGACGTACGTCACGCCCTCGGGGACGCTCGGCTGGATGTCCAGGCCGAAGACGGTGTCGCCGAGGTCGCGGAACAGCTCCGCGGTGGCGTGGCCGATGCCCGAGGCGGCTCCGGTGATGACGACGATGCGTGGGTCGGTCACCGGCGCAGACTAGAACCTGTTCTAGTTCTTGAGCAACTTCCAGTAATGTTGAACTCATGACCGCCCTCACCATCGGCCAGCTGGCCGAGCGCTCGGGGGTCGCCACGTCGGCGATCCGCTTCTACGAGAGCCGCGGCCTGATCTCCTCGGAGCGCACGACCGGCAACCAGCGCCGCTACGCCCAGTCCACGCTGCGCCGGGTGGCGTTCATCAGGACCGCCCAGCGGATCGGGCTCACCCTCGAGGAGATCGGGGAGGCGCTCGCGACCCTCCCCGACCGGCGTACGCCGACCAAGGCCGACTGGCACCGCCTCAGCAGGGACTGGCGGCCCCGGCTCGACGACCAGATCCGCCGGATCGAGCTGCTCCGCGACCGGCTCGACGGCTGCATCGGCTGCGGCTGCCTCTCGCTCAAGTCCTGCGCGCTCACCAACCCCGGCGACGACCTCGCCGACCGCGGCCCCGGCGCCGTACTCCTCGACCCGGACCGCCGACCTTGGTGATCGCGCCGGGATAGTCCGTGACGTTTGTGTTGTGGAACTGGCAGTTCCACAGGCACAGATGTCACGGACTATCCCGGCGGCGGCACTAGCCTCGACCCCATGGCGCTGCGGATCGTCGCGAGCCGACCGGACCCGGCGATCATCACGCTGCCCTGGTCGGTCCCGCTCGAGGAGTGGGGTGAGCAGTATCTGGTGCCGCTCCCCCGTGGCCTGTCGCGGCACGTCGTGCGGATCGTGCGGCTGGGCGACCGGATCTACGCCGTCAAGGAGACCGTCGAGGACATCGCCTTCCGGGAGTACCGGCTGCTCCGCGACCTGCAGCGGCTCAACCTGCCAGCGGTCGTGCCGCAGGGCGTGGTGACGGGCCGGGTGGACGCGAACGGCGAGGAGCTGCCCTTGCGCGCTGCTCACCGAGCACCTGCGCTTCTCGCTGCCCTACCGCAGCCTGTTCAGCCACGGCCTGTCGCAGGACAACCTCCCGTCGCTGGTCGACGCGCTGGTGGTGCTGCTCGTCCGGCTGCACCTCGCGGACTTCTTCTGGGGCGACGTGTCTCTGTCCAACGTGCTGTTCCGGCGCAGCGCGGGCGGCTTCGCGGCCTACCTCGTCGACGCCGAGACCGGCGAGCTGAAGCCCAGCCTGTCGACAGTCGATGCGGGAGTACGACCTCACGATCGCGACCGAGAACGTCTTCGCCGAGCTGCTCGACCTGCAGGCCAGCGAGTCGCTGGGCTACGAGGTCGAGGCGCACGAGATCGTCGACCTGCTCCAGACCCGCTACCAGGCGCTGTGGCAGGAGCTGACCGCCGAGGAGGAGTTCTCGGCCACGGAGATGTGGCGGATCGAGCAGCGCATCGAGCGGCTCAACGACCTCGGCTTCGACGTCGACGAGCTCGACATCGTCACCGACTTCGACGGCGACCGGGTCCGCATCCAGCCGAAGGTGGTCGAGGCCGGCCACCACCAGCGCGAGCTGCAGGGGCTGACCGGGCTGCACGTCGAGGACGCCCAGGCCCGGCGGCTGCTCAACGACCTCGCGTCGTACACCGCCGCCCTCGAACCTGGGTCGCGAGGACCGGCACCTGGTCGCCGAACCGCTGGCTCGACGAGATCTACGAGCCGATCGCCGCGATGATCCCCTCCGACGCCACCGGCAAGCTCGAGCCCGCGGAGATCTTCCACGAGGTGCTCGCGCACCGCTGGTACCTCGCCGAGCGGGCCGGCCACGACGTCGACATCTTCGAGGCCGCCGCCGACTACATCGCGACCGTGCTCAAGCACAAGCCGGACGAGGCCATCACCTCCGCCCCGGCGACCTCGGAGCCCGACTCCTGACCCTGACAGTCCTGGTGACGGTGGCTGCGCACCGCTCTCCACACCCGGACCGAGGTGGCGGTGGCTGAGCAACCGTCGTCCCCGTGGACAGACGTTGCCACGCCACCGCTCCCCTGTGGACTGAGGGTGCCCTCCCACCGCCCCCGGGGAGTCGCAGCTAGGGCTTGCAGACCCGGCAGGCGACGAGCTCCTGCTGGTGCTCGCCGACCGGGCGCAGGTCCTCGCGGTGGGCGATGAGCGCGCAGTCGCGGCGGTGCATGGTGGTGCCGTCGCCGGCGGTCACGGGGATGGCGGAGACGTCGACGCCCTGGTCGTTGAGCGAGGCCGAGCGGGAGGTGACGTCGGCGAGGACCAGGAGGGTGTCGGCCAGCCGGCGCGAGGACTCGCGGTTGTCCTCGGCGATGCGGGCCAGCCACGAGCCGAAGTAGAGGAACCCGCCGACGAAGGTGAGCGCGAGGCCGCCGAAGCCGCCGGAGATCATGTAGGACTGCTGGTCGTAGCCGAACGGCGTGTTGGCGACGCCGTACCAGCCCAGCACGATCACCACGATGCCGAGCGGGAGCAGCGAGGCACCCACCCAGAACAGCACGGTCTGGAACAGCCGGGAGTTGTCGTTCTTCAGCGGCGCGGCGCCGCTGCCGCCGCGGCCGGCCTTGGGCAGGGCGGTGCCGGTGCCGAGGCGGGAGCCGCTGGCGGGGGTCGGCGTGGACATGGTGGTCATCACTGCACCTTTCGCAGGTCGGGCAGGCCGGACTCGAGGCCGTGGGGGCAGGCGCCGCCGGCGCCCAGCACCATGGCGCCGAGCCGGCGGACGTAGCTGCCGGCCAGCAGCGCGCCGCCGAGCCCGGCGAAGAGCAGCAGGCCGGGGATCGAGAACAGCGGCGGGAGGCCGGACGTCGCGGCCGTGTCGGCGAGCTCGGCACCGGCGTCGGTGACCGGTCGTCGCCGGGTCCGCCGGCGGGAGGCGGCTGCCGCCGACGACTGCGCCGCCGCCACCGGTCGCCCCGCCGCCGCGTGCCGCCGCCGGAGTCGGTCGGCGCCGTCGCTCGGGTCGTCGGTCGGGTCGTTGTCGGGCACGCGTGTCGGGATCGGGATCGCCTGGACGGTGTCGACGGCGGCGGTGGTGTAGCCGAGGTGGACCACGATCTTCGGCGACAGGTTGCCGATCGAGCTCAGCAGGCTCTTGAGCAGCGCGGCCTCGGGCGGGAACGGCACCTGGGCCAGGATCGCGCCGAGCGGCAGCTGCGACAGCACCGGCTTGAGGGTCTTGAGGTCGATCGTGACGATCAGCCCCTCGATGGTGCCCGAGGCCTTGTCGCCGTCGGCCTTGTACGACGGCTTCGGGCAGCTGCACCGTGATGCCGAGGGCCGCGAGCGCGGCGGTCGGGTCGTCCGGGCAGCCCGGGGATCGCGCCCGGGCGTGCCCGCGGCGACGTAGCCCTCGGGGCCGTAGCCGAAGGTCTGGCCGGCGATGGTCATGGTGCCGTAGTCGGCCCGCCCCTGGGACTTGCCGGTCGCGCCGTCGCTGCTGGAGACGACCGTCGAGGTGATGCCGGACATCGTCACGAGTCCGCCGAGCAGCCGCACGTCGCCGAGCGCCGCCCGCGACGTCGCGGTGACCGGCGAGCCGTCGGAGACCGACTGGCTGTCGGCGACGTAGCCGTTGACGTCGACCAGCGCCGACAGCGCGGCGGGGAGCTGGCAGACGTCGGTGTCGGCCGGGTCGGTGGGCTCGTCTTCGGAGTCCTGGGACCGGCCGTCGGCGCGCGAGAAGCTGCGGGTGGTGGTGGCCGAGCCCCGCGCCGAGGCCGAGCACCCCGAGGATGTCGGTGAGGTTGTCGAGCAGGGGTACGCCGGGCAGCCCGGGCAGCAGCGCCACCGCCGCCGGCGGGGTCCTCGGAGTCGTCGCCGGCACCGTCACCCGCGTTGCAGTCGTTGGAGAAGCCGACCGTGGCGCGGGCGGTGCCCTTGCCCGAGGTCGTGGTCATCGAGGTGCCGGGGAACGGCGTGTTGTGCTGCTTGGTGAGTGCCCGAGGGGTACTGCGAGTTGACCTGGACCGGGTAGCCGTTCTCGACCAGCGTCGGTCGGGAGGCCGAGCTGGTCGAAGAAGGTCTTGAGCCCCTCGCCCACGCCGTCGCCGGGCCACATGAAGCTGGCCCGGCCCTTGGTGCTGGCCGAGTCGGCCTTGACCTTGGCGTAGCCGAAGTCGAACTCGGCCTGCGGGACGGTCGGGATCGGGATGGTCGGCTCGAAGATCTCGACCTTGACCGGGGTGGCCACGCCGGTGCTGCTGTAGCCGCTGAAGGCGCCGGTCGGCGGTCGGCGCGCTGGTCGGCGTCGGCGGAGCGGCGAGCGACGACGGGCGACGGCGACGGACGACGTCGTCCGCCCAGGCCGCGCCGGCGGTGAGCGACAGCGACGTGGCGGCCAGCCCCGCCGCCAGGATCGGGATGACCACTCGTTTCATGCTGCCCCTCCCAGGATGACGTCGGACATGGTCTCGAGGATCTCGGCGGGCTCGCCGGTGGCGACGACCCGGCCGCCGCTCATCACGGCGGCGTAGTCGGCGACCCGCAGCGCGGTGCGGGCGAACTGCTCGATGCACAGGATGGAGACGCCGGAAGCGGCGATCCGTGACACGGTTTCGTAGAGCTCGTCCACGATCAGCGGCGCCAGCCCCATCGACAGCTCGTCGAGGATCAGCAGCGCCGGGTCGCTCGCGAGCGCCCGCGACATGGCCAGCATCTGCTGCTCGCCGCCGGACATGGTGCCGGCCAGCTGGCGGCGCCGCTCGTGCAGCCGCGGGAAGTAGGAGAACGCCGTGTCGAGGACGGCGGGCCCGGCGACGCCGGCGTAGGACATCAGGAGGAGGTTCTCCTCGACGGTGAGGTTGGGGAAGACCGACCGGCCCTCGGGCACGGTGCACAGCCCCACGCGCGGGCCAGCTCCTCCGGCCCGGCGTCGCGGACGTTGACGCCGCCGAGGTGCACGTCGCCCGAGGTCGCCTTCTTCTGGCCGCTGATGATCTTGGTGAGCGTGGACTTGCCCGCGCCGTTCGGGCCGAGCAGCGCCAGCACCGCGCCCTTGGGCACCGACAGGTCGACGCCGCGCAGCACCTCGATCCGGCCGTAGGCCGCGTGGAGGTCGACCACCTCGAGGATCGGGACGCTCATGCCTGCACCCCCTGGACTGCCGGGATCGTCGCCGTCGCCTCGACCGGCTGGAGGTCTGTCCGGGTGTCGTCGGCGGCGTGGGCGCCGCCCGTCGGAGTAGCCGAGGTAGGCCTGCTGCACCTGGGGGTCGACGCGGACCTCGGCCGGTGCCCCGGACGCGATCACCTCGCCGAAGTCGAGGACGTGGATCTCGTCGCAGACCGACATGACCAGCGCCATGTCGTGCTCGACCATGAGGATGCCGCGGCCCTCGGCGGCCAGGTCGCGCAGCAGCTCGCCGAACGCCTCGGTCTCGGACTCGTCCTGGCCCGACGACGGCTCGTCGAGGAGCAGCAGCTGGGGGTCGCCGGCCAGGCACCGCGCCAGCTCGAGCAGCCGGGCGACGCCGGTCGGGATCGAGTCGGCGCGCTCCTCGGCGTACGCCGCGATGCCGACGCGCTCGAGCAGCCCGTCGACGTCTCCGCGGGACGGCCGGACCAGCCCGAGCAGCCCGGCGTGGATGTCGTGGGCGACCCGCACGTTGTCGCGGACGGTCAGCGACCCGAACGCCTCGAGCCGCTGGAAGGTGCGGCCCATCCCCCGCTTGGCCCGGCGGTGCACCGGGGTGCGGGAGACGTTGCGCCCGTTGAAGCGCACCTTGCCGCGGGTCGGCTTCTGCAGGCCGCTGATGACGTTGAAGCAGGTGGTCTTGCCGGCGCCGTTGGGCCCGATCAGCCCGGTGACCCGGCCCGACTCGGCGACGAACGACGCGTGGTTGACGGCGGTGACCCCGCCGAACTGCACGACGACGTCGTCGACGACCAGGAGCGGCTCAGTGCGCATGCGCGGGCACCCCCTCGGCTCCTCGGCGCGGCGTCCTCGGCGACGTCGCGTCCTCGACGTCGCCCTCGCCGGGGCCGGGCAGGGTCGGCAGGTTGGCCCGGATCGACGGCGCGATGCGGTCTTGAGCCCATCGGCCCCAGCCGGAAGAGGTAGCCCGAGATGCCGTTGGGCTCCTTGGCGAGCAGGATCGCGAAGACGGCGATGACGACGAAGAACGCGCCCGCCGCGGACGGATAGCTCGACTGCAGCTCCGGCAGCGCTGTCATGGCCGCGCCACCGAGCACCGCCCCGGTGACCGAGGTGACGCCCGCGACGACCGCGAACAGGAGGATCAGCAGGCTCTGGAAGTAGATGAAGTCACCGGCACCGATGTTCTGCCGGAGCCCGGCCAGCATCGCGCCACCCAGCCCGGCCAGCCCGGCGGAGAGCGCGAAGAGCCCGACGCGGAACCAGCGCACGTCGAGGCCGAGCGTCCCGCAGGCCGCGGTGCTGTCGCGCGCGGCGATGACCAGCCGGCCGAGCACGCCACGACGGAGCAGCAGCACGGCCCACCCGGTCAGGACGAGGAACACCGCCATCAGGAAGACGTAGCCGCCGGTGGAGCTCACCGAGTGGCCGAGCACCGAGAGCCGCCGGGCGGGCAGGAGGCCGTTGAACCCGAACGCCCACGAGGCCTGGAAGACGACCTTGTCCATGATCGAGGCGAACGCGAGCGTCGCCAGGGCCAGGTAGAGACCGGTCAGCCGGAGCACCGGGAGCGCGACCAGGGCGCCGACCGCCGCGGCGGCGAGCACCGAGACGAGCAGCCCGTAGAGGTTGGGCTCGTCGAGCTTGGCGTAGGTGAGCGCACCGACGCCGGCGAAGGCCAGCTGGGCCAGCGACACGTGGCCGCCGTAGCCGGTCAGCAGCACCATCGAGAGCATCACGATCGAGAACGCGAGCGCCTTGCCGACCAGCAGCAGGTTGGGCTCGCCGAGCGCACCTGCCAGGAGGGCGACGAAGAGCAGCAGGCCGGCGCTCCATCCGGCGGTGCGCGGCCAGCGAGGGCAGCGGCACCGAGACGATGCCCTTGACCTGGCCGATGCGCAGCTGGGCCTGGGGCAGGGCGACGACCACCACGAAGAGGAACAGCGCCGGGATCACGTTCTGGACCTGCGAGAGCGTGCCCTCGAGGTGGACGTAGCCGGGGAAGTACGACGTGACCAGGCCGAGCGCCATCGCGCCGACGAAGGTGAGCGGCAGGCTCTTGAGCTTGCCGAGCATCGCGGCGGCGTAGGCGTTGATGACCAGCAGCGTCAGCTGGTAGTAGTCGAGGCCGACCTGGTTGACCAGCAGGATGCCGCCGAGCCCGGCGAGCGAGATGCCGATCATCCACGCGAGGGCGGCGACCTGCTCGGGCTTGCCGCCGAACAGGCGGAGCAGCTCGGGGTTGTCGACCGATGCGCGCATCGCCGTACCGATCCGCGTGCGGGACAGCAGGAGGTAGAGCCCGACCGCCACCACGACCGACGCGACGATGGTGATCACCTGGTGCGCGGTGATGTTGACCCCGCCGACGCTGAAGCTGGTGCCCGCGAAGAAGGGCTGCACGGCCCGGAACTCGGTCGCGGTAGACCAGCCCGGCCACCCCGATGCAGCCCACCAGCAGGGCCACCGTCACGACCAGCGAGACGCTGGGCGCGGCGTCACCCAGACCACGCGCGACGAAACGGGCGATGAACCAGCCGATGGCCGGTGCGACGACGAGGAGCACCAGGGCCAGCGCCAGCGGAGTGGGCATGCCCTGGCGGACGCTGAAGTCCCAGAAGACGAAGGACAGCAGCATCCCGAAGGCGCCGTGGGCGATGTTGAACACCCGGGTGGTCGAGTAGGTGAGCACCAGCCCGCTGGCCGCGATCGCGTACGCCGCCCCGGAGAAGAGCCCGAAGAAGGTGTAGGCGAAGAACGAGTCCATGGATCTGCCGCCTCAGCCGTTCGTCGTGCCGGCGCAGGTGTACTTGGCTGCCGCCCACGGCCTTCCAGGCGCCACCGCTGAGCTGGATGAACCGCCAGCAGTCGCCCGTGCGCTTGCTGCCGACGTGCTGGGGCGCGGTCATCCCGTTGGCCGTCCAGTTGTCGACCTTGCGCAGGGAGTCGATGAGGGTCGACCTGCTCAAGGTGCCGCCGAGCTTGGCCGCCTGCTCGACGAACAGCCGGGCCGCCGACCAGGAGAACACTCCGAAGAACGTCGGGTCGGCGCCGGGGCTGACCTGCTGGAGCCAGCTCAGGTAGAGCTTCATCTCGTTGTTGCTGTTGGCTTCCTCGAACGGTGTGAAGTTCAGGAACACGACGGTGCCGTCGCCGGCGGAGCCCGTGCTCTCCACCCAGCTGGGGAGGTAGTCCGTGGGATCGCGCAGGTAGAGGTCCGGCTTGTAGCCGACCTGCTGCATCGCCTGGGCGAGCCGCGCGGACTGCTGCGAGGCGCCGACGAAGAGGACGACCTTGACGCCCTTGTCCTTGAGCGCCTGGGCGTACGGCGCGTAGTTGAACTCCGCGACGTCGATGCTCTGCACCACGTCGAAGTGGATGCCCTGCTTGGTCATCGCGCTGACCTCGGCCGGGCCGTTCTCGGCCGCCGCGCCGGCGTTGAGGTAGAACAGGCCCGCGTGCGCCGCCGCGTCGGGGTAGTTCTTCTTGATGAAGACGCCGGGAGCGTTCTCCCACTCGCCGGTGTTGACCGACTGGGCCGGGAAGCAGGTCGCGCAGGCGTTGCGGTCCTTGGTGACCGCAGCTGAGCGGATGTCGGGGAGTCCGCACGACTGCGCGGTCGCGGCGCCGCCCGAGTCGAAGGCGGACATCGAGCCGACCATGGCGAAGACCTCGTTGCAGCCCTTGGCGTAGTTGGCCTGGTCGGCGCCGGCGTCGGTGCGGCTGTCGTAGTCGACGAGCTTGAGCTTGCGGCCGCAGATGTCGCTGCTGGAGTTGAAGTAGGCGACGTAGGCCTTGACCGCGTCCTGGCTGGACTCGAAGAGCCCCGGCACCGGGCCGGAGACATCGGAGGCGTTGCCGATGGTGATCTCGGTGTCGGTGACGCCGGGGCCGTTCTTGAAGCCGTCGCAGCTCGCTCCGCCGCCGCCACCGGTTGCGGGGCGTTCTCGCCGCCGTCGTCGCCACCGCCGCTGCCGACCGCCCCTGTCGCCGCCACCGTTGCCGCCACCCGAGCCGCCGCCCGATGCCACCGCCGCTGCCACCTCCGGACCGTGGTGCCGCTGCCCGGCGTACCGCCGCCGGCCGTCGCGTCGCCGCCGGCCGTGGTGTCGCCGCTCGCGGCTCCGATCCCGGTGTCGCCGCCTGCGCCGGTGCCGGGCACCACCTCACCGCCCTGGGCGCCCCCGCCGGTGCCGCCGTTGGCACCCACCACGTCGTCCGGGTCGAGCTGCGAGCCGCAGGCCGCCAGGCCCAGGGCCAGCACGAGGGCGCTGCCCGCGAGCAGGGCGACGCCGGGGCGCGCAGCGAGACGTGTCACGGGGCCCTCCCAGGCGCAGAACTAGAACGTGTATCAGCTCGTCAACGAGCGCTCGGGGCAAAGGTGACGGCGGTCACGCGCGTTGAAAGTTGAACCGTTCGCTGACGATGGCAGCCTGGATCGTGGATGGGTGTCGCGTAGTGGGCGGCCCGCAACGGATCGAGGCTGAGGTGTGAGGCCGGCTACGGCCGAGCCTCGAAGCCGCGGGAGCGAAGCCACCCGGCTCCATCGGGTCCCCGCGCGGCCTTCAGCGGCTTCGAGGCTCCTCGCTGCGCTCGTCGCACCTCAGCCACCGTTGTCGGACGGCTCGAGCTCGACGTAGTCTCCGACCGTGAACACGCCGGTGGTGCCGAGCGTGACCGGCTGGACGCCGACCGGGTGGCCGTCGGCGTAGGTGAGCAGCGTGATGCCCGCCGGCCGGCGGATCGCGGCGCCCACCGCGATGGCGTACGCCGCTCCGCCGGTGGTGCCGGTCGTGTAGCTGTAGCCGACCGCGCCGTTCTCGCCCGTCACCTCGGTCGGTCCGCTCTGGACGTGGAGGTGGCCACCGATGACCAGGTCGGTGCAGCCACGCTCCAGCGCGGCGTCGCCCATGTTGGCGTCGTGGACCAGGATCGTCGTGATCCGGTCGCCTTCGTCGTCGGCCTCGCAGGCGGCGTCGGCCAGCCGGTCGGCGACCTCGCCGAAGCTGAGCCCGGTCTCGTCGCGCCAGCTCCCCAGCCCGCTCGACCGCGGGTCCCCCACGCCGAGCAGCCGGGTGCCGGCCGGGCCGTCGACGGCGTCGCCGTCGAGCATGGTCCAGCCGTGGTCGCTGAGGTAGCTGCCCACAAAGGGGCCGAAGTCATGGTTGCCGGTGACCGCCCACTTGTTGTCGGCGTACGGCCCGTCGTCGAAGGCAGCGTCGAGCGAGTCGAGCGAGAACGCCTCCCACGTGCTGCCGGTCGAGGTGTCGTCGCCGGCGTCGAACACCGCTTCGGCCCCGGCCGCGTCGCCGACCGCGCGCGCGACGCGGTCCATGCCGATGTTGTCGTGCCGGTCGGAGACCAGCAGGACCACGGCCTCGCCCTCCTCCGGCTGGCGCAGCTCGAGATCGGCGGCCGCCTCCGCGGCGTCGCGATAGAACGTCTTTCCGTCGTCGTAGGTCCCAACGGCGCTCTCGATCAGCCGTCGGGTCTGGCCCGTGGTGACGTCGCCACGGACCTCGACCTCGCCGAGCCCGCTGGGAAGGGGCACGTCGGGACCGAGGAACGTCGCGAGCGGCTGCCACTCCTCCTCGCTGTCGAGGCGCGGCTCGTCTTGTCCCACGGCTGCGCGACCAGCACGCCCACCAGGCCGATCGTCGCCAGCAGGGCGACGGTCCGGGGTATGCGGGCGCCGGCGAACAGCACCCGGCGGCGCTGCCGGCCGATCAGTAGCCACACCACGATCGGCACCAGCGCCAGCGCGCCGCCGCGGACCGCGGAGTCGACGACGAGGTCGGCGAGCACCTCGCGCACCCGCGCCTCGGGCCCCTCGGGCTGGCTGGCGATCAGCGCGTAGCGGTCGACCAGGTCGGCGGTGCTCGGCGCGTTGGTCTTGCCGAGGGTGACGGCGACGCCGACCCGGCCACCCGACGGCACCCGGACGTCGGGCAGCACCGGCCCGGTGAGCAGCACGACGTGGCCGGACAGGTCGGGCCGGATCACGGCGTCGTGGCTGGCCAGCGTGGTCTCCCGGCTGCTGTGCAGGAAGACAACCGTCGCGCAGACCAGGGTCAGCAGCGACCAGGTCAGCGCATAGCTCACGCTGACGAAGATCCGCCTCGACCCGCTCATGACCCGATCATTGCCCCCGCGTGGGCACCGTCAAGAGCGCGAGCGTGCCTGGGCCACGGCGTAGAGCGCGACCGAGGCGGCGACACCGGCGTTGAGGGACTCGACCTGGTTGACCATCGGGATCGACACCAGCTGGTCGCAGGTCTCGGCGACAAGGCGGGAGAGCCCGTCACCCTCCGAGCCGACCACCACGACCAGCGGGCCGTCCGACGAGGTCGAAGTCGGGGAGCGAGATCTCGCCGTCCGCGGCCAGGCCGACCACCATGCACCCGGCGTCCTGGTAGCTCTTGAGCTGGCGGACCAGGTTGACCGTCTGGGCCACCGGGATCCGGGCCGCCGCTCCGGCGCTGGTCTTCCACGCCGAGGCGGTCATGCCGGCCGCACGCCGCTCCGGGATCAGCACGCCGTGCGCGCCGAACGCTGCTGCGCTGCGGATCGCCGCGCCGAGGTTGCGCGGGTCGGTCACCTGGTCGAGGGCGACGACCAGGGGCGGCTCGCCGAGCTCCATGGCGCGGTCGAGCAGATCGTCGGGGTGGGCGTACTCGTAGGCCGGGATGCGGGCCGCCAGCCCCTGGTGCACGGCACCGGTGGTCATCCGGTCGAGCTCGCCCTTGGTCACCTCGAGCAGGCTGATCCCACGCTCGCTGGCCAGCCGGAACGCCTCGCGGAGCCGGCCGTCGCGCTCGGCTCCCTCGGCGACGTAGACGCCGTTGACCGGCACGCCCTCACGGAGCGACTCGACCACCGAGTTGCGCCCGGCGATCCACTCGGCGTCGCCGGAGTTGCGCCGCTTGGCCCGAGCGCCGGCCTTCGCGGCCTTCTTCACGGCTGCCGTCTTCTTGGCAGCCTTGTGCGCCTGGTGGTAGGGGCGGTCCTTCGCCTTCGGGGTCGGCCCGCGGCCCTCGAGGCCGCGCTTGACCCGCCCGCCGGACCCGACGGTGGGCTTCTTCGCCGTCTTGCGGATGGAGCCCTTGCGCTGCGAGTTACCGGGCATGACGCACTCCGGCGGTTGAGGAGCTCGCGCTGGCGAGCGTCTCGAAACCTCGCAACCCGGGGCTGGGAGCCAGGTGAATCGGCTGCGATCGCTGCGGGGGTCTCGAGACAGGCGCTAGCGCGCCTTCCTCAACCAGCGATGTCACGAGAGGCTCCATTTCGGTCCGGAGGGGGTGTCCTCGACCTCGATGCCGGCGGCCTTGATCCGGTCGCGGATGGCGTCGGCGGCCGCGAAGTCCTTCGCGGCCCTCGCTTCGGCGCGCTGCTGGAGGAGTCCGGCGACCAGAGCGTCGACCGCTCCGGTGAGCTTGGCGTCGGCGGCGCCGGTGCTCGGCCAGGCCGGGTCGTCCGGGTCGAGGCCGAGCACGTCGAGCATCGCGCGCACCTGCCCGGCCGTCGCGCCGGCGTCTTCGCCGGCGGCGAGCTGGCGGTTGCCCTCGCGCACCGCGTCATAGAGCACCGCGACCGCGGCCGGCGTGCCGAGATCGTCGTCCATCGCCGCGGCGAACGCTTCCGGGACCTCGCCCGCCCCGCCCGCTCCGGCGCGGTCGAGGAAGTTCTCGATCCGCTGGAACCCGGCCGCCGCCTCGTCGAGCGCCTCGAAGCTGAACTCGACGTGGCTGCGGTAGTGCGCCGCCACCAGGTAGTAGCGCAGCTCGATGCCGCGCACCCGCTTGAGCACCTCGGGGATCAGCAGGCTGTTGCCGAGGGACTTGCTCATCTTCTCGCCGGCGGTGGTGATCCAGGCGTTGTGCATCCAGTACGACGCGAACCGATGGCCGGCCGCGCGCGACTGCGCCTGCTCGTTCTCGTGGTGGGGGAAGCGCAGGTCGACGCCGCCTCCGTGGATGTCGAAGGCAGTGCCGAGGTACTTGCTCGCCATCGCGGAGCACTCGATGTGCCAGCCGGGCCGGCCTGGACCCCACGGGCTCGGCCAGGCGGCGGTCTCCGGCTCGGACTCCTTCTTCCATCCCTTCCACAGGGCGAAGTCACGCGGGTCGCGCTTGCCGCGCGGATCGGCGTCCTCGGCCGCCTCCATGTCGTCGATCTTCTGGTGCGTGAGCTCGCCGTACGCCGGCCAGGAGCGGACGTCGAAGTAGACGTCGCCCGAGCCGTCGGCCGCGGCGTAGGCATGGCCCTTCCCGATCAGCTGCCCGATCAGCTCGACCATCTCCGGGATGTGGCCGGTGGCGGCGGGCTCGTAGGTCGGGGGCGCGACGTTGAGCGCCTCGTAGGCGCGGTCGAGCTCGCGCTTCATGGCGTAGGCGAGGTTGTACCAGGGACGGTCCTGCTCGGCCGCCTTCACCAGGATCTTGTCGTCGATGTCGGTGGTGTTGCGGATGAACGTCGTCGCAAAGCCGCGAAAGCGCAGCCAGCGCTGCAGCACGTCGAAGTTCACCGCCGACCGCACGTGCCCCACGTGCGGCTCCGACTGCACCGTCAACCCGCAGACGTAGAGCCCAGCCTTCCCCTCCTCGAGGGGCGCGAAGTCACGGACCTCGCGAGTCTGGGTGTCGTAGAGCCTGAGCACCGGTCAAGTCTAGGGAGGGGTTGGGTCTGGGGCTGCTTTCGCGGCACCGGGTTGGGTCGGCCCGGCCTGCGGCCGGCCCCCGCGCCGACAGGCGTGCCGTGTCGCAGGCGACTGCTTCCAGCGTGGCCGCGTCGGGCGTGCCTGCGCCACGCCTCGCTTTTAGCGACGCGGGGGCCGACCACAGTCCGATCCGCCCCACGCACTGCCCTCGCTCCGCCATCACGGGGTGGGGCGGCGTCGGGCGCGTGAGCCGCGGCGCGGCTCACGCGCCCGACGCCCGCATCCCCCAGTGCAGACGGAGTGAGGGCCGTCGACCCCGGAACTTCGGGCCGGGTTCCCCGCGTCGCTAAAAGAGGGGCGTGGCGCGGGGCCAGCCCAACGTCACCCCGCTGGAAGCAGCGCCCCGCGACACGGCACTCCTGTCGGCGCGGGGAACCCGGCCCGGAGGGCCGGGGACCGAGAGCCACGAACGCAGCCCCAGACCCCACCCGACCCAGACAGGACCCGGCCGGTCAGGCCGGCAGCTCGGCGATGTTGCCGAAGAAGTCGTCGATCTGGCGGACGACCTCGGTGAACTGGTCGAAGTCGACGGGTTTGGAGACGTGGACCGAGGCGTGGAGGTCGTAGCTCTTGGCGACGTCTTCCTGGGCCTGGGAGGTGGTCAGGACGACGACCGGGATGCGGCGCAGCTCGGGGTCCTGCTTGACCTCGGCGAGGACCTCGTGTCCCGACTTCCGGGGCAGGTTGAGGTCGAGGAGGATCAGGTCGGGGCGGCTGGCCTCGGAGAACTCGTCGGCCTTGCGCAGGTAGGACATCGCCTCGACGCCGTCGGTGACCACGTGCAGGTCGGTCGACAACCGGCCGGCGGCGAGGGCCTCTCGGGCGATCAGGACGTCGCCTGGGTCGTCCTCGACGAGCAGCACCGACAGAGCCTGGTCAGCGTGCAGCGGGTAGCGCGGATTCATCTTCGTCCACCGTCTCACTGGGTGCCTGGGTCTGGGGCAGGGTGAGTTGGAACCTAGCACCCGGCTCGTGCTTTTCGGCCAACCAGATGCGGCCTCCGTGGAAGTCGACGATCCTGCGGCACAGGGCGAGGCCGATGCCGGTCCCGCCGTACTCGTCGCGCAGGTGCAGCCGCTGGAAGATGGTGAAGATGCGCTCGGCGTACTGCGGGTCGATGCCGATCCCGTTGTCGTCGACGGTCAGCAGCCACTGGTCGCCCTTCTCCTCTGCGCTGACCCGCACCACGCAGGGCCGGTCGGGGCTGTGGTACTTGACGGCGTTGCCGACCAGGTTCTGCAGCAGAGCCGTGAGCAGGGTCGGCTCACCCGGCACCGTCGGCAGGGGGTCGTGCTCGATCACCGCGTGCGCTTCGACGATCGGCTCCTCGAGGTTGCCCAGGGCCCGCGCCAGCGCCCGGTCGAGGTCGACCGGGACGAAGTGCTCGTCGGACCGGCCCACACGCGAGAAGTCGAGCAGGTCGTTGATCAGCGCCTGCATCCGCTTCGCGCCGTCGACCATGAAGGCGATGTACTGGCGGGCCTTGTCGTCGAGCTGGTCGGCGTACTGACGCTCGAGCAGCTGGCAGAAGTTGGTCACCTTGCGCAGCGGCTCGGAGAGGTCGTGCGAGGCGACGTAGGCGAACTGCTCGAGGTCGGCGTTGGAGCGGGCCAGCTCGGCGCTGCGCTGCTGGATCCGGCTGCGGGCCCGCTCGATGCGGTCGATCTGGGCGGCCAGCGTGCCGCGCATCAGGTCGACGTCGGCGGCGAGGTCCTGGATCTCCAGCGGGCCGTCCTGGGCGATCTCGAGGTCGAGGTCGCCCGCGGCGACCTGGCGGGTCTGGGCCACCAGGCCGGTCATCGGGGCGCAGCACCTGGCGCCGCAGCCCGCGGCCCAGCACGATGCCGGTGACCAGCAGGACCGCGGCGCCGAAGGCGATCACGGACCACACCCAGACGAAGGCGCGGTCACGGTCCTTCGTCACCTTGGCCCGCTGGGCGTCGATGCCGTTGGTGAGCGCGTTGGAGGCCGCCCGGATCCGGTCGAACGCCGCACGTGCCTCCGGTGCCGCGGCCGCCTGCCGCCGCGGTCTCGTCGCCGGCCTGCACCTGGGCGATGATCGGCTCGGCGACCGTCGCCCGCCAGCCGTCGATCGCGGCGTTGAGGTCGCGCAGGTGGGCCAGCAGCTCGGGGTAGCCGAGGAGGTACTTGCGCAGCGTGCTCTGGGCCGAGCCACCCAGCAGCTGGGCGATGTTGTAGGGCTCCAGGAACGACCTCGTCCTGGCCGAGCGCGTAGCCGCGGACACCGGTCTCCTGGTTGACCATCGCGGTCAGGGTGTTCTGGCTGATCTGGTAGGCCGGGTCCCACTGGTCGACGAGCTCGTCGCCTGCGCTCTTGGCCTCGTTGATGAAGTAGATGACGCTGACGATCAGCACCATGAGGACGAGCAGGACGCCGACGATCGCCCGGGTGACCCGGCGCCGGAGGCTCCAGCCCGTCCGCCGCCCTCACGTGGCGACCTGCCCGGCCGTCCCGCCCGCCTGGAGCACCACGAGCGCGGTGTCGTCGACCGCCCGGATGGGCGCCAGGGCCACGATGGTCTGGAGCAGGTCGTCGAGCGACTCTCCCGTCGGCCAGGGCGCCCGTGGCGATCTCGAGCAGCTCGTCGAGCCCCACGCTGGTCAGGCTGTCGACCTGACGGTAGGCGTCGAGCAGGCCGTCGGTGTAGAGCACCAGCGGCGGCCCGGGCTGCAGCTGGGCACGGGTGACCGGCCAGCCCCGGGTGCGGCTGCTCGTCGCGGATGCCGAGCGGCGGGCCGAACGCGACGTCGAGGTAGCTCGCCGCCCCGTCGGCGCAGACGCAGCGGCGGCGGGTGGCCGGCCACCCGGACGGTCGAGGCCGAGGTCGCGGTCGATGGTGACGTCGCAGACGGTCACGAAGATGCCGCCGGGGCTCTCGGCCTCGAGCAGGCGGGAGAGCGTCGGCGAGGATCTGCGTCGTCGGGGACGTCGGCCAGCACCAGCGTGCGCCACGCGACCCGGAGGTGCACGCCGAGGGCGGCCTCGTCGGGGCCGTGGCCCATCACGTCGCCGATGACCGCGCGCACCCGGCCGTCCGGCGTCTCGACCACGTCGTAGAAGTCGCCGCCGAGCACCGCCCGGGCCCGGCCCGGGCGGTAGTGGCTGGCGCAGGCGACGAAGTCGGTGCGCAGCAGCGGCTTGGGCAGCAGCCCGCGCTCGAGCCGGGAGTTCTCGGCCGCCAGCAGCCGCTCCTCGCGCAGCTGCACCTCGGTGAGCTGCGTCTGCCGGCGCTGGACGGCGTACCGGATCGTGCGGTCGAGCAGCTCGGGCGTGAGGTCGTCCTTGATCAGGTAGTCCTGGGCGCCGGCGGCGACGGCCTCGACGCCGGCGCGGTCGTGGCGGCCGGTGAGGACGATGACCGGGGTCGTGGTCACCTCGGCGACGAGGGTGTGCAGCGCGGAGAGCCCCTCCGCGTCCGGCAGGCCGAGGTCGAGCAGCACGCAGGACGGCTTCTCGATCAGCGCGTCGACGCCCTCGGCGACCGTGCGGCACCAGGTCAGGTCGTCGTCGGCGAGGCCCGCCTCGCGCAGGCACTCGCGGACGAGAATGGCGTCTCCCTCGTCGTCCTCGACGAGCAGGACGCCCGACAGGCTCTGGGTCATGGTCCTGGCTCCCTCTGGCTGCGCCTCCCTCTAGCGCGGCCAGCCCGCAGACTACGCCGCAGAGGGCATGGCGTGAGGGCAAAAGTGAAGATGTCTTCATGTGACCGGAGTGACCAGAGTGACGTAATCTTCGGTGGGTGCGCCGACTCCTGATGCTCTGTCTCCTCCCGAGCAGGGATGCTGGTGAGCGTGGCCCCGCCCTCGGCCGGCGATCCTCCGGCGCGCCAGGTCGCCCTTGCCACATGGGAGGGCGGATCTGCCTTCCGCACCGGCGTGTCGTCGGGGCTTGCGGCTCAGGCACGGCGCCCTGGTGCTCAAGAACGCCTCGAAGCGGCGCGCCTACCACGGCAAGACCTACGACGTCGGCTCGTGGACGTCGTCGGCCGTCGCCCCCGGCTTCGGCCTCACCCAGCTCGTCGCGTCGTGGTCGGCCGCGACGCCGAGGAACAGCTGGGTGGAGATCCGGGTGCGGGTGACCTCGGGCGCCACGCGGTCGCGGTGGATGGTGCTCGGGCGCTGGGCCTCGTCCGACAAGCACGTGCGCCGCACCTCGGTGCCGGGCCAGTCCGACGCACTCGGTCGCGTCGACGTCGACACCTGGAAGGCCTCGTCGTCCGCCGACTCCTACCAGCTGCAGGTGCGGCTGATGCGCCGGGCGCGGCGCGTCCTCCGCCTCGCCCTCGGTGTCCTTCGTCGGCGCGGTCGCGTCGCGGCTCCCCTCGTCGGTCCCGGCCGTGTCCGCACCCGGACGTCGCGTCCGGCGTCGTGCTCGACGTCCCGCGCTACTCGCAGATGGTGCACCGCGGCGAGTTCTCGCAGTACGGCGGTGGCGGCGAGGCCTGGTGCTCCCCGACCTCGACGGCGATGGTGCTCGGCTACTACGGCACGGCTGCCCGGTCCCCGCGCCTACGCGTGGGTGGGCTCCCGCCCCGACCCGTGGGTCGACGAGGTCGCACGCCGCACCTACGACGCGGCCTACGAAGGCACCGGCAACTGGCCCTTCAACACGGCCTACGCCGCCTCGCGGGGGCTCTCGGCCTTCGTCACCCGGCTCCGCTCGCTGTCGGAGGCCGAGGCGCTGGTCGCCGCCGGCATCCCGGTGATCGCCTCGGTGTCCTTCCCCTCCGGCGGGCTCTACGGCGCGCCCATCTCCTCGACCGCCGGCCACCTGCTGGTGATCGTGGGCTTCACCGCGTCCGGTGACGTGGTCGTCAACGACCCCGCCGCCTCGTCGTCCGCGGGCGTGCGGCGCACCTACGACCGCGCGCAGTTCGAGTCGGTCTGGCTCGGCGGCTCCGGCGGCACGGCCTACGTCATCCACGACGCCGCCCACCCGCTGCCCGCGTCGCCCGGCAACTGGTGACCAGCCCGCCCACGAGCAGCCCGATCGCCGAGCAGGCCACGCCGTAGACCAGGAAGACGTCGATGACCTCGTAGGTGCCCGGCCCCCACAGCACCGCCACCGCGACCTGGCTGAGGGTCAGCCCGAGGCACGCACCGAGCGCCCACTCGAGCCCGCCGTCGGCGCGGCGCAGGAGCCAGAGGCTCGCCGTGCCCGCGAGACCCGCGGCCAGGCCGGCCCACCACCACTCGTAGCTCACGATCCCGACCCCCGCGAGTCCGAAGGTGACCAGCACGACCGCGATCCCACGCATGCCCGGAGCCTCGCACCACCGCCGCACCTGGCGCGTGAGCCCGAGGGCTCACGCGTCGCCCGTCGGCCGGCTTGCTGGTCCGCGCCACGCGCTGGTTGAGGAGGGCGGACTCAGCTGAGCCCGTCTCGAAACGCCCGAGCATCGACTGACCCGTCCGCCGCCGGGTGGCCACTTGTCGTGCACAACCGAGCGAGCAGCAATCCCTTGTCCACAAAGGGATTCGAGCCACCAGCGGGTGTCGGCGGGGAGTGCTGGAATAGGTGCCATGACAGCGATCGCCCACCAGCCCCACCCGGTCACCCGGGCGGTCGCTGGTGTGCGCGACCAGCTCACCAGCGTGGCCGCGGTGCCGCTGTGGTCCATGGACGCCGCCGAGACCACCGCCGTGATCGGCGAGGTGCAGGCCGCCGAAGCACAGCTGGCCGAGGTCAAGGCCCGGCTGCTCATCCACGCCACCCGCACCGACATCGCCGGCGAGACCGCCGCCTCCTCGACCGCCACCTGGCACGCCGCGACCACCCGCACCACCCGAGCGGCCGCTCACCGCCTGATGAGGCTCGCCGAGGGCCTCGAGCAGCGAGAGTCGACCCGCACCGCCCTCGCGGCCGGGACCCTGCAGGTCGAGCAGACCGAGGCCATCCTCCGCGCCCTCTCTGACCTGCCCGACGACCTCGACGGAGACGTGGTCGAGGAGGCCGAGCAGCAGCTGCTCACCCTGGCCGCCGACCACGACGCCAAGCACCTGCGGATCCTCGGCCGCCGCATCCTCGAGCTCGTCTCCCCCCAGACCGCCGACGCCCACGAAGCCAAGCTGTTGGAGAAGGAGGAGCGCGCCGCCCAGGTCGCGACCCGGCTCACCGTCTGGGACGACGGCCACGGCAAGCTCCACGGCCGCTTCACCATCGACTCCGCCCTGAGCGGCTCGATGCTCAAGAAAGCGTTGTTCGCGATCGCCTCCCCGAAGCACCAAGCCGCCAAGGGGCCGCTCGGCGAGCGCAGGCCCACACCGGAGCGGCTCGGCCAAGCCTTCGCCGAATACATCCAGCGCTACCCCACCGACCGACTCCCCGAGACCGGCGGCCTCAACGCCACCGTCGTCGTATTCACGGAGCTCGACACGTTGATGGGCGGCCTCAAAGCCGCCCACCTCGACACCGGCGAAGCCATCTCCCCCGGCGCCGCGAGGCGGCTGGCCTGCGAAGCAGGCATCATCCCCGCCGTACTGGGCGGTGACTCCCAGGTCCTCGACCTGGGCCGCAAGAGACGCTTCTACACGAACCCAACGCATCAAGACCATCGAGCCGCGGCTGCGAATAGAAGGCTGCGACCACCCGGCATCCACATGCACCACCCCACCGCTGGGCAGCGGAGCAACCAACCCGACGCATCCTCTGCCCCTGGGACCACCACGAGCCCACGACCAGCTACGACATGACCACACTCCCCACCGGCAAATACACCTTCCACAGACGCACGTAAGCCGAACGTCAGCTCCGATTCCCGCCCCAGACCGATCCACCGAAAGCCATCGGCTGATGGACACTCCTGCTCGAGGCGGACATGTAGTGGGTGACGGCGTCGCCACAGACGAAGCGGCGCGGCAGGCGCTCAGGGATGCACTGACCAGCACCGCCTGCATCTGACGAACCAGGCCCGTGCCGAGGTAGACCATCGCATCCCGTGACGCCGGACATTCCCAACCTGCCCGCGGAGCGCGTCGGCCGCGAGTAACGTGCTGGGCGTGGCGGAGTTTCGGGACGCCGTCGACTCGTTTCGGGACGCTGTCCGGCAGCACGACGAGGACGCGCAGCGACGTGAGCTCGACCGGATACGCAGCGAGTTCGTCGACGCTCCCGTCGACGAGCTGCACGAGGCCGCCCCGATCCTCGCCGACGTGCTCGGCGGCGTGCCTGCCGGGCTGGACGCACTCGTCGGTGTCGTCATCGGGGGCTGCGTGGAGTACGGCGCGGACCCGGCCAGCTGCGCGGAGCCGATCCTGTTCCGAGCCCAGCTCGCGGTCGAGCAGGCGGTCGAGTTCTGCCACCGGTGGCCGGTCGCCGAGCGCGGGGACTACCCCGAGCCGGTCGGCGAGGAAGCGCCGTCACGCCTCTATGAGGCGCTGGACGGGCTGGCGGACGCGAGCACCCGCGCCGCCGTCCTGGGCTGGTGGAGCATCCCGACGTGGACGCCGGCCGTGGCGGCCGTGCTGGGTCGCAAGGAGATCCGGAAGGTGGTGCTGCCCAAGCCGGAGTTCCTCGCCGTCGCCCGGGAGGTCCTGGAGATCTCAGGAGCCGGCAAGTTCCTGGCCAGGGCGCTGGCGGTCCTCGACGACGAAGACCTGGTCGTGCTGCACCGCGCCAGCCGCGAGGGGTTCGAGTTCACGATGAGCGGGATCACCGACAACTTCCAGCTGCACACCCTGCTGGCCGAGCGGCTGGTGACGCCGGGTCATCTCCCGGGCGAGCCGCCGACGCCCGACGCGGTCGCTGCCTGCCTGGGCCACGGACCCGAGGCGCCGCGCGACTACGACGGCAAGGCGGCGTTCGGCCTGGTCTCGCCGGGCGGCACCCGGATCTGGCACGAGGGCGCACCGATCGACATCCCGGTCGTCGAGGGGGCGCGGCTGCTGGTCCTCGACCCGCCGCCGTCCGACCAGGGCTGGTCGGCCGCGCGCGCCTTTGCCGCCATGCCCGCCGAGCTCGTCCTCGAGCGCAGGCTCTCGGAGGCCGGCGTCCGGCACTGGATGACGCACGTGTCGCCAGCGGTCGACGCGACCCCCGGCACGTCCGCGGACAGTGAGCCGACCAAGCGGCACTGGTGGCAACGGCGCGTGGAGACCCAGCGTCAGACGCTGTAGCCGCCGTCGACGTCGAGCTTCTGCCCGGAGATGAAGCCGGCGCGGTCGGAGGCCAGGAAGCAGACGGCCTCGGCGATGTCGGTCGCGTTGCCGAACCGGCGCAGCGGGATGTTGCCGCGGGCGACGGCCAGCGCCTCCTCCGACAGGTCTCCGGAGGAGATCAGCCGGGCGGCCATGCCGTCGGTGAGCATGCCGGGGCCGACGGCGTTGACGCGCACGCCGTAGCGCCCCTCCTCGGCAGCGAGCCCCCGCACCAGGGCCTCGACGGCGCCCTTCGGCGTCGACGGAGAGCCCGTCGCGGACCGGGTAGCGGGCGGTGGCCGCCGTGGTGACGGCGACGATCGACCCCTCGGCGGCCCGCAGGTGGGGCAGCGCGGCGTGGACGACGTTGAAGAAGCCGGCGGCGTCCTCGCGTCAGCTGGGTCGACAGCTCGGCGGGCGCGACGGCGGACAGGTGCTTCATCGGGACGTGCGGGCCGGCGGCGTGGACCAGCGTGTGCAGCCCGGCGTACGTCGCCACCACCTCGGCGACGACCGCCGCGCACGCCTCGGCGTCGGTGACGTCGAGCTGGTATGCGGAGGCGCTGCACGCCCCATGCCGCGCGCCGCGTCGACCGCCGAGGACGCCGCCTCCGCGCGCGAACGGTAGGTCAGCGCCACCGCCGAGCCCCGCGACGCGAGCATCCGCACGACGGCCAGCCCGAGCCCGCCGCTGCCGCCGACCACCAGGGCGCACCCGGTGCGCGAGCCGAAGTCCGTCACGGACCGAAGACTAGGTGCAGGTGAAGTCCCTGGCGTGCCAGCCGGTGGCGCCGTCGGGGAGCACGTCCTGCTCGACGCCGGTCTGCACCTGGCCGTCCTTGTCGATCGCGCGCACCCGCACGGTGTGGTCGCCCTCCTCGACCTCGGCGACGCCCTTCCACTGCACCCACGTGTCGTCGTTGTCGGGACGGCGCCGATCTCGGCGGCCGTCCAGGCCCCGCCGTCGACGGAGAACTCCACACCCTCGATGCCGGTGTGCTGGGCCCACGCGACCCCGCCGAAGGTGACGGCCCCGGACGGCACGTCCGCCCCCGACCGCGGCACGTCGATCCGCGACGCGATCTTGACCGGGCCCTTCTCGCTCCAGCCACGGTCGGTCCAGTACGCCGAGAAGTCGGCGAACTTCGTGACCTCCATGTCGACGACCCACTTGCACGCCGAGACGTAGCCGTAGAGCCCGGGCACGATCGTGCGCACCGGGAAGCCGTGCTCGATCGGCAGCGGGTTGCCGTTCATCGCGATCGCGAGCATCGCGTTGCGGTCGTCGGTGAGCGCGGACAGCGGCGTCCCGCAGTTCCACCCGTCGTCCGAGGTCTGCAGCACGGCGTCCGCACCCTCGTGCGGCCCGGCCTCTCGAGGATGTCGGCGAGCCGCACCCCGCTCCACCACGCGTTGCCGATGAGGTCGCCGCCGACGGTGTTGGAGACGCAGTTGAGGTGACCCAGGCCTCGGTGAGCTGCATGTCCACGAGCTCGGCAGTAGGTGAGCGTGAGCTCGCGGTCGACCAGTGCCGTGGATCCGCAGCGACCAGTTCTTCGGCTCGATCGTCGGGCACGACGAACGCCGTGTCGATCCGGTAGAAGTCCCCGTTCGGGGTCTGCCACGGCGTGATCCCCTTGACGCCGACGCGGGCGGACGGCGGCACGAGCGGCTCGGTCACCTCGGTGAGCCGCAGCAACCGTCGCGACTCCTCGACCTTCCGGCGCCCGCGGCCGACCATCCGGCCGGTGGCACCGAGCACCGCCGCGGCGACGGCGAAGATTCCCGCGCGGATCACGAAGGTGCGCCGCGTGTGGTCACCGGGAGGCACCGGCCCGAGGACGTCGACCTCGTGAGGGGCCGGCACGTGCGCGACGCGCCGGTCGACACGGATCAGCGGCTCGGTCAGCAGCGACAGCGCGACCAGCCAGGTCACGAAGCCGACGGCCACCGGCACCTGGTCGACGGCGGACGCCCCCCGCTGCTGGGACACGGCGATCCCGCCGATGCACCGTGAGCACGCCGTAGACGATGGCCGGTGCCCACCACGTGCGCCGCGTCAGACGCCCGGCCCAGGCGAAGACGAGGCCGAGGACGACGAAGATCCCGAGCAGCAGCAGCGGCTTGTCGAGGCTGGCCGACCTGCTCGATGAGGTAGTGCGCGATCGGCCCGGGCGTCAGCCTGACGACGAGATTGGCCACCGCGATCACCGGTGACTCGCGCAGCGTCATCGCCATCGCGACGAAGTAGCTGGTCGCCAGCCCCGCAGCGCCGGCGGCGAGGCCGGCGAGCGACCACGCCCCGCGGAACGTCCTCACGACTGCGATTGTCCCTCATGACTGCCTATTCGTTACGCGACGGCAGGCGGACGGGGCATGATGCGGCCCGTGAGTGAGCCAGCGAGCAGCGAGCCAGCGCGCACGTCCCCCGGGTGGGGCTGGGCGTCGACGTGCACCGCTTCGCCGACGGCGTGCCCCTGCACCTGGCCGGGCTGGCCTGGCCGGACGAGCCCCAGGGCCTCGAGGGTCACTCGGACGCCGACGTCGCCGCGCACGCACTCTGCGACGCGCTCCTCTCGGCGGCCGGCCTGGGCGACCTCGGCTCGAACTTCGGCACGTCGGAGCCGGAGTGGGCCGGCGCGTCCGGCGCCGCGCTCCTCGAGGAGACGGCCCGGCGGGTGCGCGCCGCGGGGTTCCGAATCGGCAACGCCGCGGTGCAGGTGGTCGGCAACCGCCCGCAGCTCGGACCCCGACGCGAGCGGAGGCGGAGGCCGCGCTGGGCGCGGCGATCGGCGCCCCGTGTCGGTCTCGGCGACGACCACCGACGGCCTGGGCCTCACCGGCCGCGGCGAAGGAGTGGCCGCGCTGGCCACCGCCCTCGTGATCGGGCACTAGAACTTCCCGGCGAACCGCAGGAACGACTGCTCGACGATCGCGGCCCGGGGATAGAGCGTCTCGTTCCAGTCGTCCGGCGGGACGTGCTCGATGAGCACCACCAGGGCCGCGCCGTCCTTGCGCACGCCGGCGTAGATCTGGCCGTAGATCTCGACCGAGCCCTGCGGGTCGGCCCACAGCGCCTGGTAGTCGAGGATCGACGAGCTGACGATGTCGCCGTACGGCACCGTGCAGAAGTCCCGTCGGGCCCGTCCGTCCGGAGCTGGGTGTAGACGTCGGGCGCCAGCAGCCCCTCGAGGTTCTGCTCGATCACGTCGCCGGCCCGCACCGACGCGTCGTTGTACCTGCCCGACCGCCGCGAAGGCGAAGCTGCCCTTGCTGTTGGTGGCCCAGATCCGGGTGTCGGCGGTCTGGGTGACCTCCCAGTCGGACGGGATGAAGATCCGGGCGCCGTAGCCGATGTCGTACTCGATGCCGGTCAGGTCCGGGTCCTGGGTGGTCCCGTCGAGGCGGAGCTACGCGCCGGCCGGTCGCGCCCGCCGGGCGCCGCGTTGCCCGGAGACTGACGTCGCACGCCGAGACCGGGCTTGGTGTCGCGCGCGCCTTGTCGGGTGCTCCCGCGGGCGGGTCGAAGAGCCTCGCCCGCGACCGCACCGAGGCCGCCGACGAGCACGCAGCCCGCGAGCACCAGGCCGATCACCCGGCGCCGGTCGTGGCGGTGGTGGTCAGTCACGCGTCCCCCGTCCATGGCTCCTCAGCCGCGCTCGGGGTGTCCGCCGCTGACGCGACGGACACCCCCAGACCGTGGTCAGGCAGCTCAGCCGAGCCCGCCGAAGCGGTTGAAGGAGTTGTCCAGGATCGGCGTCATGTCCTGGAACGCCGACTCGAAGTCCTCCGCGGGGACGTGCTCGATCAGGATGCCGAGCACGGTGCCGTCCTGGCGGACACCCACGTAGATCTGGCCGTGGATGCTCACCGCCCCCTGGTTGTCGACCCACAGCGCTTCGTACTCGATGCCCGCCAGCGACACCACCGAGCCGAACGGCTCGAGCGGCACCACGTCGGAGGTCTGCAGCTGCGTGTAGTTCTCCGGCGGCAGCAGGTTGTCCAGGTTCTGCGTGATGACGTCGCCCGCCGCGGTCGAGGCGACGTCGGCGTAGCTGAACGCGAACGAGAAGCTCCCGTTGCCGTCGCTCTGGAAGACGCGGTTCTCGTCGGTGAAGTCGACGTTCCAGTTCGGGGGCACGTAGATGGCGACCTGCGTCGCCTCGATGAGGGCGCCGCACCCGGTGCCCTCCGAGCAGGACGGCCCGCCGTCGGAGGGCGTCGGCTCGCTCGGTGGCGCCGTCGCTCGGCGCGTCCGGTGAACCCGCCGCCCGCCGACGCTGCCCACCGAGCGTCGGCGACGAGGTCGCGTCGGAGCTCGGCACCCGCGAGGTGAACGACGACCGAGCGCGCCTTGCCATGGGGCGCGGAGTTGCCCGGGCTGCCCAGCGACTGCGGCGCCAGCCGGGTGCCGCTGTCGCCGCCGGGCTGGATGACGTTGTCCTTGGGCACCGGGTCGGGGTCGAAGGCGACGCCGGCGATGCCGCCGAGCGCGCCGACCGCGACCGTGGCCGCGGTGATCATGCCGATCACCCGGAGCCGGGTGCTGTTGAAGTACTCCTCCGAGGACTTCACCGGCGGCGGGGTCGAAGGCGTGCTCACTTGGCACCCCCGTCCTTGCTCGGAGCAGCCGGATCGGCAGGCCCGTGCGGGGTCGGCAGGGGCGACGGGATCGGCGAAGTCGACGGCCGGCGCCCCGGCCGGGACGGCGCTCATCCCCATCGCCGACCTGGCCTGGCGTCGAGGTCGAGCGGACCGACGTGCCGCAGACGATGCAGAACGACGCGTTGGTGAGCAGAGGTTCTCGCACTCGGGGCAGAAGGTCTCCACGAACGTCGAGCGCTTGTCGTCGGAGCCGTCACCCTTGGCGGCGGCCTCGACCGCGGCCTCGAGCAGTGCGGCCTGCAGCATCATCCGGATCTTGATCACCAGAGCGGCCAGGATCACGAAGCCCCAGATCAGGCCGAGCGCGTTGCCGAACGGCAGGTAGGCCATCAGCCGGACGCCCAGCCAGTAGAGGATGTTGGCGCCGGCGGCGAGGCCGAAGTTCGCGAAGTAGGCCGGCGTGAACCCGTCGTAGCCCTCGCCCTTGCCGGAGAAGGACGCGACCGCGATGCCCGGTGGCCGTGCCGTAGATCAGCGACTTGACGACCATCACGTTGAGGACGACGACCATCCACGAGGCGATGCCCTGCTCGGTCCGGAACTCCTGGGCGGTGAAGACCGAGGAGTAGACGACGACGGTCTCGAACCCGGCGTACGCCGTGCCGGCCGCGACGCCGAAGGTGAGCCCGTCGATCATGTCGTCGAACTGCGGCCGGGCGGCCAGCAGCACGGCGAAGACGTTCTTGGCGACCTCCGCGATCACCGGCAGCAGCACGGCGAAGATCAGCAGCGCCGGGAACGACATCGAGCCGATGCCGCCGCGGGCGCGGCCGCCGCCGGCGAAGCTCGCCCACTGCGCGTCGAAGACCCAGTCGAAGAAGAACAGCGAGACCAGCACCGCGAGCGCACCGGTGGCGACGAAGAGCCCGACGACGACAGCGGCCGGCGCCTCCTCCCAGAGGTTCACGTCGTCGATGTAGACGAGGTAGGCCAGCGGCACGAGGAAGGCGGCCGCGGCGATCGCGATCGGCAGCAGGCCGAGCGCGGTCGCGCCCAGGATCAGCACGCCGGAGAGGATCATCGCCCAGCGGTAGTTGTCGGCCGAGCGCCGCGAGGTGTGCGGCATCACCGTGGAGATCAGGGCGAACTGGGTCACCCCCTCCGCCGACTGCACGGCGTACGACGCGTTGCGCTTCGCATCGCCGGCCCGCAGCGACGTCCCGCAGCGGTGGCAGTACGACGCCACCTCCGGGTTGTCGGACGAACACGTAGGACACGCCACGTGAATCACTCCTCAGCACAAGTCAGGTCGGTCCAGGCAGGGGAGCACGCCGCGACGGGCGCGCTGCTGCGGGCATGGTGTCAGGTCTGGCGCCAGCATGCAGGAGTCCCAGGAGAGGACTATCTTTCGCCTTGCCCGGACGGGTCATTGACTTCGGGACAACCGGCCCCCGACCATCGCGTAGCCATGATCAGCAGCCGTCCACTCCCGCCGCTGCGTCGGCGCCGATGGCCGGGCCGTGGCGGCCTGGTCGCTGCGGCCTGGTCGCGACCGGCTGCCAGACCCCGATCGACGGTGTCGACGACGACCGCAGCCCGGTCACGCTCGTGGTCTCCGACACCTGGCTGCGCAGCCACCAGGACGACGGCGAGGCCGCGGCCCGCATCGGCGCCCTCCGGGACGCCGTCGACCGGCTGCGCGAGGAGACCCACACCGGGTGGATCGGCCGCCAGGACGACGTCACCGGGTTCCTGGCCGAGCTGTCCGGCGGGGCCTGGGCCGGGACCCCCGAGGAGTTCGTCGACGAGCACGGGCCGGCGCTGCTCGGCGTCGACTCCACGACCCTGCGCTTCGACGACCCCGACACCGAGACCGTCCCCCACGTCACCACGACCCGCGCGACCCAGGCGCTGGGCGCGGTGCCGGTCCTCGACTCCTCGCTGGTCTTCACCGGCCGCGGCAGCGCGGCCAGCACCGACGACGAGCGCGTCACCGGCGTCCTCGGCCGGGTCTTCGCCGGGCTGACGGTCGGCACCACGCCCTCGATCACCGCCGAGCAGGCGGCGGGCACCGCAGCCGAGGCCTCCGGCGGCACGACCGACGGCACCGCGCGGCTGGTCGTCCTGCCCACCGGCACCGGCGTGCTCGCATGGGAGGTCGTGGTCGTCGGCGCGACACCCGAGGAGCTGCAGGCGGGGCGCTACTACATCGACGCCCACACCGCCGACCTGCTCGACGTCCGGCCGGTGTCGACCGAGGTGCTCCCTCCGGTGCCCCACCCGGGGCGTCTCTCCCGCGGCGTCGCGCCGGACCCCAACAGCGTCACGGTCACCGGCACCGACCCGCTCGGGCGCGACCTCACGGCGTTCGGGCTCCAGAACGGCGACCGGGTCGACCTCACCGACACCACGACCGACGCGTGGGACGCAGAGCAGGGCACGGGCGCGGTGCAGACCTACGACGCGTCGACCCTCAAGAACGAGTCCGGGCCTCCCCGGCCGGCTGGTCTCCAGCCCGAGCACCAGGATCACCGACTCAGAGGCGATCGCCGCCCAGGCCTACAGCCACAAGATCGTCGACTACTACGAGTCCCTGGGCCGCGACTCGTGGGACGACCAGGGCGGGCCGCTGGTCAGCTCCGTGCACTTCGGGCCGGAGGGCTACTGCAACGCGATGTTCGCCAGCTATCTGAGGCAGCCGCAGATGGTCTACGGCAACCCGTGCGTGCAGCAGGGCACGACGTTCGCCAAGACCTTCGTCGAGCCGGACATCGCCGCCCACGAGGTCACCCACGGCGTCACCGCGACGAGCGCCGGGCTGCTCTACAACGGCCAGTCCGGCGCCCTCAACGAGAGCTTCTCCGACTACTTCGGCAACGTGATCGGCAACCTGATCCACGGCACCGACAGCGTGGCCATGGGCGAGGACGCCTGCACCGGCGTCCCGCAGAGCCAGCTGTGCGTGCCCAACCCCGACGGCACCACGTCGTTCCGCTACATGCTCAACGGCGCGGACTTCGACGACTACCTGCGGATCCTCACGCCCGGCGCAGCGGCTGATGCCAGCTGATCAACTACCGGCAGGACTACGGCGGCGTGCACTACAACTCCGCGATCTGGAACAACGCGCTGTGGAGCATCCGCACCCGGCTGGCGCAGATCGACGACCAGGACGGCAACACCTCCAAGCTCGCCCACGAGTTCGACCGCGCGGTCTACGGCGCCCTCGCCACCCGGCTCACACCGACCAGCAGCTTCGTGGACGCGCGCGCGGCGGTCGAGCAGGTGATCATCGACTCCCAGCTTCGCCGGTGGTGCTGCGCACCGCCCGCGAGGTCTTCGACGCGGAGCAAGATCTGCACCGGCTGCCCGACCACCAGCGAGCTGGCCGGCGATGCCGTCACCACCGCGTCGCAGACCCAGCTGCACCCCTCGATCTCCGGCAACCGCGTGCTCTGGCTCGACCTGAGCTCCACCACCGACTACGCCGGCTACGCCGCCGCCACCACGCTCGGGGGCTCCGGCACCGTCGCTCTCGGCCTCGGCGGACGCGCTCGAGGTCGCCTTCGCCGGCGACGCGGTCATGTCGCTCGACATCCGCGGCCGGGTCACCCGCACGGCGACGTCGGGCGGCTCGGGCAGCACGGTGATCGACAACGTCCGCCCGGAGGCCACCCTCGCTGCCGGCTTCTCCGGCTCCGACACCGGCGCGGCCTGGCTCTCCGGCAACGCTGTGAAGTACGTCGACGCGACCGGCACGATCTTCCAGACCGGGCTCACCGGGCCTCCAGGGCGACACCGTCACCTCGATCGCCGCAGGCGGCGGCGCCGTCGCGCTCGGCACCGACCAGGGCAGGGTCCTCATCTGGAGCCCGGGCAGCGGCGACCCCCGCCAGGTCGGCCAGCTGCCCGGCGCGATCCTCTCCGCGGCGACGTACGGCGGGCCGGTCTTCGCGATCGACGACAGCCACCGGTCGGTGCTGTTCACCGCGGACGGCCAGACCCTCCCGGTGACCCGCAACGCCACGCCGTTCGGCGCCACCATGTCGGGCGAGTACGTCGTGTGGGCGGAGGCCACCGCCCAGATCCAGACCCCCGTCGTGCCGGGCGGCACCTCGCCCTACCCGGAGACCGACCTCTACCTCCTCTCGCTCGCCAGCGGCAAGATCTACGACCTGCACCCGGCCCCCGCCCAGCAGGGGTTCCCGTCCATCTCCGGCCGGCAGCTGGTCTGGCAGGACGCCACCTACGGCGGGGACGACGTGTTCACCGCCGCCATCCCTGGAGGGCTCTGATGCCACGCACCCGCATGACCTGGCGAGGGCGTGCCCTGGCTCCGCTCGTGGCGGTGCTCGCCCTGGTCGCCACCGGCTGCGACACCGGCATCGACGGCATCGACGGCAGCCACGACGGCGGCTCCGCGCCCGCGACCAAGCCGGTGACGCTCGTCGTCTCGGAGGTCTGGGTCAACGACCACCAGGGCGACCCCGGCGGCGGCGGCGCCGCCGGCGGCTCCGACGTGCAGGCCCGCCTCACCACGCTGCAGCGGGCCATCGACCGGCTGCGCGACGAGACCGGCACCGGCTGGGTCGGCCGGCAGGACGACGTCACCGGCTACCTCTCCGAGCTCAGCGGCGGCTCGTGGCCGGGCACCCCGACGGCTCGTTCATGGACGACCTCGGCCCGGACCTGTTCGGCGTCGACTCGAGCGTGCTGCGGCTCGGCGAGCCCGACAGCGTGACGGTGCCGGGCATCGTCACCACCAAGGCCACCCAGGCCGTCGGCGAGGTGCCGGTCCTCGACGCCTCGCTGGTCTTCGTCGAGCGCGACGGCCGGGTGACCGGCGTCCGCGGCCGGGTCTTCCCGGGGCTGACCGTCTCGACGCCCGCCACTGTCCCCGCCGACCAGGCGCGGGCGATCGCCGAGCAGGCCGCGCTCGGCACCGCGCAGGCGCCGCCGTCGCTCGTGGTCCTGCCGCGCGGCGCCGGGCGTGCTCGCCTGGCTGGTCCCGGTGGCGACGACCGGCGACCCCAGCACGCCCACTCGCGGCGGCCAACTACTACATCGACGCCACCACCGGCGACATCCTCAGCGTCGAGCGGGTGACCGGCGAGGGCCGGGTCGCGCTGCCCTGGGCCGCCTCCGCCGCCAGGTACCTGCGCCGCGTGCACCTCGCCACCGAAGTCCCGACGCTGGCCGCGGCCACGCCTGCGCCGGTGGAACGTCGGGACCTGCGCGGCGCCCGGACCCCGGCTCGGTCGAGATCACCGGTCCCAACCCGATCGGCGGCACCCTCACCGGGCACGGCGTGCAGACCGGCGAGGGCGTGGTCCTGCTCGACACCACCACGCCGTCGTGGGACCAGGCGAGCAGCACCGGCGGCATCTCGACGTACGACGCCGCGAAGGTCAGGAACAGCTCGCAGCTGCCCGGCAAGATCGTGACCAGCAAGGACACCACGATCCGCGACGCCGAGGCGATGGCCGCACAGGCGCTGAGCCGCGACGTCTACGACTACTACACCGTCGATGGGCCGCAACTCCTGGGACGGCGAGGGCGGCTCGATGGTCTCGTCGGTCCACTACGGCCCCTCGGACTTCTGCAACTCCTTCTTCACCAGCTCGCTGGCGCAGCCGCAGATGGTCTACGGCAACCCGTGCACCACCTCGCAGGGCCAGGCCGAGGTGACCGAGGTCGAGATCGACACCGCCGGCCACGAGATCACCCACGGCGTCACCTCGACCTCGGCGGGGCTGAAGTACACCGGCCAGTCCGGCGCGCTCAACGAGAGCTTCTCCGACTACTTCGGCAACGTGATCGGCAACCGGGTCAAGGGCACCGACAGCGTCGCGATCTTCGAGGGTGGCTGCACCGGCTACACCGAGGAGACCATCTTCTGCATCCGCAACCCCGACGGCAGCCTGTCGCTGCGCTACATGCTCAACCGGCAACGACTTCGACGACTACCTGCGCGCCCTCGACCCGGGCTACCGGCTCAAGCTGCTCGGCTTCAGCAGCCAGGACCAGGGCGGCGTCCACTACAACTCCGCGATCTGGAACAACGCGCTGTGGTCGATCCGGGCCATCCTGGCCAAGATCGACAACCTGCCCGGCAACGACTCCCCCAAGGCGCAGGCCTTCGACAAGGTCGTCTACGCCGCGCTGACCACCCGGCTCGGTCCGACGGCCGGGTTCGTCGACGCGCGGGCCGCGGTCGAGCAGGTGATCATCGACTCCCACCTCGACCCGATCGTGCTCCGCACCGCGCGGGAGGTCTTCGACGCCGACAAGATCTGCACCGGCTGTCCCGACACCGGTGAGCTCGCCGGCGACACCGTCTCCGCCTCGCCGTCCACCCAGCTGCACCCGGTGGTCAGCCAGGACAACGTCGCCTGGCTCGACGTCAGCGGCGAGGGCGACAACTTCGGCTTCCTCGCCTCGACCAAGGTCGGCGGCGCCACGCCGAGCCTGGGCGCGAGCTCCAACGTCGCGGACGTCGTCTTCGGCGGTGACGCGCTGCTCACCCTCGACCTCAACGGCGAGATCAACCGCCACGCCTCCGACGGCGCTCCGCGACGGTGCTCGACCAGGTGCCCTTCGAGACGACCCTCGCGGCCGGGTCTGGCCGGGTCCGACGCCGGCGCCGCCTGGGTCGGCGGCCAACGACACGGTCTTCTTCGCCGACGCCAGCGGCCAGGTCACCCAGGACCGAGGTCGACCGGCCTGCACGGCGACACGATCACCGGGCTCGGCACCGGCGCCGGCGTGGTCGGCATCGGCACCGACGGCGGCCAGGTCCTGGTCTGGCAGCCGGGTGGCCAGGTGACCAAGGTCGGCCAGCTCCGCGGCGCGGTCATCTCCGTCGCGGCGTACGGCGACAACCTCGTGGCCGTCGACGACAGCGGCCACGAGGAGCTGTTCACCGCGGACGGCCAGAGCTTCCAGATCAGCGGCAACGCGTCGCCGTTCGGCGTCACGATGAACGACAAGTACGTCGTGTGGGCCGAGCAGACCGGCACCCTGACCGCCGGAGTCGCCGGCGGCGCCTCGCCGTTCCCGGAGACCGACCTCTACCTCGCCTCGCTGGCCACCGGGAAGATCTACGACCTGGTGCCCGAGGGCGGCCAGCAGGGCTTCCCGTCGCTGTCCGGCGACCGGCTGGTCTGGCAGGACGCCGCCTTCGGGGGCGACGACGTGCTGACCGCGACGATCCCCGACGGGCTGTAGGGCGCGCAGGTGGCGCGGGGACGGCGCCGGCTGCGGGGGCCCTGGGCTGGCTGCCGGCGGTGGTGGTCGTCCGGCGCCGGCATGAGCGTGGCGGCCATCGTCGCGGCTGCCGCAGGACGCACCGAGGCCAGACCCGCACCCTGCTACCCGCTCGAGCCGGGCACCACCTGGGTCTACGCGGTCTCCGACCACGACACGCCCGTCCGGCACCCACACCCGTCAGGTCCTCGACCGTGGCTCAGCTCGTCGGCTCGACGACGGCGGCGTGGTCAGCGGGCCGCGCAGGTCCAGGACCGCTACACGACTACCCCGGCCAGGGCGCGCGCACCTACGAGTCGGCTACTTCGCGCGTCGCAGGGCGACCAGATCGACCAGTACGGCGTGCATCGACCGCCGACGCACGACTACCAGCAGCTCGATCCTCCGGCCACGGTCTACGACGACTGTGAGCGCCGTCGGCGACGGGTTCGACTACCAGGGAAGCTTCGACTTCCAGGACCTCACGTTCCACACCGAGCTGGCCGAGCGCGGCCCGGTCGACCGTGAGCGGCCACCCTTCGAGGGCTGCTCCCGGTGGGTCACCACGATCCCGGTCGAGACGCCAGGCCAGGAGACCACCGCGGAGACGGTCGAGGAGTGGACCTGCCCGGGCTACGGACCGGTGAGCAGCGTCGACCCCTACGACCCGACCGGCTTCCTCCTCGACCGAGGAGCTGGTCGAGTTCCACGGCCGGCAGGGGAACTGGTACGCCGACGACCCGGTCCGCACGACGACCCGGCCACCGACGGCCCGCCACCGCGCTCGGTCTCGACCAGGGCCGCACCAACGCGCTCCCGGACGGCAACCTCGACCGGGACCTTGCGTGGTCGGTCGAGCGGGACGCCGCGGCCGGCTTACCCGCCGGTCGCGCAGTCGGGAGCCTCATGATCAGCGGCGACCAGGACGGCTGGGTCTCGGCCAGCGACGTCCGGACGGGCGAGCAGGTCTGGCAGGTCCGGCTCGAGCCACCGGTGCTCGTGGCGCCCGCTGTGTCCGGAGCCGGTGTCGTCGTGAGTGGTGGCAACAAGCGGCTCTGGTCGCTCTCGCTCGAGGACGGCCACGCACAATGGATGCACGACCTGGCCGACGTGGTCACCCAGACGCCGGCCGTCGCCTCCGACGCTGTCGTGGTGGCCACCGACGACTCCATCGTCGCTGCCCTCGACCCGGTCGACGGGTCCGAGAAGTGGTCGGCCTCGCTCGGCGGTCGGCTCACCGGGCCGCCGGCCCTCGACGCCGGCCACGTCTACCTCACGGACACGAGCGGGGAGATCACCGCGCTCGACGTGGACGACGGCGACGTGGCCTGGTCGCGTGCGGTCGCGGAGAGCACCCTGGGCGCCCCGGCCGTCGCGGACGGCAAGGTCGTGACCCAGGACGAGCAGGGCGTCGTCTTCGCCTTCCGAGGCCGACGACGGCGCCCTCGACTGGCAGTCGCGGTCGCGCGGCAACCGCTCCGCCGCCCTGGCTGTGTCCGGAGGCACCGTCGTCGCGCTGGTCGACACGCGCGACCTCTACGGTCTCGATCTCGACGACGGCCACAAGATCTGGGAGACCCGGGTCGGCATCACCTACGCGGCACCCGTCGTGGTCGGCCATGAGGTCGTCTCCGTCTCGGTGGCCGGTCGGCTGAGCCGGCTCGACCTGCGCGACGGGAGCCTCGATGGCGGGTGGGAGCTGCCACGGCCCTCCCCGCGCCTCGGAGCCCAACGTGGTCCTGGCACCGACGCTGGTGGATGACGCGCTGGTCATCTCGTCCACACCGGTCTCCGGCCCAGCGGACCTCATCAGCTACGCCTACCCGGTTCGGCCCGGGGCCGGGACAGGGCTGCTGCTCGACCTCGCGCCCGTCCCGGTGCCCTCGCCTCCGACCGAGCCCGTCACCGTGCTCGACGACGGCTCCTTCCTGATCTCCGGCTTCGACGGGACGCTGCGCAACATCCGATCGGAGAGGCCATGCCGAGGGCTCCTGCAGCAACGAGCACCGCATCGCCACGACCGGCGTGGCCGCCGACGGGCAGGTCGTCGCACGCCACGACGACCAGCTGCTCTCGATGCCCCTGGAGGGCGGTGCGCCGCTGGTGTCGCTCCCGGCCGGCAACGCCTACGGCGGTTCGACCCCGCCGTCGCGGCCGACACCGTCTTCGCCGGCACGTCCGACGGCCGGCTGCTCGCCGTCGGGCTCGACGACGGGGAGGTGCGCTGGTCGGCGAACGTCGACGAGAAGGTGCTTCCGAAGCCACCGCTGGCCCTGCCCTCCGGCGACGCGGTCTACGGGGTCGGGCTCGCTCGCTACGACGCCGCCACCGGGCGCCCGATGTGGTCACACCCGGCACCAACGTCTACGGCACACCGGTCGAGCCCGGCGGTCTCCTGGTGGGCGCTGCGTTCCTCGACAACGGCACCGCGGGCCTCGCCGCCTGGCGCGCCGACACCGGTGAGCGGGCGTGGCTCGTCCCGGGCGCGGTCGGCGGCTACGTCGGCCCCAGGGTCGCGGACGGCACGGTCGTCTTCGGCGACGGGGCCGGTATCGTGCACGCGGTCGATGCGGCGAGCGGCGCCGAGAAGTGGTCGCTCGACCTGCACCGACCGCTCGGAGGCGCTCCCGTCGTGCGCGACGGACGGGTCTACCTCGCCGCGCTCGGCCGGCCCGAGGACACCGGCGACCGCGACAGCAGGGTGGTCGTCCTCGACCTGGGCAGCGGCCGGTTCCTGGCGTCCTAGCGAGCCGCCGGTGTCGATCGGCCCTATCGTCCCGGCGGCGGGGGCGGGTGACGACGAGCCCCCTTGCTGGTGCCCACCTCGTCGACCGCCAACGAGATCGTCCGGGTGCGGCCCCATGGCTGAGACGAGGACGCGGCCGGTGGCAGGGTGCGGCTGCTGGACCGGGCGGCTCGGCCCGCTGTGGCGCACCACCTTCCGTGACCCGGTGCACGAGGGAAGGATCCGGCTGGACGGCCTCTCGGGCATCGAGCGGCAGGCGTCCCGCGTCGGGCTCGTCACGCTGGCCGTCCTGCTCGGGTCCACCCTCTTCGCCGGTGCCCTGCGCCGCGGCGAGCTGCTGATGATCACCGACCGCGGACAGGTGTTCGTCCCTGCCGGCGGTCCTCGGAGTGACCTTGGTCGGCTTCGCCGTGGCCTGGCTCACCATCACCTGGGGTGGGCTGCGCGGCTCAGCGCCGGTCCGGGTCCTGGTGGGCGCCGCCTACGTCCTGCTCAACGCCGACTTCGCCATCGACCTCGCTCGGCCCCGGCTCCGCAGCTGGATCTCGAGAACTACCCACGGCTCCAGGACTGGGCTACTAGGCCCGCCCGCGGCGCTGCTCGCGGCCGCCCTCACCACGCGCTGGCCGACCCTGGACCGCTGGGTGGTCCGGGCCGCGCGGCTGGTCTGCCTCGCCGGCATCGCCATCCTGTTCCTCGGCCTCCTGTGGATCGCACGCGAGTCCTCGTCGACGAGGACCGGCCCACGACTGCGTCGTCCCTCGTCAGCGGCTCGCTGCTCGCGATGGGCCTCGTGCTCCTGCCACTGGTCTACGTCTCCTCGGTCGCGGTCATCGACTTCGCCCTCGACGTGTCCACCAGCCTGACCGAGCCCGCTGCCGGGCTGCGCGGCCGCCCGATGGCGCTCGTGGCCGCGTGGCTGCCCTCGCGCCGCGAAGCTCTGGTTCGAGGTGGGCACTCGGCTCGACTACTGGCGGACCACCCTGGCCGCACAGCCCCAGGCCATCGTGCGCACCGCGGTCTGCCGTGGTGCTCCTCGCAGCACTCGCCCTGGTCGTGACCCGCTTCCGGCACTCCGACGACACCCTGGCGGCGAAGGAGGACCTCACCTTCGGGGGCTTCGTGATCCTGGCCCTGCCCTTCTCGGCCGATCCTCACGCTGATGGCGAGCATCGGGTCGTGAACATCTTCGACCTCACGAGCCTCCCGGGCTGGTCGACGATTCCCCGCCGAGCTGGCTGAGCACGTGGGGCCTCTTCATCGCGTCGGCGTGGCGGTGGTCGCCGGCATCTGCCTGATGGGCGCAGCGGGGCGGGCTCGGGGACGAGATCGGCTCGGGCCTGATCCTCGTCGGCGCCTGGAACACCGTCGCGCGCGCGCTGGCCGACTTCGGTCTCGACCTCGGCTTCTCCTACCCCACGGTCGACGTGCGGTCACCCTCGGCGCCCTGCTGCGTGGTCGCTGGGGCTCTGGCGCCGCGGATGACACCCGAGCTCGCTGCTCGTCGATCGGTGACCGTGCTGGGCTTCTCCTGGCTGGTCACCAGCCGCGGCGACTACCTCTCGTTCCTCGGGGGCTGGTCGGCCTGTCCGCGGTGGTCGTGGTCGTCTTCGGCATCGTGTGGACCCTGCTGAGCGGCTCGAGCTTCGCGCCATCGTCCAGCCGCTGGCTGCCCCAGCCAGCGCGCCCCGCTCTTCCTCGGCTACCTGCTCCTGTCGGTCGCGATCCTGCACTGGGACGAGACCACACCACGCCGCGACATCGGACGCCGACGGCCTGGTCGGCTACTACTTCCTCGGCATCCCGCTGGCGGCCTGGCTGCTCGGCCGCCAGGTGATCACCCGACCGGCCTCACTCGGCGGCGAGCCGGGCGCCCTCGCGGAAGAAGTCGGCGACGGCTCCGGCGTCACCCAGCGCTGACAGCGGGCGCGCGGCGCCGAAGGGCTGGTTCCAGAACTCGCCGGTGCGCGGCGTCCACGGGCCGACGTAGGCGTAGGGCTCGGCCACCGACGCGTCCCCCGGCGAGACGCCGTAGTTGACCTCGTCGCGGGAGATGCCGACGTCGAGGTGCTCGGGCCACAGCACCGGCGTCTCCTCGGGCGCGAACGCGCGCAGCGCCGCGTCGCCGACGGCCAGCGCGTCGAGGAGCACGGTCGAGCGCGCGCCGGGTCGACGTCGATCCTGTCGTCGGCGCTCGACGTCGGCGTGGTCGTGATAGACTGTCGGGCGGCCGCGGGGTGACCCCGGCCGCCGCGGCGAGCTCGGCGTAGCTGCCCGGTCAACGGATGGCGACCCGACGTGCGCCGACCAGCTCGACGCCCTCGAGCCCGCAGGTCGGGCGCGGCCACGGTCGCGATGCCGCCGGGGACGACGCGCAGCCGGATGGTGCCGCTCTCGGCGTACTGCGGCCCGGCCAGCAGCAGCTCGGCGATCCCGTGCAGGGCGGTGCGGGTGCGGGTGAGGTCCACGTCGGTCCTTCGCTTCTCGATGTCCGGTCTGCCGTAACGCGGCGCCGGTCGGACGGCACTGATGCCCATTGGTCCTGACCCGCGACGGGAGCGTTACATGGAGAGCAGCACGGAGACGTGGCACCAGGTGGCGCCGCAGGACGTGCCCGACGAGGGCCGCGTCCGCAGCGTGGTCGTCGACGGCCGCTCCATCGCGCTGACCCGCTGCGGCGGCCGGCTCGGCGCGCTGGAGAACCACTGCCCCCACCAGGGCGGGCCGCTGGGCGAGGGCTCGATCGAGCAGGGGCTGCTGCGCTGCCCGTGGCACGGCTACGACTACGACCCGGTCACCGGCGCGCCGCCGGGCCCGCTGGCCGAGCACCTCGACGACCGGGTGCCGGCCTACGCCGTGGAGGAGGGCGATGACGGCGTGCGCGTCCGCCTCCCGGACCACACACCTCCTGCGCGCACCGTCGCCGACGTCCTCGTCGAGACGCTGGTCGCGCACGGCGTCGACACCGTCTTCGGGATGGTCGGCCACTCCAACCTCGGCTTCGCCGACGCGCTGCGCCGGGCCGAGGAGCGCGGCGAGCTCCGCTACGTCGGCATCCGCCACGAGGGCGCCGCCGCCTTCGCCGCGAGCGCCTACGGCAAGCTCACCGGCCGGCCGGCGGCCTGCTTCGCGATCGCCGGCCCGGGCTCCACCAACCTCCTCACCGGGCTCTACGACGCCAAGCTGGACGGCGCGCCGGTCGTGGCCGTCTCCGGCCAGGTGCCGTCGAAGGTGCTGGGCCGCGGCGCGTTCCAGGACCTCGACCTCGGGGCGGTCTTCCGCGACGTGGCGATCTCGACGACGACCGTGCAGTCCGGCAGCGACCACGCCGAGCTGGCGGCCCTGGCGGTCAAGCACGCGCGCGACGGCCGCGGCGTCGCCCACCTGGTGCTCCCCGACGAGGTGCAGGCCCAGCCCTCCGAGGCCCCTGCCGGCTCGCCGGACGGCCGCTACTCGCGCCGGCCGGTCGGCCCGGACGCCGACGCCCTGGCGCGGGCCACCGAGCTCGTGGCCGCCGCTCGGCGTCCGGTGATCGTCGTGGGCCACGGCGCCCGCGGTGCCCGCGACGAGGTGGTCGCCCTGGCCGAGCAGCTCGGGGCGCCGGTGCTGACGACGTTCAAGGCCAAGGGGCTGGTGCCGGACACGCACCCGCTCGGCGCCGGCGTGCTGGGCCGCAGCGGCACCCCGGTCGCGAGCTGGCTGATGAACGAGGCCGACCTGCTGCTGGTCATCGGGGCGTCGTTCTCCAACCACACCGGCATCGCGCCGTGGCAGACGATCGTGCAGGTCGACGACACCCCGACCGCGATCGGCCGCTTCGACGCGGTGACCGCCGACCTGCTCGGCGACGCCGCCCTCGTGCTGCCCGCGCTCGCCGGCGCCGTCGCGGAGGCGGGCGCCGCGGCCGAGGACCAGCGGGGCGACGTGGCCGAGCGCTGGGCGATCTGGCGCGCCGAGAAGGCCCGCCGCGCTGCCGACGACCGCGGCCGCGGCGTGTCCGCGGCGGCCGTCTTCGCGGCCCTGTCCGAGCACCTGCCCGAGGAGGCCGTCGTCGCCGTCGACGTCGGCAACCACGCCTACTCGCTCGGCCGCTACCTCGAGTCGAAGGGGCAGCCGGTGCTGATGTCGGGCTACCTCGGCTCGATCGGGTTCGGCTACCCGGCGGCGATGGGCGCCTGGGCCGCCGACCCCACCCGACCGGTGGTCGCGGTGACCGGCGACGGCGGCTTCGGGCAGTACGCCATGGAGCTGACCACCGCCGTCCACCACGGCATCCCGGTCAAGCACGTGCTGCTCAACAACAACGCGCTCGGCAAGATCAGCAAGGAGCAGCTCGCCGCCGACTACCCGGTCTGGCACACCTCGCTGACCAACCCCGACTGGGCGGCGTACGCCGAGCTGTGCGGCGCCCGTGGCCTCAAGGTCACCCACCGCGACCAGCTCGACGCCGCCATGGCCGAGCTGTTCGCCCACGACGGACCGGCCCTGCTCTGCGTCGAGCAGGACGCCGAGCTGCTCTGACACCACCACCCGACCGGTGCACGACAACAAGGAGATCCCGCATGACCGACGAGCACGACTTCACCGGCCTCAAGGCCACCTTCGTCAACTGCACCCTCAAGCGCAGCCCCGAGCCGAGCCACACCCAGGGGCTGGTCGACGCCAGCGCCGGCATCATGCGCAAGCACGGCGTCGAGGTGACCGAGCTCCGGCTCATCGACCACGACGTCGCCACCGGCGTCTACCCCGACATGCGCGAGCACGGCTGGGCGAGCGACGCGTGGCCCGACCTCTACCCCGGCATCCTGGCCAGCGACATCCTGGTCGTCGCCGGCCCGATCTGGCTCGGCGACAACTCCAGCGTCACCAAGCAGCTCATCGAGCGGATCTACTCGCTGTCCGGCGAGCTCAACGACAAGGGCCAGTACCTCTTCTACGGCCGGGTCGCCGGCTGCCTGATCACCGGCAACGAGGACGGCATCAAGCACTGCGCCCAGAACGTCCTCTACTCCCTCCAGCACGTCGGCTACACGATCCCGCCGAACGCCGACGCCGGCTGGATCGGCGAGGCCGGCCCCGGCCCGTCGTACCTCGACCCCGGCAGCGGCGGGCCGGAGAACGACTTCACCAACCGCAACACCACGTTCATGACGTGGAACCTGATGCACCTGGCCAAGATGCTGAAGGACGCCGGCGGCGTGCCCGGCTACGGCAACCAGCGCTCGGAGTGGAACGCCGGGACCCGCTTCGACTTCGAGAACCCGGAGTACCGGTGACCCTCAGCATGTCGCTACGTTGCCCGCGTGGCCGGAGACGAGACGAGCTGCTCGCCGCGCTCCGGGCCGGCGACGAGGGCGCGTTCTCCCGGTCGTCTCGGACTGGTCGCGACCCATGCTCACGCTGGCCCGCAGCTTCGTCTCCACCGAGGCCTCGGCCGAGGAGGTCGTCCAGGACACGTGGCTCGCCGTGATCAAGGGGCTCGACCGGTTCGAGGGCCGCTCGTCGCTGCGGACCTGGGTCTACCGGATCCTGGTCAACACCGCGAAGAGCCGCGGCGTGAAGGAGCACCGGACCCTGCCGTGGAGCAGCTCGCCGGTGAGGACGCCGGTCCGAGCCTGGACCCGGCGCTCTTCCGTCCGCCGGACGACCCTATCCCGGCCACTGGCGGGCCGCCCCGGCCGCCTGGCCCGAGGACGTCGCCGTCGAGGGCTCGGTGCTCGCCGGTGAGGTCCGCGGCGAGCTGCGCACGGCGCTCGACGCGCTGCCCGAGCGGCAGCGGACCGTGATCACGCTGCGCGACGTCCTCGGCCACAGCTCCGAGGAGGTCTGCGAGATGCTGGAGATCTCGCCAGGCCAACCAGCGGGTACTGCTCCACCGGGCCCGCACCGCCGCCGCGCCGGGCTCGCGACGTACCTGGAGAGGAGCTGACATGGCCGAGCTGACCTGCCAGGAGCTGGTCGAGCTCGTCACCGACTACCTCGAGGGCAAGCTGGGCTGGCGCGACCGTCGCCGCGTGGCCAAGCACCTCGAGGCCTGCGACCCCTGCGTCCGCTACATCGAGCAGATGCGCGAGACCCTCGACCTGCTCGGCACCGTGCCGGTCGACACCATCTCGCCCGAGGCCCAGTCGGCCCTGCTCGAGCGTTCCGCGACCAGCGGCGCTGACCGGCCCGCTCGCGTCCTCCGCGGCTGCCAGTGTCGTGCGTCGAAAGTTCTTGTGCGCTTCGCGGCGCCCTCAGCACGCACCTCGCGGCGTTGCCGAAGCTCGGAGATGGGCCGACAGCGCCGTCGCTCCGGCGCCTTGCGAGGCACGCACTGCGAGCACGCCAACCGTTCAACGGCTTCCGACGCACGACACTACGCCGCGGCCGTCTTCCGCTGCCCGACCATGCACCACTCCCTCGAGGATCTTGACGTCGTAGGCCGCCACGGAGACGTGCGGGTCGTCGAGGCACTGGCCGGTGCGCAGGTCGAACCCGTGCTTGTGCACCGGTGAGGCCACGAACGGCACCCCGTCCGTGACGCCGACGATGCCCCTGGCCAGGGTCGCGTGCCGGTCGAACGGGTCGTGGTTGGCCAGCGGCGTAGACCGTGGCCTCGTCGACCCGGAAGATCGCCACCGCCTGGCCGTGCACCAGCGCGGCCACCCCCCGCTCGACCTCGAGCTCGGCGAGCCGGCAGACCGGCTGCCACTCGACGTGGTCGGCACGGCGGCGTCACGTCGCCGAACCTAGGGACGGCGTGTTTCCCCTGACGGCTCTCGTGCAACGGGCATGTAACAGTTTGTCCGTGGCCTCCGCTGTCGTGATCCTCGCCGGCGGCTCCGGCACCCGGGTCGGCGCCGAGACCAACAAGGTGCTGCTGCCGCTCGGCGACAGCGACCGTGCTCGGCCACTCGGTGCGCGCCGCGCTGGCGCTCGCGGACGTCGTGCCGGCTGGTCGCTCGGCGTGCGCGCCGGCGACGAGGACGCCGTCCGCGAGGCCGTCGCCCCGCTGCTCGGCGACCGCGAGGTCCGGCTGGTGCCCGGCGGCGCGACCCGGCACGCCTCGGAGTGGGCGGCGCTGCAGGCGCTGGCCGACGACATCGAGGCCGGCCACGTCGACGTGGTGGCGGTGCACGACGGCGCCCGGCCGCTCGCCGGTCCGGAGCTGTTCGAGGCCACGATCGCGGCCGCCCGCGAGCACGGCGGTGCGCTGCCCGGTCGTGGAGCTGCCCGGCCTGCTCGGGCCGCGACCTGCGCCCGGTCGCCGACCACCTGGTCGGCGTACAGACCCCGCAGGCGTTCCGCGCCGCGCCGCTGCTGGCGGCGCACCGCCGCGCGGCCGCGGACGGCTTCGAGAGCACCGACACCGCCGCCTGCTTCGAGCGCTACGCCGACCTGCCCGTCGTCGCGGTCCACGGTGGCGCCACCAACCTCAAGGTGACCTTCCCCGAGGACCTCGTCGTAGCCGAACGGCTGCTCGTGACAACCGAGTCCCCGGCTCCATCCGTCCTGCTGCCGTGAGACGGACCCAACGGGACGCGGAGTTCGAGGCCTACGTCGCCGCGGCGAGACCCCGGCTGCGCCGGCTGGCCTACAGCCTCTGCGGCGACTGGCACGCGGCCGACGACGTCGTGCAGACCGCGCTGGCCAAGCTGTACGTCGCCTGGCCGCGGGTCAGCCGGGCCTCCGAACCAGGACGCCTACGTCCGCCGCACCGTCGCCCGCACCACGATCGACGAGTCCCGCCGGCCCTGGCGCCGCGAGCGCAGCGGGCTCGACGGCCACGACCAGCGAGCACGACGGGGTCGACGTACCGGCGCGCCAGGACCTGGTCGCCGCCCTCCAGCGGCTGCCCGAGATGCAGCGCAAGACCGTGGTGCTCCGGCACTGGCTCGGGCTCTCGGTGGCCGAGACCGCGCACGACCTCGGCATCGCCGAGGGCACGGTCAAGAGCCACACCTCGCGCGCACTGGAAGCGCTGCACGGGCTGATGGACGAGGTGGACCGATGACGATGACCCCTGACCGCTTCCGCGAGCTGCTCGACCAGAGCACGGCCGACGCACCGCCCGCGCCAACCGTCGCCCGACCGACCTCGCGGCCGGCCACACCCGGCTGCGGCGGCGTCGGCGTCGCCTCGGCCGCCGCGGGTGCGCTCGCGGTCGCGGTGGTCGCGGGCGGTCGGTCTGGCCACCCGGCTGGGCACCGACGACCGTGGGCTCGCACCGGTCGATCCGCCGTCGCAGGCCGTCGACCCGACCGTGGCTCCGCCCGTGTCGCCGACCGTGGCGCCGCCCGTCGACCCGCCGCGGGGCATGAACGCGGAGGCAGTTCTCCGCGACTGCAGAGCAGACGACCTCCCGCCCGGCTACTTCGACGGCCAGGAGACTGTCCCGGTCGCGCAGGCCACCGACTACCAGATGGTCGCAGCCATCCAGTCCGCCGACGGTCGCTACTGGGCGTCCTGCGCGATCCTCCTGCACGACAGCGAAGACATCCCCACGCCGTCAGCTCTACGACTCGCAAGGCACCTCCGGCCAGGGCCTCCGGTCATCACGGGCCCGGGCTGCTCGACCCGCCACGACCAGCTGCCTCGACTGCGGTTCAGCACCGGTGCGACCGAGCTCCTGGGTGAGGTGGCGGCGGTCCAGGTTCGACCTGAGCGACGGCACCACGGCGAGCGCGCCGACGAAACGGGGGTTCTACGCAGTCAACGTGCTCCAGCCGCTGCCCGAGGGCGCGAGCGTCGACGACGAGGGGCGGCTGGTGGGGCTGTCCGGCCTGGACGTGCTCCACCAGGTCACCTACTTCGATGCGACGGGCACACCGCTCGCCGCCGAGCGGTTCGACGGGTCGGGAGGCGGACCCAACGGCGCGGAGGTCGACGGGCTGCCACCCCTGAGCACCTACCCGTCGTTGAGCGGCGACTTCTGAACAGGGGCCGTCAGCGCCTCGAGCACCCGCAGGTCCGACTCGTCGGCGACCCGGCGGGCCTCGGCCGGCGCCTCGAGCGTCTCGACCGGGAAGCGGGTGGCCAGCTCGGCCACCAGCGCCGCGAAGTCGGTGGTCGGCACGCCGTCCAGCGCGGCGACCACTGCGGCGGGCAGCACGACCGGCGAGACCACCTGGAGCAGCTCGGTGCGGTCGTGGGTCGCGCCGACGCGGCCGTCGTGGAGCTCCTTGACCGTGTCGGTGACCGGCCGGACCCCGACGGTCACCGCGGCGTCTCCGCCGCGTGGTCGACGCACTCGGCCAGGAACGCCGGCGGGGTCAGCGGGCACAGCGCGTCGTGCAGCACGAACGGCGCCTCGGTCTCGGTCGATCGCCTCCCAGGACGTCACGAGGTCGACCAGCTGCACGCCGGCCTCGCCCATCGCCCAGGCGGCCGCGGCCACCAGCGGCTCGCCGTGCACCAGCGCGAACGGCAGTGACCCGCGGTCGGTCTCCAGCACGGTGCCGAACGCCTCCACAACGGCACCGACCCGCCCGAGCTCTCGCTCGGGCGGGTCGGTGTGGAGCTGAGGCTGAGCGTCGCTCAGGAGGCGAGCACCTCGTCGAGGATGGCCTCGGCCTTGTCCTCGTTGGTGTGCTCGGCCAGGGCCAGCTCGGAGACCAGGATCTGGCGCGCCTTGGCCAGCATCCGCTTCTCGCCGGCCGACAGGCCACGGTCACGCTCGCGGCGCCACAGGTCGCGGACGACCTCGGCCACCTTCATCACGTCGCCGCTGTGCAGCTTCTCGAGGTTGGCCTTGTAGCGGCGCGACCAGTTGGTCGGCTCCTCGACGTGCGCGGCGCGGAGGACGTCGAACACCCGGTCGAGCCCCGCCTTGTCCACGACGTCGCGGACACCCACGAGGTCGAGGTTGCAGGCCGGGACCCGCACCACGAGGTCCTGCTGGGCGACGATCCGGAGTACGAGGTACTCCCGGTCCTCTCCCTTGATGGTCCGCATCTCGATGTCCTCGATGATGGCGGCCCCGTGATTCGGGTAGACAACCGTTTCGCCGACGGTGAAAGTCATATGTGAAGTTCCCCTTCCTAGGTGACCAGTCTAACACGGCACTGGTGCGGCTTTACCGACGTTTCCGCAGGTCAGAGGCACAATCGCCACTTGACAAAGCGCCGGCTCCTCATGCTGCGAGGGGTGGCTCGGGGCCGCCCGCACTCGGCGTTCTCTCAGCCTCCTCACAGGCGAAATCGCAGGTCATCGGCACCGAAGCCCCGCCCGGCGACCCCGCGTGGTCAATACTTCGGGGCATGGCGAGAGAGGGTCGCTGGGGCCGCGGGAGGGCGGCCCGGCGCGAGGCCGCGGAGCCCGCTGGTGCGGTCCAGTCGGCGGACGAGACTGCTGCACCCGCCCCACCAGCACCACGCGCCACGAGCACGGCCGAGGCCGACCAGGGCTGGCGAGCCCGCGAGCGGCGGGCCGCCGAACGGCGCAAGGCGAGCAGCCGCGGCCGACGCCGACGCCGAGGCCGAGGCGCACCACCGAGGTCGTCCCGGCGACCGAGCCCGAGCCGCACCACCGAGGTCGTCCCGGCGACCGAGCCCGAGCCCGTCGGACGTCGAGCCCGGAGCCGCAGCCCGAGCCCCGTGGACGACAGCCGAGGAGCCCGAGCCGTCCCCGGTTCAGGCTGGGCGACCTCACGCCGTTCCTGCTCCTGCGGGCGGCGCACCCCCGCCAGGCCCTGGTCACCGCGGTCGGCATGACGGTGGCCGGCGGCACTGGCCGGCCGGCCCAGCCGCGAGCTGCTGCTGATCCTGAGCACGGTGCTGGTCGGCCAGGTGATCCTCGGCTGGTTCAACGACCTGGTCGACCGCAAGCGCGACGCCCGCCACCAGCGCACCGGCAAGCCGCTCGCCGACGGCCGGCTCGATCCGGGCACGCTGTGGTTCTGCCTGGCCCTGGCGATCTTCCTGGTGGTGCCGCTGTCGGTGGCCAACGGGCTCTACGCCGGCCACCGCCTACCTCGGCTCGCTGGCGATCGGCCTGCTCGGCCAGTGGGTCTGGCTGCGCAAGGGCTTCCTCTCGTGGCTGCCCTGGGCGGCGGCGTTCGCCCTCTACCCGGCGTTCCTCTCCTACGGCGGCTGGGGCGGCCAGGAGAAGGGCGCGCCGCCCGAGCTGCTCGTCACCGGGCTGGCCGCCCTGCTCGGGATCGGCGTCCACCTGCTCACCGCGCTGTGGGGGCTGGTGCCCGACAACGAGGACCGCTGGACCTACCTGCCGCTCAAGCTCGGGCTCAGGATCGGCGCCTCCCGGCTGCTGTGGCTGGCCGGCACCTACACCGTCCTGGTGCTCGTCGGGCTGGCCTTCGCCGGCACCCATGTCGGGCTCGCGCAGGAGCCGCTCTGACCTGAGCGCGTCCATTAGTGTTCTGTGCCATGCAGACCCGACGCTCGTCTCCGGCTGGCCGCCGGGGCCCTCGTCCTCGCTCTGCCGCTGCTCGGCTCGTGCGGCTTCGGCAAGGCAACCGACAAGGTCTACACCCAGGCCGCGGGCACCAACAACCGCGACAGCGACGTGCACGTGCTCTCGGCGGTGATCGTGGCGGCACAGCCCGACTCCGGCACCTTCGTGGCCTCGCTGAGCAACACCTCGTCCCGCGAGGACTACCAGCTCACGAGCGTCGCCGGGGCCGGCGACTGGAGCGACCTGGCCGTCGACCCGTCGGACCTGTCGATCGACATCCCCGCGCGCGGCTTCGTCAACCTCGTCGACGAGGACCCCATCACGGTCAGCGGTGACTTCGAGGCCGGCCAGGTCGCCCAGCTGACCCTCACCTTCGACAGCGGCGACAGCGTCACGATGGACGTGCCGATCGTCTTCGCCTGCAACACCTACGCCGGGCTCGACCCGTCCGCAGCAGGAGCCGTCGCGAGTCGGCGAGCCCGACCGACGAGCCGTCGCCGGGCGACGTACCGACCGACGGCGCGACGATGAGCCCGAGCCGCGAGCCCCAGCGAGAGCGAGTCCGTCCGCGGCGCAAGGCGCGCCAGGAGCCCTACAACTGCGCCACCGGTCGGCCGGTGGACTGAGCCGGAGATCGCCAGTACACACACCCTCGTCCTGCTCCGCCACGGCGAGAGCACCTGGAACGCCGAGAACCTCTTCACCGGCTGGGTCGACGTACCCCTCAGCGACAAGGGCCGCGACGAGGCCGAGCGCGGCGGCCAGCAGCTGAAGGACGCCGGCCTCGCCCCCGACGTCGTGCACACCTCGCTGCTGCGCCGGGCGATCACCACCGCGGCGATCTCGCTCGACGTGGCCGACCGGCACTGGATCCCGGTCCGTCGGTCGTGGCGGCTCAACGAGCGGCACTACGGCGCGCTGCAGGGCAAGAACAAGAAGCAGACCCGCGAGGAGTACGGCGAGGAGCAGTTCATGCTCTGGCGCCGCTCCTTCGACACGCCTCCGCCGCCGATCGAGGACGACAGCGAGTTCTCGCAGGCCGGGCTGCCGCAGTACGCCGACCTCGGCGCCGACCTGCCCCGCACCGAGTGCCTCAAGGACGTCATCGCGCGGTTCCTGCCCTACTGGGAGTCCGACATCACCGCCGACCTGCGCGCCGGCCAGACCGTGCTCGTCGCCGCGCACGGCAACAGCCTCCGCGCCCTGGTCAAGCACCTCGACGACATCAGCGACGACGACATCGCCGGCCTCAACATCCCCACCGGCATGCCGCTGGTCTACGAGCTCGACGACGACATGCGGCCCACCGTCAAGGGCGGCCGCTACCTCGACCCCGACGCCGCCGCCGAGGCCGCCGCCGCCGTCGCCAACCAAGGCCGCTGACGGTCTCGACCCGGGTGGCGGTGGCTCAGCAACCGACCTCCACAGGTGGGCGGTCGCTGAGCAACCGCCCTCCTTGTGGAGAGACGTTGCCCTCCCACCGCTGCCCCGGAGGCGGCCGGCGATCGCGGGTGGAGACAGTCAGGCGCGGGCGGTCTGGGGAACTCGCCGGTGACGATGTAGACGACCCGGGTGGCGACCGAGACGGCGTGGTCGGCGATCCGCTCGTAGTAGCGGCCGAGCAGGGCCACGTCGACGGCGGCCTCCACGCCGTGCGTCCAGCTGTCGGAGAGCAGCTCGGTGAAGCTCTGGCGGCGGAGCTGGTCCATCTCCTCGTCGTCCTTGCGGACCTCGAGGGCGGCGTTCACGTCGCGGCTGGTGATCACCTGGTGCACGGACTTGACCATGTCCTCGGCGACCTGGGCCATCCGGCTCACGGTGGGCCGGATCTCCTCGGGGACCGCGATGTTGGGGACGCGGAGCCGGGCGATCTTGGCGACGTGCACGGACAGGTCGCCCATCCGCTCGAGCTCGGTCACCATCCGCAGCGCGGCGACGACGACCCGCAGGTCGCCGGCGACGGGCGCCTGGAGCGAGAGCAGGGAGAACGCCGTGTCCTCGACCCGGATCCGCGCCTGGTCGATGGCCGCGTCGGCGCTGATCACCCGCTCGGCGATCTCGGCGTCGCCGGTGAGCAGGGCCTCCGTGGCTGCGGAGACCGCCTCCTCGACCTGGGAGCAGATCGCGGCGAGGTCGTCGAAGATCGACTCGAGCTGGTCGTGGAAGAGTTCACGCATAGTGGCACCGTAGAGAGGCCAGTGAGAGGCAAGGTGTCCAGCCGGGGTGACGACGTGAACTGCACATGAACGTTCGGTGCCCCCCACGCCGCGGAAGCGAACGACGTGCGACGAGCGCCCTACCATCGTTGACGTGGACCCGACGACCCAGGCGTTCCTCGCTGCCGTCCTCGGCGCCGTCGTCGCCGGCGGGGCCGTGCTCGCGTGGCACATCAGCGACCGCCAGCAGTCCACGCTCCCCGTCGCCGACCTGTCCGGTGGTCCCGCCCGAGGTCGCGACCGTGCTCTCCGTGCTGCGCAGCAGCGCCGTGATCGTCGACGACACCGACACGGTCGTGAAGGCCTCCGCGCCGGCGTACGCCCTCGGGCTGGTGCGCGGCACGCAGCTGGTCTCCGAGGAGCTCGACCGGCTGGTCCACGAGGTGCGCCGCGACGGCCAGATCCGCGAGACCGAGCTGCTGATGGACCGGCCGTCCGCGCCCGCCCGCCACGTGACCGCCCGGGTGGCGCCGCTGGGCTCGCACCTGGTGCTGGCCCTGGTCGAGGACCGCACCCGCGAACGCCGCGTCGAGGCCGTACGCCGCGACTTCGTCGCCAACGTCAGCCACGAGCTCAAGACGCCGGTCGGTGCGATCAAGCTGCTGGCCGAGGCGGTCTCCGACGCCAGCGACGACCCGGAGGCGGTCAAGCGGTTCGCCGGCCGGATGCTGACCGAGAGCGACCGGCTCATCCGCCTCGTGCAGCAGATCATCGAGCTGTCCCGGCTGCAGGCCGACGACCCGCTGGAGACCCCGACCGCGGTCAGCATCGACGACGTGATCGGCGTCGCGGTCGACACCAGCGCGATCGACGCCGACTCCAAGCGGATCGACATCGTCACCGGCGGCACGCCCGGGCTCGAGGTGTTCGGCAACGAGGAGCAGGTCACCGCGGCCGTGGCCAACCTGGTCGCCAACGCCGTCTCCTACTCCGCGGTCGACTCGACCGTCCTGGTCACCACCAAGTCCGACGAGGGGGCGGTCGAGATCTCGGTCGTCGACCAGGGCATCGGCATCCCGTCGGACGAGATCGACCGGATCTTCGAGCGGTTCTACCGGGTCGACCCGGCCCGGCACCGCTCCACGGGAGGCACCGGGCTCGGCCTCTCGATCGTCAAGCACGTCGCGGCCACGCACGGTGGCGACATCCGGGTGTGGTCCGTCGAGGGCCAGGGGTCGACGTTCACGCTGTCCCTCCCCCAGCACCTGCCCCACCGCGGGGCGCTGCTGGAGACCCCCGAGCCCACCCAGAAAGAGGTACTGAAGTTGACCCGCGTACTCGTCGTGGAGGACGAAGAGAGCTACAGCGAGGCCCTGGCCTACATGCTCCGCAAGGAGGGATTCGAGGTCGCGATCGCGGCCGACGGCAACGCCGCGCTCACCGAGTTCGACCGCAACGGCGCCGACATCGTGCTGCTCGACCTGATGCTCCCGGGCATCCCCGGCACCGAGGTGTGCCGCACCATCCGGCAGACCTCGAGCGTGCCGGTGATCATGGTCAGCGCGAAGGACGACGAGGTCGACAAGGTCGTCGGCCTCGAGCTCGGCGCCGACGACTACGTCACCAAGCCCTACTCCCCGCGCGAGCTGGTCGCCCGCATCCGGGCGGTGCTCCGGCGCGGCACCGAGCCGGACCTCTCGCCCGCGACGTTGGAGGCCGGCCCGGTCCGCATGGACGTCGAGCGCCACGTCGTCACGGTCGGCGGCCAGGAGCAGCGGCTGCCGCTCAAGGAGTTCGAGCTGCTGGAGATGTTCCTGCGCAACCCGGGCCGGGTGCTCACCCGCGGCCAGCTCATCGACCGGGTCTGGGGCTCCGACTACGTCGGCGACACCAAGACCCTCGACGTCCACGTGAAGCGGCTCCGCGCCAAGCTCGAGCCCGACCCGGGCGAGCCGAAGTACCTCGTCACCGTGCGCGGACTGGGCTACAAGCTCGACCTCTGAGCGGCTCGGGACGCCCCTGGGACCGAACTTCTCGGGCAATCCCTGAACTTCTCGGCCATTGCAACGCCCCAGAAGTTCAGGGATCCCAGGTTAACCTGGGATCCCTCCACCACTCGCTCGAGCACCCCCGGCAGCGCCCTACTCCGGATCGGGCAGGGTCAGCAGCCGCCGGAGTCCCTCCATGCGGGTGGCGATGGCCTCGATCATGGCCCTCTGGTCGTCGATGACCGGCTCCTCGCCGTGTGCCTCGGGCGTGACCAGCAGCAGCGCGCCGACGGCGGCCCCGGCGAACATGCGGATGTCGTCGTCGACCTCGCGGCCGGTACGCCGCGCGATGCCGTCCGCGAGCAGCTGCATCGGCCGCACCATCTCGGCGATCAGCCCGCGGCGCAGCTCGGGAACGGTCCGGATCAGGTTGTTGCGGAGGCTCTCGAGCGCGAAGTCCTCATCGGGCATCTCGCCGAACCCGACCCGGACGGCGTGGGCCATCGCGTCGAAGAAGTCCATCTCCGCGGGCGCGTCCACGAACCGCTCGATCGTGGCCTCGTCGACGAAGTCGGTGAGGACGACGTCCTCCTTGCTCGGGAAGTAGCGGAAGAACGTGCTCGGCGAGACTTCCGCCGCCGCGGCGATCGCCTCGACCGACGTGGCGGCGTAGCCGTCGCGCTGGAAGAGCCGCAGCGCCTCGCGCTGGATCGTCGCGCGGGTGCGCGCCTTCTTGCGCTCACGCAGCCCGGGCGAGGTCGTCACGTGGTGATTCTGCCTCCTGCCGCGTCCGGGGCAGCCGCGCCGCGGCGATGCCGGCCGCGACCACGGCGATCCCGGCCGAGATCCACAGGGCGAGGTCCATGCCGTCGACGAAGTGCGCCGCCGTGTCACCGGCCCCGGAGTAGTGGGCGTTGAGGGCCGCGCCCAGCACCGCGATCCCGAGCACGCTGCCGACCTGGCGCAGGGTCTGCACCAGCGCCGAGCCGGTGCCGGCCCGCGTGCGCGGCAGGCTCATCAGAGCGGCGGTCTGCGCCGCGAAGAGCGCCGCGCCGAAGCCGAGGCCGACGAGCGCGGTCCACACCGCCGCCCTGCCGAAGCCGTCGCCCAGGCCGGTGGTCGCGCCGATCACCATGCCCACCGCCACGAGCAGCGAGCCCCCCGCCGCACTGATCCCCGCGGGCACCCGGCTGCCGAACCGGTTGGACAGCTGCATCGCCACCAGCATGCCAAGGACCATCGGGAGCGTGCGCAGCCCGGTGCCGAGCGCGTCGGCGCCGAGCACGAGGCGGAAGTACTGCGGCATGGTGAACATGACGCCGAACAGCGACAGGCTCGCGACCGCCGCGCTGATCGAGCCCCAGCGGAACGCCGGATGTGCCCAGACGTCGTGGTCGAAGACGGGGATCGTCCCGGTCAGCCGCCGCTCCCAGACCAGGAACGCCGCCAGCACGAACGTCCCGCCAAGCACGCAGACCAGCGTGAGCGGATCGCTCCAGCCGCGGTTGGGCGCCTCGATCACGCCGTAGGTCACCCCCACCAGCCCGGCCGCCGCCAGCACCACACCGAGTCCATCGAAGCCGCGGCTCTCCTGCTCCACACCACCCGACGGCAGGAACCTGACCACGGCCACGAGGGCGCGCTGCGATCACGGGCACGTTGATGATGAAGACCGAGCCCCACCAGAACGACTGGAGCAGCGCGCCGCCGATGATCGGGCCCAGCGGAAGCCCGACCATCGTGGACAGGCTGAGCACCAGGACCGCTCGGGGCCGCTCGTCGGGCTCGAACAGGACGACCACGGCCGACATCGCGAGCGGGATCAGCGCGGCCGCCCCGAGGCCCAGGACCGAGCGGGCCGCGATGAGGGAGGCCGGGCTGCCGGCGTAGGCGCACCAGAGCGAGCCGGCTCCGAAGACGACCAGCGCGCCCACCGTCAGCCCCTTGCGGCCCAGCCGGTCGCCGAGCATGCCCGCGGGCAGCATCACGGCCGCGAGCACCAGGAGGTAGGAGTCGGCGAACCACTGCAGCTGCGACGTGGAGGCGTCCAGGTCGGTCGCGATGTCGGGCAGCGCCACGTTGAGGACGGTCATGTCGAGACCGACGACAAGCAGGGAGAGCGCCGTGGCGCCCAGCGCCCACCAGCGTGCGGACGTGGGTTCAGACATGACAGTCACTCCAATCTGACGGTTACTATGATTTTGATAGTAACTGTCAGAATGTTCAATGTCCAGCCTGTCCGGCGTTGGCGCGAAGTCGTGGTGCGACGTCCGATAACCGCGTGTCAACTGTCGGTGCGGGTTCCTAGGCTGAGGCCGTGACCGCAACCACGCCCGACGAGCAGACCGGCGCCGCACCCGAGCCGACCGCCACGGACGTTCGTGCCTGGCTGCCGCTGGCCGCCGTGAGCGTGACCCTGGTGCTGTGGGCCTCGGCGTTCGTGGCGATCCGCCACCTGGCCGGCACCTTCTCGCCCGGTGCGCTGTCCCTCGGACGGCTGGTCGTGGGCGCTCTCTGCCTCGGCGCGGTCGCGGTGAGTCGCGGTCTGGTCCGGCCCACTGGGCGGCAGTGGATCTCTCTCGTGACGATCGGGGTGCTCTGGTTCGGCATCTACAACGTGGCCCTCAACTGGGGCGAGCAGCACGTCGACGCCGGCACGGCCGTGATGCTGATCCAGGTCTCGCCGGTGCTGGTGGCCCTCCTGGCGGCGACGTTCCTGCACGAGCGGTTCACCCTCTACCTCGGCCTCGGCCTGGCTCTCGCCTTCGGCGGTGTGGCACTGATCGCCACTGCGTCCGACTCGGCGGGAGGTCGCAGCGTGCTGGGCGTCGTGCTGTGCCTGGTCGCCGCAGTCGTCTACTCGGTCAGCCTGGTGCTGCAGAAGCCCCTGGTCGCACGGCTGCCGGCCGTCCAGGTCACCTGGCTGGCGTGCACCATCGGCGGGGTGGTCTGCCTGCCCTTCGCAGGGCAGCTGGTCAACGACGCGCGGTCCGCATCGGCGTCCGACATCTGGTGGGTCGTCTACCTCGGCGTCTTCCCGACCGCGATCGCGTTCACCACCTTCGCCTACGCGCTACGCACCATGTCGGCCAGCAACCTCGGGGTGACCACCTACCTCGTCCCGCCGATCACGATCTTCATGGGCTGGCTGCTGCTCGACGAGACGCCGCCCGGGCATGGCCTACGTCGGGGGCGTCGCTCGCCCTGGTGGGCGTCGCGGTCGCCCGCCGCAAGCCGCGCACGCTGGCGGACGAGACCCCGGCCTCCGGCTGACTCTGACAGGATCCGGTCCGTGGACATCGTCGCGGACATCGTCGTCGGCCTGGTCGCCGCCCTGCACCTCTACTTCCTGGTGCTGGAGATGTTCCTCTGGGACACGCCGACCGGGCACCGGACCTTCGGCCTGGAGCCGGCCTTCGCGACCGAGAGCAAGACGCTCGCCGCCAACCAGGGCCTCTACAACGGGTTCCTGGCCGCCGGTCTGGTGTGGGGGCTGGTCGCCGACCTCGACGACGCGAAGCTGTTCTTCCTCGCCTGCGTCATCGTCGCGGGGGCCTACGGCGCGGTGACGGTCAGCCGCCGGATCCTGCTGGTGCAGGCGCTTACCGGCGCTGGTCGGGTTCGTGCTCGTCCTCGTCGCCTCCTGAGCCGCTGCGCCCGGACTCGTCGGACTCGTCGGACTCGTCGACGCCGAGCCAGCCGCGGAACGCCTCCAGGTTGGCGGTCGACTCGCCGCGCAGCCGGCGCCACTCCCACTCCTTGCGGATCGAGGAGGCGAAGCCGAGCTCGAGGATCGTGTTGAACGACTCGTCGGCGGTGGTGAGCACGGTGCCGAGCAGCCGGTCGAGCTCGTCATCGTCCCCGAGCACCGAGAGGGGCAGCCGCCCGTCGAGGTAGATGTCGCCCAGCCGGTCGAGCGCGAAGGCCACGCCGAAGAGCCGCAGGTTGCGCTGGAGCAGCCAGGCGTAGACCTGCTCGTGGTTCTCGTCGGGGCTGCGGCAGACGAAGGCGTGCACCCCGAGCGCGTGGGTGCCGATGTCGAGCCGGACCGGGGTCTGCAGCTTCTTCTCGCCCGGCAGCGCGAACGAGAACTGGCCGGGCTGGGGCTCCTCGTGTTCGAGGTCGTTGGCCTCGAGGTAGGCACGGAGCAGAGCGGCGGGGTCGGTCACACCGACGACGTTAGCGAGGAGCGGGCGCGCTCGTAGACGCGGAGCGTGGCCTCGGCGGTGGCCTCCCACGAGAACAGCGAGGCCTGGTCGCGGGCGCCGGCTTCCAGGGTCGCGCGCAGGGTGTCGTCGGTCAGGATCCGCTGCAGGGCGTCGGCCCAGTCGTCGGTGCGGTGGCCGGGGACCAGCAGGCCGCTGCGGCCGTCGCGGACCGCCGTGGTGAGTCCGCCGACGGCGGCCGCCACGACCGGGGTGCCGGTCGCCTCCGCCTCGACCGCGACCAGCCCGAAGGACTCGTTGTAGGACGGCACCGCCACGAGGGTGGCCGCGGCGTACCACTGGGCGAGCTCGGCCTGCGAGACCGGCGGGACGAACCGCACCACGTCGCCGAGGCCGAGCTCCGCGGCCAGGTCGGCGAGCGCCTGCGGCTTGTCGAGCCCGGACCCGGACGGACCCCCGACGATCGGGACCACGGTCCGGGAGCGCCGGCCCGGCTCCCGCTCGAGCAGCGCCGCCACCGCCCGGAGCAGGACGTCGGGCGCCTTGAGGGGCTGGATCCGGCCGGCGAAGAGCAGCACATCGGCGTCGACGGGCAGGCCGAGGCCCGCCCGGGCGGCGTCCTTCGCGCACCGGCCTGAAGACGTCGAGGTCGACGCCCGGGTGGACCACCTCGACGCGGGCCGGGATCGGCGTCGTAGAGCTCGATGAGCTGCTTGGCCTCGAGGTCGGTGCTGGCGATGAGCATGTCGGCGGCCTCGACGACCTGCTCCTCGCCGATCACCCGGGCCAGCGGCTCGGGGGTGTCGCCGACGGCGAGGGCGTCGTTCTTGACCTTGGCCATCGTGTGCATCGAGTGCACGAGCGGGACGCCCCAGCGATCGCGGGCCAGCGCGCCCGACCTGGCCGGAGAGCCAGTAGTGGCTGTGCACGATGTCGTAGTGGCCGACCGGGTGGGCCGCCTCGGTGCGGAGCACCTCGCGGGCGAAGACGCAGAGCTGGGCCGGCAGCTCGTTCTTGGTCAGCCCCTCGAACGGGCCGGCGTGGATGTGCCGGACGGTGACCCCGTCACACGCCTCGACGACCTGGTCGAGCGCGGAGCTGGTGGCCCGGGTGAAGATGTCGACCTCGACGCCGCGCCGGGCCAGCCGCTTGGCGAGCTCGATGACGTAGACGTTCATGCCGCCCGCGTCGCCGGTGCCGGGCTGGTCGAGCGGCGAGGTGTGGAGGCTGATCATCGCCAGCCGCTGGAGCCCGTCCATCGCGCACCTCCTGCACCCGTCTGAGTGGGGACGCTCTCCCCCGCGACCGCAACCCGCGGCGTGGCCGCGCTCATTCCCGAGGTGCCCGGCGCGACGTCCGGCCGAATCCAGGCCGGCGTGCGAGCCCGTGCGACGCGGTGGCGGCGCGGCTCCCGGCGTCGTCGGCTCCCGGCCGCGGCGCGCCAGGATGCCGACGACGCAGTAGACGACCATCAGGCCGCCCAGGATCCCGTCGACCGAGCGGTCGGAGTACTGCTGGTGCAGGAACGACACGACCGCCGCCGCCAGGGCCACGAGGCAGACCGCGACGACCACCCGGAGCGCGACCAGACCGGAGACCAGGCCCGCCGCCGATGCCGAGCAGGGCGAGGACGAGCAGGGCCAGCCCGCCGTAGTGCAGGCGCGTCGATCACGGAGGTCGGGTCCGTTGCCGTCGTCGAGGAGCGCCCGGCCGATCCAGCACAGGCCGCCCAGGATGCCGGCGAGGCGGACGAGGGTGGTCGGTGACACGACCAGACAGTGTGCCACCACAATGGCGGCCATGAGCGAGCGTCCTACCGCCCACGTCCAGACGCACAGCGGACCGCGGTGGTCACCGGCGCCAGCAGCGGCATCGGCGCCGCGACCGCCCGGATGCTCGCCGACGCCGGGTTCCACGTGTTCTGCGCCGCCCGCCGCGCCGACCGGATCGAGACCCTCGCCGCCGAGATCGTGGCCGGAGGGGGAGCGCGGCGCCGGTGACCTGCGACGTCACCGACGACGGCGTCGGTCGCCGGTCTGGCCGCGGCGGTCGGCGACACCCTGAACGTGCTGGTCAACAACGCCGGGGGCGCCTTCGGCTCGGCCCCGGTCGCCGAGGCCGACAGCGACGAGTGGCGCCGGATGTTCGAGGTCAACGTGATCGGGCTGATGCAGGTGACCCGGGCGCTGCTGCCCGGCGCTGATCGCCAGCGGCGACGGCATGATCCTCAACGTCGGCTCGACGGCCGGCCGGATCGCCTACGAGGGCGGCGGCGGCTACACCGCCGCCAAGCACGGCACCCAGGTCGTCGGCGAGACGCTCCGGCTGGAGCTCTGGGACCAGCCGGTGCGGGTCTGCGAGATCGCGCCCGGGATGGTGAAGACCGACGAGTTCGCCCTGGTCCGCTTCGACGGGCGACCGGGAGAAGGCCGAGGCCGATCTACCGCGGCGTACCCGACCCGCTGACGGCCGAGGACGTCGCCGACGCGATCACCTGGATGGCCACCCGGCCCGCGCACGTGAACATCGACGAGCTGGTGATCCGGCCGCGGCGCGCAGGCGGCGCAGCACAAGGTCCACCGCGGACTGGCCCAGGACCGAGTGAGCGCATGGCAAGAGTGAGCCTCCATGGCGAGCCGGGATGAAGACGATCGGCCTGGTCGGCGGCATGAGCTGGGAGAGCAGCGCGGTCTACTACCGCGACCTCAACCTCGGCGTACAGAAGCGGCTGGGCGGGCTGGCCTCGCCGCGGCTGGTGATGAGCACCGTCGACTTCGCCGAGCTGACCGAGCTCGAGGACGCCGAGCGCTGGGACCAGATCGGCGCCCTGCTGGCCGACGCCGGCCGCAGCGTCGAGCGCGGGGGCGCCGACTTCCTGCTGCTGTGCACCACGACGTTCCACAAGGTCGCCGACCAGGTCGAGGCGGCCGTCGACATCCCGCTGCTGCACCTCGGCCGACGTGGTCGCCGACGCGTGCGCGAGGGCCGGGGTCGCCAGGGTCGCGTTCATCGGCACGAGCGTCGCGATGTCGGACGGCTTCTTCACCGACCGGATGGCCGGCCACGGCCTCGAGGTGCTGGTGCCGCCGGCCTCGGAGCACGACTGGCTCAACTCCGCGATCTACGAGGAGCTGGTCCACGGGCACGTCCTCGACCGGACCCGCCGCCGCGTGGTCGAGCTGATCCACCAGCTCTGGGACGCCGGCGCCGAGGGCGTGCTGCTCGGCTGCACCGAGCTCGAGCTGCTCATCCACCAGGCCGACGTCGACCTGCCGGTCTTCCCCTGCACCACCCTCCACGTCGAGGCCGCCCTCGACCGCGCCCTGTCCTGACCGCGTCCGGTCCGGGGTAGTCCGTCACCTCGCGTCCGTGGAAACGCCGGTTCGACTCGTCAAAGGTGACGGACTATCCCGACGTGCGCCGTCCAGGACGAGGTCGGCGACCCGGCGGAGGTCGGCGGTGAGGTGCTGCTCGGGGACGGTGGCGCGGTCGCCGCAGAGGTCGAAGGCGTAGACGTACATGTCCGGCTTGGGGTCGCCGCCGGCGACCTCGCGCAGGTCGATGCGGTCGAGCGAGCTCGGCGAGCTCCGGGCCGCGGCCGCTGGTCGGCGTCGAGGTCGACCTCGCCGTCGGCGACCAGCCCGGCGAAGCCGCCCGTACGCCGCACCCGCACCGTCCGGTCGTCGGTCGCCGGTGGCCGGCGGCGGCTGGCCGGGCCCGCCGTGCCGAGCGCCGCGGGGTGACGCCGACCGTGCGCCAGGCCTGCTCGACCGCGTCGGCGTGCTCGCCGGCCGCTGCCACGGTGGCCGCGGCGAAGCCGGCGAAGTCGGCGCGCGACGACAAGCCGCCGGTCAGCGCGGCGTACCAGATCCGGCCGGCGCCCTCGGCCGACGAGCCCCCGATGGCGGTCGCCGCGAGCTGGAAGGCGCGGTTGGGGATGCCGGAGTTGAGGTGGACGCCGCCGTGGTCGTCGGTGGTGTCGACGTAGCCGTCCATGTGGCCGGGCTGCGGGTCCTGGCCCAGCACCGGGTCGTCGTAGGCCGTGCCGGGGTGGGCCATGTCGCGCAGCGCCCGCGCCTGGACGCCGGGCAGGAACAACCCGGCCCCGATCAGCCAGTCGCCGGCCACGGCTTCCTGGCCGAGCAGCCGCTGCTTGAGGCAGGCCGCGAAGACGTCGGAGAGCGACTCGTTGAGCGCCCCTGACTGGCCCTCGTAGACCAGCCCGGCGGTGCGCTCGGTGACCGCGTGGGTCAGCTCGTGGCCGAGCACGTCGACCGGCTTGGTGAACCGGTCGAAGATCTGGCCGTCCCCGTCGCCGAAGACCAGCTGCTGCGCCGTTCCAGAACGCGTTGTCGTAGTCGCGCTGGTAGTGGACCGTCGAGATCGACGGTGGCGCCGGCGTCGTCGAAGGAGTCGCGGCCGTAGACCTCGGCGTACATCGCGCAGCGACGCGGCCACGCCGTCGGCGGCCTCGTCGACCGCGACGTCGCCGCTCGGCCCGTCGCCGGCCGTGCGCACGAGGTCACCGGGCAGCGCGGCCGCCGTTGCGGGCGGTGTGCACCACCCACGCCGGCCCCGTCGGGCCGCGGCGTCGGTCACCGACGGTCGCGCTGGCAGGCGGACGCCGTCGTCGTGGGCCAGCATCTCGCTCCACCCACTCGGCCTCCTCCGGCCGGCTCCGATGCGCGATCTGGCGGAGGAGGTAGGGCGGGACGAAGCAGGCCGCGCATCAGCTCGGCACGCGGTCGGCGCGGGAAGCCGCCGGTGGCGACCGGGCCCCAGCGCTCGGGCGTGATCCGGACCAGCGACTTGCCCTGCTTCCTCATCGCCGCGCGGTACTCCTCCCAGTCGGGGTGCTCGCCGGAGATGCAGCGGAAGTAGTCGACCAGCCCCTCCTCGGCCTCCTGGCTGGGCATGTCGAGGACCTCGGCGGTCGCCGTCGACCTGCACCCACGCGTCGTTCCACTCGTCGGAGAGGACGAGGACGCTGGCGCGCGGGTCGCGGCGCAGGTTGGTGGCCTTGGCGCGGTCGGGGTAGGTCGAGATGACGATCCGGCCGTCTGCGTCGACGCCGCCGGCGACCGGCGAGAGCTGCGGGCTCCCGTCGGCCCGGCGGGTCACCAGGATCAGGTGGTGGCGGGTGCGGACGAAGTCGAGCAGCTGCTCGCGCTCGACCCGAGTGTTCGTCGCGATGGAGGGCATGCCGCCACGGTAGCCGCGACCGGCGACCCTCTGCCGCGGGAGCGGTGGGTGGGCAACCGTCATGCACAGATGGGCGGTCGGCCAGCACCCGTCCTCCCCGTGGAGAGCGGTTGCCTGCCCACCGCTCCCCCCGGAGGCGGCTCGCGGATGCGGGTCCGGAGGCTCCGGAACCGTAAAGTCGACCCTTGTGCCTGAGCTGAAAACCGCCAACCTGCGCAACGTCGCGATCGTCGCGCACGTCGACCACGGCAAGACCACCCTGGTCGACGCGATGCTGCGGCAGGCGGGCGCGTTCACCGTGCACCAGGCCGAGAGCGTCGGCGAGCGGGTCATGGACACCGGTGACCTCGAGCGCGAGAAGGGGATCACGATCCTCGCCAAGAACACCGCGGTCCACTACACCGGCCCCTCCGCGCCGGAGGGCATGACGATCAACATCATCGACACCCCCGGCCACGCCGACTTCGGCGGCGAGGTCGAGCGCGGCCTGTCGATGGTCGACGGCATCGTGCTGCTGGTCGACGCCAGCGAGGGACCGCTGCCGCAGACCCGGTTCGTGCTGGGCAAGGCGCTGAACGCCGACATGCCGGTGGTGCTCGTCGTCAACAAGGTCGACCGCGCCGACGCCCGGATCGCCGAGGTGGTCGACGAGACCTACGAGCTGTTCATGGACCTGCTCGACGACAGCCACAGCCAGGACGCGCTCGACTTCCCGGTCGTCTACGCCAGCGGCAAGGCCGGCATCGCCAGCCTCGAGAAGCCCGCCGACGGCACGATGCCCGACGGCACCGACCTCGAGCCGCTGTTCCGCACCATCCTCGAGACCATCCCGGCGCCGACGTACGTCGAGGGCGCGCCGCTGCAGGCCCACGTCACCAACCTCGACGCGTCGCCGTTCCTCGGCCGGCTGGCGCTGCTGCGGATCCACGCCGGCACCCTGCGCAAGGGACAGAACGTCGCGTGGATCCGGCGCGACCGGCGAGGTCAAGAACGTCCGCGTCACCGAGCTCCTCGTCACCGAAGGGCTCGAGCGCAAGCCCGGCGAGCAGGCCGGGCCCGGCGACATCGTCGCCGTCGCCGGCATCCCCGAGATCACCATCGGCGAGACGCTGGCCGACCCCGAGCACCCCGTGCCGCTGCCGCTCATCCACGTCGACGAGCCCGCCATCTCGATGACCATCGGCACCAACACCTCGCCGCTGGTCGGCCAGGTCAAGGGCCACAAGGTCACCGCCCGGCTGGTCAAGGACCGGCTGGACGCCGAGCTGGTCGGCAACGTGTCGCTCAAGATCCTGCCGACCGAGCGCCCCGACGCCTGGGAGGTGCAGGGCCGCGGCGAGCTGGCGCTGGCGATCCTGGTCGAGCAGATGCGCCGCGAGGGCTACGAGCTCACCGTCGGCAAGCCGCAGGTGGTCACCCGCGAGATCGACGGCAAGGTGCACGAGCCGATGGAGCGGCTGACCATCGACGCGCCGGAGGAGTACCTCGGCACCGTCACCGAGCTGCTCGCCACCCGCAAGGGCCGCATGGAGAAGATGACCAACCACGGCACCGGCTGGGTCCGGATGGACTTCCTCGTGCCCGCCCGCGGCCTGATCGGCTTCCGCACCGAGTTCCTCACCGACACCCGCGGCACCGGCATCGCCCACCACATCTCCGCGGGCTACGAGCCGTGGGCCGGCGAGATCCGCTCGCGCAACTCCGGCTCGCTCGTCGCCGACCGCAAGGGCGCCGCGACGGCGTACGCCATGACCTCCCTGCAGGAGCGCGGCATCCTCTTCGTCGAGCCGGCCACCGAGGTCTACGAGGGCATGATCGTCGGCGAGAACTCCCGCGCCGACGACATGGACGTCAACATCACCAAGGAGAAGCAGCAGACCAACATCCGCTCCTCCACGTCCGACAACTTCGAGAAGCTGGTCCCGCCGCGCAAGCTGTCGCTGGAGCAGTGCCTGGAGTTCTGCCGCGAGGACGAGTGCGTGGAGGTCACGCCGCAGACCGTCCGGATCCGCAAGCTCGTGCTCGACCAGAACGATCGGGCGAAGACGGCGAGCCGAGCGCGTAAGGACAAGAAGTAGCCCCCTGCCGACCACGGCGGCGCTCGACCACAGCGGGGGCTACTTCCTGTCCTTCTGCGAGGCGAGCCGCGGCTCGCAAGGGCCCGCCCTGACCGGTCTCCGACATAGGGTCGGCGCATGTTCTCGGGTGAGGTCAAGCTCCAGGTCGTCCTGCTGGCGGTGCACACGCTCGCGTTCCTGGCGCTCGGGGTCTGGTGCCTGGGCCGGGCCGGCGGCAGCCGGTGGGCGGTGATGGCCGCCACCGGCGCGGGGCTGCTCGGCCTCGCGTTCGGCATCCAGACGGCGTCGGCGATCGAGAACGTCTTCCTCGAGTCGAGCCACCTGGACCGGGCCCTCTTCCTCCACCACCACGTCTACACGGCACTGTTCGCGGCCGAGGCGCTCGGGGCCCTCGTCCTGGCGGGAGCGTTCGTCGAGAGCAGGCGTACGCCGCCCGCACCGACGAGCTCGCTCTACGGCGACTAGGGCGTGTCCCCGAGGGTCGGTTCGACCCGGTTCGCCGAAGGTGACCTCGCGGTCCGCCGACTCGGCGATCCGGCAGACTGCGCGGGTGCTCCTCGACCTGCAGCTCGACGTACCCCCCGAGCGTGCCGCCGCCCGGGCACGCGAGCTGGTGGGTGCCGGGGCCGCGGGGCTGTTCACCTTCGAGGGGCCGCACGACGTGTTCCTGCCCCTCGCCGCCGCCGCGGCGGCCGGGGTCGAGACCGACCTGATGACCAACGTGGCGATCGCGATGCCGCGCTCGCCGATGCACCTCGCCCACACCGCCCACGACCTGCAGCGGATGAGCGGCGGCCGGTTCCGGCTGGGGCTCGGCTCGCAGATCCGGCCGCACATCGAGAAGAGGTACGGCGCCACGTGGTCGCCGCCCGCGGCGCGGATGCGCGAGATCGTGCTGGCGGTGAAGGCGGTCCTCGGCGCCTGGCAGCACGGCACCCGGCTCGACTTCCGCGGGGAGCACACCCGCCACACGCTGATGCCGCCGACGTTCGTGCCGGGGCCCTTGGAGTGGGGGCCGCCGCCGGTGCTGCTCGGCGCGCTCGGCCCGCTGATGACGCGGACCGCCGCCGAGGTCGCCGACGGGCTGCTGGTCATGCCGTTCCACAGCCACCGCCACGTCCGCGAGCGCACCCTGCCCGCGGTCGAGGAGGGGCTCGCCCGACGCGCCGACCCGGCGCCGTTCGCGCTCCTGCCGCAGGCGATCGTGGCCCTGGGCCGGACGCCTGACCAGCTCGCCGCCGCCACGCTCGGGGTGCGCGGGCTGCTGGCGTTCTACGGCTCCACGCCGGCCTACCTCCCGGTCCTCGACGTCGAGGGCTGGGGCGAGCTCCAGCCCGAGCTGAATGCACTCTCCAAGCAGGGCGACGTGCTGGCCATGATCGACCTGGTCGACGACGCCATGGTCGACACGCTCGCCGTCCGCGGAACCCCCGAGGAGGTGGCTGCCGAGCTGAAGCGGCGCTTCGGCGACCTCTCCGACCGGGTCTGCTGCTACTTCCCCGGCTACGACGCCGACCTCGCCGACATCGCCGCCCTCGCCTCAGCCCTCGAGTAGCTCACAGCCACGTCGTCTGGAGATCGTCCAGGCCGACGGCTGGCCGTTGGCCGCCTGACGGGCGTGAACCATGAACAGGCGACCTTCGCGGACCCGCGGAAAGACCAGTGGCGGACGCAGGCGGAGTCAGGTTGAGACGTTTCCCCCGCCGAGCCCGGCCTCGCGGGCCTTCACGATGGCCTCCGCCCGGTGTGCGACCTGGAGCTTGTCCAGGATCATCGAGAGGTTGTTGGCGACGGTCTTGGGCGAGAGGAAGAGCTTTGAGCCGATCTCGGGGTTGGTCATGCCTGCTGCGACGCCGTCGAGGATCTCGCGCTCACGCTCCGTGAGCTCGGGGAACGGGCTCGGTGCGGTGTGGGCGGCGCGGCCGAACCACGACTGCATGCGCTGGGCGAGTACGGCGCCGAACACTCCCTGGCCCGCGGCCGCCGCGCGGATCGCCGCGACGATGTCGACTCCGTCGGATCCCTTGAGGAGGTAGCCGGACGCACCCGAGGCGACAGCTTCGAAGACGACCGCGTCGTCGTCGTACATCGTGAGCACGAGCACCGACGTTCCAGGACACTTCGCCCTCACCTGCTTGGTGGCCTCGATGCCGTTCAGCGCTGGCATCTGCAGGTCCATCAGAACGACGTCCGGCTTCTGCTCGACGCAGACCTTCACCGCTTGATCGCCGTTCGCTGCCTCACCCACGACCGCCAGGTCCGACTGAGCATCGATCACCGCGCGCATGCCCTGGCGGACGAGCGGATGGTCATCGACCAGCACCACGCTCGTCATGCCGGCTTCCTCGGATAGGTCGCCTCGACATGGAACCCGTCGGGTCCCGAGCTGGCCAAGAACGAACCGCCCAGCTCAAGCGCCCGCTCCCGCATCGCTGTGAGTCCCACGCCGGCATACCAGGTGTCCGCGACCCGCCCGTCGTCACGGACGCTCAGGACGACGTCGGCTCCAGCCTTCGAGATCGACACCTCGCAGCGCTGTGCGGTGCTGTGACGCACGACGTTGGTGACGGCCTCGGCCGCCGTTCGGTAGAGGGCCACCTCCACGGCGGCCGGGATGGTCAACGTGTCATCGACATCGAGGGAGAGCTCGCAACGTGAACCTTCGGCGATCGTCCTCAGGTGCAGACGAAGGGCGCCAGCCAGCCCGAGCTCATCGAGAGCCGGAGGCCGAAGCCCGTAGACGAGACCGCGGAGATCGGAGATCACCTCGGCTGATGCCTGGCGTGCCGTGGACAGGTACTCCAGCGCCTTCTCGGGATCGGCGGTCAGCTGCGCCTGCACGGCGTCGAGGTTGAGGCGCAGTCCGGTCAGCAGCGGGCCGAGCCCGTCGTGCAGCTCACGGCGCAGCCGCCGCCGCTCCTCCTCGTGCAGCTCGATCAAGGTCCGGCGCGACACGAAGGGCCCGACCTTGCGGCGGTGTGGCATCGGGTCACCGGACCAGAGTTGGTAGCGAAGCACCGGAATGAGCAAGGTCGCGACGAGGATGAGGGGCCCAACGACGTCGGCACCGGTGGGTAGAGCGTCTGCGACGGCCAGCGGGAACAACACCAGGGTGACGGCAGCGCCCGCAGCGCGCCATTCCAGCTGTTTCCGCTCGGTCCCCGAGGCCTTGAAACACCGCACGATCACCCCGATGCCGGCCACTGCGCCCAGGAGGATCACCAGCGGGATCAGGACGATCGAGGCGTTGCCGACCTGGGAGATCCAGGTGCCATCAATGAAGCGGTGGGCCCGCAGCGGGCCTATCGCATCTTCGGCGTCCCGCGTGACGGAGTCGGAGAGGTAGTTGCCGATCAGGGCGATCACGATGCCGTAGCGCAGGGCGCGGTCGAGCCAAAGACCGAGGCGGCTGGACGGCTGTCCCGACGGGAACCGCACGTTGATGATGCCGATGACCGCCGTCGGCACCCATTGCAGCACGCTGAGGGAGGCGCCCCACACGGCTGGTTCGCCTCCACGCCCGTGGTGCGCCAGGGCCAACGACGGCATTCCGACGCCGACAAGCATCACCTCAGCGATCGCTCCGAGCCCGAGCAGCCAGCCGAAGGGCAGGTCTGGACGCCGCGCGATCAGCACTGCGCCGACCGCACCGAAGCACAGCAGCTCCGCTGTCGTCGTCCCCGGGTCGTTCAGGAGCTGCGCCCCGACCCAGTTGACGCGGTCGGCCCACATCGCCGAGATCGCTGCACCGATCGACACAGCGAGCAGCGCGGCCGCGATCGCGTGTGCGTGGCGAGTCGAAAAGGAAGGGGTCGTGGTCTCTATTCCCCCAGCATGCCCACATCCGACTGCGATGGACATGGCTTCCCGGGGATGCGGGACCAGTTCCCGGATGCCCGTGACAGCGGGCTCTGGATGCGGGCGCGGCTCCAGAACGAGGGTGGTGATACCTGGTCCAAGCACTGAAGGAGAGCCACCATGTCAATCGTCAAGTGGGCTGCAATCGGGGTCACCCTGCTCATGGGCCTGGCCAACGTCGGCCAGATCTCCCAGGAGCTCAACGTCGGCTGGAAGGTCCTCGGCCTCATCCTCGCGCTGGCCGCGGTCGTCGCCGTCGCCGGCTTCGTCTTTCGCACGAGCTGGGGCACCGCGGCGATCATCGCGATCGGTGCAGCCAACCTCGTGGCCGCGATCGTCGGGGCCGTTGCCGGTGTCGACGGTTGGCCGCTCGGCCTTGTGCTTGCTGGCCTCGGCATCATCTTCGGTGCCGTCTACGCGCCTGCTTCTCGGTCGGCGGTCGCAGCGTGAGCGCCAGCGTGGAGGTGCCCGCTCGGACCACGGTGCGTGACGCCCGTGGGTTCTGGCGAGTCCTGCTCGCAGTCGTCGTACCGATCCCGTGGCTCGCGAAGGGCGTCCAGTACATCGTCCAAGAGCCTGAGTACGACCACAGCGCTGACCAGATCAAAGCGTGGGCAGATGGCAATGCCTACAGCTGGTTGCAGTGGCTCGACGTTCTCTTCGTCGTGCTCGTCGTCCCTTCCATCCTCGCGATGGCCCTCGTCTCTCGCAGGAGTGCGCCAAGACTCACGTCGTGGGCCACGATCGTGATGGGGGGCGGCTTCCTCATGGTGCTGCCGCTCAACATCGGCGGTGACCCGCTCGTCTGGGTGGCGGCTCGCAAGGGCTACGACCCGGTGTCGACGGGCAGGTTCATCGACGCTCTCCAAGACGGCCCACGGGCCGGTCTGGGCGGGCTCGGCTTCATCGCGGCGATCCTGATCGGCTCGATCCTGATCGCACTCGCGCTCTGGAAGAGCAGGGCGGTGTCCCCCTGGGCGGCGGCACTGGTCGGGCTGGGTGGCTTCACCCACCCGTTCCTCTCCTTCGAACACCACATCCATGGAGCCGGACTCGTCGTGCTCGCTCTCGGGTGCGTCGGGGTCAGCGTGGCCCTGCTGAGGATGAGCAACGACTCGTTCGACCTTCCACCGCTCGCTCGGCCATGAGCTCCCGGGTCAGCGCGTTTCCTCCCCGCAGCTCGGGGTAGTCCGTCACCTTTGGCTGGGCATTTTCTGTGGAGGACCAACCAAAGGTGACGGACTACCCCGCCAGCCCGGCGACCCGATCGACCAAGGACACGTCGGAGGAGGTGGGGATGACGTGCACCTCGTCGGTGCCGGCGTCCTCGAGGCGGCGCAGGAGGTTGCGCAGGTCGGCGGTGGTGCCGGCGAAACCGGTGGTGGGTGCCATGGCGTCGACGAGCGAGGGCGGCAGCCAGTTCATGTAGTGGCGCAGGTGGCGGTGCACCTGCGCGCGGGCCTCGGGTACGCCGGACGGCGAGTCGGCCAGCGCGACCCAGAACGACGTCGTCAGCAGCGGCGGCGGGCGGCCGGCATCGGCCCAGGCGGACCGCGCGACGTCGTAGAGCGCGGAGGTCGCGGCGACGTCGAGGTCGAGGGTGAAGCCGGCCAGGCCGTCCGCCCACGCGGCCGCGGAGCGCACCGTCCGCGGCCCCATGGTGCCGACCAGCAGCGGCGGGCCACCCGGCTGGTGGGGCGGCGGGCCGACCGGGAGCGTCGCGTCGGTGAGCTTCTCGCCGGCCCAGACCCGCTTCAGGAGGCCGGCCCGCGCGGCCAGCTCACCGAAGGTCTGGGGAGCCTCCGAGGCGGCCGCGCGGTAGTCCTCGACCCGACCGCCGATGCCGAGCCCGACGGTGAGCCGGCCACCGCAGAGCCGATCCGCGGTGGCCAGCGCCTTGGCCAGCGGCGCCGGGCTCGTGCAGCTGCGGGACGATCACGGTCGTCACCAGCCGGACCCGCGCCGTCCAGGCCGACGCCGCGCCGAGCAGGGTGAGCGTCTCGGGGTTGTCGAAGGCCATCCGCTCGCCGAAGCACAGGGACGCGAAGGGACCGGAGTCGACGGCCCGCGCCCACCGCTCGAGCGTGTCGGGCTCGGCCCAGAGGTCCGGCTCCATCACCGGCAGGGTCATCCCCAGTCGCATGGGGAGCACCCTGTCAGTGCCGGACCGGCGGCGGTCAGAAGGGGTAGGTCGACACTCCGAGCCCGTCGATCCGCACCTTCGCCCGACTGGTGGTGACGACGCGCACGGTCCCGGTCCGCGGCGTGGAGAAGTGCGCGACCCGGAACGCCTTCGACCCGGCCGGGCCGCGGGTCTTCACCTTCGCGAGCAGCTTCTTCCCGAGGTAGACCTTCACGGCGCCGCACTTCCGCCCCGTCCGGACGAGCAGCACCAGCTCGCGCACGCCGCTCACCCGGTAGGTCAGCGCCGCGCCCTTGCGCCGGGCCTGCGAGTAGGTCCCGAGGTACGCCGACCCGAGCTGCTTGCGCCGCCACTTCCCAGACCTCGCGAGGCCGGCGTCGTCGACGGGGACGGCGAAGTCGCGCGTCGCCGCCGTCTCGTCGCGGTTGCCGTCCTCGTCGACCGCCACCACGGAGAGCCGGTGCGGCCGCTGGGTGAGGCCGGTGACCGTCACCGAGGCGCCGTCGCACGGCACCTTCACGGTGTCGAGCCGGCAGATGAACGTCGAGTCCGGCAGCGAGGAGGCGAGCCCGAACGTCGCCTGCGTGGCCATCAGCCAGCCCGACGGGCCCGAGGTGATCGTGGTGTCCGGCGGCACCGGGTCGGGGTCGTCGGGCAGCGTGACGGTCACCGGGATGGAGCCGGCCGAGGCACCCGTGAAGGAGCCGCCGACGGTGAGCCCGACGTGGTAGGTCACCTCCCAGTCCTCGGAGAGGTCGGCGGCGAAGGTGCACGTCGCGGAGCCCGGTCCGGTGCCGGCCGTCGTCACCGGCGCGGCCGGGCAGAGGGCGGCGCCGCTGTCGGTGTCGGTGAAGAGCACGGTGGCCGCGTTGACGGCGCCGAGGTGGCCGTCCGCCGCCTGGGTGACCAGCGCGGTCATCGTCACCGGCACCTCGTCGGCATCCGGGTCCGGCCCGACCACCGACGTGGGGCCGGTGTAGGCGACCGTGCTGTCCTCGGCCGCCACCACGACGGTGACGCCGAACGAGACCGTGTCCGTCCCGTCGGTGACCGACACGGTCGCTTGATAGCTGCCCGGCGCCGCCGTCGGCGTGCCGCTGATCGTCCACGGGCTCGAGCCCGCGGAGACCGCGAGGCCGGCGGGCAGCCCGGTCGCCGACGCCGACATCGAGTCCCGGCCGGTGGTGGCCGAGAACGACACGGCGGCCGGGTCGCTGAACTGGGTGCTCCACGTCGCCGGCACCGACGAGTGGTCGACCACGAGCGGCGCCGGGGCACCGGCTGCCTGGATCGCGAACGGCGCGTCGTTGACGTCGTAGAAGTAGTTGCCGACCGCCTCGACCCGCATCCGAGCGGCGCCGACGGTGACGTCGGGCAGCGTGACCTGCTGCGACGCCGTCGTTGGGCGTGCTCGCGGCCAGCACCTGCGCGAAGGTCGCGCCGCCGTCGGTCGAGAGCGTGATCCTGACGTTGGCGGCCAGCGTGCTGGTGCCGGTCGTCCACGTCACGGTCTGCGTGCTGCCGCCCGCGTACGGCGTCCCGGGCGTCGTCGCCTGGCTGAGCACCCGGAACGGTCCCTTGGTCTTGTCGAGGGTCAGCACGACGTCGTCGGAGGCGACGCCGCCGCCCTGGGCCGAGGAGTCGCGCGCGGTGAGCCGGAAGTGCAGGGCGCTGCCCGTGTAGGCAGACGTGGGCAGCCACTCCGAGAGGCAGTCGACCTGGCCGCCGCCGGCCGGGCAGCTCCCGGTGTCGGCGTTGGTGTTGCCGGCCAGCACCTGCGCGAGGTCGGGGAAGCTCCGCGTCCGGTCGGCGCTGCCGGGGCTGTTGCCGAACGACGACGACGCGGTCCCGAAGACCCGGAACAGCGGCCCGGCCGTCCTCGGCTGGGCCTCGAGCCCGGTGCCGGTCGCGGAGCCGCTGAGGTCGGTCTGCTCCCAGACGTAGCCGAGGCTGTCTGCCCGCGTCGGCGTCGGTCGCCGACCCGGTGAGCGTGAACGGCGTCCGCACCGGGAGGGTCCGGTCGAGCCCGGCGTCGACCGTCGGGTTGTGGTTGGTGGTCGTCGTGACGGTGCCGCCCGCGGACCCGCTGGGGTTGCCCGCGTCGATGTCGTTGACCGAGCTGCTGAAGGTGCCGCTCACCGGCACCACGACCGGCTCGGGGACGTCGGCGGCGAAGGCGCCGCCGTAGAGGACGTAGTAGATGGAGAACCCGCGGTCGTCGAAGGTGAACTCGTCGAAGAACGGCCGGACCTGGACCGAGGAGCCGCCGGGCAGCACGGCCAGGAGGGCCGCCTTGATGCCCGCGGCGTTGTACGTCGAGCCGCGGGTGATGGTCGACGTCGTCGCCGCACCGACCTGCAGCTTGAACGAGTCGGTGCCGTCGAACGCCGTCAGCGCGACGGACTGCCACTCCGACACGGCGAACGGGTCCCTCTGCACGAACGTGTCGACGGCGTCCCGGCTGGCCGCGGAGAAGACCGGGTCGCTGTGCGTCTGGAGGTTGTCCGCGGCGCAGATCCCGGCGTACGCCATGATCGTCGAGCCGGAGCCCGGCTCCACCGCCGAGTCGCTCGCGCGGGCGCCGGCGCAGCCGCCGGCGGCGCCGTCGAAGGTGTGGTCGGCGCCGAACTGGTGGCCGAGCTCGTGGGCCAGGTAGTCGACGCTGTAGGCGTCGCCCGACGGAGCCGGCAGCCCGGTGCAGCCGCCCGCCTTGGTCGGGCCGCCGACCGCGTCGAGGTAGGCGAGGCCGCCGCCGTCGACGCCGAGCGCGAGGTGGCCCACGTCGTAGCTGCGGGCGCCGACGAGCTGCCCCACCACCCAGCGGTTGCGGTCGAGCAGCCCCGCCGAGCAGCCGCCCGCGAGCAGGGCCGACGGGTAGCAGGCCGACAGCCCGCACGGGCCGTTGGCCCCGGTGGCCTCGGCGGCGGTCCAGAGGTTGAGCTTGGTGTCGGTGCCGTTGACCAGCACCAGCCTGATGCTGAGGTCGGCGCCGTAGATCTGGTCGAGCCGGCCGACCAGGACCACCTTGGCGGCCAGCACCGCGGCGTCCGAGGCGGCGTTGGTGGCGCCGGGCGCGGTGTAGGTCGCGAAGCTGGGGTCGGAGAGGAGCGCCAGCCGGTAGGTCCGCAGCTGGACGACCGCACCGGGGCCCTCGCCCAGCGACTCGCCCGGCCCCGGCCGCCGCCCGCGCCTCGACCTGGGCCCGCGTGCGGGCCGGCAGGGTCGGCTCGGTCAGCGCCGCGCTGGGGTGCCGGCAGGTCGGCGCCGGCGTAGGAGAGGTGCAGCGAGTCGTCGCCGCGATAGGCCGGGTCGACGTACCACGACGGTCCGTCGCCGAGCACCGACGCGTGCACGCCACCCGGCGTCACGTCGAGCGTGGATGCTCGCCGCCCCGTCGACCGCGGTGCCGGCCCAGCTCCGCAGCTCGGGGTGGGCCGCGGCCAGCTCCGCCTCCATCACGGTGGTGGGCTCGACGCGGAACGCCACCGGGTCACCCTCGGGGTCGGGCACCTCGACCAGCCCGGCGGCCAGCTCGTCGAGGAGTCCGGCCCGGTCGAGGGAGTACGCCGCGTAGGCGCTCGGGTCTGACGGCTCTGCGGCCGGCCCGCGTCGAGCCGGCTCGCGGCGCGGGTCCAGGTCGCGGACGGCGCCGCGGCGGCGGCCACCGTCGGCGTCAGGAGCGCGCCCAGCGGCGCGAGGACGGCGAGCACGGCGATCACGGTCACGTGACGAGTGCGGGCGGGGGTTCCCGACACGGTTGGTTCCTTGCGGCGAGGCCCGAGGCTCAGGGCGGGGGGTCCCCTCGATTGTCGGCTCCCGGGCGCGCCCGCGCGGCAGAACGGCGCGGTCTGGTGCACCCGCACCAGACAGACCCTCCCTCCGACATGCGGAGGCCCGGTGCCGGACGGGCAGGCCGTCCGGCACCGGGCTTCGCTTCGTCAGCCGATGGTCAGGGGGTGCTGATCACCCCGAGCCCGTCGATCACGACCGACTTCTGCTTCTTCTTCTTCTTCGCCTTCTTGGTGTGTTGACGATCGTCACCGTGCCCGACTGGGCGGCGGCGAACGTCGCCACCGGGATCACCACCTCGCTGGCCGCCGCGCCCTTGAGCGAGATCGTCTTGAGGAGCTGGCCGTTGAGGAACACCTTGACCCTGCCGCCCTTCTTCCCCGTGGTCGCGATGAGCGACAGCGAGGTGGCCCCGCTGACCGTCGTGCTCAGCGTCGACCCCTTCTTCTTCGAGGTCGAGACGGTGCCGGCGAAGGCGCCCGCCCGGCTGCCCCTCTTCCACTTGCCCTTGGTCGAGGCCAGCGCCGCGTCGTCCAGCGGCACGGTGAAGGTCCGCGTCGCCGGCGTCGCGTCGGCGTTGCCGGCCTGGTCCGTCGCGAAGACCGTGAACTTGTGGGTCTTCGCGCTGAGGGCGCTGAGCGACACCGGCGAGCTCGGGCAGGCCGTGGCGCTGCCGTCGAGGGTGCAGGTGAACGTCACCGGGGTCTCGTCGGAGGCGAAGCCGATGCTGGCCGCCGTGGCGAGGAGGAAGCTGCCCTCCGCCGGCCCAGAGGTGATCGACGTCTGCGGGTCGGTCTGGTCGATCGTGACGCTCAACGACCCGGCACCCGTGCCGACGAACCAGCCTCCGACCTGCAGCTGCAGGTCGTAGGTCCGGCCCGACAGCAGCGGGGTGTCCGCCGAGTAGTTGCAGCTCGCGTCACCACTGGCGTCGACCGGCAGGTTGGCGCAGAGCACCTCGTTGGCGGTCGCGTCCTTGATCGTGACGGTGGCGTGGGTCAGGTCACCCAGGCTGCCGTCGGCCGCCTGCGTCACGTGGGCGCTCAGCGGGACCGTGACCACGTCGTTGCCACCCATCGGCGCCTCGACCGTGGCCGGACCCGTGTAGGTCACGGTGGCGTCCTCCTCGGTCACCACGATCGTGAACGAGAACTCCTCCGACTCCGTCCCGTCGGTGATCGTCACGGCGACGTGTAGGACCCCGGCGCGGCCGTGGCCGCCCCGGTCACCGTGAACGTGGACGTCAGCGGACCGGTGGCCCCCGAGGTGTCCGTCTCCGTGAGGGCGAGCCCGGCCGGGAGGCCGGACGCGCTGGCCGACAGCCCCGGGTTGGAGCCACCACGCCGCCCCGACTCCGCCGACAGCGTGATCGGCGTGGATGGGCCGTCGCTGTACTGGACGTCGTACGACGAGTCCGCCGTGCCCGTCGCCAGCAGCTTCGGAACCAGCGCGAAGTCCAGGTTGTTGACGTCGAAGAAGTAGTTGTCCACCGCTTCGATCTTCAGCCTGGCGTGGTCGGTCTCGACGTTCGGCCAGGTGATGTTCTGCGCTGCCGTCGTTGGGCGTGCTCTCGGCCAGGACGTAGGGGAAGGTGCTGCCCGCCGTCGGTCGACAGCGAGATCTTCACGTTCGTCGCAGCGCAGTCACGTCGGGCCCCGTCGGTGTAGCCGTTGGTGTCGCCACCGCCCAGGAGATCGGCTCGCGTGCGACCAGCCACGCCCGCCGCCGGCGTGCGGTGTTCTTCGAGCTGCACCAGGAACGGCCCGGCGGTCGCGTCGATCAGGACCTTGGTGTCGCCGAAGGCGTAGCCGCCGGCGGCCGGGTCCATGTCACGCGCGGTGAGCCGGAAGTTGAGCGACGGCTCGGTGTTGTTGGCCACGAGCCGTGCCGACGTAGTCGGCGTCGGGCAGCCACTCCGCGTAGCACTCGACGCGTCGGCGACCGGCACGTTCGCGCCCCACCGGTGGCCGGCGGACGCCGGAGCGGCCGGGCAGGCGCCGGTGTCGGCGTTGGTGTTGTTGGCGAGGATCTGGTCGATGTCCGGGAACGTGCGCGACGGGTTGCCGTCGGCGATGTTCTCCCCGGGCGAGTGGATCAGCAGCGTGCCGGCGGCGTCACGTCGGCGTAGGTGCCGAACACCCGGAACAGCGGACCGTTGAGCTTGGCGTGGCTGACCAGGCCGGTGCCGGTGGTGCTGCCGCGGGCCGCGGTCGTTCTGCTCCCACAGGTAGACCATGTCGTCGCCGTCGGTGTCCGTGGCCGAGCCGGTCAGGGTGAACGGCGTGCGCGTCGGGATCGTGACCTGGCGGCGGGGCCGTCACGACCGGCGCGTGGTTGGCCGTCGTGGCGATCGTCGAGGCCGCCGTTGGTCTGCGGCCCGCCCGTGCGGCGGTCTCGCCGACGAAGCCGGTCACGTCACCGCCGACCGGGGTCATCGTCATCAGCGGGTGGTCGACGCCCGCGGTCTGCACCGCGGCGGTCGGCGTGTTGCCGTTGAAGGCGACCTGGAAGCCGGTGTCGTGGGGCCGTGACCGTTGTTGCTGTTGCCGTAGCCGGTCACGCTGCCACGCCGCCGGTCCCGTCGCCGGGAGCGCCTCGAGCGCCGCCTTGATCTGGGCCGTAGGTCGGTGCCGGCACGATCGGCGCCGTGGTCTGGCCGCCGTAGGTCAGCGTGAACGACTCGCCGTCGCCGTCGAAGCCGTAGAGCGAGACCGTCTGCACCTCGTTGACGTTGGCCTTGGCCGCGACGAGGTTGGCGGTGATCTCGCTCTGGCTCCGCTGGCTGAAGTAGGGGTCGGTGTGCGGCTGGAGGTCGTCCTGCTGGCAGATGCCGGCGTAGGCCATCACCGACGAGCCGGAGCCCGGCTCGACCGACGTGGCCGGCTTGCGGTTGCCGGCCGAGCAGTTGTACCTGCGTGCCGTTGAAGGTGTGGTTGCCGCCGAACTGGTGGCCCATCTCGTGGGCGACGTAGTCGATGGCGTAGAAGTCGCCCTCGGGCTGCGGGAGGCCGGTGCAGCCCTGGGCCTTGCTGTTGCCGCCGACGACGCCGAGGCTGGCGACGCCGCCGCCGTTGACGCCGAGCCGATGTGGCCGATGTCGTAGCTTGTCGGCGCCGACCAGCTGGCCGAGCGCGATCCGGTTACCGGAGCGGCCACGGCTGGAGCAGCTGGCCAGGTTGCCGGCGCTGAAGCAGCGCCGCCGCGCCGCACGGGCCGTTGGGCCCGGTGGCCTTGGCCGCGGTGTCGAGGTTGAGCTTGTCGGTGTCGTCGATGAGGACCATCCGGACCGCGAAGTCGTCGTTGTAGATCTCGTTGACGCGGTTCATCAGCGTGACCTTCTCGGCGAGCACGTTGTCGGTGCCGAAGTAGGTCGCGTAGCTCGGGTCGGTGACCAGCGCCAGCCGGTAGGTGCGCAGCTTGACCGCGTCACCCGGGCCCTCGCCGGCGTCGGTGATCGGTCGGCGAGGCCGTCCTGGCCGGTGACCTCGTCGAGGTCGGGCTCGATCAGGCCGCGCTCGGGCGCGGGCAGCGAGTCGCCCAGGTAGGACAGGTAGAGGCTGCGGTCGCCGTTGTAGGCCGGGTCGATGAACCAGGCGTCGCCACCGCGGGAGCCGCGCACGAAGGCGTGGAAGCCCATCGGGGTGACGTCGAGGCGGACCGTCGCCCTCCCGTCCTCGCTGCGGCCGGCGTAGGTCTTGATCTCCGGGTGGGCGGCGGCGAGGCCGGACTCCATGATCGAGGACTCGACGACGTCGAACGTCACGAGCTCGCCGGTCGGGGCCGGCAGCCGAAGCTTCGCGGGAGCCGCCCCGCGGGCGGACTCGTCGGGCGCTGCGTCCAGGACGTCGTCAGCGCGCCGGCGTTGAGCGTGTAGGCCTTGGAGGCGCTCGGGTTGACCCGGCGCTTGTGGCCGTTCAGCGACGCCTGGGCGCGGCTGCTGGTCGCCGACCAGACGGAGTCGCCTGCTGGGGCGGAGGATGCCGCGGCACGGGTGCTCGCGGCATTGGACGGAGAGGAGAGCAGAAGGGCCGGGACGAGGGTCACCACGACCGCCGCAGATGCGACGATCGCGCCGACGCGCGTGCCCCGACGGGCGGCAGCCCGACGAGAGGTGCTCAGCACAGGAGGGATCCTTATGGGGTGTCTGCCGAGAAGGACGGAACAGGCGCAACCTACGTCCACGGGGGCCAGAGGCCATCCCCCATGTAGGCCAGATTGTCTGACGATCCGAGTCGGTGTTCCCCGGGCCTTTCCCCGCCGGGCCGGCGCCCGCGCCCGATCAGCCCTACGGGCATGGAGCTGCCGAGGACCGGGATCCGTGACCCGGTCGCGCCGTGACGCGGGCCATGCGGAGCATGGATGTCACAGATCCGCGGTCAGCGGAGTCCCATGGGTATGATTCGAGACCGAGATGGGTGAGAGAGCGATGGACAGCGAAGCGGACGTCGCCACCGAGACGTTCGTGGGGCTGCGCAACCTGCTCTTCACAGTCGCCTACGAGATGCTCGGCTCGCCGCCGACGCGGAGGACGTCGTGCAGGAGACCTGGCTGCGCTGGTCGGGCGTCGACCACAGCGAGGTGCGCGACCCGCGCGCCTTCCTGGTGCGGGTCGTGACCCGCCAGGCGCTGACCCGGCTGCGGACGCTGCGCCGGCGCAAGGAGTCCTACGTCGGACCGTGGCTGCCCGAGCCGCTCCTCACCGCTCCCGACGTGGCCGAGGACGTCGAGCTGGCCGACACGTGTCGATGGCGATGCTGATGGTGCTCGAGACGCTCACCCCGACCGAGCGGGCGGTGTTCGTGCTGCGCGAGGTGTTCGCCGTCGACTACGACGAGATCGCCGCCGCGGTCGACAAGGCCAGGACGCGGTGCGCCAGATCGCCCACCGGGCCCGCGCCCACGTCGCCGCCCGCCGGCCCGCGGGTCGACGTCCCCGCGTCCGCGACCCGGGAGTGCTCCGGGCCTTCCAGAGGGCCGTCGAGACCGGCGACCTGCAGGGGCTGCTCGACCTCCTGTCGCCGGGCGTGGTCCTGCTCGCCGACGGCGGCGGGGTCGTCCAGGCCGCGCGGGTGCCCGTGGTCGGGGCGACCACGGTGGCCCGCTTCCTGAGCAAGATCCCGTCGACGATCTCGGTCGAGCACGTCGAGGTCAACGGCCACCCGGCGCTCGCCGTACACCTCGACGGCGAGCTCGACACGGTCATCGGCGTTCGCCTCGACGACGGGTTGATCAGCGAGCTCTACGCCGTCCGCAACCCCGCGAAGCTCTCGCGCATGCATCAGGAGACCACCCTGCGCCGCTGAGACAGCCTGGATTCACGCTGCGGCCACCGTCGCGGAGCGACATAGTCAGTTCGAGTCATATCTGACTCGGGTGTCGCCGCTCCTGAGCAGGCATGACCGACCTGCTGCTGCCTGCCGTGGACGGTCTCGGGACCTCACCGCTCGCCCCTGCCCCGCCCTGGACACAGACCCGCCACACGCCCTACCTCGACTTCGACGTGCCCTACGCCGTGTCGACCTACCGCCGGCTGGCAGCGGCGCTGCCGGGCACCGCGCTGCACTACGCCGTCAAGGCCAACCCCGACCCGACCCTGCTCGCCGCCCTGGCGGCCTCGGGCTGCCGGTTCGACGTGGCCAGCCCGGCCGAGATCACCGCCGCCCTCATGGCCGGCGCGGCGCCCAGCGACCTCGTCTACTCCAACCCGGTGAAGCGGCGCGAGGACGTGCGGTTCGCGGCGCGGCTCGGCGTGGACCTGTTCGTCGTCGACTCCCCCGGCGAGGTCGAGAAGGTCGCCGAGGCCGCACCCGGCAGTGGCGTGCTGTGCCGGCTGGTCACCTCGGGCGACGGCTCGGACTGGCCGCTGTCGCGCAAGTACGGCTGCTCGACCGGCGAGGCGGTCACGATCCTGCGGGACGCGGTGCGGCTCGGCCTGCGGGCCGACGGCATCTCGTTCCACGTCGGCTCCCAGCAGCGTGACCCCGAGGCCTGGGCCGCCCCCATCGGCGCGGCCGCCACGGTCTTCGAGGCGCTGCGGCCGGCACGGGCTGGACCCGTGGCTGCTGGACCTCGGTGGCGGCTTCCCGGCCCGGCTCGACGACGGCTGCCCGCCGCCGGAGGCCTACGGCGCGGCGATCGAGCGGCACCTGTCCGACGCGTTCGGCGAGCGCCGGCCGACCACGATCGCCGAGCCCGGCCGCGGGATCGCCGCGGACGCCGGAGTGCTGGTCACCACCGTGGTCGGCGTGCTGCACCGCGCCGGCACCCGGTGGGTCTTCCTCGACGCCGGCGTCTTCACCGGGCTGGTCGAGACCCTCGACGAGGCGATCCGCTACCCGCTCGCCACCGACGTCGCGGCCCGACCGGCCCGTGCGTGCTGTCCGGCCCGACCTGCGACAGCGCGGACGTGCTCTACGAGGACGTGATGGTCGAGCTGCCGCTCGCGCTGGCCGAGGGCGACCAGGTCCGGTTCCACTGCGCCGGGGTCTACACGGCGACGTACTCGACCGTCGGCTTCAACGGCTTCGCCCCGCTCACGTCGGTCGTCCGGGGATGACCACCCAGACGCACAGCCGTCCGGTGCTCGGGCGGCTCCTCGCGGCGTACGCGTGCAGCTCGGTGGCCATCGGGCTGCCCTGGCCGCTGCTGCTGGTCCTGGTGTGGGACCAGTACGGCGCCGGCCCGCACGGCGCACTGGTCGTCGGCCTGGCCGGGGCGGCCCGGATGGCGCCGTACGTCCTGCTGCTCCTGGGCGATCGGCTCCCTCGGCGACCACGTCCGCCGCGACCGGCTGGTCGTGGTCACGTCGGCGCTGCGGCTGGTCTTCCTGCTCGCGCGCCGCGGCGGCGGTCGCGGCGGACCACCTCGGGCTCGGCGTGCTGGCGGCGCGTCGCTCGCGGTGCTGAGCGGCACGCCGACCTACCCCACGATCGCGGCCTCGCTGCCCGGCCTGGCCGGCCCGCACCGCGTCCGCGCCACCGAGCTGCTGGTCACCATCGAGGTCTCGGCCTGGGTGGTCGGCCCCGCGCTGGGCGGCCTGCTGCTCGCCCAGGCCGCTGCGGCCCTGGACCCTCGTGGTCGCCGCCGCGCTGGCCGCACTCGGGCTGGTCTTCTCCACCGGGATCACCATCCCGGGCCCGGTGGAGAAGGCTCCCGACGCCGTGGCCGGGATGCTCCGCGAGGTGCTGCGCTGCCGACCGGCACTCGGGGCGCTCGGCCTGGCCGGGCTGATCAACGTGGCCATCACGGTCACCGGCCTGGTGCTGCTGCCGCTGAGCGAGGACTCGTGGGGCCACGGCGACGCCGGGTTCGGCATCGCCACCGCCTGCCTGGGCTTCGGCGCCCTCGGCGGCCCGCTGCTGGCCCGGCTGGCCCGGCGCGTCGGTGGCCTCGACGACCACCGGCGGACTCGTCGCCGATCGCGCTCGCGGTCGCGCTCGTCGCCGCTTACGCCGGTGCCCTGGCCGGCGCTGCCGCTGCTCGCCCTGGCCGGCGCCAGCGGCGCGGTCGTCGAGAGCCTGCTGACCGGGACCCTCCAGGACGTCGTGCCCGACCGCTACCGCGCCGGCGCGCTCGGGCTCGCCGACACGGCCATGGTCGGCGGCTGCCTGGTCGGGAGCCTGGTGGCCCCCACGCTCGCGCAGTGGGCCGGCGCCCGGCCCGCGCTGCTGGCCGTCTCGGTGGTCGCCGTGCTTCCGGCGCTCGCGGGGCGCGCATACCGCGCCACGTCGCGGGTCCACCGCCTCGAGCCGGTGATCGCGGTCGAGGAGGTCGCGGCGTAGCACCGGTCCGGATGGTCCGCGGAATGACCCTGCCGCGGCTGCGACCGCTCCGACGCCACTAGGCTGACCGCCGATGAGCGAGCGGCAGCGCGACCCGATCCGCGAGGCGCACCGGCAGTGGGTGCGGCACGGGTGGGGCGACGCCGCGGACGGCATGGTCATGGTGACCTCGCTGGTCCGCGCCCAGCAGCTGCTGATGGAGCGGATCGACGCGGTGCTCCGGCCGCTCGAGCTGACCTTCGCGCGCTACGAGGTGCTGCGGCTGCTCTCGTTCTCCTCGGCCGGCGCGATGCCGATGACCCGGCTCGGCTCGCTCCTCCAGGTGCACCCCACCTCGGTGACCTCCGCGGTGGACCGTCTGGAGCGGCAGGGCTTCGTGGAGCGCCAGCGCCGCGACGACGACCGCCGCGTCGTGCTCGCCGCGATCACCGACGCCGGCCGCGCCGTGGTCGACAAGGCCACCGACGGCCTCAACGGCGAGGTCTTCCAGAGGCCGGGCCTGAGCGACGCGCAGCTCGCCGACCTGACCGCCCTCCTCGGCGTCCTGCGCGCTGACGCCGGCGACACGTCGACACCGTCGACTGAGCTCAGCGCTCGAGGACGTCGCGGAGCCGCTCCACCAGCGCGTCGAGGGTGAACCGGTCCCGCGCCACGGCGTACGCCGCCCGCCGCTGGGCCGCGCGGCGTGCCGGATCCTCGTGGAGGGCGACGATGCTCGCCGCGAGCTCCTCGGCCCCGTCGGCCACCGTCACCGCCCCGGCGCGGAGGTCCAGCCCCTCGACGCCGACCGGGGTCGAGACCACCGGGATGCCGTGCATCAGCGCGGAGACGAGCTTGCCCTTCACGCCGGCGCCGTACCGGAGCGGCACCACGCTCAGCCTCGCGCGGGCGAACGCGTCGGCGACCGTCGGGACGTGGCCTCGCATCTCGACCCCCCGACCCGACCGGGCGGCCAGCGAGGCCGGCAGGTCGGCGCCACAGACGACGAAGCGCGCCTGGGGCAGCGCCGCCGACACCCGGGGCCACACCTCGTCGAGGAACCAGTGGACGGCGTCGAGGTTGGGCCGGTGCAGGAAGCCGCCGAGGAAGACGATCTCGTCGTCCCGGTCGTCGTCGGGCTCCCGGGCCGGGACGACGGAGCGCGCCATCGGGACGTGCGCGACGGATGCGTCCGGGCACAGGGCGCGCAGGTGATCGAGCTCGGAGGTGGAGTTGACCAGGGTCAGGTCGGCGGCCGCGACGTTCGCGACCTCGACCGCCAGGGCGTCGCGCTCCCCCGCATCGCCGCCCTCCACCTGTGCCTGGCCGGCCAGCCGCCGGTGGTGGAGGTCGACGGCGACGTAGACCAGGCGCCCGACGTCGAGCTCGCGCAGCCGCGGCGCGAGGGAGGCGAAGGGCTCCGCGCGCATCACCAGCGCGACGTCGTACGCCGCGGCGAGGTCGGACCGCACCGACACTCCCTCGCGCTCGATGGCGCGTCGGTGTGCCTCGAACGGCACGTCGTGGAGCGTCACGAGGTCCACCGCGTGGCCGAGCCGCCGGAGCGCTCGGACGTACTGCATCGTGCTGAGGGAGCCGGAGTCCCGATCCGGCGTGGGGATCCGGACGTCGGCGACCAAGGCCCGCCTGGCGGCGGCGGTCGGCGAACCCAGGATCCGGACCACCGCGGCGACGTCGGGGTCGCGGCGCGCGGTCGGTGGCCGCACGTCGCCCAGGCGAGCGAGGTCGACGGCCTCCACCTCCGCCTCGGGGTCGCGACCCAGCGTCCGGACGTCCTCGGCCAGCCGCCCCACCGCACCCGGCGCCGGCCACGCGCCTGCGGGGAGGCGCACCACCGGAAGCCCGGCCGGTCCGGCACCGTCGAGGACGAAGCCCGCCGAGGCCGGGTCGGCGAGGACGCCGATCCGGGTCAGCAGCCGGGCCTGCTCATCGCCCGGCCCGACCACCACCCGCGCGACGGGGTCAGCGGCGGGCCCGGCCTCGTGAGGGAGCGTCTCCAGGCGGCCCTCGACCAGGGCCGCCAGGGCCTGCGCCAGGGAGTCGAGCGCCGTCCCCCACGGCAGCAGCCGCGGGTGGTGGTAGAGGAGCAGGGCCCGTTGCCGTCCGGCCGGCTCGCCCGCCAGCAGCCGGCCCAGCTCGGGCGCGGCGAGGGCCTCGCCCGGTCCGCTGGTGCGGGGGAAGACCTGGCGGCCCTCCGCGCGGCCGAACCGCCACCAGTGCGTCACGGCGGGGAGCCCGGCGGCGACGTCGGGATGGGCGGCCAGATAGGCGTCGGGATCGAAGGCGGGCGAGGGCGCGCGGCCCTCGGCGAGACCGTGACGCCGCCAGTGCCGCACCGGGTCCCGCCCGGCCGCCGCCACGTCCGGGTGGGCGAGGAGGTACCACTCCGGGTCGACGGGGCTCCCCTCGACCTGCACCACGGCGGCAGTGTAGGGGCCGCGATGCAGCGCCCCGACCGCGCGGACTGTCGCTGGGGCCTCGCTGCACGTACTATTACTAGGACGTCCAACCAATTGAGGTCCAGACACATGAGCGAGCTCCACGTCCCGAAGCACCCGGTCCGCCTGGTGACAGCGTCCAGCCTGTTCGACGGGCACGACGCGTCGATCAACATCATGCGGCGGATCTTCATGAGCCAGGGCTGCGAGGTGGTCCACCTCGGGCACAACCGGTCGGTGCAGGAGGTCGTCGACGCCGCGATCGAGGAGGACGTCCAGGGCGTGGCCGTGTCGTCCTACCAGGGCGGCCACATCGAGTACTTCGAATACCTCGTCGAGTCGCTGCGCGAGCGCGGCGCCGGCCACGTGCACGTCGTGGGCGGCGGCGGCGGGGTCATCGTGCACGACGAGATCGACCGGCTCCGCACGAGCGGCGTCACGATCTTCTCCCCCGAGGACGGCCAGCGGCTCGGCCTGCCCGGCATGATCAACAGCGTCGTGGCCGACCTCGACTTCGACCTCTGGGACAAGCAGCAGGTCAGCGCCGACGACGTCATCAGCGGCGACCGGGTCGCCATCGCCCGGGCGATCACGGGCGTCGAGGAGGGCCGGCTGCCGCAGGAGACGCTCGACGCGCTGACGAAGGCCGCGGCGCAGCACGACGTCCCCGTCCTGGGCATCACCGGCACCGGCGGCTCCGGCAAGTCCAGCCTCACCGACGAGCTCGTACGCCGCCTGCGCATCGACCAGCAGGACAAGCTCCGCGTCGCGGTGGTGGCGGTCGACCCGACCCGCCGCAAGGGCGGCGGCGCCCTGCTCGGTGACCGCATCCGGATGAACTCCCTCGACGGCGACCGCACCTACTTCCGCAGCCTGGCCACCCGTGGCGCCCACGAGCTGCCCGACTACCTCTCCGGCGTCATCACCGTCCTGAAGGCGGCCGGCTTCGACCTCGTCGTCGTCGAGACCCCCGGCATCGGCCAGGGCGACGCGGCCGTGGTGCCCTACGTCGACACCTCCCTCTACGTCATGACGCCGGAGTTCGGCGCGGCCAGCCAGCTCGAGAAGATCGACATGCTCGACTTCGCCGACGTGGTCGCGATCAACAAGTTCGAGCGCCGCGGTGCCGAGGACGCCCTGCGTGACGTCGGCCGCCAGCTGGTCCGCAACCGCGAGGCCTTCGGCAAGCGACCGGAGGACATGCCGGTCTTCGGCACCAGCGCCGCGACGTTCAACGACGACGGCGTCACCGCCCTCTACCAGCACCTCACCGGGCTGCTCGCCAAGAGCGAGCACGGCCTGCACCTCGAGGAGGGCGCACTCCCCCGCGTCGACGTGCGCCACTCCTCGCGGATCCGGCAGGTGGTCCCGGCCGGCCGGGTCCGCTACCTGTCCGAGATCACCGAGACCGTCCGCGGCTACCACGCCCGCACCGACGAGCTGGTCGACCAGGCGCGCGCGGTCCAGCGGCTGCAGTGGGTGGCCGACACGGTGGCCGAGGTGCGAGGCGCGCTGGCGCCGAGCCTCGAAGCCGCCCGGGCCGGGCTCGACGGTGAGGTGAAGGGCCAGCTCGAGGCGTGGCCCTCCGTCGTCCAGGAGTACGCCGACCACCCCGGCCGCGAGTCGCTGTCCGGCAACCGGATCCCGCGCGTCGCGCTCCCGACGTACGTCGACCACGGCGAGCTGGTGAACTACTTCCGCCGCGAGAACGTGCCCGGCAGGTTCCCCTTCACCGCAGGCGTCTTCCCCTTCAAGCGGGAGAACGAGGACCCGGCCCGGATGTTCGCCGGCGAGGGCGACCCGGCGCGCACCAACCGCCGGTTCAAGGTGCTCTCCGAGGGGCTGCCCGCGGCGCGGCTCAGCACGGCGTTCGACTCGGTCACGCTCTACGGCCGCGACCCCGACGAGCGCCCCGACATCTACGGCAAGGTCGGCACCTCCGGCGTGAGCGTCGCGACGCTCGACGACATGAAGGAGCTCTACGACGGCTTCGACCTGCTCGCCCCCACGACGTCGGTGAGCATGACGATCAACGGCCCGGCGCCGACCGTGCTGGCGTTCTTCCTCAACACCGCGATGGACCAGGCCCGCGACCAGGGGCTCGACCCGGAGGAGGCGCTGCGGACCGTTCGCGGCACCGTCCAGGCCGACATCCTCAAGGAGGACCAGGGCCAGAACACCTGCCTCTTCTCGACCGAGTTCTCACTGCGCTGCATGGCCGACATCCAGGAGTGGTTCATCGAGAAGCAGGTCCGCAACTTCTACTCCGTCTCCATCTCCGGCTACCACATCGCCGAGGCCGGGGCCAACCCCATCAGCCAGCTCGCGTTCACCCTCGCCAACGGGTTCACCTACGTCGAGGCCTACCTCGCGCGCGGCATGGACATCGACGACTTCGCACCCAACCTGTCGTTCTTCTTCAGCAACGGCATGGACCCTGAATACTCCGTGATCGGCCGCGTCGCGCGCCGCATCTGGGCGGTCGCGATGAAGGAGAAGTACGGCGCCGGCGAGCGCTCGCAGAAGCTGAAGTACCACGTCCAGACGAGCGGCCGGTCGCTGCACGCGCAGGAGATGGACTTCAACGACATCCGCACCACGCTCCAGGCGCTGATCGCGATCTACGACAACGCCAACTCGCTGCACACCAACGCCTACGACGAGGCGGTCACCACGCCGTCCACCGAGTCCGTGCGCCGGGCCCTGGCGATCCAGCTGATCATCAACCGCGAGTGGGGGCTGGCGATGAACGAGAACCCCCTCCAGGGCTCCTTCATCATCGACGAGCTCACCGACCTCGTGGAGGAGGCGGTGCTCAAGGAGTTCGACGCGATCAACGAGCGCGGCGGCGTCCTCGGTGCGATGGAGACCGGCTACCAGCGCGGCCGGATCCAGGACGAGTCGATGCTCTACGAGCACCGCAAGCACGACGGCTCGCTGCCGATCATCGGCGTCAACACCTTCCGCCGTACGGGCGGCGACGATGGCACCCCCGACCACGTGGAGCTCGCCCGCGCGACCGACGCCGAGAAGGAGTCGCAGCTGCACCGCGTGCACGCCTTCCAGAAGGACCACGAGCAGGAGGCCACCGCCGCCATCGCCCACCTCAAGGAGGTCGCCGTCTCCGACGGCAACGTCTTCGCGGCCCTCATGGACGCCGCCCGCGTCTGCACGCTCGGCCAGGTGACCGAGGCGTTCTTCGAGGTCGGCGGCGCCTACCGGCGGAATGTCTGACGCCTGTGGATGACCGCACGGTCGGGATAGTCCGTGACGGTTGTGTTGTGGAAACGCCAGTTCCACAGGCACAGACGTCACGGACTATCCCGGCACGGCCGGTCGAACGCATCGTCAGCCTGGTCCCGAGCATCACCGAGGCACTGGCGTCCGTACGCCGGGAGGCGGTGGTCGGCGCGACGGACTGGTGCACCCACCCCGCCGACCTCGACGCGACCCTGGAGGCCAGGGTCCGCGGCACCAAGAACCCCAACCTCGAGACGATCAGGCAGCTGCGTCCCGACGTGGTGATCGCCAACCACGAGGAGAACCGCGAGCTCGACGTACGCCGGCTGCGCGAGTCCGGCGTGCACGTCCACGTCACGCAGATCGAGACCGTGCCCGAGGCGGTCGAGATCTTCGAGGAGCTCTTCGACGACGTGCTCGGCTGGGAGCGCCCGGCGTGGCTGGCCGAGGTCAGGGAGCTGTGGTGCGGGCCGCTGCCCGAGATCACCAGGACGGTGGCGATCCCGATCTGGCGCGACCCCTGGATGGTCGTGGGCGGCGGCACGTTCACCGGCGACCTGGCCCGGCGGCTGGGCTGGTCCAACGCCTTCGCCAAGAGCACCGACCGCTACCCGAGGGCCGATCCCGCCGCCATCGAGGCGAGCGGTGCCGACCTCGTGCTGCTCCCCGACGAGCCCTACGTCTTCACCGCCGAGGACGGCCCCGAGGCGTTCCCCCGCACCGAGACCAGGCTGGTGAGCGGCCGGCTGCTGACGTGGTACGGACCCTCCCTGCTGGAGGCCAGGACCCTCGCCGGCGGTTAGGGCGTGGCCTTAGCGGCCGCGAGCGCGAACGCGGACGACGACGGCGTCCCGGCTCTGGTTGGCCAGCGAGGTGGCCGTGACCTGGAAGCTCCGATGCGAGCGGGGTCGGGTGCGGTCGGTGCGCACAGCCACGACGCGCAGCACGAACGACTCTCCCGGCTTGAGCCGCGGCGTGCGCAGCGTGCCCGCTCGCACCTGGTCCGTCACGTCGGTCCGGCCGACCTTGTAGCGGACGCCGATCCTGCGCGAGCCACGGGCGCCGCGCAGGGAGAAGGTGTCGGCGTAGGTGCCGGCGTTGCGCACCGTCAGCCTCGTGGTGGCGCGCGCCCTCTTCAGCACCGAGCGCACCCGGTGGTCGGTCCAGCTCGGCTGGTAGGTCGCGGTGACGGTGTAGGAGCGGGTGACCGTCGTGGTGTTGCCCGCCCCATCGGTGCCCACGGCGCGCACCGTGTGCGGTCCGGGCGTCGAGGTGTCGAGCAGCCCGCCGGGCTTCAGGTTCAGGTCACCGGCGCACACGTGGAGGCTGGAGCCACCGGTGTCGCGGCACGCGAAGTCGGCGGCGACGTGCGCACCGACCGGGTAGCGCGCCCCGGACGCCGGAGCGGCCACGCTCACCTGCGGCGCGATGGCGTCGGGGACGTTCATGAGGGCAGCCCGGTAGGACCACTGTGCCTCCGGGTGGGGTTCCGGCGTCGGCGCCAGCCTGACCTCCCACAGGAGGTTGCCGTCGGCGTCCACCTCGCTGGCGAGCGCCTGGACGGCGGCGGCCCACCCGACGAGGGTGTCGCCGTTGGCCAGCCGCTCGGCCGACCCCATGAACCACGTGTAGCGGCCCGGCGGCGTGTAGTCCCAGACCAGGGTTGCCGTGCCGGCGGTGGTGTCGAGCGCATACTCGGCCACCCGGCTCTGCCACGGGAAGCGGTCCACCGCCGGGCCGGTGGGATCCGCCTGGTCGACGCACAGCTTCGAGGACAGGAACTCGTCGGACCCGTCGTCGAAGAGCAGCACGTGCCCGTCGGGCAGCATGCTGGCGGTGTGCTGGGCGCACGGTCCGCCGAGCGGGTCGTCCACGAACGTGAAGGAGCTGTCCCGTCCGCCCAGCTTCCACACCACGTCGCCGACCGCGAAGCCGTCGTGGGCCGACGTGGCGATCTTCAGGACCGCGCTGAGATGGCGGAAGGAGGCGACGACGTCGCCGTCGGGGGCGAGCGCGATCGAGTTGATGTGGGCGTAGTCGGCGTTGCCAGGGGGCACGACGGTCTCCCCGGCCAGGGCGGCGCTCGACCACTGGAACACCACGGTGCCGGCCGAGCTCACCTTCTGGATCACGGCGTCGGTGTTGGTCGTGGTGCCGTTGGGCTCGTAGGCGATCAGCCAGCGGCTGCCGTCGGGAAGCAGGATCGAGTCGTGGGGGTCGGTGTCCTGCAGCCCCACGGTCTCGTGCCGGGCCACCTCCTGCCAGCGGTGGTCCATCTCCACGACCACCGAGCCGGTCCGGCCGGCCGTCGTGGTGGGCGTGCTGATGGAGCTGTTGCCGTTCGGCTGCTGCTTGAGGTCGATGGCGTTGCCGGTGACCGACTCGACGTGCGTCGGCACCCCGTTGCGGTCCAGCGTGGCCGCCGCCTGCGGACCGCCCCGGAAGTCGTTGAGCGTCACTCCGACCTGCCCGGGGGCGACGTCCGGCGACGAGGCCACCACCTCGAGGGCGGGGAACCCGGCCGGCAGGTAGACGAGCGAGTGGACCTCGGAGCCGGCCGAGTCCTCGATGAACACCGAGATCTCGTCGCCCGTGGCCAGCCCCGACACCTGCGCGGTCCCGCCCGGGGCCACCCGGCCGTCGACCCGGATCACGCCGGCCGGGTCGCTGGTGGTGGCGTGCACCGTCACGGCGCCGTCCGTGTCGGCGCTGGTGGTGAGGCCGTAGCGCTCGACCGAGCCGCTGTAGGCCGGATACATCCCGACACCCGTCCCGGACGCGTCCAGCGTGTGGACCGGTCCGGGGACCGCGGCTGCCCCGGCCGCAGCGGCTGGCGCGGCTGGCGCGGCTGGAGCGGCCCCGGGGGCGAGCGTGGCGAGCGTGGCAAATGCAGCGACGAGAAGCGGGCCGATCGGTGGGCGGCGCACCGGTTGATTCTCGCTGGTGACGTCAAGGAACGCCGCACCGCCCGGCACTCACCGGTGATCGGGTGCTGCCGCCGGGTCGGGCTGATGCGGCCCGCCAGAGCACGGCTGGGGGAGCAGGGACTAGCCCATAGGGGTCATTTTCGCCCCTCGAGCCCCCAATTGCCGTGCTACCGCCCCTAGTGCGCGCCGATGACAGGACACTGGGGGTGTGACGACGTTGGAGGGCGTCGGGCCCACACCCTGGAGGGGGCGTGCGCCCCTGGTCATCGCCGCGACCATCCCCCTGGTGATCCTGCTCGCCCTCCCGTGGCGCGCCACCGAGCTGCCCGCCATCCCCGGGTTCTCACCTGTCTGGCTCACCCTCCTCATCGGCTGCGACCTGCTGACGGTCCTCCTCCTCATGGGTCAGTACCGCGCCGGCGGCTCGGCACGCCTCATCGCGCTCTCGTGGGCGTTTCTGTGGTCGGCCGGCGCCGCGCTCCAGATCGCGGTCGCGGTGCCGGGGATCATCCAGGACCACCCGACGTTCGCCGCCGACAACAACAGCCTGCAGTGGCTGTGGGTCTCGCGGCACGTGGTGCCGCCGGCCCTGATCGGGCTGGCGCTCGCCCCGTGGCCCAGGAGCCTCGAGCGCAGCCTGGCGGCCCGCGAAGGACGATACGTCCGGGCCACGCTCTCCTGGGTCTTGATCGCGATCCTCACGCTCGTCTTCACCCTCGTCATCGCGGACGCACCGGAGCGGCTGCCCTCCATCACCGCCGGCGCCGCCAACCGGCTCGACGGGCTCGGCATCACCTCGGTCGCGATCCTCAACCTGGCGGCCGTCGGCCTGGCCGTGTGGGGGGTCGCCAAGCGCGGCAGCACCCACGGGCTCGAGCGCTGGGCCGTGGTCGCCTCGGTCGCCTTCCTGGGCGACGTGTGGCTCACCGCTCTCTACGAGGACCGCTTCTCCGTCGCCTTCTACCTGGCCCGGCTGCTCGGCCTGGCCGCGTCGGCGTTCGTGATGCTCGCCGTGCTCCGCGAGAGTGCACGGCTGCAGGCGCGCACCCGCGAGGTGGCGCTGCGGCTCGAGGAGCGCAACGCCGAGCTCGTCGAGGCCACCCGGCTGCGCGACCACCTGACCGCCGTGGTGAGCCACGACATGCGAACGCCGCTCGCCGGCCTGCAGGGCTACCTGGAGATGCTGCGCGACGACGACCTCGACAGCGCGCTGGCCCGGCGGATGCTGGAGCGGTCGTGGATGCTGACCCGTCGGCTCACCCTGCTCACCGAGGACCTCCTCGCCGCCGCCACCCTCGCGCAAGGTGACCTCGTGGTCACCCCCGAGCCGCTCGACCTCACCCAGCAGCTCGGCGAGTGCGCCAGCTGCTTCCCCGACCTCGACCTTGAGCTCGACTGCCCGCCGGGTCTCGCGGCGTACGCCGACCCGCTCCGGCTCCAGCAGATCCTCGCCAACCTGGTCCGCAACGCGCAGAAGCACGGCGCCGAGCCGGTGCTGATCGCCGCCTCCGCCGACCCGGCGCTGGCGGGCGGCGTCACCATCCGCGTGTCCGATGCTGGCCCCGGTGTGCCGGAGGCCTTCGTCCCTCGCCTCTTCGACCGCTACACGCAAGGCTCCTCGACGGCGAGGGGTGGCTCCGGTCTCGGCCTCTCGGTGGTCCGCGACCTGGTCAGCGCGCACCACGGCACCGTCAGCTACGACCTCCCCGGCAACGCCTTCGTCTTCACGCTCCCGCCCGCGATGCGCCACCCCGCCCACCCGCTGGGCGGCGCACCGGGCTCGGCGGCGCCGGCCGAGCCCGACCCGGCTGCGCCCGACCCGGTGTCAGGTCAGCCAGCGGCTCAGTAGCGTCCCGTCGTCCTCGAGCAGCAGCTCGAGCGTGAGCGGCAGGTCGACCGGCGGGCCGTCGGTGATCCGGCGGTGCTCGCCGGCCAGCAGCCGCGGGACCACGGTGAGGTCGAGCTCGTCGACGGCTCCCTCGGCGACCAGGCTCCGGAGGAGCTGGGGGCCGCCCTCGCACAGCAGGTGCGTGAAGCCGCGGCCGGCCAGGCCGCTCTTGAGCTCGCCGAGGGCGACGCGGTGCTGGCCGAGGACGAGCACCTGGTCGTCGCCGAGGATCGCCCTGGTCTCGTCGAGGTGCTCGGCCGTCGCACAGGTCGCCATCAGCACCTGGCCGGGCTCGGCGCCGCGGAGCCCGGCCGGGACCTCCCCGCGCCGGCTGACCAGGACCAGCGGCTTCGACAGGTCGCGGTAGCCCTCGTCGCGCGCTGTGCCGGCGCCCACCACGACGCAGTCGCAGAGCCGGCGCAGGGTGTCGAAGACCCGCTTGTCGGCGGCGTTGTTGATGCCTCCGCTCTTGCCGTCCGCGCCGGTCGCCGCGCCGTCGACGGTGCTGATCATGTTGACCCTCAGCCACGGGCGCGGCGGGACGGCGTAGAGCGCGTCGAGGTCGGCGTCGCTCTGGTCGCTCAGCTTCAGCAGCTCCACCCGTCACCCCCCTTCCTTGATCGACAAGCGCATCACCCAGTACTGCACGCCGTACGGCGCGTCGTCGTAGTCGACCTGCACCTCATCCGGCTCGCCGAGCTCCGCAAGCACCGACGAACGCATCCGACACTCGCCCACAGCTCGCGGGCCAGAGTCGACCTTCACCGCACGGTTCGCCCCGCGCGCAGCGAGGCACCCAGCTCGGCGTCGAACGCCTCGGCCCGCTCGTCGAAGTGGCCGGGCGCCTTCTCGGTCCGCTTCGCCGAGCCGTTGCCGACCACGAGGTACGACGGCTCGTCGCTTCCGCGTCCTCCGCGTCGCGTCCAGCAGGTGCCGCCACCCGGCGCACCCGGGAGTCCGCCAACACCGCACCTCGGCGCCCAGCCAGCCGACCGCCTCGAGGCAGGCGGCCCGGAGCTCGGCGACCGGGTCCTCGATCCCGGCGTACTCCGGCAGCAGCGCGAGCACCCCGGGCACCAGCACGACGCGGGTCATCGGCTCCCCATACTTCTGGGGCAATCCCTGAACTTCTCGGGTGTTGCAACGGCCGAGAAGTTCAGGGATCCCAGGTTAACCTGGGATCCCTCCACCAGGTCCCGCCTCACTGGATCCCCCGGATCGCGCGCTGCGGCAGCCGGCGACCGGCGATGGTGTTGACCATGTCGACGGTCTGCCGGGTCTCGACGACCTGGTGGACGCGGTAGATGCGGGCACCGGCCAGCGCGCACACGGCGGTGGCGGCCAGGGTGCCGGTGAGCCGCTCGCCGACCGGCAGGTCGAGGGTCTCGCCCACGAAGTCCTTGTTGGACAGCGAGACCAGCACCGGCCAGCCGGTGTCGACCATCTCGCCCAGCCGGCGGGTGAGCTCGAGGGAGTGGAAGGTGTTCTTGCCGAAGTCGTGGGCCGGGTCGATCACGATCGACTCCCGAGCCGACGCCCGCGGCGAGGGCGCGCTCGGCGTAGGCGACCGTGTCGTCGATCGCGTCGCGGACGACGTCGTCGTACTCGATCCGGTAGGGGCGGGTGCGCGGCGTGACCCCGCCGGTGTGGGTGCACACGATCGCGGCGCCGTGCGGCGGCCGCGACGTCGACCAGCTCCGGGTCGGCGCCGCCCCACGCGTCGTTGAGCACGTCGGCGCCGGCGGCGCAGACCGCGTCGCCCACCGAGGCCCGCCAGGTGTCGACCGAGATGACGACCGCGGGGAACGACGCGCGCACCCGGGCGACGAAGTCGACGACCCGCTCCTTCTCCTCCTCCTCGCCGATCTCGACCCCCGGCGCCGCCTTGATGCCGCCGATGTCGACGATCTCGGCGCCCTCGGCGACCACCTGGGCGACCCGCGTCGAAGGCCTTGTCCTCCTCCCACGTCGCCCCCTTGTCGAAGAAGGAGTCCGGGGTCCGGTTGACGATCGCCATCATCAGCGTGGCCTCGTCGGCGAAGGCGTGACGGCCGAGCTGCAGGGTCATGCGGGCACCACGTCCACCGCCGGCGGCCGCTCGAAGCTGACCGACGCCTCCGTGGCCTCGTGGCGTACGCCGGAGCGCGCGAGCGCGGCGGCGAGGATCTGGGTCGCCATGCCGCTGAGGTCGCGCAGGCTCTGGTGCCGGTGCGCCCGGGTGCCGAGGTCGACCTGCGCCAGGGCGTCGAGGCCGTGGGCCCGGACCGTGTCGACGAGCGCGGCCAGCTCGACGGCGTACCCGGTCGGCACGCTGAGCGTCTCGAAGAGGGAGCGCCGGATGGCCCACTCGCCGGCCAGCGGCTGGAGCACGCCGCCGAGCTCGGGGAAGAGCAGCCGGATCAACGGCCGCGCCACGAGCTCGGTGACCCGGCCGCCCTCGAACGGCACCACCGACTCGCCCGCCAGCATCGGCCGCTCGTAGCAGCCCTTGACCAGCTGCACCTCGGGCCGGGTCAGCAGCGGCCCCAGCAGCCCCGGCACGAAGTGGGTGTCCCAGTCGAGCAGGTCTGCGTCCATGAACACGATGACCTCGCCCCGGGTGACGAACATCGACTTCCACATCGCCTCGCCCTTGCCCGGCACGGTGCCGAGGTCGGGCCGGATCTCGGCGGCCCGGTGCACCACGGCTCCGGCGTCCGTCGCGACGTCGTAGGTCGCGTCGGTCGAGTCGGAGTCGATCACCACGATCTCGTCGAGCAGCGCGACCGTGTCGACCAGCGCCTCGCGCACCCGGGTGACGACGTCACCGACGGTGGCCGCCTCGTTGCGGGCCGGCACGACCAGGCTGACCACCCGGCCGGCCTTCGCCTCGAGGAGGGACGCCAGCGACCAGTCGTCCCAGTGGTGGGTGTTGCGGTCGGCCCACGCCTCGCCCGCCGCCATGCCGTCGAGGCTAGACGACGCTCGTCGCTCCCCCGACGCCGGAGGGACGGGTGCGGCGGCGCCGGACCGGAGGTCGACGGGGTCGGCCGAGGCCCCGCGGCAGGGTCAGCCGGCCCAGACCTCCAGGAAGCCGGCGGGCCGGCTGCCGACCTTGCCCTCACGAAGCTCCCACGAGGCCCACGGCCCGGAGAGCGAGCCGATCCGCGCGTCGTCGACGCGGGTGACGACGCCCGTCGGGTCGGTCACCCAGATCGTGCTGTCGCGCCGCACCATGTTGAACCGCGCCGCGTGGCCGACCTGGGCGTAGGTGCCGCGCGTGATCGTCGACTGGCCGTCGGCGTCGAGGGCGACCAGCTGCCACGCCCCCGGCTGCACGGTGAGCCGCATCCCGGTGCGGGGCTGCTGCAGGCCGGAGGTGTCGAGGACCGAGGTGTGCCACGCGGTGATCGCCGCGGAGCCGGAGTGGTTGGGCGCGAAGAGCACCCGCGCCCCGATCGTGCGGACGTCGGTCTTCATCCACTTCTCGAGCCAGCTCACCGCGTTGGGAGCCTCGGCCGGGCCGTGGGTCATCAGCCGGTCGACGACCCCCAGCGGCCAGGCCAGCTGACCGGTCTCGCGGAAGCCGGCGCCGACCGGCCAGCTGTCGCCGGTGGCGAAGTTGCTGCGCATCGTGGGCTTGATCCGCGGCGCGTCGACCGGGCCGCTCGGAGCGGGCGCGCCGGTGGCGGGCGGCTCGGTCGCGGGCGCGGCGGTCGCCGTCACCTCTGTCGTCGGCTCGGCCGAGGCGACCTGGCTCGGCTCGGCGTTGGGGTCGGGAAGGGTCGACGCCGGACCCGCGATCGGGTCGGTGGCCACGTCCGGGTCCGGCGTCTGGTCCGTGCCCATGTGGGTGAGGCCGATGATGGCCACACCGGCGATCAGGACGACGTTCAGCAGCATGACGAGCTTGCTCCAGCTGGGCCTGCCGGAGCCCTCGCGATCTTCCGGGACGGGGCGCTCGGGGCGCCGCCCGCTGCCGCCGGCGACCCTGGTGCCGTCGCCGCGGTTGGGGACCGTCGTCGTCACCGCGTCCTCCAAGTCGGTCCGGCCGTGTCTCGTCCGTGTCTCTTCAAGGTCGACCGGACCGAGCCCCGGAGCCTCTCGATTGTCGCTGGGCGACCCAAAATCGACAACCGGAATGGCTAGATCGTTGCCGACGTGTGAAGTCAGCCGAAGAAGGTGCGGACCGCCACGGCGAGTGCCCGCGCGTAACGCCTCTGGCCCTTCGCGGACGTCATGACCGCGGCGTCGCCGCTGTCGCGCATGTTCCCGGCCTCCAGCATCACGACCGGGACGTCGGACAGGTTGAGGGTGCCGAGGTCGGAGCGCTCGTCGAGGCCGTCGCCGCCCGCGATGTAGTTGGCGACCGTGAAGCCTCTCCGCACCAGAGTGTCCTTGGCGACCCTCGCCAGCCGCCTGGAGGGCCGGAAGATGTCGTCGGTCCAGGGCGCCCGGTCGGGTGGGTAGATGACGTGGAAGCCGTGCGCGCCCGAGGTCAGGGACCCGTCGCCGTGGATGCTCAGCTTCAGGTCGGCGTGCTTCTTGTTGCCCGCGCGGCCGCGGTAGTCGATGCACGGTCCCCACCGGTCCTGCCGGTTGGACGTGCGGGTCAGCACCACCGTCGCGCCCGACTTCTCGAGCTTGGCCTTCAGCTTGACCGTGACCTTCCACGCGAACGTCGCCTCGGAGTAGCCGCCGTTGGTCGCCGTACCCGTGGTGTTGCAGGGCTTCGTGAACCCGCCGGCCGGGACCTGCCGGTTGATCTCCGCGGGGAAGTTGTGGTTGCCGAGCTGGTGGCCGGCGTC
>CAWBZR010000004.1:0-296471 GCA_963793315.1 uncultured Actinomycetota bacterium | reverse complement strand
GTCGACGGCAGCCCCCGCCCGATGGACCTGGTCGTCGACGAGGTCGGCGAGATCGTGGTCAACAACGTGCACGCCGGCGCCGGGGCCCAGGCCAGCCGCCGGGGCGCCAAGTGGAAGGACCGGCTGCACGCGATCGGCGTCGGCGAGGTCAACCTCGGCAAGCTCGGCTACCCGATCGGCGCGCTCTCCGCCGCCGTGAAGCCGCCGTTCATCCGGGTGCGGGTCGAGGTGGACGGCGAGGCCGTCGTCGACCTCGACAAGCCCATCCTCATGGTCGCGGTCGGCAATGGGGCCAACGTCGGCGGCGGCACCGAGCTCACGCCCTACGCCGACCCGGGCGACGGCAAGGTCGACGTGATGATCTCGCGGGCGATCGGGCCCCTCGCCCGCGTGGGCTACGGCGCCAGGCTCGTGACCGGCCGGCATCCGGAACGCGACGACGTCACCTACCTGCGGGCGTCGACGGTGTCGGTGTCCGGCGAGGAGTTCTGGTGCAGTGCCGACGGGGAGATCTACGGACCGGAGCGGCACCGCTCCTGGCGCGTCGAGCCCGCGGCGTACTCGCTCGTCGTCCCGTCGTGACGCAGGCTCGGTTCGTCCACCTGGCCGGCGCGGGCCTCGCGACGCCCGAGGCCTTCGGGCTGGCCGAGGAGCTCGTGGAGCTGGCGGCCGGCCGGCGGCTCGAGCTCGTGGGGCAGTTCGTCGTCCCGCCTGCCGACGGGGTGCCGACCCGCCCGTTCCAGACCCTGCACGTCGACTTCGGGCTGCCGCTGGCGCCGGCGCGGCCGGCCGACCTGGCGACCTACACGGCGCTGCACGTGCCCCTGGGGGCGGCGACGGAGGGAGCCACCACGCGGCTGGTGCCGCTGGACCGGCTCCTGGCCCAGCGGACGTGGGCCACGCGCGAGGAGCTCGTGCGGCGGTTCGAGCGGTACGGCCACACCCACGGAGCCTGGGACGACGGCGAAGGCTACGTCGAGGGCAGCGTGGCCCGGCTGGTCGAAGCAGCCGCGGGCGAGGTGCCCGTGCTGCCGAGCGTGAAGGAGCAGCCGGACTTCCGGTGCGGCCTCGAGTTCGACGCCGCCGAGGCCGAGGCCCGGCATCTGGCCGCCCTCGGGGCCGACGTCGACGCCGTCGCGGTCGACGTGCGGCTGGAGCCGGGCGACCTGCTGGTCTTCGACAACCACGCGGTGGGACACGGTCGCCGCGGGCGCCGGCTGCCCGGTGAGCTGCACCAGCGCTTCTTCGGCGTGCGCGCGGCCGGCGTCGCGGAGCAGCTCCGGATGCGAGACCGCCTGCTCGACCGGTTCCCGAGCCCCGGTAGCGTTGCCGCTCGTGTCGAAGGAGCCTCGCTCGAGCAGCAGCGAACCGCATGACTGGGTGACGCGCGCCGCCGACGACGCGGTGCGCCATGCCGGCGAGGGCGCCTCCCTGGTCACCGTCTCCTCGGGCATCAGCCCCTCGGGCCGGGTCCATCTCGGCAACCTGCGCGAGTTCCTCACCGTGCACTTCGTGGCCGAGGAGCTCCGGCGCCGCGGCCTCCCGACCCGGCACCTGCACGTGTGGGACGACTTCGACCGGTTCCGCAAGGTCCCCGTCGGCGTCGACCCGGCCTGGAGCGAGCACATCGGCCGCCCCCTGAGCAAGGTCCCCGACCCCGACGGCTGTCACGACTCGTGGGCCGAGCACTTCAAGCAGCCGCGTCCGCGACGCCCTGCACGCGATGGGTGTCGAGGTGGAGGAGATCTCGCAGACCGAGCGCTACGAGGCCGGCCTCTACCGCGACGCCGTGCTGCGGGCCGTCGCCGCGCGCGACCAGATCGAGGCGGTGCTGGCGCGACACCGCACCAAGGCCGCCGTCCCCGCCGAGCCCGACAACGAGCAGGAGGCCGCGGCGCTGGCCCTGCTGATGGACCAGTCGGTCGCGTCCGAGGACGACGAGCCCGTCGGCACCGGCGACCTCGCGCGGTTCCCCTACAAGCCCTACTGCCGCGACTGCGGCCGCGACACCGTCACCCTCACGGCCTACGACGACGAGACGACCGAGCTCTCCTACACCTGCGACGTCAACGGCTACTCCGGCACCACCAACCTGTCCACTGAGTTCGAGGGCAAGCTCGTGTGGAAGGTCGACTGGCCGATGCGCTGGGCCTTCGAGCACGTCGACTTCGAGCCGGCGGGGATGGACCACGCCACGCCCGGCTCGTCGTTCACGGTCGGCCACTCGCTCGTGGAGGACATCTTCGGGATGCCGCGGCCGGCGTGGTTCGGCTACGGCTTCGTCGGCTTCGCCGGCGTGCAGAAGATGTCGTCGTCGGCCGGTGGGGCCCCGACCGCGGAGGACGCGCTCCAGATCCTCGAGGCGCCGATCCTGCGGTGGCTCTACGTGCGCCGCAACCCGCGCCAGACCTTCAACATCGACTTCGGACCCGAGGTCGTCCGGCTCTACGACGAGTGGGACGCGCTGGGCCGCAAGGCCGCCGACCCCGAGCGCCGTGACGCGCAGGTGCTGGCCTTCGAGCGCGCGTCGTCCACCGCGGCGGCCGGACGGCTGCCCACGCCCGCCGTCGTGCAACCGTTCCGGCTGCTCTCCTCCGTCGCCGACGTCACCGCCGGCAACTCCGAGGTGATGGCCCGGGTGCTCGGCGACCTGACCCAGCTCGAGCCGCGGCTGACCAAGGCGATGAACTGGACCCGCGACCTGCCCGAGGACCAGCGCACGACGGTCCGCGAGACCCCCGACACAGGTCGTCTCGCCGGGCTCAGCGAGGACGAGGAGCTCTGGCTGCGGCAGCTCCTCGACCGCCTCCCCGACGAGCTCGACCTCGAGTCGACGACCACGCTGGTCTACGGCGTGCCCAAGCTCGCCCGCGGCCTCGGCCTCGACGACCCGCCCACCGACGAGGTCAAGGCCGACCAGAAGGCGTTCTTCAGGCTTCTCTACAACCTCCTCGTCGACGCCGACCGCGGCCCGCGCCTGCCCACCCTCTTCGTCGCTCTCGGCGCGGCCAAGGTGCGCGAGCTGCTCACGCCGCCGGCCTGAGCCTGAGCGCTCGCCAGCCCCCGTCAGCCCAGCAGCTCGTCGTACGCCGCCGGGCTGGAGTCGCGCAGGAACTCCGAGCAGCGCTCGCACTCGCGGTCTCACCGATCGCCCGGCGGACTTCGCGAGGAGCGCGAGGCAGCGCAGGAAGCCGCGGTTGGGCTCGTGCTCCCAGGGGACCGGGCCGTGGCCCTTCCAGCCGTTGCGGCGCAGCAGGTCGAGCGAGCGGTGGTAGCCGACCCGCGCGTAGGCGTAGACGGTCACGTCGTCGGCCCCGGAGTCGACGGCGGCCGCGGCCAGGGCGGCCCAGGCGGCGGGCGAGTCGGGGTGCCGGCGAACGGCGTCGACGGGTGCGGTCCCGCGCGTCGAGCTCGGCCTGGGCCGGGTCGACGGGAAGGTGGGTGGGTGGGGGTCCGGCCATCAGGTCGCCGCGCGGAGGGTGGGTCACGGAATGCATTGTCCCCGGGCGGGTGTTGGCTGAGGTCATGACCCAGCCTTCCCCCGCGCCGTCCACCGCGTCCGCCGTGGAGGAGAAGGACCCGTGGCCGGCGCTGTTCGCCCTCTGCCTCGGCTTCTTCATGATCCTGGTCGACACGACGATCGTCTCGGTCGCGACGCCGGCGATCATCGACGACCTCGGGGCGAGCGTGAACGACGTGGTCTGGGTGACCAGCGCCTACCTCCTGGCCTACGCCGTGCCGGTCCTGATCACCGGCCGGCTCGGTGACCGCTACGGCCCGAAGAACCTCTACATCACCGGGCTGGCCGTCTTCACGCTGGCCTCGCTCTGGTGCGGGCTGACCGGCTCCGTCGAGATGCTGATCCTGGCCCGGGTCGTCCAGGGCGTCGGCGCCTCGATGATCACGCCGCAGACGATGGCGATCATCACCCGGATCTTCCCGGCGGCCCGCCGCGGTGCCGCGATGGCGCTGTGGGGAGCCACCGCCGGCGTCGCGACCCTGGTCGGCCCGATCCTCGGCGGCGTGCTGGTCGACGGCCTCGGCTGGGAGTGGATCTTCTTCGTCAACGTCCCCGTCGGCGCCGTCGGGCATCGTGCTCGCGCTCCGGCTGGTGCCCACGCTCGCCGACCCACACCCACCGCTTCGACTGGCTCGGGCGTCGCGCTGAGCGGTGTCGGGCATGTTCCTGCTCGTCTTCGGCCTCCAGGAGGGCAAGCAGAAGGACTGGGCGGGCTGGATCATCGCGATGATCGTCGGCGGCGTGCTGGTCATGGTCGGCTTCGTGGTCTGGCAGGCCCGCAACCGCGCCGAGCCGCTCGTGCCGCTCGGGCATCTTCCGCGACCGCAACTTCTCGCTGGCCAACGTCGCCATCACGGTGATGGGGTTCACGGTGACCGCGATCCTCTTCCCGTTCATGCTCTACGCCCAGCTCGTGCGCGGCCTCAGCCCCACCAGGGCGGCGCTGCTGCTGGTGCCGATGGCCCTCATGTCGACTGCTGCTGGCCCGCCCGATCGGCTCGCTCACCGACCGCATCCACCCGCGGCTGATCCTCACCGTCGGATTCGCCTGCTGTTCGTGTCCTACCTCTGGACGTCGTTCGAGATGACGCCCGACTCCTCGACGCTGGCGATCCTGGCTGCCGATGGCGCTGCTCGGCATCGCGCAGCGCGATGATCTGGGCGCCCAACTCGGCCACCGCGACCCGCAACCTGCCGATCCAGCAGGCCGGCGCCGGCGCCGGCGTCTACAACGCCACCCGGCAGGTCGGCGCCGTCCTCGGCTCGGCCGCGATCGCGGTGTTCATGGACGCCCGGCTGGCCGCGCAGGGGCTGCAGCTTCGACCCCGCGCGAGGGCAACACGGCACCGGCAAGCTCCCCGCCCAGGTGCTCGGCGCCGTTCAGCGACGCGATGCAGCAGGCGCTGCTGCTCCCCACCGCGGTCGTGCTCGTCGGCCTGGTCGCCGCGATCTTCTTCGAGCGGCCGCGCCACGAGGGCTACGCCGGCACCGTGCCCGCTAGTGCAGCCGCTTCGGCCGACGCCGGACCCGCACCAGCAGCGTCAACAGGCTGAGCATCAGCATCGGTCCCCACACGAACGCACCGCGGAGCGTGAACGGCGCGGTCGTGGTCAGCGGACCCGGCCGGGCCGTGGCTGCGGAGGCTCGGCGTCCGGGCGCCGCGGTGTCCGTGCCGTCGCGTGCGTCGCGGCGACGCTGCGGCGTCGTCGTGGGCGAGCCGACGGCGACGGCGAGCAGCGGGGGCCGGTTGGTCGGCTCGGCGATCGACGACGGGGTCGGCGAAGAGCGACGGCGGGAGTGGTCGCCGCGGTCTCGGGCGGCTCGGGGACCGTCTCGGTGGGCGTCGGCGTCGCCGTCGGCGTGGGGCTCGGCGTGGGGGTCGGAGTCTCGGTCGGAGGCGGCGGCAGCGTCCTTGACCCTGTTGGTGATCGTGAAGCCGAGGCCTCGCCGCTTCGCGACGACCACGCACCTCGGGCTCGACCACCGGAGCGGCCCAGGCGCGGAACGGCGCGGGTGGCGGTCGAGCTGCTCGGTCGACGGTGCAGATGGCGCCGGCCGGGATCTGGTCGGACAGCCGCCGCGGGTGGCCGCCGGCGCGCAGCCGCCACTTGTTGTCGGCAGGAGTCACGTCGACGTCGCCCAGGACACAGCCGAAGCTGGCCCTCGAAGAACCGGTCCCGGTCGACGACGTTGTCCGGGTCGACCAGGTCGACGCTCGAGGCGTCAGCGTGGTCAGGTGCACCGGGTCGGCGGCGCAGCCCAGCTGCGGGGCGGGCAGGAACGGGTAGGCGTGCAACTCGCCCGAGCCGGTGTGCACCAGGTCGCCGGCCGACCAGGATCCGGCCGTTGGTGCCGGCGCCCGGCGAGCGTGGTGGTGCTCGGTGCGGTCGGGACCAGCAGCGAGCCGGGCAGCTGGGCGAGGCCGCGGACGTCGCACCGTGGTCGCGGTACGGCACGTTCCACAGCAGGTGGGTGGCCAGGGCGGCGAAGTAGGGGTCGGCCTAGCGGGTCGACCGTGAGCCCGTCCGGCGTCAGCAGCGAGTCGATGTCGAGGTCGACCGCTGCGCCGGTGAGGTTGACGACCACGGTGGCGTCGTCGGGCACCCCGAGGAGCTGGAGCGAACGGCCGGCGTCGGCCTGCGCGGCCAGTTCGGCGCCGTCGACGGTGAAGACCTGGGCGGTCGGAGACCCCGTCGCCGGTCATGGTGATCGCGTCGTCGGCGACGTCGACGCTGCCGGTGGCGGGGAGGCCGGCGTAGGTCGCGGACTTGGGGGCGAGCTGCCCGCCGAGGTCGGCGTACGGCGAGGTGGCGTCGGCGACTGCCCGCGTCGCACCGGCCGCCGTGGGGGTCGAGGTCGGTCCCGTCGGCGACGGCACCCGCCGACCACGACGTCGCCGCCGAGCGACTGGCCCACGTCGACGTGGGTACCCGGGCCCGCCGGTCAGGTCGCCGCCGACGACGAGCATGTCGCTGCCGGCGTACGGCGAGACCTGCGAGCCGAGCGCGGTCACCCCGACCTCGTAGGGCCGGGATCGTCGCGCGCGAACGTCGCGTCGCCGAGGGCGACGACCGTCCCCTCGGCACCGGCCGCGGCCCAGCGACGTGCAGGTTGCCGCCCACCAGGACAGAGACGTTGCCGTCGAAGGCTCCCGAGGGCGGGCCGGGCCGCAGTGCGGGCCAGGAGGGCGGGCAGGCGTCAGCGGCGACGAGCACTGCGCTCGTCGCCAGGTCTGCTGCAGTCGCCGCAGGCACCCCCCCGTAGACCGCGGACGCAGCCAACAAGCACGCGACCACGGCCCCCGAGAAGGTGTGGCGGCATGGGGTCGCCACGACGCGATGCTTACATCCCCTGACGGGTCTCCGCAGGAGAACCGCCGAACTCGTCGAAAAGGTCGACGCGACGGGCGGTATCACCCCCAGATCATGACACCCCATGGGGTATCGGCGAAATGCCGGTCTCAGCCGATCGAGTGCCCGGCTGCCCGGAGGTTCTGGCAGGCCTCGACGACGCGCGCCGCCATGCCGGCCTCGCCCGCCTTGCCCCAGGCCCGCGGGTCGTAGGCCTTCTTGTTGCCGACCTCGCCGTCGACCTTCAGGACGCCGTCGTAGTTGGTGAACATGTGGGCGGCGACCGGCCGGGTGAAGGCGTACTGGGTGTCGGTGTCGACGTTCATCTTGACGACGCCGAAGTCGACCGCCGCACTGATCTCCTCCGGCGTCGAGCCGGAGCCGCCGTGGAAGACCAGGTCGAAGGGGCGCGAGCCCTCGGGCAGGCCGAGCTCCTTGATCACCGCCTCCTGGGCGTGCTTGAGGATCTCCGGGCGCAGCTTGACGTTGCCGGGCTTGTAGACGCCGTGCACGTTGCCGAAGGTCAGCGCGGTGAGGTAGCGGCCGTTCTCGCCGGTGCCGAGCGCCGCGACCGTCGCGATGGCGTCCTCGGGCGTGCGTGTAGAGCTTGTCGTCGATCGCGCCCTCGACGCCGTCCTCCTCGCCGCCGACCACGCCGACCTCGATCTCGAGGACGATGTTGGCCTTGCGACAGGTCGCGAGCAGCTCCTCGGCGATCTGGAGGTTCTCGTCGAGGGGCACCGCCGAGCCGTCCCACATGTGCGACTGGAACAGCGGCTGCTCGCCGCGCGCCACCCGCTCCACGGAGATCTGCGAGCAGCGGCCGGACGAAGCCGTCGAGCTTGTCCTTGGGGCAGTGGTCGGTGTGCAGCGCGATGTTGACGGGGTAGCTCTTGGCCACCTCGTGCGCGTAGGCCGCGAAGGCCACCGAGCCGGTCACCATGTTCTTCACGTGCGGACCGGAGAGGTACTCCGCACCGCCGGTCGAGACCTGGACGATGCCGTCCGAGCCCGGCCTCCGCGAACCCCTGGAGCGCGGCGTTGAGGGTCTGCGAGGACGAGACGTTGATGGCCGGGAACGCGTAGTTGCCCTTCTGGGCGGCGTCCAGCATCTCGGCGTACTTCTCATGGGTGGCGATCGGCATGGTCCGACCCTAGTCGTCGGCACCGAGGTCTCGCCCGGGTCCATGGTCCCGGTCTGCCCACGGTCCTCAGCCCCGCCAGGCGGTCCGTCCCCGGACAGGTCGGCGTGGGCGCGCACCCAGGCGTGCATCGCGATCGCGGCGGCGGCCGAGGCGTTGATCGACCGGGTCGACCCGAACTGCGCGATCGAGAACGTCGCGTCGCACGCCTCGCGGGCCGGCGTCGGACAGTCCCGGGCCCCTCCTGGCCGAACAGGAAGCAGACCCGGCGCGGCACCTCGGTCGTCTCGAGGTGCAGCGAGCCGGGCAGGTTGTCGATGCCCCACAGCGCGACCGGTCCGCCCGGCCGGTCGCGGAGGTACGCCGCGAGCGCCGGCACGTCCTCGTGGTGGACGACGTGCTGGTAGCGGTCGGTGACCATCGCGCCGCGCCGGTTCCACCGGCGGTTGCCGACGATGTGCACCTCGCGGGCCAGGAACGCGTTCGCGGAGCGGACGATGGTGCCGATGTTGAAGTCGTGCTTCCAGTTCTCGATCGCGACGTGGAAGTCGTGGCGGCGCGCGTCGAGGTCGGCGACGATCGCGGCCATCGTCCAGTAGCGGTAGCGGTCCACGACGTTGCGGCGGTCGCCCTCGGCGAGCAGCGTCGCGTCGTACTGCTCCCCCGTCCGGCCAGCGGCCCCTCCCACGGTCCGAGCCCGACCTCGGCCGGGCCGTGCGGCATGGGGTCGTACGGCGCCCGGTCCTCGTCGTCGCGTCATCCGCCGAAGGCGGACACGTTGGCCGGCGCCCGCTCGCGGCCGGGCTAGGGCCCGGACCAGTGCGGTCTGGCCGTGCCGGTCGACCGCGACGGCGCCGAGCAGGCCGAGCACCTCGCGCACGACGTCGTCGGGGTAACTGCGGGGTCGGCAGCCCCGAGCCCGGCGCCAGGTCGTCGGAGTGGACCGACCATCTCCATCAGCCGGGTGACCAGGAAGCCATGGGTGGTCAACGCCCAACCCTGCCAGGGAACGAGCACCGCGTCCGGATTCCTGCTCGGCGGCGGCTTCGAGAGCGTCAGGCAAGCAGCGCAAGGTCGGCGGCCACCCGAGCGGCGAGCGCCGTCGAACGCCGCCCAAGGCCTGCTCGTTGGCCCTGTCGCGGATGCTGGTGTTGGCGTCCTCGTCCAGCCCGGTCTGCACCCAGGCCGCCCGTCGGTAGTGCTCGACGACAGGGATCGGCGTCAGCGCCGACGGCTGCGCGGCCAGCAGCCGCACGGTGTTGGCGGCCTGGTCGGCCAGGTGGTTGGCCAGCCCCCCGTCGGTCATCCCCGCGCAGCTGCTCTCGGCGTCCCAGCCGGTCCGCGACCTCGGGCCGGGTCGACGAGGTCGGCGGCCGTCCGTGCCGACGCGACGAACCCCTCGGTGAGCGGCAGCGGCACCAGGCCAGCGTAGACCGCGTAGCGGCGTCGCTCGGGCAGGCGTACAGGGACCCGGCAGGTACCGTTTCGCGCGTGAGCATGCTGGCGGCCGATCACCTGCATGCGCTCATCCTCGGCATCAACTGGACCGAGCCCGAGTACCTGCTCGACCGGTTCGGCGCGCGCGTTCCTCTGGATCAGCCTGGTCATGGTGTTCGTCGAGTGCGGGCTGTTCTTCCCGTTCCTGCCCGGCGACACCCTGCTGCTCTCGCTGGGCATCTTCATCGCCACCCCGTCGCACGGCATCGACAACTTCCCGGGGCCGCGGCTGCTCGAGCTCTCGATCACGCTCGTGCTGCTCACGGTCGCGGCCTGCTCGGCAACGTGGTCGGCTACGAGATAGGCCGCAAGGTCGGGCCACCGCTCTACCGTCGCGACGGGCGGATCCTCAAGAAGAAGTACTTCGACAACACCCAGGCCTTCTTCGACAGGCACGGCAACAAGGCGCTGGTGATCGGGCGGTTCGTGCCGTTCGTGCGCACCTACATCACCATCGTGGCGGGCGTGACGCGGATGGAGCGCCGCCGCTTCCTCGTGTGGAGCGCCGTCGGCGCCGTGCTGTGGGTCTTCAGCATCACCCTGCTCGGCTACAACCTCGGGCGCCGGGTGCCGTGGCTGCGCGACAACATCGACTACGCGATCCTCGCGATCCTGTTCCTCTCGGCGGTTCCGGTCGTGATCGAGTACTTCCGCCACCGCCGCCGCGAGCGCCGCCGGCGAGCAGGAGACCGACGCCGCCGGCCGAACAGGAGCACTCGCAGCCCGTGAACGGTCGGGCGGTCGGGGCGAGCCCGGGTCCGACGCTCAGCCGCGGCAGCCGCTCGTGCGGCGTCGAGGTCGGCCTTGGTGAGCACCGGGCGGACCTCGAGCCCGACGTCGGCCAGCGGGTTCTGGCCCTCGGGACTCCGGTCGATCGCGCAGACCACGACCTCCACGACGGCGCCCGCCTCGCGCAGCGCATTGGTCGCGTCGCGCACCGCACCCCCGGTCGTGATGACGTCCTCGACCAGCGTGATCCGCCGGCCGGCCACGTCCGGCCCCTCGGCCAGCTTGCAGGTGCCGTAGTCCTTGGCCTTCTTGCGGACGAACAGCGCCGGCAGCCCGGTCCGGCTGCTCAGCACGGTGGCGATCGGGATCCCGCCCATCTCGAGACCGCCGAGCAGCTCGGTGTCCTCGGGGACCAGCCCGACCATCGCCTCCGCCACCCGCGCCAGCAGCGCCGGCGAGGTCTCGAAGAGGTACTTGTCGAAGTACTCGCTCGACACCTGCCCCGACCGGAGCGTGAAGGTCCCGGAGAGCCGGCACGCGGCGTCGATCTCGGCGGCCAGGCTGGGGTCTGCGCTCACGCAGGCCATCCAACACGATGGGGTCGGCCGCCCCGGGGTGGCGGTGGCTCAGCAACCGTCGTCCACAGGCCGCCCCGGGGTGGCGGTGGCTCAGCAACCGTCATCCCCGTGGATAGTCGTTGCTCCGCCACCGCCCACCTGTGGAGACCGGTTGCAGACCCACCGCCCCCCGGGCAGCACGCCTCAGTAACGTGACCAGCGTGACTCCCCTCGCGACTCGGCTCCAGGGCATCGCGCCGACGATCTTCACCGAGATGTCGGCGCTGGCGATGCGGACCGGGTCGGTCAACCTCGGGCAGGGGTTCCCCGACGAGGACGGGCCGCCGGCGGTGATCGCCGAGGCGGTGCGGGCGCTGGAGCACGGCGCCAACCAGTACGCGCCCGGACCCGGCGTGCCGGCGCTGCGGCAGGCGATCGCGCGGCACCAGCGGCGGCACTACGGCCTCGAGCTCGACCCCGACCGGCAGGTCGTGGTGACGACCGGCTGCACCGAGGGGATCGCCGCCGCCCTGCTGGGCCTGGTCAACCCGGGCGACGAGGTCGTGGTGCTGGAGCCCTACTACGACTCCTACGTCGCGATGATCCAGATGGCGGGCGGCGTACGCCGGCCGGTGACCCTGCGGGCGCCGGACTTCCGGCTCGACGTGGACGCGCTGCGGGCTGCGGTGACGCCGCGGACGCCGGTTCGTGCTGCTCAACAGCCCGCACAACCCGACCGGGACGGTGCTCGGCCGGGACGAGCTGCAGGCGGTCGCGGACCTGGCGGTGGAGCACGACCTCGTGGTCATCACCGACGAGGTCTACGAGCACCTGTCCTACGACGGCACCGAGCACGTGCCGATCGCCACGCTGCCGGGGATGTCCGAGCGCACCCTGACCCTGTCGAGCGCCGGCAAGTCCTACTCGTTCACCGGCTGGAAGGTCGGCTGGGCGACCGGCCCGGCCGAGCTCGTGGGCGCGGTGCTGGCGGCCAAGCAGTGGCTCACGTTCACCTCCGGGTCGCCGCTCCAGCCGGCGGTGGCGCTGGCGCTCGACGAGGCAGCCGGACTTCCCGCTCGCGCTCGCCCGCGACCTCCAGGAGCGGCGCGACCTGCTGGTCGACGGGCTCCGCGCGGCCGGCCTGACGGCGTACGTCCCGCAGGGCACCTACTTCGCGACCGCGTCGGTGCGCGACCTCGGCTGGCCCGACGGCATGGCGTTCTGCCTGGCCCTGCCCGAGCGGGCCGGCGTGGTGGCGATCCCCGACCAGGTCTTCTACGACGACCAGGCCGACCCCGCCGGCGGCCGCGACCTGGTGCGGTTCGCGTTCTGCAAGACCCGTGAGGTGATCGAGGACGGCGCCGCCCGGCTGGCGAAGGCCGACCTGACCGCCTGAGCCGGCGCTACGCCCGCCGACGCCGAACCACGCGACCGCCCGGCGGCGCAGTCCGGGGTCGACCGCACACGCAGCACGGCAGCACATGGCCACGCAGCGGCCGACGACGCGGAGCAGGCAGATCAGGCAGGCCAGCGCGGCCGAGACCGCCAGCGCCGTGGCCGCCCAGGCCGACCCGGCGCCACACCAGCACGGCGAGCGCCGCGGCCGCGGCCGACCAGGCCATCGCCGACGGCACACGACGACGCAGGATCATCGTCTTGAGCTCGGCGTCGGCCCGCTGCGCTCAGGTCGGGGTTCTGCGGTGGACCTCGTCCAGAAGCGCGGCGGGCGTCGACGAGGATCAGCGACCAGGGTCAGCCCGCGAACAGCGCGAACACCGGCGCCGTCGCCACCCAGGCCAGCACGCAGGCCCAGGTCACCGACGCCGGCCGCTGGGTCGGCCGGCGACGGGGCTCGGACGGCGACGGGTACGACGCGGGGTGCAGCGGCGGCGCGGTCGGCGGCGGGAGGTCGAGCAGCGGATCCCGGCCGGTCGGTGCGGTGGGCGGCGACGGGCAGCGGCGGCAGCGCCGGTGGCCCACGGGTGACGCCGTCGAACCAGTCCCGCCCGGGCTGGAACCACAGCATCACCACCGCCGCGGCGACCATCGCCGGGAACACCCTGCGCCGGCTCCCCACGAACAGAGAAGCCGGCGAGGAACAGCGGCACCGCCAGCACGAGCAGCGCCAGCCGGGCGCCGGCTTGGACCGCTGCAGGACGTACCAGCCGAGGACCGCGGAGGCCGCGCCGATCACGGCGGCGACGGTCAGCAGACCCGCAGCACCGTCAGCCCGCCCTGGACGCTGAGGCCGAGCTGGTCGCCGGGCGGGCGGCGAGAGGTAGTCCTCGACCGCCTCCCGGGTGTCGAGCGAGTGCAGCGCCGGCGCCCTGGCCGAGCGCGGTCAGCACCACGACCACCGAGCCGGCCACGACCAGCCACCCGGCCAGCGTGACCTGGGGCGGGCGCGCGAGGCTTTCGGCTCGCTCATGGGCTCCAGTGTCCCTGGCGCCGGCTAACCGGCGCGCAGCACCAGCCCGTCGTCGCCCCGGTCGACCACGACCGAGCCGCCGTCGGTGACCTCGCCGCCGATCAGCATCCGCGAGAGCGGGTCGCCGATCGCCGACTGGATCAGCCGGCGCAGCGGCCGGGCGCCGTAGGCCGGGTCGTAGCCGGTCTCGGCCAGCCACTGCCGGGCCGCGTCGGTGACCTCGATGGTGATCCGCCGGACCGCGAGCCGCTTGCTCGAGCAGCGCGAGCTGGAGGTCGACGATCCGGGTCAGCTCCTCCTGGGTCAGCGCGTCGAAGACCACGATCTCGTCGAGCCGGTTGAGGAACTCCGGCTTGAACGACGCGCGCACGGTGGCGAGCACCGACTCGCGCTTCTTCTCCGGGTCCAGCGTCGGGTCGACGAGGTAGGCGGAGCCGAGGTTGCTGGTCAGGATCAGCAGCGTGTTGCGGAAGTCGACGGTGCGGCCCTGGCCGTCGGTCAGCCGGCCGTCGTCGAGCACCTGGAGCAGGATGTCGAAGACCTCCGGGTGCGCCTTCTCGACCTCGTCGAGCAGCACCACGCTGTAGGGGCGCCGGCGCACCGCCTCGGTGAGCTGGCCGCCCTCGTCGTAGCCGACGTAGCCGGGAGGCGCACCGACGAGCCGGGACACCGAGTGCTTCTCGGAGTACTCGCTCATGTCGATGCGGACGATCGCCCGCTCGTCGTCGAAGAGGAAGTCGGCCAGCGCCTTGGCGAGCTCGGTCTTGCCGGTGCCGGTCGGGCCGAGGAACAGGAACGAGCCGGTCGGCCGGTTGGGGTCGGAGATGCCGGCCCGGGAGCGGCGTACGGCGTCGCTGACCGCGCGCACGGCGTCCTGCTGGCCGATCAGCCGCTCGCCGATGACCTCCTCCATCCGGAGCAGCTTGGCGGTCTCGCCCTCGAGCAGCCGGCCGGTGGGGATGCCGGTCCAGGCCTCGACGACGTCGGCGACCTGCTCGGCCCCGACCTCCTCGCCGACCAGCGGCTCGAGGTCCCGTGACGGCCTCGGTCTCCTCGACCCGGCGAGATCTGCTTCTCGAGCTGCCGGGATCCGGCCGTAGAGGATCTCGCTGGCCTCCTCGAGGTTGCCCTCGCGGGTCAGCTTGTCGGCCTCGATGCGGAGCTGGTCGAGCTGGCGGCGCAGCTCGCCCTCGCCCTCGAGCGAGGTCTTCTCGCGCTCCCAGCGGGCGTCGAGGCCGCGCAGCTCCTCCTCCTTGTCGGCGAGGTCCTGCGCGCAGCGCGGCGAGCCGCTCGACCGACGCGTCGTCGGACTCCTTCTCGAGCGCGAACTCCTCCATCTTGAGCCGGTCGACCTGGCGGCGGAGCTGGTCGATCTCCTCCGGCGAGGACTCGATCTCCATCCGCAGCCGGGACGCCGCCTCGTCGATGAGGTCGATCGCCTTGTCGGGCAGCTGCCGGCCGGTGATGTAGCGGTCGGAGAGGGTGGCGGCCGCGACCAGCGCGGCGTCGGTGATGCGGACGCCGTGGTGCGCTTCGTACTTCTCCTGGATGCCGCGCAGGATCTGGATGGTGTCCTCGACCGTGGGCTCGCCGACGAAGACCTGCTGGAAGCGGCGCTCGAGGGCGGGGTCCTTCTCGATCCGCTCGCGGTACTCGTCGAGCGTGGTCGCGCCGATCATGTGCAGCTCGCCGCGGGCCAGCATCGGCTTGAGCATGTTGCCGGCGTCCATCGCGGAGTCGCCGCCGGCGCCCGCGCCGACGACGGTGTGCAGCTCGTCGATGAAGGTGATGACCTGGCCGCCGGCGTCCTTGATCTCCTCGAGCACGGCCTTGAGCCGCTCCTCGAACTCGCCGCGGTACTTCGCGCCGGCCACCATCGCGGCCAGGTCGAGCGAGAGCACCCGGCGACCCTTGAGCGAGTCGGGCACGTCACCTGCGACCACGCGCTGGGCGAGCCCCTCGACGACGGCGGTCTTGCCGACGCCGGGCTCGCCGATGAGCACGGGGTTGTTCTTCGTACGCCGCGACAGCACCTGGATCACGCGGCGGATCTCGGCGTCGCGGCCGATGACCGGGTCGAGCCTGCCGTCCTCGGCGGACCGGGTGAGGTCGACGCTGTACTTCTCGAGGGCCTCGTAGGTCGACTCGGCGTCCTGGCTGGTCACCCGGCGGTTGCCGCGGACGGCGGTCAGCCCCTCGCGCAGACCCGGACTCGGTGAGCCCGGCGTCCTTCAGCACGTTCTGGGCGGAGCTCTCGACGCCGGCCAGCGCGATGAGGAGGTGCTCGGACGCGACGTACTCGTCCTTCATCGACTGCGCGAGGTCGAGCGCGGCGGCCAGCACCCGGGTCAGCGCCGCGGACGCGCCGGGCTGCTGCACGGTGCTGCCGGTCGCGCGGGGCAGCGCGGTCATCACCGACTCGGCCTGGCCGAGCAGGAGCCGCGGGTCGACGCCGGCCTTGGCGACCAGGGTCCCGGCCGTGCCCTCCGCGTCGCGGAGCAGCGCGACCAACAGGTGCACGGGCTCGGTCGCGGTGTTGCCCGCCGTGGTCGCGGCGAGCTGCGCGGCCTCGATCGCCGCGCGGCTGCGGGTGGTGAACTTCTCGGCGCCGAACTGGCTCATCTGGACTGCTCTCCTGCCGCGTGCTGGTGTGTGGGGATCGGCGGCCCGCTCGGCCACCCATTCTGCTCAACACGCCCAAAGTTGAGTCCATTCCACTCAACTCTGGAAAATCATGCGCAGAGATACGGTGGAAATTTCCACAGTTCGTTGACAATTCGGCCGTGCCCGCGGCTCGCCCCGCGCGCTGAACCTACTGTCCATCGAGGGCCGTCTCCGCCCGGGTCAGCGGCCGCGGAGGGCGGGAGGAGGGAACGACCGTGCTCGTCCTGCATGCGCACAGCGGCTTCGGAGCGCCGCTCACGCCGTCACTACGCCGTCCTCGGCTTCGGCATCCTCGGGCTGGTCGCGCTGCTCTCGCCCGCGGCTGCCTCGCGGCACCGACCGCCCGCGCGACGAGCACGAGGCACGCGTGGAAGCCCTGCGCAGCAGCCTGACCCGCTCCGGGCTTGCGCTGGACCCACCGGCCGGTGGCACCGACGACCGCTGGTTGCGCCGTACGCCGCGCACCTTCGACCGTCGCAGCGGGCCCTGCTCCCGCTCGCGGTCGTCAGCTCGGCGGCCGCGGCCGGGGCGCACGCCGCGGTCGCTGCCGAGCACCTCGAGAGTCGCCGCTCTTCGGCGCCTTCTTCGCGGTCTCGGCACTGCTCCAGCTCCTGTGGGCCGCGCTGGCGGCGCTGCGCTGCTCGCGCGGGCTCCTGGTCGCGGGCGCGGTCGGCAACCTCGCGGTGATCGGTCTGTGGGCGATCACCCGGACGCTCGGCCTGCCCTTCGGACTGCTCCCCGCGGCCCGAGGCGATCGGCCCGTGGGACGTGGCCTGCGCAGCCTGGGAGCTGGTGGTGGTCTGCAGCTGCATCGCCATCCTGAGTCGCGGCACGGCCCTGCCCACGCGCCTCGCCGGCTGGCGCCACTGGCACCCGGCGCTGCCGACGTACGTCGCCGGCGTCGGTCGCTCCTCCTGACCGCCCTCTCCGTGAGCGGAGCCGGGCGCATGAACATCTCGGGAAAGGGCTAGACATGGGCTCCTGGCAGGTCGGCCTCGCCGGCAACGCCGTGATCATGGTCGCCTACCTGGGCATCTGCCTGGCGATCCTGGTGCCGCTCGCGAGGAGCCACCAGCTGCGCACCAACCCGCTCGGCGCCGCGACGGCGGCGATCTTCTTCACCTGCGCGGTCCACCACGGCTCGCACGCGTGCACATGCTGCTGCCCTCGCTCGGCCTCGACGACCCGCAGGGGCTCGCGATGCGCGCCGCCTGGGGCTGGCCGCTGGCGATCGTGGGACGTCGTCGGCGCCGTCGTGGCCGTCTACTACTGGACGCTGCGCCGCAACTACGGCTCGCTGATGCAGGGCGCCCAGCTCTTCCAGGACCTGCGCCAGCGCGAGCAGCAGGCCCTCGAGCTCAACGACACCGTCCTCCAGGGCCTGGTCGTCGCCAAGATGGCCCTCGACCTCGACCAGCCGGGCAAGGCCAACGAGGCGCTCACCGCGTCCATCGGCTCGGCCAGCCGGATCATCACCGAGCTGCTGGGCAGCCAGCACCACTCCCTCGACCTGCTCCGCAGCGTGCCCGCCACCGTCGGTGCCGGCGAGCCGGACCCGGTCGACCATCGCCGCCCGATGCCAGGCCTGGAGAGGAACCCCCGATGAACGCCGCCGGCGGCGCGCAGCCGACCCGTGCGCGTGGTCATCGTCGACGACACCTACGACCTGCGCGAGCTGCTCCGCCTGGCCCTGACCCGCGGCGGCATGGAGGTCGTCGGCGAGGCCGGCGACGGGCTGGCCGGGATCGAGGCGGTGCGGCTCGAGCGTCCCGACGTCGTGCTGCTCGACCTCTCGATGCCGGTCATGGACGGCCTCGAGGCGCTGCCGAGCATCCGCCGGCTCGTGCCCGCCGCCAAGATCATCGTGCTCTCCGGCTTCGGGGCCACCCAGATGTCGGAGCGCGCGCTCGCCACCGGGGCCGACGGCTACCTGCAGAAGGGGATGTCGCTCAAGCGGATCCTCGACTACGTCCGCGGCATCGTCGACGGCACCACCGACCAGGTCACCCCGTCGCCGGCCCTCACCCTCGTGCCGCCGTCCGCCCGGCGGCACGACCACGGCCCGGCACGCGCGGGCGCCGACGGTGCCGGCAGGTCGGTCATGCGGGCGACCCAGGGCATCAAGCTGCGGCCGCCCGGCGCCGACGCCGACGAGCCCTCGACCCAGCCGGACGTCTCGGCGTGGGACGCGCTCTCGATGGCGCCGTACGGCGTCCTCGAGGTCGCCGACGAGCCGCTCTTCCGCGATCGTGCACGCCAACCCGACCGCCCAGCGGCTGCTCGAGAACCGGGCCCGGTTCGGCGTACCGCTCGGCACCATCGCGCCGCTGCTCAGCAACCTCGTGGCCTTCAACCGGCTCGACGGCGAGGCGTCGTTCGTCGCGGAGGTCGGCGGGGTCGGAGTGCACGCGACGCCTGCGCCGGGCCAACAGCTCGCTGCTCATCTACCTCGACTCGACGGCCGAGGACATCGGCGTCCTGCGCCGCGCGATCGCGACGACCGCACACGAGATCCGCGGCCCGGTCGCGGTCCTCTGCGGGATCGCGGAGTCGATCATCGCGGACGGCGACGAGATGCGCGACGCCGCAGCGCACCCGGCTGATGTCGTCGGTGACCCGGCAGGCCCGGGTGCTCGACAGCATCACCGCCGACCTGCTCACCGCGGCCGAGCTCCAGCGCGGCTCGCTGCGGCTCGACCCGCAGGCCGTCGAGCCGATCGACGTCATCGACTCGGTGATCAACGACCGCTACCTGGTCAGGTCAACGCCGTCGTCGAGGACGAGCGCAAGGTCTTCGCCGACCCGCTACGGCTGGAGCAGATGCTGGGCAACCTGGTCGGCAACGCGCTCAAGTACGGCCGCGCGCCGTTCGTCGTGCGCGTCCAGCCCGGACCCCGACGACGAGCAGCATGGTCGCCATCGACGTGACCGACGGCGGCGACGGCGTGCCCGAGGAGTTCCGGGACCAGCTGTTCCGCGAGTTCACCCGCGCGGGCGGCACGGTCGCCACCGGCACCGGGCTCGGCCTCTACGTCGTCCGCTCGCTCGCCGAGGCCCAGGGCGGCACGGTCACCTACTCGCCGCTCCGACTCCGGCGGCGCGACTGCTTCACTGTCGCTGCCGGCTGTCTGATACCCCGGCGAGCTGGCGTCTGATACCCCGGCGAGCTTCGGCTGTCTGATACCCCGGCGAGCTTCGGCCCCAGTCCGCGACGACAGCTCGCACGCTCGCAGGCGCCTGGCTCGCTGCGCTCGCTTCGGCGCGGTCGTCGCGGCCATGGGGCCGATCGCCGGGCGCGCGCTGCGCGCGACAAACCGGGTCGCTGCGCTCCCATCACTGGCTGGCCACCGGGGTGACGTAGCGCTCCCCACTGACGTCGGTCATCGGCCAGTTGCGGGAGCGAAGCGACCCGGTCTTGTCGCGGGCGAAGCCCGCGCGCCCGGCGATCGGCCCGATGGGCAGCGACTGGACGGCGAGCGCAGCGACCAGGCGCGGCGAGCGAAGCGAGCGTCGTCGTGGACCCGGGCCGAAGCTCGCGGGGGTATCAACGGCGGCGCCAGACGACGACGACTGGCCGGGCTGCGGCTGGCGTACGGCGGGGAGCTTTCCGGGCTGACGGGGCGGCCCGCTCACGCGCCTGCCGCAGCGCCTCGCCGGTCGCCTCGAGCTCGGCGAGCAGCTCCTCGTTGCGGGCGCGCGAGCGCGGCGACGCGGTTCTCGAGGTCGAGGATCCGGCGGACCCCCTCGATGCCGATGCCGGACGAGGTGAGCTCGGAGATCTCGCGCAGCAGGTCGATGTCGCGCGGCGAGTAGCGGCGGCCGCCGCCGCCGGTGCGGCCGGGCCTGATCAGCCCCATCCGCTCGTAGGTGCGCAGCGTCTGCGGGTGCAGCCCGGTCAGCTCGGCGGCGACGGAGATCACGAACACGGCGGCGTCGGGGCCGGGGGCGCCGAAGTACGGCTGCTGGCCGGTCATCGGCCCGGCCTCGCTGAACAGGTTGGCGCGCAGCGACGGCTCGTTGCCGGCGGACCGGTAGGCCTCCACGGCCGACCGCGCCTCCGCGTTGAGCGTGCCGGGCACCTGGACCCGGACGGTGGCGAGCAGGTCGCCCATCGTGCCGTCCTTCTTGCGCGAGCCCTTGCCGCGCACCCGGAAGGTGCGGCCGTTGGGCGTGCCTGGCGGGCACCTTCACGGTGACCGGGCTCCCACCCAGCGTCGGGATCTTGATCGTCGGCGCCCAGCGCGGCCTCGTCGAAGGAGACCGGCACGTCGAGGGTGAGGTTGTCGCCCCTGCGGCCGAACAGCCTGGTGCGGGGTGACCTTCACGGTGACGTAGAGGTCGCCGGCCGGGCCGCCGTTGACCCCCGCCGGAGCCCTTGCCCTTGAGCCGGATCCGCTGGCCGTCCTTGACCCCGGCCGGGATCCGCGCCTGGATGCTGCGTGCGGACAGGCCGTGCCCGCTGCCGTGGCAGGTCGGGCACGGCTCGTCGTAGACCAGCTGCCGGCCGCCGCACTTCGGGGCAGGTCTCGTTGAGCGAGAACGCGCCGCCGACGGTGTTGACGACGAAGCCGGCGCCCTCGCACTCCGGGCAGATGTGCGGCCTGGTGCCGGGCTTGCCACCGGTCCCGCTGCAGTCGGGGCACGGCGCGTCGGAGGTGAGCCGCAGCGAGATCGTGACGCCGTCGACCGCGTCGGTGAACCCGATCGTCGCGGTCGTCTCGGCGTCGGACTGCCCTTCTGCGGCCGCTGCTGGGTCTGGGTGCGGCCTCGGCCGAAGCCTCCGAAGAGGTCGCCGAACATGTCGCCGATCCCGCCGCCGGCCCCGCCGGCCCCGCCGCCCGCACCGCCGCGGTCGCGCAGCAGGTCGTCGAGGTTGAACCCGCCGCCGCCACCGCCGCCGAAGCCGCCGCCGCCGCCAACCATGGCGCCCGAGCCGTAGAGCTCGCGCATCTCGTCGTACTTCTTGCGCTTCTCGGGGTCGCCGACGACGTCGTAGGCCTCGGCGACCGCCTTGAACTTCTCGTGCTTGGCCTGCGCGTCGGCGGAGTCGCCCGGGTTGGAGTCGGGGTGGTTGGTGCGCGCCAGCTTGCGGTAGGCCTTCTTGATCTCGGCGCTGCGTCGCGTCCTTCTTCACGCCGAGCTCGGCGTAGAAGTCCTTCTGGGCCCAGTCGGCCCGGAACCCCTCGGTGGTCGCCATGCGCGCACCTCCCCTCTGCTAGTCGTCGCTCTCGTCGTCGTCGTGCGGTGCGTCGTCGGCCGCGGCGGCCTCCCCCGGCTCCACGTGGTCCACCGGCGGTGCCAGCCGGGCCCCGCTCGCCGGGTCGACCACCAGCACCTGCGCGGCGCGAACCACGCGGTCGCCGATCCGGTAGCCGGCCTTGGCGATCACCTTGCAGGTGGTCACCGCTGACGTCGGGGTCCTCGCCGATGTGGCTCAGCGCCTCGTGGACGGTGGGGTCGAACGCGTCGCCGACCGCGCCGAACTTCACCAGGCCGACGCCGGCGAGGATCCGCTCGAGCTGCTCGGCCACCGCCTTGAAGCCGCCCTCCAGCTCTGCCGTGCTCGCGGGCCCGGTCGATGGTGTCCATGACCTCGGTGATCGGGGCGAGCGCGGCGTACGTCGCGTTCTGCTTCACCAGCTCGCGGTCGCGGTCGACCCGGCGCTTGTAGTTGAGGTACTCGGCCTGGACCCGCTGCAGGTCGGCGGTGCGCTCGGCGAGCTGGGTGCGCCAGGTCGGCCAGCTCGCCCTCGATCGGGTTGCCCTCGACCTCGGTCTCGTTCGCCATCTCCGCCGCCGACTCCGGGAAGGAGCCCGCGGCTGGGCGGGCTCCTCCCCGGTCACGTCCTCGATCCTCAGCGGGTCTGTCGGTCACTGGCTCGCGCCCTCGGCGGAGCCGTCGGCGGCCTGGCTGTCGTCGGCGGGCTCGTCCGACGATCTCGGCGTCGACCACGTCGTCGTCGGCCTCACCGGTCGCACCGGTGCTGCCGCCGGCGGCCGCGGAGTCGGCCTCGGCCGCGGCGTACATCGCCGCACCCATCTTCTGGCTCGACTCCCCGAGCTTGGTCACGCCGGGCTGATCTCGTCGGAGGCCGCCTCGGCGTTCTCGAGCGTCGCCTTGAGCGCGTCGACGTCGGCCTGGACCTCGGTCTTCACGTCCTCGGGGACCTTCTCGGCGTTCTCGGCCAGGAACTTCTCGGTCGTGTAGACGAGCTGGTCGGCCTGGTTGCGGGTCTCGACGGCCTCGCGGCGCGACGCGTCGTCGGCGGCGTACTGCTCCGCCTCCTTCACCATCCGGTCGATCTCGTCCTTGCCCAGCGCCGAGCCGCCGGTGATCGTCATCGACTGCTCCTTGCCGGAGGCCTGGTCCTTGGCGTGCACCTGGACGATGCCGTTGGCGTCGATGTCGAAGGTGACCTCGATCTTCGGGCACGCCGCGCGGGGCCGGCGGGAGGCCGGTCAGCTCGAAGTTGCCGAGCGGCTGGTTCTGCGACCACATCGGCCGCTCGCCCTGGGCCACCTTGATCTCCACCGACGGCTGGTTGTCGTCAGCGGTCGTGAAGATCTCGGACCGCTTCGCGGGGATGGTGGTGTTGCGCTCGATCAGCGTCGTCATCACGCCGCCCTTGGTCTCGATGCCCAGCGACAGCGGGGTCACGTCGAGCAGGAGGACGTCCTTGACCTCGCCCTTGAGCACGCCGGCCTGGAGCGAGGCGCCGACCGCGACGACCTCGTCGGGGTTGACGCCCTTGTTGGGCTCCTTGCCGTTGAGCAGCTCCTTGACCAGGTCGGTCACCGCGGGCATCCGGGTCGAGCCGCCGACGAGGACCACGTGGTCGATGTCGGCGATCGCGACGCCGCCGTCCTTGAGCACGGCCTTGAACGGCTCGCGGGTGCGGTCGAGCAGGTCGGAGGTCAGCTTCTGGAACTCCGAGCGGGTCAGCTTCTCCTCGAAGTGCAGCGGGCCGGACTCACCGTGGGTGATGTAGGGCAGGTGCACCGTGGTCTCGCTGGACGCCGACAGCTCGATCTTCGCCTTCTCCGCGGACTCCTGGAGCCGCTGCTTGGCGATCTTGTCCTGGGACAGGTCGACGCCGTTGTTGTCCTTGAACTTCTTGACCATCCAGTCGACGATCCGCTGGTCCCAGTCGTCACCACCGAGGTGGTTGTCACCGGAGGTCGCCTTGACCTCGATCGTGGAGAAGCCGTCGTCGTCCTTGCCCACCTCGAGCAGCGAGACGTCGAAGGTGCCGCCACCGAGGTCGAAGACCAGGATCGTCTGGTCGCCGTCGCCCTTGTCGAGGCCGTAGGCCAGGGCGGCCGCGGTCGGCTCGTTGACGATCCGCTGCACGTTGAGGCCCGCGATCTCGCCGGCCTCCTTGGTGGCCTGGCGCTGGGAGTCGGAGAAGTACGCCGGCACGGTGATCACCGCGTCGGTGACGGTCTCGCCGAGGTAGGCCTCGGCGTCGCGCTTGAGCTTCTGCAGGACGAAGGCGCTGATCTGCTGGGGCGGTGAAGGACTTGTCGTCGATCGCTGACCTTCCAGTCGCGTGCCCATGTGCCGCTTGACCGACCGGATGGTCCGGTCGACGTTGGTCACGGCCTGGCGCTTGGCCACCTCGCCGACGAGCACCTCGCCGTTCTTGGCGAAGGCGACGACCGAGGGAGTGGTCCGGGCGCCTTCGGCGTTCGCGATGACGGTGGGTTCGCCACCCTCGAGGACGGCGACGACGCTGTTCGTCGTGCCGAGGTCGATGCCGACCGCTCGTGCCATGGTGTTGCTCCTCTGTTCGCTCGGGAATTGTGAGTTGAGTCCATGTCGACTCAACTTTGCTCACTGGGCTCAACGCTACTCGGCCGGCGCAGTGTTCCCGAACCCGGGAATTTTCTCGTGAGCACCTTCTCCCGGGCACGCTCGAGCGGTGCGCTCTCGCGTCGCGGCATGCGTGGTGTGCGCCGGCGCTCGCGGCCTCAGCGTCGCCGAGCCCGATGCCGACCACCGGCTCCCGGGTCGACCCCGCGCGCCGCGCCAGCCTCGCGCGACCCACCACCGCCCCGCCGCCACCAGCCCCCACCGCCGCCGCCGCCGCCGCAGCCGCGGCGTCGAGCCCGACGACGTGCGCGCGGCCACCGCGATGCGCGCCGTCCGGCACCTCGCCGGCCGGATCGGGCCGCGACCGGGGACCTCGCCGGCGTTCCTCGCAGGCGGCCGCCTGGGTCGAGTCGCGAGCTGCGCCGGGCTGGGTGGACGGTGCGAGCAGCAGTCGTTCCACGACCCCGGCCGGGGTCTCGGTGGCCGGCCTGACCGAGGGCTGCCGGTCGCGGCCGGCGTCGGTCAACCTGGTCGCCACCCGCGGGACGTGGTGCCCGGCGAGCCGTGGCTGCTGGTCGGCGCGCACCTCGACACCGTGCCCGACGCTCGCCCGGCGCCGAGGACAACGCGTCCGGGCATCGGCGTGCTGCTCGCGACTGCCGAGGCGCTCGCCGGGCGCCGGACCCGGCTGCCCGGTCGTGCTGGTCGCCTTCGGCGTCCGAGGAGCCGCGCGGGCCGCTCGACGACCGACCACCACTACGGCTCGCGGGCCTACGTCGCCTCGCTCACCCCGGCCGAGCGGCGGTCCCTGCGCGGCATGGTCGCCCTGGACCGCGTCGGAGTGGGCGACGTCGGTGCCCGTCGGCAGCGTCCGCGGCAGACGTACCCCTACGCGACCGAGCTCGCCGTTGCGGACCGACTGGCGGAGGTCGCCGGATCGCGTCCGCCACCCGATCGGGCCGGCGAGCGCTCCAGCGACCACTGGTCGCTGTTCGCCCAGGAGGGGCTGCCCGGCGTCCGGCTCGGCAGCACGCCCTACGCCGGCTACCACTCGCCCGACGACGTGCCAGCGGTCGTCGACCCGGCCCAGCTCGAGCGCACCTCGCGCCTGGTCGTGGCCTGGCTGCGCTGACGACCGGCGGCTCGGCGGACGGCCGCCAGCGCGAGCGCCGGCCCACGGGTCATGCCCCATGGTCGCTCTCCGCGCACGGCCGGTCCTCGAATCGCCCGCGGCGGGCGCCCCGGCGCTCTAACCTTTCTCCAGACGGGAGGTGACCCGAGTGGGTCCAATTCGCGCGCCCCAGGCGGTGGCGCTCCTGTGGACGGCGATGGCTGCGCTCGTCGTCGCGCACCTGTGGACCGTCGGCCCGTTCGGGGACGCGACGTACCTCGCCGCGATCCTGTCTGGCGCCGCTGGTCGCCTGGCTGGGGACCTGGCGGACCGCGGGGCGACGGCTCGTCCCGGCGCTCATCAGCTCCGGCATCACCGCCTCGGCGCTCGGCGACGTCATCTGGCTGGCCTACACCTGGGCCGGGCTCGAGCCCGACGTGTCGCTCGCCGACATCCCCTACTACGCCGGCTACCTCGGGCTGGGCGCCGCGATGCTGGTGATCGTCCTCGCGCACCGCCACGAGCGTCCGGCCGGTCGACGTCGACGCCGGCGTCGACGCACTCACCGTCGTCGCCGTGAGCGTGCTGGTGCTGTGGAGCGTCGCGGTCCACGGGATCGTCACCGACTCGTCGATGTCGGCCACCACCCGCGCCGTCCTCGCCGGGTACCCGGTGACCGACGCCGTGCTGCTGGCGCTGGTGGTCCGCGTCCTCTCGGTGCGCCGCCATCCGGGCCGCGCTGGGCTTCCGCTTCGCGGTCGGCGTGGCCTGCTGGCTGGTCTCCGACCTCGGCTACCTCCTGTTCCTGGTCTCCGAGCACCGTCTCGGCCCTCCTCGACGTGGGCTGGATGGTCGGCGGCATGCTGATCGCCACCTCCACGTGGCGCCGCCGCAGTCCGACGGCGGCCGACGAGGGCCCCGGACAGGTCGCGCGGCGCCCCTCGGCCAGCTGGGCTGGCGATCCTGCCGCTCCTGGTCCCCCCGGTCCTGCTCTGATCCTTCTACGCGCGCGGCCAGCAGGTGCAGCCGACCGAGGGGGTCATCGGCATGCTGCTCCTGATCGGGATCACCTTCGTCCGCATGGCCCGGCTGCTGGCCTCCCAGACCAGGGCCCGCCAGGAGCTCGCCCTCGCCCGCGACGCCGCCCTGGAGGCGTCCCGCGCCAAGTCGACGTTCCTCGCCACGATGAGCCACGAGATCCGCACCCCCATGAACGGCGTGATCGGCCTCAACGACCTGCTGCTGACCACCGACCTCGAGCCGCAGCAGCGGCAGTACGCCGAGGGGGTGCGCAGCGCCGGGCACGCGTTGCTCGCCGTCATCAACCAGATCCTCGACTTCTCCAAGATCGAGTCCGGGCACCTCGACCTCGAGGAGCATCGACTTCGACCTCGTCTCCCTCGTCGAGGGCGTCGCCGAGATCGTCAGCGAGCCGGCCCGCGCCAAGGACCTCGAGCTGCTGGCCTACTGCTCGCCGGACCTGCCACCGGCGCTGCGGGGCGACCCGGCCCGGATCCGCCAGGTGCTGCTCAACCTCGCCGGCAACGCCGTGAAGTTCACCGCCGAGGGTGAGGTCGTCGTCCGGGTCTGGCTGGCCGAGCGGGACGCCCACCGGCTCGTGGTCCGCTTCGAGGTCTCCGACACCGGCATCGGCGTGGACCGTGCGGACGTCGACCGGATCTTCGAGACGTTCTCGCAGGCCGACTCCTCCACCACGCGGCGCTACGGCGGCACCGGGCTCGGGCTGGCCATCTCGCGCCAGCTCGTCGCGGCGATGGGCGGCGAGATCGGCGTCGAGAGCGAGCCCGGCGCGGGCAGCACCTTCTGGTTCACCGTCCCGCTCACCCCGGCCCTGGACCCGATGTGGTCAGCGCGCCCCGGTCCGCGCGCCAGCCTCGCCGGGCTGCGGGTGCTGGTGGTCGACGACAACGCGACCAACCGCACGATCCTGCACGACCAGCTCGCGCCACTGGGGCGTGTCCGTCGACGTCGTGGACGGCGCCCTGGCCGCGCTCGGCCGGCTGGGCGCGGCCGTCGACGACGGCGCGCCGTACGACCTCGCCATCCTCGACCTGTGCATGCCGGACCTGGACGGGCTCGAGCTCGCCCGGCGCATCTCCGCGACGCCAGGGATCTCCGGCACCCGGCTGGTCCTGATGACGTCCGGGCCGGAGATCAGCCGGGCCGAGGCGCAGGCCGCCGAGGTGGCGACCGCGCTCACCAAGCCGGTCCACATGTCCCGTCTGCGCAGCACCCTCGAGCAGGTGTTCTCGACCGCGCCCGCACGGCACGCCGCGCCCCGGAGCCCGCCCCGCAGGGCCTCGCCGGGCAACGGGTCCTGGTCGTGGACGACAACGAGGTCAACCAGCTGGTGGCGGCGGGCATCCTGCGCCACCTCGGCTACGTCGTCGAGGTCGCCGAGGACGGCGCCCAGGCCGTCGCCGCCGCGCTCGGCGCGCCGTTCCACGCCGATCCTCATGGACGTCCAGATGCCCGAGCTGGACGGCTACGCGGCGACCGCCGAGATCCGGCGCCTGGAGGGCGCCGCCCGGCACACGCCGATCATCGCGATGACGGCCGACCGCCAGCCCCGAGGAGCGCGCGCGCTGCCTGGCCGCGGGGATGGACGACTTCCTGGCCAAGCCGATCCGCCGCGTCGGCGTCGCAGCCGTGCTCTCCACCTGGGTGCCCTCGGCCTGAACTGGCAGCGGGAATGAACGCGCGCGCCCGGCGGTTACGAGCAGGTATGACCGTCCCGACCCTGACCCTCAACAACCAGACCGAGATCCCGCAGCTGGGCTTCGGTGTCTTCCAGGTGCCGCCGGCGCAGACCGCCGACGTGGTCACGCCAGGCGCTGCAGGTCGGCTACCGGCACATCGACACCGCGCAGATGTACCAGAACGAGCAGGAGGTCGGCGAGGCGCTCAAGGCCACCGACATCCCGCGCGAGGAGCTGTGGATCACCAGCAAGCTCAACAACGGCTTCCACCGGCCCGACGACGCGCGCCGCGCCTTCGACGAGACGCTCGCCAAGCTGGGCCTCGAGCAGCTCGACCTGTTCCTCATCCACTGGCCGCTGCCCGACGCTCTACGACGGCGACTACGTCTCGACCTGGCGGACCCTCACCGAGTTCGTCGAGGACGGCCGGGCCGCTCGATCGGCGTCTCCAACTTCCAGCCCGCGCACCTCGACCGGATCGTCGCCGAGACCGGCGTCGTCCCGGCCGTCAACCAGATCGAGGCGCACCCCTACTTCACCAACGAGGCCGCCCGCGAGGCGAGCCACCGCCACGGCGTGCTGGTCGAGGCCTGGTCGCCGATCGCGCAGGGCGCGGTGCTCGACGACGAGGTGATCGGCAAGATCGCGGCCGCGCACGGCCGGACGCCCTCGCAGGTGACCCTGCGCTGGCACATCGAGCGCGGCGACATCGTCTTCCCGAAGACGACGCACCGCGAGCGGATGGAGGAGAACTTCGCGATCTTCGACTTCGAGCTCAGCGCCGGACGAGGTCGCCGCGATCAGCGCCCTCGACCGGGGCGAGGCCGGCCGCACGCGGCCCCAACCCGGACACCTTCGACTAGATCCCGGACTGACCAGGCCGGTGAGCGCGGTCAGCGGACCTTCACCCGGACCTCGTTGGAGGCCTCGGGGCCGTCGGTGTCGCGGACCCGGAACTTGTTGACGCCGGCCTGGGCGGTCTGGACGTAGGTCGAGAACGTCTCGCCGCTGACCACGGCGTCGACGGCGGCGAAGTCGTCCCACTTGCCGTTCTCGAACCGCTGGACCTGCACGACCGCGCCCTCGCCACCCGGGGTAGACGCCGGTCAGGTAGATCTCCTCCATCGGGCCGACCTCGGTCGCGGCCGACGGAGAGCGAGATCGGGAACTCCGGTGGGTGCTCGGACGAGGCGGTGCCGCTGGGGGTCTCCTCGCCGGGCTGCAGGGTGATCTGCGGCCCGGACTCCGGGCGCGGTGTCGGAGGGCTTGGGCAGGTACATCGACTGCTGGCTGGACGCCGTGCCGCCGCCGTCGTCGCCGCCGAGCCCGAGCATCGAGCTGGCCGCCAGCGCGCCGCCGCTGACCAGCAGCCCGACCACGACGCCCACGCCGACCAGCGCGGCCAGGCCGGAGATGACCGGGTGGCCTTCGTCGTCGCTCAACGCCGAGGTCCTTCCGTGGGCTGGGTCGCAGGGTGCGACGCGTGCCATTCTCGGTCAGGATCCCCCGCATCTCCAAAAAGGCCACCTGGCCGACCAGCCGGTTCTCCGGGTGCAGAGCGCTCGCTGACCGGGCGCACCCGAAGGGCGCCCCCGACCGCGGCCGAGGCCGCGAACCAGTAGGTTCCCGCCATGCCTCAGGACCCGATGGCCATGGGCCGTGCGATCCAGGCGATCATGGCGCAGGCCGGCGCGTGGGTGACGCAGTACAAGAGCGACCTCACCGCCCGCGGCCTCGGCTTCACGCCCGACGACCTGGCCGCGATCGCCGCCTCCGCGACCGCCCACCCGCTCCCGCCGGCGGCGCCCCGACCCCGGCGGCGCAGGCGGCGGAGATGGAGCAGGTGCGGCAGGCGGCGCTCGAGACGGTCTACCCGGAGACCGGGTTCGCGCCCGACGACCCGCGGCTCACCCCGGTGGGCATGCCGCTGGTCGCCTACGCCGTGGCCGCCAAGGCGATCGGCTGGGCCAACGAGGACGACGCGCTCGTCCGACCGGGTGGTCGCGGCGCTGGGCCACACCCGCGACGACTACGACAAGGCCGGCGACCACTGGACGCCGATGCTCAAGACCGACATGGCGGTCGCGACGCTCTACGGCCAGCTGTTCGGGAACGTCGGCGAGCTCACCGCCTGACCGGCCTCAGACCCCGGTCCTAGCGCGGTGCGAGGGACCACGACCGGGATGCGTCGCGGTCGGTCCACTTCTGGTACTTCGCGAAGTCGGCGTAGAGCGTCGACCAGCCGCGGCCACAGCGCCGTCGCGCTCGTCGGGCGTCGCGGTCCGGGCGCGCACCGGCCGGTCCCGCTCGACCCTTGAGGCTGATCCGGGTGTCGGGGTGCGCGAGCGAGGTTGGCGTACCACTGCGGGTTCTTCGGCAGCCCGCCCTGCGAGGCGACGACGACGAGGTCGGCGCCGTCGTCGAGGTAGAGCAGCGGCGTCACGAAGGTCCTGCCGGACCTGCGGCCGACGTGCTCGAGCAGCAGCGTCGGGCACCGGCTTCCTCCAGCCTGCGCCGATCCGCCACTTGTTGCCGATCCGGCCGTTGGTCAGCCTGAAGACCCGCGACCTGGGCTGCGCGACATCAGCTTGATCGAGCGCACCGCCCACGGCGAGTCCAGCCCGTCCGGGCGGCTCCTCGGGGAGCCCCATCAGATGTTGTGCTTCCAGACGACCTCTTCGTGCAGCTTGCGGCTGCGCCAGCCGTCCGGCGTACGGGTCATCGTGTGGTGGTAGAGGCCGCCGATCTCGACGATCTTGGTCCCACCCTGGCCGTCGTCCATGGGCATCGGGTTGTGGAAGTACGCCGACACCTCGGCCTCGTCGCCCTCGCAGCCGGATCTCGACCTGGCCGAGCATGTGCACCCGCTTCGGGAAGAACGCCGGCAGCATCTCGGCCAGCCACGGCTTGACCTCGGCGAAGCGCCGCCGCGATCCCGCCCGGACTCGGTGTAGTCGATCTGCGCGTCCGGGGTGAAGACGGTGTCGAGCCGGTCCCAGTCGCCGGTGTCGATGGCCCGCGTGTAGCGGATCAGGACGTCGGTGATCTCGGCCCGGTCGCTCAGCTCCTGCAGGTCCACGCCGGGCACTATCGCACGGAACTGGAACGTGTTCTAGATGGCGGGGATGAGATTCACCGGGTACCCGGCGAAACTGGAGCTGCCCGCGTCAAGTTCCATCAGGGAAGCGGGAGTTTCACCGGGTACCCGGTGAAGCTCACCGGTCTCAGCAGATGTCGCCGTCGCCGGCCCACGGGCGCCAGTGCTTGCCGACCGGGCCGCCGGGCCGGTGGGCGACGCGGAACTCCAGCCGCGTGTACGCCGCGGTGCCGTCGGGGCAGGCGCCGAGCCCCTCGGCGCGGAGCACGATCCGGCCGGGCCGGGCGTAGTAGCCGCCCTCGGGACGCAGCAGCCAGGTCACGCCCCGACCGATCGCGGTCGCCCCGCCCCAGTGCCGCCACTCGAGCTTGCGCGACCTCGCCCGACGGGTCGCCGCCGTTGAAGACGTGGCCGCGGGTGCGCCTTGCCCCAGCCCTTCGCCGGTCGGGGCAGTGGGACGGCGAGCCGAGCGCCGGCTCGTCGTGCGGCGGCCGCGGTCGACCGGCGTGCAGGGTCGCGGGCAGGCACGGCAGGCGACGAGCAGGGGGACGGCAGCACGAGGAGTCGGAGGGAGCGCACGTCCACGAAGACGCCCGGCGGCCGGCGAGGGTTGCCGGCCGCCGCGGTCACGATCCGGTCTCAGCCCCTCCGGCGGCCGGTAGGCGCGGGCCGCCGCCCGGTCGTTGCAGAGCGTGCAGCAGTAGCGGCGGGTGCCGCCACGGGTGCGGTCGACGTACGCGCAGCGGCACGGGTCGCTCGCGCAGATGCCGAGCCGGACCACGCCGTGCTCGGCCACGTGCCGGGCCACGGCGAAGAGCAGCCGGCCGCGGCAGGTCGCCGCTGACCGCCCAGCCCCTCGAGGGCCGTCACCTGGACGACCGCGCCGGCGTCGAGCAGCGCGACGTTCAGGACCTCGCGCGCCTCGTCGTCGTCGCGGCACTCGAAGACCGTCACGGATGGTCGTCCCGGAGCGACTGCAGCATCGGCAGGTCGGCGTCGCGCTGCGCCGCGGCGAGCTCGGCGTGGCCGTCGCGGCGCCAGCGCCCGGCGCCACCACGCCAGGTCCGAGGCCATCCGGTCGGCCGGCTCCTCGAGCAGGTCGACGGAGTTGAGCAGGAGCACGGCGAGGTCGAGGTCGGTGCAGGGCTCGGTCGTCGGGCCCGCTCCTCCATCCTGTCGCTTCGTCAGTTGCTTGACGACTCATGCTACTGACGTCACACTCGTCCCGTGAGTGCGACACCCGCGGCCGCCCGTGCCGCAGTCAGCATCGTCGACGTCACGCTCCCCGTGCCCGGCCAGGACCACCCGGCCCGTGCCTGGCTGGTCACCGGAGACGACGACGATGACGGCGGCCGCGGCCGGCGGTCCTCTGGCTGCACTGGCTGGGCCACCGGCACAACGACCGTGGCGAGTTCCTCCCGCTCGCGGTCGAGCTCGCCTCGCGCGGTGCCGTCTCGCTGCTACCGGCGGGGCACTTCCCGTGGGTCCCCGACCCGGACGGCACCGCCTCCGACGTCCAGCGCGTGCGCGACCAGGTGGCGCGCCACGCGGTCGCCCTCGACCACCTCGCCGCGCAGCCCGGCGTGGACCCGTGCGCGGATCGCGGTGGTCGGCCACGACTACGGCGGCATGTACGCCGCCCTGCTCGCCGACGCGCGACGAGCGGGTCTCGACGCTGGCCCTCCAGGCGGCCGACTCGGCTGGGAGAACTGGTTCGCGGCGTACTGGCTCAAGCTCGCCGACGACGCCCGCAAGGAGTACGCCAGCCTCTTCGCCGACCTCGAGCCCGTCGACGCCGTCGCCCGGCTGGCCGACCGGCTGGGCGACCGGATGCTCCTGCAGTGGGCCGGCAAGGACACGTTCGTGACCGCAGAGGCGCGCGCGGCGTACGACCGCGGCCAACCGGCCTGGCGCGCAGCATCGTCTACGACAACGCCGACCACATGCTCGACGACCGGGCCGCGCTCGACCTCGTCGCGTTCCTCGCCGAGCGGCTGGGGCCACGTCGACCAAAACTGAAACACGTTCTAGTCTGGCGCGCCATGCGGTTCACCTACGCCGAGGCGATGACGCAGGCGAAGTTCTACGCACCTCTGGCGCAGGCCGCGGAGGCCGCGGGCTACACGTCGATGACGGTCGCGGACAGCCTGATCTACCCCAAGGACTCCGACTCGAAGTACCCCTACACCGACACCGGGGACCGCGAGTTCCTCGACGGCAAGGAGTTCATCGAGACGATGGTGCTCTGCGCGCATCTCTTCGCGGTGACCACGACGCTGCGGCTCACGCCGTTCGTGCTCAAGCTGCCGGTGCGCCCGCCGGTGCTGGTCGCCAAGCAGGCGTCGTCGCTGGCCTTCCTCTCCGACAACCGGCTCGGCCTCGGCGTCGGCATCTCGCCGTGGCCCGAGGACTTCGCCGACCTCGGCGTCGACTGGGCGAAGCGCGGCAAGCGGATGGACGAGTGCATGGACATCCTGCGCGGCCTGACGACCGGCGAGTTCTTCGGCTACCGACGGCGAGTTCTACGAGGTCGAGCCGCTCAAGCAGTGCCCCGGCGCCGACCGAGAAGATCCCGCTGCTCGTCGGCGGCCACGTCGACGCCGCGCTGCGCCGCGCCGTGCTCAAGGGCGACGGCTGGATGCACGCCGGCGGCGACGGCGAGGAGCTCGACCGGCTGCTCACCCGGCTCGCCGAGATCCGCAAGGAGGAGGGCGACACCCGCGACGACTTCGAGGTGCACGTGATCTCCTACGACGCCTACGACCTCGACGGCATCAAGCGGCTCGAGGACAAGGGCGTCACCGACTGCATCGTCGGCTTCCGGGTCCCCTACATCAAGGGCCCCGACACCGAGCCGCTGGAGAAGAAGATCGACAACCTCAACCGGTACGCCGAGAGCATCATCCACAAGGCGAGCGGGTGCAGCGACGCACCCGCTTGACTGGCACCCCCGCCGACTCGGCGCTACTGCTGCCCCACGCGCGAAGCGCCCCCTGGCTGTAGCGCCGCGTCGGCGGACTCGGCACCCGCAGGAAGCGCGGCACCCGGCCGACTGGCAGGCAGCGCGCACATGACTGAAGCTCGGACCTGACGCAGCCGCTCAGGCAGCCATCGAAGAAGCCGAACAGCTCATCTCCAACGCGCCGTTCATCAAGACCGAGCAGGACCGGCTCGAGGGCTACGACTACCTCGTCCGGCCGGATCCGGATGGCCATGCAGATGGCCTTCGACTACGACCTCGACCGGCCGCTGTTCGTGAACCCGACCCACCAGTTCTCCCGGCAGGGGCTCGACAACCCCGACGCGGTCTACTTCAACGCGTTCCTGCGCGAGGGCGTCGAGTACGTCGTCCGCGGCCGCCGCGGCACCAGCGCCGACCTGTCCTTCCAGGTGATGGGCGGCGCCTACACCGCCGACTCCGCGGCCACGAGCCTGATGGCCTTCGACGACCGCGAGCTCGACGTACAGCCGGACGGCACCTTCGAGTTCACCTACGTCGCGGAGCCGGGCGCCAAGACGATGATCGTCCGCGAGGTCTTCAACGACTGGGACACCGAGGAGCGCGGCACCCTCACCATCGAGCGCCCCGACAAGCTCGGGCAGCCGGCCAGGCAGCTGACCCGCGACCTGCTCGCGAAGAAGTACGACGTGGCCGCGCGGTCGCTGGTCGGCTCGATCCAGACGTGGTTCGCCTTCCCCCAGTTCTTCCAGTACAAGGAGCCGGTCAACACCCTGACCGCGCCGCAGTCGACGCCCGGCGGCCTCGCCTCGCAGCGCTCCTCGATCGGCCACTACGAGCTCGACGACGACCAGGCGCTCGTCATCACGGTCCCCCGCTGCGACGACTGCACCTACCAGGCAGCGCAGGTCGGCTCGGACTGGTACGCCTCGACCGACTACGAGACCCACCAGACCTCACTCACCAAGGCGCAGGCGGTCACCGACCCCGACGGCAAGATGCGGTTCGTCGTCTCGGAGCAGGACCCCGGGCATCGCGAACTGGCTCGAGACCACCGGCCACCGCACCGGCGCGCTGATGCTGCGCTGGCAGCGGCTCGAGCGCGACCTCACCCAGGACGCCGACGGCCCGACCGTCGAGCGTGGTCCCGTTCGCCGACGTACGCGACCACCTGCCGCACTACTCGCCGGTCTCCCCCGAGGAGTACGCCGCTCGCATCGCCGCGCGCCAGCGCGCCGTGGCGCGCCGGATGATCAGCTGACGCGTCGTCCTCGGGTGAGGGTCCACGCGGCGAGCTCGTCGATGACGTGGGTGCCGTCGGGGTCCACGAGTCTCCGCAGGCCGTGCGGCGTCGTCCAGACGTATTCGCCCGGCCCGATCTGGTCGACCTCGTAGCCGAGGTGGGTCTTGGCGCGGTGGACACGACGCAGCAGAGGCGCATCGTTGTGGTCGCCGGTCTGGCCAGGTGGCCCGTGCTCGTCGCAGGCCGCGGGGTGGTCGTGGTCGACCCGCCGCGACCGCGCGCCGGAGTGGGGGAACACGTCGCCGCCGGTGCGCAGCATCGTGCGCTCGACCACGTCCTCGGGGTGTTGGTAGCGGTCGATCGCGCGGCCGAGGTGGAGGTCGATGACCGGCTTGAGCTCCACCCGGGCATGGGACGGGAGCTCTCTCAGCTCGTCACGAAGCAGCGGACCGACGTCTTCGACGCGAGCCGTGGTCGCGGCTTCGTGGAGGTGGACGTAGACCACGGCGCGTGAGCGGCGCCGGCGCACGGCCGGGGTGTCCTCGGCCTCGGCCTCTGCCTCGGGGAGGTCGCCGGAGAGCAGGGCGATCACGTCGTCGGGGTGGGCCAGCCAGCCGAGGGCGACGGCGCGGAGCTCCTCGTGGGGGACGGCGAGCGTGCCGTCCTCGTCGCGAGGCAGCTCGGGGGTCAGGTCGGGGCGACCCTCCAGGCGCTCGGCGACGCGCTCGACCAGAGCGTCGACCCAGACCGCGTCACCGGCGGCCACCCGGGCGAAGATGGTGCGGAGGCCGAACTCGTCGGTGCGCCCGAGCTTGACGCACCTCTCCCGCCGCTGCGCCGCGCGCTCGGCCCGTGCGGTCTCGGTGTCGGCCGCGAGGACCGCCTCCTCGGCGGTCTGGAGGACGCGACCTGGTGACTGCGTGCCGATCACCGCGGCGACGGCTGCGTCGACCTCTGCCACGGCATCGGCGGCCAGGCCGCGGGCGAGCGTCGCGACCCGACGGGCCACCCACACCTCGCCCTCGCCCTCGCGCAGCGCCAGCCAGGTCTTGCGCAGCCGATGGTCGAGATCCAGCCCGTCGGCGACCATCCGCCGGGCCGTCGGCTCCGTCACCCGCAGGGCGATCGCCAACTCGCAGATCGGGAGGTCCTGCACCTTCGGCGTCCCGGCCCCACCCAGCTGCACGAGGCGGTTGGACCCGGGCGGCCGCTGCCCCGGCGGCACACCCTCGGCCGGGTCGTCTGAGTGCAATCGAGCGAAGTGCTGCGCCAGCACCAGCTGCTCGACCTCGAGCGCCCGCCGTGCGAGCGTCGCCCGCTCGGCCCGGGCCAGCGTCTGGGCCACATCGAGCTCGTCGACGAACGGCGGCGGCTCCGGCTCACCAGCCGGGCCGACCGCTCCGAGGTCGCCGATCGAGGACATGTCATCACTCAAGCACTGCCCACCGACATTGGCCTCGAGACGATCCACAGCCTTCGACCTCGGGACCCTCACCCTCAATCCTGAGGCCGCCTCCCCGGTCGCGCGTCGCCCGGTCAGCCGAGCTCCGCACCTGGCAAAGCGGCGCGTCACTTCGCCACTAAGACGCAGTTGCCAATAGCAGCGAGACAGCGCGATTGACGTCGATCGAGAATCCGGATCCTTCGTCCGCGGGGCGTCCCAGAGGTGGGCGGGTCCGAGTCGGCTCGAACTGTCCGCGGCTGGAGGGCTGAGCGTCCGCACATCAGCCAGGCTGAGCTCGCTCTCAGAGCCCGGATCATTCCAGTGCGCCGTCCCATTCGTCGAAGGTGTCGGCGTACACCTTCTCCACCAGCGCGACCTGCTCGTCGAGGTTGTCGGCGGTCCAGTCGTCGGTTGAGACCGGCTCGAGGACGCGCACCTGCACCGTGCCTGGCGTGAGGATCATCGAGTGGGCCGGCATGATCTCGCCGGCGTTGCGGATGACCACGGGAATCATCGGCACCTGCGCCTGCATCGCCAGGTGGAAGGCCCCTTTCTTGAACGGCAACACCTTCGGCGTGGGAGAGCGGGTGCCCTCGGGGGCGATGACCAAGGAGGTGCCCGACCGCAGGCTCTCGAGTGCCGGCGCCAGGGCCTCGCGGGCGGCGACGCCGTCGGTGCGGTCGACGTAGGCGACGTTGGCGAGCCAGCCCATCGCAGCGAAGGACGGGTCCGTCGCGAGCTCCTTCTTGGCCACGCCGGTGAAGTCGCGACGCAGGAGCGCGGCCAGGACGACGACGTCGAGCTGGCTCTGGTGGTTGAAGACGAACACCGCGGGTCGCGAGGCCCAGAGGTGCTCCTGGCCCTCGACCTCCAGCGAGACACCGGCACCGGCGAGGGCGAGCTCGGAGCCGATGGCGGCGGCGACCGTGAGCGCCGTGCCCCGGTCCCGGTTGAGGAGTCCCATCCCCAGCCCTGCCGCGACCCCCGCACCCAAGCCGGCGAAGGAAGCGGCCGAGCGGACGACGTTGGCCACGGTACGGCGCCGCTGGCGGTGCAACCTGTGGACCGGCCAGCCTCTCTCAGCTGCCGCCTGCGTCAGGGTGCTGTCGGCGTTGAGCGGCCGCGGTCGCCCCACGGTCTCGAGGTAGGGGACGTCCTCCCCTCCGTTGCCGTAGGCGTAGGACTCGGCGAGGTCCAGTCCCCGCTCGGCGGCGAAGGCCTCCACGGCCGCGGCCTTGCCCGGCCCCCAGAGGATCGGTCCGTCGACCCGGCCGGTCAGGATGCCGTCGAGAGCCTCGACCTCGGTGACCAGCAGGTGCTCGATCCCCAGATCCTGGGCCGCGGCCTGGGCCTGGAACCGCGTGGCGGAGGAGGCGAGGGCGACGGTGTGCCCGGCGCGCAGGTGAGCCCGGACGAGTCGGCGGGCGTCGGGATAGAGCTCGCCCGAGATCTTCGACCGGAAGAGCTGCTGGCCCATCTCCTCCAGGTCGTCCAGGGAGGTGCCCTGCAGTGCGCCGAGGCCCACGCCGACCAGGCGCGTCACGTCGTGCCCACGCTGCTGCATGTTGAAGACCTCGACGAGGGTGCCCAGGAGCTCCTGCGGGCCCATCGCCCCGCTGGTGAGCCGCTGCCGGAAGTAGAGCGCCGCCGAGTAGCCGTTGATCAGGGTGCCGTCGAAGTCGAAGAACGCGCCGACCTCCGGTCCCTGCGGTCCGGCGGCGACGTCGGAGACCAGGTCGTCGATGTCGGCCACTGGTCAGCCCTTCAGCGCGCAGTTGCGGACGACGGCGATGGCGGCGACGGCCGCACGCAGCTCGTCGGCCAGCTGCTGTCGTGACTGGATCAGCTCGTCGCCGCCGGGGCCCAGGAGCCCGCGGTTGCCGGCCAGCTTGAGCGGGCCGCCCATCAGGTCCTTGGAGATCGACTCCGGTGAGTGGAGGTCCTGCTGCAGCCACCGCTGGTGAGCCACCCCGAGGCTCTCGGCGACCAGCGCGTCGCCGTCGAGCGGCGCCGCGGGCTCGCGGGTGACCAGCCGGTCGGCCACCACGGAGTAGGCCTCGAGGAACGGTCCGATGACCCGATGCGCCAGGAGCAGGTGGGTCTCGGCGATCAGCTGGGTGATCTCGGCCGGCGTGGCGCTCTCCTCGGCCCAGCCGGGACGGACGAGGTCGGTCTCGTAGCGCAGCTGGGCGTCGAACTCCCCCTTGGTCGCGAAGAAGAACTCGTACTTGAGCAGGTCGCGCAGCGCCAGGGCGCGTGTCCACGTGGCTGCCACGACGTCGATCTCGGCGGCCTGATCGTCCGCGGCGACCTGGACCAGGGACACCTCGAGGATCGCCCGGTTGATGAAGTAGTGGGTGACGGTGTTGCGGTAGAACGCCGCCTCGTGCTGCCGGTCGGGCGCGATCGCGTAGACGGGTTCGAGCCCGCCTGCGTACTCGACCACGACGCCCTCGCGGACGAGGGTGGCCAGCGCCCGGCGCAGGCCCTCGGGTCGACCGAGGTCGACGTCGGCGGTGAGCGGCAGCTGGCGGCGGCGTACGTAGGCGACCAACGGCTCGAGGACGCCGAGCGTCTCGGCCAGGGTCATCGCACGGCCGTCGTTGTCGAGCAGCCCGAAGGTCACCAGCGCGGCCGGGGTGATCGGGGTGGCGGCGTTGATGCGGTGGGCCACCTCGAACGCAACGCGGGGCACCACCTCGGTGAGGTCGTCGCTGTCGGCGCGCGACCCGGCGTCGGCCAAGGCGTCACGCAGGGACAGCGGCGGTCCGAACCGCACGTGGACGCGCCCACGTCGTCGCCCCTGGGCGCGGGCGAACCGGTACAGCCAGGTCAGGCTCTCAGGCGCCTTCTTGCCGCCGCTCTCCTCCATCGACAGGGCCGAGACCTCGTGCTGCTGGTCGTAGACGATGGAGACCGGCACGAGGTAGGCGTCGGAGGACTCCCCGCCGTTGGCGCGGAACGCGTCGACGAGGTAGCGGAGAACGCCCATCCGCGGCGGGCGGAGCTTGCCCGTGCGGGTGCGACCGCCCTCGAAGTACCACTCGAGGTTGGCGTGCTGGCGCAGCAGGAAGCCCAGGTAGAGGCGCAGCATGGCCGGGTAGACCGGGTCGTCGCGGGAGGAGCGGCGGATGAAGATCAGCCCGCTCCGCTTGCCGAGCTCCGAGAGCGGCCACATGGCGAGGTTGATCCCGCCGAGGGTGTAGTTGCTGGGCAGCCCGTGCCCCTTCGTGGCCTCCCGCAAGACCAGCGGGTCGAGGTAGGAGCGGTGGTTGGGCAGGAACACCAACGAGTGCTTGCGTCCCAGCTCGGCCAGCTCCTTCAGCCCGCTGGTGTCCACGTCGACCTCGTAGGAGCGCGTCAGCCAGCGACCCATCCGGTCCCAGATGCGCGAGGCCGACTCGTCGACGTACGCCGACATCTCGGTCAGCGCAGCCTGCGAGTCGGCCCTCAGGTCGGCGGCGGTGCGCCCGGTTCGCTCCACCAGGGTGGCCAGCGTCTCGGCGTACTGCGGCGAGCCCATCACGAGCTCCACGGCCCGACGCTCGTGATCGACGTCACCCATCCGGGGAGCCTAGTGGTGGTCGTAGCAGTCGAACCCTTGCTCGTCGCGGCGCGGTCCGAAGTCAGGCGGGCTTGCGACGGACGATGTACATGCGCTCCGTGGTCTCACCCCGGGCGGTGACCGGCCCGCGCAGGTACCACTCGATGTCGACGAGACCGGCGTCCTCGACCATCCCGACGGGCCTCTCCCTCAGCAACGGGCCTGGTGGTGTGAGGTACGCAGACGGCCAGGTCGTCTGCCCGTGGCACAACTCCCGCTTCGACCTCGCATCGGGCGAGAACCTTGACTGGACGCCCGGCTTCGCCGGGAGGGACATGCCGCGCTGGTCGCGCAGGATGATCGCACTCGGCAGGAAGCCAGCGACGAGCGCACGAGGTTGCGCTCCCCGAAACGCGATCAGCACGGAACCATGGCAACCGTGTCGAGCGAACGCGTCCTGCTACACCTTGATCCGAGCAGCGGTCGGGTCGTACATCGGACGCAGCGACACCTCGACCGGGTGCCGGACGCCGGCGATGTCGACCTGCCACGTGCCGGTCTCGAGCCAGCCCGGGGTCACCGGCTCGCCGCCGCCGGAGACCATGGCCAGGCCGACCGCGCCACCGAGGGTCCAGCCGTACGACGCCGCGCGCACGTAGCCGACCGCCACGCCGTCACGGTGGAGCACCTCCGCGTGGTAGAGCAGCGGGTCGGGATCCAGGACCCGGACCTGCACGATCCGCTGACCCATCCCGCCGGCCTCGGCGTTGGCGGCCTTGCGGGCGAGCACGGCGTCGCGACCGACGAAGCCGCCCGGCTTGTCGAGGGCGAGCGCGAAGCCCAGCCCTGCCTCGAGCGGACAGTCGGTGTTGTCGATGTCGTGGCCGAAGTCGCGGTAGCCCTTCTCCATCCGCAGCGAGGCCAGCGCCTTGAGCCCGACCGGCCGCAGCCCGTACGCCGCCCCGGCGGCCAGCAGCGCGTCGTACACGCCCAGGTCGTCCGGCGGCGGGGACGTAGAGCTCGTAGCCGAGCTCGCCGAGGTAGGTGATCCGCACGCACAGGACCTCGACGCCGGCCAGCTCCAGCCAGCGCGCGGTGCGGAAGGGGAACACCTCGGTCGAGAGGTCGGCCTCGGTCAGCTCGGCCAGCACCTCGCGTGACCGCGGCCCCTGGACGTTGAGCTGGCCGTAGTCGGCGGTGACGTCGACGACCGTGCAGTCGGCGTCCGCGCCGTGGCGCGCCAGCCAGGCGGCGGTGTGGCCGTGGGCGGTGTCGGACGCGACCACGAAGAAGTCGTCCTCGCCCAGCTTGGTGACCGTCAGGTCGCCCTCGATGCGGCCGCCCTCGTCGAGCCACTGGGTGTAGGTGATCGTCTCGGCCTGCTCGTTCACGGCCCCCGCGGAGACCCGGTCGAGGAGCGTCGCCGGCGTCCGGGCCCCGCACCCGGAACTTCGCCATGAAGCTCATGTCCATCAGGCCGACGCCCTCGCGGACGGCCCGGTGCTCGGCCTCCCACTGCTCGAACCACGGCGCCCGTCCCCAGGTGGGTACGGCGGACGGGGTGGCACCGGCCCCGGCGAACCAGTCGGCGCCCTCCCAGCCCGACACCTCGCGCAGGTAGCCGCCCTGCTCGACCAGCCGGTCGTGGACGGGCGAGAGCAGCGTGTTGCGGGCGGTGCGCAGCTGCTTGCCCGGGGTGTGCGCGGCGTAGACCGTGCCGAGGATCTCCGTGGTGCGCGCGGCGCGGTAGGAGTCGTCGGCCTGCCAGGGGCGGAACCGGTCGACGTTGAAGCCGGTGACGTCGACGTCCGGCCGACCGGTGGTGATCCAGTGGGCGAGCACCCGGCCGAGCCGCCGGCGGAGAGGATGCCGACCGAGTTCATGCCGGCGGCGACGAAGTAGTTGCGGATCCCGGGCGCCTCCCCGACGGCGGGGGCCAGGTCGGGAGTGAACGACTCCGGACCGCAGAAGAAGGTGCGGACGCCGGCCTCGAGGGTGACCGGCACGCGGGCCATGGCCTTCTCCAGGAACGGCCCCATGCGGTCCCAGTCGGGCGGGATCTTGCCGAAGGAGAAGTCGCGCGGGACTCCCTCGACCTTCCACGGCGCCGCCTGCGGCTCGAAGAGGCCGACCATCATCCCGCCTCCCTCCTCGCGGTAGTAGCCGTAGGAGGCGGGGTCCTCGAACACCGGCGCGTCCGGGTCGAGCCCATCGATGGTGTCGGTGATCAGGTAGTAGTGCTCGGCCGCCTGGTTGGGGATCACCAGGCCGTTCCTCGCCCCCAGCTCGCGGGCCCACATGCCGGCGCAGTTGACGACGTACTCCGCCTCGATGGTCTGGGCCTCGATCTCGACCGTCCGCCCGGCACGCGTGGAGACCCGGACGCCGGTCACGCGCCCCGCGGTCGGTGAGCACGTCCTCGACGGAGACGCCCTCGATGATCCGCACCCCGAGCTGCCTGGCGCCCTTCGCCAGGGAGGTGGTGAGGTCGACGGGGTTGACCCTGCCGTCGCCGGGCACGTGGAAGCCGGCGAGCAGGTCGTCGGTCTTCGCCCACGGGAACAGGTCGGCCATCTCCCGCGGCGAGATCTCCTCGACCTCGAGCCCGAGCTGCCGCTGGAACGCCGCCACCCGGCGGTACTCCTCCAGGCGGGCCTCGTCGGCGGCCGCCTCGATGAGGCCGACCGGCTTGAAGCCGGTGGCCTGGCCGGTCTCCTCCTCGAGGCGCGCGTAGAGGTCACGCGAGTAGAGCCGGATCGCGGTCGAGGTCTCCGACGTCGACCCGAAGCAGGTCATCAGCCCCGCCGCGTGCCACGTGGTGCCGGAGGTGAGGCGGTCCCGCTCGAGCACGACCACGTCGGTGAGGCCGGCGTGGGCGAGGTGGTAGGCGACGGAGCAACCGATCACACCGCCGCCGACGACGACCACGCGGGCGCGTTGGGGGAGCCGGGTCCCGGCCAGGGCGGTCACCGGCCAAACGTACTGGTCACGTACTACGGTGACCTTCCCGTGCCGACGCTCAGTGCTGGCGCCCCACTTCGACCTCGAGGTCATGATGAAGCTCTCTCACCAGGCGTGCGCTTCGGCAGCAGCCCTCGTCCTGCTCATCGGAGCGGGCTCGGCTGCGTCCGCCTCCACCACGATCGGCGAGGCTCCACCCACGGCCGGCACCCCGTTGAACTGCGGACCGGGAGTCGCCTTGCAGCGGCGGTCGGAAGCGGCGTCGACTACGTGGCCCCTCCCGCTGGGGGCGTGATCACCAGCTGGAGCAGCTCGCTCACGGGGACCGTCGAGTTCGCGACGTTCCGGGGCTCGGCCACCACCTGGACGCGAGTCTCCGGCGCCACCGGCGTCGTCCCGGGAACACTGACGTCCTTCCCGGTGCGCATCCCTGTCCTGCCCGGGGACCGGCTCGGCCTGATCCTGCCGCCGGGCAGTACGCCGGGATGCGCGTTCCAGACGACCGTCGTCGGGGACTCGATGATCGTCGCCGCGGACGCGCCGCTCGGCATGCCGACGCCCTACGCCATCGCGGGGCCGTACCGCGTCAATGTCTCCGCGGTGGTCGAACCCGACGCCGACGGCGACGGGTACGGCGACGAGACCCAGGACTTCTGTCTCCTCGACTCCACCAGGCAGGCTCCGTGCAAGCCGAAGCCGGCCTTCACCAAGAAGCCACCGAAGAGGACCACGAAGGCGAGAGCGAAGTTCTCGTTCACCGCGGACAAGCCCGGAGCGACCTTCACCTGCGCCGTCGACGGCGGCAAGTTCCGCCAGTGCACCTCTCCGTTCAAGAAGAAGTTCAGGCCGGGCAAGCACAAGTTCCAGGTGCGGGCCACGGACACCGTGGGGAACGTCAGCCGCCCGATCAGCTACACGTGGAAGGTCGTGAAGAAGCGGAAGCGACCGTGAGTGACATCACGCAGTTCTGCTGGCCCTTGGGGCGGACGTAGGTGAAGCCGGCCTCCTCGTAGGACTTCCGGGTGAGGTTGTAGAGGAACGAGTCGCTCATCTTCTTGGCCGGGTCGCGCGTGGCCATGTCGTGCGGGTAGCCCTCGACCACGCCGCCGCCGGCCTCCGCGATCAGCTGCACCGCGCCGCGGAGCGCGGCCCGCCCGTACCCCTGCTTGCGGTGGCTCCTGGTCACGTTGATGCAGGTGATCCGGTAGTCGGGCGGCCGGAGCTGGACGCGGCCGTCTCCGCGTCGTACTGCTTGCGGTGGTGGATGTTGGGCAGCTCGTCGGGCCGCCCGTACTCCGCCCACGCCACGGCGTCCGGTCACCGTCGTAGACCAGCGCGGCGTGCGCGACGCCGGCGTCGACCATCCGCTGCTTGAAGTCGCGGTTGCTCTCGTCCTCGCCGCGCCCGTCCGGGACGCCGTGGTGGAAGTGGACGCACCAGCAGCCGCTGAACAGGCCGCCGGTCCGCTCGACCAGCGCCTCGAAGTCCGGCCACGTCTCCGGGGTGAGTGCCTTGATCTCGTAGCTGACCGTCGAGTCCGTCACGAGGCCAGCGTAGGAGTGGTTCCGGACGAGACGGGTCCGGTTCTCGCTCTCGACCAAAACTGAAACACGTTCTAGTCTTGCGCCGTGACCACCACCGCCACCCACCACGCGACGCCCGTCGCCGACGCCTACGAGCCCGTCCCCCTCCTCAAGGACAAGGTCGTCGTCCTGTCCGGTGTCGGGCCCGGGCTGGGCCGCTCGCTCGGCGAGGAGGCCGCCCGGATGGGCGCCGACCTGGTGCTGGTCAGCCGCACCGAGCGGCGGCTGGAGAAGATGGCCGAGGTGGTCCGCTCGCACGGCCGCCGGGCGCTCGTCGTGCCGACCGACATCACCGACGAGGAGTCGCGGGTGGCCCTGGTCGAGAAGGCGCTCGAGGAGTTCGGCCGGGTCGACTGCCTGATCAACAACGCCTTCGGCATCCCGCCGATGGACCCGATCTCGACGATCCCGGTCGAGGCGCTGCGGGCCGCCAACGAGACCAACGTGTTCGCGCCGCTGCGGCTCTCGGCGCTCTTCGCCGACGCGCTGTCGGCCTCGAACGGGTCGATCATCATGCTCAACTCCTGCGTGGTGTTCAGCTCGCAGCCGGAGTACGCCGGCTACAAGCTCTCGAAGGGCGCGCTCGAGCACCTCGCCTCGTCGCTGGCCACCGAGCTCGGGCCGCGCGGCATCCGGGTCAACTCGGTCGCCCCGTCCTACATCTACGAGGACGTCAACAAGGGCTACTTCGACTGGCTCGCCTCCGAGGCCGGCGTCACCCACGACGACATCTACGCCGAGAAGGCCGGCCCCACCGACCTCAAGCGGCTGGCCTCGCCCGAGGAGGTCGCCCGCGCCGCGCTGTTCCTCGCCTCCGACCTGGCCTCGGCCGTCACCGGTCAGATGCTGACCGTCGACTGCGGTGAGTTCCACGACTGAGGTCCAGCCGCATGAGCGACAACATCATGGTGCGCGAGCGCCCGGACGTCGGGTCCTACGAGGACATCGTCGCCGCCGCGGAGCGCACGACGGGCATGTCCGACTTCGGCGGACCGCACGCACGAGGAGGGGCTGCGGGTCCTGGTCGACGACCTCGCCTCGCCCGAGGCCGGGCTGACGCCGCGCGGCAACTACTTCCAGCGCTCGGAGGTCAAGAGCGCGCTGGTCGGCGTGCTGCTCACCCAGGCGCAGTTCGCCGCGCACCCCGAGCACCGCGACGTGCCGATCGAGCGGCCGGTCTTCCTGATGGGGCTGCCGCGCACCGGCACCACCGCGCTGCACCGCTACCTGCACGCCGACCCGACGACGCAGGGGCTGGAGATGTGGCTGACGCAGTATCCGCAGCCCCGACCGCCGCGCGAGACGTGGGAGCAGGACCCGATCTTCAACGCCATGCAGCAGGCGTTCACCGCCCACCACGTCGAGAGCCCCGACTTCATGGGCATCCACTACATGGATGCGACCACCGTCGAGGAGTGCTGGCGGCTGCTGCGCCAGACCGGCAAGTCCAACTCCTACGAGGCGCTGGCCAACCTGCCGCGCTACTCGCAGTGGCTGCAGGGCCAGGACTGGACCGACGCCTACGCGCGGCACAAGCAGAACCTCCAGCTGGTCGGCCTCAACGACCCCGAGAAGCGCTGGATCCTCAAGAACCCCTCGCACATGACCGCGCTCGACGCGCTGATGACCGTCTATCCCGACGCGCTCATCGTCTACACCCACCGCGACCCGGTCACCTGCATCGCCTCGTCGGCGCTCGCTCTCGGCCGAGACCACTGCCGGCCACTCGGACACCTACGTCGGCGGCGTGATCGGCCACACCCAGCTCGACCTGTGGTCGCGGGCCTTCCACGCGTTCCACGACGCGCGGCCGAAGTACGACCAGGACCAGTTCGCCGACGTGGCGTTCTCGGACCTGCGCAAGGACCCGCTCGGCGTCACCCGCGGGCTCTACGAGCAGTGTCGGGCTCGACTGGACGCCCGAGGTCGAGGCGGCGATCACCGCGATCGACCAGGAGTCCAAGTCCGGTCACGCGGCGCCGAAGCACGACTACTCGCTCAAGGACTACGGGCTGACCGAGCACCAGGTGCGAGAGGCGTTCGACCGATGACCCCGAAGCGCGTCGTCATCTGGGGCACCGGCGTGGTCGGCAAGCTCGTGATCGCCGAGGTCGTGCAGGCACCCGGCGTTCGAGCTGGTCGGCGTCGGTGTCTCCAACCCGGCCAAGGTCGGCCTCGACGCGGCGGAGATCTGCGGGCTCGACCGAGCCGACCGGCGTGCTCGCCACCGACTCGGTCGACGAGCTGGTCGCGCTGCGGCCCGACGCGCTGGTGCACTACGGCCCGACCGCGCAGTACGCCGACGAGAACATCCGGGTCATGTCGGCGTTCCTCCGCGCCGGCATCGACGTCTGCTCGACCGCGATGACGCCGTGGGTCTGGCCGACGATGGCGCAGACCCCGGCGGCGTGGGTCGACCCGATCACCGCGGCGTGCGAGGAGGGCGGCGCCTCCTGCTTCACGACCGGCATCGACCCCGGCTTCGCCAACGACCTGTTCCCGATGACGCTGATGGGGCTGTGCGGCGAGGTCCGGTCGGTGCGCGCGTCGGAGCTGCTCGACTACACCGACTACGAGGGTGACTACGAGGACGAGATGGGCATCGGCCGCCCGCCGTCGTTCACTCCGCTGCTGGAGATCCCCGAGCTGCTGATCATGGCGTGGGGCGCGACCGTGCCGATGATCGCCCACGCGGTCGGCATCGAGCTCGACGAGATCACCACCACCTGGGAGAAGTGGGTCACCGACACCCCGCGCAAGACCGCCAAGGGCGTCATCGAGCCGGGGAACGTCGCGGCGATCCGGTTCACCATCAACGGCGTGTACGCCGGCCGCGAGGTGATCTCGCTCGAGCACGTCAACCGGATCGGGCTCGACGCCGCCCCGGACTGGCCGTCCGGCAGCGGCGACGACGTCTACCGCGTCGACATCGACGGCTCGCCCTCGATCAGCCAGGAGACGGCGTTCCGGTTCTCCGACGGCTCGGGCCGCGCACCGGCGGTGGCCGGCTGCCTGGCCACCGGCATGCGCGCCCTCAACGCCGTGCCGGCCGTCAACGACCTCGGTCCCGGCTGGGTGACCCCGCTCGACCTGCCGCTGGTCCCGGGGGTCGGCACCATCCGGTGACCGGAGTCCGGTCAGACGGCGTGCATGGTGTAGCCGAGCTGCACCGATCCCCCCGTCGGCGCCGGCCGGACCGTTGCTCATCTGGATGAAGAAGTTGCTGCCCGCGGGGATCGACAGCGGCCCCGTGGCCACGCAGCCGTTCTGGCCCGGGGACACGGCGCACAGGGGAAGGGTCAGGAACCCGGCGGCGCCCGGCGGGAGGTACTGGATCGCGAACGCGACGACCTGCCCCGGCCCCTGCGTCGCCACTGTGACGTGGACGTCGGCGATCTGGACCGACACTGGGAGCGTCAGCGACAGCCCCGCGCCGCTGGCCACGCCGACCGGCTGCATCGAGCTGGTCAGGTTGGCCCCGCTGACAGAGGCAGTTGCACGCGGCCAGCTCGACCGACTTCCCGGTGCCGGGAGCCGGGATGGTGCCGGGGGCGAGGTCTGCTGGTGGTCAGCGAGCCGTCCTTCACCTTCTTCCCGGTGACCGCGCCGTTCTTGATGCTCTTGGTGACCACGAGGTTCTTGCCGATCTTCTTGCCGGCGGCCTCTGCGATCCCGCCGACCACCGCGACGGACGAGACGACCAGGGCGAGGGCCGCGAGGAGGAGGGCGGCGTACGACACGGAGCGTGACTGGGTCATTCACGCACGCTAGGACGCCGTTCCCTGCCTGTCACCTGTCAAGGCTCAGACCGAGGCGAGCCAGTCGCGCGCCTTGGCGAAGGTCTGCTTGCCGGTGTCGCGCTCGACGGTGCCGACGATGTCGGCGATCGTCACCCCGGCCAGCGACGCCCGCCAGGCGTGGTCGGCGGCGTACATCACCCGCGCCACGCCGCAGGCGCGGCGGCAGGCCTGCGGTGACGCCGGCAGCGGGCCGTTCTGTCGGATCTCGGTGCAGCGGAACGACGGCTCGTCGCCCTCGATGGCCAGCACCACCTCGAGGACGCTGATCTCGTCGGCCGGGCGGGTGAGCTCGTAGCCGCCGGCGCGGCCCTCGCTGGACGTCACGAGCCCGGCCCGCGCCAGCAGCTGAAGGTGCTTGGCCAGGTAGGTCCGCGAGACGCCGTGGAACTCGGCCAGCCGCGGCACCGGCACGGGCTCCGCGGCCTGGCTCAGCAGGATGCAGCAGTGCACTGCCCACTCGACGCCGGCGGACATCTTCATGAGCGGAGCATACCCGGATGACAACTGTCCGAGTTCCTGTTTCACTGGACTAGGACAACTTTTATCCGAGTATCACGAGAGGTTCTGCCATGCGCATCGCTGTCGCCGGGGCCACCGGCCTGGTCGGCTCCCAGCTCACCGCCCTCGCCCGCAAGGAGGGCCACGAGGTCGTCGAGATCGCCCGCCAGACGGGCTTCGACCTGACCGACGCCGACACGGGGAGGCTCGAGACCGCCCTGCAGGGCGTGGACGCAGTCGTGGAGGTCACGTCGTTCCCCGCCATCGACGAGGTCGCGGCCACCGACTTCTTCACCTCGGTGGCCGCCAACCTCGGCCGAGCGGCCACCGCGGCCGGAGTGCGCCGGAGCGTCGTCCTCTCGATCGTCGGGATCGACGAGAGCCAGGACTACCCCTACTACCGCGCCAAGCTCGCACAGGAGCACGCCACCCGCGAGGCCGCGCCCGGCGCGCTCGTGCTGCGGGCCACCCAGTTCCACGACTTCGCGAGGCAGATGCTCGAGTGGAACACCGACGGCGGCGTCGCCCGGATCATGGACGCCCCGACCCAGCCCGTCGACACCGCCGAGATCGCCCGGGTGCTGCTGGACATGGCCACGGGCGCCCTCGACCGCGACGTGGACCTGGCCGGCCCGAAGCCGGAGCGGCTGGTCGACCTCGTGCAGCGCTACGCCGCGTCACGTCGGCGCCGACGTCGTCGTCGAGCCCGACGAGGCGGTCGCGAGCATCGCCGGCGGAGCGATGCTGCCCCACAGCGACGACGCCCTGATCCGGGGCATCGACTGGCAGACCTGGCTCGAGGCGCAGCCCACCGGGCGGTGACGAGGACCCTGTTCGCCGGGACGTAGGCCTCTGCCGGGGACCCCGCGCGGAGGAGAAGAGTCGCTGCCGAGGGTCTGTGGCAGAGGAGTCCGGCATGGCCGAGAAGCAGGGGATCGCCGCCGTCATCGGTGGCTGGAGCGTGCGTCACCGAGTGATCGCGATCGTCGGCTGGTTGGCCTTCGTCGTGCTGGCCTCAGCGGTCGGGTCCCTGGCCGGACAGCGGCACATGACCGAGGACCAGTACGCGACCGGAGACTCCGCACGCGCGATCCAGATCCTCGACGACGCCGGCCTCAAGACGCCGGCGAGCGAGATGATCCTGGTGACCAGCAAGGGATCCATCGACGACCCGGCAGGCCGGGCGGCCGTCACCGACCTCGTGGCGCGGCTGCAGACGACGAAGGCCGTCATCGAGGTTGCCGATCCGTACTCGAACAGCCTGGTGTCCGCCGACGGTCACTCGGTGCTGATCCGGCTCGCGATGTCGGGCGACCCGATGACCGCGGCGGACCGGGTCCAGCCGATCCTCGACACCGTCGCCGACACGCGTGCGGCCCACCCGGAGCTCCGGATCGACGAGTTCGGCGACGGGTCCGCCAACAAGTGGTTCAACGAGACGATCCTCAAGGACTTCACCCGGGCCGAGTGGACCGCTGTCCCCCTGGCGGTCGGGATCCTCCTGGTCGCCTTCGGCGCGCTGCTGGCAGCCGTCCTGCCCGTCGGGCTGGCGCTCACGTCGTTCCTCGCGGCGAACGGCCTCCTCGCCCTGGTCAGCCACCGGCTGAGCCTGGACACCTCCACCAGCTCGGTCATGCTCCTCGTGGGACTCGCCGTGGGTGTGGACTACTGCATGTTCTACCTGCGCCGGGTGCGTGAGGAGCGGGTCCGCGGCCGCGACCCGGCGACGGCGCTGCGCATCGCGGCCGCCACCTCGGGTCGGTCGGTCCTGATCTCCGGCGTGACGGTCGTGGTGGCCATGTCCGGCATGTTCCTCTCCGGGATGCTGATCTTCGAGGGTTTCGCGATCGCCGCGATCCTGGTCGTGCTCGTCTCGGTCGCCGGTTCGGTGACGGTCCTGCCCGCGATGCTCTCGCTGCTGGGCGACCGCATCGACCTGGGGAAGGTGCCCGGACTGGGCCGGATGCGCCGTCCCGGCGGGGAGAGCAGGGTGTGGAGCGTCGATCCTCGGACCGGTCCTGAAGCGACCCGGGGTGTCGGCGCTGCTGTCTGCCGGCGTGCTGCTCACCCTCGCGGCTCCGGCGACGGGGATCCACACCGAGAACCTGAGCCTCGACAAGCTGCTGCCCGCGGACACGAGCATCATGCAGAGCTTCCACCGCATCCAGGCGGCGTTCCCCGGCGGGCCGGCGCCGGCGCGGGTCGTGGTGAAGGCGCCCGACGTGGAGTCCGGCGAGCTGACCGCGGCGGTCGCCGAGTTCAAGGAGCGCGCCGTCGCCACGGGGCTGGTGCAGGAGCCGATCGTCGTCGACGTCTCGCCCGAGGCGGGCGTCGTCCAGATCTCCGTGCCGCTGGCGGGCAGCGGCTCCGACCCGACCTCGGTGCGGGCGCTGCACGCCCTTCGCGACGACGTCGTGCCGGCGACGCTGGGGAGTCTGCCGGGCACCGAGGCGTACGTCGGTGGCAACCTCGCCTTCTCGGAGGACTTCAACACCCAGCTGCAGCACGCGATCGTGCCGGTCATCATCTTCGTGCTCGTGCTCGCCTTCCTGCTGATGCTGGTCGCCTTCCGCTCGGTCGCGATCGCGACGGTGTCCGTGCTGCTGAACGTGCTGTCGATGGCAGCGACCTTCGGCGTCATGGTCGCGGTCTTCCAGCACGGCTGGGGCGCAGACCTGGTGGGCGGAGGGGATGTCGGAGCCATCCAGTCGTGGATCCCGCTGTTCGCGTTCGTGATCCTTTTCGGCCTCTCCATGGACTACCACGTCTTCGTGGTCTCCCGGATCCAGGAGGCCCACGACCGCGGCCTGTCGACACCCGACGCGGTCGCCCACGGCATCAAGATCTCGGCAGGGGTGGTGACCAGTGCCGCCATCATCATGATCGCTGTCTTCTCCGTCTTCGCCACCCTGTCCATGACCACGATGAAGCAGCTCGGGGTCGGCCTGGCCGTGGCGATCCTCATCGACGCGACCGTGGTCCGGGCGGTGCTGCTCCCCTCGGTGCTGTCGTTCCTGGGTGACCGGACCTGGTGGCTGCCGCGCTGGCTCGAGTTCCTGCCCGGCGGGTCACCCGAGGCGCCGGCCCTGCCACCGTCAGTCACCGACGACGGGGCCACCGCCGGTGACGAGCGGTTGACCCGCGTCTGACTCGGACCACGCCGCCCTGTGCCGGATCAGGCTCTGATGCTCACCCTGGCGGTCACGGCGTCCAGGCTGATCGCTTCGTGAGAGGACGTCGCCCGGATCTCGAAGGAACGCCGGCTGCCCTTCTTGGCGCCACGCATCCTCGTGATCTTGACGGTGAGCAGCACGGACCCGCCAGGCTTGAGGGATGTGGTGCCGTAGGTGCCGGCGACGACGTCCTTGGTGACGTTCTTGCCGTCCGGCGAAGTAGGCCACCTTGAACGTCTTGCTCTTGGGCGTGCCCAGCACGACCATCCGGTCCGCGACGTCACCCCGGTTGGTCACGCGGACCTCGAACGAGACGCTCCTGGTCTTGCGACCCAGCTTCTGTGTGACGCGCTGCTTCGCTGCGCCGTACTCGCGGCCCCCGACGAACTTCCCGTGCAGGCGGCGGAGCTCGGCATCGGGCTTGTAGCGCGAGGGCGGGTAGACCGGGGTCGGCGGGGCCACCGCCGGCGGCGTGACCGGCGGAACGACCGGCGGAACGACCGGCGGTGTGGTGCCGGTGATGGTCAGGCTCTGCGACATCGTGCCGGTGTTGCCGGCGGCGTCCGTGATCGAGGCCAGCACGGGGTAGGTCGCCGGCGCCAGCTCCTGAGCGCTGACACCCCAGGTGCCCCCGGGCCTCACGGTCGCCGTGAGGGACTGCCCGCCCAGGCTGACCTCCACGATCGAGCCGGCCTGCTCGGCGGTCGTGCCGTAGGTCCACGGCGAGGTGTCACTCGTCGTCCTGGCCGGGCCGCCGTCGATGGTCAGGACGGGCACGGTCTCGTCCACGGTCAGGACCTGCCCGGCGGTGCCCGTGTTGCTGGCGACGTCCGTCACGGACGCGACGACGCTGTAGGAGCTCTCACCCAGCGCGGCCGCGTCGACCGTCCAGGCGCCGTCCGCCCCTGCCGTCGTGACCAGCGTCTGGCCGTCGACGGTGACGGTCACGGTCGGCGTGCCGGGCTCGTCGGTGAGGCCGGAGATCGTCGGTGTGAGGTCGGAGGTGGCCCTCGTCGGGCCCCCGTCGATCGAGACGCCGGGCGCGAGCGGATCCACGGTGAGGACCTGGCTGGCGGTTCCGGTGTTGCCGGAGGGATCGGTGACCGACGCGACGACCGTGTGGGGTCCGGCGGCGAGGGTGTCCGCGCTCAGGGCCCACACCCCGGCACTCGCATGGCCGGTCAGGGTCTGGGAGCCGATGGTGACCGTGACCAGCGGCGTGCCGGGCTCGTCCGTGGTGCCCGAGATCGACGGCGTCGCGTCGTTCGTGGACCGCGCCGGTCCACCTGCGATCGTCACCACGGGTGCGGTCAGGTCGTCGATGGGCTTGGTGACGGGGCTGTTCGCCAGCGACACGGTGCTCGGGGTGAGGGCGCGACCCTTGAGCGAGGCACCGTCCCCGAAGTCGATCGCGGCGGCGCCGAGGACGGTCCCGACCCACTTGACGTTGGCGCCGAAGGCGACCGCGCCGACGACCTGCCAGTAGACGTTGTTCGCCAGAGCGCCGTTGGCCAGGACGACCTTGGTGGACGCCGCCGAGCTGAGCGCAGCACCGACCTTGAAGACGAAGCGAGCGCTCGGGTCTCCGGCGGCGTCGAGGGTGATCGTGCCCGTGTTCGTGACCGCCGCGGCGGTCGTGTAGAGGCCGGGCGCGAAGGTCTTGCCGATCAGGTCTCCGCCGAAGGCGGTGCCGCCCGTCTGGGCGACCACGGCGTCGTACGCCGCCTGGCGGTCCTCCTGCGCGGTCGCGACCTCGGGGGTGCCGACGCGGGTCGTGCCGGTCACGGTGCCGGGCGGGAATCCCGCGAGCGTTCCCGTGACTCCGAGGTCGAGCGCCAGCACGGTGCCGGCCCCGGTGTTGGCGATGCTGGGACCGGCCAGCACGGAGAATCCCGCAGCGCTGCCCAGGTTGACCGGGCCGGCCACGACACCCGCGGGAGCAGCGCTCGCCGGGGTCCCGGCCAGGAAGGGACCGACCACCAGCAGCGCAAGGGCTCCGATCGCCACCCGCACCGAGAGAGTCCGAAGGTTCGTGCGGGACGGCGGGTAGACATGCATCGGTTTCGGCCTTCAGTCGAGGCACTGACGTCGTCTGGCCGGTAGTCCGGGCGGTCGAGTTTCAGCAGTTGCCTTCCTTGCGAAGGTAGCCGCGAATCGCCCCACCCGCAGTCGAATCCGCGCTCTGCAACCCTTTGGGGCTGCACCCCGGCCGCTTGGCCACGCTGCACCGGCTGCCGCCCGCGCCGCGCTGCCGGTACCGTCGTCTCAGCAGCCTGCCGGACGCCGGGTCGAGCACGATCCTGGCCCGGCTGCTGTCACCCGGCTCGCGTCTGGTCCCGGCCTGCTCTCACCCCCAGCCACAGGTCGACTCGGTGGTGCTGCGGGGCGCGCCGCGGACTCAGTCCGTGAGTGCCCGCAGCTGAGCCATTGACTCGCGGAGGATGGCTGCGAGGTCGGCGGACCGGGGTCCGGCCACCCAGCGCTCGAACCCGATCCGGAACACCGCGATGCCGGCCTCGGCGGCGAGGCGGGCATCGGCGCCCGCGACCCCGCGACGGGTCAGCCCGTCGGTGAGCGCGTCCGCCAGCCGGGCCATCTTGATCAGCTCGCGCTCGCGGAGCTCGGCGTTGGCGGTGATGACGGCCTGCCGTCGCCGGGAGTGGGCATGGTTGCCGCCGAGCATCTCGGCCGCCGCGTCGAGCGCCTCGACGACGGCGGTCAGTGGGGTCGCGTCGGACGGTGCTCCGACGAGGGCCTCGACCATCCGCAGCTCCAGCTGCTCCGATCCCGCGAACAGCACCTCGCGCTTGTCGGTGAAGTGACGGAAGAATGTGCGCGCGGTGACCCCTGCCCGCTCGGCGATCCCGGCGACGGTCGTCTGCTCGTAGCCCTGGGCGACGTAGAGCTCCATCGCCGCCTCGCGGAGGCGGCCGGCGGCGTCGGGTTCCCAGCGGGCCATGCGTGGATGATAGGTGATGACACGATGTGACATGACGGTGCTACGGTGATGTCATCAAGTGACATCACTTCGAAAGGACTCTCATGCACCTCTTCGTCACCGGAGCGTCCGGCTGGATCGGCTCCGCCGTCGTCCCCGAGCTGCTTGCCGCCGGCCACAGCGTCGAGGGGCTGGCCCGCTCCGACGAGGCGGCCACGAGCGTCGAGGCGCTCGGCGCCGCCGTACGCCGCGGCGACCTGGCCGACACCACAGGCCTCGCCGAGTCAGCCGCGGCCGTCCGACGGCGTCGTCCACCTCGGCTACCACCACGACTTCTCCCAGATGGCCGAGGCGGCGGCGCTCGACCTGGCCGCGATCGAGGCCTTCGGCGACGCGCTCGAGGGCACCGGCAAGCCGCTCCTCTTCGCCTCCGGGGTCCTGGGCGTGCACGACCGAGGACGACCAGCCCGACCCGGCCAGCCACCCTCGCGTCGGGAACGCCCTGGCCGCGTCTCGCGCTCGCCGGCCGCGGGGTGCGGCCGATCGCGCTGCGCTTCGCACCCACGGTGCACGGCGAGGGTGACCACGGGTTCGTGGCCGTCCTGGCCCAGGTCGCGCGGGAGCGGGGGGTCTCGGCCTACGTCGGCGAGGGTGCCAACGTCTGGCCTGCCGTGCACCGCCTCGACGCGGGACGGCTGGTCGCGCTCGCACTGGACAAGGCGCCGGCCGCCTCGGCGGTGCACGCGGTGGCCGAGTCGGGCGTCGCGACCAGGCACATCGCCGAGGCCATCGGCCGCGGTCTGGGGCTCCCCGTGGACTCGGTGCCCGCCGACCGAGCGGCGGAGCACTTCGGCTGGATCGGGATGTTCTTCGCCGGCGACTTCCCGGTGTCCAGCGCGAAGACCCGCGAACTGCTCGGCTGGGAGCCGACGGGTCCGACCCTGCTCGAGGACCTCGACGCGGGTTACTACACGGCGGGCTGACGCAGCAGCAGCTCGGTGAGGCTGCTGCGCCACCAGGTCTCGACCTCGTCGGGGCTCCAGCCCCGCTGCTCGACGGCCTCGTCGTAGCTGCCGATGTGCACCATGACCTGGTAGACGTCGATCGCTCGCTCGACGTCGACACCCTTGCGCCAGACCCGCTTGGGCCACGTCGAGAAGACGCGACGCCGGTTCGACTCGCCACGGCCACGACCCTCCGCCGCGACCGCGGCCAGCTCGGGCTGGTTGCGCCCGGCCTCGACCAGCAGGCGGATCACGTCACCGCCGCGCTCGAACAGCCGGCGGTCGAAGCCGATGAACGCCGCCAGCTGCGCCGCCGGGTCGCCCTTCGCGGCGTCGAGCTCGCCGAGGATCCGCGCGACGTCCGCCTGCGCGTCGACCGAGTCGATGAGTGAGCCGGCCAGTCCGGCCTTGCTGCCGTAGACGGAGTAGACCGTCGCCTCCGAGACGCCCGCGGCCTCCGCCACCTTGCGGATGCTGGTGCCCGACCAGCCACGCTCGAGGAACGCCGCGCGCGCCGCTGCGGCGATCGCCGACCGGGTCAGCTCGGCCTGCTGGGCACGCAGGTCGGAGCGGTAGGCACGGGTCGACACGCCACCGATGGTACATCGGCGAGAGATGCTCTATATTCACTCAAGCGTTACTTGAATGAATAGTATGCTCACTCTAGTGAAAGGCGATCACGATGATCACCGAGCAGGATCTGCATACCGCCCTCGACCAGCTCGAGCGAGGCTGGAACAGCGGCGACGGTGAGGCGTTCGCGGCGCCGTACGCCGAGGACGCCGAGTTCGTGACCGTCCAGGGGATGCGGGTCACCGGCCGCGGCCCCATCGCCGCCGGACACCAGGGCATCTTCGACTCCGTCTACGCCGGCAGCACCATCTCCATGGAGCTCCTGCATATCCTCGAGGTCTCGGACGACGTCCGGATCGCGCTCTCCCGCAACACCCTGTCGGTGCCCGCGGGACCGCTCGCCGGGGTGCGCCAGGCGATGAGCACCAGCGTGCTGCGCCGCCGCGGCTCGGAGTGGGAGATCCTCTCGACCCACAACACGGTCATCGAGGAGCGGCGGTGACGACGACCGCGACGCTGGCCGCCCGCTCGACGAGCACCCGCACCGTCGCCGCTCTCCTCGGCGGCGGTGGGCTCCTGGTCGCCGTGGGCGGGCAGCTGCACCCGATCGGCGAGGGCGACGACCTGACCGCGGCGCTGGCCAGCATGACCGGTGACGGGCTCTGGACGCTTTCTCACCTGTTCCTGCTGGCGGGGCTCTCCCTCGCGGTCGGCGGCCTCGCGGCGGCGTACACCCGCCGGGCGTTCGGCCCGCGGCTGGACGGACCCCTCCGGCTGGCGATCTGGGGCTACTCCCTGGCCGCCCTCGAGCTGGTGCCTCATCTGCTGGTCTCGCACGACCACGACGAGCTGAGTGCGGGCCACCTCACGGGCTTCGTCCGCGTGCACCTCGCGCTCGAGGCGGTGGCCGGCCCGGCGCTGGCGATCAGCACCATCGTCGTCGCCGTGGCCGTCGCGCGCGCCGCCGGAACCCGTCCTGCCTGGGTGCTCGCCGCGCTCGCCACGCTGGGCAGCGTCGCCTTCGGCCTGGCGGCCCCGCTGGTCAGCCTGACCGACAACCCCACGGTGGCGGCCCTGTTCATCGGCGAGTTCGGGGTGGCGATCTGGCTGGTCGGCACCGCGGTCCGGCTGGCTCGCTCCGGGTCGTCAGCCCTGCACGGCCTCAACGCCGACGGGTAGCCCGCCGCGGCGGTGGTCGCGAGGGCTGACCCCGCGCCTCCGCTTGAACGCCGCACTCAGCGCGAAGGGCGTGGCGTAGCCGACCTGTCGGGCCACCGAGGCGATGGTGGCGGCGGGCTCGAGCAGGAGGTCGGCGGCGAGCGTGATCCGCCAGTCGGTGAGGAACGCCATCGGCGGCTCGCCGACCAGCTCGCTGAAGCGCTTGGCGAACGCCGCCCGCGAGACGCCGGCGCGGTCGGCGAGCCCGGCCACCGTCCACGGGTGCTCCGGGTGGTGCTGCATCAGCCGCAGCGCCGGGCCGACGACCGGGTCGCCCTGCGCGGCGTACCACCCCGGCGGATCGGACTCCGGGCGGCCGAACCACGTGCGCAGCAGGGTGATCAGCAGGAGGTCGAGCAGCCGGTCGAGCACGGCCTCCTGGCCGGGCGCGTCGCGCACCACCTCGTCGCCGAGCAGGTCGATGAGCGGGGTGTCGAGCTCGTGGGCGCGCAGGACGATGGTGCGGGGCAGCGCGCGAACGAGCCGCCGGGTGACCTCGCCCTCCATCAGGTAGACACCGGTGAGCAGGGCGGTCTCTCCGACGTCGCTGTTGCCCCAGCTGCGCACCCCCTGGCTCATCTCCTCCACGACGACGTGGCCGTCGACGGTCGTGCAGACCTGGCCCGGGTGGATCACGATCTGGGTCGGCGTGGCCGGGTCGTCGGCGATGGTCCAGTGGTCGCCGCCGACCCAGACCACGACGTCACCGGCCTCCAGCCTGACCGGCTCCTCGCCGTCGGGGCACACCCACATGTGGCCGCGCACCACCGCCGTCACCGACAGCGGCGCCTCGTCCTGGAGCCGGACCGACCACGGCTCGTCGAGCAGGATCCGGAGCAGGAACGCGCCGCGGGCGCGGGGTCCGTCGAGCAGCCCTGCGAGTCCGTCCATGTCGCTCACTCTAGACGTTGACGTATGTTTTGCACAGATTCAGCCATGGATACTCTTGGGGATCGGCGATTGACTCCTCGTCATGACCACCACTGCCACAGCCTCAGCAGCGAGACCGTCCTGACCACCGCCATGACCGCGAACGTCCGCGGCCCCCTGCTCCTCGTCGCCGCCGTCGTCGCCGGCCTCCAGGCCGGCACCTACTTCACCTGGTCCACCGGCGTGATGCCCGGCCTCGCGAACGTCGACGACCGCACCTTCATCAGCGCCGTGCAGCAGATGAACGTCGCGATCGTGAACCCGGTCTTCATCGCCACCTTCCTGGGCGCCCCGCTCCTGGCCGGCGCCGCCGCGGTGTTCGCCGGCCCGCAGGCGCGGCCCTGGGCGATCGCCGCCACCGTGCTCGCCGTCGGCACGCTGGTGATCAGCTTCGCCGGCAACATCCCCCTCAACGACGCCCTCGCGGCGGCCGGCCCGGTCGACAGGATCAAGGACCTCGCCGCCGTGCGCGCCGACTTCGAGGGGCTGTGGGTGAAGCTCAACGTCGCCCGCTGCCTGACCTCGGCCGGCGCGCTGGCCTGCCTGGCCATGGCCGGCTCTGCGGGGCCGAGGGTAGCCGACCCGCCTCTCGTCGGGGCACTCAGGCCTCGCCGGCCGCCTTGCGCGCGGCCCGCTCGGCGACGGCGTGCTCGTCGGTGCGGGCGTCGTACCTCCAGAAGTCGCGCAGCCAGACCGCGGTGAGCCCCACGCCGGCAACGCAGGCCAGCCCGCCGCTGGAGATGGCACCGCGCACCGACCAGAGGTCGGCGGTGACGCCGGCGCGGACCTGGCCGCCGAGGGGTCCGAGGGAGTAGGACAGCATCTCGATGCCGGCCAGCCGGCCGCGCATCGCCTCGGGGATGGTCTGGCTCCAGACCGTGCCGCGGAAGACGCCGCTGATCATGTCGGCGGCGCCCGACAGGGCGAGGAACGCAGCCGACCAGGTAGATCGACGGCATCAGCCCGGCCAGCGCGATCGAAGCCGCCGTAGGCCGCCGCGGCGATCACGATCGCGCGGCCGTGGTGGTGCACCCGGCCGGTCCAGCCGCTCAGCGCCGTGGCCACCAGGGCGCCGACGGTCTCCGCCGAGTAGAGCAGGCCGAGGAGCTGCGGCTTGTCGAAGACCTCCTCGGCCAGGGCCGGGAAGAGCACCACCGGGAAGGCCAGCAGCATGCAGACGATGTCGACCAGGTAGGTGCCCATGCAGGTCGCGCCGGCCGACGGCGTAGGACAGCCCCTGGCCGATCCCCGCGAGCGAGGGCGGGGTGGTCTCCTCGCGGTGCGGGTAGCCGTTCATCAGCCAGAACATCAGGGAGGCGACCGACAGCCCGCAGATGTCGACGAGGAAGCACCAGCCGATGCCGACGTAGGCGACCAGCAGGCCGCCGACCGCCGGGCCCGACCAGCACGCCGAGCTGCATGCCGAGGCTGGTCAGGGCGTTGGCGGCCGGCAGCTGCTCGTGGGTGACGGTGCGCGGCATCAGCGCCTCGCGGCTCGGCCGCTGCATCGACGACGTCGACGCCAGCCCGACGCTCAGCACGAAGATCAGCCAGACCGACGGCTCGTCGCGGAACGCGTTGTAGGCCAGCACGCCGGTGAACGCCGCCTGGGCCACGCCGCACGACACGAGCAGCTTCTTGCGGTCCACGTGGTCGGCCAGCGCGCCGCCGTACAGGCCGAAGACGACCAGCGGGACCAGCTCGACCAGGCCGACCGCGCCGACCATGAAGTTGGAGCCCGTGAGCGTGTAGATCTGGAAGGGGATGGCGACATAGCTGACCATCGCGCCGAAGTAGAAGACCGTGCCGGCGTAGAAGAGCAGCCGGAAGTCGCGCGAGCTGCGCAGCGGAGTGAGGTCCATGCGCAGCGCACGGAACCGCTCACTCCAGGTCACGAAGGAAGACCTCTCACCGGCGATCGGCTCGCGGGAAACAGTTATCGAGCCGGGCACGACCCCAGTCGCGGGTCGGCGGCGAGCAGTGCGGCGTACGCCGCCGTCGACCTCGGGCAGCACGCTCGACGCGTGGCCTCGGAAGCCGCGTCCGCGCGGCCGTAGCCGGCTGCGTCGTCGCGGAGCCGCGGCAGCCTCGCCCAGTGCACCAGCGCGACCCAGCGCTCGCGCGGCCAGGCGAACCGGCCCTCGCGCGGGCACCGAGGCCGGTCGGCCACGCCGCGTCGGGGCGGACCGCCGAGGACCGCGAGGTACCAGTGCGGCTCGGCCGGGTGCGCACGCTCGATCTCCAGCGAGCGCCGCCGCCCAGCTGGCCGGCCGCCCGCGGCCGAGGCCCGGCTGCGCTGCGCATCGCGAGCGACAGCGTACTCGCCGCGTCGACGAGCCGCCAGCGCTTGCGGACCGTCCCACAGCGCCGCGCCGCCGTCGGCGTGCCACGCTGGTGCCGTCCCGCAGCGACCGGCAGCGGCGTGCGGCGTCGAAGTACGCCGCGCCGCACCGCCGTCGCTCGTGCCGGGTCCGGGAACGACCCAGCGACAGCACCGGGTCGTCCTCGAAAGCCACGCGCAGTCCGCACGATCCGCCTGGCAGGTCGGCGCCCGCGGGAGGCGTGCTGCCCCGCGGGCTGCCGCCGCGGCTGCCGGGGTGGGCGCAGCGCCCGCCAGCTCCGCGTTCGTCGGCACTTCAGCGCGGCTGACCTTGATCCGGGCGCCCCTGCTCGGGCACCGAGGTGATGTTGCGGACCAGCGGCTCGTCGGTGCCGACGGTCGTCACGTCGACCGCCCGGAACACCTCGCGCAGCACCGCCACGCCCTCCATCATCGCGAAGCCCGCGCCGATGCAGCGGCGCACGCCGCCGCCGAACGGGATCCAGGTGTTGGTGGGCGGGTTGTGGCCGAGGAACCGCTCGGGGTCGAACCGCTCGGGGTCCTCGTAGTTGTCCTCGCGGCTGTGCGCGATCAGGATCGACGGACCGACGGTGGCTCCGCGCGGGACCTCGCACCCCGGCGATGGTCTGCGGCTTCATCAGCGTGCGCACCACCATCGGGATCACCGGGTGCAGCCGCATCGACTCCTTCAGCACGGCGTCGAGCCAGGCGTCGCCGTCCGCGTCGCCCGCGTCGGCCGCCTCCTGGGTGCGGCGCATCAGGTCGGGGTGGCGGCCCAGCTCGTAGAGCGCCCACGCCAGCGCGGTCGCCGTGGTCTCGTGGCCGGCGAGCAGCAGCGTGACCAGCTGGTCGCGCAGCTCGATGTCGCGCAGCTCGTCGCCGCTCTCCGCGCCCTCGCGGATCAGCCGGGACAGGACGTCGGTGCGCTCGGCGAGGTCGGGCGCCGTACGCCGCTCGCGGATCTCGGCGTACATCAGCTCGTCGAGCTCGATCTGGTTCTGCAGCGCCCTGGCCCACGGGCCGACCCGGTGCAGGGCGGGGATGCCCCAGACCAGGAGCACCGCCGGGCTGACGTTGACGGTCGCGTTGACCCGCGGGCGCAGCGCCGCCAGCCGCTTCTCGTCGGTGACGCCGAAGACGACGCGCAGGATCACCTCGAGGGTGAGCACGTTCATCCGGTCGTGGCTCCTGAGCTGCTGACCCTCCGGCCAGTGCGCGACCTCGTCGCGGGCGATGGCGGAGACCATGTCCTGGTAGGTGCGCAGCGCGTGGCCGTTGAACGCCGGCATCAGCAGCTTGCGGGCCCGCTTGTGCTCGGCGCCGTCCTGGAGCAGCAGCGAGTGCTCGCCCATGACCGGGCCGAGGATCGCGTTGCCCTTGCCGGCGTGGAAGACCTCGGGGTCGCCGGCGAAGATCTCCTTCGCGTGCTCGGGCCTGGTGAAGAAGACCAGCGGCCGGCCCTTCGGCATCAGCCGCACCGTGTAGATGTCGCCGTACTTCCTGTGCAGCTACGGGTGGAACCAGTGCCGGAACCGCAGCAGCGCGACGGTCTGCACGAACGCCGGCCAGGTCGGCCCGTCGGGCAGCCCGGCCAGTGTCGACCGCCGGCAGCCCGTCGCCGCCCGCCAGCGTCATCCGCTCGAACCGCTGCTGGGTCAGCTCGCGCGGGTCAGTCGGCTCGGTCTGCTCGGTCTCGAGGAGGGCCACGCCACCGAGGTTACTGAGACATGGTGTCCAGCGACATCCGACTGAGGTCGGAGATCGCCAAGGGGCACCGCCGAGTCGGGTCGGCGTCAGGTGAGGTGGCGGCGGAGGAAGTGGAGCTGGTGGGCGAGGACGGGCTCGAACCAGTCGCTGCCGGGCCAGACGTCGAAGTGGTCGCAGGGGTAGTGGCGGACCTCGGCGCGGCCGGCCTCGGCGGCCTTGGCGGAGGCGTGCGGCGGGGCGCTGCGGTCGAAGTCGGCGATCTGGACGAGCAGCGGGCAGCGCAGGTGCCTTCGCCTGCTTGCCGGGGCGGTGGTTGCCGAGCTCGATGCCGACCGAGGCGTCGATCTCGTTGCGCCAGGTCGGGCCGGCGATCGCGAGGTAGGACTCGTAGTGGCCGGGCAGCGCGAGCGCGCCGACCTCGCCGGGCCGGGCGACGATCGGCATCAGCACGGGCTCACGGCCGCGCAGCGACGGCGACCCGGCTGCGAACGCCGGCCGCGGTCGAGCGGAGGATCGCGCGCGGTGGGTGGTGCTTCAGCGCCAGCCGGCGGCGGCCCGGCCGTCGACGAGCGGGGTCAGCGACACGACGGCGGCGACGTCGTCGCGGCCCGCTGCGGCGGCGAGCACGTGGCCGCCGGACAGCGAGACGCCCCACAGCACGAGCCGGCGAGGCGTCGACGCCGGGCAGCCGGGCGGCGGCCGCCATCGCGGCGCGGTAGTCGTCGAGCTGCCCGGCCATGCTGACCCGCTGGCGCGGCGTGCCGCCTGAAGCGCCGAAGCCGCGGTAGTCGAAGGCGAGCACGTCGAGCCCGGCCTCGGCCAGGCCGGTGGCGAACGGCTCGAGGCCGGAGTCCTTGGTGCCGCCGAGGCCGTGGGCCATCACCACGACCGGCCGGCCCGCGGCGCCGTCGAACGCCGCGCCGGCGCCGGTGAAGTGCCAGCCGTCGAGGTCGACGCCCTCGCGAGCTGAAGGTGACCTGGTCGTGCTTCACTGCTCGTCGGCACCTCGCCGTAGATCGTGTGCAGCCAGACGGCGACGACCGCCTCGACCAGCTGCTCGCGGTCGAGCGTGCCGCCGAGGGCCAGCCGTTCGAGCATCCGGTCGTTGAGCTCGAGCAGCACGCTGGCCAGCGCGGTGGCGTCGGTGCCGGCCGGCGCGGCACCGGAGGCGCGCTCGGCCTCGATCATCGCGGCGACGACCGGCACGAACGACTCGCGGTCGCTGTCCCACAGCTCGCGCACGGTCGCGCTGGTCGCGCGGGCGTCGAGCGAGGCGCGGAACAGGTGCTCGTGCTTGTCCCACGTCGAGAACAGCGCGCGGATCATCGCCTCGATGTTCTCGGCCGGGGTGCCGTCGCCGCGCAGCTGGCTCGGCGGCCGCGAACGACTCGTCGTACATCTCCTCCATGAGCGCCGCGACCGCGCTGGCCTTGTTCTCGAAGTAGAAGTAGAACGCCGAGCGGGTCACCCCCGCGCGGCGGGAGATGTCGGCGATGTTGATCGAGTCGAGGCTGCCCTGTGTCGTCGAGATCTCGCGCAGGTGGTGGTCGAGCGCCTCGAGCAGCGCGGTACGCCGCCGGTCGCCGCGGGCCTGGTCGGTCATCGGGCGCCGCCGCTCGGCGCGACGCCGGCCGGCCGGGATCTCCCTGGTCCGCAGGTCGTGCTCGTAGACGAAGTAGTCGACCTGCTGGGTGTGCCGGGGCCGGTCGGTGACGTGGCCGATGTAGAGCTGCTCGTCGGCGGTCGATCACCCGCTCCATCTCGTCGGCGTCCGGGCAGCGCGTAGGCGCCGACGGCGTACGCCGCGAGCAGCCGGGCCTGCGCCTCCACGAACGGGAACAGCGTCGGCACCGCCTGGGCGAACCCCATGAAGACCAGCGTCGGCGAGCCCGGGCTTGAACATCCGCTTGAACAGCCGGATCACGTTGCCGGGCGCGCTGAGGAACTCGCTCGTCGAAGAACGGGAAGGTGATGTTGTAGCCGGTGGCGTAGACGATCACGTCGAAGCCCGACGATGGTGCCGTCCTCGAAGTGCACGGTCTCGCCGTCGAGCCGCTCGACGTCCGGCTTGGGCACGACGTCGCCCGAGCCGAGCCGCAGCGGCAGCTCGACCGACTGGGTCGGGTGCGCCTCGAAGAACTTGTGGTTGGGCTTCGGCAGGCCGTAGAGCTCCGGGTTGGAGCCGGTCATGAACTGCATCTTCTGGATCAGCTTGCGCTGCCAGGCCAGCGGGATGTGCGGCGAGGTGGCGAAGTACTTGTCCGCCGGCAGGCCGTACATGTACTTCGGCACGATCCACGCGCTCGAGCGGGTCGAGAGCGTGACCTGGTTCTGCAGCGCCTTGCTGGACAGCTCGACGGCGATGTCGGCGGCGCTGTTGCCGAGGCCGACGACCAGGATCCGCTTGCCCTTCAGGTCGAGCGGGCTCGGTGGGGTCGATGTAGTGGTGGGAGTGGAACGACTCGCCGGTGAAGTGGCCGGGGAAGTTCGGCGTGCGCGGGTCCCAGTGGTGGCCGTTGGCGACGACGAGCAGCTCGAACTCGCGGGTCGCGCCGGCCTGGTCGGTGATCGCCCAGCCGCCGTCCGGGCTTCGGCTCGGCGTGCACCACGCCGTTCTGGAACTCGATGCGCTCGCGCAGGCCGAACGCGTCGGCGTAGGCGTCGAGGTAGTCCTTGATCTGGGTGTGGTGCGGGAAGTCGGGGTACTCCTCGGGCATCGGGAAGTCCTTGAAGGACAGCCGGTGCTTGCTGGTGTCGATGTGCAGCGAGCGGTAGGCGCTGCTGTGGCCGTTGGGGTTGCCGAAGGCCCAGTTGCCGCCGACCCGGTCGGAGGCCTCGAAGCAGGTGTAGGGCACGCCGTAGTCGCCGAGCATCTTCCCGGCGGTCAGCCCGCTGATGCCGGCGCCGATCAGGGCGGTCGTCGGCCGCCGAGCTTCTGGAGGGGTGGCACCCGCCGGACGCTAGGCACTAACTTGACACGCGTCAAGTACGGCGAGGTCGCGCCAGGAAGCACCCGAGGAGGCTGCATGGAGCGGGTGGCGGTCGTGGTGGGCGGGGCCTCGGGCATCGGGGCGGCGTGCGCCCGGGCCCTGGCCGAGGACGGCTGCGACGTGGTGGTCGCCGACCTCGCCGGCGGGACCGACGGCGGTGCCGACGTCGTCTGCGACGTCACGTCCGAGGAGGCGGTGTGCCGCGCTCTTCGACGGCGTCGTGGCCTCGCACGGGCGGGTCGACGTCGTGGTCAACAGCGCCGGCACGTCGACCCTCGCGGCCGTCGTCGACCACGACCTCGGCGAGTGGCGGCGGGTCGTCGACGTCTGCCTCACCGGCGGGTTCCTGGTCATCAAGCACGCCGGCCGGGTGCTCGGCGCGGGCGGGTCGATCACGTCGATCACCTCGCTCAACGCCCGGCAGCCGGGCGGCGGGCTGGCGGCGTACTGCTCGGCCAAGGCGGGGCTGGCGATGCTCACCCAGGTCGCCGCGCTCGAGCTCGCGCCGCGCGGCATCCGCGTGAACGCCGTCTCCCCCGGGCTGGTGATCACCCCGCTCACCGCGCCGGCGATGGACATCGACGGCATCGAGGACGACTACACCGCCAACACGCCGCTGGGCCGGTCAGGTACGCCGGAGGAGGTGGCCGAGGCGGTCGTCTTCTGCTCGCGCGCGGCCTGGCTGACCGGCGAGGTGATGGACCTCAACGGCGGCGCCCACCTGATGCGCTACCCCGACCTGCTGGGCCACGTGAGCCGGGCGTTCGGTTAGCGGTCGAGTAGACGACGTGCGTCGCCTGCGGCGAGGCGTGCACCTCGATCGGCGTCAGCCGCAGGTCCGTCAGAGCAGCGAACGGCGACTCATCCGGTAGACCACGTGGGTCGCCGCCGGTGAGGCGGTGACCTCGACCGGCTCGAGCTCGAACGGCGCGACGCCGTCGAAGATCCGCTCGCCCTCGCCGAGCACCACCGGGGCGATGTCGAGGACCAGCTCGTCCAGCACCCCGGCCTGAAGCGCCTGGCGGACGGCGCTGGCCCCGCCGGCGATGTCGACGGCGGTCGCCGGCGACCGCGGTCGCCGCCTCCAGCGCGGCGTCGAAGCCGTCGACGAAGTGGAAGGTCGTGCCGCCCTCCTTCTCGATCGGGTCGTGCGGGTGGTGGGTGAGCACGAAGACCGGCGCGTGGTACGGCGGCTCCGGCGCCCCACCAGCCCTCCCACATCTCGGTCGCCCCACTCGCCGCGGACGGGGCCGTACATGTTGCGGCCCATGATGTAGGCGCCGCGCGGCGCCGAGCAGCCGGTCGACGTACGGCTGGTCGACTCGGGGTCGACCGGGTCGAAGTGCCACTGGTGCAGCCGCATCCCGCCGATGCCGAGCGGGTTCTCGAGGCTCTGGTCGGGGCCGGCGCAGAAGCCGTCGAGGGAGATGGACATGTGGGCGGTGACGAAGGGCATGCGGGTCTGACTCCTCGTGTCGTGGGGACTCATCGCTCAGCCCACCAGGGACCGCACCAGCAGGACGAGCGCCGACGCCGAGCTCACGACCAGCACCGCCGGGCGGACGACGTGGGCCGGGATCGAGCGCCTGGCCACGGCTCCGAGCAGGGCACCGAGCGCGAGGAACGGCAGCAGCTCGAGCGAGGCCAGCCCCTGGTCGGCAGTGAGCTCGCCGGTGATGAGCAGTGCGACGAGCGACAGGGTCGCGCCGACGAGGAAGTAGACCGCCATCGTGGTCCGGATCTCGCGGGCCGGCCGGTGCTGGTAGACGATCGCGATCGGCGGGCCGCCGATCGAGGTCGCCGTGCCGGTGATGCCGCTGGCGAACCCGGCGGCCGAGAGCGTCGCCCGGTTGACCGGGACCTCGACGGCCCGCCAGGTGACCGCGACCGCGACGAGGACGACGATCGCCGATGGCGATGCCGAGCTCGCGCGCGGTCAGCGTGGTGACCACCCAGACCCCGACCAGAGTGCCGGGCAGCCGCGCCGGCAGCGACCAGCCGAGCCCCCTCCAGTCGATGTCGTGGTGGTCGGCGACCAGGGTCAGGCACGGCATCAGCACCGCGACCATCAGCAGCGCGCCGGGCATCAGCGCCGGCTCGAGCAGCGCGGTGACCGGCGCCGCGACCAGGCCGACCCCGAGGCCGACCGCCGACTGGACGACCGACCCGAGGAGGACGGCCGCCGCGATCACGGCGTACGTCGTCGGGTCCACCCGGCCATCCTGTTCGGTCAGGCGCCGGGCCGGGCCGCCGGGGGTAGCGCCGACGGGTCGGCGGCGGGGGCGGAGAGCGGGTCCTCGGGGAGCGCCGCCACCTGCTCGCGGCACCACTGGCTGACCTCCGGCCGCCGGAGAGCACCTCGTCGCGGAACTCCGGCCAAGGCACCCACTCCCAGGCCTCGACCTCCGCGGGTCCGGGCGGGGCTCGCCGGACGTCGTGGCCACGAAGACCGGGCACAGCTCGTGCTCGACCCATCCTGCGAACGGCCCCGCCTCGACCACCGCGCGGTAGCGGAACGTCGGGAGCAGCAGGGTCAGGTCCTCGAGGTCGAGCCCGAGCTCCTGGCCGGTGCGCCGGCGCACCGCCTCCGCGATCGGCTCGCCCGGTGCCGGGTGGCCGCAGCAGCTGTTGGTCCAGACGCCGCCGAAGGTCGGCTTGGCGAGCGCCCGCTGGGTGACGAGCAGCCTGCCCGGCACCGTCGAAGACGTAGCAGGAGAACGCGAGGTGCAGCGGGGTGTCGGTCCCGTGCACGTCGCGACTTGTCGGCGGTGCCGATCGCGTTGCCGTCGTCGTCGAGGAGCGACCACCTCGCTCGAGGGTCATGCGGGCCTCGCCAGCTGGTCGACCACGGCCGCGAAGACGCGCGGCAGCCGGGCCGCGAGCGGCACGATCCGGCGGCGTACGGCCGGGACGCGCGACGACGAGAGCAGGGCGTGGGTCAGCAGCTCGTGGCGGCGGCCGAGCTTCCGGTACGCCGCCTCGTAGTCCGCCGGGCCGGCCCGCCACGACCGCGTCGACGGCCGCCCGCGCCTGCGCCAGCCCGAGCGCGATGCCCTCGCCGGTGAGCGCGTCGACGTAGCCGGCGGCGTCGCCGACCAGGAGCACCCGGCCGAGCGGTGCGGGCGGTCGAGCGCTGGCGCAGCGGGCCGGCGCCGCGGGTCCGCGAGAGCGGACGGCGCTCGAGCCGCTCCTTGAGCAGCGGGTGCTCGGCGAGCAGCTCGTCGAACGGCGCCTGCCGCTCGGTCAGCACCGCGATCCCGACCAGCTCGTCGGCGACCGGCGTCACGTAGGCCTCCGACCCCTCGGCCCAGTGCACCTCGACGAACGGCGTCCAGGGCTCCATCTCCACGTGGGCCCGCAGCCCGAACCGGCGTCGGCCCTCGGGCGGGCGGTCGAGGCCCGAGCATCCGGCGCACCGGCGAGTGCAGGCCGTCGGCGGCGATGAGGTAGCGGGCCGGCTCGTCGTCGACGAGGACGTGGCCGCGGCCGCTGCTCGACCTCGCCGACCGCGCGCTCCACGATCTTGACGCCGGCCTCGGCCACCGCCTCGGCCAGGGCCCGGTGCAGCGTGGTCCGCCGGACCCCGCGGCCGTCGCCGTGGCGAAACGGCGCGTCGGCGGTGCGGCCGCCGCCGAGGTAGCGGATCCCGGCCAGCCGGTGGCCGGGCGGGTCGACGCCGAGCTCGGCCAGGTCGGCGACGGCGCCGGGCATCAGCCCCTCACCGCAGGCCTTGTCGACCGGCCCGGGCCGCGGCTCGCGGACCTCGACGTCGAGGCCGGCGCGGGCGGCGTACAGCGCGGTGGCCAGCCCCACCGGACCGCCGCCGGCGATCACGAGGTCACGCACGGGAGTCACGCACCGGACGGCTCGAGCGTCGACGAGGGCGGCGTTCTCCACCCGGATCCGCACGGTCAGCAGCACCGCGTTGAGCACCGTGAACACCACCGCGGTCACCCAGCAGGCGTGCACGAGCGGCAGCGCGAGCCCCTCCAGCACGACCGCGACGTAGTTGGGGTGCGAGATGATCTTGTACGGACCGCTGCTCGACCGGGACCATCCCGGGCACGACGATCACCCGGGTGTTCCACTGGCGGCCGAGGGTGGCGATGCACCACCAGCGCAGCGCCTGGCTCGAGCACGACGACCGCGAGCATCGACCAGGCCAGCGCCGACGGCACGTGCGGGTCGCGCACGTAGGCCTCGACCAGGGCGCCGGCCAGCAGCCCGGTGTGCAGCACCACCATCGGCGGGTAGTGCGAGAAGCCGGTCTCGACACCGCCGCGCTCGAAGGACCACGCGGCGTTCCGCTTGGAGACGACGAGCTCGGCGAGCCGCTCGACGCCGACCAGGACGACGAGCACGGTGAAGGCGGTCAGGGAGGTCATGAGGTCGCCCGCAGCAGCACCAGCTCGGAGCAGAACCCCGGACCCATCGCCATCAGCAGACCGTGGCTGCCGGGCGCGCGGCGGCCGCTCGCGGAGCGTGTCCTCGAGGACGTGCAGCACCGAGGCCGAGGACAGGTTGCCGATCTGGGCGAGCGAGCGACGGGTCAGCGCGACCGCGTCGGGCTCGAGCCCCAGCGCCGTCTCGAGCGCGTCGATCACCTTGGGGCCGCCGGGGTGGCAGACCCACCAGCCGATGTCGGCGCGGGTCAGCCCGTGGTCGGCGAGGAAGCCGTCGACGTCCTCGCGGACGTAGCGTCCGATCACGGCCGGCACCTGCGGCGTCGAGGACGATCCGCAGCCCGGTGGAGCCGACGTCGAAGCCCATCACCCGCTCGGAGTCCGGGTAGAGCCGGCTCCGCGTCGCGAGCACGTGCGCCGGCGCCGGCCGCGACCCGTCCCGGTCGTCGCCGGCGGCGACCACGCAGGAGGCGCCGTCACCGAACAGACCGCTGGCGACCAGGTTGGGCACCGAGACGTCGTCGCGCTGCACGGTGAGCGAGCACAGCTCGACGGCGACGAGCACCGCGACCTCGCCGGGGTGGCCGACGAGGTAGTCGTCGAGCCGGGCGATCCCGGCCGCGCCCGCGACGCAGCCGAGGCCGACCAGCGGCATCCGCTTCACGTCCGGCCGGAGCCCGACCAGGGCGGCGATCCGCGCGTCGAGCGACGGCACGGCGAGCCCGGTCACGGTCGCGGAGACGATGAGGTCGACGTCGGTCGGCGTCAGGTCGGCCGCCTTGAGCGCGTCCTGCAGCGCCCGGGCGCCGAGCTCGACCGCGTGCTCGATGAAGTGGTCGTTGGCCGCGGTGAAGCCGTCGAGCTCGCCGTACTGCTCCAGCGGCAGCACGGTGTGCCGGAACTCGACGCCGGAGTTGGCGTGGAACCGCCGCAGCACCCGCTCGTCGAGCCCGCCGCCGCGGGCGATGACGCCCGCGAACGCGTCGGTGATCTCGGCCTGCGAGTGCCGGTGCGGCGGGAGCGCGCCCCGGACCGTGAGGAGCTGCATCAGGTTCGTCCCACCCTCGCTCGTGTTGCCGTGGCGGCCTTGCGGCCGAGTCCGGTCACCAGGCCGCGGACCAGCCGGCCCGAGATCCGGCCGTCGCCCAGCCCGAGCTCGACCAGCTCGTCGAAGACTCTTCGGTCCCGACGGGCCACCCGGATGCCGCCGTCGACGATTATCGGGTGCTCGGCCAGGCGGGACGCGACGAAGGTGTGCTTGAGGTGGCGGGCGAGCTGAGCGCGCACCGCCCGCCGGTGCAGAGCACCCGCACCCCGGCCGTCGCCCTCGCGCAGGGCGCGCACCGCGGACTGCCCCGCGGCGATGCCGGTGGCGATGGCGTAGTAGATGCCTTCTCCGGTCATCGGGTTGATCAGCCCGGCCGCGTCGCCGGCCAGCAGCAGCCGTCCGTCGGGCTGCTCCCACCGCCAGCCGGACAGGGGCAGGTGGTGCCCCTTCCACTCGCCACCTTCGTAGCCCGGGCAGCAGCTGCTCGAGCTGGTCGAGCAGGAGCGCCCGCGAGGGCGGGTCCTCGCCGTCGGGCGGCAGCAGCTCGCCGTAGCCGATGTTGGAGAGACCGTCACCGCGGTCGAAGGCCCAGGCGTACGCCGGCTGCCGGCGCTCGCCGTACCGGATCACCTGCGTGCCGCGCCGGTCGGGCGGGGTGGGCGCGTAGCCGCGGATGGCCAGGGCCCGGCGGCCGAACGGCAGGCCGAGGTGGGACGCGGACCACCGAGTGGGCGCCGTCCGCGCCGATGACGATCTTGGCCGAGACGGTCCCGTTCAGGATGTTCTCGTACGAAACCATCTCGTGTGGGACGGTTTCGATGGAGACGATCTTCTCCCGGCGGAACGTCGCGCCCCGCTCCACGGCCCGCTCCACCAGCCGGGCGTCGAAGACCTGGCGCGGGATGACGTAGACCGGGCCGGGCCATCGTGCCGGCGACCGACTGCTCGCCGCGGGCCAGCTCGAGCCGGGTCAGCGGTGTCCAGCCGTCCTCGACGCCGGTGACGCCGATCGAAGCCAGCCGCTCGAAGCAGTGCGGGGCGATGCCGTCGCCGCAGGACTTGTCGCGCGGGAAGTCGGAGCGGTCGAGCAGCAGCACCCGCAGCGACGGGTCCGCGTGCAGAGCGGCCAGCGCGGCCGTCGCGCCGGCCGGCCCGGCGCCGACGACGACGAGGTCCCAGGACTCGATCGTGGGGTCGCTCATCGCGCCCACACCAGCATGGCCACGTCGACCAGGGCCATGGCGATGGCGGCCCGGAACGGTGCCCGGCCGTGCGCGAGCAGGGCCACCACGGCCAGGCCCGCGGTGACGGCGAGGGCGACCACCGCGACCACCGTCGAGTCGACCGGCGCGCCGACCACGATCACCATGGCGGCCGTCACGAGCACGGCGGCCGCGACGACCGGGCTCCAGCGGGCACCCAGCCGGTGCGGGAGCCCGCGGACGCCGGTGGCGGCGTCGTCGGCCAGGTCGGGCAGGACGTTGACGAAGTGCGCGCCCACGCCGAGCAGCGCGCCGGCCAGCGGCAGCCACAGTGGAGGCGCCTGGTCGGGGTTGTCGGTCAGGGACACGAACGCCGGCAGCCCACCGAACGCGACGGCGTACGGCAGCCATGACCAGGGCGTGGCCTTGGCGCCGAGGTTGTAGGCCCACCCGGCGGCGACGCACACCGAGGTGCACGACGCCGGCCAGCCACCCGCAGGCGAGCGAGAGCGGGACCGTGGCGACCACGGCGAGCCCGCAGGCGATCCGGACCGCGCCGCTCGGAGACCCGGCCGTCGACCAGCGGCTTGTCCTCGCGGCCGACGGCGCGGTCGCGGGCCAGGTCGATGAGGTCGTTGGACCAGCCGATCGAGAGCTGGCCGGTCAGCACGGCGCGCGACGACCAGCGCGATCGATCCGGGCCCGAGCCCCACGGCTCCGGCCAGCAGCCCGGCCAGCAGGGTGACCGCGAACGCCGGGCCGGGATGGCAGGCGCCGAGGAGGGCCGCGGCGCGGCGCATCAGCGCCGGCCACCTCACAGGGCCCGGATCTCGTGGACCTCGTGGTGCATGACCGGATTCTCGCGCAGCGCGCGACAGGTGAGCTTCTGGAGGTCGGTGCTGCGGGTGCTGGTGACGGCTACGGCGTAGCGCCGGCCGGCGACGTCGAACGACGCGCATCGGTCCGGCCGGACTCGACCGCGCCGGGAGACGAACCGCACCGCCGCGAGGCGGCGCTCGTCGACGTGGCTGCGCAGCGCGGCCTCGGCGGCCTGGAGCGGGGTCGGCCAGCCCGGAGCGGCCGCGGAGGTGGTCGAGGTCGAGCTCGCCGGCCGCCAGCAGCCGGGCCACCCCGCGCGCGGTGTCGGGCTCGAGCCGGCCGAAGTAGAGGCCGTGCGGCAGCACCAGGAGGTTCGCGGCGAACCGGTCGCCGCCGATGTGCGACGCCTCCCACGTCTCGTCCGGGAACGCCTCGGCCAGACCGGCCGCGACCGGCCGGCCCCGCTCGGCGCAGCAGGTGTCGTGCCGGCCGTGGGTGCAGACCGCGAGCACCGGGCTCGGTCGTGCGGGGTCGAGCCCCGAGCGACCGCCCGGCCGCCAGCGCCTCGAGGTCGAGGTCGTGCACGCTCGTGCAGGTCGTCGAGGACGGTGGTCTCGAGCCAGGGCTCGGCGTGGTGGGCGTACGCCGCGAAGACCCGGACGCCCGTCGGGTCGCCTGCGACGCCCCGGCCGGTCGCCGGATCAGCAGCACCTTGGTGCGCGTGGCCGCGGCGCGCGCTCGCGCAGCTCGGGGCCGATGCCCGGCGGCATCCGGGCGTCCCGCAGCGCGTCCTGACCCCCCAGGGCCCGGGGTGCTCGACCAGCAGGAAGGAGCGGACCGTCGACGCCGTCCCGGCCATCGACTCCGCCGCGCTCCTCGCTCGCGGCGGCGCAGCGGAAGCTTCACGTCGCCATCATCCGGGTGACGACCCTGAGCAGCCCCTCCCGGACCAGCCTGCCGGGCCAGCACCAGCCGGCTCTGCTCGTCGAGGGGCAGGTCGCGCGGGCGCAGCTCGCGGCGGTCGACGGACCTGCTCGAGCGCCGGGCGGATCCGGGCCGGCACGTCGAGGGTCCGGTCGCCGAGCAGCACCTCGAGCCGGTCGCCCTTGTCGACCAGCACGCACGGGTGGCCCGGGCGGCGACGCAGCAGGGTGTCGTCGTCGATCGCGTCGAGGCCGAGCCCGTCGACCAGCGCGCCCTCGAGCCGCGGCGGCCGCGAGGTGAGGAAGCGGCGTACCTCCTGCGTCGATCACGTCGGTCGGGTCGACCGAGTGCAGCCGGTCGGCGATGTCGGAGAGGTGCCGGCCCAGCTGGTGGGCCAGCGCCTGCGGGTCCGTCGAGGTAGCCGGCCGGCAGGTGGTCGGACGGGACCTCGGCGGCCAGCGAGCTCAGCGACCGCTCGACCAGGCCGCGCCAGGTGAGCTGGTTGATGCCGATGGTGATGTGCAGGGAGACGGTGTCCTGCGCGCGGGCGGCGTGCGGCGTGCCGGTGGGCAGGTACATCACGTGGCCGGGCTCGAGCAGCGGCTCCTCGTCGCCCTGCTCGGGATGTCCGGGCGGCGCGTGCAGCTCCCACTGCTTGGTGCCCGCGGTCTGCAGCACGAACACGTCGTGGGTGTCGGCGTGCACCGCGAACCCCTGCGACCCCGGCGGCGTCAGGTAGGCGTTGGCCTGGCACGGGTGGCCGAGCTCGAGCTCGAGCTCGGAGATGAGGTCGACCAGCGGCGGGAACGAGCGGTGCAGCCCCTGGAAGACGACGGTCGCGCCCTTGCGGAACTCCTCGACCGCGGTCCGGCCGTCGACCAGCCCGGTCAGCGGGCGGCCCGCCAGGGTGGCGCCGCGGGTGTAGCCGCGCTCGGGCAGCACCGTGCCGTCGCGCACCAGCCGGACGCTCGGCGTACGGATCGCGGTCGCGGTCAGCAGCCGGTCGGCGTCCTCGAGCGAGAGGTACGCCGCCAGCTCGGCCGGGTCGACCTGGTGGTGGTGGACCCGCGACGCCCAGACCTTCTCGCGGAAGGTCTGGGCGTCACCGGTCAGCTGGTCGAGCGCACCGCGGGGAGCGGTCAGGAGGCGTCCCCGTCGGTGGTGTCGGTCGCGTCGCCGTCGGTGCCGTCGGCGTCGCCGCCGTCGGTCCCGTCCGCGTCTCCGCCGTCGGTCCCGTCCGAGTCGGTGGTGTCCAGGGGCCGGTGTCGGGACCGGCGCCCGCCGTCGGTGCCGTCGGACGCGTCGGTGCCGTCGGCGTCGCCGCCAGCGTCAGGGGCGCCCTCGGTCGGGCTGGTGGTCATGTCGTCGTCGCCGAAGCGTTTCGTCGCTCATCGTGCCTCCAAGGATCGGACTGGGTGTGCGGACCAGTGAAGTACCCGGGCGACGTGCACGCACACCACCCCGAGGGCGACGCTCACGTCCGTCACCGGGGACGCTTCGCTCAGCCGAGCCGGGCGAACCAGCGGACCGCTGCCAGCGTAGCGGTGACGTTGCTGCCGAGGTGGCGCGAGCCGAGGGCGTCCACGGGGCCGAGGTTCCGCACCGGCACGGAGGACCCGTGCTAAGCGACACGGCCAGCGCTCGGGCGAAGGCACCGGTCGGGTCGTCGTACAGGTGATGGATCCGGTCCCAGGAGACGAGCAGCAGTGAGACGTACACGACGGCCGCCTGCGGCTGGACCCGCCCGTCGAGCACCGCCGGCAGGGCCTCGGCACGGAAGGCGTAGGCGCCACTGACCGGCGCGAGTGCGTGCAGCGTGAACTGGCCGCGCGGACGGCGTTCCAGCTCGCGGCCCGCAGCATGTCGACCTCGGCGGTCCGGTCCAGGCTGGCGAGGACGGGAAGCAGGGTCGCGGCAAGGAGTCGTCTCGTGCGCTCGACGCTAGGAACACCCGGCAGCCACGGCGATGGCCCCAGCAGCCGTCCGCGGTGTGGGGCTAACCCGACAGGAGGTCAGTCGATCAGCCCGCGTCGCCGCGCGATCGCGGCGGCCTCGGTGCGCCCCGAGGCGTTGAGCTTGCCGAGGATGTTGGAGACGTGCACCGAGACCGTCTTGGCGCTGATGAACAGCTGCTTGCCGATCTCGCCGTTCGAGCGGCCCTCGGCGACCAGCGCGAGGATCTCGGCTCTCGCGCGCGGTCAGGGTGTCCGGAGGCCGGGCCGTCGCGCCCGTGACGGCGCGCTGCCCTGGGCGCGGAGCCGCTCGAGCAGCGGCTGGGCGCCGAGCCGGTGCGCGACCTCGCGGGCCTGGTCGCCCAGCTCGCGGGCCGCGGCGGTGTCGCCGGTGGCGCGCAGGATGCCGGCGAGCACGGCGCGGACCGTGGCCAGCTCGTGGACGTGGCCGAAGTCGTCGAACAGCTGCTCCGCCTCGCGCCACACCTCGACGAGGGCGTCCTGCGGCGGCGCGTCCACGCCGGTCAGCCAGCGGGCCCGCAGGGTCTCGGCGTCGAGCCGCTTGACCCAGGCCCGGCCCTCGGGTCCCCAGTGGCCGGAGGGGTCGGAGTACTTCTCGAGCACGGTGTGCCCCTCGCTGTGCAGCCGCTCGCACCTCGGTCGAGCAGCGTCGGCCCGCTCGGCGCGCGCTGAGCCGGGGCAGTGCGTCGGCAACCGCGCCGATCGCGATGGCGGCGAGCCGGATGCGGGCGCTGAACCACTCGTGCCAGATCCGGCCGAGCACGGCGACGGCGTCCTGGTAGACGGCGATCACCTTGGCCGGGTCGTCCTGCTGCGCGGCGTCGGCCATCTCGGCGACCACGGAGTTGATGACGACGCCGCCCTCGAGCTCCCAGAACCGGCGCAGCGCCCGGGCCCGCTCGGCCACCGGCTCGCCGCGGCCGGACTCGACCAGCAGCGCCACGCCCTCGACCAGCGCGGCCGGGATCGGCGGCACCTGCTCGTTGCTGGTGTCGGCCAGCCGCAGCGCCTCGTCCCAGTCGCCGTCGACGCTCTTGATCCAGGCCAGCTGCCAGCGGGACTCGAAGCCCCACGGCGCGTAGGGGATGCCGGCGTCGGCGGCGGCCTTCATCGCGCTGCGGAACCAGCGTCTCGGCCTGCGCCCACTCGGCCCAGTCCTCGTAGGAGCGGCCCAGGAAGTAGCGGGCGCGGAGCTCGGCCTGGATGGCGCCGGTGTCGACCGCCCGGTGGACCGCCTCGACCAGCGCCGAGCGGAGCGCGTCCTTGGGTCCGGCCTTCTTGAGGTTGGCTCAGCGTGGTGATGACGTCGGAGGCCAGCTCGTGGAGGTCGAGCCGCTCGGCCAGCGCGAGCGCGTCGAGGCCGGCGACCTGCGCCTCGTCGTACTTGCCGTAGCCGGAGAGGACCCGCGCCTGGGTGGCGAGCACCTTGGCCCGCAGCCCGCCGGCGTCCTTCGGGGAGCAGGTCGACGGCCTCCTGGATCAGGTCGAGCGGGCTGATGTCGATGGTCTCGGTCAGCATCACCGCGTCGGCCCGGGCGGCCAGCAGCCGGGCCCGCCAGGCGTCCGGGGCGTCCGGGGCCAGCTGGTCGAGCTGCTCGGCCAGCAGCGCTCGCGGCCCGGGTCGGCTGGCCCGAGCGTCGGTCAGCGCCTCGGCGGCGCTGACCGCGAGCTTGGAGATGTCGATCTCGCAGGTGGAGCGCCGTGCGGGGTCGGCCAGCAGCTCGAGGGCCTGCTCGTAGTGGTGCGCGGCCTCGTCGGGGCCGGCCACCGCCATCGCCTCGTCGCCGGCGCGGATGCTGGCGTCGAGCGCGGTGTCGAGGTCGTGGGCCAGCCGGGCGTGCCGGGCCAGCTCGGCGGCGGTGCCGCGGCCCATGCCCTCGCGCAGCGCCTCGGCGTACTGCGCGTGCAGCCGCACCCGCTCGCCGGGCAGCAGGTCGTCGTAGACCGCCTCGCCGAGCAGCGCGTGGCGGAAGGAGTAGGTGCCGTCGCCGGGGACCAGCAGGTTCATCTCGACCGCCTGGCGCAGCCCCTCCTCGAGCTCGCTCGGTCGGCAGCCCGGACGCGGCCGACGAGCAGGTCGTGGGCGACCTTGCGGCCGGCGACGCTGGCCACCCGGACCACCTGCCGGGCCGCGTCGTTGAGCCGGTCGAGCCGGACCAGCAGCACGTCGGCGAGGTCGTCGGGGACCCAGCTGCCGGGCTGCGGCGCGCGGCGCCGACCAGCTCCTCGACGAAGAACGCGTTGCCCTCGGCGCGGCGCACGATCGCGGTGCAGCTCCTTCTCCGCGATGGCGTCGGGCGAGAGGCTCGCGATGAGCAGCCGCACCTGCTCGTCGCCGAGCGGGCCGAGCTGCAGCCGCTCGACGCCGCGCAGCCGCGACCACTCGGCGACCTGGCGGCGGAGCGGGTGGCGGCGGTGCAGGTCGTCGGAGCGGTACGACGCCACGATCGCCACGCGGCGTCGGCCGCGCCCTCGAAGGGCCGGGAGAACAGGAAGCTGAGCAGGTCGCGGGTCGACTGGTCGGCCCAGTGGCAGTCCTCGATGACCAGCAGCACCGGGGACACCGCGGCGGCCTCCTCCAGCAGGGAGTGCACCGCGGCGAACAGGTCGGCGCGGTCGAGGCTCTCGCCCTCGACCCGGCCGGGGGCCTGGCGGCCGCCCTCGGTCGCGACCAGCACGCGACGTCCGGGCTGGAGCCGGGCCAGCGCGGGGTGCGCCTCGGCCACCCGCTGCGACCACCTCGGGCAGCTCGGCCTCGAGCCGGCCGAGCACCTCGGAGAACGGCAGGTAGGGCAGCGCGCTGTCGCCGAAGTCCAGGCAGTGCCCGGCGACCACGCGCCACCCCTCGGCGACCGCCAGGTCGCGCAGCTCGACCAGCAGCCGGGTCTTGCCGACCCCGGCGTCGCCGGACAGCACGACGTGCACCGGCTCGCGCGACGCCGCGCTCCGGTGCGTCCGCAGACGACCGGAACGCCGAGCAGCGAAGCAATCTCCGTCAGCTCGGCGTCTCGGCCGATCAGGGTCCGGCTGGTCGTGTGTACGGCCACACCGCCCATGATCCCTTGTTCAGTTGTCTGGTCCGCACCGGCTCTGCAGTTTCTTGGCCGGCGGTGCCGTGTCGATGCTCATCCGAGCTCGATCGCTGAGGTCGGTGGCGCGTCAGCGGCTGGTGCGGGTGGCCTCGGCGGGCCGGCGTACGAACGGGACCCGGACGCGGCGGCTGTTGCGGCCCACGTCCTTGCGGATCCGGTTGCTCGCGGTACTCGATCTCGGCCTGGTAGGTGTCGAAGGTGTTGAAGTCCATCGCTGGTGTGCTCCTCAGTTGGCTGGTCGTGACTGCCTGGTGATCACAAAGATCGCCGTCTGAGGTAGGCACCCACATCGGGAAGGTGCCTTATCTCTGACACCGTGTACGACGACGTAGGTACCTCAGATCCGACAGCTCACGCGAAATCGCGCGGAGGTCACGCTCGGCGGTGCCACGTCAGGTCCACTTCCGTCACAGCTGGGGCAGCGAGATCGAGCGGCCGGATCAGGCCGTCGGCCGCCCGCCGATCCAGGTGCCGACGACCAGCGGGACGCCGGGACGGTAGGCCAGGTGGACGTGCGACGGGGCGTCCAGCAGCAGCAGGTCGGCGCGGGCGCCGACGGTGAGCCGGCCGACGTCGTCGCGGAGCAGGGCTCGTGCACCGCCGTACGTCGCCGCGTGCACCGCCTCGGCCGGGGTCATGCCCATCTCGCGCACCGCGAGCGCGATGCAGAGCGGCACCGAGCTGGTGAAGCTGGAGCCGGGGTTGCAGTCGCTGGCCAGGGCGACCGTCGACGCCCGCGTCGAGCAGGCGGCGTGCGTCGGGATAGGGCTGGCGGGTCGAGAACTCGACGCCCGGCAGCAGCGTCGCCACCGTCCCGGAGTCGCGGAGGGCGTCGACGTCGGCGTCGGTGAGGTAGGTGCAGTGGTCGACCGCGGCCAGGCCGAGCTCGGCGGCCAGCAGCACGCCGGGCCCGGGCCCGAGCTGGCTGGCGTGCAGCCGGCCCCGCAGGCCGTGCGCCGCCCCGGCCGCGAGCACCGCGCGGGCCTGGTCGACGTCGAAGGCGCCCTCCTCGCAGAACGCGTCGATCCAGCGCGCGTACGGCGCCGCGGCCTCCAGCATCGGGCCGGTCACGAGGTCGACGTAGCCGGCCGGGTCGTCCGGCGAACTCCGCCGGGACGACGTGTGCGCCCAGGAAGGTGGTCTCGTCGGTGAACTGCCGCGCCACGGCCAGGCTGCGCGCCTCGTCGCGCGACGGTGAGCCCGTAGCCCGACTTGATCTCGACGGTGGTGGTGCCCTGCCGGGCCATCTCCTGCACCAGCCGGGCGACGTGGGCGGTGAGCTGCTCGTCGGTGGCGGCACGGGTCGCGGCGACGGTGGTGCGGATGCCGCCGGCGGCGTACGGCTCCCCCGCCATCCGGGCCGCGAACTCCCGCGCCCGGTCGCCGGCGAAGACCAGGTGGCTGTGGCTGTCGACGAAGCCGGGCAGCACCGCGCGGCCGCCCGCGTCGACCACCTCGTCGGCGGCGGGCGCCTCGGCGGCGCGGACCGACCCAGGCCACCCGGCCGCCCTCGACCACCAGCGCCGCGTCGCGCACGATGCCGAGGAGACGATCCCCTGCGGGATCGTCTCCTGCGAACCATCTCCTACGGGATGATCTTGTTCGGGAGCGTTGGTGACGAGCTCGCCGATGTTGGTGATCAGCGTCGTGGCCGTCATGTCCACAGCGCTCCGATCGCCTCGTCGAGCTCGCGCCCGATCTCCTCGTCACCGCGCCGGGCGTGTACGACCACGCGCCGTCGACCACGACCTGGTCGACGTCGGCGCGGTCGCCGCGAAGACCGCGGTGTGCTCGTCGGCGCCGGTGCCGGCGGTCCGGCGGGCTCGCGGTGTCCAGGGTGACCAGGTCGGCCGGGGCGCCGACCTCGATCCGGCCAGCCGGTGCCGACGGCCAGCAGCTCGGCGGCGCTCCAGTGGCCGCGCTCGCCGGTCGCGAGCCGCTCGTCCATCTCGAGGCCGCGCAGCTCCTCGAACGGGTCGACCACCGCGTGGCTGTCGCTGCCGATGCGTGATCCGGCACCCGGCGTCGTGCAGCCGGCGGGCGGGCCCGATGCCGTCGGCCAGGTCGCGCTCGGTGGTCGGGGTGATGCAGACGTTCGTGCCGGTGGTGCCCAGCAGCTCGATGTCGTCGTCGGTCAGGTGGGTGGCGTGCACGACCGTGGTGTCCGGGCCGAGCAGGTCGGCCTCGTGCAGCAGCCGGGTCGGGGTGACGCCGTACGCCGCGAGGCAGGCCTCGTTCTCGGCCACCTGCTCGGAGAGGTGCACGTGCAGCGGCGCGCGGCCGCGGAAGACGGGCAGCTGCTCGCGCGGCACCGCGCGCACCGAGTGGATGGCCGCCGGGCCGTCGCCGGCGCGCGCGGCCCAGGCCCGCGCGTCCCCGTCGGAGTAGCGCCGCTGCACGCCCTCGGGCGGCGCCCCGAAGCCGCTGCTGACGTAGCAGGTGTCGAGCAGCGTGATCCGGATCCCGGCCTGGCGGGCGGCCTCCTCGAGCGCCTCGCCCATCGCGTTCGGGTCGTCGTACGGCGTCCCGTCGGGCCGGTGGTGCAGGTAGTGGAACTCCGTCACCGCGGTGTAGCCCGCGGCGACCATCTCGCGGTAGGTGGCCCGGGCCAGGCGCGAGGTAGGACTCCGGGTCGAGCCGCCCGGCCACGGCGTACATCTGCTCGCGCCAGGTCCAGAACGTCCCGCGCCCGCGCTGGGTCCGCCCGCGCAGCGCCCGGTGGAAGGCGTGGCTGTGGTCGTTGGCCAGGCCGGGGATGGTGAGGCCCGGAGAGGCGAAGCGCTCCGCCGGCGGTGCCGCCGGCGCGTCGACCCGGGTGAACCGGCCGTGCCTCGATCTCGACCAGCACGTCGTCCTGGACCGGTCGCCGTCGACCCAGGCCCGCTCGAGCAGGTAGCGACGTGGTCACGTGGCCAGCCGCTCGAGCGTCTCGGCCAGCGCGTGCACGCCGGCCAGGCAGTCCGGCACCGACGCGCGTCTCGGCCGGCGAGTGCGAGACGCCGGTGGGGTTGCGGACGAACAGCATGGCGGTCGGGATCCCTTGTGCAGCAAGGATTCCGGCGTCGTGGCCGGCCGCGGTCGGGATGACCGGCCAGTCGCCGCCCTCGTGGTCGGCGGCGATCCGCCGCGCCAGCCCGGCGTCGAAGGCGACCGCCCCCGACACCGACTCGGCGGTGACCGTCGACCGTGGTGCCGTCCCGCTCGGCGCGCTCGCCGGCCTGCCGGGTGACCGTCTCCACCAGCGCGGCTCAGCGCGGCGTCGGACGAGCACCGCGCGTCGAGCCAGGCCAGCACCCGCGACGGCACGGCGTTGGTGCCGTTGGGCGTCACCTCGACCCGGCCGAACGTCGCGCGCTGGCCGGCCAGCCGGGCCTGCTTGTTCGCGGCCAGCGCGGTCATCGCGTAGGTCAGCATCGGGTCGGCCCGGTCCTCCATCCGGGTCGAGCCGGCGTGGTTGGCCTCGCCCTCGAAGTCGAAGCGGTAGCGCCCGTGCGGCCAGATCTCGCTGGCCACGCCCGATCGCCGCGCCGCGGTCGACGAGGTCGCGGCCCTGCTCGACGTGCAGCTCCACGAAGGCGCCGACGCCGTCCAGCAGCCCCGGCCCGCCACCCTCGACGACCTCCTCGAAGGCGACGCCGTCGCGGTCGCGCAGCGACCCGCGCCTGCTCCCAGGCGATCGCGCCGGTCGCCAGCCGGGACCCGAGGCAGGCCAGCCCGAACCGCGACCCCTCCTCCTCCACGAACACCGACACCCCGATCGGCCGGGTCGGCACGACGCCGCGCGCGCGCAGCTCGTCGAGCGCCGCCAGCGCCGAGACCACCCCCAGCGGCCCGTCGTACGCCCCGCCGTCCAGCACCGAGTCGAGGTGCGACCCGGTGAGGACGCCGCCGTGGTCCGGGGACAGTCCGCCGTGCCGGGCTCCCACCAGCCACGCAGGTTGCCGGTGTCGTCGGCCTCGACGGCGAGGCCGCGGGCGGCGGCCTGCTCGCGGAACCAGTCGGCGAGCTCGCGCTCGGGCTGGGTGAACGGCTGGCGGAAGTAGCCGCCGAGGCCGCCGACCGCCCGATCGGCGCGAGGTCGGACCACATCCGCTCGAAGTCGTCGACCATGGGACCCATCCAACGCAGCCCGGCGCCTCGACCGCCACCAGCGCACGCGGAGCGAGGTCTCGGATCCGAGAACTCAAGGCCGCTGACGGATACTGGCGACCATGGAGTTCCAGGAGGTCGTCAAGCGCCGGCGCATGGTCCGCGACTACGGCGACGAGCCGGTCGACCCGGCCGTCGTCGACCGGCGCTGGCCAACGCGGTGCGCGCGCCCAGCGCCGGGTTCAGCCAGGGCTGGGCGTTCCTGGTGCTCGACACGCCCGACGACGTACGCCGGTTCTGGGCGGCCACCGCCGACGACCTCGAGCGAGCCGGACAGCTGGCTGGCCGGGATGATGGGCGCTCCGGTGGTGATCCTCCCGTGCTCCAGCAAGGCGGCCTACCTCGAGCGCTACGCCGAGGACGACAAGGGCTGGACCGACCGCGACGAGGCCCGCTGGCCGATGCCGTTCTGGCACATGGACGCCGCGATGGCGAGCCTGCTGATCCTCCAGACCGCGACCGACGCACGGGCTCGGCAGCTGCTTCATCGGCGTCCCGCCCGACAAGGACGCCGCCGTGCGCGAGGCCTTCGGCATCCCCGACGACCACGACCCGGTCGGCGTGATCACCATCGGCCACCGCGCCGAGGGCGAGAGGCCGTCCGGCTCGCCGCGCACCCGGCCAGCGCCGCGACCCTCGACGAGCTCGTGCACCGGGCCGCTGGGCAGCACGAGGGGGTCTAGGGTCCCGGGCATGACGGTGGGAGGGACCGAGGAGCTGCCGCGCGCGCGTGCGCGCAAGCTCCAGGCGCTGGTCCGGATCCCGACCGTCTCCCACCGCGAGCTCGAGCGGGTCGACACCGCGGCGTTCGACGCGTTCGTCGAGGAGCTGGCCCGCCAGTTCCCGCTGCTGCACGAGCGGCTCGAGCTGACCCGGGTGCACACCCACGGGCTGCTCTTCCACTGGCGCGGCGCGAGCGCCGAGCGGCCGGTGGTGCTGATGGCCCACCTCGACGTGGTGCCGGTCGAGGGCACCTGGCAGCACGACGCGTTCAGCGGCGACGTCGTCGACGGCGCAGATCTGGGGCCGCGGCACCCTCGACGACAAGGGCTGCCTGGTCGGCGATCTGCGAGGCCGTCGAGACCCTGCTCGAGCGCGACTTCACGCCCGCGCAGGACGTCTGGCTGTCGTTCGGCTGCGACGAGGAGGTGTTCGGCACGGCGGCCACCACCGCCGTCGCGGAGCTCCAGCGAGCGCGGCGTGCGGCCGTGGTTCGTCGTCGACGAGGGCGGCGCCATCGCGCACGACGCGTTCCCGGCATCGGCAAGCCGGTCGGCGTCGTCGGGGTGACCGAGAAGGGGATCATGTCGGTCCTGCTGCGGGTCGAGGGCCGCGGCGGCCACGCCTCCACCCCGGCGCGGATGGGGCCGACCGCGCGGCTGGCCCGGGCGATCACCCGCCTCGACCGCTCCCCGATGCCGACGCAGCCTGCCCGCCGCCGACCGTCGAGCTGTTCCGGCGGCTCGCGCCGCACGCCCCGCTCGCCCTGCGGCCGCTGCATGGCGAACGCCGCCCGGCTCGGCCCGGCGCTGGCGAAGGCTGCTCACCGCGCTCGGCCCGAGAGCGCGGCCGCGATGGTGCGGACGACGTTCGCGGTCACCACGCTCCAGGGCAGCCCGGCCCTCAACGTGATCGCCCAGACGGCCACCGCCGGCGTCAACATCCGGATCATGCTCGGCGACACCTCCGAGACGGTCCTCGCCCACCTGCGCAAGGTGATCGGCGACGACCGGGTCGAGATCGACGTCGTCGAGGTCTACGAGCCGAGCCCGCTCTCGCCGTACTCGACCGCCGAGCAGCAAGGACGACGCCTTCGAGCTGATCGAGGCGACGATCGGCGAGGTCTTCCCCGACGCCGTCCCCGCGCCCTACGTGATGATGGCCGCCACCGACTCGCGCAGCTTCGCACCCGATCTGCGACCGGATCTACCGGTTCGCGCCGTTCCGGATGACCAAGGCGCAGCGCGAGGCGATCCACTCCTACGACGAGCACCTCGGCGTCGACGACTTCCTCGACGGCGTGCGCTGGTACCGAGCGGCTGATCGAGAGGCTCCCGATGACCACCGCGACGACGGCCGACCCAGCCGCTGAAGCCGGTGCACGGCCTGTTCGCGATCGTCGGGTTCCTGGTCTGCGTCGAGCTCGCCAGCGGCGTGCTGCAGGGCTACTACACGCCGATCTACAGCGACATCGCCGACCACCTCTCGATCAAGGACGCCGACGTCAACTGGTTCGAGGCCGCGCAGCTCGTCGTCTCCGCGCTGGTGGTGCCGCCGCTGGCCCGGCTCGGCGACCTGGTCGGCCACAAGAAGGTGCTGCTGCTCTCGACCGCGGTCACCGCGCTCGGGTCGCTGGGTGCTGGCGTTCGCGCCGAGCTTCACGACGTTCCTCATCGGCTGGGCGGTCCAGGGCGCGTACGTCGTGTGGCTGCCGCTCGAGATCGCGATCATCCACCGCCGCACGGCCGGCACCGGCCGGCAGGCGCTGCTCACCCGGCGCGGCGCGGCGATCCTGGTCGGCGCGCTCGAGCTCGCCGTGATCATCGGCGCGCTGACCTCCGGCGCCCTGGTCGAGGCGACCTCGATGGGCTTCCTGCTCGCGCTGCCGGCGATCGTGGTGACCGCGGTCTTCTTCGTCGATCTGGTTCGGCATCGAGGACACCCCCGGCGAGGCCACCGGCGGCTACGACTGGGGCGGGCTCGGCCTGATCACCGTCGCGCTCGGCCTGGTGATGGGCGGGCTGATCGCGATCCGGGTGCAGGGTCCCGGCTCGGTGCTGGCCTGGGCGCTGGTCGCTGCTCGGCCTGGCCGCGCTGGTGCCGTTCGCCCGCTACGAGGCCGGCCACCCCGAGCCGATGGTCGACGTACGCCTGCTCGCGACGCCCGGCCAGTGGCCGGTGCAGCTGACCGCGTTCCTGTTCGGCATGTCGGTGCTCGGCGCCCAGATCCCGCTCTCGACGTTCGCCCGCACCGACCCGGACACGGCCGGCTACGGGCTCGGCGCGGACGCGTCGTTCGTCTCCACGCTGATCGGGGTCTACGTCGTGTTCCTGGCGATCGGCGCGTTCACCCTGCCGCTGACCTCGCGGCTGCTCGGGCCGCGCGGCGCGCTGGTGCTCGGCGCCCTGCTGGTCGCGCTCGGCTACGCGCTGTGGCTGCCGCTCCACGACTCGACCGGCCAGGCGCTGGTCAACATGGCGATCGCGGGCGTCGGCTCCGGCGCGCTGGTCGCCGCGCTGCCCGCCACGGCCGCGGCGGCCGCACCCCCGGACCGCACCGGCTTCGCCACCGGCATGACCAACGCGACCAAGACCGTCGGCGGCGCGATCGCGTCGTCGATCTTCGCGATCTGCCTGGCCTCGACCGGCTCGATCAAGGACCCGGTCAAGGGCCACGCCCCGCTGTCGGGCTACCTCACGGTCTGGGCGATCTGCGCGGCGGCGGCGCTGCTGGCGGCCGTCGCGCTCTGGCTGATGCCGAGGCGAGGCCGACCCCCAACCGGTCGCGGATCAGCCTGACTGATCGGCCGCGTGCGACCCTGGTATTCCGGGGCCATGCCGGAGAGCGACGACTGGCCGGAGGGCCGCCCGAGCAGCCGGCCGACGCGCCCGCGGGCGTGCGGCAGGACGGCCGGGCCGCGGCGGCCGCGCCGGATGGCCCAGCAGCAGACCTGGGTCGACCTGCAGGTCCGCCAGGCGATGGAGCGCGGCGACTTCGACGACCTGCCCGGCGCCGGGCAAGCCGATCGAGGGCTGGGCGGGCACCACGACCCCAACTGGTGGCTCAAGAAGCTGGTCGAGCGCGAGCACATCGCCGTGCTGCCGCCGAGCCTGGCGCTCCGCAAGGAGGACGCCGAGCTCGACGACGACCTCGACAAGCTCAACACCGAGGCGCGAGGTCCGCCGCCACGTCACCGACTTCAACGAGCGGGTCGTCGCCGCGCGCTACCGGCTCCCCGAGGGGCCGCCGCTGGTCACCATGCCGCGCGACGTCGACGCAGACGGTCGAGGCCTGGCGCGAGCGGCGTACGGCCCGGCTGGCCGAGCAGCGCCGCAAGGCCCGCGAGGCGCTCGCCGACGAGCACAGGAAGCCGGAGCCGAAGAAGCGCTGGTGGCGGCGAACCAATCCGTCCTAGCGTGCATCAACCCGGGTATGACGCACATCGTCCGGCGCCTCATCGCCGCCGTCCTGCCGCTCACCCTCGCAATACCGGTCCTCATGGCCTCGTCGTCGAGCGCGGCGGTCAGGCCGGCTGCCAAGCCCACGGCTCATCCGATCGCGGCTTTCGCGAAGGGCGTGCTCACCGTCCGCGGCACCAGCCGGGGCCAGACGATGACCGTGGTCCGCAAGGGACGCAAGGTCACGGTGCGCGTCGACGGGGTCAAGGTGCCGCTGCCGAAGAGCTACATGAACCGGAAGTGCACCAAGATCCGGATCCTCGGTCTCGCCGGGAACGACCAGATGACGGTCGACAGCTCGAAGGGCAGGCTGCCCGACGTCGTCCTCGTCGGCGGCAAGGGTGACGACGTCCTGACAGGAGGCACCCGGTCCGACGTGCTCGAGGGCGACCAAGGGAACGACGTGCTGCGGCCGGGCGACGGCGGCAGGGACATGCTCGAAGGGGGCATCGGCGCCGACACCTACCTGGTCGACGCGGACCTGCCTGGTCAGGCGACGATCGTCGAGCCGGACGCCGACGGGCCGGACCACCTCTCCTTCGCGGCCACCAGCCGCGCGGTCACCGTGGATCTCGGTAGCAAGGCCTCCCAGCAGGTGAGCCCGGCGTACGCCGTCGTGCTTCAGTACCTCGGCATCGAGGAGCTCACCGGCGGGGATGGTGACGACCACCTCCTCGGGGGCAACACGCCCGACCGCATCCACGGCGGCCCCGGCAACGACGTCCTGTCACGACCGTTCGGTGTCCTCGGCGGCGACGGGAACGTGTGGTTCGGCGACGCGGGTGACGACACGTTCCAGGTCTTCGTCGCGTGCTCGGGCTGCCACATCGGGTCCACCCGGCTCGAGGACTCGTTCGGCAACGACACAGTGTCGTTCGGCTTCTCCGCTGGGCCGATCAAGCTCGACCTCAGGCTGACGACCTGGCAGGCCGTCTCGTCGGCCTACGACCTCCAGCTGGGGTCGGGCTCGGTCTTCGAGAACGCCACCGCCGGCGGCGATACCGAGCTCATCGGCAACGACCTCGCCAACCGCCTGACGGGCAATACCGGATCAGACACCTTGACAGGCAACGGCGGCGCCGACACGTTCGCACCCGCCGCTCCGTCGCCGATCCCGAACGCCACCGCGGCCGACACGATCACCGACTTCGCGACGGGGATCGACACCGTCGACCTCAGGGGACTGACGATCAGGGCCGGGATCGGCACGTCGACCGTCACAGTCTGGGACGGCGCGCACGACCGCGGCACGATCACTGCGTCCAACGGCCATCTCTGGGCCGCCGAGGACTTCGGGTAGAACCTCACGCTGTCAGATCCGTCATACCGCTCCGGCCCGATTGCGTGACACGCTCCAGCCCATGTCACGCCCGCCAAGGACTTCTTCCGGCCCCTGGCCGTCGGGGCGCCCGAGCCCCTGCGCGAGATCCCCGCGCGGCCGAGCCGGGCGATCCACTTCTTCGACCCGAGCAACGAGAAGATGGCGTCGAAGATCCCCGACATGGTCGGCAGCGTCGACGTGCTGCTCGGCAACCTCGAGGACGCGATCAAGGCCGACAACAAGGTCGCCGCCCGCGAGGGCCTGGTCAAGATCGCGAAGGGCACCGACCTGGCGGCGGGGCCGACCCAGCTGTGGACGCGGATCAACTCGCTCGACAGCCCGTGGGTGCTCGACGACCTCACCACGCTGGTCCCGGAGATCGGCGACAAGCTCGACGTGGTCATGGTCCCGAAGGTGCAGGGCGCCGAGGACATCCACTACGTCGACCGGCTGCTCGCCCAGCTCGAGGCCAAGGCCGGGCTCGACCGGCCGATCCTCGTGCACGCCATCCTCGAGACCGCCCGCGGCGTCGCGAACGTCGAGGAGATCTGCGGCGCCAGCCCGCGCATGCAGGGCCTCTCCCTCGGCCCGGCCGACCTGGCCGCCGACCGGCGGATGAAGACCACCCGCGTCGGCGGCGGCCACCCCGGCTACCTGGTCCGCGAGGACCCGCCCCGCAGCGACGGCGTGGCCAACCTCGAGGCCCACCGCGCGACGTACCAGCAGGACCTCTGGCACTACACGATCGCGCGGATGGTCGACGCCTGCGCGATGCACGGCATCTACCCCTACTACGGCCCGTTCGGCGACATCGCCGACGTGGTGGCGTGCGAGGACCAGTTCCGCAACGCGTTCCTGCTCGGCTGCGTCGGCACCTGGTCGCTGCACCCCAAGCAGATCGCGATCGCCAACAAGGTGTTCAGCCCCAGCGTCGAGGAGGTCCGGCACGCCCGGCGGGTGGCCGCCGCCATGGGCGACGGCACCGGCGCGGTGATGCTCGACGGCAAGATGGAGGACGACGCCTCGCTCAAGCAGTGCCTGGTGATGGTCGAGCTGGCCGAGCAGCTGGCCGCGATCGACCCGGAGCTCAAGGCGGCCGTACGACGCCATCGAGGTCGAGGCCGACGCGTGACCGAGGAGTTCATCCCCGCTGCGCAGCGTCCTCTACATGCCGAGCTCCAACGAGCGGGCACTGGAGAAGGCCAAGGTCGATCCCCTGCGACGGGCTGATCCTCGACCTCGAGGACGCCGTCGCGCCGGACGCGAAGCCGGCCGCCCGCGAGGCGGCGTGCGCCGCGGCCGCGAGCGGCGACTACGGCTGGCGAACGCTGACCATCCGGGTCAACGGCATCGGCACCGAGTGGCACGACGACGACCTGGCCGCGGCCGCGCAGGCGGGGCCGCGACGCTGTCGTCGTACCCAAGGTCAACAGCGCCGACCGAGGTCGCGCCAGCTGGTCGACGCGCTCGAGAAGGCCGGCGCGCCCGACCACACCACGCTGTGGGCGATGGTCGAGACGCCGGTGGCGATCCTCGACGCCCTGGCGATCGCCGCGCGCCTCGCGAGCGGCTCGAGCGCCTGGTGCTCGGCACCAACGACCTGGTCAAGGAGCTGTACGCCGAGCACGTGCCCGGCCGGGCGCCGATCCTGCCCAGCCTGCACACCGCGCTGCTCGCCGGCCGGGCCGCCGGCATCGCCGTCCTCGACGGCGTCTACAACGACGTCAAGGACCCCGACGGCTTCCTCGCGAGTGCCGGCAGGGCCGCGAGATGGGCTTCGACGGCAAGACCCTGATCCACCCGGGCCAGGTCGAGGGCGCCAACGAGACGTTCGCCCGAGCGAGGAGGCGGTCGCGGACGCCCGCGGGATCCTCGAGGCCTGGGAGGCGGAGCGGACAGCGGCGTCGTCACCTACCACGGCCGGATGATCGAGGCACCTGCACGTCGAGTCCGCCCGCCGCACGCTGCAGCATCCACGACAGCCATCGGGCCCCGGGACTGACACCCTCAGGGCCGAAACCCGGGGTTTCCGCCGGGTGCAGCACGGGAAGGGACCTCGGGTGACTCTTCACCGTTCGGTCCGCACCGTCGCGGCCTCCCTCGTCCTCGGTCTCGCAGCCGCCCTCCTCGCCGCCGCCACACCGCGCACCGGCCGTCGGCCGGTCGCGGTCACCACCACGGCCATCACGGGCACCACGGCCACCACCACAAGGGCAAGGTGGTCTGGGACCTCGACCACCTTCTTCGCCAACGGCGCGGTTCGGCGTGGCCGCCCACGGGCGGGTGCCCGGCGGGAAGCGGAAGGTGAAGCTCCAGGTCAAGATGCCCGGCAGGCTGGCACACGTTCGCCAGCGACCAGGAGCTCCAGGAAGGGCAAGTTCGCCATCCAGCGGCACCCTCAACTGGTACGGCACCCACAAGGTGCGCGTCTCGACGTCGGGGCGGCACCGCTTCAACCGCCGCACCAAGGCCAACGTCTACATCCCCTACGCGCCGCGCGGCAACCCGGCCGACCACGTCTTCCTCCAGGACCGGGGCGTCCGCTTCTCCTTCAACCCGTGCAAGACGGTCCGCTACGTCGTGAACGCCGACGACGTGGGGCCCAACGGCATCCTGCTCGCGCAGCTGGCCATGGCCCAGGCCTCCGCGGCCACCGGCATCCCCGTGAGATACGTCGGCACGTCCCACCAGATCCCCTACACGACCGACCACACCCGACTGCCTCGCCAACCAGGACATGCTGATCGCCTTCGCCGACGAGACCGAGATGCCCGACTTCGTCACCCGGTCCGCGCTCGGCTTCGGCGGCCCGGTCCAGCTGCACGCCGCGCGCGACGGCACGCGGCCGCCCGGTGTGGGAGAGCACCCAGTCGGCGGCCGTCTTCGACACCGACAAGTGGTTCAGCGGCAACCTCGACTGGTCCTTCCAGGGCACCAAGCCGCTCTGGGGCGAGGTCATGCTCCACGAGTTCGGCCACGCCTTCGGCCTCGACCACTCCAACGGCGCCGACGAGATCATGTACTGGCAGGCCGGCAACGGCGTCTACCCGGACGGCTACTTCCGGGGGCTCTACGGCAACGGCGACCTGGCGGGGCTGGCCAAGGACGGTCTCGGCCAGGGCTGCTTCCGCCGGGTCAACCGGTTCCGGGAGGGCGCGCCGGCGCGCATCCAGGCGCCCCGGCCGCTGCCTTAGCCTCGATCCGTGGATGGGCGGCGTAGCGAGCGGCACCAGAGGGGTGTGACTGGCAAGGCGCCGGCGCGCAGTCAGACTGGGCGTCTTTCCAGCGTCGGCAACGCCGCCAGCGCGCCCCTGTGGTGGCCGCGTAGTAGGCGGCCATCCACGGATCGAGGCTTAGCTCAGGCCTGGTCAGTCGCGGTTGCGGCGCAGCTGCTCGTCGAGCCAGAGCTTGGCGCTGCCGAAGAAGCCGGCCACGTCGTGGACCAGCTTGCCCAGGGCGTCCTGGGAGGTCGCTGGAACGCCTCGGTGTAGGAGTCGGCCGCCTCCTTGGCGGCGTCCGACATGCTCGCGCCGGCGTCCTCGTCGCGGCGCGGGTAGGTGCCGCCCAGGATCTGGGTGTACTCGCCGGAGTCGACCCAGCGGCGCAGCTCGGCCGCGCGGACGACGGCGAACGGGTGGGACTGCTCCTCGATGAGCAGCAGCTTGAGCACCGAGTCGCGCAGGTCGCCGGAGTCGAGGTACTCCTGCCCCTGCGCGAAGAACGACGTCTGGTCGAGCTCGGACAGGTCGCCCGAGCCGCAGGCGAGCTTCATGTGCACCCGGAACGCCGTGGCCGGGTCCTGGGTGGCGAGCAGCCCGGCCCGGTCGGCGGACAGCTCGGACTTGCGCTGCCACTCGTACAGCGCCGGCGATGATCATCCGCGACGCCCAGCGCGCCGACCGGGCACCGAGTTGAGACGCCGCTGAGCGCGGATCAGCCGGTCGAGCAGGGTCCGGTAGACCGCGTGGCCGCTGAGCGCGTGGCCGAGCTCGTGGGCGACGACGAAGCGCATCTCCTCCTCGTCGAGCAGGTCGAGCAGCGCGGAGTTGATGATGATGATCGGCTTGTCCATGCCGACGTCACTGGCGTTCGTGAACGGGCTGTTGGTCACGTACAGCTCGGGCAGCTCGTCGACGTCGAGCGTCCGGCCCACCTCGGCCAGCAGCCGGTTGCAGCCCGGCGAACTGCCGGTCGTCGACCCGCACCATCGAGCCGAGGAAGAGCAGCCGGGTGGCGCGCTCGTTGAACAGCGAGCTGATCGCCTTGAGGACGGTGTCGAACCCCTTGAGCTTGCGCAGCGCCACGAGCGCGCCGCGGTCGGCGGGGTGCTCCCACGCCCGCGAGCTGATTCCGGTGAGGGTGGCCCGCGAGCGGGTCGGCGTCGTCGTCACGCGGTCAGCCGACGTGCTGAGGTCGACGCGGTCACCGCGACGTCGGTCGCCACAGCCGGGATCGCGCCCGATGAACGCGATGAACCTGGTCTGGGCATCCGCGTCCTCCGGGACCTCGACTCGTGGGCCGTACTGCCCGCTCTGACGCATGCGTCCTCGTACGGCTCCGCCCCGGCCAGCATCGCGGCGCACCGCTCCGGGTCGAGCGTGGCGTCCTGGCCGCTCGCCCTCGCGAGGTCCCAGCGTGTGCTGGAAGACGTCGCCGGTGAAGAACTGCGAGACCGCCTGCGGCAGCGGCACCTCGCCGATGTGCGGGTTGCTCAGCACCTCGCCCGGCCGTGGCCGGGTCCTCGAGCAGCGCCAGCACCTCGTCGTACAGGTGCTGCCACGCGCCGACCGGGTCCTCGTCCGACGGACGGACCGGGCGGCAGGTCGACCCCGGCACCGTGACGAGGAACGCCGGGAACCACTCGACGAGGTGGCGCACGACGTCGCGCGCCGTCCACTCCTCGACCGGCGACGGGTCGTCCCACTGGTCGGGGCGGACGCCGGCGCACGAGTCGCCGAACCGGCCGCCGATCTCGCGGAACTCCTGGGCGGGGGTCTCAGTCATGGCGGTCAGACCCGGTCCCTCCGGCGGACTCATCGCCTCGTGCCGGCCGGCCGGCGGATCCATCGTCATGAACCGCCACACCAGGCCGTGGGCGAGCAGCACCAGCAGGATCAGCAGGATCGCCTCGACCTGGATCGCCGCTCGAGGTCGAACCAGCTCGCCGACCTCCGGCACCAGGCCGACCACCGCGATCAGCGCCGTAGAGGACGACCGCGGCGAGCCGGTTCGGCCGGTCGTCGACGCCCGAGCGCCGGCTGTGCGGCAGCGCCCGCAGCGTGGTGACCAGCCCGACCGCGGCGACGACGACGAAGCTGATCCGCCAGATCGGCGTGGTGCCGGTCCCCCGACCTGCGCGAACAGCCCCATCAGCGCCGGGCAGCAGGAACGAGAGGTAGACCCCGCCGACCGCCGTCCGCGTCTCGGCGTCGCGCAGCCAGTGCGGGTTGCCCTGGAGCAGGTTCCACCAGAAGCCGAGCAGCGCGAAGCAGGTCGCCGAGAACAGCGCGTAGAACGTGCTGACATCCATCGCCGGACGAGCTACGATCGGCTCGACCCACCGGGGACCCCTCGCGCATCGGGATCCGCACGCCGCGCTCCTCGGCCACCTCGACCGCGCGGTCGTAGCCGGCGTCGACGTGCCGGATCACGCCCATGCCGGGGTCGTTGGTGAGCACCCGCTCGATCTTCTGCGCGGCCAGCTCGGTGCCGTCGGCGACGGTGACCTGACCGGCGTGCAGCGAGCGGCCCATGCCGACGCCGCCGCCGTGGTGGAACGACACCCAGGTCGCGCCCGAGGCGGTGTTGACCAGCGCGTTGAGGATCGCCCAGTCGGCGATGGCGTCGGAGCCGTCGAGCATCGCCTCGGTCTCGCGGTACGGCGAGGCGACCGAGCCGCAGTCGAGGTGGTCGCGGCCGATCACGATCGGCGCCTTGAGCTCGCCGGAGGCGACCATCTCGTTGAACTTCAGCCCGGCCAGGTGGCGCTCGCCGTAGCCGAGCCAGCAGATCCGCGCCGGCAGCCCCTGGAACTGCGACCCGCTCGCCGGCCATGGTGATCCACTTGCGCAGCCGCTCGTTGTCGGGGAACAGCTCGAGGATCGCCCGGTCGGTGGCGGCGATGTCGGCCGGGTCGCCGGACAGCGCGGCCCAGCGGAACGGGCCCTTGCCCTCGCAGAACAGCGGCCGGATGTAGGCCGGCACGAAGCCGGGGAACTCGAAGGCCCGGTCGTAGCCGCCCTTGCGGGCCTCGTCGCGGATCGAGTTGCCGTAGTCGAAGACCTCGGCGCCGGCGTCCTGGAACTCGACCATCGCCCGCACGTGGCGGCCATCGACTCCTGGGCGCGCTTGGTGAAGCCGACCGGGTCCTCGGTGCGCTCGCTGCTCCCAGTCCTCGAACGCGGTGCCGGCCGGCAGGTAGAACAGCGGGTCGTGCGCCGAGGTCTGGTCGGTGACGATGTCGATCGGGGCGTCCGATCTCCAGCAGCTCGGGCAGCAGCTCGGCGGCGTTGCCGAGCACGCCGATCGACAGCGGCCGCCTCGCGTCGCGCGCCTCGACCGCCAGCCGCACGGCGTCCTCGAGGACGTCGGCCTGGACGTCGAGGTAGCGGTGGTCGATGCGGCGCTGGATGCGGGCCTGGTCGCACTCGATGCAGATCGCGACGCCGTCGTTCATCGTGACGGCGAGCGGCTGGGCGCCGCCCATGCCGCCGAGCCCGGCGGTGACGGTGATGGTGCCGGCCAGCGTGCCGCCGAACCTCTTGTCCGCGACCGCGGCGAAGGTCTCGAAGGTGCCCTGCAGGATGCCCTGGGTGCCGATGTAGATCCACGAGCCGGCGGTCATCTGGCCGTACATCGTCAGGCCGAGGTCCTCGAGCCGGCGGAACTCCTCCCAGTTGGCCCAGTCGCCGACCAGGTTGGAGTTGGCGATCAGCACCCGCGGCGCCCACTCGTGGGTCCGCATCACGCCGACCGGCTTGCCGGACTGCACGAGCATCGTCTCGTCGTCGTCGAGCGTCGCGCAGGGTGCGCACGAGGGCGTCGTACGCCTCCCAGTTGCGGGCCGCCTTGCCGGTGCCGCCGTAGACGACGAGGTCCTCGGGGCGCTCGGCGTTCTCGGGGTCGAGGTTGTTCATCAGCATCCGCAGCGGCGCCTCGGTCTGCCACGACCGCGCGGTCAGCTCGGTGCCGTGGGCGGCGTGGATGGGCAGGCGGGGGTTCGTGTCGGACGGCTCGGTCATGCGAGTTCTCCGATCACTTCTTCGACGGCGGCGAGGACGGCGCCCGACGCGACCAGCTCGACGGCGGCCTCGATCTCGGGCGAGAGGTGGCGGTCGGGGCCGGGGCCCTCGATGCCGGAGGAGCGGAGCAGGGCGACGACGGCGGCGGTGGCCGGCGACGGCTCGAGGGGCGCGCGCAGGTCGAGCGCGCGGGCGGCGGTGAGCACCTCGACGGCGACCACGCGGGTCAGCCCGTCGACCGAGCGGCGCAGCTTGCGGGCGGCCGACCAGCCCATCGAGACGTGGTCCTCCTGCATCGCGCTGGAGGGGATCGAGTCGACCGAGGCCGGGACCGCGAGCCGCTTGAGCTCGGAGACGATCGCGGCCTGGGTGTACTGCGCGATCATGTGGCCGCTGTCGACGCCCGGGTCGTCGGCGAGGAACGGCGGCAGGCCGTGGTTGCGGGCCTTGTCGAGGAACCGGTCGGTGCGCCGCTCGCTGATCGAGGCGACGTCGGCGGCGACGATCGCGAGGAAGTCGAGCACGTAGCCGACCGGCGCGCCGTGGAAGTTGCCGTTGGACTCGACCCGGCCTTCCTCCGCCAGCACGACCGGGTTGTCGACCGCGGAGGCCAGCTCGCGGCCGGCGACGGTCGCGGCGTGCTCGACGGTGTCGCGGGCGGCGCCGTGCACCTGCGGCGAGCAGCGCAGCGAGTAGGCGTCCTGCACCCGGTTGCAGTCCGGCGCCGCGGTGGACGGCCACGACGCCCGAGTCGGCCAGCAGCGGCGACGAGGTTGGCCGCCGACAGCGCCTGGCCGGGGTGCGGGCGGATCGCCTGGAGCTCGGGCGGCGAAGACCCGGTCGGTGCCGAGCTGGCCCTCGACCGACATCGCGGCGGCGACGTCGGCGGTGCGCAGCAGCAGCCGCAGGTCGGCGATCGCCAGCACCAGCATGCCGAGCATGCCGTCGGTGCCGTTGATCAGCGCGAGCCCCTCCTTGGCGGCCAGCTCGACCGGGGCCAGCCCGGCCGCGGCCAGCGCCTCGGCGGCCGGCAGCAGGGTCGCCGCGCGCGTCGCGGACCGCGCCCTCGCCCATCAGCGCGAGCGCGCAGTGCGACGAGCGGGGCCAGGTCGCCGGAGCAGCCGAGCGAGCCGTACTCGTGCACCACCGGCGTGATGCCGTGGCGAGATCAGGTCGGCCAGCAGCTGCGCGGTCTCCCGGCGTACGCCGGTGTGCCCGGTCGCGAGCGTCGAGAGCCGCAGCAGCATCAGCGCCCGGACCACCTCGCGCTCGACCTCCGGGCCGGAGCCGGCGGCGTGGGAGCGGACCAGCGACCGCTGCAGCTGGGCGCGCATCTCGGTCGGGATGTGCCGGGTGGCCAGCGCGCCGAACCCGGTCGAGATGCCGTACGCCGGCGTCGGCGCCGCCGCGAGCTCCTCGACGACGCCGCGGGCCCGGTCGATCGCGGCCAGCGCCGCCTCGCTGAGCACCACCGGCGCACCGTCGCGGGCGACGGCCACGACGTCCTCGGGCGCGAGCGCGCCGACGTCGACGGTCACCGTGGCCGGGTGGACCTGTGTCGTTGACATGGCTCCATCCAACGCCGACCTCCGGCCCCAGCCAGTGCCGACGTCGCAGTCATGTCTCGGATCCGAGACCCGTCCCGCCCGATTCGGCCGCGGTCTCACCGGGAGAAGCCAGCGGTGGCGCGCAGCCGAGTCGGGGTTTCAATCTAGGGCGTGACCACCACCGCGGACCGCAGCGAGATCGGCACCGGCCGGCGGTGGGCGATGCTCGGGGCCAGCACCCTGGCCCAGGCCTCGACCGCGGTGATGGTCCACGGGCCGGCGTTCCTGATCCCGGCGCTGCACGAGCAGCAGGGCCTCTCCCTGGCCCAGGCCGGCCTCGTGGCCGCGGCGCCGATGGTCGGCATGATGCTGGCGCTGGTGCCGTGGGGCGTGGTGACCGACCGCCGCGGGCGAGCGGCTGGTGCTGCTCGCCGGGCTGGCGGGCGCGGTCGTCGCTGGGCTCGCTCGCCGCGCTGTCCGGCTCGGTCGTGCTGCTGGCGCTCGGGCTCGGGCTGGCCGGCCTGGCCGCGGCCAGCAGCAACGTGGCCAGCGGGCGGGTGGTCGTCGGCTGGTTCCCGGCCGGCCGCCGCGGCCTGGCGATGGGGATCCGGCAGATGGCCCAGCCGGTCGGCGTCGGCGTCGCCGCCGCGACGATGGCCGTGGTCGCCGACCGGCACGGGCCGTACGCCGCGGTGTGGGTGCCGGTCGCCGCCTGCGGCCTGGCCGCGGTCCTCGTCGCCGCTGGTCGTGCTCGACCCCCCGCGGCCGGTCGCCGGGCCGACCGCGGCGCCGAACCCGTACCGCGCCGACCGCTACCTGCCCCGCATCCACGGCGTCTCGGTGCTGCTGGTGGTGCCGCAGTTCGTGGTGTGGACCTTCGCGCTGGTCTGGCTGGTGCAGGACCGGCGACTGGTCGCCCGCCGCGGCCGGCGGCCTGGTCGCGGGCGCCCAGGTGGCGGGCGCGCTCGGCCGGATCGGCGCCGGCCAGCTGTCCGACGTCGTGGCCAGCCGGATGCGGCCGCTGCGCTGGGTGACGGTCGCGGCCGCGGCCACGATGCTGCTGCTCGGGGCGACGGCCGGGCTGGACGCTGTCGCTCGCCGTACCCCTCGTCGTCGCTGGCCACCGTGGTCACGGTGGCCGACAACGGGCTCGCCTTCACCGCGGTCGCCGAGCGGGCCGGACCGTTCTGGTCCGGCCGCGCCCTCGGCCGTGCAGAACACCGCCCAGTTCCTCGCCGCCGCCGCGGTGCCGCCGCTCGCGGGGCTGACCGTGACGTGGCTCGGCTACCCGGCGACGTTCGCGCTGGCCGCGGTGTTCCCGCTGGCCGCGCTGGCGCTGGTGCCGGTGCAGGGACGAGCGCGAGCTCTCCTGACGCGCTCGCGCCGGCCGCGGCCGACCCGGTGGCCGAGCGCGACCAGGCCGAAGCCGACCGCGAAGATCGCCAGCGTCACGACGCCGTAGGACGAGCGGGAAGCTGTCCGCTCGAAGGCCGGGTTCTTGCCGCCGTCGAGCATGTCGAGCAGCAGGTAGAGCTCTGGAAGACGAACGCCCACAGGTAGGCGATGGCGTACGCCGTGTTGGCGGCCAGGCGGCTGCGCAAGAAGAAGCCGAGCGGGAAGGCGAGCAGGACCGTGACGATCGGCGATCATGGCCGGCCTCAGTCCGTGACGGCGCGGTGCGCGCGGTCGCCGGAGAACATCAGCACCACGGCCACCACGGTGATCACGACCACCGGCGGCGACGAGCGCCTTGATGCCCATCGGGACGTCGACGAAGAACGCCGGGAGCGCCGGTGAGGGTGCATGACGATGATGGCGCCGGCCGCCACCCGCAGGGCGACCCGGTTGCCGCGCCAGGCCAGGACCGCGGCGACCAGGCCGATCAGCCCGAGGACGCGGCCAGGACCAGGATCGCCATGCGGCGGGCCGTCCTCGGTCGCCGGTGTCGGCGCGGGAAGAACACGGACGGGACGTTGGTCAGGCCGTAGAGCGCGCAGATGACGAGCCCGACCTTCTGCTTGGTGTTGGTGCCGGCCCGGGCCGGGGCGGTGGTGGTCATGGTCATGGTCCCCTCCGAGGGAGTCGGTGTGACGATCGTTGGTGAGCACGACGCTCGGCCCGGCCCGACTCCCCCGCTCAGAGCATCGCGTCCCCACGCGTTCCCGACCAGCCCCGGCGCGACGGGAACTTCTTCCCGGGCGCGTCGGGCCACCGCAGCCGCCATGATGGGCGTGGTGCCACGCCATCCGCGTGCTGCTCGCCGACGACCACCCGGTCGTGCGCCGCGGGCTGGCCGCGCTGCTCGGCACCCTCGACGACTTCGAGGTGGTCGGCGAGGCCGAGGACGGCGAGGCCGCGGTCCGCGAGGCCCAGCTGACCAAGCCCGACGTCGTGCTGATGGACGTCCGGATGCCCGGGATCGACGGGGTCGAGGCGACCCGGCGGATCCGCAAGGCGGTGCCGGACACGGCGGTGCTGGTGCTGACGATGTACGACGAGGACGCCACCGTCTTCACCGCGATGCAGGCCGGCGCTCGCGGCTACCTGCTCAAGGGCGCCGAGCAGGACGAGATCGCCGACGCCATCCGCGCGGTGGTCCGCGGGCCAGGCGATCTTCGGCGCCGCGATCGCGTCGCGGCTGCTCGAGCACTTCGCCAACCCGCCGGCCGCAGGTCCTGTCCGACGACCCGTTCCCGGAGCTGACGCCCCGGGAGAAGGAGATCCTCGAGCTCCTGGCCCACGGCCGGCGTACGTCCGAGATCGCCTCGACGCTGCACCTGTCGCCCAAGACGGTCAGCAACAACCTCACCGACGATCTTCGCCAAGCTCGAGGTCGCCGACCGCACCGCGGCCGTGATCCGCGCCCGCGAGCGCGGGCTCGGCGGCTCGCGATGAGCGTCTAGCGATGGACCTGTCCGTCCTGGCCATCGCGGTCGTCTCCCTCTCGTCGGCCGGCTCGGGGCTCGCCCTCCTCCTGAGGCGGACGGTCGATCCTGTCGGCCGCCCTGCTCCTCGTCGCGGGGGTCGCCGGCATCGCCTCGGCCGTGCTCGTCGCGTCGGGTCGCGACGACGCAGGACAGGCGCTCGGCCTCGTCGCCGGCGATGGTGGCCGCGCCCGGCGGCGCTGCTCGCCTACCCGCGTGCCGCGGTGGCGTCACCCGGTCGACTTCGTGAGCTCGCCGTGATCCTCGGCTGCGGAGTGGTGGGCGTCGCCTACGGCTCCGACGACGTCAACGTCACAGGCGCGATGGGACTCATCCAGGGCTGCGCCTTCCTGGCCCACACCTGGTGGCGGATCGAGGTCTCGGCAGACCGCGAGCGGCGGGCGCTGGTGTGGATGTCGCTCGCCCTGGTGCTCAGCGGTCTGGTCTACTTCTTCGCCGCCTTCTCCGCCGAGAACGTCGTGAGCAGCACCGTCCCGGTGGCTGCGACCATGGTCTTCGCGCTGATCGCCCCGGCGATGTACGTCGGCGCGACCCTGCCCGACCTCGTCGACGTGCGCGGCCTGGTGGTCCGATCGGTCGTGCACGGGGTGGCCCTGGTGTCGGTGATGTCCGTCTTCGTGCTGGCCCTCTCCCTGCTCGACGCCCTCGGCGCGCCCGAGCTCAACACCGGGGCGCTCGGCGCTCCTCGCGGCGCTCGCCGCCACGGCGTACCACCCGACGCAGGTGCTGCTCGCGCGGCGTGGTGGACGAGCTGCTCTTCGGCGGCCGTCCGGACCCGCTGGGCGCCGCCTCGACGGTGGCCGGCCAGATCGGCGCGGACCCGGTCGTGGCGCTGCGCGCGATCCGCGAGGCGCTGGTCATCCCGTACGCCGCGCTGCTGGTCGACGCGGCTCCGGTCGCGACCTCGGGGACCGAGACGACCCACACGCGCACCCTCGACCTCGACGGCGCCGGCGAGCTGGTGGTCGGGCTGCGCCCGGGCGACCTGTCGTTCTCGGCGGGCGACGAGCAGGTGCTCCGGCTGACCGTCCCGCTGCTGGCCCAGACCCTGCGGGCCCGGGCCCTCGCCGACGCAGCTGATCGAGTCGCGCGGCGCAGACCATCGCCGCGGTCGAGGAGGAGCGGCGCCGGCTGCGCCGCGAGCTGCACGACGGGCTCGGGCCGCGGCTGTCCGGGGTCGCGTTCACCTCCGACGCCGCGCGCAACCTGATCCGCACCGACCCTGCCGCGGCCGAGGCAGATGGTGGCGCAGCTGCGCGCCGACACGGTGACCGCGATCGAGGAGATCCGGCGGATGGTCTACGCGATGCGGCCGCCGGCGCTCGACGAGCTCGGCCTGGTGCCCGCCCTGCGGCAGCAGGCGGTCGGGCTGCGCAACCGGGACGGCGAGCCGGTCGCGGTCGACGTCACCGCGCCCGAGGAGTTCCCGGACCTGCCGGCGGCGGTCGAGGTGGCGGCGTACCGGATCGTCACCGAGGCGCTCACCAACGTGGCCCGGCACAGCACGAGCGCCTCGGCGTCGGTGCGCATCGACCCGGCCGCCGACGGGCTGCACCTCGAGGTGACCGACCACGGCCGCAGCGGCGCCTGGCGGCCCGGCGTCGGGCTGTCCTCGATGCGCGAGCGGGCCGCCGAGCTCGGCGGCACGCTCGAGGCCGGGCCCGGCCCGGCCGGCGGCCGGGTGGCCGCGCTGCTGCCCCTCTGAATGCACCGTTGCTCCGCGCCGCGCGGGTACCGGTCCTCCGGCGCGCGGGGAATGGGAGAAGTGCAATGTCAGACACAGTCGCCATGATCATCGTCGTCGTGGCCGTGGTCCTCGTGGTCGCGGTCGTGGCCTCCCTGCTGGCCCGCACGCGGGGCCGGGAGCGCCGCACCCGGGAGGCCCAGGAGCTGCGCACGCAGCGCCGCCGGCCAGTCCGTCGAGGTCGAGCAGGCCCAGCGAGCGGCCGCCAGCCAGCAGGCCGCGGCCGAGCAGGCCCGCGAGCAGGCCGAGCTCGCCGAGGCGCGGGCCGCCGAGGCCGAGCGCGAGATGCTGCAGACCGAGGCCCAGCGCGAGAACGCCGTCCGCGAGGCCGACCGCCTCGACCCCGTCGTCGACCACCGCAGCGAGGACTACGCGCCCGGCGACGTCGCGCCGCCGCCGCGGCCAGCGCCTGATCCCGCCGGGGGCGGTGGGCGAGCAACCGGCCTCCACAGGTGGGCGGTGGCTGAGCAACGTCTGTCCCCGTGGACAACGGGTGCTGCGCCACCGCCACCCAGGGGCCGACCGCCCTAGCCTGAGCCCATGGCCCAGGTCCCCGCGGCGACGCGCACGCTGCGGGTGCTGCGCTACCTGGCCAGCCAGCCCGACCCGGTGCCGCTCGACGCGATCGCGCGGGCGTGCGCGCTGCCGCGCAGCTCGGCCTACCACCTGGTCAGCCGCGATGGTCGCCGAGGGCTTCGTCGTGCACCTGGCCGACGAGCACCGCTACGGGCTCGGGGTGGCGGCGTTCGAGGTCGGCAGCGGCTACGCGCGGCAGGGGCCGCTGCAGCGCATCGCCCGGCGGCCGCTCGCCGAGCTGGTCGACCGGACCCGCCAGAGCGCCCACCTCGCGGTGCTGCACGGCAGCGACGTCCTCTACGTCCTCGAGGAGCGCGCCCCCGGCCGACCGCCGCTGGTCACCGACGTCGGGGTCCGGCTGCCCGCCCACCTGACCGCGAGCGGGCGCGCGGTGCTGGCCCACCTGCCGTCCGCGCAGGTGCGGGCGCTCTACCCCTCGGCCGCCGCCTTCGTGCGACCGGCACGGCACCGGCCCGACCTCGCTCAGCCCGCTGCGGTCGCTGCTGACCGAGACCCGCCAGCGCGGCTACGCCGTCGAGACCGGCGAGGTGACGCCCGGGCTCTCGTCAGCGTCGCCGCCGCGGTGCTCGACCACAACGGCTTCCCGCTGGCCGGCGTCGCGGTGACCTACGCCGAGGGCGACGCCGACCCTGCCGCGCTCGCCGCACGACGTACGCCGGACCGCCCAGCTGCTCAGCACCCGGCTGGGCGGACGTCGCTGACCGGCCGGACGTGGTTGCCGACGGAGGTGAGTGCCCGTTCTGGTTACCGGTGGCGTGGAGGGGTCCAGCTGGACCTGGAGGGAGGGACGGTCGATGACGCATGCCCTGATGGCGCCGCTGCTGCTCGGCATCACGTGGCTCGACCCGGAGTGGATGCTCGACAGGTTCGGGTCCGGGTTCTTCTGGGTCAGCCTCGCCATCATCGTGGTGGAGTGCGGCCTGTTCTTCCCGTTCCTGCCGGGCGACACCCTGCTCGTCGCGATCGGGCTGTTCCTGGCCGGCGAGAAGCTCTCGATCGTCCCGGGCCCGGCGCTGCTCGACCTGGCCGTGGCCTGTCTGCTTCTGGTCGCCGCGGCCATCCTCGGCAACGGGCTGGGGTTCGAGATCGGCATCGAAGGTCGGCCCGGTCATCTATGAGCGCGACGGCAGGATCCTCAAGCGCGCCTACTTCGACCGGACCGAAGCCTTCTTCGACAGGCACGGTCGCAAGTCGCTGGTGATCGGGCGCTTCGTCCCGGTCGTGCGCACCTACGTCACCGTGGTGGCCGGCGCCTCGAAGATGAAGCGTCCGCGGTTCCTCGTCTGGAGCCTCCTCGGGGCCTTGGCGTGGGTGCTGAGCATCACCCTCATCGGCTACTTCGTGGGCGACACCTTCCCGGGACTGGCCCGCAACATCGACTACCTGATCCTCGGACTCCTGCTGCTCACGGTCATCCCCGCCGGCATCCACTGGTGGCGCGAGCGCGGGTCCGACGACGGCTGACCGCCGCGGCGCCGGCCGTGACCTCCTGCGGCGGGCAACGTTCCACTGGACATGGATGGTCATGCGGTTCGACGTCTCAGCTGGGCGACGGTGCTGGCAGGCACCCTGGTCGTCGGGGCGGTCGCGCTGCCGTCGTACGCCGGCCACGAAGAGCGCGGCCACCGCCAGGGCACGCTGCAGTCACAGACGACCAAGCAGAAGAAGCGCGTGCTCGAGGCGCGCCCGCACGTCGACCCACCCGGGACCCCTCCGCACAACCACAACGACCCGAAGACCAAGAACCTCGTCTCCCGCGCCGGTGAGACCGGCAAGGACGTCCGGACCCGAGCACGTTCCTGACCCGCGCGGCCGCCCGGTCCGCGGTGGCCACCCAGCGGAGGATGAAGGACCCGCCGCTCACCGCACGTCCGGGTGAAGCCGAAGCGGCTCAAGCACCCGCAGGACCGCTACGCGATGGCCAACGGCTGCTACGGCCTCGGCGGCCAGAAGATCTTCTTCAAGCCCACCGACCTCGGGCAGTACCTGCTCTACACGACCGACGGGCAGTTCCTGGTCGAGGTGGCGTCAACGGCGGCAAGGTGGCGACGCCCAGCGACGCGACGATCTGGTCGGCGCGACCCCGCAAGCACGGCTTCACGTTCACCAACGCCGGCAGGCCGCTGACCCTCCGGGGCAAGCACACGTTCCGGCTCAAGCGGACAAGGGCTGCACCGGCCTACCCCGAGGCGGGCGTCAACGTCTCCGGCCGGCCGCACGCCGGCGTGACGTCCTACCAGGAGGTGCGCGGGTACGTCGACGCGCACACCCACGGGATGGCCTTCGAGTTCCTCGGCGGTGACGCCCACTGCGGCAAGCCGTGGGACCGGTTCGGAGCGCCGTACGCCCTGGTCGACTGCCCCGACCACATCGCTCACGGGCGGCTACGGCGGCGTGCTCGAGGACGCCCTGTCCGGCACCACCCACCACGACCCGGTCGGCTGGCCGACCTTCAAGGACTGGCCGGCGCCGGGCTCGCTGACCCACGAGGGCACCTACTACAAGTGGCTCGAGCGGTCGTGGCGCGGCGGGCAGCGGATCTTCGTGAACCTGCTGGTCGAGAACAACCAGCTCTGCATGCTCTACCCGCTCAAGCGGAACTCCTGCGACGACATGGACTCGATCCGGCTCCAGGCGCACGACATGTACAAGATGCAGGACTACATCGACGCCCAGTTCGGCGGGCCGGGCAAGGGCTTCTACCGGATCGTCACGAGCCCGTTCCAGGCCCGGAGGGTGATCAACGCCGGGAAGATGGCCGTGGTCATGGGCATCGAGACCTCGCGTGCCGTTCGGCTGCTCGGTCAAGCTCGACGTGCCGACCTGCTCGATCTCCGACATCGACCGCCAGCTCGACGAGGTGCGCAAGCTCGGCGTGCGCCAGATGGAGCTGGTCAACAAGTTCGACAACGCGCTGGCCGGCGTGGCCGGTGACACCGGCGAGGTCGGCGCCCTGGTCAACACGGCGAACTTCCTCGAGACCGGGTCGTTCTGGGACATGCGGCACTGCGAGCCGGCCGACGGCGAGAGCCACGACAAGGACCAGGTCGCGGCGCCGGACATCAACGGCCAGCAGCAGGACGCGCTGTTCGGGGCGATCGCCCAGCTCGGGCTTCCCGAACATCGCGCTGCCGCTCTACCCGCCGCCGGACCACTGCAACTCTCGCGGCCTGACCACTCTCGGCGAGCACACGATCAAGGCCCTCGCCGAGCGGCACATGATCTTCGACCCCGACCACATGTCGGTGAAGGCCCGCGTCGTCGGCGCTCGACACCATCGACCAGCTCGGCTACCACGGCGTGGTGTCCTCGCACTCGTGGGCGACCCCCGACGCCTACCCGCGGATCTACGAGGAGGGCGGCTTCATCACGCCGTACGCCGGGGACTCGACCGGCTTCGTCGACAAGTGGCGCACCCACGTCGGCTGGGCGGACCCGCGCTACTACTGGGGCATCGGCTACGGCGCCGACATGAACGGCCTCGGCGCGCAGGGCAACCCCCGCGGCGCCTCGGTCACCAACCCGGTGACCTACCCGTTCAAGGGCATCGAAGGCGCCACGATCCGCCGCCAGACCGCCGGCCTGCGCACGTGGGACATCAACACCGACGGGGTCGCGGAGTACGGCCTCTACCCCGACTGGATCCAGGACCTCACCAAGGTCGCCGGCACCCGGTCCGCCGCGGACGCCCGCAACATCGAGGACGACATCGCCCGCGGCCCGGAGGCCTACCTGCAGATGTGGGAGCGCGCCGAGGGCATCAAGCCGGACTCCTGCCGCAACGCCGAGCTCCGCAAGCAGGTCACCGCCGTGCAGCGGCTGATCCACCCCGGCATGTCCACGCGTGCGGTGATGAACGCCGTCGGCCAGCCCTACACCCGGCTGGGCCGCACCTTCGGCTTCTGCGCCAAGGACCGCGGCCACCCGTCGGTGCGCATGACGGTCACGTTCACGCCGAGTGGGAAGGTCGTCTCGCTTCGCCGCGCGCGATAGCCCCAGGCACGCTCACGCCTCTTCGTGGGGCAGACCGCAGATGCTCAGCACGCGCTGGGCGATGGTCCCGCTCGCGGCGACGAAGACGATGGCGGCACCGCGCTTGGCCGCGGCTCCCCGTGCCCCGGCCAGCACGCCGATGGCGACGCTCGGGAGGAAGTCCACGTCGGCGAGGTCGATCCTCAGCTCGCCCACCAGGTCGGCCGTGATGGGCCTCAGCAGGTCACGCAGCTCGACCGAGGCCCCCTCGTCGACCTCTCCGTGCAGGGTCAGGGTCTGGCCGGCCGGAGAGAGTTCGTAGGAGAACCGACGCTGCGTCATGGTCCGAGGCTAGATGACCCCGGCCGGTAGGTTGTGGTCGCGATGCGGATCCTCTTCACCTTCATCGGCGGTCTCGGGCACTTCCACCCCCTGGTCCCCGTCGCACGCGCGGCAGCCGCAGCCGGGCACGAGGTGGCCGTCGCCTGTTCGGGCGGGCTGGTGCCACAGGTCGAGGCCGCCGGGTTCCGGGCTCTTGCGACGAGCCCGCCTCGGCAGGTCCCGAGGGAGCCACCACCCCGCGAGCGGACTCCTCTTGCCCCCACCGACGCGCGGGCCGCGGAGGTGGAGTTCGCCGAGAACTTCGCCGACAAGGGGGCGCGCCGCCACGCGACGGCGATCGCGAAGCACGTCCGCGACTGGCGGCCTGACGTCATCGTGCGCGACGAGGCCGACCTCGGCTCGGGGATCGCGGCAGAGGTGTGCGGCGTCCCGGCAGCGACGGTCCTGGTGCTGGCGGCCGGGATGCTGGTGCGTCCCGAGCTGGTCTCGCCGCCCCTCGCGGCCCTGCGGGCCGAGCACGGTCTGCCACCCGACCCCGGGCTCGCCAGGCTCACCGGTGACCTCGTGCTCGCGCCGTTCGCCCCGTCGTTCCGCAGCCCGGCCTCGCCGGTGCCCCTACCGCTGTCGACCTTGTGGTTCCGCCCCGACGACCGAGTGCCCGCCCGGACCCGGCCGGCGCGACACCGCGTCTACGTGACGCTCGGCACCGTGTTCAACGCCGAGTCCGGCGACCTCTTCGAGCGGCTGCTGGCGGGCCTGGCCGCTGTGGATGCCGACGTCCTCGTGACCGTGGGGCGCCACCTCGACCCTGCAGACTTCGGCCCACAGCCCGCACACGTGCGGATCGAACGGTTCGTGCCGCAGGGGCAGGTGCTGCCCGAGACCGACCTGGTCGTCTCGCACGGCGGGTCAGGCAGCCTCACCGCCGCCCTGGCCCACGGTCTCCCGTCGGTGCTGCTGCCGCTGGGAGCAGACCAGCCGCACAACGCCGCACGGGCCGAAGAGCTCGGCGTGGCGCGCACCCTGGACGCCGCCACCGCCACGCCCGACGAGATCCGCCGGGCCGTGGACGACGCCCTGCACGACGGATCGCTGGCCGCTCGGGCCCGAGGCATGGCGGCGGAGATCGACGGCCTGCCCGGCGTCGAGGAGACGGTGCCGTTGCTCGAGGCGCTGTAGCGCGCCGTCAGGCCAGCTCCAGCCGGCGGTAGGTGAGCTCGATGTCGAGCTCCCAGGTGGCGCAGCCGTCATCCGACCGCTCCACTCGACAGGTGATCACCGAGTCGTCGGAGGAGAACTCGCCGGAGAAGCGCTGGGCGAAGGTCGGGTCGTCGTTCCAGTAGCGCCACCCGTCGTCGGTGAGCGAGACGGCGAAGGTGCGGTGCGTGCCACGCGGATCGAAGTAGTGCATCGCCGGCTGGCCGTCGACGATCCCGGTGACCATCACGGCGTCGGGCATCTCGGGATGCTCGTAGTGCGTCCGCTGGACCAGGAAGTGCTGGTCCGCGAGCCACTCGAACGCCGTCAGGCCCCGGATGTCGTCGCCGGGCAGCATCGGGTGCCGGGCCTCGATCGACCAGGACCCCACCAGCCGCTCCCAGCCCTGGAACTCGGCGTGCTCCACCTGCAGATCCATCGCCACCTCCTTCTGTGACTTGCCGGTACCCCCTACTGCACCCGTCCCGACGCGAAGGCGGTCGCCGCGTTGCCCGCGGCGTCCTGCACGACCAGACCCATGTCGAACTGGGTCTTCCTGGGCAGCCGCACGAAGTCGACGGCGAGGTCCTGGCTCACCCCGATCGACTGCGTCGACAGCACCTGCTGATAGCTGTTGCCGCTGGGCACGAAGACGTACGGCGTGAGGGTGCCGCCGACCTGGATCGTGATGCCGGCGCTCGAGCCGGTGTTGGCGTCCACGATGCTCACGCTCTCGATGTTGCCCGCGCTGCTCAGCAGCACACGCAGGCCGATGTCGGTGACACCGCCGTTGGGCGCGGTGTACCGCGCCAGGAAGCTGCCCGAGCAGGCCGCCGGACTGGGCCTGGTAGACCGCCGTCGCCGGCGCCACCGTGGAGCCGTCGGTCAGCGCGGTGAGCGCGTAGTTCCACACCCCCTGCACCTGGCCGGGCCCGCCCGCGTCGAGGTAGGCCGGGAGGATCAGTCCGAGGGCGGACTGCTGCCCACCCAGCCCGGTGAAGACGTAGGTCTCCGCGCTGGTGACGTTGGCGCGCGAGCCGTCGGTGAGCTGCCCGGCGATCTTGATGCCCGACGTGTCGGCCTGGAGGATCTGCGCCTGCGCCGACACGAACCGCACGCCCGCTCCGTTGTCTCCTTGCGACGACCCGGCGCTCTGCACGAACGCCGTGACGAACTCGGCCCAGGCCCGGGGCTCGGTGCCATCTCTGAGCACCGACGCGTTGACGTTGCGCGGGTTCGCCGGCAGGTAGACGTTGATGCCGGTCGCCTGCTGGGTGCCCTGGCCGGTGGCCTGCAGCGTGACCGCGCGGTCGACCGCCGCGGACACCGCGTCGCGGGCGACCGCGACGTCGTCGGGGACGTCGGTGAGGTGCTTCATGAAGTCGCCGAGATCGACGAGGTCGAGCGACTCGCCCTCCAGCCCCGGGAAGCCGGCCACGAACTCCAGCGCCTGGGCCCGCGCCCGGGCCACCTGGGTGGTGATCTCGGGCATGTGCGCGACCGCAGCCTGGCTGAACGACGCCAGCGCGGCGTCGAGGTTCGCGACCGCGTCGCCGTTGACGACCGACATCGCGACGAGGTCGCGGTAGGCCTGGCCGCCGGGCTGCACGGCGATGGAGTCGAGCAGGTCGACGTAGCCCTGCACGAAGCCGTTCGCGACGGCCTGGCCGTCACCGCCCTGGCTCATCGGCGGGAACGACGCCGGGGCCAGCGGGTGGTCGATCATGATCTCCTCGGAGCCGGCCAGCCACGTGCCGAGCGGCGCCAGCGCGGAGACGGTCTCGTAGTTGGCCATCAGGCAGGCGGCCTGGTCGATCACGTCGAAGCGGTCGATCCCGGCCTTGCCCATGCCCTTGATCAGCCCCTCCCGCATCTCCGGGACGGTGAGCTCCTGGGTGCCGGGCGGGCCGGTGTCGACGTAGCCCCCGGTGTTGCCGCCGCCGTGGTCGAAGAAGGTGAAGCCGTAGTGCTTGGCGGGGAAGCGGTCGGCTGCCTCGTAGACGAAGTTCGCGAGCACGTCGGGCTGCCCCATCGAGACCTCGCCGAGGTCGCGGACCTCGTTGTAGCGGCCGTCCTCGAGCACCAGCAGCTTGGCGGTGCTGAAGTCGCCGACACCGGGGACCGGCGACGTCGGCGCATCGGTGTCGGTCGGCTCCGGGAGGTCGAGCAGCACCACGACGTTGACGTCGGGGTCGTCGGGCAGCTGCGCGATCTCGGTGAGGTTCTCGACCATCAGCTGCGGCACCGACGCGGTGTCGCCGACGGCGTAGATCATCATCGTCCAGTCGGCGACGCTGTCGTCGGCGGCGGGTGCCGCGGCCTGGCTCGTGGTGCCGAGCCCGGCGACGAGCGACGCCGCGCCGGCCGCCACGAGGGCGGAGACCAGGGCGGCCGGTCGCCGTGCGGGCCCGGGCGAAGTGTGTCGTCACCGGCTGTTCCTCCGTGTCTGGTCGCTGGTCAGAAGCTGCTGACGAGCGTGTTGAACATCTGCGTTGTAGCCGACGATCAGCGGGGAGCCCTCGTCGTCGAGCGCGCCCTGCTCGTAGAGGGTGAACGCCGTGACGCCGCTGCCGTCCTGGAGCACGAAGTAGTAGGCGAAGCCCTCCAGCGCCGATGGTGCCGCCCTGCTGGCTGGCCAGCGCACCCTGGAAGCCGAGCACCACGCACTGCACGACCGCCGAGCTCGGGATCTGCGTCTCCTCGGGCTGGCTGACCGCGAGGTCCTGGATGCCCATGCTCTCGATGCCGTTGAGGTTCTCGGTGATCATGGCGTTCACGTCGGTCGGCGCCGGGTTGATGACGGCGAAGAAGTAGCCGCCGTCGCCGAACACCTGGACGAAGCCGTCTTCCTGCTGCTCGACGCCGTAGCCGTCGGGCAGCTCGAAGCTGATGTCGCCGCCGACGGTCACGACGTTGTCGGCGCCGGTCGTACGGTGCCGATGCCGCCGACCTGCGCCGGGCGAGGCCGAGGTGTCGTCGGACGGACCCGTCGGTGAGGTCGGCCGTCGACGACCTGGCCGAACGACCTGCGACAGCGACGGCGCGGTCGCCGATCGACGGCCCCTCGGACGCGTCGGGAGCCGGGCCCGGCGCGGGCACGGGGGTCGGAGCCGGCTCCGTCGTCGGGCCGGAGCCGACCTGGGTCTGGAGGTCGATGGGCGAGCTGGCCGGCGGCTCGTCCCCGTCGGCCGCGGCGGCGGCCGCCGCCTGGCCGACCACGCCGGCGAGCACGATCGTCGCCGCCACCGCGCCGACCACGAGCGCGGTCCGCTTGTTGTCCTGCGGCGCCACCCCCGCCGGGCGTCGGCTTCAGCGACGGCGGCCACGTGGCAGCGCGTCGTCGTCGACGCCGGTTGCGGACCCGGGTCGACCTTGCTGCCGGCGCGCACCGACGTGCCGCACGCGACGCAGAAGTTCGCGCCGGTCAGGAGCGGCATCTCGCACGAGGGGCAGTACGCCGTGCCGCGGGCGCTGTCCTTCAGCTCCGCCGCCCGTCGACGCGGCCTCGAGCGCGGCCTCGAGCACCGCGAAGTGCAGGAGGTAGCGCAGCCGCACCACCAGCGCCAGCCGCGATGAGCGCGCCCCAGACCAGACCGACCACGGCGCCCTTGGTGCCCTCGAGCCGGGCGGCGAAGAACAGCCCGCCCTGGAAGACGATGTTGGCGATGCAGCGCCTCGGCCAGGCCGCGGAAGTAGCCGGGCTTGAAGCCGTCGTAGCCGGCGCCCAGGCCGGAGTAGCTGGCCACGGCGATGCCGGTGGCCGCGCCGTAGACGATCGGCTTGACCACGGCGGCCGAGAGGATGAGCGAGACCCAGAAGCCGGCGTTCGGCGAGTCGACCTGGCCGAAGCTGCTGAAGAGCCCGCGGTTGACCACGATCGTCTCGGCGGCGGCGAAGGCCGCGCCCGCGGCGACACCGAAGGTCAGCCCGTCGATCATGTCGTCGAACTGCGGCCGGCTCGCCAGCACCAGCGGCCCGACCTGCTTGAGCACCTCGCCGACGACCGGGACCAGCAGCACCAGGACCAGCAGGCTCGTCCAGCGCACCCCGCCGGCGCCGTTGCCGTCGAAGTTCACCGACGAGACGTTGCTGTCGAGGATCCCGGCGTGCCAGAGGAAGGTGAAGCCGACGCCGAGCGCGGCGGCGGCCCCGATCGGCGCCGAGCACCACCCCGATCGGCTGGTCCTCCCACTGGTTGACGTCGTACATGTAGACGACGTAGATCGCCGGCACGACGACCGCGGCGGCGACGAACGCGAAGGCCAGGAAGCCGAGCGCGCCGGCCACGACCGGGATCAGGATCCCGAGCCCGAGCGCCCAGCGGTAGGTCTGCGGCGCCGACCCGGAGGCCAGCGGCATGCAGCGAGGTCACGAGGTTGAACGACGCCACGGGCTCGCCCGGCTGGAGCGCGTAGCTCTGGCGGCGCTCGCCGCCGGCGCCGGCACCGGCGCTCAGCTCGGCACCGGTGACCGGGTCGAACCGCGCACCCGGCGGTGTGACGGGTGCGCCGCCTGCGGGTGTCTCGGGTGTGGTGGTCACGGTTCCTCCTGCGGTCTGGTCGAGCGCGTCAGAGCGTGCTGATCAGGGTGTTGAGCATGGTGTTGTAGCCGTTGAGCAGCTTGGACTTGGGCTTGAGCGCGCCCTTGCCGTAGAGGCCGAACGCCGTGGCGCCGGTGCCGTCCGCGCGCACGAAGTAGTAGGCGAAGCCCTCGACGGGGATGCTCCCGCCCTGCTGGGAGGCGAGCAGCCCCTGGAAGTTGAGCGTGGCCGCACCCGTGACCGCCGGCGACCTGCACCGACTCGGGCTCGGTGATCTTCAGGTCCTCGACGCCGAGGTTCTGGATGCCGGTGAGGTTGCTGGTGATCAGCTTGGGCAGCGTCGTCTTCTTCGGCGTCAGGTAGGCGAAGAAGTAGCCCTTGTAGCCGAAGACCTGCGCGAAGCCCGGCCCCGGGTCCTCGATCTTGAAGCCCTTCGGCACCAGGAACAGCACGTCGTCGCTGAGCTGGACGATGCCGCCGCTCTTGCCGGCCGCCTCGACAGCTCCTGCCCTCCTCGCTCGCCGGCTCGCCCCGCCGAGGTGGATCGCCGAGGTCCTGCTCAGCAGGTCGTCGCCGGACTCCGGGTCGATCGTGATCGGCGTCTCCGACGGCGGCTTCAGGTCGTCGCCCTCGTCGGCCGCCGCGCCCGCCGCCACCTGGCCGATGGACCCGCCGACCAGGATCGTGGCGACGATCGCGCCGACGACCAGGGCGGTCTTCTTGTTGTCCTGGGGCGCCACGCCGGCCGGTGTCGGCCGGAGGCTCGGCCGCGCCTCGGCGAGGTCGGCGTCCTCGGTGCGGTTGCGGGCCCGGGTCACCTTGCTGCCGGCCCGCACCGAGGTGCCGCAGGCGACGCAGAAGTTCGCGCCCGCCAGCAGCGGCATCTCGCACGAGGGGCAGTACGCCGTGCCGCGGGCGGCGTCCTTCATCCCGGCGCCGGCCGAGGACGCCTCGAGGGCCGCCTCGAGCACCGCGTAGTGCAGCAGGTAGCGCAGCCGCACCACCAGGGCGGCGGCGACCAGCGCCCCCCAGACCAGGCCGACCACGGCGCCCTTGGTGCCCTCCAGCCGGGCGGCGAAGAACAGCCCGCCCTGGAACAGGACGTTGGCGACCAGGGCCTCGGCCAGGCCGCGGAAGTAGCCGGGCTTGAAGCCGTCGTAGCCGGCGCCGAGGCCGGAGAAGCTGGCGACCGCGATGCCGGTCGCCGCGCCGTAGACGATCGGCTTGACCACCGCGGCCGAGAGGATGAGCGAGACCCAGAAGCCCGCGTCCGGCGAGTCGACCTGGCCGAAGGTCGAGAACAGCCCGCGGTTGACCACGATGGTCTCGGCGGCGGCGAACGCCGCGCCCGCGGCGACGCCGAAGGTCAGCCCGTCGATCATGTCGTCGAACGCCGGCATCCGGGCCAGCAGGATCGGGCCGACCTGCTTGAGCACCTCGCCGACGACCGGGACCAGCAGCACCAGCACCACGAAGCTGGTCCAGCGGATGCCGGGATCGGTGCCGTCGATGTCGACCGGCGCGAGGTCGTTGCCGAGGATCCCGGCGTGCCAGAGGAAGGTGAACCCGACCGCGAGCGCGGCCGCGGCGCCGATCGCGCCGAGCACCACGCCGACCGGCTGGTCCTCCCACTGGTTGACGTCGTACATGTAGACGACGTAGACCGCCGGGCACGACCAGCGCCGCCGCGACGAAGGCGAAGGCGAGGAAGCCGAGCGCGCCGGCCACGACCGGGATCAGGATCCCGAGCCCGAGCGCCCAGCGGTAGGTCTGCGGCGCCGACCCGGAGGCCAGCGGCATCAGCGAGCTGACGAGGTTGAACGACGCGACCGGCTCGCCGGGCTGCAGGGCGAAGCTCTGCTTGCGCTCCCCTCCGCCGGTCACCCTCGGCCCCGGTCACGGGGTCGAAGCGGGCGCCTGCGGGCAGCTCGGGGGTGCTGGCTCTCGGACATGTCGAAGGTCTCCGTTCGGGGGCCGAGTCCCCGTGGTTCAGGTGGTGGACAGGCCCCCGTGACGGCGGGGCTGCCTGAGTCTGCATGCGTTGCCGGGCCACCGTAAAGAACCGATGGCGAGATGTCGGACGACACGCGAGAAATTCCGGTTCCGCCAGACCTGCGAGCAGCTCGCGGCGCCCGGTCCCGGGCTGAAGTGACCGGTGTCCCGTCGGCCGGGACCTGGGCCCAGTCGAAGTTACCGAAAAGTAGGATTCGTCTCAGTCGGGACCCGGCGCCCGGTGCTCCCCGTAGGCTGCCGCACGCGGGCGGCGCTGGGTCGACGCAGAGTGGTCGGGCAACGAGGTCGAGAAGAGGGCTGAAGCAGTGGATCTGTGGGTGCTGATCGCCGGACTGGCCATGCTGGTCGTCGCGCTCCCGGTGGCCGGCCGGCGGGTGGTCTTCCTCTACCGCCTCATCACCAGCGGCCAGCCGGCGCCGGACCGGGTGGAGAACGTCACCAAGCGGCTCGGCGAGGCGGTCAGGAGCCAGGTCGTCGAGGTCTTCGGCCAGCGCAAGCTGCTCAAGTGGTCGGTGCCCGGCGCCGCGCACTTCTTCGTCTTCTGGGCCTTCGTGATCCTCGGCTCGGTCTACCTCGAGGCGTTCGGGATCCTCTTCTCCCGCAACCCGCGAGTGGGCGATCCCGCTCGTCGGCCACTGGGACCTGCTCGGGCTTCGCCCAGGACTTCATCGCCGTCATGTGCGCTGCTCGGGCATCGCGACGTTCGCGGTCATCCGGCTGCGCAACAGCCCCGCAGAAGCTGGGCCGCAGGTCCCGCTTCAGCGGGTCCCACCTCGGTCGGCGCCTGGTTCATCGCTGTTCATGATCTTCAACGTCATCTGGACGATGTTCCTCTTCCGCGGCGCGGCCGGCCGCTGCCGGCAACTTCCCCTACGGCAACGGCGCCTTCGTCTCGCACGCCGTCGGCAGCTGCTCGTCTGTCGCACGACCCGCCGAGGTGCTCGAGGGCGTCGGGCTGCTGCTGCACATCGGCGTGATGCTGGCCTTCCTCGTCGATCGTCCTCAACTCCAAGCACCTGCACATCTTCGTGGCGCCGCTGAACGTGCTCTTCGAGCGGCAGCCCGATGGCGCTGGGTGCGGTCAAGCCGCTCACCTCCGAGGGCAAGCCGGTCACCCTCGACGACATCGAGGACATGGACGAGAACACCACCCTCGGCGTCGGGCTCGATCGAGGACTTCTCCTGGAAGGGCCTGCTCGACTTCGCGACGTGCACCGAGTGCGGCCGCTGCCAGTCGCAGTGCCCGGCGTGGAACACCGAGAAGCCGCTCTCGCCCAAGATGCTGATCATGAACCTGCGCGACGCGTCGTTCGCGAAGGCGCCCTACCTCCTGGCCCCGGAGGAGAAGCGCGCCGGGCTGCTCGAGGGCGACGCCGCGCTCGACGAGGCCGAGCGGCCGCTGGTCGGTGACACCGGCGACGACTGGTTCTACGATGCCCGAGAGCGGCGCGGGCGTCATCGACACCGACGTGCTCTGGTCGTGCGTGACCTGCGGCGCGTGCGTCGAGCAGTGTCCGGTCGACATCGAGCACGTCGACCACATCGTCGACATGCGCCGCTACCAGGTGCTGGTCGAGTCGAACTTCCCGGCCGAGCTCAACCAGCTGTTCAAGGGGATGGAGAACAAGGGCAACCCCTGGAACATGTCGCCCACCGCCCGGATGGACTGGGCGCAGGGGCTCGACTTCGAGGTCAAGGTCGTCGGCGCCCCTGACGAGGGCGTGGAGTCGCTCGACGAGGTCGAGTGGCTGTTCTGGGTCGGCTGCGCCGGCGCCTACGAGGACCGGCAGAAGAAGACCACCCGGGCGGTGGCCGAGCTGCTGCACATGGCCGACGTGTCGTTCGCCGTACTCGGCAACGGCGAGACGTGCAACGGCGACCAGGCGCGCCGGGCCGGCAACGAGTTCGTCTTCCAGGGGCTCGCGCAGCAGAACGTCGAGACGTTCAAGGAGTACAAGGTCAAGAAGGTCGTCTCGACCTGCGCCCACTGCTTCAACACGCTCAAGAACGAGTACCAGGACTTCGGCATCGAGCTCGAGGTCGTCCACCACACCCAGCTGCTCAACCGGCTGGTGCGCGAGGGCAAGCTGACCCCGGTCAAGGACGGCGCCGGCGCCCACAAGCGCAAGATCACCTACCACGACCCGTGCTACATCGGCCGCCACAACGGCGTCTACGCGCCGCCGCGCGAGCTGCTCCAGGTGCTGCCGGGCGCGGACTTCGTCGAGATGCCGCGCAACTCCGAGCGCTCCTTCTGCTGCGGCGCCGGCGGCGCGCGCATGTGGATGGAGGAGAACCTCGGCGAGCGGATCAACGTCGCCCGCACCACCGAGGCGGTCGCCACCGGCGCCGACCAGATCGCGGTCGGCTGCCCCTTCTGCCGGGTGATGCTCTCCGACGGGCTGACCGCGGCGATCGACCAGGGCGAGGCCCGCGAGGAGGTCGAGGTCCTCGACGTCGCGCAGATGCTGCTCGCGTCGGTCAAGGGCGAGATGGCCACCAAGCGCGCGCCCGGCTCGCCGCAGGAGGCCGCCGCGTCGTCGTCCGGCGGCACGGCCACGGCGCTCAAGGAGCGGCCGGTCGAGACCAAGGCCGAGCCCGAGGAGGGCGACGAGACCATCACCGAGGACACGGTCACCGAGACCTCGGAGGCGCACCCGCCGCGAAGGCGTCCGGCGGCGGGTCGTCGCTGTTCGACACTCCCGCCGACGACGCAGACGACGGTGCCGCGGACGGGGCCGGCCACCGGCCGAGGCCGAGGCCGATGGACGAAGCGCCGCGAGGCGAAGGCCGCGTCCTCGGGTGGCTCGCTGTTCGACCTGGGTGGGGACGACGAGGCCGCAGAGCCCGAGGCCGAGGCCGAGCCGAGCCGGACGAGGAGCCGGCCGAGCCCGCCGGCCTCGGTCGGGTGGCTCGCTCTTCGACATCGAGGCAGAGGACGAGCCGGCACCCGCCGCCGAGACCGAGCCGGAGCCGGAGCCGGAGCCGGAGGCAGAGCCGGAGGCCAAGGACGAACCGGCCTCGGACACGACCTACACCGGTTCGCTCTTCGACATCGCCGCCCCGGACCACGTCACGGAAACCGAGCCCGTGCCAGAGGCCGAGGCCGAGCCCGAGGCCGAGCCGGAGGAACGCGAGCCGGAGCTGTCCGGCGGCGCGGCGCTGAGCCAGGCGGCGACGTTCTCGGAGGCCAGAGGCAACGGCCGAGCCGGAGCCCGAGCCCACGGACGAAGCGGACGCGGAGCCCGAGGAGCAGCCCGAGGAGAAGCCGAAGCCCGCGAGCTCCGGTGAGGCCCACACCCCGAAGACCGACGTCGACATCAACGAGTCGGGCTCGCTCTTCGACCTGTGACCGCACGAGCCGATCTCGGCCATCTTTTCGGCACCTGGCGCCGAACAAGTAGCAGAGATGCCGGCGTGACGCCCGACGACGGTTCGGCCGTAGGCTCTCGACGGAGGTCGCATGGACTTCGACCAGTACGTCGCGGCGAGATACGGCCGGCTCGTCGAGCACGCCGTGGCGCTCGGCTGCGCCGAGGGCGAGGCCGCGACGTACGTCGACCAGGTGCTGCACGACCAGCGCAAGCGGATCCGCCGGGCCGAGGACCCCGACCCGCTGGTGCGCGAGGCGCTGGAGCGGGCGATCGCACGGCACGCCCGACGCACCGCGCCGCACCGCCCCGCTGGTTGCCCTCGGGCTGGTCGTGGTCGCGGTCGCCGTGGGCGTCGTGGTGACCTACCAGCCGAAGCCGGATCCCTTGCCGTCGCTGTTCGCGCTCAGCGGCGACCAGGCCGAGCAGCTCCTCGAGGGCGAGGGTTTCGAGGTCGTCGCTGGAGCCGGCCAGGTCCTGCGAGCCACCGGGCCTCGTGGTCGACTCCGACCCGCCCAGCGGCGGCGACGTGCGCGAGGGCGCCACGGTCACGGTCCGGACGTCGGTGCTGTCGGGAAGCCAGTGCGAGCCGGCCTTCCCGCGCCGGCTGGCCGCGTGGGAGTTCCTGCAGTTCGCGCTCGAGCGGGGGCCCGCGCCGGACTTCGCCGGCTCGGTCGACGTGGTGGTCGACGGGGGCGCCCCCGTCCGGCTGACCGGAGACGCCGCGGCGCGGCTGGTGGCGCTCGACGACCTGACCGGGCCGATCCTCGACGCGGCGCGGGAGACCAGGCCCGACGAGAGCGGCCTGCCCCGCCTGGTCGTCACCATGACGTTCCCGCCGGACTCCTGGTGCGGAGTGCCACGGCCCGCCGTCGTCGAGGGCCGCAGCTCGATCCGCTTCAAGATCGACCCGCAACCCGATGGCGAGAGCGGCTGCCCGCTCACGGTCGACCTCTACCGGACCGATTCACTGATCGACGCGGTCGTCCTCTACACGACCAAGGGTCGGTGAGGGACACGTCATGGACTTCGACCAGTACGTCGCGGCGAGACGTGCCGGCTGATCGAGCAGGCCGTCCTCCTCGGCTGCACCGAGGGCGAGGCCGGGCAGCTACGTCGACCAGGTGCTGCTCGAGCAGCGCAAGCAGATCCGCCGGGCCGACGACCCCGACCCGCTGGTCCACGAGGCGCTCGAGCGAGCGATCAGCGGCACCCGCGCGCCGTCGCGTCGCGCCGGACCGCTCGTCGCCATCGGCCTGGTGGTGGTCGCCGTGGCGGTGGGCGCCGGGCTGACCTACCGGCCCCCGCCGCGAGCCGGTGCCGTCACTGTTCGCGCTGGACGGCGACCAGGCGCGCGAGCTGCTCGAGGACCAGGGCCTCGACGTCCAGCTCCGTCCGGCCCGCTCCTGCGAGCCCGAGGGGCTGGTGCTCGAGTCCGATCCGCCCGCGGGCACCCTGGTCCGGAGGGCGCGACCGTCACGGTGCCGGACCGCCGTACCCTCGGGTGTGTTCTGCCAGGCGCAGTTCTTCGCGCGGGCCGACGCCTGGGAGTTCATCGACTTCGCGCTCGGCGGCGAACCGCACCACCGTTCGCGGACACGGTGAAGCTGATGGTCTACGGCAAGAAGACGAGGACGTTCACCCACGACGAGGCCGCGGACGGCGACCGCTGGAGCGAGGCCTTCGCCCTGATCGCCGAGGCTGCACACCGGTCCGCGCCGACCTCGACAGGGATGCCGGCGCTGCGGGTCGACGCGACTCTGCCGCCCGACGTGTGGTGCGGAGTCGCCGCGGCCGCTCGAGGGCGGGGAGCGGTTCGCCCTGCGCCTCCAGATCGACGCGCGGGCCGCACGCAGTGACAGACGGCTGCCCGCTGACCATCGACCTCTTCCGGTCCGAGCGCGTCATCGACACCGTGGTCGTCTACACCGCCAGGTCGTACGGCGGGGGGATCGACGTGGAGCCGACCGGGCTGCGCCCGGCGTACGACGACGCCGGATAGCGGGCTGGGGTCAGGGCGTCCCGTCCGGGTCAGCCGTCTCGACGTGCTCGGGCACGACGATCGGCCGGAGCCTCGCCCAGGTGAGGAAGACGGCGCCCACGACCGACCAGCGCCAGGCCGGCCCACAGGTTGGCGTTGACGTCGCCGGTCTTGTCGTACTGCTTGTCACCGAAGAGGCCCATCAGCACCAGGATCACGCCGTAGACGCCCAGCAGCCCGCCGATGATGTTGCGGATGTCGAGCGCACCGGCGGTGTGCTTCTGGGATGCGTGCTGGGAAGTCTGCTCAGCCATGGCTCACGTCCTCCTCAGAACAGCGACGTTCAGGATGATGACCATGACCAGGGCGATCGCGGCCAGCGGGATGGTCCGGCGGTACCACGGGTACGACGCCTCGTCGGCGTCGACGCAGGTCCTCGCGCGGGGTCTCGGAGTAGACGAGCCCTCGAGCTCCTCCACGGGCTTGGGCCGGGTGACCAGGGAGACGACGATGCTGAGCACGACGTCGACGACGAAGGCCACCGACGCGGCCAGGAAGGCCGCGCCCTGGCCGCCGATGGGGATCACCCCGGTGCTCAGCCGAGCCGAAGGCGTCCTCGCTGAGGAACGCCACGGCCACCGCCGACAGCGTGCCCGCCGACCAGGCCGACCCAGCCCGCGGTCGCCGTCATCCGCTTCCAGAACATCCCGAGGATGAAGGTCGCGAAAAGCGGGGCGTTGAAGAACCCGAACAGGGTCTGGAGGTAGTTCATGATGTTGCTGAAGTTCGAGGCCAGCGCGGCCGTGAAGATCGCCACGACGGTCGCGGCCACCGTGGCGACCCGTCCGACCCGCAGGTAGTAGCCGTCCTCGCGCTCCTTGACGACGTAGGTCTCCCACAGGTCGTAGCTGAGCACCGTGTTGAACGCCGAGATGTTCGCCGCCATACCGGCCATGAACGCCGCCAGCAGGCCGGTGATCGCCAGCCCGAGCAGGCCGTTGGGCAGCACGTCGCGCATCAGGAAGAGCAGGGCGTCGTTGAACTTCACGTCGCCTCCGGACGACCCGCCCGCACGTCTCGCCGGCCTTGGTCTTGGCGATCTCGGTGACCAGGACGGCGGCGATCATCCCGGGGATGATCGTGATGAAGGGGACGAACATCTTCGGGAAGGCGCCGATGATCGGCGTCTTGCGGGCCGAGGAGATCGAGTTCGGACGCCATGGCGCGCTGCACCTCGACGAAGTTCGTCGTCCAGTAGCCGAAGGACAGCACGAAGCCCAGCCCGAAGACGATGCCGACCACGGACCAGAAGTCGGACGTGAAGCCGCGTCAGCGCGTTGCCCGGCCAGGAGTTGAGCTGGTCGGCGGCGGGCCGGCGTCGGGGTTGTCGGCTGAGCCGCAGTGATCTTGTCGGTCAGCCCGTCCCAGCCGCCGACCCGGTGCAGGCCGATCAGGGTCAGCGGAGCCAGCGACGCCACGATCACGAAGAACTGGAGCACCTCGTTGTAGATCGCGGCGCTCAGCCCGCCCAGGGTGATGTAGGACAGCACGATCGCCGCGGCCACGACCAGGGCGACCCACAGCGGCCAGCCCAGCAGCGCCCGGATGATGGAGCCGAGCAGGTACAGGTTGATGCCGGCGATGAGCAGCTGGGCCACCGCGAACGAGATCGCGTTGACCAGGTGGGCGCCGGTTCCGAAGCGCCGGCGCATGAACTCCGGCACCGACCGCACCTTGGAGCCGTAGTAGAACGGCATCATCACGACGCCGAGGAAGAGCATCGCCGGGATGGCGCCCACCCAGAAGTAGTGCACGGTCGGGAGCCCGAACTCCGCGCCGTTGGCCGACATGCCCATGATCTCGACGGCACCGAGGTTGGCCGAGATGAACGCCAGGCCGGTGACCCAGGCCGGCAGCGACCGGCCGGAGAGGAAGAAGTCGACCGAGTCGGAGACCTGGCGCCGGGCCAGCACACCGATGCCGAGGACGACGGCGAAGTAGAGGAAGACGATCAGGTAGTCGACCGGTCCGGCGTCGATGATCGTGTCGGCCATGACTGTGACCGGTGCGGACATGTGACGCACCCCTTCTGCGCAGCTGTGCGGCCCGAGGCCAGCCACGCGGTTCCCGCGGGCCTGCCGCACAAACGTGGGCGGTTCACCCCTCTGACGTCGCTTTGACGCCGCCTTGACGCAAAGTGACATCACTTCCTCTTGACATGACGTCACAGTGATGTCACGATGGTGCACATGGACATCACGCCGTACGTCGACAGCCTCCGCCGCGACCTGCTCGCCGCCGCCGAGGCCGCCGGCCCCGAGGCCCACGCCGCCGCCGAGCGGCTGACCTTCGCCCTCGACCCCGCCGCCCGGCTGGCGCTGATGGAGGCCATCTCGCAGGCCGCCACCGAGATCACCGCCGAGATGCCCGCCGGCGGCGTCGACGTCCGGCTCGACGGCCGCGAGCTCGCTTTCGTCGTCGACGCCCCCGCCGCACCCCCGGCTCCGCCGGCCCCGCCCGCCCCGCCGGCGCCGCCCAGCGCCGAGGACGAGGAAGAGGGCGGCGTCGCCCGGATCACGCTCCGGCTGCCCGAGTCGGTCAAGGCCAAGGCCGAGGAGTTCGCGGCCCGGTCTGGTCACTCGCTCAACACCTGGCTGGTCAACATCGTCCGCGCGGCCACCCGCGACGGCGCGATCAACGTCGACATCGACCTGTCCAGCCTCCCGTTCGTCGGCGGCAACGACCCGTTCGGCGGGCAGGGCCCCTTCGGCAGCGGCGGCGGCAAGCGGGGCCGCCGGATGACCGGCTGGGTCTAGCCGCCCAGCCCACCACCCACCCAGGACAGCCACGGGCCGGCACCCGCCACAGACCAGGGCGCCGGTCCGGTGGACCAGCACACCCACACGACAGGAGACCCAGCCATGCCCGACTACCGCTTCGAGACCCACAGCCCCGTCAACCTGGTCGTCGAGATCAGCAAGGGCAACGTGCACGTCCGCTGCACCGACACCAGCGAGAGCACCGTGCTCGTCGAGGGCAAGAACGCCGACGACGTCGTCGTCGAGCAGCACGGCGACTCGATCACCGTGACCGAGCCCGGCCGCGGCCGGATCTTCGGCGACAACACGCTCACCGTCGAGATCGTCGTACCCGAGAGCAGCAACCCCGCGGTCCGCACCGGCTCGGCCGACATCCAGATCGAGGGCCCGGCCGGCCACGCCCAGCTGCGCAGCGGCTCCGGCGATGCACCGTCGAGACCGTCGAGGGCCACCTGCTCGTCGAGACCGGCTCCGGCGAGATCCGGGTCGACGCGGTGCGCGGCAACCTCAAGGTCAAGAGCGGCTCCGGCGACGTCGAGATCGGCGAGGCCGGCGGCACGACCTCGATCTCGACCGGCTCCGGCGACGTGACGGTCGAGACCACCCACGGCAACACCGTGGTCAAGACCGGCAGCGGCGACCTCAGCATCGGCGCCGCGCACGGCGACACGTCGTTCAGCACCGGCAGCGGCGACGTCTCGATCGACCTGGTCGACCGCGGCCGGCTCACCGTCAAGGGCGCCTCCGGCGACGTCTCGATCGGCGTCCAGGCGGGCGTCCCGGTGTGGACCGACGTCACGCACCGTGTCCGGCACGATCCGCTCCGACCTGCAGGGCGCCGGCCAGCCGCAGGAGGGCCAGGACCACATCGAGGTCCGCGCCAAGACCGTCAGCGGCGACATCGCCCTGAGCGAGGTCTGAGCCGCACACCCACCACCCAGAACCGCAACCGCAGTCAGGCCGACTGTCGGTGCCCACAGCAAGACTGAGACCACCAGGAGACAAGGAGCACGGCCATGAGCAACACGCTGATCGAGATGCAGGCCCGGCACCAGATCCACGAGCGGGTCGCCCAGGCCTCGGCCCCGCGGATGCCACTACCACCCGCCGCCACCGGGTCGCCGAGCGGCTCCGCAGGGTCGCCGACCGCGTCGACAACTGACCTCGCGGATCAGGAACGCATCGCAACACCCCGCCGCCAGTAGCCCATGAAGGCGACCTGGCGGCCCATGACATGACACCCCGACTCTCCGGCGATCCAGGCGTAGAGCTCGTCGAGCTCGTGGCCCACCGTGGCCACAGGAACGTCCGCCTCCTCACCCGAGGAGGAGTACGTCGGTGTCTCCCACAGGTCCGGGTCGCGGGACGGAGCGACCTGGCCTGCCAGCGCCGTGGCGTCGCGGGAGACCGGCACCTCCAGGAAGGCGGCCCCCCGGGCGTGCCGGTCGAGGTCCTCGAGGATGCTGCACACTGCCGGCGCCGCCGTCTCGTCCGCCACCAGGAGCAGCTCGCTCGTAGCGCCCGGCGCGAACTCGGTCCGGTCGCCCCCTCGGCCAGGTGCAGCACGAGGTCCACCACCAGCCGGGTCGACGAGCCCGCGCCACGGACCGCCCGCACCGTGTCACATCGACCTCGCCGTGGATCAGGTCGATCCGCTTGCTCGGCCGCGTCGTCATAACGTTAGGTTAGCCTAACCTCGTTTCTGAGCATTTTCAGCGCAATTGCACCCATCCGGCTCGGTTTCACGCGTGCAACAAGACCGAATCAGCGCAATTGCGCTGGTTCGGTCGCCATGACGATTGCCGGGCCCTAGATCTGGGTGCGGTGGAAGTTCTGGAACGACCGCGACGGCGTCGGGCCGCGCTGGCCCTGGTAGCGCGAGCCGTACTTCTCCGAGCCGTACGGGTGCTCGGACGGCGAGGACAGCCGGAAGAAGCAGAACTGGCCGATCTTCATCCCCGGGTAGAGCTTGATCGGCAGGGTGGCGACGTTGGCCAGCTCGAGGGTGACGTGCCCGGAGAAGCCGGGGTCGACGAAGCCGGCCGTCGCGTGGGTGAGCAGCCCGAGCCGGCCCAGCGACGACTTGCCCTCGACCCGCGCGGCCACGTCGTCGGGCAGCGTCACCACCTCGTAGGTCGACCCGAGCACGAACTCGCCCGGGTGCAGGATGAACGGCTCGTCGCCCTCCGGCTCGATCAGCCGGGTCAGGTCGGACTGGTCCGCGGCCGGGTCGATGTGGGGGTAGCGGTGGTTCTCGAAGACCCGGAAGTACCGGTCGAGCCGGACGTCGATCGACGACGGCTGCATCATCGCCGGGTCGAACGGCTCGAGGCTGATCCGGCCGGCCTCGATCTCGGCCAGGACGTCGCGGTCTGACAGCAGCACGCGGACAACCTACCGGGGCTAGGGTTGCGCTTTCCGCAGCCGGACCGACAGGTCCGCGCCGGAAGTCCTGCGAGGTCGCCATGCTGATCAACGTCAACGGCCAGAACTACTCCACGTGGGAGGACGTCCCGCCGGAGGTCCGCCAGCAGCTCGCCGCCACGCTCCCCGACGCCGACAAGAACGGCATCCCGGACCTGTTCGAGGGCAACCTGCCGCGCTGCCCACCGACGCCCAGACCTTCGCCAGCACCTCGATCGTGGTGAACGGGCAGCCGGTGCAGTCGGCGTGCCGACCTGCCCCCCGAGATCCAGGCGAAGCTGCAGCAGGCCCTCGGCATGCTCGGCCCGATGTTCGGTACGCCGGCCGCCCCGCCGCGCGCCCGGCACCCCCGCCGCCGCCCCCACGCCCCGCGCACCAGGGCCGCCGCCGCTGCAGCCCGGCCAGGTGATGCTCAACGGCGTCCCGACCGTCGTCGGCGAGAGTGCCGGCGCCGTCAGGAAGCCGTGGTGGAAGCGGCTCTTCGGCGGCTAGTCAGGGCGTGTCCTGTCTCGCGGAGGCGGTCCAGCGCCGCCGACAGCTCGTGCATGCCGGCCAGTACCTCCGCCAGCCGCTCGGCACCCACCTCGGCGGCGAGCGCCTCGGCGCGCACTCGATGTCCCGGGTTGATGGCAGCCACCGCCTCGCGCCCGGCGCTCGTCGGCCTGACCAGCTTGGCCCGGCGGTGTGCCGGGTTGTCGGCGTACGCCGCGAGCCCGCGTTCGACCAACAGGTCCGCGATGCGCTGAACGCTCTGCCGGGGCAGCCCCATGGTCCGTGCGATGTCCGAGACGCTCTGCGGTTGCCCGAGAGCCGCCCCGAGCACCTGCCACCAGGCAGCTGTCAGCCCGACCGGGCGAGCCAGCTCCTCGGCGACCGCGAGAAGCTGGCCGTTGAGCCGAAAGCTGGTCAGCGCCGCGTCTGCGAGCAGCTCCTGCACCAGGTTCACGAAGCCATCAGCTCGTGAAAGCCCTGGGCATCCTGGTCGCCGTACAGCTTGTACCAGGACGACAGCGTCCCGGGCTCATACATGTCGAGGCGCTGGAAGATGGCACGGGCGAAGTCGACCGGCGCCACGGGCTGGCCGTGATCAGATCGCCGTCGGTGACGACGAGCTCGTCGACGAAGTGGTCCGTGCCGGCATATCCGCTCGAGGCGAGGAACCCACGATCCGGGCCGGTGTGGGGGCGGTGATCCAGGAAGCCCCCCGCCGCCAGGGCGTACGTCGCACCACAGATCGCCGCCACCGGTAGGCCGAAGTCGAGGGACCGCTGCGCCTGCTCCAGCCAGCGCTGCTGCTCGGGCTCTGTCCAGGTGTCCGCGCCCGGGAGCACGAGCATGGCGCTGTCATCGATCCGGAGCTCGTCGATCGTGGCGTCGGGAACGATGGTAAGTCCGCCCACGGTGCGCACCGGGTCGGCGGTCAGGCCGACCGTCCGGAGCCGCACCGCGTCAGTGTGCTGTCAATATGGATACGAGGACCACGAGGGGCAACCGGGCTGAGGTAGCATCGCGGCGCCGGATTCTCCGGCACTGCGGATGTAGCTCAGTTGGTAGAGCGCGACCTTCCCAAGGTCGATGTCGCGAGTTCGAATCTCGTCATCCGCTCAGGACACAGGGCCCGACAGCGCGATGCGCCGTCGGGTCCTGTCGCGAGTGAGCGGATACCGCCCGGCACCCAACCCACACCGCCAGCAACACCTGCCCAGAGCCGGACCTGCGCGTCAGGGAGCCGCCGACGCGACGCACCCGCAGGTCAAACTCGCGCGGCACCCGACCTCAGTCGCAGGACGTCCGCCAGCGAGGCGTCGGAGCCGATGCATCGCAGCAGCCGCCAGCAGGAGACGACCTCGACGATGCCGAGCACTCCGACGACGACCAGCATGCCGACGGAGACCTCCAGGTCGCGGGCCGCGCTCACCAACGTCAGCGACACGATGCCCACGCTGATGCCCGCCATCGCGACCAGGATGACCGGTGCCAGGCAGTACCCCCAGCCGGACCCGCGCCGCAGCAGGATGCCGGCCAGCATGGCGGCCGGGAGGAACAGGCTCTGGTCGAGGACGTGCACCGCGTTGGTCAGCAAGCCTGACTCGGTCAGGCTGTCCGGCGTCGTGCCGTCGACCATCGACGGCACGTCCTGGACGAGCCACAGCAGGGCGAACGCCCCGGAGACGAGCATCAGGAACCAGGAGACGAAAGCGCGGGTGCGTCCCGGGTCGAGCGACGTGGCCTGCAGCCGGTCTGGGTCGAGGCTGGTCAGCGCTCCCCCGAGGGCCCACAGCGACATGCCGAAGACCGCGACGTAGAGCAGGAACAGCGGACCGAAGTGAACGTCGAACACATAGATCGTGTAGGCGTAGACCGAGTAGACGAGCGTCCCGAGCCACGCCAGGTAGCCCCGCACCGATCCCTTGGCGGCGGCGTACGCGAAGACCAGAAGCAGAGGGAAGACGACCAGGTTGGCGACGTCCTGTCCGGCGCCCTCCGCCGCCCAGCTGGCCGTCTCCTTGGCATAGATCCGGTCGATGAAGATGCCGGCGAGGCTGCCACCGACTGCCAGGGCTGTGATGGGGGCCGAGAGCAGCAGCCACCAGGGCTGCCGGGTGGTCAGGTGTGTGCGGGTCGTTGTCACGGTCGTCATGGCGGCCTCCTTCGATCCCACCGTCCGCGCTCCGGCCCGACTTGGTCAGGGCCGGACGATCCGGTCCGCGAGGGCGAACGTCATCTGCCTGGCTGCCCGGTGGGATACTTAGGCGGTGAAGCTCCAGCGCATGGCGGCAGCGCTCGCGGCCGCGGCGATCGCGCTCGCCGGCTGCTCGTCCGAGAAGGACCCCGGCCGGCGAAGCCCTCCGCCCAGCCGTCCGCGCAGCGTCGCCCGGCCCCCGAGGGCGGCACGCCGGACCACCCGGCGTCGATCGAGGCGACGACGTCGCTGATGGAGTGGGTGGCCGCGCCCGGTCGGTCAAGAACACCGTCACCACCAACGGCACGTGGTTCCTGACCGTCGAGGCGTCCGGGCGGCGCCTACCGGCTCGACGGCCCGGACCAGTCCTTCGGCACCGGCCAGGACGGCACCCACATCACCAACGCCCTCCTCGACACCGACTGGGCGGTCGTCGTCCGCCAGGACGACGGGCGGAAGAGGCCGGCCACCGCGGAGGTCACCGACCTGGCCAAGGGCGAGCAGTTCACCATCGACCAGGGCTCGGACCTGCCGACCATCTCCGGCGGCACCTGGGCGCTCGGCGGCGACACGTCGCGCACGCGACGACCGGCCCGACAGCGGCTACTGCGTGGCCACGGTCGACCTGGCCACCCGGGAGACCTACGATCGCCTGGTGCGCGGCGGCCAAGCACGGCTTCAACGCCGCACACGTGACCGCGGCCGGCACCGCCGTGCTCGCCTTCGACGACGCGAAGCCGTCGTGCCGGACCGTCGGCACGCGTCGCCGGACGACCGTGCTCGACCCGTTCCCCGGCGTCCCCGAGTGCGCGGCGTGGGAGGGCGCGGTGCTCGGCGACGACGCGGCGATCTGGTCGGTGATCCCGAAGGAGGACGACATCGACGCGGCCGAGTTCTTCGCCCGGGCAGGCGACGGACTACTACGACCTCGGCCCCGGCACGTCGGGCACGCTCGTGCCGTGCGCGGGCGCGGCGTACTTCGTCCGCGACCCGCAGCTCGAGGGCGACCCGGCCCGGCTGCTGCGCTGGGACGGCGCCAGCCTGACGATCGTCTACGAGGCTCCGGCAGGCCAGTCGTTCCTCGACGCACCCCGCTGCGGCGACGCGGCGCTGGTGCTCACCGCCCACTCGGAGGGCGGCGACGAGCAGCTGATGGCGGCCCTCTCGTAACCTCTGAGAGTGGAGTTCACCGGCTTCCCCGTCGCGGCGCTCGACTTCTACGACGACCTCGAGGTCGACAACACCAAGAGCTTCTGGGAGAAGCACAAGCACGTCTACGACGAGGCTGTGAAGGCGCCGATGACCGCACTGATGCGACGCGCTTGGCAAGGAGTTCGCCCCCGACGAGCAGAGCGCCAAGATCTTCCGCCCCTACCGAGACGTGCGGTTCGCCAAGGACAAGACCCCCTACAAGACCCACCAGGGCGCCTTCGTGCGGGTCGCCGACGCGACCGGGTGGTACGTCGAGGTCTCGCCCCGCGGCGTCCGCACCGGCGGCGGCTACTACCACGCCGAGGCGCCGCGGCTGGCCGCGCTGCGCGAGGCCATCGCCCACGACACCTACGGCGCCGAGCTCGAGAAGATCATCCGCGCGCTGGAGCGGAAGGGCTTCGCCATCGGCGGCGACGTGCTGAAGACCACCCCGCGCGGCTACGACAAGGACCACCCGCGGATCGACCTGCTGCGGCACAAGTCGATCATCGCCAACCGGCTGATCGGCTTCGAGCCGGTGATCCACACGCCGAAGGTGCTCGACCTGGTCCGCAAGGACTGGCGAGCCGCCCGGCCCCTGGTCGAGTGGGCCCAGCGGCACGGGACCCCCTGACCGGCGATCGGCTGCCGGGTCTCAGGCGTGCTGGAAGCTCGCCATCGTGCGGTCCGGCTCCCAGTAGGCCTTCATGGAGGCGACCAGGCCGTCGTCGTCCACGACGTAGACCATGATCAGGTCGGTCGTGGTGTGGCTGCCGTCGGCGAACGACGTGCGGATCCGGCCGATGTTGGCGCAGGTGTTGCTGCCCGGGTTGGCGAAGGAGTCGTTGATCTCGAACGCGAACGTCGCGATCGGTGCGATGGCCAGCTCCCAGAACGCCGAGAGGCCGGCGTGGCCGCGGTGCCCCTCCCCGCGCTCGTCGAACATCGACGGGCCGACCGGGTCCTCCAGCACGGCGTCCTCGGCGTAGACCGTGAGCCACTCGGCGAGGTCGCCCTTGGCCACCGCGGAGTAGGAGCGCATCGAGGCGTCGCGCGCCGGGTGCTCGTCGTCGGGCGCGTTCCAGGTGATCGCGTCGGAGGTGATCGCCGGGTTGCTCATGGCTCGCATCGTAGGGCGAAACTGGAACGTGTTCTAGTGGACGGATCGGGATAGTCCGTCACCTTTGGCTGGTCGACGGCACCCTTTCCACAGCCCTCGGTGACGGACTACCCGGCCAGCGGACACCTCATGGTCGTGTCGAGTTCACCGTCCCGTGCGGCGGCCGCGCGACCGTGGGGCATGGCCAAGCCGAAGTCGTTCCTGCTCGTCGGGCTGCCGCACACCGGCGTGCCCCTGCTGACCGCTGCCCTCGAGCAGCACCGTGACGCGCTCGCTCGAGCACGGGGTGCGCGTCCCGGCGAAGTCGGCGGACGAGGCGTTCCGCGCCGCCGTCGAGCTGCGCCGCGAGCACAAGGCGTGGGGGCTGCGCCGCCGCGACGTCGAGGGCGCCTGGGCCGGGATCTGCCGCCGGGTGCTCAAGCACCGACAGACGCGCCGTCCTCGGCCACGAGCTGCTCGCCGGCGCCGCGCCCGACGAGATCGCGCTGCTGGTCGACGGGCTGGCCGGCACCCAGGTCCACGTGGTGGTGCTGGCCGGCGCTCCCGACGGCCGGGCTGGGGCTGTTCCCCGACGAGCTCGACCTGGCCGGCGTGCTCGACCCGCTGGCGGCCGGCGGTCTCCTCGCCCGACCGGGTGCACGTCGTGGTCACCGACCCCGCCGACCCCGCGGTCGCGTGGCGCGCCCTCGGCGCGCTGGCCGGCTTCGACGCCGACCCGCTGCCGCTCCCCGACCCGGCGACGGTCGCGAGCCCGGCCGACGCCGCCACGCTGCGGCTGATCGCCGAGAGCTCCGGCGTGCACGTCGACCACGACGAGCTCGTGGAGATCGCCGAGGAGTGGGGCAAGGTCGTCGCCGACCACGGGCTACGACGTCGTCGGCGACCTGCACGACCTCGTGCCGCGTGCGGCCGGCCGACGCGACCGACCCGGCGCGCGCGGCGTACGACGACCGGATCGACATGCTCACCGACGCCCTGGCGGAGGCCGTCGCCGAGGTGGGGCGGCTGCGCGAGCGGCTCCGAGAGCTCGAGCGCGGTGACAGGAAACGCTCAGTGCGGCTGCCAGGCGTCTTCGTCGGCGGTGCGTGACGTGACCGCCTTGGGCAGCTTGCCGTCGGCCAGCTGCTGGATGGAGACCTGCTCGAAGACGTCGCGCAGCGAACGGCGCGCGGCGATCCAGACGTGCTGGAGCACCGCGGCGGTCTGGTTGTACTCCACCGCCTCGGGCCGCAGGCCGTAGACCGAGACCAGCGGGCCGTCGACGGCGCGGATCACGTCGGCGACCGAGACGGTGTCGGCCGCGCGGCCCATCCGCCAGCCACCGGACTGGCCGCGCTGCGACATCACGATGCCGGCGCGGCGCAGGTCGGCCAGGATCGCCTGGAGGAAGCCGTGCGGGATCTCCTGCTGCTTGCCGAGCTCCTCGGCGCTCACGGCCTTGCCGTCGGAGCGGGACGCCATCTCGATCAGGGCGCGGAGTGCGTAGTCGGACTTCGCGGAAACTCGCACGGGGCCAGTGTGTCAGATGTGTTGATCGGTTCGGTCGTCTTACACGACCACGGCGGCTCGGTCTGTCAATGGCGCGAACCGACCGGTGCCGATCGGCATCCAAGCGGGACAGGCTGACCCAGGGAGGACACCATGAAGACTCCGTGCCGCACTGACCGTCGCACTCGTCGCTGCCGTCCGCCGCAGCCCTGGCCGGTTCGATCGGGCCGATCGGCGCCGGCGTACGCCGCGGCCGCGGTCTGCCAGGGCCAGCCGGCGACCATCGAGGTGCTCGACGGGACGATCTACCGGCACCGAGGGCAACGACGTCATCGTCTCGACCGGACCGGAGGCCGAGCGTCCTGGCCCTCGGGGGCAACGACCTCATCTGCGTGGTCGGTGGAGGGATCGTGCACACCGGCGCCGGCGACGACTCGGTCGTCTCCACCGAGCCGGCCAGCGACTACACTCGCGGCGCTTCCTGGCCGGTGGCACCGACACCTACGTCGGCGGGCGCCGGGGGCAGCGACGTCGATCGTCGACGAGGTCAGCTCGTTCCACGTGACGATGGGCGCCGGCTTCGGGATCGTGGAGCTCTACCGTCGACCTCGACCCCGGGCACCGGCACGGTCGACTTCGGCAGCTGCCACCGGCGGCCTGTTCGCCTTCGGCGAGAAGCAGCGCGACGGTCGACCTCGCGGCCCACACGGCCAGCGTGGACGGCCTGCTCACGGTGACGACCGTCGGGGCTGCACAACGCGACCGCGACCGGCTGCAAGGTGCGGATGAAGGGCGACGACCAGCGGCAACGTCCTCAACGCCTTCGGGCACGACATGGTGGCCTCAGGGCGGTGGCCGGTCGGGACAAGCTGCGCCAGCGTCGGCAACAGCTTCGACCTCGAGCCTGCCGAAGTGCGGCCGCTACCAGTCGGTGTTCCGCGGCCAGGGGGCCCCGACCGCCTGTCGGCCGGCTCGGCAACGACGTGCTCATCGGCGGGCCGGGCCGCGACGTCGCGAGCGGCGCAGACGGCGTCGACACCTGCCGCGCGGAGGTCAAGCACGACTGCGAGCGGTGAACCGGCCGAGCACCACCAGCCGTCGCATGCGTGGAGCGCGTCCGGATCGGCGAGATCCCGGTCACACCTCCCGCGGCGTTTCCTTGCGGGCCCGTGACCTCCTGCCTACGATGAAGTTACTCACTGGTAGAACTGGTCAGTAGCAAGACCGCTAGCCGGCCAGACCCGACGACGACGAAGAGGTGCGCCCCCGTGAGCCACTACAAGACCAACCTCCGCGACATCGAGTTCAACCTCTTCGAGGTGCTCGGCCGCGACGAGGTGCTCGGCACCGGCCCGTTCGCCGAGGTCGACGGCGAGACCGCCCGCGCGATCCTGGCCGAGGTCGAGCGGATGTCGCGCGAGGACCTCGCCGCGTCCTACGAGGACAGCGACCGCAACCCGCCGGTCTTCGACCCGGAGACCCACGAGGCCCCGCTGCCCGAGTCGTTCAAGAAGAGCTACCGCGCCTGGATGGACGCCGAGTACTGGCGGCTCCAGATCAAGGAGGACCATCGGCGGCACGCCGGCGCCCTCGTCCCTCAACTGGGCGATCGCCGAGATGGTGCTGGGCTCCAACGCCCCCGTCTGGATGTACGGCTGCGGCCCCGCGTTCGCCGGCGTCATCGAGCGCAACGGCAACGAGCGCGACCTCACGATCGCCAGGCACATCGTCGACCGCGAGTGGGGCACCACGATGGTGCTCACCGAGCCCGACGCCGGCTCCGACGTGGGCGCCGGCCGGAGCAAGGCCACCGCCAACGACGACGGCACCTGGAACATCGAGGGCGTCAAGCGGTTCATCACCAGCGGTGAGTCCGACCTGCAGGAGAACATCATCCACCTCGTGCTGGCCCGCCCGGTCGGCGTCGAGGGCGTCGGCGGCCCCGGCACCAAGGGCCTCTCGCTCTTCATCGTGCCGAAGTTCCACTTCGACCTCGAGACCGGCGAGCTGACCGGTGAGCGCAACGGCGCCTACGTCACCAACGTCGAGCACAAGATGGGCATCAAGGTCTCCAACACCTGCGAGGTCACCTTCGGCGACCCGTCCATCGGCGGCGGCGAGCCGGCTCGCGGCTACCTCCTCGGCGAGGTGCACGACGGCATCGCGCAGATGTTCCAGGTCATCGAGAACGCCCGGATGATGGTCGGCACCAAGGCCATCGCCACGCTGTCGACCGGCTACCTCAACGCGCTCGACTACGCCAAGACCCGCGTCCAGGGCGCCGACCTGACCCAGTCCGGCGACAAGACCGCACCGCGCGTCACGATCACCCACCACCCCGACGTACGCCGCTCGCTCATGGTGCAGAAGTCCTTCGCCGAGGCGATGCGCGCGCTGGTGCTCTACACCGCGACGTGGCAGGACAAGGTGCAGGTCCTCGAGCACGAGGGCAAGCTCGGCACCGACGAGGCGAAGCTGGCCGCGGCGGTCAACGACCTGCTGCTCCCGATCGTGAAGGGCTACGGCTCGGAGCGCTCGTGGGTGCTGCTCGGCACCGAGTCGCTGCAGACCTTCGGCGGCTCCGGCTTCCTGCAGGACTACCCGCTCGAGCAGTACGTCCGCGACGCCAAGATCGACACCCTCTACGAGGGCACCACGGCGATCCAGGGCCAGGACTTCTTCTTCCGCAAGATCGTCAAGGACCAGGGCGCCGCGCTCGGCCACCTGGCCGCGCAGATCCAGGCCTTCATCGACAGCGAGGCCGGCAACGGCCGGCTGAAGGTGGAGCGCGAGCTGCTCGCCACCGCGCTCGAGCCGACGCCAACACGCTGGTCGGCCACATGATCAACGACCTGATGTCGGCGGACCCGTCGGCTCCAGGAGACCGGCGACCTGCGCAACATCTACAAGGTCGGGCTCAACACCACCCGGCTGCTGATGGTGCTCGGCGACGTGGTCTGCGGCTGGCTGCTGCTGCGCCAGGCCGAGGTCGCCCTGGAGAAGCTCGGCGGCGACGCCGGTGGTGCCGGGGGCAAGGACCGGGCCTTCTACGAGGGCAAGGTCGCCGCGGCGCAGTTCTTCGCCCAGACCAACCTGCCGCGGATCTCCGCCGAGGTCGCCATCGCCCAGGCCACCGACCTGTCGGTGATGGACCTGTCCGAGGACTCCTTCTAGGACTCATCGCCCTCTGCAAAGGAGACGCCCCGCCGGTTCGCCGGCGGGGCGTTCCACGTGCGGCTCGATGGCGGAGAGCGTCCCGAGAGGCGCTCCATCACGTCCTTGACGTCCGGCCACGGCTTCGCCTCCGGGGCGAAGACCACGATCAGGAGCGGCGACCCGCCCTCGTCGGTCGCGAAGACCTGGAGCCGGCCACCGGGCGTCGCGTCCAGGGCGATGCCGCCGTCGCGGCTGGCCACGGCCTGACCCTGGCCGCCGACGACGTCGACCCCGGCCGTCGCCCCGAGCTCGTCGAACGGGCCGGTCACGTCGCGCACCTCCGCGCCGGCCGCCGTGGCGCTCGGCCCGCACGGTCGCGAGCGCCTCCGCGGCGCTGGGCTCAGCCGGCACCATGAAGGCGAAGGCCACGAGCGGCGCGTCCGCCTCGGGGTTGGGCAGGCCGAGGTCGAAGGCATCGGCGCCGCGGTGCACGCTGGTCCAGCCGACCAGCCCGGAGAACTGGAGGTCCAGCCGCAGCTCCGGCGCGAAGCCGTCGGGTGACAGGTGGCTGGTGGCCTCGCAGCTCGAGGTCGTCCTTGCCGGCCGGGAGCGGCTCGGCGGCGTCGGCGGTCGCGCTCGGGCTCGACGCGGCTGCCACTGGCCTTCGGCTCGTCGGCTCGTCACCGCCGTCGTCCGAGCACGCACCGAACGTGAGCAGGGCGACGACGAGCAGCAGCCGGATCCGCATGCGCTCGACGCTAGGTCCGGCGCGTCGGCGCGACGACAGGTGCGTTGCCGAGTCGAGACCGGATCGTCTGCCGCCCGAGTACCAACCCTTTCGGTCAGCGCCGAAGGGCCGTCGCCGCGCCGCGCGGCGTACGCCGTCCGTGAGCGTCGCCAGGGCCGGCGAGTCGATCCGCCAGCGCTGCCAGTGCAGGTGGACGTCGTGGTGGGTCCGGCCGCCGAGCGTGACCAGCCGGCCGGCCTCGAGGTCGGGGAGCAGCTGGGGCTCGGGCAGCATCCCCCAGCCCAGTCCGAGGCGGACCGCCTCGTGGAAGTCGGCGCTGGTCGGGACCAGGTGCATGGTGTCCGGCTCGGTCACGCCGCGCGCCGCGCAGGACGTCGTGCTGCAGCGTCGTCCTTGGCGTTGAAGACGACCACCGGCATCCGCTGCCAGTCGTGGCCGCGCCCGCTGCGCCAGCGCTCGGCGAGCTCCGGGCTGGCGGCGGGCCGGTAGCGCAGGAACCCGAGGTGCTCGGAGCGGCAGCCCTGCACCGGGTGCGGGTCGCTGGTCACCGCCGCCAGCGCCTCGCCGCTGCGGAGCAGCTCCGCCGAGTAGGCCTGGTCCTCGACGACCAGCCGCACGACAGGTCGTCTCGGCGCGGCCACCTCGGCCAGCACGTCGCGGAACCAGGTGGCGAGCGAGTCGGCGTTCACCGCCACGGTGACCTCGACCTGCCCGACGCCCTCGCTGCATGGCCGCCCGCGCCTCGTCGTCGAGCAGCCGCACCTGACGGCCCAGCCGGACGAGGGCCGCGCCGGCCGCCGTGGGGCGTGCAGGGCGTGCCGCGGCGTACGACGACCTGGCCGACCTCGCGCTCGAGGGCGCGGATCCGCTGGCTCACCGCACTCGGGGTGACGTGCAGCGCGCGGGCCGCGGCCTCGAAGGTGCCGTGGTCGGCGATGGCCACGAGCGCCTCCACGCCGGCGGCGTTGTAGGTCATGAAGTGATGCTAATGAATGCTGCAGAACATTCGCTGGGCTTCATGGCGGCCGAGCCCTAGCGTGGAGGCGTGCTCGACTCCGCCGCGGCCGGCCTGCTGACCGGCCTCTCGCTGATCATCGCGATCGGCGCGCAGAACGCGTTCGTGCTGCGCCAGGGGCTGGCGCGCGAGCACGTGGCGCCGGTGGTGGCGATCTGCGCGCTGTCCGACCTGGTGCTGATCCTCGCCGGCGTGGCCGGGATCGGCACCGTGATCCGGCAGGCCGGCTGGGTGATCGACGTGGTCCGCTGGCTCGGCGTCGCCTTCCTGACCTGGTACGGCGTCTCCTCCCTGCTCCAGGCCCGGCGTACGTCGGCCCTCGCCGCGGCCGCACCCGAGCCGCTGTCGCTCCGTTCGGCCGTGCTCCGGGTGACCGCGCTGACCTGGCTCAACCCGCACGTCTACCTCGACACGGTGCTGCTGGTCGGCTCGATCGCCAACACCCACGGCCACTCCGGCCGCTGGTGGTTCGCGGCCGGCGCGTCGGTCGCCTCGGTGCTGTGGTTCTCCGGGCTGGGCTTCGGCGCCCGGGTCGTTCTCGCCGCTGCTGTCCCGGCCGCGCGCGTGGCAGGTCCTCGACGTCCTGATCGGGCTGACCATGCTCGGCATCGCGCTGATGCTGGCGCTGGGCTGACCCGCGCACCTCAGAGACCGAAGCCGAGCCGGTTGAGGGGCTCGACGAGCTGGTCCTCCTCGTAGGTGAGGTGCGCCAGCAGCGTCGTCCTCGAGGGCCTCGAGCGCGGCCCGGACGCCCGTCGGACCGGTGTCGGGATCCGCGACCAGCCCGACCAGCGCCCGGTCGACGTCCTCCAGCCGACCGTGCACGGCGTGGTGCTCCTCGACCATCCGGTCCAGGGCGCGGGACCGAGGGCGGACTCGGCGGCGCGAAGCCTGCGGGTACATCGCCTGGTCCTCGATCGAGTGGTGCATCGTGACCACCCGGCAGTAGGTCTGGCAGTAGACGCCGAGGGTCCAGTCGTTCTGGCGCAGGGTCATCGTGCTGATCGCGTGGCGCGCCTCGGCGGCCTCGGTGTGACCGCGCTCGACCTCCTCGACCAGGGTCGCGCAGCTGGGCGAGCTCGCCGCGCAGGTGGTCGTGGATCGCCACCAGGTGTCCGTCGCCGTCACTCCGACGGGTCGACCCGCGCCGAGGCGGCAGGCCTGCCAGGACAGCTGTCGGCGTCCGTGCCGCGGCGACCCGGATCGGGACGCCCCAGTCCTGCTGGTGGATGTGGCAGGCGGCGTTCTCGCCCGTCGACGTCGCAGGACGCCGCGCGGGCGGCGACGTGCAGCACGCCCTCGCCGACCGCCGGGTCGAGGACGAGCCGGCGGGTGAGGTCGGTGCCGCGGCCCTCGCCCTCGCGCAGCAGGGCTGGCGGCGTGGCCTCCGACGACCAGCTGGGACGGCGGGCCGAACCGGTCGTCGACCTTCTGCCCCGGCGGCGGGGTGAAGGCGACCACGAGCTCGAACTCGGCCGGCGACCTCGGTCACGGGCCGCTGGGTGGTGTGGCTGAAGCCGTCGGTGCGCCGAGCGGCGGCGCCGAGCGGCACCCGGGTCAGCCGGTGGCCGGTCGACTCGACGACGACCAGGTCGCGGTCCGTCGCGGTAGGCCGCGCTCGGCTCGGCCAGCCCGCTGGCCAGGGTGGTGACCTCGCCGGTCGCGGGTTCGTAGCGGCGGAGCGCGCCGTTGTAGGTGTCGCGTGACCGCGACGCTGCCGTCGGGGAGCACGCTGACGCCCAGCGGGTGCTGCAGCAGCGCCTGGCCGGCCGGACCGTCGCGGAAGCCGAAGTCGAAGAGCCCCTCGCCGATGGCGGTGTGCACCTCGCCCGTCCTCGACGTACCGCAGCGAGCGACGTCTCCGCGTCGACCAGCCACAGCCGCTCGCCGTCCGCGGCCAGACCGGAGGTCTGCGCGAACCACGCCTCCGCGAGCGGCCCGTCGAGCAGCCCCTCGTTCGTCGTGCCGCCCGCGACCTCGACGCGCCGGTCGCGGGGTCGTAGGTCCAGAGCTGGTGGATGCCGGCCATCGCGATCCAGACCCGGTCCTGCCACCACGCCACGGCCCAGGGGCTGCTGAGCCGGTCGGTCGAGTCGCCCTGCATCCACTGCTCGCCCGTGCCGGCGAGCACCGTCACCTCGCCGGACTCCAGGTCGATGCCCTTGAGCTGGTGGTGGACGGTGTCGGCGACGTAGGCCGTGCGTCCCCACCACGCACAGCCCGTTGGGCTCCTTGAACCCGTCCCAGCTCGCGGCACCTCCTCACCGTCGCGCGTCGCAGCTCCACGACCCGGTCGTGGCCGGCGTCGGCGACGAGCACGTGGCCGTCGTCGAGCGGCGCCACGTCGGCCGGGAACCGCAGGGTCGTCGGCTCCACCACCGGCGGCGACGTACGGCGAGTCGCCGGGCTGCAGCGTGCCCTTGGCCCGGTGCTCCTCGACCAGCCCCTCGAGCAGCCGGTCGATCGCGTGGGCGTGGCCCTCGCCGGCGTAGTGCGCGACGACGTAGCCCTCCGGGTCGACCAGCACCAGCGTCGGCCAGGCCCGCGCGGTGTAGGCCTGCCAGGTGACCAGCTCGGGGTCGTCGAGGACCGGGTGGTGCACGCCGTAGCGCTCGACGGCCGCGCCAGCGCCTCCGGGTCGGCCTCGTGCACGAACTTCGGCGAGTGCACGCCGACGACGACCAGCTCCTCGGCGTACTTCTCCTCGACCGGCCGCAGCTCGTCGAGGACGTGCAGGCAGTTGACGCAGCGAAGGTCCAGAAGTCGAGAAGCACGAACGCGGCCGCGCAGCTCGGCAGACTCGAGTACGACGCCCCGCCGGTGTTCAGCCAGCCCCGGCCGCGCAGCTCGGGAGCTCGGACGCGCGCGGTCCGAGGCAGCTCCGTCCAGTCTCGCCGGGTGACCAGCCGGTCTGCGACCTACCGATCAGCCACCACCTAGGCTGCCGCCCATGAGCGACGACCGCGAAGAGCTGGCCGGCTACGTCGAGGTCTGGTGGCAGGCGGTCAACGACTTCCTCGACCTGCTCGAGCAGGTGCCCGAGGAGGAGTGGACGACGCCGACCGACCTGGCCGGCTGGGACGTGAGGGCCTGCGCCGCACACACCGCCCACCTCGAGGGCATCCTCGCCGGCAGCCCCGAGGAGACCGCCGAGGTCGGCGAGCCGCCGCACGTGACCGGGCTGATGGGCCTCTACACCGAGATCGGTGTCGTCAACCGGCGCGAGGCCAGCGCCGACGCGATCATCAACGAGATCCGCGAGGCCGTCACCAGGCGGCACACCGCCCTGCTCGCGGACCCGCCCGCAGACGGCGACGCGAAGCCCGAGCCGATCTTCGGCGGCGTCCCGTGGACCTGGCGGACGCTGCTGCGCAACCGGCCGCTGGACATCTGGATGCACGAGCAGGACGTACGCCGCGCGGTCGGCCGCCCGGCAACATGGACAGCGCACCGGCGAGGCACACGGCGGAGTACCTCGCCGAGAGCCTGGGCTACGTGCTCGGCAAGAAGGTCGGGGCGCCGGCCGGCACCAGCCTGGTGCTGGACATGGAGGGCAGCGCGCCGTTCGCCTTCGAGATCGACGACAACGGCCGCGGCCAGCGGGTCGCCGCTGCCGGCCGACCCGACGGTGACGCTGCACATGGACCGCGAGTCGTTCATCCGGCTGGCCGGCGGCCGCTGCGCCGCCGAGCCCGGCAGGGTGACCGTCGAGGGCGACCAGGAGCTCGGCGAGCAGGTGCTCGCCAGCCTCGCCACGACTCCGTGACACCGCGATGACCAGGACCGACGCCTGGCAGCTCGCCGACATCCCCGACCAGGCCGGCCGCACCGTGGTCGTCACGGGCACGACGCTCGGCGGCCTCGGCCACCACACCGCCCTCGAGCTGGCCCGCCGCGGCGCCCGGGTGGTCCTGGCCGGGCCGCAACCCGGAGCGGCTCCGCGAGACCCGCGACGACCATCCGCGCGCGAGGTGCCGGCCGCCGAGCTCGAGCAGCTCGAGGTGGACCTCTCCGACCTGGCGTCGGTGCGCCGCGCCGGCGAGGCGGCCACGGCGCTCGGCCCGATCGACGTGCTCGTCAACAACGCCGGCGTGATGGGCACCTCGCGCGAGATCACCCGCGACGGGCTCGACCTGCAGCTGGCGACCAACCACTTCGGCCCGTTCCTGCTCACCGGGCTGCTGCTGCCGCAGCTGCTCGCCAGCAAGGACGCCCGGGTCGTCACGGTCTCCTCCAACATGCACCGCGTCGCGCGGAGCGCCCCGCTCGACGACCCGCGGGTGCACCACGGGCGCTACGCGCAAGTGGCGCGTCTACGGGCAGACCAAGCTGGCCAACCTGCTCTTCACCTACGAGCTCGACCGCCGGGCCCGCGCGCAAGGAGCTGCCGCTGCGGGCGCTGGCCGCGCACCCGGGCTTCGCCGGCACCCACCTCGCCGCCAACGGCCAGTACGGCCGCTCGGCCGGCGGCATCGCCACGATCCTCGACGCGAGCATCAAGGCCGTCTCGCAGTCGGCCGCGCACGGCGCCTGGCCGCTGCTGATGGCCGCCACCGCCGACCTGCCCGGCGCGACGTACGTCGGACCCGGCGGGCTCGGTGAGCTGAGCGGCGCGCCCCAGGTCGTCACCTCGACCCGGCTCTCCCACGACGAGGACGCGCAGCGCCGGCTGTGGGAGCTGAGCGAGGAGACGACGGGGATCCGCTACCCCTGACCAGCGTCGGCCGGCTCGCTGAGCACGCCGACCACCCGCTCCAGCACCACCCGGGTCGCCTCGTAGTCGGCGCCGAACTCCTTCTCGAAGACCTTCTCCAGGTCGTGGAGGTGCCGGTAGCCCTCGCTCGCGAACGCCTTCCCCTCCGGCGTGTAGCGCACGATCTTGGCCCGCCCGTCGTGCGGGTCCGGCGCCATCTCGAGGATCCCGAGGTCGACCAGGTCGCGGATCACCTCGCCCATCGACTGCCGGGTGATCCCGGCCCGCACCGCGAGGTTGGCGGCCCGGTCGCCGTCGTCGCCCAGGATCGCGAAGAGGAAGTTGTGTGCCGGCTTGATGTCGGGGCGGCCGCGCTCGTGGGCATTCCTGATCATGTGCGCCTGAAACGCCTTGTCCGCGTTGTGCACCAGAGCGATCAACGGCTTCCGTTCCGGTTTGCCTCTTGACATCCGTAAGGCTTCCTTACATTATTTCGGTAGGTTACCTTACGATATCAGGAGTTGGTCATGGACCCGGTCTCCCGGCTCTTCCCCGGCGCCGGCAACCGGCGCACCACCCGCGTGGGCCTCGAGCACGAGCTGCTCACCCGTGACGCCGCGACCGGTGCCCCGGTCGCCGATCGAGCGGGTGCGAGCCGCCACCTCGGGCGGCGTACGCGGACGCTGACGTTCGAGCCCGGCGGCCAGGTCGAGCTGAGCCTGCCGTGCGGCCCGGACCGGCCGTCGGCCGCCGGCTCCGGATGCACCGTGTCGGCCTTGCGAGGCGACCTGCGCGCGCGCCGGCATCGCGCTCGACGGCTCCCCCGTCGACCACCGGCCGCCGGCCGACGTGCCGCGCCAGCTGACCTCGGCGCGCTACGCCGCCATGGAGGCGCACTTCGACACCGTCGGCCCGGCCGGCCGCCGGATGATGCGCTGCACCGCCTCCACCCAGGTCTGCCTCGACTGGTGGCCGGGCGGGCCGGGCTCGAGCAGTGGCGGCTGCTGCAGCTCGCCGGGCCGTCCCTGGCCGCGCGCTTCGCGAGGAGCGGCGGCCCGGGGTCGCGGCTGGCCACCTGGCTCGCGGTCGACCCGGGCCGCACCGCGTTCGACGACCGGCTGCTGCACGGGGACGACCCGGTGGCGGCGTACGCCGACTTCGCGCGGGGCGCCACGCCGTTCACCGGCCCCGACGAGCACCTTTCCACGCTCTTCCCGCCGGTGCGGCCGCGCGGCCGCTACCTCGAGGTCCGCTTCCTCGACGTCCAGCCGCAGCAACGCATCCCCGAGGTCATCGTGGCGCTCACCCGGCTGATGTACGACGACGAGGTCCGCCGCCAGGCCGCTGACCGAGCTCGAGCCCGACGCGCAGAGGTTGGCCGAGCTCTGGCACGCGGCGGCGATGGGCGACCTCGCGACCAGCGCGGAACGAGCGGTTGCATGAGGACGCTGTTCGTCACCGACCCGCTCCCCGGGCTGTGCGCCGACATCGACGCCTCGGTCGGCCTCATGGACGCCTGCCAGGCCGAGGGCGCCGAGGTGTGGGTCTGCGAGCCCGCCGACCTGGGAGTCGTCGGCGGGCGGCTGGTGGCGCGGGCCCGGCGGATCTCGCTGCGGCCCAGGCACCGGGGCACGCAACCACCGGTGGGTGGTCGAGGCGGAGTGGTACGACGAGGTCGAGCCGGGCCACGCTCGACGTCGCGGCGACCTGCGAGGTCGTGTGGCTGCGGATCGACCCGCCGGTGACGCCCGCTACCTGCACACGACGTACCTCCTCGACCTGGCGGCCTCCGCCGGCGTCCGCGTCGTCAACCACCCTGCCGGCGTCCGGGCGCTGCACGAGAAGCTGGTCGCCCTGCAGCTGCCCGAGCTCTGCCCGGCCACGCGTCGTCACCAGCCGGGCGGCGGACGTCGAGGCCTTCGTGTCGACCCATGGTGCGGCCGTCGTCAAGCCGGTCGACGGCTTCGCCGGCACCGACGTCTGGCTCCTCGAGCGGGGCCGGGCCTGCCGGGCGCTGGCCGAGTCCGCGACGGCGGGCGGTCGGCACGTGATCGTGCAGGAGTACCTGCCCGTCGGTCGCCGAGGGCAACAAGCGGCTCTTCCTCGCCGACGGCGAGATCGTGGGCGCGGTGTTCCGGCGTCCGTCGCGACGGCGACTTCCGGATCGGGCCGCCCGTCGCCGCGGCGGCGATCGACGCCGCGGACCGCCGGATCGCCGAGGCCCTCGCCCCGCGGCTGGTCGCCCACGGCATCGCCATCGCCGGGCTCGACGTCATCGACGGGCGGCTGATCGAGGTCAACGTCACCTGCCCCGGCGGCATGCACAAGACCGACGCCCTGCTCGGCACCGACGTCAGCGGCGTGATCGCGAGCCGGCTGCTCGACCACTCACCGTCCGTCACCCGAGAGGAAGCTCCTGTCATGAGCGACCATTCCTGGCATCCCCGTCGTCTCCATCGCCCTCATGGGCGTGCTGCTCTTCCTGCTCGGCGCCAACGTCACCCGGCACCGGGCGATCCGCGGCTCCACCGGCAACCAGGCCCCGACCGACCCGGCGGACCGGATGTTCATCGCCCAGCGCGCCCACGGCAACGCCAGCGAGTACGTCCCCACCCTCGCCGTGCTGATCGTCGTCTGCGCGACGCTGACCCACGGCTGGTGGCTCGATGTCCTGGCCATCGCGGCGGCTGGCCTCCCGCCGCTGCACGCGCTCGGCATGCTCACCAGCAAGACCCTCGCCGGCCACGGGCCGCTCCGGGACGCCGGTGCGCTGGGCACCTACCTCACCGGCGTGCTCCTCGGTGTCACTGCGCTGGTGACGCTGTGAGGGCCCGGGTCAGGTGAGCTGCTGGCTGGCCATGTTCAGCCCCTTGACGTACCGGCAGACCGGCACCGCCACCGTGCCGCCGGCTCAGGGTCACCGCGTCGTAGGCTCTCCTCGCCGCGGTCGGCCCAGCCGTGGCTCTCGTAGAAGCGCCGGGCCGTGGCGTTGCCCGGCACCACGGCCAGCCAGATCTCGTCGTGACCGGCCGCGGCCACCTGCCGCTCGGCCTCGGCCAGGAGCAGCCCGCCGACCCCACGTCCGCGAGCGGCGGCGGTGACCATGAGCTGCTGCAGCTCGTCCTCCTTGACGATCAGGACGCCGAGCAGCGCGCCGTGCAGCTCGTCGTCCTCGGCCACGGTCACGTGCTCGACCAGGTCGAGCGCTCGCTGCGCGAAGTACGCCGCGTCCCGCGCCTCGATCAGCGCGTCGGGCACGTGCCCGCGGTGGCCGTCGTGCCACGCGACCTGCCAGACCCCGGCGACCTCGGGGACGTCGTCGGGGCTGCGCGGGGCGGAGGGTGACCACGACCAAAGTCATATCGCGACCGACCCAGCGGGATGTGACGGCTCTTGCTCTTGCCTAGCGTCGGCACGTGCCCCCGGAACAGGTCTGGACCCTCGACCACGAGGGCCACGAGCACCGCGTCGTGGCGGGCCGCAACGCCGTGCACCACGTGCAGTGGTATGTCGACGGGGCGCTGCGGGCCGAGCGGAAGACCATGTCGGACAAGGTCGACCGTCGCGGCGCCGGACGGAGCGGCGAAGCTCCTGGTCTACTACTCCGGGCTCGGCGCGCCGCGGCGGGCGACGCTCTATCCCGACGGCGACGACGTCACGGCGCTCGTCCGGCTGGGCGGCGTCGACCTCGTCCCCGAGCCGGGCAGCGGTGCCGAGCGGTACGACGACCAGCTGCGGGCGCATCCGAACCGCTACGCAGGTCTCGCGGCGGCGGGCGGCGCCGCCAAGGTGATCGTCCCGATCCTCCTGACCTTCGTCGCGGTCCACCTCGCGGTCAACCTCCCCTGGCCGCGCATCGACCGTTCCCGGACCTGCCGTCGGTCCCGTGGCCCGACCTACCGACCCCGGACCTGCCCGACTGGCAGGTCCCGGACGAGGTGTGGTGGCTCCTCGACAAGGCGAAGTTCGTCTGGCCGGTCGTCGTGGCCTACGTCATCGCCCGGGCCGAGATCAAGCGGCGCGCGGGATCGGGAAACTCCGTCGGGCTGAGCGCGATGCTGGGCGCGTGACCGAGCGCAACGTCCTGGGCGGGGAGCTGGAGCCGTGCGGCACCGACCCGATGACCGGCTTCTTCCGCGACGGGTGCTGCAACACCGGGCCCGAAGACCGCGGCAGCCACACGATCTGCGCGGTGGTGACCGCCGAGTTCCTCGAGCACCAGCGGCGGATCGGCAACGACCTGTGCACGCCGATGCCGGAGTACGCCTTCCCCGGGCTGGTCCCGGGCGACCGGTGGTGCGTGACGGCGCTCAACTGGGCGCGCGCCCACCGCGACGGCGCCGCCGCTCCGGTCGTGCTGGCCTCGACCAACGCCGCCGTGCTCGCACATCGTCCCGATCGAGGCGCTGCGCGAGCACGCCGTCGACGTGCCGGACGACCTGGGCGGGCTCTAGCAGTCTCCTCCTAGGAGTCCTTCACCCGGACCATGCCGCCCAGCGTCGCGACGTACGCCGACCCGTCGGGGCCGAGCGTGACCGCGGAGTAGTGGTTGTTGAACAGCGTGCCGGTGCCGGTGCGGACCGAGAACGCCGTCTCGCCGGTGCGGGCGTCGATGGCGGTGAGGTACCACGCGCTGACGCCCCACCACGACGGCTTGCGTCGTGTAGGCGTAGACGAGCCCGGTGGCCAGCGACACCTTGGCCACCGAGGTCGGCGCGACCTCGTCGGACTCCCAGCCGACCGTGCACTCGCCGGTCGTCGGGTCGGCGTCGACCCGGGCCAGGCCGCCCGGGGTCGCGCGGCCGACCATGGTCGTCCAGGGCGCCTTGTAGCCGTAGTTGTTCTCGACGACGACGCTCGCGTCGCCCACCGCGACCAGCGAGTTGTCGCTCGCGCTCTCGCCCTTGCCGAACACCGCCGCCTCGCAGACCAGGCTGCCGTCGAGGGCGTCGTAGAACTGCACGTGCATCTGCGGGTCGGCGTTGTCGGTGATCGCGACCAGCCCGCTGGGCAGCACGGTCGGCGTCGTGCCGCTGCCCGCGCTGAGCTGGCCCGGCTTCTGCTCCGGAGCCGTTGTCGTAGGCGCGTCTGCCAGACGACCTCCGGCTGCCCGCTGCTCGTCGAGCGCCACCTTGACCAGCGCCTCGGTGGTCACCAGGTAGACGCCGGTGTCGTCGGCGGCGATCGAGTTGGCGATCTCACCGGCCAGGTCGCAGCGGCGTGGGGTCGCCGGTGCCGCCGGCCACGCCGACCCGGCCGTCCTGGGTGACGTACCAGGTGTTGCCCTCCCAGTCGGGCAGCAGCGCGACCAGGCAGTCGTCGTCCGGCACGACGTCGCCGAGGTCGACCTCGTCGACGCACGTCCAGCTCGTCGCTGTCGACGGTCAGCACCCGGCGGTCGGTCGTGGCGACGACCGCCCGCGCCTGGGCGTCGAGGTAGAAGTAGGCGCCGCCGCAGAGGTCCTCCCACGGCCGCTTGTCCGACTTCTCGCGGTCGGGGAGGTCGAGGGTCTCCAGCGGCCGCATCGTCTCGGGGTCGAGCACGTGCATGACCGGACCGGTGCGGTTGCCGCACAGCGCGACCAGCCGGCCGTCGGGGTCGAAGGCGAGCGTCGCGCACTCCTCGAGGCCGAACCACGACGTCGTCACCTCGGGGTCCTTCCCGAGCGGCCCGGGTCCCTGGTAGCTGTCGGTCGCCCAGGCGTCGTCGTGCATCGTGCTGCCGCCGTTGGCCGGCCAGCCCCGGGTGCTGGGGCACGTCGAGCTCGATCGGCTGGGCTCGACCGCGTGGCCGTCGTACGACGACGTCACGAGCAGGCCGCCGCCCGGCGGGATCGGCAGCCGGCCGTCCGGGAGCAGCACCACCACCGCCGTGGCCGCGGCGACCAGCAGCGACCAGGCCGCCGAGCAGCCAGCGGTTCGGCCGCATCCGCCGCCGGGTGGCCGGCACCAGCAGCGCGACCAGCAGCGCCACGCAGATCCACGGCCCGATCGCGAACCACCCAGCGGCCAGCAGCACCAGCGCGACGACGAATCCCACGGGCGCAGCATGACGCCTTCGGTCAGCCTCTGCACAGGCCGGCGTTTCCCCGGCACACTGCTCCTCGTGGCTCTCGAGTCGAACTATCTCTTCCCCGGCGCGTCCGCCGTCATGTGGATCGTGATCCTCTCGCTGGCGACGCCGGTCATCGTGGCGATCCTGGTGCTCGTCCTGGTCCGGCTGCTGATGAAGCGCGCCGGGAGCGGGCTGCCGCAGGCCCTCGGCTCCGCGGCCGGCGGCGGGATGGCGCAGCCCACCCGCGGCACCATGCACGTCGTCGCGGCCAGCATCATGGACCGGCAACGCGATGATCGCGCCGTGCACGATCGCCTACGCGATCGAGGCGCCCGGCTTCCCGGCGTTCTCCGGGCAGGGCACGTTCTATGCGCAGACCAAGCGCTGGCCGCAGCCGGGCATCAACCTGCCCGTGCTCTTCGACGCGGCCAACCCGGCGCACGTCGACATCGACTGGGACAACGCGCCCGCGGCCGTCGACGTCGCGAGCGGCGCGGCCCAGGCGCTGGCCGACCAGCTCAACCAGCGCGGCACCCAGCCGCCACCGCCGACGGTCTAGCTCAGAGCCGGGGAAGAGCGAGGCGTAGGCGTTGAGGGCCGGCTGCCCGCCGAGGTGCGCGTAGAGGACGGTCGAGTCGCTGCGGGATGTCGCCGCCGCGCACCAGGTCGACCAGCCCGGCCATCGACTTGCCCTCGTAGACGGTGTCGAGGATGACGCCCTCGAGCCGGCCGGTGAGCCGGATCGCGTCGAGGGTCGACTGCGACCGGCACGCCGTAGACGTCACCGGCCCAGCCCTCCAGCACGGTGATCTCGTCGTCGCGCAGGTCGCGGCCGACGCCGATCAGCTCGGCGGTGCTGCGGGCGATCCGGCCGACCTGCTCGCGGGTCTTGTCGAGCGTCGCCGAGGCGTCGATGCCGAGCACCCGCCGCGGCCGGCCGCCGGCCTCCTCCAGCGCGGCGAACCCGGCGATCATCCCGGCGTGCGTCGAGCCGGTGACCGTGCAGACCACGATCGTGTCGAAGAAGACGCCGAGCTCCTCCTCCTGCTGCGCCACCTCGTGGGCCCAGCCGGCGAAGCCGAGGCCGCCGAGGCGGTGGTCGGAGGCGCCGGCCGGGATGGCGTACGGCGTACCGCCGCGCCTCTCGACGTCCTCGAGGGCCTGCCGCCACGAGTCGCGGAAGCCGATGTCGAAGCCGGCCGGGTCCAGCCGCACCTCGGCGCCCATGACCCGGCTCAGCAGGATGTTGCCGACCTGGGTGCTGAGCGGGTCGGTCCAGTCGGGCACCCAGTTCTCCTGCACCAGGACGCACTTCAGCCCCAGGTGGGCGGCCACCGCGGCGACCTGGCGGGTGTGGTTGGACTGGTGGCCGCCGATCGACACCAGGGTGTCCGCGCCCTGGGCCAGCGCCTCGGGCACGAGGTACTCCAGCTTGCGGGTCTTGTTGCCGCCGTAGGCGAGGCCGGAGCTGCAGTCCTCGCGCTTGGCCCAGACCTGCGCGCCGCCGCCTTCAAGGTGGGCGCTCAGCCGCGGCAGCGGATGGACCGGGCTGGGCCCGAAGGTCAGCGAGTGGCGCGGGAAGTCCTGAAGGGCATGGGGCCATGTGCGCAGTATTGCGGTGCGGGCTGCGGCGAGGCAGCCCCTCGCGGCGGGCCACGGCGGTCGCGACCAGCACGGTGAGCCCGATGCAGGTGCACGTTGGTGACGGGCACGACGATGCCCTTGGCCAGCACGAACGTCGCGCAGCGGCTGGGTCTGCAGCAGCGCGAAGACCACCGTCGCCTTGGCCAGCAGCGCCAGCGCCCACAGGAGCGTCAGCCGGCGGAACAGCCGCTGGATCCCGGGCCGCGCGTGCAGCTCGTCGGTCAGCGGGTAGAAGTCGCCGGCCAGCCGGGCCACCACCGGTCGCGCGGTCAGCGCCGAGACCAGGAACGTCGTCCCGATCAGCAGGTCGGTCAGCACCGGCTGCAGGAAGTAGATGAAGGTGCTGTGCGCCGCCAGCGCCACCATGGTGCGGATGGTGAGGACGCCCGCGGTGAGCAGCAGCATCCCCGACGGGCGCCGCCCGGCGAGGGCCCGGACCGCGATCGCGCCGTAGGACCAGAGCAGCCCGGCTCCGATCGCCGGCCAGATCCCGACCGACACGAAGCAGCGTGTAGAAGACGATCCCGGGGATCACGCAGGCCACCAGCAGGTTGAGCCCGACCCGGCGCAGGACGCGCGCGCAGGTGCGGGTGCGCCGGAGGCGGACAGGCCCTGCTCGACCTCGCGCTCGCCGGCTGCCGCAGGGAGGCAGTCGCTGGCGAGAGTCGAGCAGGGCCATGAGGTGAACAGGACACCGGAGCACCAGCATCCTGCGAGGCCGGGTTCGCCGGACTCCGGGGAGCTGGTCCAGCGGCTCGCCTCGTCCCGTGCGGACGAAGCTCGCGCGTTCTCGCCCGCGCGGGAGGCGTCGCGGCTAGCCTCGTGGGCCTTTCAGGTAGGTCCACTCCGACTCGTCGGGCAAAGGTCCGAACCGCCGTTGAGCGACCTGCCTCGACACACCCAGGATCGCGCCCACGGTCCGCCACGAGTCGCCGGCGGCCACCGAGGCCCGCACTGCCGCCCGCAGCTCGGTCGCCGCGGATGCCCGAACCCGCTCCGCCTCTCGGAGCGTGTCCCGAGCTCGCGAGAACCCTCATGGTCGTGCGCTTGTCGGCCGCCATCCAGGTCTCGGGCGGGCAGCCGTCGGCAGCAGCGCTGAGTACTCCTCGGCGGGGTTGGAGTCGGCGGGTTCTGGAGTCGGCGAGTTGGAGTCGGCGGAGTTCTCCTGGGATTGATCAGGGTGTGAGTCGGCCACGGCAGCTCACGCTCAGTCCCTCTGAGGCTCAGCGCCCGTCGCTTTCCACAGGGCAGCCCAGCCCCACGATCGCCACCCCGAGCGCTCGGTCGCTGTCACCGCAAGGGTGACAGCCACCAAGCGCTCGCGCGCGGTGGTCGTGAGCGCGCGAGGCAGCGGCATGATGGCCCCATGGCCGACCCGCGCGCAGGACAGCCCGCCCAGCCGCAGGACCTCGTGGACCTGCCACACCTCGTGACGGCGTACTACACCCAGGTCCCCGAGCCCGAGCGTCGTCGAGCAGCAGGTGGTCTTCGGCACCAGCGGGCACCGCGGCTCGTCGCTCGACACGGCGTTCAACGAGTGGCACATCCTCGCGACGACGCAGGCGATCTGCGACTACCGCAAGCAGCAGGGCTACGACGGCCCGCTGTTCATCGGCCGCGACACCCACGGGCTCTCCGAGCCGGCGTGGGTCACCGCGCTCGAGGTGCTGGCCGCCAACGACGTGACGGTGCTGGTCGACAGCCGCGACCGCTACACGCCGACGCCCGGCGGTCTCGCACGCGATCATCCGCGCCAACCGAGGGCAAGTCGTCCGACCGGCTCGGGGCTGGCCGACGGGATCGTGGTGACGCCGTCGCACAACCCGCCCAGCGACGGCGGCTTCAAGTACAACCCGCCGCACGGCGGCCCCGCCGACACCGACGCGACGTCGGTGATCGCCGCCCGCGCCAACGAGCTGATCAAGGCCGGGCTCGACGGCGTACGCCGGACGCCGTTCGCGAAGGCGCGCGCCGCCGCCAGCTCCTACGACTTCATGGGCACCTACGTCGACGACCTGCCGTCCGTGGTCGACCTCGGCCGCGATCAAGGAGGCCGGCGTCCGGATCGGCGCCGACCCGCTCGGCGGCGCGTCGGTCGACTACTGGGCCGAGATCGCCACCCGTCACGGGCTCGACCTCACCGTGGTGAACCCGCTGGTCGACGCGACCTGGCGGTTCATGACCCTCGACTGGGACGGCAAGATCCGGATGGACTGCTCGTCGCCGTCCGCGATGGCCTCGCTGGTGGCGCAGAAGGACAGTTCCCGATCGCGACCGGCAACGACGCCGACTCCGACCGGCACGGCATCGTCACGCCGGACGCGCGGGCTGATGAACCCCAACCACTACCTGGCGGTCGCGATCCAGTACCTCTTCGGCGGCGCCCGCGCCGGCTGGCCGTCCGGCGCGCAGATCGGCAAGACGCTGGTGTCGAGCTCGATGATCGACCGGGTCGCGGCCGCGCTGGGCAAGCCGATGGTCGAGGTGCCGGTCGGCTTCAAGTGGTTCGTGCCCGGGCTGATCGACGGCTCGTTCGGCTTCGGCGGCGAGGAGTCGGCGGGGGCGTCGTTCCTCCGGATGGACGGCACGACGTGGACCACCGACAAGGACGGGCTCATCCTCGCCCTGCTCGCCTCCGAGATCCTGGCGAAGACCGGCCGCTCGCCGAGCCAGCACTACGCCGACCTGGTCGCCCAGCACGGCGACCCGGCGTACGCCCGCATCGACGCGCCCGCCACCCGCGAGCAGAAGGCCAAGCTCGGCGCGCTCTCGCCCGACGACGTGACCGCCACCGAGCTGGCCGGCGAGCCGATCACCGCCAAGCTCACCGAGGCCCCCGGCAACCACGCCAAGATCGGCGGCCTGAAGGTGGTCACCGAGTCGGCCTGGTTCGCCGCCCGCCCGTCCGGCACCGAGGACGTCTACAAGATCTACGCCGAGTCGTTCAAGGGCCCCGAGCACCTCGCCGAGGTGCAGGCGGAGGCCAAGGCGGTCGTGGACGCGGCGCTGGCGGGGTAGGTCCGACCTGTCAGAGGTGGTCGGGCACGATCAAGGCGTCGGGGTCCGGCGCGCGGCGGGACGGCGTCGAGGGCGATCTTCACCAGCGCTATGCGGGCCTGGAGGAGCACCTTGCGCTTGAGCCCCTTCACGCCCAGGCTCTCGCCGGCGAGCCGCTCCTCGACCGCCGCGGCGATCTGGGCGTGGGTGAACGTCGGGCGGGTGCCGGCCGCGACCTCGACGTCGGGGAGTGAGACCAGGACGGGCAGCACCTGGTCGCCGAGGCCGTCGAGCAGCTGGAACCGCTGGTAGCGGGTCAGCCCCGCCCACGCCTCGTCCACCGTCCGCTGCTTCTTGCGGACGGACTTGTCCTGGACAGCCAGCATGCTCTTCGCCGCGCCCTCGAGGGCGACGGTCAGCTCGCGTTCGGTGAACCGCACGGCCCCACCCTGCCAAACGCCGACGAGTCCCTGCTGGTCGCGACGTCCTCATGGGCATGGCTACAGGCACGATCTCCCCCCTGTACGGCACGAGCACGGCCAGACGACCTACCGCTTCTGACAGCCGGTGGCCTCCCCCGCGGACGCCAGTTCGGTTGCATTCCGCGGACCGCTGAGTGCCCGACGACCCCCGTGGTCGGGACTTTTGGACCGTTCCAATCAGGCGCGGGATCCCTAGATTCGTAGGTGACAGAAAAACTCCGGCTTGAGGACTGATTCGGACGTGACGATCGTCCAGACCGACCTGCAACTGCCCGCTCCCACTGTTTCTCCCGTCGATCCCTGGCACGGGTTCGACCGGGTCCGTGGTGCGAACGCATCGACGTGCGCGACTTCATCCAGCGCAACTACACGCCCTACGACGGCGACGCCGGCTTCCTGGCCGGGCCGACCGCCCGCACCACGCGGCTGTGGGGGCAGCTCACCGCGCTGTTCCCGCGCGAGCGCGAGCTGCGGCGTCTACGACATCGACACCCACACCCCCGGCACGATCACCAGCCACGGCCCGGGCTACATCGACCGCGACCTCGAGCTGGTCGTCGGCCTGCAGACCGACGCGCCGCTCAAGCGCGCGATGATGCCCAACGGCGGCTGGCGGATGGTCAAGGACGCGCTCGCGGCCTACGGCTACGACGCCGACCCGCGCGTCGAGGAGATCTTCACCAAGTACCGCAAGACCCACAACGACGGCGTCTTCGACGCCTACACGCCCGCAGATCCTCGCCGCCCGGAAGTCCGGCCTGATCACCGGCCTGCCCGACGCCTACGGCCGCGGCCGGATCATCGGCGACTACCGGCGGGTGCCGCTCTACGGCGTCGCGGCGCTCATCGAGGCCAAGCGGGCCGACCACCACGCCCTGGACGCCCGCCGCTCCGACCGAGGAGGTCATCCGGTCCCGCGAGGAGCTCGCCGAGCAGATCCGGGCGCTGCAGGACCTGATCGCGCTGGCGGCGTCCTACGGCTTCGACATCTCCGGCCCGGCGACGCACCGCCCGCGAGGCCGTGCAGTGGCTCTACTTCGCCTACCTGGCCGCCACCAAGGACCAGAACGGCGCGGCGATGTCGCTCGGCCGCACCAGCACCTTCCTCGACGTCTACCTCGCAGCGCGACCTGGACGTCGGGCGACCTCACCGAGACCGAGGCGCAGGAGCTCGTCGACGACCTGGTCATCAAGCTCCGGATCATCCGCTTCCTGCGCACGCCGGCCTACGACGCGCTGTTCTCCGGCGACCCGACCTGGGTCACCGAGAGCATCGGCGGGATCGGCGCCGACGGCCGGACGCTGGTGACCCGCACGTCGTTCCGCTTCCTGCAGACCCTCTACAACCTCGGCCCGGCCCCCGAGCCGAACCTCACCGTGTTCTGGTCGCCGGCGCTGCCCGAGGGGTTCAAGCGGTTCTGCGCCCAGGTCTCGCTCGACACCAGCGCGATCCAGTACGAGTCCGACGAGCTGATGCGGCCCCGCTGGGGCGACGACACCGCGATCGCCTGCTGCGTCTCGCCGATGGCGGTCGGCAAGGCGATGCAGTTCTTCGGCGCCCGGGTCAACCTGGCCAAGACGCTGCTCTACGCGATCAACGGCGGCCGCGACGAGGTCTCCGGGGTGCAGGTCGGGCCCGCGGGCCCGGTCATCGAGGGCGAGCTGCTGTCCTACGACGAGGTCCGCGCCCGGCTCGACTCGATGATGGACTGGCTGGCCGAGACCTACGTCGACGCGCTCAACGTCATCCACTACATGCACGACAAGTACGCCTACGAGCGGCTCGAGATGGCGCTGCACGACTCCGAGATCCACCGCACCATGGCCTGCGGCATCGCCGGCCTCTCGGTCGCGGCCGACTCCCTCTCGGCCATCAAGTACGCCGAGGTGCGGCCGGTCCGCGACGAGCGCGGCCTGGTCGTCGACTACGTGACCGCAGGGCGAGTTCCCGACGTACGGCAACGACGACGACCGCGTCGACGCGATCGCGGTCGAGCTGGTCGAGTCGTTCATGGCGAAGGTGCGCCGGCAGCCGACCTACCGCAACGCCGAGGCGACCCAGTCGGTGCTGACCATCACCAGCAACGTGGTCTACGGCAAGGCCACCGGCAACACCCCGGACGGCCGCCGGGCGGGCGAGCCGTTCGCCCCGGGGGCGAACCCGATGAACGGGCGCGACCGGCACGGGATGCTCACCGCGGCGCTGAGCGTCGCCAAGATCCCGTTCGACTCCGCCCGAGACGGCATCTCGCTGACCACCACGGTCACCCCGGCCGGGCTCGGCCGGACCAGGGACGAGCAGGTCGGCAACCTGGTCGGCGTGCTCGACGGCTACATGGGTGCCTCGGGGTTCCACATGAACGTCAACGTGCTCGACCGGGAGACGCTGCTCGACGCGATGGAGCACCCCGAGAACTACCCGCAGCTGACGATCCGGGTCTCCGGCTACGCCGTGAACTTCGTGCGGCTCACGCGCGAGCAGCAGGTCGACGTGGTCAACCGCACCTTCCACGGCGGGCTCTGACGTGGCAGCGCTCTGCGCGTGCTGCGACGTCGACCTCTGCGAGCTGTGCGGGCACCACTGCCAGTGCGGGCACGCCGCGGGCTTCCACATGTGGCTGGACGTGGACCATGACCTCGCTGGTTGACCGCCCGGACCTCGCCGTCCGGGCGGCGTCGAGCACCGGCGCCGTGCACTCGTGGGACATCTCCACCGGGATGGACGGGCCCGGGATCCGCTTCGTGCTCTTCACGGCCGGGTGCCCACTGGCCTGCGCCTACTGCCACAACCCCGACACCCAGATGATGCGCAACGGGACGCGCACGTCGGTCGAGGAGGTCCTCGAGCGGATCGACCACTACCGCCCGTTGCTGGCTCCCGACCGGCGGGGTGACGATCTCCGGCGGGGAGCCGCTGCTCCAGCCCGCGTTCACCGAGGCGGTGCTGGCCGGGGCCAAGTCGATGGGGCTGCACACCGCGCTCGACACCTCCGGCGTGCTCGGCCGCCATGCCTCCGACGGGCTGCTGGCGGCGACCGACCTCGTGCTGCTGGACATCAAGGCCATCGACCCCCGGCTCTACCGCGACCTGACCAGGGGCCGGCTGACGCCGACCCTGCAGTTCGCCGAGCGCCTCGCGGCCCAGGACAAGCCCGTGTGGGTGCGGTTCGTGCTGGTGCCGGGGTGGACCGACGACCCCGACCACGTCGCGCGACTGGCCAAGCACGTCGCCTCGCTCGGCAACGTCGAGCGCGTGGACGTCTTGGGCTATCACCTGCTCGGCCGGGAGAAGTACGCCGAGCTAAAGCGTCCCGACCGCCTCGAAGGCGTGCCCGCGGCCACGCCCGCCGCGGTCGACGCCGCGCGCGCGATCTTCACGGCCGAGGGTCTCTACGCCCCCTGAGCGGTCTGGTCGCTGGCCCACAGCCCGACCAGCCCGCGGAAGTGGGCGAGGAACTCCTCCTGCTCGTGGGGCGGGTACGTCGCGGCGACGGTCTCGCGGAGCAGCCGGTCGAAGTCGTCGCCGGTGACCCACTCGAGCACCGCCTCGGGCGAGGTGGGCGAGGTGCTTGTCGGACCACTCCCAGTAGCGCTCGGTCTCGAAGTGCTCGTCGGCCAGGGCGAGGTAGCGGTCGAGCTTCTCGTCGTAGGACAGCGACTCGTCGTCGGCGATCTCGAAGTAGCGGCGCGGTCTGGAGGTCGACCTTCGACGTTGCGCCCGGTGACGACGCAGTAGGTCGACCAGCGCACCAGCGCGGTCATCGCCCACGGGAAGTAGTAGTGCAGCGAGGTGACCGAGACGTCGGGGCAGGCGTTGGCGTAGTCGATCGGGTAGACGTCGTCGCCGACCACGAGCATCTCGCAGGAGTTGAACTCCCAGCGGAAGAAGGCGTTGACGATCCGCGACGTGGCGACCGTCTGCTTGCCGGCGGACTCGGAGAGGAAGCCGTGGTTGACGGCGTACCGCAGGTGCATCGGCTGGTCGGGCCGGAAGTCCATCACCATCGTCTCCGGGCCGATGGAGAGCGCCCGGGCGAAGTGCTCGTAGTCGACGGTGGCCTGGAGGTGCATCAGCATCTCGCCGGACTCGTCGTAGGCGCGGTGCAGGTCGCCGCGGTCGGCGATCCGCGAGACCCCGCGCCAGGCGCCGCCGTCGAACGGCTTCATGTAGAGCGGGTAGCCGAGCTCCTCGGCGAGCTTGTCGAGGTCGAAGTCGCGGTTGTACTTCTCCGAGGTGTAGGCCCAGCGGACGTTGTCGACGGGGTTCTTGTAGGGCACCAGCGTGGTCGCCGGGCACCTTGAACCCCATCCGCACCAGCGCGCAGTAGGCGCTGTGCTTCTCCATCGACTGGAAGGTGAACGGGCTGTTGAGCAGGTAGGTGCCGTTGACCAGCGCGGCCTTCTTCAGCCACTCGCGCGGGTGGTAGTACCAGTGCGCGAGCCGGTCGATGACCAGCTCGGTGCGGACCGGGTCGTCGAGGTGGAACGGCTCGATGGTCAGCCGCTCGCTCGAGACCGTGTGGCGTCTCCGGCCGTCGACGGTGAGCGGCCCGACCCGGCGCAGGATCTCCTCGAACGCGCGCGGCCAGTCCTCCTCGGCGCCGAGCAGCAGCCCGATCAGGTGGTCCTTGCTCATGCTGCTCCCCTTCAGTCCAGACCTCGATGCGGATCCGCTTGTTGTCCTTGCCCTTGCTCTCGGTGCCCACCACCCGCACGCCGCCCACCTCGGCGGTCGACAGCACGTGGGTGCCGCCGTCGGCCTGGCGGTCGAGGCCGACGATGTCGATGACCCGGAGCGGGTCGATCTCCTGCGGGATCAGGTTGGCCGACGTGCGGATCAGCGCCGGGTCGGTGTCGGCGACGCTGCGGGGCAGGAAGTCGACGACGATCTCGTGCGCCTTCTCGATCTCCTGGTTGATCCGGCGCTCGACCGGCCGCCGAGGTCGGCGGACATCGCGGGGAACGGGAAGTCCAGCCGCCCCTTCATCGGCTCCATGTTGCCGCCGGTGACCGGGATGCCGTAGTCCTCCCAGATCACGCCGCAGAGGATGTGCAGCGCCGTGTGGGTGCGCATCAGCCGGTGGCGCCGGTCCCAGTCGATGCGCCCCTGCACCTCGGCGCCGACGTCCGGGAGCTCGCCCGCGTCAGAAGAGATCGTGTGCCAGATCGTGCCGCGCTCCCGGCGTACGCCGGTCACGGTGAGGGTCCCGGCCGGGGTCTGGAGGGTGCCGGTGTCGCTGGGCTGGCCGCCGCCGATGGGATAGAACGCCGTCCGCGCGAGCGCGACCCGCCCACCGTCGCGGTCGACCTCGGTGACGGTCGCGTCGAACTCCGTGCGGTAGGCGTCGACCGCGAAGAGCTCGGTCTCGGCCAGTCCGGGCGGTGGCGGGTTGCCGGGGACTCCCATGTGTCCTCCCTAGCAGACGACGGTGTCCACGGTCAGTGCCCGGCCAGGGTGTCGAGCACCGTCATGTCGTCGTCGGTGAGGCTGAACCCGCCGACGTCGGCATTGGACCGGATGCGCTCCGGGTCGACCGACTTGGGGATGACCACCACCCGGTGCTGCAGGTGCCAGCGGATGATCACCTGAGCCGGCGTCCGCCCGAGCCGCTCGGCGATCTCCACGATGGCGGGATGGTCGAGGGTGCCGCCCCGCAGTGCGCTGTAGCCCTCCAGCACGATGTCGCGAGCCTGGTGCGCGGCGAGCACTCCGGCGTCGAAGAGCAGCGGGCTCCACTCGATCTGGTTGACCGCCGGCCGGCGCCGACGGCCGCCGCGACCTCGTCGATCAGCGCCGCGTCGAAGTTGCTCACCCCGATCTCGCGGGCCAGCCCGGCCTCCCGCGCCTCGACGAAGGCGCGCCACAGGTCGACGTTGCTCGAGCCGTCCCCCGGCCAGTGGATCAGCCACAGGTCCACGTGGTCGGTCTGCAGCAGGTCGAGGCTCTTGCGCAGTGTGTCGAGCTCGCGGCCGACGTTGCGGGGCGGGCACTTGGTGGTCACGAACACCTCGTCGCGCGGCACCCCGCTCTGGGCCAGGGCGCGCCCGACCTCACCCTCGTTGCCGTAGACCGTGGCGGTGTCGAGGTGGCGGTAGCCCGCCTCCAGCGCCGCCGAGGTGGCGCGCACGGCGGTCGTCGCCCGTGATCTGCCAGGTGCCGAACCCCAGCAGCGGCATCTCGGACCCGCGGGTGAGGGTGGCGGTGACGTCGGGCAGCACGGGGGCGTCGGTCATGCATCGATGCTAGGCAGGCAGTGCCTGTGGCAACCTGCCGAGGTGAACCTTCCTCACGACGACGTCGACCCCGATGGCCTGCTGGAGTACTCGGTCGTCTTCACCGACCGGTCGCTCAACCACATGTCGAAGCGGTTCGTCGGGGTGATGCAGGACATCATCGACGTCCTGCGCACGACGTACGCCGCCGAGACGGTCGCGGTCGTGCCGGGTGGCGGCAGCTACGGGATGGAGGCGGTCGCCCGCCAGCTGGCCACGGGGCGGCGCTGCCTCGTCGTCCGCAACGGCCTCTTCTCCTACCGCTGGTCGCAGATCTTCGATGCCGGCTCGGTGGCCAGCAAGACGACGGTCTGCACCGCCCGGCCGGCCTCCGACGAGCTCCATGCTCCGTGGACCCCGGCTCCGGTCGACGAGGTGGTGGAGGCGATCGAGCGCGACCGCCCCGAGGTCGTGTTCGCACCGCACGTCGAGACGGCGTCCGGCATGCTGCTCCACGACGACTACGTCCGCGCCGTCTCTGCCGCCACCCACGCGGTCGGCGGGCTCTTCGTGCTCGACTGCATCGCCTCGGGGGCGCTGTGGGTGGACATGACCGACCTCGGCGTCGACGTCCTGCTCAGCGCTCCGCAGAAGGGGTGGAGCGGCTCGCCGTGCGCGGGCTACGTGATGCTCGGCGAGGAGGGTCGGGCGCGCGTCATGTCGACGACCTCGACCAGCTTCGCGGTCGACCTCCAGAAGTGGCTGACGATCTCCGAGGCCTACGTGCAGGGGCTGACGCCCTACCACGCGACGATGCCGACCGACACGCTCGCGCACAACGCCGCGCTGATGCTCGAGACCCGGGCCGCCGGGCTCGAACACCTGCGCGAGGCGCAGACCACGCTCGGGTCGCGGGTCCGCGCGACGCTCGCGGAGCATGGCTTCCCGTCCGTCGCTGGCGAGAGGTTCGCCGCTCCCAGCGTCGTCGTGTCCTTCACCGACGACCCCGAGATCCGCAGCGGCGCGAAGTTCAAGCAGGCCGGCATCCAGGTCGCGGCCGGCGTCCCGCTGATGTGTGGTGAGGGCGACGACTTCTCGACGTTCCGGCTGGGGCTCTTCGGCCTCGACAAGCTCGGCGACATCGACGGCACCGTGGCACGGCTCGAGGCCCACCTCGGTCAGTGAGCCGGCGGTCCGTTCAGACGAACCGCGGCAGGTGGTGGGCGATCTGCTTCCGCCACCAGTCCCAGTCGTGGGCGGAGTCGTGGCCCCAGACGTCGAGCTCGTGGGGATGCCCTTCTCGGCCAGCAGCGCGCCGAGGTGGCGAGCCGACGGCAGCGAGCGGGTCGGGTGGGTCTCCCACGGGCCCTCGCCGACGACGAGCACGACGTGCAGCCGCTGCCTCAGCCAGTCGAGGTGGTCGCCGTGCAGGTGGGCGACGTAGTCGCTGGGGTTGGTGAAGTACGCCGCCTCGGCGCGGTCGCCCCAGGCGTTCCATGCCGCGGGGTCGTAGTTGCCGCTCTGGCAGATCGCGACGGGGAAGAGATCTGCACGGGTGAGGGCGAGCTGGAGGGCGTGGTAGGCGCCCATCGAGCAGCCGGTGACGACCGCGTCGCTCGGCGCCCGGGCTGTCCTGCCCGATCCACGGCACGACGCGGTCGATGATCCAGCTCGCGTAGGCGCCGTGCCGCCGGGCCCGCTCCTCGAGCGGGAGCGAGTCGTCGGACCAGGTCTGCTCGTCGAAGGAGTCGACGCAGTAGAGCTTGCAGCGGCCGCCGTCGACCAGGTCGGCCACCGCGCCGACCATGCCGTTGTTCTCGTAGTCCCACGCCCGGCCGCGCTCGCTCGGGAAGACCAGCACCGGCCGGCCCCAGTGGCCGTAGCGGATCACCGTGCCGGACCTGGCCGAAGCCGGGGGCGTCGAGCTCGACCTGGTGCCGCTCCATCAGCCCCACACCTCCGGTGAGCAGGGCGCCGAGGTGGGGATCGAGGGTGTCCCGCCAGCACATCCACGTGTGGCCCTGCCGGACCTCGCCCCACGAGACGTTCATCCCGACGCTCGCGGAGGTGGTCGCGCAGGGCGAGGTTGTTGGCGAGGTTCTCCTCCGCGGTCCCGCAGGTCATCGTCACCTCCGGCGGCCGCGGCGCCGCCTGCTCCGCGGCGAGCACGGTGGCGACGAAGCCCGTCACCTGGGCGAAGTGCGCGTAGTCCGACTCCTGCGGGTCGAGCAGCGGCGTGAAGAAGGACCCGGACTGGAGCATCAGCCCCGCGAAGATCCCCGGCGCGGTCCACGCCGCGTGGAGCGCCGCGAGGCCACCGAGGCTCTGGCCGAGCAGCACCGGCCGGTGCATGGTCTCGAAGACGTTGGTGATCGCGGGCAGCACCTCGTCGACCAGCGCTGCGGCGTACGCCGGGTTCGCGGCGTAGCGCTCGTCGCGGTGGCTGCCAGGGCTGAGCAGCGCCACCCGCATCGGCGGCCGGGTGGCGGCGTAGCGGACCACGCCGCCGTAGGCGTCCATCTCGGCGCCGTCGTGGACCAGCAGCAGTGGCAGCGTCGAGTCTGCGTGGCCGACCGGCTCCCAGACCTCGACGTCGATCTCGCCCACCGTAGCCGGTGCCGCTTGCCGTCGGCCGCCTCCTGTTCGAGCCACGATGGCTGCCGGTAGCCGGGCATCGCCAGCCAGGAGTGCGGCCCGAAGGCACCCTCGACCTGGTCGGGGTTACCCGGATCGGGCGCCATGGTGCCGTCGACGTCGAAGAGGTACTCCAGGCAGTCGAGGTCCGGGAGGTCGAGCCGCAGCTCCCAGCCACCGTCGATCGCAGCCATGCCCAGCTCACTCTGTTGCTCGGGGGCGAGCTCGACATCGAACCACACCTTGACGTCGGCGTGGTCGTGGTCCGGGTCGCTGAGCCGGAAGACGATCTCGTCGTCCTCGACGGCGCTCGCGAGCTGGGAGACGGTCCCCATCGCTCCAACCTAGTGTCCTGTCAGCCAGATGCGTGCACTAGGTCCGTGGTCCAGGTGCGTGCATGGGTAGGCGCCGGCGCGCGCTCAGACTGGGCGTCTTTGCAGCGTCGGCGACGCCGCCAGGTGCGTGCCTGGGCCGCGGAACAGTGTGCGGATCTGGCTGACTGGACACTGAGCCCTAGGCTCGACGCATCGACCGGGAGGTGACCCCATGGCGGACGACCCGCTGCGCGAGCGGATAGACGCTCTGGTCCAGGAGGAGCACACGCTTCGCGAGCGGCACGTCGGGCAGGGGCTCGACGACACCGAGCGCCAACGGCTGAAGCACCTCGAGGTCGAGCTCGACCAGACCTGGGACCTGCTGCGCCGCCGCAACGCCCGCCGCGAAGCCGGCCAGGACCCGACGTCGGAGTCGGAGCGCGACGCCACAACGGTTGAGGGCTACCTGCAGTAGCGCTGCGCTCTGCGACGGCTGCCCGACGTGCTCGAGCCTCGCGATCTCGTCAGCTCGTCAGCGCGCTGACTCAAGAGACCGCCTCGACGCGGATGAGCACCAGCTGGTCCACTGAGAGTGGGGGCACGCGCACGCCGACCTGCGCGAGCAGCCGACCGGAGGTGCGGACACCGTCGCGCGTCCACGGCGCCACGTTCATGCGCCGGCGGACCGACGGTTCGAGGTCGGCCGCTGCGGTCACGGTCGAGACCTGGTAGGCACGCTCGGGATCGAGGCCCGGAAGGGCGACGAGACCGGCGCCCGAGGTGAGGCTGTGGTCCAGCGCAGAGAGCCGGTAGATCGCCTGGCTGCGGTCCTGGGCCACCACGCCCTGGAGGTCGAGTGCGGGGTCGACCAGGTCGGCGTTGACCACACGACCACTGTGCAGGAGGTCGCGGACCTCCTTGTGGAGGGAGATCCACTCACGTAGCCGGACCAGGTCGGCGTCCTCGGCTGAGGTCAGGTCCCACTCCACTCCCATGTGACCCCACAGCGCGGTTCCGGCCCGGAAGTCCAGGTCCAGCCGGCGGCCTGTCGTGTGGTCCAGGCCGGACCCGACGTGGGTGCCCATCAGCTCAGGCGGGAGGGTCAGTCCGGTCCACCTGACCAGCCGGTGTCGCTCGTGAGCGTCGATGCAGTCCGAGACCCAGACGCGGTCCGCGAACTCCATGATCCCGAGGTCCACCCGGCCCCCGCCGCCACAGCACGACTCGATCTCCAAGCCGGGGTGACGTTGCTTGAGCTCCGCCATCATCCGGTAGACGGCCAGGGTCTGCTGCCGGACGCCCGGCCTACCGGTGGGCGCGTGCCCCGCGTCAACCAACGGCCGGTTGTGGTCCCACTTGAGGTAGGCGATGTGGTACTCCTTGACCAGCGAGGAGATGCTGTCGAGGACGTAGCCGTAGGCCCCCGGGTGTCCCAGGTCGAGAACGTGCTGGAAGCGCGCGGCCATCCCCGGCCCGTGCTCGGTCTGGAAGAGCCACTCGGGGTGCGCCCGCGCGAGGTCGGAGTCGAGGTTGACCATCTCCGGCTCGAACCACAGGCCGAAGTCCATGCCGAGCGCACGGACCCGGTCCGCCAGCGGCGTCAGCCCGCCGGGCCATACCTGGTCGTCGACCTGCCAGTCGCCCAGCCCGGCTGTGTCGTCGCGACGACCGCGGAACCAGCCGTCGTCCAGCACGAACCGCTCGATGCCCACCGATGCGGCACGCTCGGCGAGCTCGACCAGCTTCGCGAGGTCGTGGTCGAAGTAGACGGCTTCCCAGGTGTTGAGCACGACGGGCCGAGGGTGCCGGGGATGCTGGGGCCGCGCCCGCAGGAACGCGTGGAACCGGGCAGCGAACTCGTCGAGCCCCTCCCCCCAGGAGGCGAACAGCCACGGGGAGGAGTAGCTCTCCCCCGGGCCGATCACGCCCTCGCGCGGGAGGAGGAGCTCGCCGCCTCGCAGGAGGCGCCAGCCGGTGCTGGAGCTCTCCGCGGAGAGCACCTGGTTGCCGCTCCAGGCCAGGTGCACCCCCCAGACCCGGCCCTGACGGAACCCGAATCCCGGGGCACCCGCACACAAGACGGTGGCCGCGTCATGTCCCGGTCGACCGCCCCAGGCCTCCCGCACCCACTGGCCGTGGTGGAAGGGCTGGCGCTGCGGCACCCGTTCGTGTGCATGCCGGCCCGTCATGTCCAGCAGCTCCCGGGCCTCGGCCGGCACGGGCAGGGCGGGCTCGAGGTGGCCCACTTCGTAGGCGCCGGCGCCGCGGTTGGTGACCGTCGCCCGGACGCTGACCAGGCCGCCGGGCTGGAGCCGGAGCTCGGTGGAGACCTCGAGCTCACCGGCGGAGTCCGTCGCGACGCTCACCACTCGGGCGTCGTCCTCGACGCGGTGCGACACCTCGTCGTATGCCACCGACCAGGCCCGGCCGTCCCGGCTGCCCAGCAGTCCCGGGCGCCCGACCCAGCCCGTGGAGTGCTGGGGCAGGATCGAGACAGCCTCCTGGCTGTAGATCGCGCTGTCGGTGGGCGGCACCTGCCAGGCGAGCCCCAGCCCGTCCAGCTCCGCGGCGGAGGGATCCCCGAGATCCGGTCCCCAGTGCAGGACGCACGGCAGGGTGCGCGCGTCGAGCCGCAGGACCAGGCTCGTCCCCCCGCGTCGCAGGTGCACCACCTGCGCGAGGTCCTCCCGCCCGCTCATGTGGTCAGCCCTTCGTGGACCCCAGGGTGAGCCCGGCCACGAACTGTCGCTGCAGCACGAAGAAGACGATGAGGACCGGGAGGGCCACCATCACCGACCCGGCCGCCACGAGGTTGGTGTCGGTGAAGAACTGGCCCCGGAGGTTGTTCAGCGCGCTGGTGATGGGGTACTTGTCGGATCGCGACATCAGGACCGTGGCCCAGAAGAACTCGTTGTAGATCCACGTCACCTCGAGGACGGCGAGCGCGGCGAGGGCGGGGCGGACCAGGGGCATCGTGAGCTGCCAGTACTGGCGCCACACGTTGGCGCCGTCCATCTCGGCGGACTCGTAGATCTCGTGCGGGATGGTCTTCATGTAGTTGCTCAGCACGAACGTGCAGAACCCCAGCTGGAAGGCGACGTTGACCAGGATCAGCGACCAGAAGCTGTTGAGCATGGTGCCGGTGTCGCTCATGAAGAACGGCAGCGTGATCTCCCGGAACATGCGGAACACCGGGACCAGCAGCGCCTGCGGCGGCAGCATGTTGGCAGCCAGGAAGAAGCCCAGCAGGGCCAGGTTGAGCCGGAAGCTGAACCGCGCCAGCACGAAGGCGACCGTCGAGGCGAGGAACAGCGTGAGCAGCACCGCCGGGACGGTGATGATCAGCGAGTTCTTGAAGTGCAGGCCGAACTGGCCCTGCTCCCAGGCCTGCCGGTAGTTGTCGAGCGTCCACCCGCCGAACGAGAGATAGCCGTGGGTCTGGGTGTAGGTGTACTCGCGGAACGAGTTGATCACCGCCCACACCAGCGGGAACAGCCACACCAGCGACAGGACGAGCATGATGACCGTCGCCACGGTCCCGCGCGGCTTGCCCATGCCGCCGCCGCGGCCGGACTGCTCCTGCGTCGCGTGCTCAACCAGGTCCGGGGTCGTGACCGTCACCGCTGCTCCTCCTTGAACACGATGCGCAGGTAGATCGCGATGAACACCGAGGAGATGACCATCATGATCACGGCCAGCGCGGAGCCGAAGCCGTAGCGGGTCGCCTCACCGACGACGTTCTGGCTGACCAGGGCCGCGATGATCTCCAGCCCGTTGCGCCCCTTGTTGATCACCCACACCAGGTCGAAGGCGCGCAGCGACTCGATGACCACGATGACCAGCACGATCACGTTGATCGGACGCATCACCGGGAACACGACCTTGAAGAACGTCTGCCACTGGTTCGCCCCGTCGACCGCGGCCGCCTCTCGCAACGAGTTGTCCACGCTCTTCAGCCCGGCAAGGTAGAGCAGCATGACGTAGCCCGTGTGCCGCCAGGCGGTCGCGACCAGGACCGCCCAGAGGTTGATCTTCGGGTCGCCGTACCAGTCGACCTGGGTGTGGAAGACGTCGTTGATCAGTCCCTGGTCGCGGGAGTAGAACAGCTGCCAGATGAAGCCGATCAACGCGAGCGAGAGCACCACGGGCAGGTAGAACGCGGTCTGGTAGAACCTGCCGAACCTCATGTTCCCGTCCAGCACGACGGCGAGCAGGATGCCCAGCATCGTGGGGAACACGAAGAGGAAGACCAGCCAGATCAGGTTGTGGCGTATAGCCGGCCAGAACGGCGGGTAGATCGTGGCGACGTCGTGGTAGTTCTGGAACCCGACCCACTTGATCTGGTCGACGCCCCCGATGCCGTTCCAGGTCCCGAACGACAGGGCCACGGAGCCCAACGCCGGCAGCCAGACCAGCCAGAGCACGAGCAGGGCCGGCACGGCGACCATCAGCGCCACCGCGATCCGGTCGCCGGTGCTGAGGCGCCGCCGTCGGCGGTTGGGGCTGGCTGAGGAACCTCGGCTCCTGCGGGTCGCCCGCGACACGGTCGTGCTCATCCGCTGCCCCTTCTCACCCCGTCTGGTCAGCTGCCGAAGATCGACACCTTCTGTTCCTGGATGCTCTTGCAGAGCCCGTCGATGTCATCGGGGTTCTTCAGGAAGGTCTGGATCGACGGGATCATGACGGTGGAGGCGAAGTCCGAGTCCGTGTCACGGTCCAGGAACTGCGCGATGTGTGCAGCCGACGCCACGACCTCGGCCGACTTGAGCTGCAGCGCGGTGTAGCTGTCCTGGCTCGCGTTGGAGTTGGCGGCGATCATCGGGGCCTCGGCGGCGGCATTGGCGGCGTCCTGCGCCTCGGCCGTTCCGAGGTACTTCAGGAACGCCTTGCCCGCGTCCTGGTTCTTCCCGGCTGAGGCGAGGGCGAAGCCGTCGATGGGCGCGTCCATCGAGTCCGCGCGGGATGCTGGGGTCGATCTGCGGGTAGATGAAGAAGTCGAGGTCGTCCACCGGTCCGGGATCGCGTCGCCGATGAAGGTGCCGAACATCATCATCCCGGCATCGCCGTTCGCCAGCGAGGTCGCGGTCTCCTGCCAGGTCCGGCCCAGCGGGTCCTCCTGGTGGTAGGGCAGCAGGTCCTTCCAGGTCTCGAACACCTTCTTGACCTCGGTGCTGTCCCAGGCCTCGTCGCCGCCCATCAGGCTCATGTGGAAGTCGAAGCCGTTGACCCGCATGTTGAGGATGTCGAAGGTGCCCATCGCCGGCCAGCCGTCCTTGTCGCCGAAGGCGAACGGCGCGAGGCCCTTGCCCTGCATGTCCTGGGCGAGCGAGATCATGTCGTCGTAGGTCTCCGGCGGCGTCCAGCTGTTCTGGTCGAACGTCGACTTGGAGTAGAACACCGCCCACGGGTAGTAGTCGTAGGGCACGAGGTACTGCTTGCCGTCCGAGGAGGTCGAGGCCTCCTTGAAGGCGTCGCCCATGCCGTCGATCGGCCACAGGTCACTGAGGTCGGTGAGCAGGCCGTCCTCGGCGAACTGCTGCATGCGGTAGCCGGCGAACCAGGCGAACACGTCGTCCGGCGACCCCTGCAGGTAGGTGGTGATGCTCTCCTGGAACGTGTTGTGGTCGACGTAGTTGGCGCTCACGTCGACGCCCGACTTCTTCGCGTAGGCGTCGGCGAAACCCTTCATGCGCTGGTAGGCGGGGCCCGAGCCCTTCGCCTCGTTGACCCCGAACTTCACGGTCTTGGTGCTCCCGCCACCGCCGTCGTCGCCCCCGCACGCGGCCAGCAGGGCCGGCGACCCGAGCAGGGCACCACCGAGCGCTGCGGAGCGCAGGAAGGTGCGTCGGCTGGAGGCGAGCGTGGCGCGAGCTGACGGGGGAAGAATCAGGGACGGGGAGTGCTGGCGATTCATCGGGGCCTCCGTTGCGAACACAGAATCGAACATCTGGCTGCATCATTGGCCACCCGTTCGAACGTGTCAATGGGCCTTTTGTCATGAACTTCACACCAAAATCAACATCCAGACTTTCGAAGATGGTGGTATCTGTTGACTCGCTGAGCCAATATGGACACAGTTGAGCCATGCCCAGCGCCCTGCCCACCCTGGCCTTCGGTGGCGACTACAACCCCGAGCAGTGGCCTCGTGAGGTGTGGGAGGACGACGTCCGGCTGATGCGCGAGGCCGGCGTCAACCTGGTGACGGTGGGCGTCTTCTCGTGGGCGCTGCTGGAGCCGCGGCCCGGCGAGTTCTCCTTCGGCTGGCTCGACGATGTCCTCGACCTGGTCCACGCGGCGGGCATCAAGGTCGACCTCGCCACGGCGACCGCGTCACCGCCGCCGTGGCTGGCCCGGAGCCATCCGGAGATGCTTCCGGTCACCAGCGATGGGACCACGCTCTGGCCGGGCGGGCGGCAGGGCTTCTGCCCGAGCTCGCCGATCTACCGGGAGCACGCGCTGCGGCTGTGCCGGGCCATGGCCGAGCGCTACGGCGACCACGACGCCCTGGTCCTGTGGCACGTCGGCAACGAGCTGGGGTGCCACAACGCGCTGTGCTACTGCGACGTGAGCGCCCAGGCCTTCCGGGAGTGGCTCCTCGCGCGGTACGGCGACGTCGAACGGCTGAACGACGCGTGGGGGACCGCCTTCTGGTCCCAGCGCTACGGGTCCTTCGACGAGGTGCTGCCGCCCCGGTCGGCCCCCGCGTTCCCGAACCCCACGCAGCAGCTGGACTTCCACCGGTTCTCCTCCGACCAGCTGCTCGCCAACTTCGTCGCCGAGCGCGACATCCTCCACGAGCTGTCCCCCGGCGTCCCGGTGACGACCAACTTCATGGTCATGGCGAACACCCGCAACATGGACTACTTCGCCTGGGCGCCCGAGATGGACGTGGTGTCCAACGACCACTACGTCACCGCGGCGGATCCCGAGGGGCACCGCGAGCTCGCGTTCAGCTCCGACCTGGTGCGCGGCGTCGCCGGCGGGCGGCCCTGGCTGCTGATGGAGCAGTCGACGTCAGCGGTGAACTGGCAGCCGCGCAACGTCGCCAAGCGGCCCGGCGAGCTGTTGCGCAACTGCGTGCAGCACCTCGCCCACGGGGCCGACGGCCTGCTGTTCTTCCAGTGGCGGGCCTCCCGGGCCGGGGCTGAAAAGTTCCACGCCGGGCTGGTGCCGCACGCCGGCACCGACAGCCGCCTGTGGCGCGAGGTGGTCGAGCTGGGTGCCACGCTCGGCCGGATCCAGGACATCGCCGGGAGCCGCGCCGACAACGACGTGGCCATCCTGTTCGACTGGCAGGCCTGGTGGGGATGCGAGCTCGACTCCCACCCCAGCGAGGACGTCCGCTACCTGGACCTCGCACACGCGCTGCACCGCGCCCTGCTCGACCAGGGGGTAGGGGTGGACGTGGTGCATCCCGACAGCGATCTGAGCGGCTACCGTTTGATCCTGGTGCCCACTCTCTACAGCGTCACCGACGCGGCCGCCTCGCGCCTCGAGACGGCTGTCGCTCGCGGGGCCACGGCACTGGTGAGCTACTTCAGCGGCATCGTCGACGAGCACGACCACATCCGGCTGGGCGGCTACCCCGGGCGCCTTCCGTGAGCTGCTCGGCATCCGCGTCGAGGAGTTCACTCCGTTGCGCGAGGAGGAACGGGTGCACCTGGACGACGGATCTGTCGGCGCCGTCTGGTCCGAGGACCTCCGGCTGGCCGGGCGCCGAGGCGATGGCGACGTACGTCGACGGACCCGTTCCGGGCGTGCCGGCCGTGACCCGCAAGGCGCACGGCCAGGGGGCGGCGTGGTACCTCGCGACGCGGCTGGAGCAGACCGGCATCGACGCCCTGGTCGAACGGCTGCTCGCCGACGCTCAGGTCACGCCCGTCGTCCCGCCGTCCGCGGGGCTCGAAGCGGCCCGCCGCCGGGCCGAGGACGGCCGCTCCTGGGTCTTCCTGGTCAACCACGGCCACGAGCCGCTCGAGGTCTCCGTGGACCGGCCTCGACCTGGTCTCCGCCCGCCGGGCCGACGGGACCCTGCACCTGGCGGCCGGAGCCGTCGCGGTGGTGGAGGAGGACCAGAAGTGATGCTGGCCGCGCAACGTCGATCCATCATCCTCAGCGAGCTCGATCGGGACGGCACCGTGAAGGTCTCCGACCTGGTGGCGCGGATGGGCGTTTCCGACATGACCGTCCGCCGTGACCTGCAGGCGCTGCATCGACAGGGTCTGCTCCAGAAGGTGCACGGCGGTGCGATGGCCGTGGCCGAGCCCTCCACGGCGGAGCCCGGGTTCGAGGCCAACTCTGCTCGCCGGCAGGCGGAGAAGGCGGTGATCGCCAGACAGGCCGCCTCACTGGTGCGGCCCGGCTCGGCGATCGCCGTCTCGGCCGGCACCACGACGCACGCGTTCGCTCGTCACCTGGTGGACATCCCGGACCTCACCGTGGTCACCAACTCGGTCTGGGTCGCCGACATCCTGCACCGGTCCGCGCCCGAGTCGAGCTCGGTCCTGATCACCGGCGGCCTTCGCACTCCTTCCGACGCCCTCGTGGGACCGGTGGCCATCTCCGCCCTCAGCTCGCTGCACGTGGACGCGGTCTTCCTGGGGGTGCACGGCATGGAGGAGCGGGCCGGCTTCAGCACGCCGAACCTGCTCGAGGCCGAGACCAACCGGGCCATGATCCGAAGCGGTCGTCGCCTCGTCGTGCTGGCCGACTCCTCGAAGTGGGGGGTCGTCGGGCTGAGCTCGATGGCAGGTCTCTCGGAGGCCCATGTGCTGATCACGGACACGGGGCTCTCCGCACAGGCGAGCGCGATCCTCGCCGAGCGGGTCGAGCAGCTCGTGCTGGTCGACTCCGCCACCCCGTCGTCAGCGGGGTGAGCAGGCCGCGCCGAGGTCGATCGGGCACCACGGGGGCGTCAGGCAGGGCCGAGAGTATCCCTGACTGCTGCGCCCAGTGGTCGAGGAACGGTCGGAGCGCCGATGCGTAGGTACCGGTGATGTCGCTGTTGCGGTGGACGGTCACGGCTTCGACGCTAGGCGCGAACGGATCGGAACTATGATCCGATTTTGTGTCGGAATCACAGACCAATCCAGCATGGGACGTCTTGTTGGACCTGCGCGCGGTCGGCACCGGCAGTCTCCATGAGCGGCTCAAGAGGGCTCTGCGAGCTGCCATCCGCTCTGGCCGCCTCGATACCGGCGCGACCCTGCCGCCGAGTCGGGTGCTCGCTGTGGATCTCGAGTGTTCACGCTGGGCGGTGACCGAGGCGTACGCCCAGCTCACCGCGGAGGGCTACCTGGAGGCGCGGCCCGGGTCCGGCACCCGAGTCCGGTGGGTGGCCAGTGCGCACGCCACGGAGGTCGGTGCGCCTGTGGCGAGCCATTCGTCGGTCCGGATGGATCTCGCCCCCGGCCTGCCCGATCTCCGCGCGTTCCCGCGGGCGCGCTGGGCCGCGGCGCTGCGGACCGTCACCGCCAACGCCAACGTGACGGATCTGGGGTACGCCGACCCGTTCGGGCATCACGAACTGCGCACCGTCCTCGTCGACTACCTGCAGCGCAGCCGGGCCGCGACCGGGTCCGGGGCCGACCTGATGGTCACCACGGGCACCACGTCAGCGGTGCGACGCCTCTGCCAAGCGCTGGCCTCTGCCGGACATGGGTCCGTGGCCGTGGAGGACCCGGGGTGGCCCCGGCTGGCGGATGCGGTGCGGGAGGCCGGGCTCGAACCGGTGCCGGTGGGTGTCGACGACCAGGGACTCCGAGTGGCCGACCTCGCTGCCCACCCCCGCACCCGGGCGGTGCTCACCGCGCCCGCGCACCAGTTCCCGCGCGGCGTGGTGCTGACAGCTGAACGGCGCGCGGCCCTGCTGGGTTGGGCCCATCGCGTCGACGGGCTGGTCCTCGAGGACGACTACGACGCCGAGTTCCGCTATGACCGGAGCCCGGTGTCCACGATGCAGGGCCTGGACGCCCGTCGGGTCGTGCTGCTCGGGTCGTTGTCCAAGACGCTGTCACCGGCGTTGCGCATCGGGTGGATGCTCGTGCCGTCTCGATGGGCCGACACCCTGCGCCGCTTCGAGATCACACCATCGCTCCCACCCACCCTGGACCAGCTCGCCTTCGCCCGGTTGCTGGTGTCCGGTGCCTATGACCGCCATCTGCGCACGGCCCGCCGAGCGTTTCGCATCCGCCGCGATCTTCTCGTGGCCGAGCTGGAGCAGCGACTACCCGCCTGCGAGGTGTCCGGCGTCGCGGCCGGCCTCCACCTCGTCGTCCATCTACCGGAAGCCAGCGAGCCCTCCGCGATCGTCCGCGAGGCCGAGACACGCGGCGTGCGCGTCGTCGACCTTGACAGGTACCGCGCCAGCGGTGCTGGCCCACCGGCCCTGGTGCTCGGCTACGGCAACATCACCGACGCTCTCGTCCTCGAGGCCGTCTCCATCCTGGCCGACATCATTTGAGGTGGTGGCCGAGCTCGCCGGTCTGGTCGACGTACATCGTGCGGGTGTCGAACCACCAGCGGCCCTCGACGCGGTGGAAGGTGTCGCGGTAACGGCCGGTGATGATCACCTGCAGCGGCAGCTCGGGGGTGGCCTGGGTGACCAGGTAGTTCGACCGCGCGGTGGCGGTGCCGGCCTCGTCGTCGACCTCGATGATCGCGTTGGTGTGAGGTGCTTGGTGCGCGGCGTCCCGGTGTCCTCGTGGATGCGGGTGGTCCGGCCGTAGAGGGCGCGCACCCTGTCGCGCCCCTCGAAGACCGTCTCCGGCCCGCCGCCCTCGACGCCGTGGATCCGGCCGTGCGTGAACAGCTCCGCGACCCCGTCGAAGTCACCGCGGTCGATGCGGTCGGCGTAGGTGTAGAGCAGGTTCTCGATCTCGCGGGCACTGTCCACGGCTCCGCAGCCTAGGGACCCGCCGCTCCCATGGCTGACTACGCTCAGCGCTGGCCTCCGACGCGCCCTGCTCCTGCTGGCCGCCCTCGCCGCCGTCATCGGCGGCACCGGCCGGTGCGTCGAGTGCGCGCAGCGTGGCCGGACACCCGCCGCCCCGGCACGGACGCCGCGGCCCGCGATCACCAAGGTCCTCACCTTCGTGGTCGAGAACCACTCGCTGAAACAGATGAAGTCGTCGATGCCCTACGTCTATCGGCTGGCGAAGACCTACGCGTACGCCGACCACTACCGCGCGATCACCCACCCGTCGCTGCCCAACTACCTCGCGATGGCCTCGGGCTCGACCCAGGGCGTCACCGACGACGGCGACCCCTCGGCGCACCCGCTCGGCGGCCGGACGGTCTTCGACCAGGCGCTCGCCCTCGGCCGGACGGCGACCGTCTACGCCGACGCCATGACCCAGCCGCTGCCAGCTGACCAGCACGGGCCGCTACGCCGTCAAGCACAACCCGTGGGCCTACTTCGTCGACGGCCGGGCGTCCTGCCAGAGCCACGACGTCCCGATCGACCGGCTCGCGGTCGACACCCGGGCCGGGACGCTGCCCCACGCCGGCATGGTCATCCCCGACCTCGTGCACGACGCCCACGACGCGCAGCTCGGCACCGCGGACGCCTGGCTCAAGAGGCAGATCAAGCTGGTCCGCTCCGGGGCCGACTGGAAGTCGGGACACCTCGCGATCGTCATCACCGCCGACGAGGACGACTCCCGTGGGAACAACACGGTGCTCACCGTGGTGGCGTCCCGCTACCAGGTCCACAAGGTGGTGCACCGCCACCTGACGCACTACTCGCTGACCGCGCTCTACGACGCCGTCCTGGGCGCCGACCCGCTCGGCGCCGCGGCCGGCGCCGCCTCGATGGTCGCGACCTTCCGGATCAAGCTCGACCCGGGCAGCTGAGTCGCGGCCGCGACGGCGAGGTCAGGGGACCAGCACGATCTTCCCGGCGCCGTGCTCGGCGACCATCGCGCGGTGCGCGTCGGCGGCCCGGTCGAGCGGGAAGGTCTCGGCGACCACGACGCGCAGCCAGCCCTCCTCGACACCGCGGACAAGGTCGCGGCGGGCGGCGGCGCGGAGCTCGGTGCCGGGGTCGGCGCCCTCACCGAAGCCGAGCTGGGTGATGCCTCGCTCGGCGGCGGCCGGGCTCGGGATCAAGGTGGCGACCCGGCCCTTGTCCTTGGCCACGGCCAGCGACAGGTCGAGCACCGGCAGTGCGCCGACCGCGTCCAGCACCGCGTCCACGCCGTCCGGCGCCTGCTCGCGGACCCAGGCCTCGACGTCCTCGCGGAAGTCGAACGGCTCGACGCCCATCTCGACGAGCACGTCGTGGTCGCCCGGAAGCGCAGTGCCGAGCACCCGCGCGCCGTGGTGCCTGGCCAGCTGCGCGGCGTAGAGCCCGACCCCGCCGGCAGCGCCGTTGAGCAGCACCGTCTCGCCGTCGGCGACGCCGGTCGCGGCGACGAGGTGGGCCGCGGCGGTGCCGGTCAGCATCAGCCCGGCCGCCTCCTCCCAGGACATCCCGGCCGGCTTCGGCACGCAGCTGCTGGCCTTCGCGACGACCCGGTCGGCGTACGCCGCGCTCACCGGGTGGACGATCACCTCGTCGCCGGCGGGCAGTGCCCCGGCCAGCACCACGCCGGCAGCACTCGCCGCCGAGCAGGACCGGGAGCTTGTCGGGGTCGTCGCCGACGGTGCCGCTGTAGGACTTCACGTCCCACGCGTTGACGCCGATCGCGCGCACCTCGACGAGCACCTGGCCCTCACCGGGCTCCCCCGGGTCGTGCTCGCGGACCTCGAGCTGCTCGGGCCCGCCGTAGCCGGCCGCGACGACCTGTCGAAGGCTCACACGGGAGAGCCTATGGCGTCGACGTCATGTGCTCCTCGATGTCGTCGGGCACGGGGTAGTGGTCAGGTGCGGGCAGTACCAGCGCTGCTTGGAGACCGAGCGCAGTCAGGTCGTCGACCGAGGGCAGAGCCGCGCGAGCCTGCGCCCACGTCTGAGCGTCCGTCCACGCGCTCATCGCCACATGCAGGTTGAGTAGCGACCAAAGACGCGGACGCGCAGCCCTGAGTACGACGACCCGCGGGGTGCGGGCGTCTAGGTTGACGTTGTGGCCGTGATCGAGACCGTGGGACTGACGAAGCAGTATCCGTCGGTCACCGCGCTCGACCACCTCGACGTCGCGGTCGGCGACGGGGTCACCGGGCTGGTCGGCGCGAACGGCGCGGGGAAGTCCACCCTCATCAAGATCCTGCTCGGGCTGGTCGCCGGCCTCGGCCGGGACGGCCTCGGTGCTCGGGCACGACGTGGCCACCGAGGGCGCGACGATCCGCGCCCTCGTCGGCTACATGCCCGAGCACGACTGCCTGCCGGCCGACGTGTCGGCCAGCGACTTCGTCGTCCACATGGGCCAGATGTCCGGCCTGCCCTACAACGCGGCGCGCGAGCGGGCCGCCGACGTGCTGCGCCACGTGGGGCTGGCCGAGGAGCGCTACCGGCCGATGGGCGGCTACTCCACCGGCATGAAGCAGCGGGCCAAGCTCGCTCAGGCGCTCGTGCACGACCCGCGGCTGGTCCTCCTCGACGAGCCGACCAACGGGCTCGACCCCTCGTCGCGCGACGACATGCTGGCGCTGGTGCGCAAGGTGGGCCACGAGTTCGGCATCGCGGTGCTGGTCACCTCCCACCTGCTCGGCGAGCTCGAGCGGGTCAGCGACCACGTGGTGGTGCTCGACGCCGGCCGGCTGCTGCAGTCGTCGGCGACGACGGAGTTCCTGCACGCCACCGGCAGCCTGATCGTCGAGGTGCAGGGCAAGCCCGACGCCGACCGGCTGCTGGGCCAGGCGCTCGTGGCGGCCGGGCTGACCGCGCGGCCGGCCGGCGGCGCGCTGATCGAGGTCGAGGTCCGCGACGCCGTCCACGCCCGACGTCGTCCGCGACCTCACCGTCGACCTCGGGCTCGGCCTGGTGCGGATGCAGGAGAAGCACCACCGCATCGAGGACGTCTTCCGCGAGGGAGGTGCCGGCAGTGTCCAGCCCGTCTGACGCCGCGCCCGCGGGCGCCGCCCGCCGGCGTCATCCACGACCTCGGCTACCGGCCCTACGGCGGCCCGCGGCTGGGCGCCGGTCCGGTCGCTCGCGCGTTCTTCGTCACCGGGCTGCGCAACACCTACGGCCTGGGCCGCTCGGGCCGCTCGAAGGTGCTGCCGATGATCCTGCTGGCCATGATGCTGCTGCCGGCGTTGATCCTGGTCGGCGTCCTCGTCCAGGCCCGCGACGTGCTCGAGCTCGACAGCCAGATCGTGGCCTACTCGCGCTACCCGGTCATCACCCAGGCGCTGATCTCGGTGTTCGTCGCCGCCCAGGCGCCCGCGCTGCTCTCTCGCGACCTGCGGTTCCGCACCATCACGCTCTACCTCGCGCGCCCGATGCGGCGCTCGGTCTACGTCCTGGTCCGGCTGGCCTCGCTCACCGTGGCGACGTTCGTCCTGATCGTCGCGCCGCTCGTCCTGATGTACGCCGGCGGGCTGCTCGCCGACCTGCCCGTCGGGTCGGAGACCAAGCAGTTCCTCGGCGGCGCCTTCGGCGCCGCGCTGCTCGCCATACTGCTCTCCGGGCTGGCCGCGCTGGTCGCGGCCCTCACCGTGCGCCGCGGTCTCGCGGTCGCCGCCGTGATCGTGGTGCTGGGCGTCAGCTACACCGCGGTCTCGACGATCCAGGGGATCGCGATCGGCGTCGGCAACGAGCGGGTCGGCGAGATCGCGGGGCTGTTCTCGCCCTACACCCTGGTCAACGGGGTCCAGGTCTTCCTCTTCGACGCCCCCGAGGCGACCGCCACGCCACCCGACGGCGCAGCGATGGGGGCCATCTACGTCGTCGTCGGCCTGGTCATGTCGCTCGGCTCGATCGGCGCGCTCCTCGCCCGCTACCGGAGCGTGCAAACATGACCGAGATCAGGATCGACCACGTGTCGCGGTGGTATCGCAACGTCGTCGCCGTCAACGACGTCTCGATGACCATCGGTCCCGGCGTGACCGGCCTGCTCGGACCCAACGGGGCCGGCAAGACCACGCTGATCGCCATGATGTCGGGGTTCCTCGCCCCCTCCACCGGCAGCGTCACGCTCGACGACGAGCCGCTGTGGCGCAACGAGCGGGTCTACCGCACCCTCGGGCTGGTGCCCGAGCGCGAGGCGCTCTTCGACTACCTGACCGGCCGCCAGTTCGTGGTGGCGATGGCCGAGCTCCACGGCCTCGCGGACCCCGGTGCCGCGGCCCAGCGGGCGATCGCCCAGATCGAGATGACCGACGCGCAGGACCGCGACATCTCGACCTACTCCAAGGGCATGCGGCAGCGGATCAAGATGGCCTCCGCCCTGGTCCACGACCCGGCGGTGCTGCTGCTCGACGAGCCGTTCAACGGCATGGACCCGCGGCAGCGGATGCACCTCATGGCGCTGCTGCGGTCGATGGGCGCCGAGGGGCGGACCGTGCTGTTCAGCTCGCACATCCTCGAGGAGGTCGAGCAGGTCGCCCGCCAGATCGAGGTCATGGTGGCCGGACGGCACGCAGCGTCCGGTGACTTCGGCGCGATCCGGCGGCTGATGACAGATCGGCCGAACCGCTTCGTGCTGCGTACGGCGGACGACCGGCTGATGGCCTCGGCGCTGATGGGCGACCCGTCGGTGCGTGGCGCGCGGCTGCGGTCGGAGGGCGGCATCGAGGTGGAGGCGTCGGACTTCGGGCGGTTCAGCGAGGTGCTGCCGCGGCTGGCCCGCGAGCACGGCGTACGCCTCCACGAGGTCACCCCGACCGACGAGTCCCTGGAGAGCGTCTTCTCCTACCTGGTGTCGTCATGATGCTCAGTCCAACTCTTTCGGCGACGATCGTCCGGCTCGGCATCCGGAGCATCTTCGGCCGCTGGCGCGGGGTCCTGCTCATCGTGCTGCCCGTCGTCCTGATCGGCATCTCGCTGCTGGTGCGGGTGCTTGTCGGCGAGGACGAACACGCGGCTCGGGGCACGCTCTACGGCCTCGGGCTCGTGCTGATCGTGCCGCTCGTGGCGCTGCTTGCGACCTCGGGCCTGCTCGCGCCCGAGATCGACGACGGCTCGATCTCCTACCTGCTGGCCAAGCCGATCTCGCGCCACACGATCGTGGCGAGCAAGCTGATCGTGGCCGTCGTCTGCGTGCTCGTCTTCGCAGCTGTCCCCATGCTGGTGGCGGGGCTCGTGCTGCTGCCCGGGTCGCCGTCGTTCGCGGTGGGCTTCGGCCTCGCGTCGCTGGTCGGCGGGTCGGCCTACTGCGCCATCTTCGCGTGGCTCTCGGTCCGCACCCGGCACGCCGTCGTGATCGGCCTGATCTACCTGCTGGTCTGGGAGGGGCTGCTCGGCGGGCTGCTCGACGGCATCCGCTGGCTCAGCGTGACCCGCTGGTCGGCCGCGATCGTCGACCAGGTCGCCGACCTCGAGCTCGTCGACGACCTGCCCCTCGCCTACGCCCTGCTCGCCCTCGCGGTGGCCCTCGTGGGCGGTGTCTGGATGACCGGCCGGGAGCTGAGGGCGTTCAACCTGACGGGTGACGAGTAGACCGCGACTCGGGGAGAGACGGCCGGTGTCGCCAGCAGACGCTTCTGCGCGACTCCGATCGGACCCCTACGGAGCCCCAGTCCGGGGGGTGGCGTGCGCGTAGGGTGCGCCGAGGATCCAGCCACCGAGCTGACCGGGCCGCTCCGAGGACCGGATGATGCGCACCTCGTCGCCGGCTGTGACGATGCCCGGTCGGATGACCCAGGCGTTCAGGGCGAGCTGGCCACCGAAGACGTCGTGTATCCGGCGCAGGACGTCGAGGTCCTGTGCTCCGTCGTCCGGATCGATCGTGGTGACGATGCAGCGCTGGCGCACCGAGTGGAGTCCGACGATCGCCTCACCGATGAGCAGCGCGTGACCGGTGAGCAGCGGCTCCAGGCCGGCGGGCACCCCCGCCAGGACGATGTTGGGGCGCAGCCGCCGAACATCTGCGCCAACGCGCTCCACCGAGCCGTCTGTGGCGACGAGCAGGTTCAGGATGTCGAACCGTTCGGGAGTCGTGTCGGCGACGAGCCGCGCATCCGGGCCGGCCCTCCCTCGGACGGCCTCGCCGGCCTCGGCCGAGTCCCATCGATGACCTGCCACCCTCGGCTCTCCGTCCACGTCGGTGGCGACGGGCAGGCGTGAGCAGGTCGTGCCTGGTCCGCCCCGTGAGCAGACCTCGTCCGACCGGCGACGTGGACCACCCGGTCTCCCGCCACACCGTCCGGCGTGAGGGAAGCGGACTCCAGCGCCTCTCCCTTCAGCGACTTCACCGGGTAGCGCCACAGCTGCGCGACCCGGACGTTCCTGAGTCCACGCGGTCCACGGGGTCCACGGGCTCAGTGATGGGCAAGGTGCGTGTTGCCCGGCCAGGTCCCGTCGACCGGCATGTCGAGGCGGTCGGTCATCGGCACCCGCCACTGAGGCGTCGTCGTCGGCTCGCCCCAGTAGTCGGTGACCCGCACGGCCATGCCGTCCTCCAGCTCACCGATGGTGACGTTGCGGTAGAGCCGCCCGTCGCCGTAGTTGCAGGTCCACTCGACGACCACGACGTCGTCGAGATGATGGCGCCTGCCGACCTCGAGAGTCAGCTCGGGGAAGTTGCCCTCGACCTCGGCGATCAGCTGGCGGGTGCGAACGATCTCGCCCATCTGGGGCCACTGCCGGACGACCTCGGCGGCCAGCGGCACCCCCAGGATGTAGGCCACCCGGGTCGCCCCATCGGACTCCTGCTGCTGCTGTGCACTCATCGTCTCGTCCTCTCTCTCGGGATCGGCTCGTGGTTCAGGCGTCGGTCGAGGTCGCCGCGACGACCCGGGAGTCGTAGAACGCCACGATCTTCTCGGCGATGGTCTCCAGGTTGTCCTCGACCGCGAAGTGCCCGGAGTCCAGCCGGATCAGCTGGGCGTCGGGCAGGTCACGCAGGTAGGCCTCGCCGCCGGCAGGGGTGAAGAAGATGTCGCCCTGGCCCCAGAAGATCAACGTGAGCGGCTGCTGCTCCCGCAGCGCCGCCTGCCACGCGTCGTACATCGCGGCGTTGGTCCGGTAGTCGTAGAACAGGTCGAGCTGGACGCGGTGAGCGTGAGGGCGGGACAGGAAGAACAGGTCGGTGTTCCAGTTGTCCGGGCTGATCTTGCTGGGGTCCGGGTGGCCCGTGGTGTAGATCGCCTTCACGGTGTCGGGCTGCAGGAAGGCCTCCAGCGCTGCCTCGTTGGCCGGGCTGCGGTCGACCCAGAGCGCGTGGCGGATGCCGTCCCACGCCTCGGTGAACCCCTCTTCGTAGGAGTTCGCGTTCTGGATCACCTGCCACTGCAGCCAGTCGGGGTGCTGGGCGATGAGGCGGTTCCCGATCGGGCCGCCGTAGTCCTGCATGAAGAGCCCCATCGGGCCGGTGAAGCCCACCGCGTCCAGCAGGCCGTCGACGATCTCGGCGAGGTGGTCGAAGGTGTAGTCCCAGGTGGCCGGGTCGGGCATCTCGGTGTTGCCGAAGCCGGGGTAGTCGGGGGAGAGGACGTGGAACCTCGTGGCCAGGGCCGGGATCAGGTTGCGGAACTGGTGCGACGAGGCGGGGAAGCCACCGAGCAGCAACAGCTTGGGGTTCGCGGGGTCGCCCGCCTCGCGGTAGAACACGTCCAGGGACTGGACCTTGGCAGAGTGGTACGTCGTCATCTGTGCCTCCGGATGCTTGCAGCCAACGCGCTCCCCGGCGCGGGTTGGCCGCGGGCGATGTGTCGGGTGGTTGGCGTCCGACCCGGACGGCTTCTTACCTGCGTCGGCCCAGCTGTTTCGCCGACGTGCCGCGACGTTGCGCTCAGCTCAGCTCGAGCTCAGCTCAGCTCAGCTCAGCTCAGCTGCTAGCTCAGACCGAGTCGATGCACAGCTCGTAGACGTTGGTCCTGATCACCTGTGCCTCGCCCGCGGCGTCGGCGCTGTCACCGCCGGCCGCGGCGGCGGCTTCGGTGTCCCAGTAGGACACGTCCAACGCACGGCCGGCGGCCCGGTCGACGAGCAGCCTGAAACCCCGGAAGCCCTCACCGTCGTGCTTGCTGGCAGCAGTGTTCCTGATGTGGTCGACGACGTCATCGGACCGTGCCGCTGCGAAGGCGAGCTCGTCGATCCGGACCCACATGGCGACCTCCGTCAACGACTGGGACTAGGTGGCGGTGGGGCGTCGGGGCCCGCGTCGCCGAACAGCTGTGCGGCCTCGACCAGTCCCAGGTAGTCCTGCCGGCACGCGGGACAGCTGACCAGGTGGGTGGCGAAGCCGGGATGCGAGCGCGCGGGCTCCCCGCCGAGGAGCTCCTCCTCGACGTAGCGGTGGAGGACCTCGAACCCGGCCGCGCAGCCGGCGTCGACGGACTCCGCGACGAGCAGGGCGTCAAGGTCTGGTTCGTCGTTCACAGCGACCCCGTCGTGACGTAGGGCGGCTCGTAGCCGGCAGCGCCCAGGCTCGCCCGCAGCTTGCGACGAGCGTCGAACAGCACCTTGTAGACGGCGTTGCGGCTGGATCCGAGCTCACGGGCGAACGCGTCCATCGGCACCTCGTTGAGCGCGATGGCCACGAACACCCGCTTCTGCAGCGCCGTCAGATCCTCGTCGATGGCGCGGCGCAACGTCGCGAACAGCTCGCCGTGCAGGCTCTGCGCGTCGGGCCCTCCGGTGAAGGTGTCGGGGAGCCGGTCCCAGAGGTCGTCGTCCATCGAGGCCCTCCGCTCGCGCCAGAAGTGGCGACCCATCTTGGTCGACACCTCGAACATGACGAAGCGGTAGGCCCAGGTGGTGAACCGGCTCTCCCCGCGGAACCCCGCCACCTTGGCCCGGATGGACATCAGGGCGTCGTCGGTGGCCTGCTGGGCGATGTCCTCCAGCTCGGGCCCCCGGAGCTGGAGTGCGCCCGACCGACGGACGACCTCGTGGCGGGCCACCCGCACCAGGACGTCGTAGAGCGCCGCCACACACTCCTCATGGATGCGTCCCGAGGACTGCAGGCCCGTCACCCAGGCTCGTGATGCCACGTCGAGATCGGCCCCGAGAGCGGGCGCGACGTTCGATGCGGTTGACGCCTCGACAGGCACTGCCAACCCTCTTCCACGAGGTCCACCCGGGAGTGCGGCCGAGCCCGAGCAGGCGTCCGCCCCTGCCAGTCCGACGACCCTACCGCTGCACCGGCGCCCGGGTCGACGGTGCGGGCCACGCCGGGCCACCTGGCTCCCACACCCGTCTACTTGAAGAAGTGGGTCGTGGGACGGTCAAGGCGCACCCCGCCGAGCGTGATGTCGACCTTCTCGTTGTAGAACGCGACCAGTCCCGCGATCGGTGACAGCTCGCGGGTCGGGAAGTCGTAGGACCAGGCGAGGTCGTGCTGGACCGCCTCTCCTGCCACGACCGACCAGTACGCCGTGGTCGTCCCCTTGTAGGGACACTCGGTGACAGTCGCCGAAGGGACGAGATGCTCGAAGCGCACGTCGGTCCGCGCGACGTAGTAGCGGGTCGGGAGCCCGGTCTCGAACACCATCACCGGAGACGTCGACTCGGCGAGCACACGGCCATCCAGCTCGACGCGGACACCACGCGCGGACCGCAGCGCATCGACGCGGACGTAGGGGTTGCGAGGGTGCACGAACACCTGCTCGTCCTCCTCGAACCAGCTGTCGAGAGCAGCCCAGTCGAAGCGCACGCTCCCGTTGAGCCCCTCGACGGTCGAGTCGGTGACCAGCCGGGCCGCGCCGACGCGGCGCACGTCACCGTGGTGCACGGTCTGCGGCCGGACCGACCCACGACGCGTCCTCTGCACATGACCCTCGTCGACCAGGACGTCCGCGCGGACGTCTCCAGCAGGGATGTAGTACTGCGGGTAGTTGGCCCACTCCCACACGTACAGCGCCCGCACCGTGTCGACCACCAGCGCCCCGCCGATGAAGCCACGGATCCGCCGCGGGACCGGCTCGACCTGGTTCACCTTCGCCACCATGGCCGGATAGCCGCCCGGACCCGACCCGGCGGGTCCTACCTGTCGGTCGTCGGTCGTGGCAGCCAGTTTGTCGACACTCGTCATGGTGGGTTGGTGTCGGGGTTTCGCGGCGTCTTACCGGCCCGGATGGGTCCTTGACGATGGGAACCGGTTCCTGGGGCTCGATCATGGTCCAGAGGCAGGCCCGGACCGACCGCTGTACGCCACGCCAAGCCTGAAGATCGCCCAGAGAACACCGCTCACCGCAGCCGCGATCATCGCCAGACCGAGGTCGGGTGCGAACAGGCGGATGTTGGCGAGCGGTGAGCCGAACAAGCGCGGCACCAGGCCAAGCAGCACCCCCGCCGCGACAAGCGTGGTGAGCAACGGGAACCACAGGCTGAACCGGCCGAAGACGCCCGACTTGGCGCGGATCTCGGTCCGGCGCCACCAGGCCCAGACCATGCTGAGCAGGTAGACGATCGGCAGGAGCACCAGCGAGATGAACAGGGCCTTCTGGAGGAGGCGGGAGCCCTCGCCGTCGTAGTCGAGGCCCAACGCCCTGGCGGTGATGCCGTTGCGGAGCTGGGCCGTCTCCCGGAAGCCCAGTCCGCTGCCGCCGTTGACCAGCACGACGACGCCCCTCTTCTCGGAGGGGATCATCGTCGCCAGCGTCTCGTAGCCGGGGCTCGTCCCCGAGTGCCAGACAGTCCCGTCGCCCGAGTCCACGAACCAGCCCAGGCCGTAGGAAGGCGACGCTGCGGTGGCCGGGCGCATCATCATCGCCTTGCCTTCGGCGCTCAGCACATCGTCGCGGCCATTCATCATCATCAGCAGGTAGCGCGCCAGATCGTTGGCGCTCGCGACGATCCCTCCCTGTGGCGCCGTTGCCCGGTCCGTCCTGTTGTCAGGCAGTGGTCGTTTGGTGCCGAACCATGGTCTGTGCCCGGTCGCCATGGACTCATGGACCTCGCCGTCGGCGACGAAGCTGTGCTCCATGCCGACCGGCTCGAGGATGTTTCCCGCAACATAGGTCTGGTAGTCCAGCCCGCTCACGACCTCGACCACGCGCCCGAGGATCTCGTAGTTCGTGTTCGAGTACTGCCACCTCTGGCCCGGCGTACCGGCAGGAGTGACCTCTGCAAGCTGGTCGACGCGCCGGGCGAGCTCGTCCTTCCCGCCGGTGGTGTCCTTGGGTGAGCCGTTTCCCTGCAGCGTGGAGAAGCCGCTCGTGTGGCTGAGCAGCTGCCGGATCGTGATGGCGCCGGCTGGCCGGTCCGAGAAGCGGTCGAGATACCGTGAAACGTCGGTGTCCAGGTCGATCCTGCCCGCCTCGACCAGTTGCATCACGGCCAGCGCCGTGAAGCTCTTGGAGATCGAGCCGGTCACGAAAGCCGTGTCCGGCGTGACGTCGGTATCGCCCCCGATCTTGACGACACCGTGCGCACCGACCGAGGTGATCTCGCCATCGGCCACGACGGCATAGGACAAGCCAGGCACGCCGGAAGCAGGCATCTCGCTGGCGATGAAGTCCTCTATCGACCCTTCGGGTGCACCCTCGTGCAAGCCAGCACTGAGACAAACGGCCACAACGGCCAGCAACCAAGCGCAAGACGCCTTCCTTGTGGGCACAGCTGCGTGCGCACGGACCGAGACCCTATCCCGCCCGTTCGGGCCTCACCACCCCCATCGCCCCTCGCGGCACCTTGCCGGCGCTACCCGGTGCTGGCCCCGGTCCCACAGCCCGGTGATGCTCCCCGGAGGATGCCCGCGGCGGCGAGCACGGCACCAGCCAGCAGTAGGACTGCAATCCCGGTGACCGGCAGGTCCGGTCGCACGATCGACTGTCCGGCGAGCGCCTGTCCGGTCAGGAGCGCCAGCACGCCGAGGTAGAGGCCGATCACGACCCAGAGCAGCCGAAACCGGGTGCCCGGCGGGGCGAGGGCCGGGATGCGCGTGGCCAGGAACTCGAGCAGGAGCGCCGCGATCGGAATGAGCTGCAGAGCGTGCATCCCGACGAAGTGCGGAATGCGCAGGTCGCCGGCAACCGTGCTCCAGCCAAGCAGCGGAAGGCCGGGGCCGCCGTCCGACGCCCCGACAGTGTGGGCTCCGGCGATGCCCTTGAAGTTGTCGAGCTGGCTCGCCGTGGGCTCGGTCATCAGGAATGCCAGGCCCATCCCGGCCACGGCGATCAGTGCGCCGGCCCGGATGGCAAGCGAGCGGGCCGGGTCGCCGAGGTCTGTTCGGAAGAGCAGGACCGCAACAAGAAGCGCCACCCCCGCGACCACCATGATCGAGCCAGCCATGATGTGCCACAGAGCGGCGTGGAACGAGGTTGTCTCGTTGAAGTGGCTGGTGGCTCCTGCGGCGGCGGCGCCCACGATGATCACCATCTCCACCAGCAGGCCGGCCGCGGTGATCGTCCCGGCCCACCACGCCACGCGCCTGCCGCGCGTCACCAGCCCGAGCAGGAAGGACAGTGTCAGCGAGTAGACCAGGATCGAGATCGCGAACTTGAGTGGTTTGGCCCAGAGCGGCGCGCCAGTGACGGTTCGCGGGTCGATGAGGAGGCCGACAGCGCCCACCACGGTGACCCCTGCCATGGCAAGCGCGAGCCCGAGCAATGGGCGATGCCAGGTGAGAGCCTGCGGACCTGGCCGAGCTGGAGTGGTCGATCGAGCGGACATGTTCATTCCTAGTGTCGACGACGAGCAAGACGTGCGAAGGATGTCCCGCACGCCATCGTGGCCAGCCACTATCCTCCTCACCGTCCATGCCGGTCGCGTGGAGGACCCGTCCGAAGATCACCCAGCCGTCGTGGACGGCACGGCGGATCAGTTCGTGCTCCAGCTGGCCGCAGACGCGGAGGTCAAGCCACGTCGACGCCAGCTACACCTGGACCGACCCGTTCGGGCGCACCTGCGTCGTCGCTACTTCACGCTGACGACGTCGATCACGAACCACAGCGTCGAGTTGCCGGGGATGCTGTCCCCGCTGCCCTCCGAGCCGTAGCCGTAGGCCGGCGGGATCTGCAGCAGCACCCGGCTGCCGACCTTCACGCCGGTGAGCCCGATGCTCCAGCCCTGGATCAGCCCGCTGAGCGGCGAGTTGAGCGGCGTGCCGCTGTAGCTCTCGTCGAAGGGCTCCTTGGCCTGGTAGGTCTCGCCGAGGTAGTTCACGGTGACGGTGTCGGAGGCCTTCACCTCAGCACCGTCACCCTCCTTGAGGACCAGGCGCTGCACCGGGGTGGCGAGATCCGGCTCGTCGATGCCCGTCCAGTCCAGCCCCGTCACCTTGTCGCCCTCGGTGACCACCTTGGGCTGGCTGTCGGGCGAGGCGTCGTGGGCCTTGTCGTCCGTCGGTGTCGGCGCGACGGCCGCCTTCTCCACCAGGTCGGCGACGACGACCAGTGCATCGTCGGGACCGATGCCCAGCTGGTCGTTGCCCTGGGCACCCGAGGCGCCGAACAGCTCGGTCGGCGTGGTCACGGCGACCACCCGGGAGCCGTAGGTCGCGCCGTCGAACAGCTGGGTGAACACGTCGCCGAGCTGGCCGTCGTTGGGCAGCGACTCCGGGGCGCCGTTGTCGTAGTCGCTGAAGGCGTCCTTCTGCGTAGTGCCGTTGCCGAGGTAGAGGTAGGTGCTCACGGTGTCGCCATCGGCGACCTCCTCGCCCTCGCCCTTCACCAGGGTGGTGACGGTGGTCGCGTCGGGCGCCTTGACCTCCGAGTGCCACGTCGCGGTGAGGCTGCCACCGACCTCGCCCTCGAAGGTGACCTCCGACAACCCGTCCGACGCCCCCTCGCTCGCGCCGGCGCTGGCCGAGGCACTCGACTTGCTGTCGGAAGCCGAGTCCGTGCCCGAGCCATCCCCCGAGTCGCTCCCGCACGCGGCGAGCACAGGGATCAGCAGCGCGGCTGCGAGGGCGGCCGTAGGGCGTCGTAGAGGTCGAAGCACAGGGAAGGACACTAGCCGTCGACCCTGAGCGGGGGCTGTGCGCGGGCTGGGCTCACGCAGCCTGGACCTCCTTGCGGGGACGGCCCGGCCCACGCTTGCGGGGGACGATCCGTCCGTTCTCGAGCAGCTGTCCGCCCCAGACGCCCCACTGCTCGCCCCGGGCGACCGCCGCCCCCAGGCAGTGATCGATGGCCGCGCAGCCGAGGCAGATGCGCTTGGCGCGCTCGACCTCCTCCGGGCGGAGGGAGAACCACAGGTCCGGGTCCTCCCGGCAGGGCCAGGAGCGGCGGCCCGTGGATGCGTCGGGGTGCATGGGTGTCCTCGTCGTAGGTTCCTGCCAGGTCGCACCCCAGCGTTCTCCGACGCGAAGCCGAGAACATCGGCACGCTGGCGGGGTTTCGCCGCCGCGGTCGGCGTTCTCCGCAGTCATCCCACCCCCGCGCCAGGCTCGCCGAACCCACGATCGCGGGCACGCTCACCACCTTCATCGGCTCGTTGGCGGATGTTGTGGCCGGTCGAGCCGGGTTGAGTGCAGCCATGGAGGTGCGGATCTCACTCGACCAGGTCGAACCGCCGGTGGGAAGACTCATGGTGACCAGCCCGTCGGGAGTGCCGGGCGGCACTCAGTCGTCGATCCCGTTCACGGGGTGGCTCGGTCTTCTGCACGCGCTCTCCGACGCCCTCGGCTCCTTCGGCGGCTCCGCCGGGGGTGCCTCCGGGGGAGCTTCGCCCGGGCCGTAGGACCGGAAGGGCCATCGACCCGTCGATCGACATAGCATGGCGGACATGTCCGGGACGTCTCCGGAGCCCACCCTTCGTGGTCGGGACGACGAGACCGGCCGGCTCGGTGCTGCGCTCGACCGGGCCATGGCCGGTCGTCTGTCCGTGGTCATGATCGAGGGCGAGGCCGGGATCGGGAAGACACGGCTGCTGGCGCACGTGCTGCAGGCGGCACGGGGCCGCGACTGCATGGTGGCCTCCGCCAAGGCCGAGGAGATGGAGCAGAACCGGCCGTTCGGCGTCGTCGCCGCCGCCCTGGGGTGCGTCAGGGGTGCCGACGACGACAAGCGTGCCGTCATCGGCGACCTCATCTCGGCCCACGGCGGCCGCGATCGCTCCGGACCGACGGTGAGCAGTGACCCCGGGCTGCAGTTCCGGGCCGTCGATGCGCTGTGCGACCTGGTCGAGACGCTGGCCCTCCACCGGCCGCTGGTCCTCGGACTCGACGACCTGCAGTGGGCCGACCCGTCCAGCCTGGTGACGCTGGCCGCGCTCGCCCGGAGCGGCGTTGGCCTGCCGGTCGCCCTGATCGGCTGCCACCGCCCCTTCCCACAGCCGCCCTCGATGCTTCGGCTGCTCGAGTCCCTCGACCAGCGCTGGAGCGGCTCGAGCTGCGCCAGCTCGACGACGAGACGTGCGAGACGTGGTGGCGGAGCTCGTCGGGGCCGCGCCGGGCCGCGACTGCTCGCGGTCGTCGCCGGCGCCGCGGGCAATCCGCTGTTCGTCATCGAACTGCTGAAATCGATCAGGAGGAGGGCAGCCTGCGCACCACGGACGGGCACGCCGACGTGACCGAGGTGGCCCTGGCGCCGTCCTTGCGGCTGACCATCCTGCGTCGCCTCAGCTCGCTCCCGGATCAGACGCTGCAGGTGCTCCGGGCCGGGTCCCTGCTGGGCTCGAGCTTCTCGTCACCGAGCTGGCGGCGATCCTGGCTCGGCCGGTCTCCGAGCTCATCCCGGCGCTCGAGGCAGTCGATCGCCGCCGGGGTGCTCGACGAGCACGGCGTCCGGCTGCGGTTCCGCCACGACCTGCTCCGCGAGGCGATCTATGCCGACATGCCGCCGAGCCTGCGGCTCGGGCTGCACCGCGAGGCCGCCACCCGGCTGGCCGACATCGGGGCGCCGGCCACCCGGGTAGCCGACCAGTTCGCGCGCGGCGCCGCCGCGGCGACCCCGAGGCCATCGACTGGCTGACGAGGGCGGCGCGGGAGGCGGTGTCCACCTCGCCGGAGACCGCCGCGGACTTGCTCGACCAGGCCATCGGCTGATGACGCCGACCGATCCCCGCCTGCGACCTGCTGCTGGCCGAGCGCGCGGACAGCCTGATGATGGCCGGCAGGGTCGCCGAGGCGGTCATCGCGTGCCAGTCGCTGCTGGCCCGCGACTCACCGACTCGAGGCCGACGCCCCGGCTCGGGTCCGGCTCGGCGCCGCGCTGCTGGTCAACGGTCGCCGGCAGAGGCGTTGGGCGATTGGACCCGGTCACGCGATGAGCGCTCGGCGACAGGAGAGCCGAGCGCCTCGGCCTCGTCGGAAGCGAGCCTCGCCAGCCTCTGGCTGGGGGACTTCGACGGTGCGGCGACGCCGGCCGAGCAGGCTCACCCCGCCGGCCGTGCGCACCGGCGACCATCGCACCGCCACCGCGACGCTCGCCACCCAGTCGGTCGTCGCCTGCATGCGCGGCCAGCTTGCCGGAGGCGATCAAGCTCAACGACGAGGCGGTCGCCCTCGCCGACCACAGCCCCGATCGGGTCGGCCACCAATTCCCTGTGCACGCCGCCCGGGGCTGGATCCTGATGGAAGCCGACGAGCACGCAGCAGCCGGGCAGGCGCTCGACACCGGCCGGCGCCTCTGCGAGGAGCTCGGCGTCCGCTGGCCGCTGGCGACCTACCAGGCCTACCTGGCCGTAGAGCGGTTCCTCGCCGGCGCATGGGACGACGCCGCGGCCGAGCTCGAGGCGGGCATCGAGTTCGCCGAGGAAACCGGGACCACCTACGCGCTCAAGCCCAGCCACAGCGCCCAGGCCATGATCCGGCTCCACCGCAACGACCTCCCCGGCGCCCGGCAGGCCGTCGACAAGGCACGCCGAGGCGTCGCCGACCGGGGGTCCCGGCTCTTCGACTACCGGGCCCTGTGGCCACGTGCCCTGTTGCTCGAGGCCGAGGGCGACACGCCGCAGGCCTTCACCACCGCTGGCGGAGCGGTGGCGGCTGTGCCGGAGCGCCGGCATGGCCATCGACTACCCGCTCGTCGGACCGGACCTGGTGCGCCTGGCGCGCGCGGTCGGCGATGCGGCCTCGCCGAGGAGGTCGCGGCAGCGGTCGCCACCGTCGCCTTCGGCAACCACGTGCCCTCCATCACCGGCGCGGCTCTGCGCTGCCGCGGCCTGTTGACCGACGACGCTCGACGCCGTGCCAGGCGCGTCGACGCCTACGCGAGCAGCCCGCGCCGCCTGGAACTTGCGCTCACATGCGAGGAAGCTGCCGGCCTCGCAGCCCGGCGGGGCGACACCGCCGGCGCCCGCTCGCTGCTGGAGCGGGCAGCGGGATCCTATCGAAGGCCTCGACGCCAGCCCGTGGCCTGCTGCGGGTCGACGCCACGCTCCGACCGCTCGGCGTACGGCGGGGGCGGCGCGGTCCTCGCCAGCGACCCCAGCAGGGCTGGGGCAGCCTGACCCCGACGCGAGCGCACCGTCGCCGACCTGGTCGCCGAGGGCCTGTCCAACCCACAGATCGCCGAGCGGCTCTACGTCTCCCGCCGCACCGTGCAGACCCACGTGTCGCACATCTTCACCAAGCTCGGCATCACCTCACGCGCCCAACTCGCCGCGCTCGTGACCTCGCATCGGACCGGCTGACTCAGGCCGCGGCGGCCTTGCGCGCCTGCTGCTGCAGCCTCGCGGCCGGCGGCGCGGCGGACCTTCGGGCCCTTGGTCGACATGGCGTAGAGCAGCTTGAGCTGCGAGGGCAGGTTCTTGGCGTTGGTCGTGGCCAGCCAGCCGTTGGGCAGCGAGAGCCGGACCACCTTGTGCCAGGCCGAGTAGACCTGCTGGGGCATCGGGCGGGTGCAGTAGGTGAGGTCGTACTTCTCGAACAGCGCCTGCACCTTCGGGGCGATCTCGGCGTAGCGGTTCGACGGCAGGTCCGGGAAGAGGTGGTGCTCGATCTGGTGGCTGAGGTTGCCGCTCATCAGGTGCAGGAACGGCGAGCCGGAGATGTTGGCCGAGCCGAGCATCTGGCGGAGGTACCAGTCGCCGCGGGTCTCGTCGTCCGGGATCGACTTCCGCTCGAAGGTCTCGACGCCCTCGGGGAAGTGGCCGCACATGATCACCGAGTGCGACCAGACGTTGCGGACGACGTTCGCGACGAAGTTCGCGGCCAGGGTCGGCACGAAGGCACCGAACGGCATCGCCAGCGCCGGGTTGACGACGTAGTCCTTGGTGGCCTGCTTGCGGATCTTGCCGAGCACCTTCTTGACGTTGGCCCTGAACTCCGGCGGGCGCTTCTCCTTCGGGATCCGCAGGTTGCGGCCGAGCTCGAGGTCGTAGGCCGCGATGCCGTACTCGAAGAAGCAGGCGTTGATGAAGTTCCAGAGCGGCTGGGCGAGGTACATCGGGTGCCAGCGCTGGTCCTCGTCGACGCGCATGATGCCGTAGCCGAGGTCGTTGTCCATGCCGACGATGTTCGTGTAGTTGTGGTGGATCTGGTTGTGCGAGTGCTTCCACTGCTCGGCCGGCGTGGCCATGTCCCACTCCCAGGTCGTGGAGTGGATCTTGGGGTCGCGCATCCAGTCCCACTGGCCGTGCAGGACGTTGTGGCCGATCTCCATGTTCTCGAGGATCTTGGAGATCGAGAGGCCGACGGTGCCGAGCACCCACAGCGGCGGCAGCGCGGAGCCGAGGAGGACGGCGCGCGAGCCGAGCTCGAGGCGGCGCTGGACGGCGATCACCTTGCGGATGTAGGCCGCGTCGCGGTCGCCGCGGTCGTCGAGGACGTCCTGGCGGATCGCGTCGAGCTCGATGCCGAGCTGCTCGATGTCCTCCGGGGTCAGGTGGGCGGTCTGGGTTGGTCGGACTTCTTGGTCATCGTGGTCATCGTCGAGCCTTTTCGTCGATGTGGCAGGCACCAGCAGCAGCGCTGATGCAGGTCTGGATGTTGACGCCCTCGGGGCCGGTCTCGCCGGGGACGGCGACCGTGATGGCTCCGTTGCGCAGGTCGCGGACCGCGCCGGACTTCATGGGGATGACGCAGCCCATGCAGATGCCCATCCGGCAGCCGCTGGGCATGAGGACGCCGGCACCTTCGGCGGCGTCGAGGATCGGGGTGGTGCCGTCGGCCTCGACCTCGCGGCCGTCGGCGAAGGTGACCGTGCCCCCTTCGCCGGGCTCGCCCACCAGCACCGGGCGGAACCGCTCGGTGGTGAGCGAGAGGCCGCGGTCGGCGTGGTGCTTCTCGAGCGCGTCGAGCAGGCCGGCCGGCCCGCAGGCGTAGGTGAGCCGCTCGGCCAGGTCGGGCACGAGCTCGTCGAGGTGGTCGACGTCGAGGATGCCGTGGCTGTCGTCGTACCGCTCGACCAGGCGCAGGTGGCCGTCGGTGCCGTGGGCGCGGAGCTCGTCGCGGAACATCGCGGACGACTCGCACTGGTTGACGTGGACGAGCACGATGTCGGTGTCGACCGGCACCCGGCGGGAGAACAGGTTGCGCAGCATCCCGATCACCGGCGTGATGCCGGAGCCGGCCGTGACCAGCAGCAGCTTGCGCGGGATCGGCGTCGGCAGCACGAACTCGCCCTCGGCCTGCTCGAGCTGGAGCATCTGGCCGGCCTGGGCGCGGTGCACCAGGTGGTTGGAGACGACGCCGCCGGGGATGGCCTTCACCGTGAAGCTCAGGTTGCGGTCGCGGCGCGGGCCGTGGGTCAGCGAGTAGGTGCGCCAGAGGCGTACGCCGTCGACGTCGACGCCGACCCGGACGTACTGACCCGGCACGTGGCCGGCCCAGTCGCGGCCCGGCTTCACCAGGATCGTGGCCGACTCGGCGGTCTCGGGGGTCACCGAGACGATGCGCCCGCAGAGGCCGTCCTCGCGACCGCCGCGCAGCGGGTGGAAGACGTCGAGGACGTCGGCGAGCTCGAGCGGGGTGACCGCGGCTTCGGCGACGCGGCGCAGCGCGCTCCGCAGGGACGTGCCCGCGGGGCGACCACGGGCCGGCCCGGAGGCGGAGATCGATGCCATACCTACAGAGTGTCCTATATCCCATGCGATGATTCATGTCCTGCGGACGTGAACGAACACGTCACATTTGTTCGCAGGAGACAAGATGCGTCAGCCACACGCGCAGCACGCAGCACCTCCGAGCACGGCCTCGAGCTGTCCGCCGCCGCACGTCGAGGAGATGCGCGGCCAGCTCTCCGGGGTCGCCGACGACGTGGTGGCCGCGATCGTCGAGGAGGTACCCAGCTATCGCGACGCGTTCTCGGGCACGATGGGCGAGACGATCCGCAACGCCGTCCAGCTCGCCCTCGGCGGCTTCCTGACCCTCGCCAGCCGCGGCCGCACCCAGGACCTGCGCACCCCCACCGCCCCGGCCGTCGAGGGCAGCTACCAGCTCGGCCGCGGCGAGGCGCGCAGCGGCCGCACCACCGACGCGCTGCTGGCGGCGTTCCGGATCGGCGCCCGGGTGTCGTGGCGCGAGCTGTCCGCGATCGCGGTGCGCAACGGCCTGCCCGCCGACGTGCTGGCCGACTTCGCCGAGCTGGTCTTCGCCTACATCGACGAGCTCTCCGCGGCCGCGGTCGCCGGCCACACCGACGAGACCGAGACCACCGGCCGGGTCCGCCAGCGGCTGCTCGAGCGCGTCGCCGCGCTGCTCCTCGACGGCGCGCCCGCCGACGAGGTCACCGCCGCCGCCGAGAGCGCGGGCTGGGAGGTGCCGACCACCCTGACCGCCGTGCTCGTCCCGGAGTCGCAGGTCCGCCCGGTGCTGGGCCTGGTCGCGCCCGGCACCATCCAGGCCACCGAGACGCCCGGCCTCGACGGCGGTGTGCTGCTCCTGGTGCCCGACGCGCACGCCCGGCGCCGCACCGCCCCTGCTCCGCGACCCTCCGCGACCGCGCCTCGATCGCAGGCCCCGCCGTCCCCTGGCTCGACGTACGCCGGTCGTTCGACCGCGCCCTGCGCGCCCGCGAGCTCGGCATCGAGCTCGACACCGAGGCCGAGCTGCCGCGGCTGGTCCTGCACGCCGACGAGTCCGCGCTCGCCGACCTCCGCGCCCGCGTGCTGGCCCCGCTCGAGGGGCTGCGCGCCGGCACCGCCGAGAAGCTCGCCGACACCCTCCGTGCCTGGCTGCTCCACCAGGGCCGCCGCGAGGACATCGCCGAGGCGCTCTTCGTGCACCCCCAGACCGTCCGCTACCGCATGGGCCAGCTCCGCGACCTCTACGGCGACAAGCTCGACGACCCCGACACCGTCCTGGCCCTCACGATCGCGCTGGCCTGAGGGCGGCGTAGTCCGTCACCTTTGGCGGGCCGTACGCCGGATCCACCCGCCAAAGGTGACGGACTATCGCGGCGAGGCCACCCGGCGGCTCCCCACCAGCGCAGCGACCAACGTCAGGCCGGCGCAGGTCGCGACGATGGCCGAGAGCGGCACCCACGGCAGCGTCAACCCCAGGTCCGCCACGTCGGCGGCGGTCGCCGACCGCACCGTCCAGCCGACCACCGCGGTGATCGCACCCCCGACCAGCAGGGCGGCGGCACCGACCAGACCGGCCTCCCAGAGTGCCATCCGGCGCAGCTGGTCGGGGGTCGCGCCGAGGAGCGCGATGGTGCGGAGCTGGCTCCGGCGCTGGGAGGCACCGACCAGGACCGAGTTGACGATCGCGATGGCGGCGTAGAGCCCGGAGGGGCCGAGCAGGATCCACAGCCCGAGGTCGTTGTTGGCCCGGGTCTGGGCGTCCATCTGCTCGATCCACGCACCCGAGGTCAACACCGTGGCATCGGTGCCGCCGAGCAGCGCCCCGAGGTCTGCGGAGCCGGGGTCGACGAAGTAGAGCTCGGGAGTGGGCGCGCGGTCCTTGGCCGGGACGAGCGAGGGCGGGACGATCACGTCGGAGTAGAGGTCGGGCGCGTCGCGCACCACCGCGACCACCCGGGCGCCGAGCAGCTTGTCGCCGAGTTGCACGCCGGAGTCGCTCGACCAGCCCTGGGTGATCGCCACACCATGGTCGAGCTCCGAGAGGTCGCCCTTGACGACCTTCATGCCGCGTGCCTCTGGCGCTGTCGTGGGGTCGACGATGTCGACGTCCTGGTCGGTGTTGTCCGCGTTGAGGCGCAGGACGACGGAGACGCGCGGGTCGGCCAGGGGTACGTCGGCCAGCCGGTCGCCCACGGTCGAGTCGCCGTTGGTCTCGACGACGTAGGGCGTCGCGAGCTGCTCGCGGTCGAGCGCGGTCACCCAGTCGGCGGTGAAGCTGAGCGCGATGATCAGCGACCCGGCGATCGAGGAGATGGCCAGGATCGGTGCCGCCAGCGCGACCGGCGTACGCACCGAGGTGCGGACGTGGTCGCGGGCCAGCCGCGCCGACACGTCCCGGCCAGCGAACGGCCGGGCGACCAGGCCGGCGAGCCCGGGAAAGATCCAGCCGCCGAGGCAGTAGAGCCCGACCACGGCGACCTCCGGCAGCAGGATCGACATCGCCAGTGTGAAGACGGGGTCGAGACGGTGGGCGAAGACGAGCGCTGTGACCGTGCCGGCCAGGCAGACCACGCCGATGGCCAGCTGCCATGCGCTCGGCCGTCGGCGTTCGAGCCCCGCCTCCTGGAAGACCGCCAGCGGCGAGACCCGGGACGCCCGCTTGGACGACCGCCAGGCGCCGAGCAGCGCGACCGCGATCCCCGCCGGCCCGGCGATCGACCAGGCAAGCCAGGGCGTGGGCATGTCGAGGTCGAGGGTGAGCAGCCCCTTCCAGCGCACGATCTCGAGGAAGGCCGGGGTGACGACGGAGCCCACAGCGCAGCCGATCGCGGCGGCGAGCACCGCGACGACGGCCGACTCGCCCAGCACCATCACCCGCACCTGCCGCGGCGTCGCGCCGACGAGGCGCAGCAGGCCGAGCTGGCGGCGGCGGGTCGCCACGACGAAGCCGAACGTGCTGCCCACGACGAAGATCGCCATGAACATCGAGACGCCCGACATGATCCCGAACAGCGCGGCGAGGTCGGACAGCTGCGCACGGTCCTCGACGGACAGGCCGGAGTGGTGGCCGGTCGTGTCGACCGCGGCGCCGACGGTGATCGCGACCACCAGCAGCGCGACGCCGAGGGCCAGCGCGACCAGCGCGCCGACGTACGGCGCCCACGAGTGCCGGACGGTCTGCCGGCTCAGCTTGAGCATCATCGCTCGAGCTCGCTCATGTGCGCCGCGATGGTGGCCGCGTCCGCGCGGTCGAGCCGGCCGACGACCCGGCCGTCCTCGAGGAACAGCGTGCTGTGCGCGTAGGACGCCGCGAGCGGGTCGTGCGTCACCATCACGACGGTCTGCCCACGGGCGTCGGAGGCCTCGCGCATCAGCTCGAGGACGAGCCGGCCCGACGCGCGGTCGAGGGCGCCGGTCGGCTCGTCGGCGAACAGCACCTGGGGCCGCAGGTGCAGCGCCCGCGCGATCGCGACGCGCTGCTGCTGGCCACCGGAGAGCTCCGGTGGCCGGCGCTTGGCCTTCTCCTCGAGCCCGACCTCGCGCAGCGCCGCCATCACCGCGGCCCGGTCGACCGGCAGCCCGGCCAGCCGGGCGGGCAGCGCGACGTTCTCGTAGGCCGTGAGCGCGTCGAGCAGGTTGTAGGCCTGGAAGACGAACGCCATCGACGTACGCCGCAGCTTGGTCAGCTCGGTCTCCTTGAGCCGGCCGAGGGCCACGTCGCCGACGACCACCTCGCCCTGGGTGGGGCGGTCGAGGCCGGCAGCGACCTGGAGCAGCGTCGACTTGCCGGAGCCGGACGGGCCCATGACCGCGGTGAACGTGCCGCGCAGGAACGTGTGGGTGACGCCGCGCAGGGCGTGGACGTCGCCGGCGCGAGAGCGGTAGGTGCGCGAGACGCCGTCGAGGGTGACCGCGACAGGATGCGCGACGACTGTGCTGCCGAGGGTGGTGGTCATGGTTCAAGGCAACCTTCGGCAGGGCGCCCGGACACTGGTCCGCGCGCGACACCCGGGTAGCGCCTGCGCTACCCCGCTGCGCCGCTCGGTGCGCCTAGCCTCGACGTCATGGCAGACGCGTGGTCGGCGCTCCGCGGCCACCCGACGCGGTTCCTGGGCTCCCGGTGGCCGTGGCGGTCGCTGACCTACCTCCTCACCTCGCTCCTCGTCGGGATCCCGTTGGTCGTGCTGCTGCTCAGCCTGATCCGGCAGCTCGGCGTGCTGGAGCGCCGGCGGCTCGCGCTCGTGCAGGACCGCTCGCCGTCGCCGCTCACCTGGCGCGAGCGTCGCGACGCGCGGCGCCGGCTGCCGATGTCGTGGCCGGAGATCGGCTACGCGGTCCTGCTCGCCTGGCGTGCTCTTCCCGGTCGACTTCCTGCTGGTCGTCTTCCTGGTCACCGTGCCGCTCGACCATGCTCCTCGCACCGGCGCTCGCCGAGACCGACGACATGGTCGTCCTCGGCTGGCACGTCGACGCCGGTCCGGAGGCCTGGCTCGCCTCGCTGGTCGGGGTGGCGCTCGCGGTGGTCGCGGCGTACGCCGTCACGCTGGCCGCGGTCGCACAGGCGGCGCTGGCCCGGATGCTGCTCGACCCGCGCGAGGCGCAGCTCGCCGCCGAGGTGGCCGACCTGCGCCGCTCACGCGTGGACCTCGTCGACGCGTTCGAGACCGAGCGACGGCGCATCGAGCGCGACCTGCACGACGGCGTGCAGCAGCGGCTGGTCGCGCTGACCATGACGCTGGGGCGCGCCGAGCTCGACGTCGCCGAGGGGCCGGGGCTGACCGCCGTGCAGGACGCGCACCGGCAGGCCGAGGACGCGCTGGCCGAGCTGCGCAGCGCGATCCGCGGCATCCACCCGCGCGTCCTCGTCGACCACGGGCTCGCGGCGGCCGTGCACGAGCTGGCCGACCGGTCCAGCGTGCCGGTCACCGTCGACATCCGGCTCGACGAGCGGCTGCCCGCGCCGGTCGAGCAGGCGGCCTACTTCGTTGTCAGCGAGGCGCTGACCAACGTCGCCCGGCACTCGGGAGCCCGACGCGCGGGCGTGCACGCGTGGCGGCGCGACCACACGTTCGCGCTGACCGTCGAGGACGACGGCATCGGCGGCGCCACTGCCGCCGGGACCGGCACGCGGGCTGGCCGGCCTCGCGGTCCGGCTCGACGCCCTCGGTGGGACGCTGCGGGTGACCAGCCCGCCCGGCGGGCCGACGGAGGTGAGGATGGAGTGCCCGGCCTGATGCCCCGATGAGGATCGTGCTCGCCGAGGACGCCGCGCTGCTGCGCGAGGGGCTGGTCGGCATCCTCGAGCGGTCCGGCCACGAGGTGGTCGCCGCCGTCGAGGACGCCGACGCGCTCCTCGCCTTCACCGCGCGGCTCCAGCCCGACCTGGTGGTCACCGACATCCGGATGCCACCGACGCACACCGACGAGGGGCTGCGCGCGGCCGCGCAGATCCGGGCCGAGCACCCGGGCATCGCGATCATGGTGCTGTCGGCGTACGTCGCCGAGGCCTACGTGCCCGAGCTCCTCGAGGCGACCGTCGGCGCCTCCGGGATCGGCTACCTGCTCAAGGACCGCGTCGGCCACGTGCGCGAGTTCCTCGCCAGCCTCGACCGGGTCGCGGCCGGCGAGACCGTCGTCGACCCGGAGGTCGTGCGGCAGCTGCTGGGCCGGCGCCGCGGCGACGGCCCGCTCGCTCCCTCACCGACCGCGAGCGCGAGGTGCTGGCGCTGATGGCCGAGGGCCGCACCAACGGCTCCATCGCCGACGCCCTCGTCGTGAGCGAGGCCGCGGTGCGCAAGCACGTCGGCAGCATCTTCGCCAAGCTCGACTTCGCCCCGGCCTCCGACCGCCGGGTCTCGGCGGTGCTGGCCTACCTGCGCGGCTCACCCGCGCTCTCGAACGCGTCAGAGACGAGCGCTCCCCAAGCGTTGCGCTCAGCGGGCCAGACGGTCGCGGCGACCTGTCCACCGGGGCGAGCAACCCGTGCGAGCTCTCGCAGCGCCGCAAGCGGGTCGGGCACGTGGTTGATCACGAAGTTCGCTGTCACGATCTCGAACTCGCCGTCGGCAAAGGGGAGGTCGGGAACCGCACCTCGGACGACCCGGCCGGGCAACACCTCCTCCGACACGGCGACCATGTCCGGGTCCGCGTCGAGCGCCACCACCTCCCGGCCAGTGGCAGCTGCGCGGCTAGCGAGGGTCCCGCTGCCGCAGCCGACATCAAGGTGGTGCAGGCCCGACGTGTCGCGGAGCAGGCGCTCGACGGTGCCTTCGCACAGAGTGCCGAACGACGAGCGGTAGGCATCGGCGACGCCGCTCCACTTGGCCATGCCACCCATCCAACAGGGCGATGTCCGAGTCTCGCTCAGAGCCCCTGCCAGTCCGGCTTGCTCGCGTAGACCTCGCGGTAGTGGTCGGCGCGCTCGAGGTGCGAGGCGGCGTCGGGGTCGAGGAGCACGGTGGCGTGGGGATGGAGCTGGAGCACCGAGGCCGGGCAGGAGGCGGTGAGCGGGCCCTCGACGGCGGCGGCGACCGCCTCGGCCTTGCCGGCGCCGGTGGCGATCAGCAGCAGGTGCCGGGCGCGGAGGATGGTGCCGAGCCCCTGGGTGAGGACGTGGCGCGGCACCTCGTCGATCGAGCCGAAGAACCGCGCGTTGTCCTGGCGGGTCTGCTCGGTCAGCGTCTTGATCCGGGTGGTGGAGGCGAGCGACGAGCCGGGCTCGTTGAAGGCCAGGTGGCCGTCGCTGCCGATGCCGAGCACCTGCAGGTCGACCCCGCCGGCCGCAGCGAGCGCGGCCTCGTAGGCCGCCCCGGCGGTCGGCACGTCGGCCGGGTCCGGGCCCGTGCACGCGGTCCGCGGGCAGCCCCAGGTCGTCGGTCAGCTCGCGGGCGATGGTGGCTCGGTAGGACTGCGGGTGGCCGGGCGGCAGGCCGACGTACTCGTCGAGGAGGAACGCCGTCACCTCGTCGTACGACGGGCCGGCGCCGGCGCGGTGCCGGGCGACCAGCTCGGCGTACGTCGACACGGGAGACGAACCGGTGGCCAGCCCCAGCACGGCCGCCGGGCGGGAGCGGACCAGCGCCTCGATCGTGTCCGCGGCGAGCGCGGCCACGTCGGCCCCGGAGGCGAGCGGGATGACTTCCATCAGGAACGACCCAACAGGGCCGCCCCGATCGCCGCAACCGGCTGGTCGTCCGGGACGACGCGGATCCGGGCGGCGAGGTCGAGCGAGGCCAGGAACGGCGAGGAGGCGGCCTGGGCGCGCAGCGCGTCGGACACCGCGGCCACGAGCGGGGCGCCGAGGTGGGCGACGCCGCCGCCGAGCACGATCGTCGTCGGGTCCACGGCCAGGCAGAGGGTCCGCACGGCGTCTGCCACGCCGGCCGCGAACCGGTCGCGTACCTCGATGGCCCGCGGGTCGCCGGCGGCGGCCGCCGCGAACAGCGCCTGCGCCGGTGGTTCGCCCCGACCCGGGACCGACGGCCAGGCGTCGGCGAGCGCACGCCCGGACGACACCGTCTCCAGGCAGCCGCGCTGGCCGCACTGGCACACCGCGCCGAGCGGGTCCACCGGCACGTGGCCGATCTCGCCGGCCGCTCCGGTCGCGCCCCGGCGGAGCGTCCCGTCGAGCACCAGCCCGGCGGCGAGGCCGGTGCCGATCGAGAGGTAGACGAGGTCGCGGATGCCGGTCAGCGCCACCGCCCCGAGCGTCGCCACGTTGACGTCGTTCTCGACGGCCACGGGGACGCCGAGTCGACTCTCGAGCTCCGCGCGCAGCGGCACCCACTCGCCGTCGACACCGAGGTTGACCGCGTGCTTCACCGCGCCCTGCTCGACGTCGACCAGCCCGGGAATGCCCACCCCGACCGGTGCCGGCGGCGCCCAGATGGGCGACCACGAGCTCGGCGGTGCGCACGATGCCGTCCGCCCCCGGAGCGGTGGCCTCGCGGACCTGCTGCAGCACCCGGCCCTCGGCGTCGACGAGCACGCCGAGAGTCTTCGTGGCCCCGATGTCGAGGCCGATCGCCAGCCCGTGCAGCCCGCTCATCGGTCCCACCCTGCCGCTCGCAGCACGTCGGTCACGGCCACCGCGCCGGGCTGGGACCAGCCGCGGGCGTCGATGGTCGGCAGGTCGTCGGCTGCGCCGACCGGGCCAGCCCCACTCGACCACGACCGACCCGGGGCCGGCCGCGGCCAGCGTGGCCCGGACCGTCGGGCTGTCGGTGGGCGTCGCGGACCTGGAGGACCAGCGGGCCGTCGGGGAGCTCGGCCGACCCGGGCGCGACGACGATGTCGGCCGGCAGCCCCCATGCGGCCGCGCCGATCGCGATGTTGCCCGGCGAGTCGACCCGCACGACGCTGGCGCCGGCCAGCGGCGGCAGCTCGCCCGTCACCGTCACCGAACGCGCGGCACCCGACGCGAGGGCCTCGGAAGATCCTCGACTGTCGACGTCCGTCCGAGCCGGGCACGACCGACGAGCGCCGTCACGGCCTTGGCCGCGTCGGCGAGCCGCTCCTCGGCCAGCCGGCCGCTGCCGGACGGCGTCGACGAGCGCGGCCTGGATCGCCCGCACCTGGTGCGACCGTGTTGCCGGAGCCGATGCAGAGCAGGTCGGCGCCGGCCGCGACCGACAGCACCGCTGCCTCGGGGATCCCGCGGGACGCCGAGGCGCCCGGCCATGTCGAGGGCGTCGCTGACGATCACGCCCCCGGAAGCCGAGCCGGTCGCGCAGCAGCCCGAGGACCGGCGCGCTCAGGGTCGCGGGCAGCGCCGGGTCGAGCGCGGGCACCAGGACGTGCGAGGTCATCACGGCCGCCGTGCCGGCCTCGACCGCCGCCGCGAACGGCAGCCAGCTCCCGCGCGGCCAGCATCGACATGTCGACATTGAGCACCGGCAGCGCCAGGTGGCTGTCCTCGGCGGTGTCGCCGTGGCCGGGGAAGTGCTTGGCGCACGCGGCCACCCCCGCCGACTGCAGCCCGCGGGTCCACGCGGCGACGTGAGCGGCCACCTCGCGGCGCGTCGGAGCCGAAGCTGCGGGTGCCGATCACCGGGTTGTCGGGGTTGGAGTTGACGTCGGCGACCGGGCCGAGGTCGAGGGTGATGCCGACCGCGGCCAGCTCGAGGCCGATCGCCCGGCCGACCGCGTCGGGTCAGGGCGAGGTCGTCGGCCGCGCCGAGGGCCAGCGGCCCGAGCACCGGGCTGCCGTCGGGCACGTGCAGCCGGGTGACGTCGCCGCCCTCCTCGTCGACCGCGATCACCGCGCCGGGCGAGACCGCCCGCACCGCTCGCGGTGTACGCCGCCACCGCGTCCGGAGCCGTCGGCGGTGTTGGAGCCGAACAGGCAGAGCCCGCCCAGCCCCTCCTCGAGCAGGGCCGAGTACGTCGGCCGGCACCGTCGTGCCGGCGAACGACGGCAGCAGCACCTTGAGGGCCAGGGCTCGATGCTCATGAGGGGTCCCCGCGCCGTCGTTCGGTGGGGGAGCGCAGCGAGGAGCCGAAGACGGCGTGGGGTCTTGGTCATCCCTTCACCGCCCCGGCGGTGAGCCCGGAGACCATCCGGCCCTGCACGAGCAGGAAGAAGACGATCACCGGCACCGCGATCAGCGTCGAGCCGGCCATCACGCCGCCCCAGTCGACGCCGCGGTTGACGTCGAGGAAGCTGGCCAGCCAGACCGGCAGCGTCTTCTTGTCCTCGCGGGTCATCACCACGACGGCCAGGGTGAACTCGTTCCACGCCTGGATGAAGCCGAACACCCCGGTCGCCACGAGCCCCGGCGCGAGCAGCGGGAAGGTGATCGTGCGGAACGCCTGGAACCGCGAGCAGCCGTCCATCATCGCGGCCTCCTCGAGCTCGTAGGGCACGCCGGCGACGAAGCCGCGCAGCGTCCAGACCGTGAAGGGCAGCACGTTGGCGACGTAGACGAGCGTGAGCCCGGCGACCGTGTTGAGCAGGTGGAACCCCTCGAGCATCTTGTACTGGCTGATGAACAGCCCCTCGACGGGGATCATCTGGATCAGCAGCAGCGTGACGATGAAGCTCTTGCGGCCCCGGAACCGGAACCGCGTGACCGCCAGCGCCGCCAGGAACGCGAAGGTCAGCGACACCGCGACCGTCGCGACCGTCACGCCGAGGCTCATCCAGAGCGCGTCGAAGAACCGGCCGCCCGACAGCACCCGGCGGTAGTTGTCGAAGCGAGCCGCCGAGCGGGAGCCAGGTCGGGTCGGGCGCGTTGATCTCGCGGCGCGGCAGCAGCGAGGTGTTGACCATCCAGTAGACGGGGAACGCGCAGGCCGCGAAGATCACCAGCCCGGCGAGGTTGGCGCCGAGGCGGACCGGGCGCGGAGGCGCGGCGGGACATGCCGGTCAGTCCTCCTCGTTCTTGAGCATGGTGCGGACGTACGGCGCGGTCAGCAGCACGGTCAGCGCGAGCATGAACATCGCCACCGCGGCCGCCGTGCCGAAGTCACCGCCGCCGATCCCGAGCCGGTAGATGTAGGTGCCGAGCAGGTTGGTGTCGCGGGTGACCCCGCCGGCCTTCTGGAGCACGTAGATCTGGGTGAAGACGCGCAGGTCCCAGATCACCTGGAGCAGCCCGATGATCAGCAGCACCGGCCGGATCGAGGGCAGCACGACGTGGCGCAGCCGCTGCCATGCGCTCGCGCCGTCGAGCTCGGCGGCCTCGGTGAGGTCCTCGCTGACCTGGGTGAGCGCGGCGTAGCCGGTGAACGCCACGAACGGCACGCTCATCCAGACCACGATCACGGTCGCGACGAAGAAGAACGACAGCGGCTCCAGCAGCCAGGAGTGGCCCTCGTAGTCGGCGCCGAGGCGGGTCAGGGTCCAGTTCATGACGCCGTACCGCGTGTCGAAGAGCCACTGCCAGACGGTGAGCGAGGCGACCACCGGCATCGCCCAGGCGAGCAGCAGCCCGGCCTGCACGAGCAGCCGGACCGGCCCGGACATCAGCCGCATCAGCAGCGCGACCCCCATGCCCAGCACCATCGTCACGCCGGCGTTCACCAGGCAGAAGACGACCGTGCGGAGCAGCACCTTCCAGAGGTAGGTGTCGGTGACCAGCGCCCGGTAGTTGTCGAGCCCGACGAAGTCGGCGGGCCGGCCGAACTGCTGGGCCAGGCCGTAGTCGTGGAAGGAGAGGACCACCTGGCGGACCAGCGGATAGCCGAGCGACAGGGCGAGCAGGACGGCGGCCGGGAGCACCAGGCCGTACGGCAGCCGGCCGGCTCGTGCCGCTCGGTCGATCGGGCGGTCACTCCGTTCGTCCTCTCTCGTCACTGGCCCATCGTTGGGCATGGCGCGGCCGGGGCAGCGTCGCGCTGCTCCGGGACGCCGCCCCGGCCGGTGCCAGCGGTGACGGAGCCGCGTCAGTTGAGCTGCTCGGTGATCTTCTCGTCGGCGGCCGCGGCCAGCTCCTCGACGTCGCCGCCCTTGGCGATGTCGACGAACAGGTCCTCCAGCACCCGCGAGCCCTCGACCTCGGCCCAGCCCGGCGCGGCCGGGGTGAGCTTGGCGTTGGACGCCGCGGCGATGGTCGCCTGCGGCGAACTCGTCGCTGCCGAGCTCGCTCGGCCAGCGAGCTCTTGGCCGGCGTGAGCCCGGCCGCCGCCATCAGCTTCTGGTAGTCGTCGCTGAGCATCAGGCCGACGACGTCCGCGGCGAGGTCCTGGTTCTTGGACTTGGCCGAGATCGCGATGTCGGAGCCGCCGAGCAGCACCGGTGCGGGCTGGCCGTCGGTGCCCGGGAGCGCGAAGACGCCGAGGTTGGCGACCATGTCGGGGCAGCCGGAGTCGGGGTCCTCGATGAGCCCCTTCACCCAGCCGGGCGCGGAGAGCATGCCGACCTCGCCGTTGCAGAACGGGCGTCTGCGGGTTCTCCTCGTTGCCGTCCTTGGCCGCGCCGGAGGCCTGCTCCATCAGCGTCTGGACGGTCTCGAGCCCCTGGACCGACTCGGGGGCGGACAGGGCGCCCTGCCACTCGTCGCCGTCCTGGACCGCGAGGTCACCGCCGGCGTCCCAGAGGAAGGCGACGCCGTTGCGCCAGTCCTGGCCGGGGAACCAGAAGCCGGAGAAGTTGGCCGGGTCGGGGTTCGCGGCCTTGAGGTCGATGGCGGCCTGGACGAACTCGTCCATCGTCGTCGGGACCTCGATGCCCGCCGCCTCGAAGAGGTCCTTGCGGTAGAAGATGTACTTCGAGCCGGCGTAGTACGGAACGGCGTAGGCCTTCCCGTCCACCGACGCGTCCGTCGACGAAGCCCTGCAGCAGGTCGTCGCCGCCCCAGTCGCCGAGGTCGGAGCTCACGTCGCTGAACGCGCCGGCCGCGGTGAACGTCGGCGCCTGGGTGTTGCCGACCTCGACCACGTCGGGGGTCTCGGAGTCGCTGGACAGCGACGTGGTCAGCTTCTCGACCAGCCCCTCCCACTCCTGCTGCTCGATCGTCAGCGTGGAGCCGGGGTGGTCCTTCTCGAAGGTCGTCTTGAGCCACTCGCGAGCCGTGTCGGGCGTGTCCGTGCCGTTGAGCCAGACCCGGATGTCGGCCGTCTCGGGCCCGCCACCGCCGTCGGAAGCGCGTCGGCGCGTCGTCGTCGCCGCAGGCGGACAGGCCGAGGCCGAGCGCGAGCACGCCGGCCGTGGCGAGGGCCAGCGTCTTGCTGACCGTCTGCATTTGGTGCGCACCCTGGTGTTCCTCTCGATCGTGCTGATTACTGGGTGGTGCCGAGCGGTCATCAGGACACCCCCAGCTGACCGGCCAGGACGAGGACGGCGGCACCCACGAGCACCACGTCGTCGCCCAGCGCGGACGTGCGGACCACGAGCTCCTCGCCGGAGACCGGCATCGTGCGCTCGCGGATCGTGCGGTCGACGGCTCTCAGCACAGGGCCGTCGAGCAGCTCGAGCGGGCCACTGAGGACCAGCTCGTGCAGATTGAGGGTCCCGACCACGGGGGCCAGGGCCACGCCGACCTGGACGCCGACGGCGGTCAGGCCGTCCGGGTCCGTCGGCAGCCAGCCGCTCGCGCAGCCGAGGGGCGGCGAGCACGGTCTCCAGGCAGCCGCGGCGGCCGCAGGCGCACTCGCGCCCTCGGGGTCGATGACGACGTGGCCGACCTCGCCGGCCGCCGACCGGTGGCCGTGCAGCAGCGCGCCCTCGAGCACCAGCCCGGCGCCGACACCGGTGCCGACCCGGACCAGCATCAGCCCGCCGTCGCCGGCGTCGCCGAACGTGTGCTCGCCGAGGACCGCGGTGTTGGCGTCGTTGGCCACGAAGACCGGGACGTCGAACGTCGCGCGCAGCCCCTCGGCCAGCGTGCGTGCCGTGCCAGCCGAGGTTGGGGGCGTCGACCACCACGCCCTCGGCGTCCACGACGCCCGGGGTGCCGACGCCGATGCCGAGCACCGGCCGGGTGGCGGCGGCGACCAGCTCACGGACCAGGTCGTGGACGAGGGCGACGGCGTCCTCGCCGCGGCGACCCTCGAGCGGCCGGCTGCGGCGCTCCTGGACGTCGCCGGAGAGGTTGAGGAGGGCACCGGACACGACGCCGTCGGCCGAGAGGTCGACCGCCACGATCTGGCGGGCCTCCTCGGCCAGCTGCACGAGCACCGGGGGCTTGCCCACCCGGCCCTGGACCGGAGCGGCCGACTCGCGGAGCAGCCCCTCGGCGACCAGGTCGCCGACCACGTCGGACACGGTCACCCGGGTCAGCCCGCTGGAGCGGGCCAGGTCGGCCCGGCTGGCCGGGCCGTAGCGGAACAGCAGCTGCAGCAGCAGCGCCCGGTGGTGGCGACGGGTGTCCTCCGGCAGGTGGCCGCCCCGAGGGCCGCAGCGCCCGGCGGACCGGGGTGGAGGTGGTCGTCACATTTGTTAGTAAACTTCACTTACTAATTATTGTCAAGGGCTGGGCGGGATAGTCCGTGAAGAAACGGCGGCACTTCTCGGCGGTCCGGGGCCGTTGAGTCACGGACTATCTCCCACCTCCGGCGTCAGCGACGCATCGGTCGGCTGCGAGAGGGTGAGGACGGCGTCCTCGACACGTCGTGGCGCTCGAGGTCGGTCTCGACCTGGCGGATGCGGACGGCGAGGTCGGGCTCGCGGTCGTCGCCGGTGAGGTCGACGGCGGCCACGACGAAGAGCCGCTGCGGGCCGACGTACTCCAGGTGCAGGTAGGTCACCCGGTCGATGTCGGGGTGCTCGAGGATCCCCGCCAGCACGGCCGAACGCAGCTCCGCGCTGTCGCCCTCACCCAGCAGGTAGTCCATGTTGCGGCGCATCAGGAAGATCGCGACCGCTGCCAGCAGCAGCCCCACCGCGATCGACCCGGCCGCGTCGAACTCGTGGCGCCCGGTGGCCTGGTGCAGCCCGATGCCGGCCCCGGCCAGCAGCAGCCCGAGCAGCGCGGCGGAGTCCTCGAAGAAGACCGCCCGCAGCGTCGGGTCCGACGTCTGTGTCACGTAGCGCAGCGGGTGCAGCCCGAGCCGCATCGCCTTCCCACGCACCTGGTGGGAGGCCTGCACGAACGACGCGCCCTCGAAGAGGAACGCCAGGCCCAGGACCACGTAGTTGGCGGTGTAGGACGACTCCCCCGGCTCGCCGACCAGCTCGGTCAGGCCGTGCCAGACCGACACCACCGCGCCGGCCGAGAACAGCCCGAACGCCGCCACCAGCGACCAGATGTAGGTGGCGCGTCCGTAGCCGCGCGGGTGGTCGTCGTCGCGGGGCCGCCGGCCGGCGCGCTCGGCGACGAGCAGGAACACCTCGTTGCCGGTGTCGGACCACGAGTGCGCTGCCTCGGCGACCATCGCCGCCGATCCGGTGAGGACGGCGGCGACGGTCTTCGCGACTGCCAGCAGCCCGTTGGCGACCAGCGCCACGACGACCGTCACCAGCGACGACGTCTTGTCCAGACCGCTGCTCATCTCGTGGGCCACACTGGATTGGTACCCCGGGCTTTCGGGTAGGACCGTGGCCGTGAGGAGCTCCGGTATATGGCTCCTCGTGGGGGTGCTCGTCCTGCTGGCCGGCTGGTCGAACGACGCGGGGGCGGACGACCACGCAGCGCAACCTCATGACCAGGTGGCGAGCGCGCCCGCGACCGCGTCGCCGATCCAGCGCTACGTCGCGCTCGGCGACTCCTACACGGCCGGCTCGGGAGTCCCGCCGATCGTCGACCAGAACTGCCTTCGCTCGGCCCGCAACTACCCGCACCGGCTGGCCGAGGCCCTCAGGTCGCAGCTGCGCGACGCGAGCTGCGGCGGCGCGCAGACGGCGGACGCGCTGAGCCCTCAGGCGGGGCTCGCGACGCCGGTGCCACCACAGCTGGCGGGCGCCGGCCCGCGCACCGACCTGGTGACCATCACGCTCGGCATCAACGACGCGACGTTCGCGACCGTGATCAGCCGCTGCTACGAGGTCGCGGTGACGGACCCGCAGGGGGCGCCCTGTGCAGCGTCGTTCCGGACCGCCGGTGGCGAGGACAGCGTCGCCGCGCTGCTGCCCGCCGTCCGCAACCGGGTGGTGCACCTGATCCGGGCCGCCCGGAGCCGCGCCCCGCACGCGCGGGTCCTGGTCATCGGCTACCCGCAGCTGGTCCCGGCCAACGGCAGCTGCGCGGCGCTGCCGTTCGCGCTGGGCGACTACCCCTACGTCCGTGCGTTCTTCAGGAACGTCGACACCGTGATGCGCCAGGCGGCCCGGGAGACCCGGGCCACCTACCTCGACGTGCTGAAGGCCAGCAAGGGCCACACCGCCTGCTCCACGCACGAGCGCCTGGACGGCCGGGGTCCTGGGCGACAGCAAGGCGCTGCCGTTCCACCCGCGTCCAGCGTGGCACCGCGCGGTGACGCACATGGTGCTCGAGACCCTGACGGCGACGCGCGTCCCGTAGCGTGCTTCCGCGTGAAGGCCGGGCCGACAGCGACCGTGCTCGCGGCCGTGCTCCTCCTCGGCGTCGCGGTCACAGGATGCCGGGAGGACGGCCCGTCCGGAGGTGGCGACCGGTACGTCGCACTGGGCGACTCCTTCACGTCCGGCGCCGGGCTGCCCGGCACCGTCCCGGACGGGGTCGGGTGCGGCCGGTCCTCGCTCAGCTACCCCCGCCTGGCCGCGAAGGCCGTCGGCGCCGAGCCTGACCGACGTCAGCTGCGGCGGCGCGACGACCGAGAACGGCACCCAGCCACAGTCCGACGGCACCGGCAACCCTGGCCACCGCAGCTCGACGCGGTGACCAAGAACACCGACCTGGTCACCGTCAGCCTGGGCGGCAACGACTTCGGGTGGTACCTCGGCGCTGATGTTCGGGTGCACGACGATCGCCAGCATCCGACCCCACGGGGCACCCGTGCGAGCGGCAGGGCACAGCACCCGAGTCGGACCTGACGGCGCTGCCGCCCCAGATCGGCGCCGGCTGCGAGACACTGCTGGACCGAGGTGCACCACCGGGCGCCCGACGCCCAGGTGCTGCTGGTCGGCTACCCGCAGCCGGTGCCCGCGCGGGGCACCTGCCCCGAGCTGCCGCTGGCGGCGGGCGACTACGCCGTTCGTGCGGGCGCAGTGGGAGGCCATGGACGCCGCGATGCGCGAGGCGGCGGCCGCCGCGGGCGCGACGTTCGTCGAGGTGCTGGGGCCGAGCGAGGGCCACGACATCTGCGCCGGCGACGACGCCTGGGTCAACGGCTTCGAGGCGCAGCCCGGCGTGGCCGCGGCCTACCACCCGCTCGCGCGCCGGCCAGGCGGCGGTGGCCGAGCTGGTAGAGCAAGCCCTGCAGCGAGTGACGCCGCGGCGGTTTCGGCCGTTGATGCTCAGGTACCGTGGAGCGCATGCCGAGCAGCCGTGCGCAGACGACCCGTCCTGGCCGCCGTCGCGCTGCTGGCTGCCCTCACGCTGACGGCGTGCGACGACGGGCCGCCGTCCGCGACCGTCGGCAACCCCGACCCGAGCACCGCCGCCCCCGGCACGGGCTCGCCGTACCCCACCTACGTCGCGCTCGGCGACTCCTACACCGCCGCTCCCGGCGTGCCGCAGACCGAGCAGGAGACCGGCTGCCTGCGGTCCAACGGCAACTACGCCAACCTGGTCGCCAACCAGCTCAAGTCGCGCCTTCGTCGACGTCAGCTGCTCCGGGGCCAGCACCGTCTCGCTGACCGGCGCCCAGCACACGCGCCGACCACGTCTACCCACCCCAGTTCGCCGCCCTGTCCGCGGACACCTCGCTGGTCACGCTCGGGATCGGCGGCAACGACCTGAAGCTGTTCGAGACGATGGTCGGGACCTGCGGGCAGTTCGGCCTCAGCGACCCCGACGGGTCGCCGTGCCGCGACTACATGCAGGACGCCGGCAGGAAGAAGGACCTGCTGGTCGAGAAGATCGCCAAGATCGGCGGCCGGGTGACGGCCGGCGCTCAAGGGCATCCACGACCGCGCGCCGCAGGCCAGGGTGATCCTGGTCGGCTACCCGCAGCCGGTGCCGGCCAAGGGCACCTGCCGGATCCTGCCGCTGGCCAAGGGCGACTACCCCTACGTCCGCGGGCTCGTCGTCAAGCTCAACGACGCGATGCGCACGGCGGCCGCGAAGCGGGCCAAGGCCGACTTCGTCGACCTGCTGACGGCCAGCAAGGGCCACGACATCTGCGCCGGGCCGGACGCCTGGGTCAACGGCGTGAACACCGACCTGATGCGGGCCCTCGCCTTCCACCCGTTCGCCGAGGAGCAGCAGGCGGTCGCCGACCTGATCATGAAGAAGCTCGACGTCTCGCTAGATCCGCGGTCGAGTGCACGACCCGGCCGCCGACGGCGGTCAGGGCGACCGACATGCCGCGCAGCGCCGCGCCGGTCGCGGCCGAGTCGGCGCCGCGCCGCGAGCGGGTCGTGCGTCGAGGAGGACCAGGTCGCCGGGCGAGCCGACGCCGACGGTGGGCTGGCCGTCGACGGAGGCGGCCAGGGCCTCGGCGGGCGTGAGCGCCTGCTCGCCGTGCCAGGGGTCGCGGTCGTCGGCGCTGCGGTGCACGGCGGCCGCGATGGCCAGCCACGGGTCGAGCGGCGAGACCGGGGCGTCGGAGCCGAGCGCGAGCTCGACGCCGTCGTCGAGCATCCAGCGGAACGCGAAGCAGCGCTCGCGCCCGGCCCGGCCAGGCCAGCTCGGTGAGGTCGCGGTCGTCGAGCAGGTGCGCCGGCTGGACGCTGGCCCGGACGCCGAGCTCGGCCATCCGGCGTACGTCGTCGCGGCCGACCAGCTGGGCGTGCTCGATGGAGCCGATCGCCCCGGTGTCGGCGTACGCCGCGAGGGCCTCGGCCACCGCCGCGTCGCCGATGGCGTGGGTGGCGACCTCGAGGCCGCCGCCGTGGGCGCGCTTGAGCAGGTCGCGGAGCTCGTCGCCGGACAGGTTGGGCTGGCCGGCGGGGTACTCCAGCCGGTGCGCGTCGGCGTAGGGCTCGCAGCACCAGGCGGTGCGGGTGTTGAGCGAGCCGTCGCTGATGATCTTGAGCGGCCCCATCGTGATCCGGTCGTCGCAGCCGGGCAGGGGGTCGCCGGTGCGCAGGCCGGCGTCGATCACCTCGTCGAGGGTGTCGGCGTACGTCGCCCAGCGGATGCGCAGCACGTCGCAGCCGTCGACCCAGCGCTCGGCCCAGTCCTGGCGGTCTGCCGCCGAACTCGAAGTCGACCAGCCCGACGACCCCGCGGGCCGCCGCGGCGTCGAGGCGTGCGCCGGAACGCCTCGGGCGAGGTGCCGTCGTTGCCGAAGAGCGTGACCAGCCGCGGGTAGACCGAGAACCACTCGGTCTCGCGGACCACCGAGTCGCGCGACCGGCATGGCCAGGTGCATGAGGGCCGTGGTGTTGAGCCAGGCGTGGTGGCCGTCGCCGGCGATCAGCACCACCGGGGTGTCTCCGGTGACCGCGTCGAGCTCGGACACGGTGACGTCGCGCTGCCAGGCGCCCGGCCGGTGGCCCCAGCCGATGATCGGCACGCCGGGCAGGGTGCGTGATCCGCTCGGCCACCTGCGCCAGCACCTGCTCGGGCGACCGGGCCGGCGCGAGGTCGAGCCGCTGCGAGGCCAGCGTCCACTGGGTGAGGTGCACGTGCTGGTCCCAGAGGCCGGGCGCGCACCAGCGGCCGTCGGCGTCGTACTCCTCGACGCCGGGGCGCGGGTCGAGCTGGGCGGCGACCGTGGTGACCAGGCCGTCCTCGACGAGGACGTCGACGGGGTGCTGCGGAGGGGCCGCGGTCGGTCCGATCGGCACCAGGCGCGCGCGTCGGATCAGCAAGCTAGTGGCACTCATCACCGGCTGCACGCTAGGTCACCGACCAGAGGTTCGGGCAATGGCCCGGATGGGCGGTGGTGCTGATCACTCACGTCAGTCCGCCCTACGGTGACCCGCTCGTGCAGTCCGGCGGCGAGGCCGGCGACGGTGAGCCGGTCGACGAGGCCGCCGGCGTTCTCCGCCAGCAGCCGGTGCCTGCACCGGCGCCAGCCTCAGCCGCAGGTGCGAGCCGGGTGCCGCGCCCGTCCGAGCCCTCGGGGGTCAGCTAGCAGGCACCACGGTGAGCTGCGTGCTGCCCCGGGTCGACGTGTGCAGCAGGTGGCTGGCCGGGCTCGAGCTCGGCGACGGTGAACGTCTCGTCCCTGCCGCCCCAGTCGGGGATGACGTCGCCGACCTCCGAGGGCGAGCGTACGCCGGGTCGAGATGTGCGCAGCCCGCGGCGCGACGCGCGGGACGAGCCGCTCGAACCAGCCCGGGAGGTACCAGCCCGCCCGCCGCTTGCCGAGCTGCACCAGCCACGGCCAGACCTCGTCGGGTGGCGCCGGCAGTGAGAACGCCCGGTCCATCACGACGTCGGCGCGGGCTCGACCAGCTCGTCGCCGGGCAGTGCCGCCGACCGCTCAGCGGCGGTCGGCGCGAGCTGACCACGTGAGCTTCGGGTCGAGCACCGGCTGACCGCCGGGAGTCGTTGGCTCAGGCGGCGCAGGGCTCCGGGCAGTCGCAGTCGTGCTCGTCGACCGGCGCCGCCCATCTCCGGCATCGCCATCGGCTGCGGCCGGAGGAACACGCCACCGACGACGGCGGCCAGCGCGGCGGCGACGGCACCGACCGCGAAGGCGACCTGCAGGCCACCGTGCAGGGCCTCGACGGCGGAGGAGCCGCCGGCCGCGAGCGACGGCGGTGCGCGAGTCGGAGACCGCGACCAGGACGGCCAGGCCGAGCGCGCCGCCCATCATGAACGAGGTGTTCACGACGCCGGAGGCCAGGCCGGCCTCGTGCGGCTCGACGTCGCCCATCGCGGCCAGCAGCACCGGGTTGAAGGCGATGCCGGCACCGATGCCGAGCAGGATCATCGAGGGCAGCACGTCGGTCACGAAGCTGCCGTCGACCGGAGCCAGCGCGAACAGCGCCAGCGACGCGGCGGCCAGCGCGAGGCCGACGGTCAGCGGCGCGCGGATGCCGAACTTCATCACCAGCCGGTCGGAGACCTTCAGCGAGCAGAACATCATCACCAGGCTGGTCGGGACGAACGCCAGGCCGACCTCGAGGGCGCTGTAGCCCAGCACCTGCTGGAGGTAGAGCGCGGCCAGGAAGAACCAGGCGAACATCGCGGCGGCCCACAGCACGCCGACCACCTGCGAGACCGAGACGTTGCGCAGCTTGAACAGCCGCAGCGGCACGAGCGGCGCGGCGGCCTTGGTCTCGCGGACGACGAAGGCGACGAAGAGGACGGCGGCCGACGGCCAGCAGGGCCAGGGTGCGGGTCGAGGTCCAGCCGGCCTCGTTGCCGCCGACCACGGCGTAGACGGCGAGCATCAGCGCGGAGGTGACCAGCACGGCGCCCGGGACGTCGAGCTTGGTCGAGCCCGGGCACCACGTCGTCGGTCGGCAGCATCGGCGCGGGCGGCCACGACGACGGCGAGGCCGACGGGGACGTTCACCAGGAAGATCCAGTGCCACGATGAGGAGGCCGGTCAGCACGCCGCCGGCCAGGACGCCGACCGCACCGCCGCCGGACATCACGAAGCCGAAGACGCCCATCGCCTTGGCCCGGTCGCCGGGCTCGCTGAACAGCCCCATGATCAGGGCCAGCGCGACCGCGGAGACGCTGGCGCCGGCCAGCCCCTGGACCGCGCGGCCGACCACGAGGAACGACGCGCTGGGGGCCAGGCCGCACACGGCCGAGGCGATGGTGAAGGAGACCACGCCGCCGAGGAAGACCCGCTTGGTTGCCGAGCAGGTCGCCGAGCCGGCCGGACAGCAGCAGGAAGCCGCCGAAGGTGAGCAGGTAGGCGTTGACGACCCAGGCCAGCGAGGCCTGCGAGAAGCCGAGGTCGGTGCGGATCGAGGGCAGGGCGACGTTCACGATGCTCTGGTCGAGCACGATCATCAGGTCGCCCGAGGCAGAGCACGTAGAGGGCCAGCCAGCGGCTCCGCGCCGTCGCCGGCGGTCGCTCTCGGCAGCCGGAGCCTGCGGGGAGGGGGTGGTGCGTGGTCATCTCGTTTCTCCTCAGGTGTGGAGGTGCTTTCGACATCTCCACGAACGGGGACGGACGAATACGACAGACTCCGGCGAGCTTTCTCGACTCATCGATCAGACCGGGTTGGTTAGGGTCGAGCGCATGTGGTGGCGCGTGCTCGGGGTGGCCGTGGTGCTGCTGTGCGCCGGTCGTCGCGGGCGGGTACGCCGTCGCGGACCGCGACCAGACCGGAGCCGGCGACGCAGCAGCACGCTCGAGCCGGTGCCGGCGGTCTCGCCCGCCGTACCGACGCCCCGCGCGCCGTCCTACCCGCCCGACCCGGACTACCGCGCCGCTCGACCCGACGTGCCCAGCGCGCCCGAGACCTGCGGCTCAGGCGCGACGCCAGCGGCGCCGGGGTCAGGGTCGACGTCCCGGACGGCTGGCGTGCAGAACCAGCCCTCCGAGACGAACCTGTGGAACTTCGTCGAGCCCGGGCAACCCGCTCTGCACCTACCTCCTGCGGGTCACGATCCAGTGCGCGGCGCCGAACGTCTCGATCTCGGTCGCCAAGGCGCACCACGGATCGCGGCCCTGGAGGAGTCCGAGGCCGACGGCAACATCTGCGGACTTCAACGTCACCGCCCAGACGGACGACACCTTCGAGGCGACCTACATCCACGGACGGCCACCTGCGCGTGACCATGGAGCGGTGGGTCTCCTTCGACGGCACCACGGCCTACGCGTCCGTGGCGGTGACCGGCCGGAGCGTCGACCAGGAGGGGCTGCGCGACCTGCTCGGCCGGACCATCGACGCTCGCTCGCGCGCCGCTCGACGGCCCGAGCTGGCCACGGCCGGTCCTGACGACGGTGCTAGAAGCCGTGCGTGCGCACGTCGTCGAGGACCCGGTTGGCGGTGGCCCGGTCGTCGCTGCGGACCTGCACCCACAGCAGCGTGTTGGCGGCGACCTGCGACGACCCGCTCGACGAGTGACGCCGCCGCCCGGGCAGTCGGAGTAGACGACCGTGGCCGACGGGTCGCCGTTCGTGACTGTCCTCGATGGTCGCGGCCCGCGCGTCCGCACTCGGGGTGCTGCGGCAGCTGCGTCGGGCAGCTCCGTGCCGCTCGGCAGCAGCCCGAGGAACACGCCCTGGCCGGCGGACGGCGTGGTCGGCCCAGTCCTTGCTGGTGCCGACCGAGAGCGCCGCGAACGGTGCCGTCGGCGTTCGGCGGGCGTCCAGCCGTCGAGCGCGTCGGCCCGGTCCCAGTCCGCCGGGACGGTGACCGATGAGCGTGCCGCTGCGCGTCGCTCGACGGTCCGCTCGGTCGGGGCCAGCTGCGCGCTGGGCGGCGTACCCGCCTCCCCCGCCGACGGCGAGCGCGAGCAGCCCGACGAGCGTGTAGCACCGCCAGCCGGCGGCCGCGGCGGCGGGGCAGGGCCGGCTCGGGCAGTGCGCCGAGCTCCGGCTGACACCGTCGGGCCGCGGACCGGGCTGGGTCAGCTCGGGGTCGCGCTCCAGCCAGGGCTGGGTGGCCGGGCCGGCGGCGACCGGGCCGAGCGGCGGCGGCCAGCGCGTCGACGAACTCGGTGACCGCTCGGGTAGCGGTCGTCGCGGCTGCGGGCCAGCCCGCGGTGCAGCACCTCCTCGACGGCCGGTGGGAACGGCCGCTCCGGCGTCGAGACCGGCGGCAGGTCGCCGGGGTTCATCGCGTCGGACAGCGAGAGGTGGGTGAACGGCGGCCGGCCGGTGAGCAGCAGGAAGGCCAGCGCGGCCAGGGAGTACTGGTCGGCGCGCGCGTCCGGCGCCTGGGCCGAGGCCTGCTCCGGGGCGACGTAGGTCGGCGTGCCGGCGATCATCGTCAGCCGCGAGGACATGTCGAGCGCCTTGCCCAGGCCGAGGTCGCCGACCATGGCGCGGACGGTCTGCCCGTCGGTGCCGTCGACGCTGCGGAAGAGCACGTTGGCGGGCTTGATGTCGCGGTGCAGGATGTCGCGGTCGTGCAGCGCCTGCAGCCCGGCGCCGACCTGGCGGACCACCTCCATCGCCTGGGCCGGCGTCAGCCCCTTCGAGGCTCGCTCCGCTCGCACCTCAGTGCCAGCCTCGACCCTCCAGCCGGTCGGCCAGCGTGCCCTGGTCGGCGTAGGACATGACGAGGTAGGGACGGCCGTCGTCGAGCTCGCCCGCGTCGTAGACCGATGACGACGTGCGGCGACTCGACCTTGCGCAGGTAGCGGCCCTCCTCGAGGAACCGCTGCCGGATCTGGTGGTCCTCGGTCCAGTTGTCGGCGAGCACCTTGATCGCCACCGGCGAGTCGAGCTGCTCGTCGTAGGCCAGCCACACCGTCGCGAAGCCGCCGGAGCCGATCCGGCGGCGCACGGCGTACCGGCCGAGTCGGTGGGGCATGGACACGCCCACATCTTGGCCCCTCAGGCGGCGGACGAAACGATCCGGGCCAGCTCGTCGCGGCTCGGACCCTCGGCGTACGCCGGCCGCCAGCCGGTCTCGTAGACCCTGCGGGCGCGCCGGCTGGAGCGGCGCCAGGGAGTCCGGCGGCCCGTCATGGCCAGGTAGGGCTGCGATCCCGCGATCCCGGATCCTTCGTCGACGCTCGCGGCGGCCAGCACCAGGTCGGAGGGCAGGGGCGCTCGAGGTCCACGCTCTGCACCGGACCACCGGGCGGCGCGGGCCGAGTCCATCTCGACGTGGTCGCGCACCCACGGCGCGATCGCCTCGGCGCACCACGCGTCGAACGAGTCGCGCACCGCGTCGAGGTCGCCGCCGTGGCTCGTCGACGCCGGCGAGCAGCCGCTCGGCCTGCATCAAGGCCAGCGTGACGCCGCGGCCGAAGTTGGGCGTCGTCGTCGCGACCGCGTCGCCGACGGCGACCAGCCCGCTGAGCAGCGGCCGGCCGTCCCGCCCGCGCTGACCGCGGTAGTGGTTGAGCAGGCTGCCGCCCGGGAGCACCGAGCCGACCGGCTCGGCGACGCTCCGGGTCGGTCCAGGCGGCCAGCCCGGCGATCGCCGCGCAGGCCGCGTCGTAGGCCGCGTCGTGACGGAGCAGCTTGAGCTCGGCGTCGTGGCTGGGCCGCATGATCACGGTCGAGAACAGGCCTCGCTCGTGCGGGAAGACCAGCACCTGGTAGCCCGGGTAGTCGCCCTGCCAGGCGATCGGAGGAGCTCAGCGGCCCGCCCTGCGCGCCCGGTCGCAGCCGGTAGAGCCGGTCGACGTACGCGATGCCGCACTCGCCCCCGAACCCGTCGCGCTCGCCGAGCTCCTTGGTCACCGCGCTCGCGCGGCCCGACGCGTCGAGCACCAGCTCGGCCGGCACCGGCTCGCCGTCGACGTCGATGCCGATGGCCACCCCGTCGACGTGGCGCACGCCGCCGACGTGGCCCCGGCGCAGCACCAGCCCGGGCTCGGCGGCCGCCACGTCGCGCAGCGCCGCTCGAACGTCGAGCGCTGCGACCGGATGCCCGCGATCTGGTCGGTGCCCGGGCGCACGCACCGGCTCGGCGCCCAGCTCGACCCAGCGCGCGAAGGCCTCGGGGAGCTCGCGCTGCAGCGACCCCGCGACCGGCCCCCGGAACGCGTGCGCGTGGTGGAACTGCATCACGCCCCTGCGCGGCCAGCTGCCGTCCGGCCTCCGGACCGCCGTCGCGGTCGACGACGGTGACCGCGTGGCCGCGGCGCTGCAGCGCGACTCCGAGGAACAGCCCGGTCGGGCCCGCCCCGATGATCGCCACCCGCACCCGGCACACGGTTCCGGTGCGGGGCCTGCGGCGTCCATGGCCCGGTCGGGCCGTTGTGCGGGCGTCTCCGGGTGGATCGCGGCAGGTCTCGGTTCGGTTGCGATCCGACCGCTGGTGACCACCGCTGCATTAGGTTCGAGGAGGCTGCTGAACAATGCTGTGGATGCCAGCGCCGCGAGAGTCGTGCGATGGCACGACGCCCGTCCCGAAGGCAGGCTGCGCGCCTTCCGAGGGTCGGCAACACAGCCAGCGTGCGGCTGTCGCGGCGCTGGCGCCGCATGATTGTTCAGCAGTCTCCTAGGCGCTGGGGAGGGTGGAGACGTGATGACCGAGGCACTGACGCCGGACGACATCGACGACCTGGCGCGGCGCGCGCAGGACGGCGACCGCGACGCGATGGAGCTGCTGCTGACCGCGGTGCGCCCGCGCACGCTCAACGTCTGCCGCGGTGTGCTGCCCTACACCCCCGACGCGGAGGACGCCTGCCAGGAGGCGCTGATCAAGGTCTCGCAGAAGATCGGCACCTGGAACCAGCAGGGCCGGTTCACCACGTGGCTGCACATGGTGGCGGTCAACTCCGCGCGGTCGACCTACCGCCGGATGAAGAACCAGGCCGTCGCGGCCGACCCGCAGGAGTCGCAGGCGATGGCAGCGGCCCGACCCGCGGACCACGAGCGTGATCGCCGGCACCCGCCTCGACCTGCTCGAGGCGATGGAGACGCTCGAGCGCGACCACCCGCAGTTCGTGGAGCCGCTGCTGCTGCGCGACGTCTACGGGCTGCCCTACGAGGAGATCGCCCAGCTCGTCGGGGCACCGCTCGGCACGATCAAGGCGCAGATCCACCACGGCCGCAAGCTGGTGCGGCCGATGCTGGCCGAGTCGTCTTGAGGGTGGACGTGCGGCGACCCACCGCGCTCGGGGCGCTGCTCCTCGTCGCCGCGCTGCGTGCACCGGCTGCCGCGACGACACCCCGGCCGCCAGCCGGAGACTGCCGGCCGCCGCGACGGACGCGCCGTCCGGCTCGGCGTCCCTGCCCGCCGAGACCGACGCGCCGCCCGACCCCGACGACCCGGCCCTCGACCCGGCGCTGAGCGAGCCGGTCGAGGACTCGGTCTACCCCGACATCGGCGACCCGAGCGTCGACTCCCTGCACTACGACCTCGACCTGGCCTGGACGCCCGACAGCCCGCACGCTGGACGGCGACGCGACCATCGAGCTGCGCTCCACCGCCAACGCCGACCACCTCCAGCTCGACCTCGGCGAGGCGCTCGAGGTGTCGCGCGGTGACCCTCGACGGCGCCGACGTGGACTTCGAGCACGACGGGCAAGGACCTCGTCGTGACGGCGCCGGTGACGAAGGACGAGCGCTACGTGCTCGAGGTCGGCTACTCCGGCGTCCCCGAGCCCACGCCGGCGCCGACCAAGCGCAGCGACTTCACCACCAGCGGCTGGACGATCACGCCCGACGGCGAGGTGTGGACGATGCAGGAGCCCTACGGCGCGTTCACCTGGTACCCCGTCAACGACCAGCCCTCCGACAAGGCGTTCTACGACATCACCGTCACCGCCCCCTCGCCCTGGGTCGGCATCGCGAACGGCGAGATGACCGACCAGACCGAGCACGACGGGCTGACCACGACCGCGTGGCACCTCTCGAAGCCGGCGTCGTCGTACGTCGTCACGGTGGCGATCGGCGACTACACCCGCACCACCGTCACCTCGCAGAGCGGCGTCGAGATCTCCAACTGGGTGCCGAGCGACCGGCCCGGGCTGGCCAGCGGGCTGGAGTCCGCGGCCGCCGGGCTGGACTGGCTCGAGGCGCTGCTCGGCCCCTACCCGTTCGACAGCCTCGGCTTCGTGCTGGTCGACTCCCGCAGCGGCATGGAGACGCAGACCATGATCACGCTCGGCGCCACCGACTACACGACCTCCGACGGCGGTGCTGGTGCACGAGATGGCGCACCAGTGGTACGGCGACGAGGTCACGCCCGACGACTGGCGCGACGTGTGGATGAACGAGGGCATGGCGATGTATCTCCAGGGCTGCTGGCAGGCCGAGGCAGACGGCCGCACGCGTCGACGACGTGATGGACGAGTACGCCGAGTTCGAGGGCGCGCTGCGTGGCTCGGCCGGCCCACCCGCGGCGTACGACCCCGCAGCAGTTCGGCGACGGCAACATCTACTACGGGCCGGCGCTGATGTGGCACGAGCTGCGCAAGAGGATCGGCGACGACGCGTTCTGGAAGGTCGTCCGCGACTGGCCGGCCCGCGACCCCGAGACCAACGCCACCCGCGACGAGTACCTCGACTGGCTGGTCGACCAGACCCACGTCGACCGCTCGTTCTTCGACGACTGGCTGCTCAGCCCCACCACTCCTGCCCGTACTTGAGCCGGGTCGTGAGAAGGACCCCCTGGCTGACCGTCGCGGTCGCCGCGATCACCGCTTGCATGCTGGTCGTGCAGGAGACCGTGCCGGGCACCCTCGCCCGCCTCGAGCGGACGCCGGCGGCGTGGCACGGCGACTGGTGGCGCTGGATCACCCCGCTGGTGGTGCAGGACGGCCACTGGGCCGGCGGCATCTCGAACCTGGTCGGGCTACTCCTCTGCGGCACCGCTGCCGAGCAGGTGGTGCGGCGAGACGGCTGGCTCGTGGCCTACGTCGGTGCCGGTCTGGTAGGTCAGGTCTTCGGGCACTACTGGCAGCCCTTCGGCGGCGGCAACTCGGTGGCCAACTGCGGGCTGGCCGCCCTGTGCGTCGCGGTCGCGCTGCACCGTCGTGGTGACGTCCCGCCGATCGTGCTGGCGGCTCCGGCGTACTGGTGCGGGGCGCTGGCCGCGATCGTCTGGGTGCCGTTCGTGCTACTCGGTGTGGTGCTCGGCATGCTCGTCAACGGACCGTGGCACGGGTCGGCCTGGACCCGCTGGCTGGTGGCGGGGCTGGCCGCACTGGTGGCGGCGGTGCTGCTCGCCGACACCGACCTGCACGGCGGTGGCCTCGCCGTCGCGCTGGTCGTGACCGTCGCGGCCGCCCCGCTCGTGGCCCTGCCGGCTTCTGCTCCTGTTCTGCTGCTGGCTGATCGGCGGCCCGAAAGGTTGTCCCGGGCGCAGCCGCGCGTGTGAGGTGGGCGCATGCGACTCCTGGTGCTGGGTGGAACGGTCTTCCTGTCGAGGGCGGTGGCCGCGGACGCGGTGGCCGCGGGCACGAGGTGACCTGCGCGGCGCGCGGCAGCTCCGGCTCGGTGCCCGAGGGCGCACGGCTGGTCTCCGTCGACCGCACCCAGCCGCTGCCGGACCCTTCGAGCCTGGGTGAGTTCGACGCCGTCGTCGACGTGGCGCGGCACCCGTCGTGGGTGCGCAACGCCGTGGCGGCGTACGCCGGCGCGCACTGGGTCTTCGTCTCGACCGTCAACGTCTACGCCGACGACGCGACGCCCGGCGGCACGCCCGAGACGCTGCCGCTCGTCGAGGCGATCGAGGAGGACGTCGACCTCAAGGAGGAGCCCGAGGCCTACGGCCCGATGAAGGTGGCCTGCGAGCGGATCGTGCTCGACGGCGCCGCGTCGGCGATGGTGATGCGGCCCGGGCTGATCGTGGGGCCCGAGGACCCGACCGGCCGGTTCTCCTACTGGCCGCGCCGACTCGCCGGCCGGCGGCGAGGTGCTCGCGCCCGGCGACCCGGACGACGCCATGCAGGTGGCCGACGTTCGCGACCTCGCGGCCTGGGCGGTGACCGCCTGCGAGCAGCGCACCACCGGCACCTACGACGGCGTCGGGCGGTCGATGCCGCTCTCCGACCTGCTGGCGCAGTGCGCCGACGGAGTCGAGAGTGACGCGTCGTTCACCTGGGTCGACCAGGAGTTCCTGCAGGCGCAGGAGGTCGAGCCGTGGATGGGCCCGGGAGCGATCCCGCTGTGGCTGCCCCGCCCGGAGTACGACGGGCTGGGGGCGCACGACGTCCGTCCCTCCCTCGACGCCGGCCTCACCCTCCGCCCCCTCGCCGACACCGCCCGCGACACCCTCGCCTGGCTCGACGCCACCCCCGATGCCGTCGTCAGCGGCATCTCCCTCGACCGCGAGAAGGAGCTGCTGGACGCCTGGCACACCGAGAAAGCATCGTGGCCCGGTCCATGAGGAGCCGGGCCACGATCAGTGGGTTGGTGCGGTGGGACTCAGCCCGTGGTGGCAGGTGCGTTCTTGACGCCCCTGTCCTTGGTGGGCTTGGCCCCCTTCACGCCGCGGTCGGACGTGTCCACGTCGCCGCCGCTGTCCGCGGCGGCCGGGACCTGGCTGGCCCCTGGCTGGAGAGCCGCCGTCGACCCCGGATCGACCGACGCCGGCGCCTTGACGCCCCGACCCGGCTGGATGTCGGCGGTCCCCCCGGGAGCAGTCCCGGGGGTGCCCGTGTCCGGCTGCACGTCCGCGGTGGAAGAGTCGCCGCCCACGACGGAAGCGCCGTAGGCAAAGCCACCCGTCGCGACTGCCAGGGCAGCCACGCCGGCAGCCAAGGCAGAGCGAGCGCTGCGCGCCCTTGTTGGAGATCTCATCAGACGCTCCCGGTCTTCAGCTGGCCTGCAGGCAGTAGGCATGCACGGTGATCGTTTGGTTGACTCCGGTGCCGTTCTGGGCGAAAGCCGCCCAACCGTTGGCGCTCGCGCGGGACGCGACGAGGTCGACGCCCAGGGACGTCGCGTCATTGCCTCCGCTGATGATCCTCTCACCCGCGAGGCAGGCCGACACGACACTGCCGCTGGCTCCCGGAAGGATCGCGGCGCTGGTCGCGTCACGCGTGGTGATCGTGCCCAGCTCGCTACCCCTCACGGAGCCGGAGCCGAGGTCGGCGGAGAAGAGCGAGTTGTCGACGATCTCGCCGGAGTCGATCGAGTTGTCCTGGATCTCGGTCGCGGCCACGCCGTCGGTGGCGATCTCCGACTGTGTGACGGAGTTGGAAGCGAGGTCGGCAGCGGTCAACGTGTCGGCCGCGACGTCGGTGGTCGTGATGGTGCTGTCGGTGATGTCGGCGGAGCCGATGGTGCCGTCCTGCACGTCGACACCGGTGAGGCTGGCGTCCTTGATGTCGGCACCGGTCAGGGTGCCGTCGAGGATGTCGGCGGTCGACAGGGAGCCGTCCGCGACATCCGTGCCGGTCAGGTTGCCGTCCTTGACGTCGACGGACTTGATGGTGTTGTTCTTGATGTTCTTGCTCGTGATCTGCCTGGCCGCGTAGGCCGAGCCAGATCCGAGAACGAGCGCCACGACGATCACCGCGACGAGGTTGGGCAGAGTGAGCCTGCGGCGAATGCTCTTCACCTGGTCCTCCAGATGTTCAGACCCGTCGACGATCGACGGCTAATGCGCAGGTTAAGAGCAGGGAACGCGCCTAGGGTATGACCCCATGGAGCGGTTGCTTTTTGTGGTTCTCCTGTGCTTGGTCGTCGCGGTGGTGGGGGTCGGAGTCGTGGTCTTCAGGGCCGCCGACGACGCAGCGGAGGACCGCGCCGAGCTGGCGTGTCTCCAGCGCGCGCAGGCGACCGCGGCGATCGCGCTGCTCGCCCCAGCGACCAACGTCGACCCGCAGGGACGGCTGGACGCCATCAAGACCCTGAGCCGGCAGGTGGACGCCTGCTGAGCCTAATGGGAGCTACCGGGTCGGCCATCGGCCGACCCGGTGCTCCCAGTAGGCTGAACCGCACCGGCTGACCGAAGCGGGCGGCGAAGGCCAGCTCGTCCAGCGGCCGGCGGGTGCGGGGGGCGAGGTCGGACTCCACCGCGAGACCCACGGCGAGGCCGGTGGTGACCCGCCAGTGGGGAGGCACGCCGGCCGCGGCCGTCAGGCCGTCGTGGTCGAACGCCGCGAACTGGTGGACCCCGAGGCCGAGGGCGGCGGCCTGGACCGACAGGTGGGCGACCGCCTGACCGAGGTCGTACTGCGCGTAGTCGGAGTAGCCGAGCGCGTCCGCCTCGGGGCCGGACGCGATCTGGTTGAGCGAGAACAGCAGTGCCGACGCGGCCGGCGCCCAGCGCCGCACCGACGGCGCGAGCAGCTCGACGAAGGCTGCGTGCGCGGCGTCCCCGCGCCGGCCGACGAGGAACGCCCACGGCTGCGAGTTGCCCGCGGACGGCGACCAGCGAGCCGCCTCGAGCAAGCACGGCCAGCTCGTCGTCGGCGAGCACGTGCGTCTCGTCGTAGGCACGGATGCTGCGGCGGTCACGGAGCAGCGGCAGGAGCTCGGGCATGCTTGGTCAACAGCCTCGGAGCGTGCGGCCATTCCGCCGCCCCCGGATCGGGGAGTCAGACCAGGTTGAGCGGCGGTGTGGTCGCCCACCGGCGTCGCCGCCAGCCGAAGAACCCCAGCACGAAGAGCCACCAGAACGCCTCGACGAGCACGACCTGGGTGGCCCGCGCCGACTCCACGAGGGCGTCGCCGGTCTCCTCCGCCGCCCAGTGCGTGCCCCGGGATCGGCACCCGGACGGGTTCGGGTCGAGCGGGCTGCAGACCGGTGTGAACGCCGGCTCGTCGGAGCTCGCCGTGCGCGACTGGTCACCGAGGTCCGTGACGTCGGTCTCCGTCCGTCCCGGCTCCGTCACGTCGGGAGCGTCCACAGCCGGGTCGGGGTTCGCGTCCACCCACCGCTCGAAGGTCTCGAGCATCGCCTGGTGACCGCGCTCGTTGGGGTGCAGGCTGTTGTGCGACCAGTTCGCCGGGTTGAACCGCTGCTCGGCCAGGCCGGACACCGAGCGCAGCCCGATGAAGTTCAGCCCGGGCCGGTTGTTGTTCGCCGGGTCGCACAGCTGGAGGCCGGCGTCCTTGAGCGAGTCCTTCATCTCGCCGAGGTAGTAGAAGTGGTGCGCCCTCGCGACGTCCTCGACGGTCTGGTTCAGCTTCTCGAGGAAGCCCGCGACGAACGCCCGCTCCTCGGGTCGCAGGGCCACCTGCGAGCAGTTCCTGAGCTGGTCGTTGAGGGTCGCCGGAGGGAGGTCGCCCTTGCCCCGATAGATCGGGTCGGGGTAGGCCGTCACGACGACCGGCGTGTCCGGGAACGCCTCCCGCACCTGCGTGTAGGTCTCGTCCAGCGACCGGCGCACCTCCGCGAGGCCGCCGGTCCACCACGACGCCTTGTCCGCGCAGTTGCCCGGCACCAGGCACATCACGCCGATGGTGGAGAAGCCGGCGTCGTTGCCGCCGATGCTGAGCACCACGAGCTCCGGGGTGAACTTCTCGCTCTCCGCCAGCTCCTGGTAGTGCTCCAGCTGGGTCGAGCCCTCGCCCTGCTGCGCGAAGACGCCGGGCAGGTCGGAGCCGGCCGGGTTCGCCGTCCGGATGTTGGCGGACTTGGCGCCCGAGCACGCCAGGAAGACCGTGCCGTCGAACGGCGACAGCCGTCCGGCCTGCATCGCCCACGCGGACGGCGCCCGCCGGCAGGTGTCCTTGCCGGCGGTGTCGGTCCCGGCGTAGAAGATCGACGCCCCCTCACCGGACATGTAGGAGTCGCCCAGCGCGACCAGCACGTGCTTCTTCCCCGTCACCGTCGGAGGCTCGCCGCCATCACCCGGGGTGAAGCCCATGACCGCGAGCGCCACGATGATCAGCACGATGTCCGCACGCGTGCTCGACGCGACCGAGGCGGTCAGGACGGCCAGCGCGACGGCGAGGAAGAGCGTGGGCCTCGAGTGGTTGCTGTCCGCCCACATCCACCAGCCCACTCCCAGCGCGCCACCGAGACCGGCGCCCATGACCACCCAGAGCACCCAGCCCGGGTTCCACGTCGAGAGGACGGTGGTGCCCCGCTCGGAGAGGAAGGCGACGGCGACCGGCCAGCAGACGGCCAGCCCCACCGCGAGCAGCCCCACCCCGACCACCAGCAGGTGCGTGTCCTCGCCGTGCAGCACCCGATAGCCGACCAGGACCAGCACGACGGCCAGCACCGCGAGGATGAGGCCCACCCGGCCGACCCACGCACCGTTCTCCCGCCACACCGCCAGCGCCCCGCCGATGGCGAAGTAGGTCAGCACCAGCGCAGCGAGCAGCAGCCCACCGCTGGCCGTCTCTCCCGCCAGCAGCACCTGGTAGGTCACGCCCAGCCCCACGGCGACCAGGAAGATCACCCCGTAGACCCAGAGCGCCTCCACTGCCGGCTTCCCGGACAGGTAGCAGGTGTACTGGCCCCGGAGCCAGAGGCCCGAGGCGATCAGGAACACCGACAGCGCCACGCCGAAGCCCAGCGACGGTGCGCCGCTGCGTGCCACCGTGAGCAGCAGGACCACCGAGGCGGCGAAGAGCAGGGTGCGGCGACGCGAGACGTCCTCGGCATTGGTCCCGATGAGGACGGCCCGGAGGCTGATGAGGATCGGCATGAGCTCCCTCCCTGCCGAAGTGTCCGGCCGCGGCCGTCAACGCAGCCATGACCCGAACGACCCATTGACGCCTCTCGTAACAGGACCGCCGGGTCGCCGTTGACCTGCTGTGCTCCCCCGCCGCTCCCTGACCGCCGGCGTGACCGCCGCCGTGACCGCACTGACCGCTGCGCTGGGCCTGGGCCTGGCCTCGCCCGGCCAGGCCGTCCCGGCGGTGCCGATCCCGTCGCTGCCCACCGACCTGCTGGTGCCGGCGTTCGTCGGCACACCGGCGCCGGCGCAGCCGGTCCCGCACCGCAGGGTCCCGCAGCTGCCGATGCTCTCGGCCAACGGCACCAGCTCGATGCACGACGACGCCTACGCGTCCGACGCCTACGACGTCAGCGGGCCGCTGGGCAACGAGCTGCAGGTGACCAGCGCGACGTACGGCGTCCGCGAGTGCGCGACCATGGCCTTCGACTCGCACGGCCGGATCGTCGGGCTGTGCGGCGGGCTCGAGGGGTTCGGGCTCATGGTGATCGACCCGGTGACCCTGCAGCCGGTCAGCGAGCTGAAGACCTCTCAGCGCGACCTCACCAGCGGCAAGAACCCGCTCACCGACATCTGCGGCGGCACCTACTTCTTCCTCGACCGCACCGACCACGCCTACCCCACGACGGCGGGCCGGGAGATCTGGAAGGTCGCGGTGCACGCCGACGGCTCGATGGCCAAGGAGCACTCGTGGTCGCTCGTCGGCGCGGTGCCCGTCGATGACTGCCTCATCGCGACGATGCCCGACTGGAGGGGGCGCATCTGGTTCTTCACCGAGCAGGGCGTGGTCGGCACCATCGCGCCGCGCTCCGGCCGGATCCGCACCACCCACCTGCCCGCGGGCGAGCGGGTCACCAACTCGGTGTCGACCGATGAGACCGGCGGCATGTACGTCGTGTCGACGCACGCGCTCTACCGCCTCGACGCCCGGCGCCACGGCGCCCGGAAGGGGACCCCGCGCGTGACCTGGCGCGCGGCGTACGACCGCGGCAGCCGGACCAAGCCCGGCAACCTCTCCCAGGGCTCCGGCACCACGCCGACCCTCCTCGGCAAGCGGTGGGTGGCGATCAACGACAACGCCGACCCCCGCACCCGCATCGTCGTCCTCGACCGACGGCGCCACGTCCGCAGCCAAGGACCGCCTGCACTGCGTGGTGCCGGTGCTGGCCCAGGACGCCGGCACCACCGACAACAGCCTGGTGGCGGCAGGCAGGTCGCTGATCATCGAGAACAACTACGGCTACGGCGGCCCGACCACCACGCTCGGCGGGCAGATCGAGCACCCCCGGGCTCGCGAGCGTGCAGGTCCGCAACCGCGGCTGCCGGCTGCAGTGGACCAGCGCCGAGACCGCGCCCAGCTCGGTCGCCAAGGCGTCCTTGGGCAACGGGCTGCTCTACGCCTACACGAAGCCGCCGCGCGCCGACGGCCTGGACGCGTGGTACGTCACCGCGATCGACCTGCGCACCGGCCAGACCCGCTGGAGCCGGCTCACCGGCACCGGCGTGCAGTGGAACAACCACTACTCCTCGATCTACCTCGGCCCCGACGGAGCCCTCTACGTTGCCACCCTCGCCGGCCTCGTCCGGATGAAGGACGGCTGACGCCGAGCCGTCGTTACCCGGCACGGGTAACGACGGGTCAGCGTGTGCCTGGGCCGACGAGCACGTCGGCGAGGAGGGCGGCGGCCTTGTCGGCGCCACCCTTGCGGACGGGGCGGTACGCCGGACGGACCTGGCGGGCGGCCATCATCGCGGTGGCCAGGTCGCGGGGGTTCGTGGCGGCGTAGTCCATCCGCACGCCGGCGCCGTAGTGGTCGAGCCGGTGCGCCACGAAGTGCTGCTGCTCCCAGTGGTGGGCCAGCGGGAAGTAGACGAACGGCCGGCGAGCGGCGACCAGCTCCATCGTGGTGGACAGCCCGCCCTGGACGACGGCGAGGTCGGCGCAGGCGAGGTGCTCGAAGAGCGAGTCGACGTAGCCGACCTTGTCCATGCCCTCGACGTCCGGGAGCAGCCCGGGGTCGAGCCGCGGCCCGGTCACCATCACCATCCGGGCGTCCGGCTCCTCCTTGCGCACCAGGGCGAACGCCTCCGCAGTGAGCTCGAGCAGGTCGCGGCCCACGGCGGTGCCGCCCACAGCGGCGAGGTAGAGCGGGTAGCCGGTGCCGTAGCCGAGCTCGCGGCGCAGCCGCTGCGGGCGGCGGTAGGCGCCGGGGTCGAACGGCACGACGTACGGCACGCTGGTGAACCACCGCTCGCTCCAGTCGCGCACCGTCGGAAGGCCGGCGCCGAGCGGGGCCTCCGGCAGCTCGGCGAAGCCCCCGACGAAGACCGAACGGTCGCGCACGTGGGGGAACCGCTCGCGGTGCTCGATCATCTCGGCGTTGTAGTCCGCGCAGAGGTCGACCTCCCGCTGGTCGCCCTCGGGATCCACCGGCAGGAACCCCACGACGTCGGTGAGGAAGGCGTACGGCGCGATCTTGCGCTCGGGGTTCTCGTGCAGGAAGTGGTCGACCTCCCACGCCTCGTCGCCGACCCAGAGGTCGTAGGCGGTGTCGCGCACGACGTCGTCGAAGAGCATGTAGTTGGCGCAGAAGATCTCGTCCATCCGCCGGAAGGCGTGGAAGGCGTGCAGGTCGTGGCCGGCTGCCTCGCTCTCCCAGTGCGTCGACTCCGAGGCGAGGTCGGCGCTCGCGGGGTGGATCGCCTCGCCGTGCGCCCTCAGCACCTCGACCACCGGCGACTGCGCCAGCCACTCGATCTCCAGGTCGGGCACCCGCTCGCGCAGGGCACGCGCGATGGTGAGGTCGCGCAGCACGTGGCCCAGGCCGATCGGCGAGCAGACCCAGAGCGCGCGACGCTTGCGCTCGCGGGCGAACAGCCAGGGAGCCTCCCGCGGCGGCGAGGCGGTCGAGGTGTGCATGTCGACGAACTCCTTGATCTGCGTGTTGACCAGCACCGGGTGCCGCGCCATGGGCAGGTGGCCGGCGCCCTCCAGCACCACCAGCCGGGCCCCGCTGAGCTCGGCGAAGCGGCGGCCGCGCGCGATCGGCTGGCAGCGGTCGTCGGTGCCGTGCATGACCAGCACCGGGCACGTCAGCCCCTTGACCAGCGCGACCGCGTCGTCGGGCTCGCTGCCCCGCTCGGACGTGTGCAGCCGGTCGACGATCACCTCGGCGTCGGTCTGCAGCGCCCACTCCACCAGGTCGTCGTAGAGCTTGCTCGAGTGCTGCTCGGGGGCCATCAGCTCGGAGTGGTAGCCGGCCCACTCGTCGTACCTCCCGACCCACTGCTCCTCGAAGACCATCTCGAACGGCGCGGGGTGCGGCGCGAACGGCGCCAGGTTGGGCGCGATCGCGACCAGGCCGCGCACCCGCTCGGGCGCCAGCTCGTGGAGCACCAGGGCCCACCGCACCCCGGAGCAGAGAGCCACGAGGAACGCCGACTCCGTCGCCGTGGCGTCCATGACGGCCAGCGGCGTCCGCGGCGTTGAGGTCGTCGCTGTAGGCGGCGGGCCCGCGAGGTCGGCCGGAGCGCCCGTTGCCGCGCGGGTCGGCGGTGACCACGCGGAAGTGCCGGGCCAGGAAGGCGACCTGGGCCTTCCACATCTGGCCGTCGACGATGGGGAACGTCGGCATCAGGAGGACCGTGGTGGGTCCGGAGCCGAACACCTCGTAGTGGATGCCCACCCCCTCGCTCTCGACGGAGCCGGCCAGGTCGGGCTCACGTGCTCTCACGGGAGACCACCTCCTCGACGAACCGCCGGACCCGCAGGTTGAACCAGACCGGGTGCCGGGCCTGGACGCAGTGCCCGCCGCCCACCACGGTCTCGAACGGCGCGCTCAGGAGCCGTGCCAGCAGTGCCGCCCGTCGCCACCGGCACGATGCGGTCGTCGCGTGCCGTGCACCACCAGTGCCGGGCAGCGCAGACGCGGCTGGTCAGCTCGCGGGTCCGCTCCGACAGGCAGCCAGGGCCGCTCGGGGTCGATGCTGTCGACCAGCGTCCCGGCGTCGGTCTGGAGCGCCCACGCGACGCCGTCCTCGACCTGTCGGGTCGAGTGCGCCTCGGGAAACACCTCGGCGAAGAAGTGGTGGGCGAAGTCGGGCAGGTCGCGCTGCCAGTAGTGGCGGTTCCACTTCTCCCACCCCTGGTAGGTCTCGCGGACGGCCTCGAAGTCGAGCTCCGACGGCTCGTCGTCGAGCACCACCGACGGGGCGACGAACAGCGCCCCGCGCACGCGCTGCGGGTGCTCGGCAGCCAGCTGGAGCAGGGTGCGGCCGCCCATCGACAGGCCGACCCCGACCACCTCGTCGACCCCCACTTCGTCGAGCACGGCCAGCGCGTCGGCGAGCAGCTCGCTGTCGGCGTACGCCGCCGGGCCGGCGGGCCGGTCGGACCGCCCGTTGCCGCGGGCGTCGTAGGTGACCACCCGGAAGTGGCGGGCCAGGAACGGCACCTGGAGCTTCCAGCACCGCGAGTGGCTGATCGACCACGGCGCCACCAGCAGCACCGTGGTCGGACCACTGCCCGTCACCTCGTAGTAGAGGCGCACGCCGCCGCGCACCGCGAAGCCGCTCCGGTCGGGCTCGCGGGCGCGCACAGGACCTACTGTCCCGCGCGCGCCCGCATTGCGCATCCTGCTCAGGGTCGCGCCTCGAAGACCAGGTTGAACGGCGTCTCGGCCGCCCGCCGGAACCGCGTGAAGCCCGCCTGCCTGACCACCTCGCCGATCGCCTGCTCGCCGGCCTGGGCGCCCAGCGAGTGGCCGCCGCTCTGCGAGAGCGCGTTGGGCACGCACAGGAACGTCGAGAAGCCGTAGTAGACCCGCCCCACCGGGTTGAGGTTGTCGGCCACCGTGTCGCCGGCCGCGGGCTCGACGATCAGCCAGGTGCCGTCGTCGGCCAGCGACTGCCGGATGTGGCGGGCCGCGCCGACCGGGTCGCCCATGTCGTGCAGGCAGTCGAACGTCGTGACCAGGTCGTAGCCGCTGCCCCCGAAGTCCTGGGCGCTCGCGACCTCGAAGTCGATCCGCTCGGAGACACCCGCGTCGGCGGCCCGCTTGCGCGCGAGCTCGATCGACCCGTCGTGGTAGTCGCAGCCCAGCAGCTGTGCCTGGGGGAACTGCTCGGCGAGCAGGATCGTCGACGCGCCAAGCCCGCAGCCCACGTCGGCGACCTTGGCGCCCGCCTCGAGCTTGGCCTGCACGTCGTCGAGCGCCGGGATCCAGCTCGGCACCAGGTTGGCGTGGTAGCCGGGCCGGAAGAACTGCTCGCAGCCGACGAAGACGTCCTCGTCGTGCTCGTGCCAGCCGACGCCCGCGCCGGTCCGGTAGGCCTCCTCGATCCGGTCGATCGCCTGGAGCGAGCCGAGCGCGAGCACGTAGGCGCCCGGCGCGTAGACGGCGCCGTCCGGGTGTGCCAGCACGAAGGCCTGCTCCTCGGTCATCGACCAGGTGTCGGCCTCCGCGTCGTAGGTGACGTAGCCGCCGGCGCCCTGACCGCGCAGCCACTCGGCGACGTACCTCGGGTCGCAGCCGGTCCGGTGTGCCAGCTCGTCGGCGGTGCCCGGCCCGTCCGCCAGCGCGCGGTAGAGCCCGAGCCGGTGTCCGATCACGACGCCACCCGCGGTGATCGTCGCGCCGAGGTCACCGACGAACCGCCCGAGCATCTCGTTCAGCTTGTCCTCGTCCATGTCCTGTCCCTCCCACGGCCCCTGCGGGCCGGTGTCCGTGCCGCACGGTTGCGACCTGACCGATGTCTACGAGCCACGGCCGGCCTGTGCGATAGGGGGAAACCCCTACGGGGGCATGGGGTCGAGGGCTGCGCGGTCAGCCCGCGGGCGGCGGCCCAGGCGGCGACGCCCGCGCGGCTCGGAGTCTCGAGCCTGGTCATCAGGTTGTGCACGTGGACCTCGGTGGTCTTCTCGCTGATGCCGAGCAGCCTGCCGATCTGCCGGTTGGTGTGGCCCGCGGCGACCAGGGCCGCCACCTCGAGCTGCCGGGCGGTCAGCTCGACGGCGGTCGCACCCCCGGCGGCGCCCTCGACCATCCGGCTGGCCAGCTCCAGGACGGCCGAGGGGGGCATGGTCCGGCCGGCGTGCCGCTCGTGCTCCGCGGCGGCCCGGCCCAGGGTGGAGTCGAGGCGCCGGTCGAGGTCGGTCGAGGCGGCGCAGCTCCAGCTCGGTGGCCACCGCGGCGGCCCGGCGCCGTCCGGCGTCGGCGGCCCCGACCAGCCGCGCCGCCGTCGCGGCCGCGCCCCGGGCCAGTGCCACCTCGGCCACCACCTCGAGGCACTGGGCGATCCCGCGCCGGTCGCCGGACTCGTCGTGCAGCCGCGTGGCCCGAGCCAGGAGCGTCGCCGCCCGGTCGACGTCAGCGGCGGTGCCCCGGCCCACGACGGCCGAAGCGAGGAGACAGGCGCAGACCCCAGCAGCCCAGTCGTAGCCGATCGAGTCGAAGAGCTCCAGTGACTCCGACAGCAGCCGCTCGGCCTCATCGGTCCGGCCCTCGGCCAGCGCCAGCAGCGCGAGGTCGTGGCCGGCCCAGGCAGTGCCCCGGACGTTGCCGAGCCGGACGTGGGCCGCGCGCGTGGCGCTGTAGAGGGTGGCTGCCTCGGCCAGGTCCCCTCGTTCGCGGGCGAGATGGCCGAGGAAGGCCCGCGCGACGGCACCCCGGCGTTCCTCGGGTGACTTCTCGACGACGCCCTCGACGGCCGAGAACGGAGCGAGCAGCTCCTCGGCCAGCTCGAACCGCCCGAGGCCGTAGGCCGTCGACGCCGGCGGCCAGGCGGCCGGCGGGTGCGGCCTCGGGGTCTGCTCGTTCGTCATCGGCGGCAGCGCTCAGCTCGGCCAGCGGGAGCTGGGCGTCCGCCAGGACCCCGCGGGTGTAGCCGAACCAGGCCAGCGCCGTGGCCAGCCAGACGATCAGCTCGCCCTGGTCCGTGGCGCGGGCGTGGACCAGCGCCGCGTCGAGGTCCGCGCGGAAGGTGGCCAGCTCGGGCCAGGTGTCGGTCTCGGCCGTGGTGCCGACCGTCGCCTCCCACTGGCGGGCCCGGCGCACGAACCACGCGGCGTGCCGGTCGCGGGTCTTCCGGCCTCTCCGTGCTCGTCGAGCTGCTCGGCGGCGTACTCCCGCAGGCTCATCAGCATCGTGAACCGCCCGGGCCCGTCGAGGTCCGCGCCGGCCCGACGGACCAGGCTCTTGTCGAGCAGCGACTCGAGCACGTCGATGAAGTCCGGCGACGGCACAGACCGCCTCGCCGCCCTCGAGCGTCCCACTCGCCGGGGAAGACCGACAGCCGGCGGAACGCCGCCCGGTCGCGGTCCGACAGCAGGTCGTGGCTCCAGGCGATCGCCGCCCGCAGGTCGCGGTGACGGGCCGGCGAGTCGCGGTGACCACTGGTGAGCACGCTCATCCGCCGGCCGAGCCGGAACGCGAGCTCGCTCGGCGTGAAGACCCGCAGCCGAGCAGCGGCGAGCTCGATCGCCAGCGGAAGGCCGTCGAGGTCGATGCAGATCTCGGCCAGGGCACGGGCGGTGTTCGGCGTGAGCTGTACGGCGGGTGGGGCTCGGTCCAGCAGGAGCGACACGGCCGGGTTGTCACGCAGCCGGGCGGGATCGGCGGCGTCGTCGGCCGACGGCATCGGCAGGGGCGGCACGGCGTACTCCCGCTCGGCGGCCAGCCGGAGCCGCTCACGGCTCGTGGCCAGCACCTGGAGCCGAGGTGAGGAGGCCAGCAGCCCGACCACCTCGCTGCCCAGGTCGGTGTCGACGCCGAGCAGGTGCTCGCAGTTGTCGAGCACCAGCAGCAGGTCCCGGTCGCCGCCTTCGCCCGGCACCAGCGCGCGCACCAGCTCGGCGTGGACCTGACGCGGCTCGCGCAGCGGCGCGAGGTCGACCCACACCACGGTCAGATCCGTGCGCTCGGCGCAGACCGCCTGGGCCAGCCGGGTCTTGCCCACACCAGGAGGGCCGGTCAGCGTCACGATGCGGGCGCGCTCGAGCAGACCGAGGACGTCCTCGACCTCGCTCGCACGGCCGATCAGTGGGGCAGCCGGTGCGGGCGTTGAGGTCCCGCTGGACACACCCGGATCCTAGGACCTCAGCGGCGCGACCCGGATCCGCCGAGGTCGATGAGCGACCAGACCAGGAGGGCCACACCGGCAGCGGCGCTGATCAGGTAGACGATCTCGATGCCGCGCTCGCGCGTGCTGCGGCGGGTCATGCCGACGCTGCGCCAGAAGCGGGCCGAGAACCGCTGCGACCGCTGGAGGGTGGCGTACTCGACGGCGGCGACCACCACGGCGACCGCGACCCAGCCCCACGCTCCCCAGAAGAGCAGCGCGGCGACGACGGGCGCAACCAAGAGGAGGACGGCGACGATCACGTACGCGAGGTACCCGGGACACGCCATATGGTGCGGTGCGTGACTGAGCGAGCGCGCACGTACGTCGTCAGCGGAGCCGCCTCGGGCATCGGCGCCGCCACCACAGCCCTGCTCCGTGAGCAGGGGCACCGGGTCGTCACCGTCGACCTCCGCGAGGCGGACGTGGTCGCGGACCTGTCGACCGCCGAGGGGCGGACGGCGGCGGTGGCCGGCGTCAACGCCCTGACCGACGTGGTGCACGGGGTCGTGCCCGCGGCAGGCATCGGCGGCTTCACCGGCACCGACCCCGCCCTGGTCGTCTCGGTGAACTTCTTCGGCGCGATCGCGCTGGTCGAGGGGCTGCGCGACCTGATGGCCGCCGCCGAGGGAGCGGCCGTGGTGTTCCTGGCCTCGAACTCGATCACCGGGCAGCCCGGCTGGGCCGGCGAGGTCGCGTCCGCCTGCCTGCGTGGTGACGAGGCCGCCGCTCGATCGGCCGCGGCCGAGCACGAGGCGGTGATGGTCTACCCGGCCAGCAAGGCGGCGCTGGCCTGGTGGGCCCGGCGGGAGGGCGTGACCGAGCCCGTGGATCGGCGCCGGCATCCGCCTCAACTCGGTCGCGCCGGGCAAGATCGCGACGGCCATGACCGAGCAGCTCGCCGCCGACCCGGTCTTCGGGCCGTTGTCCGAGGCCTACCCGACCGCGATCGGCCGGGACGGCCGGGCCGAAGAGATCGCCGCCCCCATCGCGTTCCTGCTGTCGGACGCCGCCTCGCTGGTCGTCGGCTCGGTGCTCTACGTCGACGGCGGCACCGACGCGATCCTCCACCCGATCGCGCCCGAGGGCTGGGACGTCGACCCTCCCCGTCCCGTGAGCCGCGAGACCGAGCAGCAGAACCGGCGGATGCTGCGGGCCCGCGACGCGATGGACCGGCAGTTCGCGGACCCGCTCGACATCCCCGCGCTTGCGCGGATCGCGCACGTGTCCGAGGCGCACTTCATCCGCACCTTCCGGGCGACGTTCGGCGAGACGCCGCACCGCTACCTGCAGCGCCGCCGGGTCGAGCGGGCGATGGCGATGCTCGTGTCGACGGACAGGTCGGTCACCGACATCTGCATGTCCGTCGGCTTCTCGAGCCTGGGCACCTTCAGCCGGACCTTCCGCGACATCGTGGGTGAGTCGCCCAAGGACTACCGCGCCGCGCACCCGTCGGTCGGCAAGGTGCCGACGCACTTCTCGATGGCGTGGACAAGGCCGAGCAGTTTCGGAGAAGGACGCGGTCCATCCTCCGAATAGCGTCGTCGACACAGACCAACGGACACCCGAGGGAGAACGCCATGAGTTACCAGGCCTACCTGGACGCGATCGAGAAGAAGACCGACCGCACGCCGCGGCAGCTGCTCGAGGAGGCCGCCGCGCGCGGCTTCACCCCGACCACCAAGGCCGCCGAGGTGATCGGCTGGCTCAAGGCCGACTACGACCTGGGGCGAGGCCACGCGATGGCGCTGTACGGCGTCCTGAAGAACGGCGAGGGGATCAGTGACAAGCATGTCGAGAGCGGCGGCAGCCACTCCGACCCGTCCAGCGAGCTGCAGCTCGACGGCCTCGTCCACCGCACCGCGAAGCGCTGAGGAGCGACCATGTTCAAGGACATCAACGTCTCGCAGCTCTTCGTCTTCGACCAGGACGAGGCCCTCGACTTCTACGTCGGCAAGCTCGGTCTCGAGGTCAACACCGACCAGGACCTCGGCTTCATGCGCTGGCTCACGGTCAACGTCCCCGGCCACCCGGAGCGCGAGATCCTGCTGGAGCGGCCCGGCCCGCCGTCGATGGACGAGGCGACCGCGGCGCAGGTGCGCGAGCTGGTGAGCAAGGGCGTGATGGGCGGCTGGGTCGGCTTCGTGACCGACGACTGCCGCAAGACCTACGACGAGCTGGCGGCCAAGGGCGTGGAGTTCACCGACGGCCCCAACGACCAGCCCTACGGGATCGACGCCGGCATCCGCGACCCGTTCGGCAACAAGCTGAGGTTCGTGCAGCTCAAGCAGTGACCGGCGGCCTCAGAACAGCAGCGAAGAGGCGGGGTCCTCGACCATGCCGGCCACGTCGGAGAGGAACCGCGACCCGGACTCGCCGTCGATGTGCCGGTGGTCGAAGGACAGCGCCAGCGTGGTCACGTGCCGGACGACGATCTCGTCGTCGACGACCCACGGCTGCTTCTTGATCGCGCCGAAGCACAGGATCGCGGACTCGCCGGGGTTGATGATCGGCGTGCCGGCGTCGATGCCGAAGACGCCGACGTTGGTGATCGTGAACGTGCCGCCGCTCATGTCCGCCGGCTGGGTCTTGCCGTCGCGGGCGACCGCGGTCAGCTCGCCCAGCGCGGTGGCCAGGTCGACCAGCGAGAGGTCGTGGGCGTCCTTGATGTTGGGGACGACCAGACCGCGCGGGGTGGCCGCGGCGATGCCGAGGTTGACGTAGCTCTTGAGCACGACCTCCTGGGCCGCCTCGTCCCAGAACGAGTTGATCACCGGCGTACGCCGCATCGCGAGCATCGCGGCCCGGGCCAGCACCAGCAGCGGCGAGACCTTCACGTCGCGGAGCTCGCGGCGCGCCTTCAGCCGCTCGACGAGCTCGACGGTGCGGGTCGCGTCGATGGTCACCCACTCGGTGACGTGGGGCGCCGAGAACGCCGACTGCACCATCGCGCCGGCCATCATCTTGCGGACGCCCTTGATCGGCTCGCGCGTCTCGCGCTCGCCGCCGTCGCACCCGCGGTGGCTGACGTGCGGGGCGCTCCAGCGCCGAGCCTCGAAGCCCCGGCAGGTTCGCCGCCTGCCGCGCGCTCCACGTCCTCGCGGGTCACCGTGCCGTCGGGCCCGGTCGGCTCGAGCGTGGCCAGGTCGACGCCGAGGTCCTTGGCGAGCTTGCGCACCGGCGGCTTGGCCAGCACGCGCAGCGCGGCCGGCTCGAGCGGCTCGGCGGGCTGCTGGCTGCGGGCCGGCACCGCGGGCTCCGGCTCCTCGGCCTCGACCATCGGCGACGCCAGCCCGGCCTCGAAGGCCGCCTGGGCCTGCATGTGGGTGGCCATCGTGCCGGAGGCGACCTTGCGCGCCCGCCGGGTCGGGCCGCGGTCGGCCTTCATCCGGCCGACCAGGCTCTCGCCCTCGCCCGACCCGGACGCCGCCGGGTTGGAGAGGTCGATCTCCATCTCGGCGGGTGCCGGGGCGTCTGCCGCGGCGGCGGCCTCGGCCGCGTCGCCGATGGCGATGATCGGCGTGCCGACGGCGATCGTCTCGCCCTCGGGGGCCAGGATCGCCGAGACGGTGCCGGCGTATGGCGACGGCAGCTCGACGATCGACTTGGCGGTCTCGATCTCGCAGACGATGTCGTTGATCGCGATGGTGTCGCCGACCTTGACCTTCCAGCGAGACGATCTCGGCCTCGGTGAGGCCCTCGCCGACGTCGGGGAGGAGGTACTCAGGCATCAGATCTCCTTAGAAGGACAGAGTCCGGTCGACGGCGTCGAGCACCCGGTCGAGGTCGGGCAGCCACTCCTCCTCGATGCGGGAGGCGGGGTAGGGGGTGTCGAACCCGCCGACCCGCAGCACCGGCGCCTCGAGGTGGTAGAAGCACTGCTCGGTGATCCGGGCGGCCAGCTCGGCGCCCATGCCGAGGTTGACGTGCGCCTCGTGGACGACGACGGCGTGGCCGGTGCGGCGCACGGAGTCGAGCACCGGCCCCATGTCGAGCGGCGAGAGCGTGCGCAGGTCGATGACCTCGAGCGAGCGGCCCTCGCCGGAAGCCGCCTCGGCGGCCTTCATCGCGGTCTTCACGGTCGGGCCGTAGGCGAGCAGGGTGACGTCCTGGCCGTGGCGTACGACGCGCGAGGTGAACAGCGGGTCGGGCGTGACCGTGTCGTCGAGCTCGGCCTTGTCGGCGTGGTACTGGCGCTTCGGCTCGAGGAAGATCACCGGGTCGTCGCAGGCGATGGCCTGCTGGATCATCCAGTAGCCGTCGACGGGGTTGGAGCAGGCCACCACCTTGAGGCCGGGCGTGTGCGCGAACTGCGCCTCCGGCGACTCGCTGTGGTGCTCGACCGCGCCGATGCCGCCGCCGAACGGGATCCGGATGACCATCGGCATCTTGATCCGGCCCTTGGAGCGGAAGTGGATCTTCGCGACCTGGCAGACGATCTGGTCGTAGGCCGGGTAGACGAAGCCGTCGAACTGGATCTCGACCACCGGCCGGTAGCCGCGCATCGCCATGCCGACCGCGGTGCCGACGATGCCGGACTCGGCGAGCGGGCTGTCGATGACGCGGTCCTCGCCGAAGTCCTTCTGCAGGCCGTCGGTGATCCGGAAGACGCCGCCGAGCTTGCCGACGTCCTCGCCCATGATCAGGACCTTGGGGTCGGCCTCCATCGCCTTGCGCAGCCCCATGTTGAGGCCCTTGGCGAGAGTGATCTTGTCGGTTCCGTGCTCATGCGTGGCTCCCCTCGAAGGAGTCGAGGTAGGCGGCGAACTCGTCGTGCTGCTGGCGCAGCTCGTCGGTCTGCTCGGCGTAGACGGCGCCGAAGATGTCGAGCGGCTTCGGGTCGGGCAGCGCCTTCACGCCGTCGCGGAGCCGGGCGCCGAGGTCGTTGGCCTCGCCGGCGACCTCGTCGAAGAACGCCGCGTCGGCCAGGCCGTTGCGCCGCAGGTAGGCCTCCACCCGGGCGATCGGGTCCTTCAGCTTCCACGACTCCACGTCGCCGGAGAGCCGGTAGCGGGTCGGGTCGTCGGTCGTGGTGTGCGCGCCCATGCGGTAGGTGTAGGCCTCGACGAAGGTCGGGCCCTGGCCGTCGCGGGCGCGCTGGAGCGCGGCCTGCGTGACGGCGTACGTCGCGAGCACGTCGTTGCCGTCGACGCGGACGCCGGGGAAGCCGAAGCCGAGCGCGCGCTGGTAGAGCGGGATCCGGGTCTGGCGCTCGATCGGCTCGGAGATCGCCCACTGGTTGTTCTGGCAGAAGAACACGACCGGGGCGTTGTAGGACGCGGCGAAGATGAACGCCTCGTTGACGTCGCCCTGGCTCGAGGCGCCGTCGCCGAAGTGGGCGATCACGGCCGAGTCGCGCTCGGGGTCGCCGGTGCCGACCGCGCCGTCGCGCTGCATGCCCATGGCGTAGCCGGTGGCGTGGAGGGTCTGCGCGCCGATGACGATCGTGTAGAGGCCGAAGTTGTAGTCCTCGGGGTCCCAGTCGCCGTGGTCGACGCCGCGGAACAGGCCGAGCAGCTTGAGCGGGTCGAGGCCGCGGCACCAGGCGACGCCGTGCTCGCGGTAGGTCGGGAAGACGAAGTCCTGGGGGCGCAGCGCGCGGCCGGCGCCGACCTGGGCGGCCTCCTGGCCGAGCAGCTGGGCCCAGATGCCGAGCTCGCCGTGGCGCTGCAGCGCGGTCGACTCGGTGTCGATGCGGCGCACCATGACCATGTCGCGGTAGAAGCCGCGCAGCTGCGTCCGCGGAGAACTCCATGTCGAACTCGGGGTGGTGCACCCGCTCGCCCTCGGGCGTCAGCAGCTGGATCAGCTCGGGGCCGCCGTCCTGCTGCGAGGGACCGAACACCTCGGCGAGGTCGGGACCGAATCCGGGGGTGCCTGCCGGCCGGGCGGTGCAGGGTCAGTCACAGGGTTCTCCTCGGGAGGTCACGGCCGGGTCGGGGTCTCCGCCACGGTGGGAGGTGCCGGTCACCGCTCGCGGGGGTGGTGCGGGCTGTGAGCCGGGTCACGATCGTGCAGCGCAAATGTATCGGGACGGCTCGCGACTGCCTAACCCGGTGACGTGCCGGCGCCGTAACGCTGCCGCCGTCCGCGGGGACGGTGCCACCATGACCAGCTACCCGCCGTCGATCACCCCGAGGGGCCACACCGCACCCGTCCCGCGCCGCGTCCGGGCCCGCCACGGCGGCCGGTGGGTGGTGGACACCACCGACGGCGGTCTACGTCTGGGAGGTGCGAGTACTACCCGCAGTTCTACGTGCCCGTGGCCGACGTCGACCCGGAGCTGCTCGCCGATCCGGCGCTCAAGCCGCGGCTGCGCCACCACCCCGACCTGCCGGACCACGTGCGGATCCGCTGGGACGCGCTCGACCAGTGGTTCGAGGAGGACGAGGAGGTCTTCGTCCACCCCCGCAGCCCCTACGTGCGCGTCGACGCACTGCGTTCGACCGGCACGTGCGGATCGAGCTGGAGGGCGTCGTGCTCGCCGAGTCGCAGCGCGCCGGTGGTCGTCGTCGAGACCGGGCTGCCCAACCGCTGGTACGTCGACCGGAGCGCTCTGGACCTCACCCACCTCGAGCCGTCACCGACCGAGACCGCCTGTCCCTACAAGGGCCGGACCACGGCGTACTGGTCGGCCCGCATCGGCGACCGGCTCCACGAGGACCTGGCCTGGAGCTACGACTTCCCGACCCGGCAGCTGCTGCCGATCGCCGGGCTGGTCGCGTTCTACGACGAGAAGGTCGACGTCGTACTCGACGGCGTCCCGCAGGAGCGGCCGGTCACGAAGTTCAGCTGACGGCTCGGCCGGCTCAGGATCCACCGATTCGCGGCGTAGCGAGCGCTCGCCGGCCATCGGTCGATCCAGGCTGTCTCACTCGGAGGCGGCGACGATGGAGCTGACCACGCCCGGGTACGACGCCTCGAGGTCGTCGAGGCGCAGCCGCTGGTGGGTCTGGCCGGCGAGGCGTGAGCCGCTCGGTGAGGCCGGCCTCGCGCAGCACCTTGAAGTGGTGGCTGGCCGTGGACTTGCTGACCGAGTCGTAGAGGTCGGAGCAGGCGACCGGGGCACCCTGGCGCGCCAGGCGGCGCACCATCTCGAGGCGGACCGGGTCGGACAGCGCCTCGAGCACGTCTCGCAGGGTCCCCATCGGGCTGATCGTGGGCACGTGTCTCCACGGGCTGCCTCCTTCCTTCCTCCGCGACCTCCTGTGGCGCGGATCACCGCTTATTAAGTTCGATGTTCGTCGAACCAGGCGTACGGTGGATCGAGTTCGATCGATGTCGAACTTACCACGCAGGAGGAAGCCATGAGCACCATCGCGCGTCCCGCCCACCCCGCCCGCCTCGCCGCCGGGCGCCCGCGCCGCGACCGACCAGACCTGGGCCTACCCCCTGCTCATCGCCCTCCTCGCGGTCTCGCTGGGCGTCTCGAGCGCCCCGGCCCCCCTCTACGGGCTGTACGCCGAGCGGTGGGGCCTGGCCCCGATCACCACCACCCTCGTCTTCGCCGTCTACGCGTTCGGCGGCCCTCGGCGCGGTCCTCGTCGCCGGCCAGGCCTCGGACCGGTTCGGCCGCAAGCCGCTGCTGGTCGGCGCGGCGGTCGGCATGCTGGTCGGGCTCGTCGTCTTCATGACCGCGTCCGGCCTCCCGGCCCTGTTCGTCGGCCGGTTCGTCCACGGCGCCTCCGTGGGCACCGCCGTCGTCGTCGGCAGCGCCGCGCTGCTCGACCTGCGCCCCGAGCACGGCGCCCGGACCGGCCACATCACGGGGGTCGTGTTCAACGTCGGCATCGCCACGACCATCCTGAGTGCCGCGCTGCTCGCCCAGTTCGGCCCGCGACCCGCTTCGTGACGCCGTACGCCCTGGTGGCGGCGGTCGTGCTCGCCCTGCTGCTGGGCGTCCTGGCGATGACCGAGCCGCACCTCTCGCGGGGCAGCACGCCGTTCCGCATCGCGCCGGCCGTCGGTGCCCGCGTCGGTCAGCGCCGACTTCCGCTTCGCCGTGCTCGGCGTGATGGCGTCGTGGTCGGTGCTCGGGGTCTACCTGTCGCTGTTCCCGAGCTTCGCCGGCCAGTCGACCCACATCCACAGCCTGGTCTTCGGCGGGGTCGTGGTGGCCGCGATGGCCGGCGCCGCGGCGGTCAGCCAGTGGTTCGGCGGCCGGATCGCCGCCCGCCGGGCCGCCGTGATCGGCGACTTCGGCACCGCAGCCGCCCTGCTGCTGAGCGTGGTGGCCCTCGACACCGGCCACGCCTCGGTCGTGCTCGCGGCCGCCGTCGTCATGGGGCTGACCTTCGGGCTGGCCTTCGGCGGGTCGCTGCGCCACCTCGGGCAGGTCGTGCCGGCCGCGCACCGGGGCGAGGTGATGTCGGCGTTCTACGTGCTCGCCTACAGCGCGATGGCGGTGCCGACGATCCTGGCCGGCTGGGCCGCGACCGAGTGGAGCCTGGCCGCGATCTTCCCGTGGTTCTCACTCGCTACGGCGCTGGCCTGCCTGACCGCCGGGCTCCTCGGGGTGCGCAGCGCTCAAGCCGCGACGGCGCTGCCGGCGGGCTGAGCCTTTGCTCGCGCAGCGAGCGCGCCCCGTGATCGGCTCCGGTGGCCACGACGACTGCGAAGCCCGCGACGCGGAGCGAGCGTCGTCGTGGGCCCGGGGCCGAAGCTCACGAGGGTAGACGGTCAGTGGACCTCGCCGAGGTCCTCGTGCTCGCGGTGGGTGGCGGGCTCGACCTGGAACGTCGCGTGGTGGACGTCGAAGTGGTCGGCCACGCACCTGCTCAGCTCGTCGAGGGTGGCTCCGACACCGCGCTCGGCCAGGCACGCGTCGGTGACCGTGACGTGGGCCGAGAGCGACGGGATCCCGCTCGTGATCGTCCAGGCGTGCAGGTCGTGGACGTCGGTGACGCCGGGGACGCCCATCAGGTGGGTCCGGATCGCATCGAGGTCGATGCCCTTGGGGGCGATCTCGAGCAGCACGACGGTCGCGTCGCGGGCCAGGGCGAACGACCGCGGCAGGATCAGCACCGCGATCACGAGCGTCGCGATCGGGTCGGCGCGGGTGAACCCCGTGGTCCAGATGACGATGCCGGCAACGACGGCCAGCACGGAGCCGAGCAGGTCGGCGAGGACCTCGTTGATCGCGCCGCGCATGTTGAGCGAGCCGCGCTCGGCCCGGGCCAGGACGCCCATGGAGACGCCGTTGGCGACGAGGCCGACCGCCGCGAACGCGACCATCGGGCCCGCGTCGACGTCCTCGGGCGAGGAGAGCCGGCTGATCCCGGCGTAGAGCAGATAGCCACAGACGACGAGCAGCACCACGGCGTTGACCAGGGCGGCCAGGACCTCGGCCCGGTGCAGGCCGAACGTCGAGCGTGGCCCGCCGGCCAGCGTCGCGACGTACGACGCCCCGAGCGCCAGCACGACCGCCGCGGCGTCGGTGGCCAGGTGGCCGGCGTCGCGCGAGCAGGGCCAGGGAGCCGGTGACCCGCCAGCCGACCACCTCGAGCACGAGCACGCAGGCGGTGACCGCCAGCACGATCCGCAGTCGGCCGCGGTCCTCGGCCCGGGCCGCGGCGTGCCCGTGCTCGTGTCCCATGGCACGAGCCTAGGAGAGTGCCGGAGCAGACGCCGAAAGCCCCGGCCGGGTCGGGATAGTCCCTGACGTTCTGACACGCGACACGCCGGCGGAGCGGCACGATCGTCAGGGACTACCGCGCAGCCGCTCCCGCGCCCACCGGATCCGTCCACCCGGACAGGTCGGGACCACGAGGGACGATCCCGGTCGGGTTGAGGCCGCTGTGCACGACGTAGTAGTGGCGCTTGATCTGGTCGAAGTCGACGGTGTCGCCGAAGCCGGGGGTCTGGAACAGGTCGCGCGCGTAGCGCCACAGCGCCGGCAGCTCGGTCAGCTTCTGGCGGTTGCACTTGAAGTGGCCGTGGTAGACGGCGTCGAAGCGCACCAGCGTCGTGAAGAGCCGCACGTCGGCCTCGGTGATCGACTCACCCATGAGGTAGCGCCTTCTGGTCAACCGCTCCTCGAGCCAGTCGAGGGCGTGCCAGAGCCGGTCGTAGGCCGCGTCGTACGCCTCCTGCGAGCTCGCGAAGCCGCAGCGGTAGACCCCGTTGTTGACCTCGGTGTAGACCCGCTCCATCACCTCCTCCATCTCCTCGCGGAGCTCGGCCGGCCACAGGTCGGGCGCGTCGGCGCGGTGGAACTCCCGCCACTCGTGGAACAGGTCGTGGGTGATCCAGGGGAAGTCGTTGGTCACCACCTGCCCGCTCGGCACGTCGACCACCGCAGGCACCGTGATGCCCTTCGGGTACGCCGGGAACCGTGCGAAGTAGGCCTGCTGCAACCGCTCGATCCCGAGCACCGGGTCGACGCCACCGGGGTCGAGGTCGAAGGTCCAGCTGCGCACGTCGTGCGTGGGCCCGCAGAGCCCGACCGTGATCACGTCGTCGAGCCCGAGCAGCCGGTGCACGACGGCCGCCCGGCTGGCCCACGGGCACGCCCGGGCCACGACCAGCCGGTAGCGGCCGGGCTCGACGGGCCAGAGCCGGACGTCGCTCGGTCCGTGCTCCGGCGTGCGGCCACCGGCGGTGATGCGATCGGGGATGTAGTCGGTCTCCCGCTCGAACTCGCCGCCGGTCTCCTGGCTGTCGTCCTCGTTCACGGCGGGCTCGGTACCCGCCCGGTGCGGGCGAACGCACGAGGGGCCCGGTGCGTGGCACCGGGCCCCTTGCAGGCGAGCTCTGGGAGAAAGCTCCCAGCTCAGGTCACGTGCAGCGCAGGTAGCTGCGGTCGACCACGAACTTGCCCTTGCCCTTGACCCTCACGATGATCTCGACCGCGGCAGCCTTCTCGGGGTCGAGACCGCTCACGATGGAGACCTGCTTCTTCTTGGGCTTCTTGATCTTCGCCACCTTGACGCCGTTGACCTTCACGATCGCCTTGTTGACGACGCGGTGCTTGCCCTTGCCGGCCTTCTTGGTCCACGTCAGCGGAAGGGTGCCCGCTGCGCAGTCCCGGCCGGCCCCGGCCTTGACGTACTTGCCTCCGCTGCCGCTCTGGGCGCCGGTGGCGGAGCCGGGGACGTCGAAGCTGATGTCGAGGGTGAAGTCGCCAGACCTGGACACCGTGCCCGCGCTGGCCGGGGCGCTCAGGTCAGCCTGGCTCAAGTTGATGCCGATGAAGCCGGTGCCCGCCGAAAGGAGAGACGTCCCGGTGCTGGTGCCGTGGGTCCCGACGGCGTAGGCGACCACCGCCTCCACGTCGCTCCCCGAGGGTCCCATGAGGTTGCCGACCTGGACCAGGCCGATCATCCTGTGCGACTCCGCCGTGACCGTCACCAGCGCGGGGGCCACGAGGTCGAACTGGAACTGGGCCTCGCCGCCGACCCCGACCGAGGCGCCGCACTTGGTGTTGGCGATGGCCGTGGTCACGCTGGTCGACGCAGTGTCGGTGACGCGCAGGTGGTTGAGCTGGCCGCCGGCCTGCGTTGCGGTGACGGTGCGGCTGGCGCTGCCGGCCAACGACGTGACGTCGGCCGCGTTGCCGTTGTCGGTGATGACGGCGCTGGAGGTCGCTGCGCTGGTCACCGGGACTCCGTCGGCGAGGAAGTTCGCGACCGGACTGGTCACGTCGCCCGGCCCGGTCTGGGTGCAGGTCGTGCCGGTCGGATCATCGTCGAACCCGACTTGTGAGACGAACTGGGCGGTGCCCAGGACAGTCGCTTGAGTGGGTGGCGCGGCGGCCAGCATGCCAGCGCATGCCAGGACCGTGGCGAGGGCCGTGGCCCCGAGCCGATGTGACGAGGTGGACATGTTGCGTCTCCTTGACGAGTCGGGAGTGAACGCGAGAAATGACAACAAAGTGAAGCGGACAGCACGAGCAATCTACGTCGGAAAGCTCCCCTGTGGGGTCGAAGCGGCCTCCGCGTGTGGGTACCTGCAGCCATGACCACGAGCCCGCACGAGCCGGACCCGCACCCCGACGTCGTGCCGAGCGGCGACCCCGCGCCGATCCCGACGCCCGATCCGCCACCCGGCCCGGGCGCGGACCCGGAGCAGCCCGGGATCGAGCCACCCGCGGACCCGCGACCCTGACACCGACTGCGGGGCCCGGCGCCGTGGCGCCGGGCCCCGCAGTTCAGGGGTGGAGAACCGGGGTCAGATGCAGCGCAGGTAGCTCCGCTCCACGGTGTACTTGCCCTTGCCCTTCACCTTCAAGGTGACCTCGACGTCGGCCGCCTTCTCCGGGTTGAGCCCGGTGACCTTCGAGACCTGCCCCTTCTTGGGCTTCTTGATCGTGGCCACCTTCGCGCCGTTGACCCGCACGATCGCCTTGTTGATGACGCGGTGCTTGCCCTTGCCCGCCTTCTTCTTCCAGGTCATCGGCAGCGACCCGGCCGTGCAGTCGCGCCCGGAGCCGAGCGTGACGTACTTGCCGCCGGCACCGGACTGGGCACCGCTGGCCACGCCGGGTGTCTCGAACGCGAAGTCGACGGTGACGTCGCCCGAGGACGACTTCGAGCCTGCCGCGGCCGTCGCCTCCATCGACTTCTGGACCTGGTTGACGCCGATGAAGTTGGTGCCTGCCGGCAACAGGACGGTGCCGGTGCTCGTCCCGTGGTCGCCGATCGCATAGACCACGACGGCCTGGAGGTCCTCCGGCGTCGGGCCGGTGATATTGCCGGCCTGGACGATCCCGATCATGCGGTGCGCCTCGGCGGTGACCGTCATCAGCGCGGGGACAGCGAGGTCGAACTGGAACTGGGTGCCGCCCTGGACGTCCAGGCTGGCACCGCACTTGGTGTTCGCGATCGCAGTCGACAGGCTCGTCGTCGCGGTCGACGCGACGCGGACCGCGCTGAGCTGGCCGTTGGCCTGCGTGGCGGTGACCGTGTGGCTGATGCTTCCCGACATCGTGGTCACGTCACTGGCGTTGGCGTTGTCGGTGATGACCGCGCTCGAGCTCGCGGTCCGGGTCACCGGCACCCCGTCCGCAGCGAAGGTCGTGGTCGGTGCCGTGACGTCGCCCGGCCCGGTGGTGGTGCAGGTGACGCCGACATCGGGATCATCGTCGAATCCGACCGCGGCCACCACCTGCGTGATGCCGAGGACAGCCGCCTGCGAGGGCGCCGGGGCGGCCAGCACGGCTCCGGCAGCCAGACAGAAGGCGAGCGCGCCGGTGCGGGCGCGGATGACGCTGCGTGTGCTCATGAGTCTCCTAGGACGAGGTTGGGAGTACGTCGGGCACGCGTCCGAAGACGCCTGCCGGACTGCGGCAGACTACGACCGATTCGGACCCCGCAGGGGAAGGCGCACTAGACCTGTCCAGCCAGCTCGAGCCGGTAGAAGCGGCTGAACGGGTCGTCGGTGTAGTCCGCGAACGGTCCGCACGGCTCGAACCCCGACCGCGTGTACAGGGCGTGGGCGGCGGCGAACGCCGGAGCCGGGCCGGTCTCGAGCAGCAGCTCGTCGTAGCCGCGCTGGCGCGCCGCGGCCACGATCACGCCCAGCACGGCAGCCGCCACGCCGCGGCGCAGGTGGCCAGGCGCGGTGCGCATCGACTTCACCTCACCGCGGGCGGGGTCGAGCTCCTTGAGCGCGCCGCACCCAGCCAGCTCGGCGCCGGACCAGGCCGACCAGAACGTCACGTCGGGTGTGCGGAGGCCCGCGAGGTCGAGCGCGTGCACGCTCTCGGCCGGGGTGAGCTCGTGCATCGAGGCGAGGTGGTCGGCGAGCAGCGCCGCGACCTCATGGCCGGACAGGTCGTCGATGACGATCCTCAGGAGGGGCTCGTGCACGCAGCACACGATCCCAGACTCCCCAGATAGCAAAGAAGTGTTTGCAAACACTTCTTTGCAGTCGTAGCGTGTCTCTCGTGGACTCCAGCTCGATCACCCCCAGCCCTCACCAGCTGAAGGCATTGACCCACCCGACCCGGCTGCGGATGCTCGGCATGCTGCGCATCGACGGTCCCGCCACCGCCACCTCGCTGGCCGCGCGGCTCGGGATCAACACGGGTGCGGCGTCCTACCACCTGCGTCAGCTGGCGCAGCACGGCTGGGTCGTCGACGACGACAGCCGGGGCAACGCCCGCGACCGGTGGTGGAAGGCCGCGCACCGGTCGACGCTCACCGAGCGGGTCGACACTGATCAGGTCGAGGCCCGCGAGACGACCGAGGCCTACCTCCAGTCCGTCGTGGTCGTCATGACCGAGCTGCTGCAGCGGGCCGTCGAGGAGCTGCCGCTGATGCCACGCGAGTGGGACGAGGCCTCGACCTTCAGCGACTGGGTGGTGAAGCTGACGCCGGGCCGGGCCAAGGTCCTGCTCGAGACGCTGATCCAGACCATGACCGACTTCGAGGCCGAGGAGGACGAGGAGGAGGCCGTCGACTTCGTGGTCCAGCTCTCGACCTTCCCCTACCCCGGCCGCGTCGGAGGTGCGTCGTGAAGAGAGCGCTCTACGGTTGGCTCGGCGCCGAGGGCATCTCGCTCATCGGCACCCGGGTCTCGATGATCGCCCTGCCGTTCTTCGTCCTCAGCACGACCGGCAGCCCGGAGAAGACCGGCTTGGTCGCCGTCGCCGAGATGCTGCCGCTGGTGTTGCTCAAGGTGCTCGGCGGCCCGGTCATCGACCGGGTCGGTGCCCGCCGGGTCGCGATCACGTGCGACTGGGGCTCGCTCGCCGTGGTCGGCGCCATCCCGCTCCTCCACGAGGCCGGGCTCCTGTCGTTCCCGGGGTTCCTCGGCCTGGTGGCGGTGGCCGGCGCCCTGCGGGGGCCGGGTGACGCCGCGAAGCACTCCATGACCCCGGCCCTCGCGGCCACCGCCGAGGTCCCGCTCGAGCGGGTCACCGGGCTGAGCTCGACGGTGGAGCGGACCGCGTCGATGCTCGGCGCCGGGCTCGCCGGCGGCCTGGTCGCGGTGATCGGGCCGGCCAACGCGCTGATCGTCGACGCGGTCTCGTTCGGCGTCTCCGCGCTGATGCTGGCCTGGGCGATCCCGGCCGGCGACCCGCCAGCCGGCCGAGCCGGACGCCGACGCCAGACCCGGCGCCGTACCTCGAGCAGCTCCGGGAGGGCTGGCGGTTCCTGCGCGGCGACCGGGTGCTGGTCGGCATCACCGTGATGGTGTCGCTCACCAACCTCATCGACCTCGCGTGGTCGGCGGTGCTGGTCCCGGTCTGGGGCATCGAGCACGGCGGCGGCGCGGCCGCGGTCGGCGCCCTGTTCGCGACCTTCTCCGGCGCCTCCGCGGTCGGGTCGCTGGTGGCCGCGGCGTACGGCGACCGGCTGCCGCGCTACGCGACCTACCTGGTCTGCTTCCTGGTGACCGGGCTGCCGAGGTTCGTGCTCATGGGGCTGGACACCCCGCTGTGGAGCATCCTCGGCTACGCCGTGGTCGCCGGCTTCGCCTCGGGCTTCCTCAACCCGATCCTGGGCGCGGTGATCTACGAGCGGGTGCCCGAGCACCTGATGGGCCGGGTCAGCTCCCTGTCGACCGCCTGCTGCTTCGCGCTGATGCCGCTCGGCGGCCTGGTCGGCGGCTTCCTGGTCGGCGGCGCCGGCCTCGGTGCGGCGATGCTGGTCTGCGGCGCGGCCTACTTCGTCGTGACGATGCTGCCCGCGGTCGACCCCCGGTGGCGCGAGATCGACCGACGCAAGGTCCAGACGCCTCTGTCGGTCAGCGCCTGATTCCTGTAGACGTTCGGCTCGTGAAGCGCACCCGGGCGGCCGTCGCCGCCTCACTGCCGTCGTCATGTCCCTCCTGTGGCTGGTCGGCTCGCCGGCGCGGGCGGAGGCAACAGTCCGGTGGGCGTCCCCCGCTGGGTCGGGCACGGAATGCACCGAGGCGACCCCGTGCTCCCTCGACATCGCGGTCGAGTCGCCTGCGGTCCAGCCGGGTGACGAGGTGGTCCTCGTGCCGGGCAGCTATGTCGTGGTCGAGCTCGACGTCATCAAGGCGATCACGGTCCACGGACAGGCTGGGCAGCCGGTGCCCACGGTGACGACCAGCAGCACGGTCGGCGTCTACATCGGGGCGGCGGCAATGCTCAGCGACCTAGCGCTGGTGGCCTCGGTGCAGTCCTCGGGCATCTACGTCGCGGCTGGAGGGGCCACCATCGAGCGCATCAGCGCGAGCGTCCCCTTCGCCGGCGGCACCGCCTGCAACGTCGCCGCCTCGGTGGTGTTCCGCGACAGCCTGTGCCGGGCGACGGGCGTCAACAGCAAGGGCATGGGCTCCAACGTCAGCGCCGGACCCGGCACCAGGACCATCTCCCTGCGCAACGTGACGGCGGTCGGTGGCTTCGCTGGCATCGGGTTCGACCTCAGCGGACCTGACGCCGCCTTCGAGGTCGACGCCTCGAACGTGATCGCCCTCGGCGGAGGTGGGCCCAGCGACGTCGACGTCCGGGCCAGCGCGTCCAACGGCGCCTCGGTCACGATCGCCCTCGCCCACTCCAGCTACGCGACCGAGCAGGAGATCACGAACGGCGGTGGCGTGCTCGCCACCGTCACCGACCCGGGAACCGGCACCAACCAGACGGCGCCTCCGGTGTTCGTCGACGCCGCCGGCGGTGACTTCCACCAGGCCGCGGGGTCACCGACCCTGGACGCCGGCGTGCTCGACGCCGCCACCGGCACGAAGGACATCGACGGTGACCCCCGGGCCATCCGGGCCACGGCGGCGTGCCCCGCCCTCCCCGACATCGGGGCCGACGAGCGGGTCACCGCGCTCGAGTGCGACCCGCCGGAGACCACTTTGGAGGGGCCGACCGGCACCATCGAGGACAGCACGCCGACCTACACGGTCAGCTCCGACGAGCCGGGTTCGACCTTCGAGTGCCGGGTCGACACCGCGCCGTTCGCGACCTGCGCCTCGCCCTACACGACCGCCGTGCTCGCCCCTGGGTCGCACACCGTCGAGGCGCGCGCCACGGACCTCTCGGGCAACGCCGACCCGACGCCGGCCGCCAGCAGCGTCATCGTCAGCGCGCCCGAGACCACGCCCGAGACCACGCTGACGAAGGCGCCGAAGAAGAGGGTGACCACCTCGAAGCGGAAGGCCCGGGTGAGCTTCGCGTTCACGTCGGCCACGGCCGGCACCTTCGAGTGCTCGCTGGACGGCGCGGCGTTCGCTGCCTGCACGTCGCCGGTCAAGGCCAGGCTTCGAAAGGGGAAGCACGTCTTCGCCGTGCGCGCGGTCAACGTCTCTGGCCTCGTGGACCTGACCCCGGCCACCGTGACGTTCAAGGTCAAGCTGAGGCCAAGGTCGAGGTGGGCGCTGAGCCAGCGCCGATCACGGGTCGCCCGGCCCGCCCACCGGCGGGTCGAGCCGAAGAGCTCAGCGGTGCTTGCGCTTCACGCCCTTGAGCTTGACCGTCTGCGTCAGGGTCTGGTGGTTGCCCGCCGCGTCGGTGAACGTGAAGGTGAGGACCACCATGGCCTTCTGCTTCGCGGCCAACGCCTTCAGCAGCTTCTTGTGCAGCTTCTTGACCTGCTTGCTGGACCCGTCGAGCACGCTGCTCACATCCTGCTGAGCGCCGGAAGCCAGGCTGAGCGTCTGGCTCGCGAGCGGGTAGCTGTGGTCGCGCGCCGCCACCCCCCGGTGATGACCCTTCTTCGGCTTGCCCTTCACGGTGAGCACCCCGTCGACCTTGACGGTCAGCGCCTCGTTGGCGGCGGCGACCGTGCTCGCCACGGCCAGACGTCTTCTTGCCCGCCGACTGCTTTGCAGAGGCCGTCGCCGCGGCTCCCGAAACCGCGGTGTCCGGCGGCGGGGGCGGCGGGGTGGGCGAGCACACGGCCGTGGTCAGCCCGAGGCTCCAGCTGTTGAGGGTCCCGCCGTCCAGGTTGTTGTCGTCGGAGACGGTCAGCGTCCAGGTCCCGTTGGGGTTCTCGCCGACGAACGAGCCGAGCCCCTCCTCCGGCGTCAGCGGCGTCGCCACCGTGAGGTTGGCGTAGGTGTGCTCGGTGACCTCGCCCTGGTTCGCGGTGTAGGGGACCTGGTTGCCCGGGTCGGCGTCGTCGTTCCAGACGGTCCCGTTGAAGACGTTGTCGAAGGTCGAACCGTTGTCGGTGGTCAGGGTCACGATCGTGCCCGCGGGGGACTTGATCGTCATGTCGATGTCGGAGGAGAACGTGTGGGCCAGGTTGGTCGTCACGTTCAGGTCCGAGAGGAAGGACTCTCGGCCACCCACGACGATCGTGGAGGTGATCACGGGTGTGCCCGCGGCGGCGATCGTCACGCGGCGTCGAGTTCGTCGTGGTGGTGGTCGCGACGATCGCCGGAGCCGTCGGCGCAGCCTGCAGGTCCAGGCTCCAGCTGTTGAGCGATCCGCCGTCCCCGTTGGTGTCGTCGGAGATGGTCACAGTCCAGCTGCCGTTGGGGTTCTCGCCCGTGAACGACCCCAGCGGTTCTTCCGGCAGCAGGTTCGGCACCGGGGTCAGGTTGGCGTAGGTGTGCTCGGTGACCTCGTTGGCGTTCGTGACGTAGGGCACCTGGGTGCCCGGGTCCGCGTCGTCGTCCCACCTGGTGCCGTTGAAGACGTTGTCGAAGGTCGATCCGTTGTCGGTCGTCAGGGTCACGATCGTGCCCGCGGGCGACTTGACCGTCATGTCGATGTCCGCGGAGAAGGTGTGTGTCAGCCCGGTGATCACGTCGACGTCGGTCAGATAGGCACCGGCTCCGGTGACGGCGATGGTGGACGTCACGACCGGCGTCCCGGACGTCGAGATCGGCACCGGCGTCGAGTTGGTGAACACTGCGTGCACCGCCGCGCCGCACCCGTTCGGTGAGTTCACCCCGGCCGCCGAAGCGGGGGAATCGGTGACCACGATCAGGACCGGCGTGGTCATCAGGGCGAGGGCGACGAGCGAGAGAGAGGGGGCGACGGCTCACAAGATCTCCTCGATGGACCCGGACCTGACAGAAGGGCCCGGATCCCGGAACCTAGCGGCAGGGCCGCGGCCTGCGCTAGACCTGTCTAGGTCTAGGAGCGGCCACCGGCGACCTGGGCGGTCAGCGAGCCGAGCCGAGCCACGTCGTCGTCGGTCAGGCTGTACGTCGAGCGCGCCGATGTTCTGCTCGAGGTAGGCGACCCGCTTGGTGCCGGGGATCGGTACGACGTCCTCCCCCTGCTGCTGCACCCAGGCGAGCGCGACCTGGCGCGGGCAGCACGTCGTGCGCCTGCGCCACCGCGGCCACCTCGTCGACGAGGGCCTCGTTGGCGGTGCGGTTGTCGCCGGTGAAGCGCGCCAGCGTGCCCGCGGACGTCGCCGTCGGCGAACGTGTGGCCGGCCAGCGCGCCGGTGAGGAAGCCGCGGCCCAGCGGGGAGAACGGCACCAGCCCGACGCCGAGCCGTCGTGCCGTCGGCACCACGTCGGCCTCGAGGCCGCGGGTCCACAGCGACCACTCGCTCTGCAGCGCGGTGATCGGGTGCGTGGCGTGCGCGCGCTCGAGCTCGTCGGCGGTGACCTCCGAGACGCCGACGTGGCGCACCTTGCCTGCCGTCACGAGCTCGGCCATCGCGCCGATCGACTCCTCGATCGGGGTGTCCGGGTCGACGCGGTGGAGGTAGTAGAGGTCGATGCGGTCGGTGCCCAGCCGGGCCAGTGACTCGTCGCAGCGACGCCGCACCTCGTCGGGCGTCGCGCTCAGCGTGAACCGCTGCCGGTCTGGCGTCGGCGGACGGGTCGATGCCCGCGATCCCCATCTTGGTGGCGAGCGTGACCTCCTCACGGTGCTCGGCCAGCACCTCGCGAGCAGCGTCTCGTTGGCGCCGAAGCCGCCCGGGCCGGTGGCGCCGTAGACGTTGGCGGTGTCCCAGAACGTCACGCCGAGCTCGAGCGCCCGGTGCAGCGTCGCGATCGAGCCGGCCTCGTCGGGCTCGCCGTAGGACTGGCTCATGCCCATGCAGCCGAGCCCCTGGGCCGACACCGTGAGTCCCTGCGATCCGAGCGTGCGTGTCTCCATGTCCTCCAACCTAGGAACTGGAGTGCGCTCGAACGCAACCGCCGACGATGATGCCTGCTCATGCCCGATGCCTCGACCCTGCTGCTGTTCGCCGGTGCCAGCCTGGCCCTGCTCGTCATCCCCGGCCCGGCCGTGCTGTTCCTCATCACGCGCAGCGTCGAGCAGGGCCGTCGCGCCGGCGTCGTCTCGATGCTCGGCGTCGAGACGGGCACCTTCGCCTACGCCGTCGCCGCGGCCGCCGGGCTCACCGGGCTGATCGCGGCGTCCGAGCTCGGCTTCACGATCGTGAAGTACGCCGGCGCGGGCTACCTGATCTACCTGGGCGTCCGCAAGCTGCTCGAGCCCGTCGACGCCGCGGCCCCCGCGGTGCCGGCTCGGCGGTCCCGGCTGTTCCTCGACGGCCTGCTGGTGCAGCTGCTCAACCCGAAGATCGCGGTCTTCTTCCTGGCGTTCCTGCCGCAGTTCGTCGACCCCGGCCGGGGCCACATAGTCGTGCAGACCCTGCTGCTCGGCACCCTCTTCACGCTGCTGGCAGTGCTGAGCGACGGCGCCTGCGCGCTGCTCGCCGGCACCCTCGGCGGCTGGCTGCGCAACCCGGTCAGGCGCCGCCGGCTCAGCCGGGTGAGCGGCGCGATCTACCTCGGCCTCGGGGTGACCGCCGCCCTCACCGGCCGGCCGGCGAGGGCGGGTTGACCTACTTCCCGACGACCACTCGGACCGCGCTGCCCAGCTTGACCTCGGTGCCGGCCGCGACGTCCTGGCTGAGCACCTTGCCCCTCTTGGCCTTCGGAGCCTTGTGCTTCTTGACCTTGCCGAGCGTGCAGCCCGCTGCGGTGAGGAGCGCGGCCGCCTGCGTGGTCTTCTTCTTCTTCAGCTTGGGCACGGTGCAGTAGGTCGCCGCCGCCGGCGGCTGGGGCGTGGTCGTTGCGCCACCGCAGAGGTCGTCGGTGAACGCGCCGTCGGTCGCGTTGCCGGCGACCTGGTTGTCGCAGTAGGAGTGGATCTTCCCTCCGGCCGGCTGCACACCGAGGTTGTTGAGGTAGATCTTGCTGTTGCTGACCCACCCCTCACCGCCGGCGCCGACGCTGAGCGCGACGTTGGACCCCGTGATGGTGGCCCCGTCGAGGGCCAGCCGCCCCGCGTGACCGGCGTCAGGTGCGACGCGCACGCCGTACTGGCAGTTGTCGTTGATGCGGACGTCGTTGAGGGACAGGTCGACGAACACGTCGGCCGAGCTGTTGGAGAGCGGCGCGTTCACGGCGGTGGCGAAGCCGGAGATGGTGACGTTGTCGAGACGGACCGAGGCGGCGTTGAGGATCTGGACGCCGCTGAGCCCGCCACACGTCCCCTCTGCGCTGTTGAGCCCCTTCACGTCGATGCCGCGCAGCACCACCTGCGCGTTGGCGGGGGCGTTGATGATGATGCCGTTCGTGCCGGAGACCAGGGCCGACGCGATGTGTCCGCCGCCGTCGATGGTGATCGCCTTGGTGATCGTGACGGCGCCGAACCCACCGTCGTCGAGGGCGTTGATGACACCCCCCGTTGCGGTCTTGCTGATCGCTCCTGCGAAGGTCTTGCAGGGCGCGGTCCGCGAGCACGGGTTGGCGTCGTCGCCGACTCCCGACACCCAGGTGCGGGTGGCCTGCGCGGACGCAGGTGGCGCTGCCACGGCAACGGTCGCGGCGGCCAGCGAGACGACGGCGAGGATGGCGCGGGGCCGGAAGGATCGCATGAGGCGAATCCTCCGCGCTCGGCGCCCTCGCGACGGCCAACCGGCCGCGCGTGTCGGGCACAGCTTGGATCAGCGTTGGAAGGTCCGGGCCAGCTCCAGCAGCCGGTCGTTGGCCTCGTCCTCGCCGATCGAGACCCGGGCGCCCTCCCCGGCGAACGGGCGCACGACGATGCCGAGCTCGTCGGCGGCGGCCGCGAACTCGGCGGTGCGGTCACCGAGCTCGAACCAGACGAAGTTGCCCTGCGGCTCGGGGACGTCCCAGCCGGCGGCGTGCAGCCCCTCGCGCACGCGGGCCCGCTCGGCGACCAGGGCGTCGACCCGCTCGAGCAGCGCTGCCTCGGCTTCGAGCGAAGCGATGGCCGCGGCCTGAGCGACGCCCGAGACGCCGAACGGCAGCGACACCGCGCGCAGCGCCGCCGCGATCGGCTCCTGCGCCACGGCGTACCCGACCCGGAAGCCCGCCAGCCCGTAGGCCTTGGAGAAGGTGCGGAACAGCACCACGTTGGGGTGGGCACGGTAGGTCGCGAGGCCGTCGACCTTGTCGTCCATCCGCACGAACTCGACGTACGCCTCGTCGACGACGACCAGCACGTGGTCGGGCACCCGCGCCAGCAGCGCGTCGAGCTCGGTCTGGGTGACCGACGGCCCCGTCGGGTTGTTGGGCGTGCAGACCATCAGGCAGCGGGTGCGCGGCCCGATGGCTGCGACCATCGCGTCGAGGTCGTGGCGGCCGTCCGCGGTCACCGGCACCGCCACGGACGTCGCGGCCGCAGCCGCGATCGCGATCGGATAGGCCTCGAACGAGCGCCAGGCGTGCACCACCTCATCGCCGGGCTCGCAGAACGCCGACAGCAGCTGGTAGATCAGCGCCACCGAACCGGTGGCCGCCGCAAGGTCGCCGACCGGCACCCGCAGCTTGGCCGCAAGCGCGTCGTAGAGCCCGGTGTTGCCCATGTCGGGGTAGCGGTTCATGACGTCGACGGCGCGGTGCGCAGCCTCGACGACGCCGGGCAGTGGCGGGTAGGGGTTCTCGTTGGAGGAGAGCTTGTAGGACGTCATCCCGGGCCGCACGGTGGGCGGCTTGCCGGCGACGTAGGCGGGGATCGCCGCGACGTTGGGGCGAGGCTGCGGAGCGGTCACCGGGCCAACCTAACCCTGGCGTCACCGGGCTGCCCGGGGGTCACGTCCGCGCAGACTCGGTTCGGGATCCAGCGGGCCGAACAGAGAGCCATCATCCGCCTGCCCAGGACGACCTGCGCCGTGTCGACCGGCTGGCCGCCGAGTTCGACCGCGAGGTCCTTTTCGACGGTGCCCAACGTCACGCCTCCTCGGTGCACCATTTCCTTGGAACGATCCAAAAAGAGGTCCACACTTGAACTATGAGCAACACCAGCGACACCCTCACCCGGCTCCACGACCACTACATCGAAGCCATCAACATCGCCGTCGCCGACGGCGACGACACCCGCGTGGCACGCCTGGCGGCGGAGTTCGACCTCGAGGCGCTCGACGTCGTTCGCCGGCGCATCGCCGCGGCCGCCTGATCCTCCGCGTCACCCCGTGGGCGCGTAGACGGTCAAGACGACTCCGTTCGAGAAGGCGCGGCTCTCACGCAGCTCGAGCGTGGCCTCGACGCCCTCAGGGAACAGCCGGCGGCCGCGTCCCTGCACCGCGGGGAAGGTGAAGATCCGGTATTCGTCGACCAGCCCGGCGTCGATGACCGCAGGGACAAGCGTGAGGCTGCCGGTCACCACGATGTCGCCGCCGTCGGCCTGCTTCAGCTCGCGGACCCGCTCGACCCAGTCGGCGCCGAGGACTGTGGAGTTGTCCCACTCGGGGTCGCTGAGGGTGCTCGAGACCACGACCTTGTGCACCCGGTTCAGCTGGGCCGCGATCCCCGTGCGGTCCTCGGTCTGTTTCGGCCAGTAGCCGCGGAAGTCCTCGAAGGTCTGCCGGCCGAGCAGCAGGAACTCCTCGGCCTCGCTCTGCCGGCGGACCTCGGCGGCCAGGTCGTCGGCCTGGTCGGTCGGGTCGAACCAGTCGCCGAGGAACTCGATCGACCCGTCTGCGGACATGTTCTGCGTGATCGCGAGAGTGCGCATGATCAGTGATGACCGAGCGTCCGGCTCCAACTCATCGCAGCCGCCACGGCCGCACGAGCGGCAGCGCCACGACCCCCACCAGCGCACCGATCCCTGCGCCGATGACGTTGTCGATGATGTCGGTGACGTCGCACGCCCGGTCGATGCGGGCCGCCTCCAGCTGGGTCAGCTCGATCAGCGCGGAGTACGCCGCGAGCGCGGCCAGCCCCACCGGCACCGTGGCCCAGGCCCACCGCCAGCGCGCCGCCACGAGCACCAGCAGCGCGCCCGAGGGGACGAACACCACCGCGTTGAGCAGCCGCTGACCGCCGGGCAGGATCCAGAACCCGTCGGGAGCCGGTCCGCCGATGTCCCAGGAGCACGTGGTGAGCCGACCCTCGGCGGGGACGATCCCCGGGGCGCCGTTCGCGGGGATCAGGGTGAGGACACCGATCACGACGACCGACCAGAGCAGCAGCCCGGCGAGGACCGACCACGGCCACCCGAAGCGGCGGGAGAGCACCGCGACGACCACGGCCAGCACGACGGCGGCCGCCGCGATGAGCGTGAGCATGACGCCCACACCGCCGACCGGGAACATGCCGAAGACGCTACGGGGTGGGTGATCCCGACAATCTGGGCACTGCCCAGGGGTGAGCACGATCGAGGAACCCCAGCAGGGCGAGCGGACGGGTCAGACGCTCCAGCGCGGCCTCAAGCAGCGCCACCTCACCATGATCGCGATCGGCGGCGTGATCGGAGCCGGCCTGTTCGTCGGCTCAGGGGCGGTGATCGGAGAGACCGGCCCCTCGGCGTTCCTCTCCTACGCGATCACCGGGCTCCTGATCATCCTGGTGATGCGAATGCTCGGGGAGATGGCGACCGCGAACCCGTCGACCGGCTCGTTCTCCGACTACGCGCGCAGCGCCCTCGGCGGGTGGGCGGGCTTCTCCGTGGCGTGGCTCTACTGGTACTTCTGGGTGATCGTCGTCGGCTTCGAGGCCGTCGCCGGGGCCGAGATCGTCCGGTTCTGGATCGATCTGCCGCTGTGGCTGGTGTCTCTGGTCCTGATGACCCTGATGACGCTCACCAACCTGATCTCGGTGCGCTCCTACGGCGAGTTCGAGTACTGGTTCGCCGGCATCAAGGTCGCGGCCATCGTCGTGTTCCTGGTGCTCGGCACCCTCTTCGTGGTCGGGCTGTGGCCGGACAAGAGCTTCGACGTCAGCCTGATGACGAGCGAGGGCGGCTTCTTCCCCAACGGCGTGAGCGCGGTCTTCTCGAGCATCGTCGTGGTCGTCTTCTCGATGGTCGGCGCCGAGATCGCCACCGTCGCCGCGGCCGAGTCGAGCGACCCCGAGCGGGCCATCGCGAGGGCGACCCAGTCGGTGATCCTGCGGGTGGCGACGTTCTTCGTCGGCTCGATGATCCTGCTGGTGCTCATCGTGCCCTGGGACGACAACGACCTCGGTGACTCGCCCTACGTCGCAGCGTTCAGCGAGATGGGCATCCCCTACGCCGACCACATCATGAACGCCGTCGTCCTGACCGCGGTGCTGTCCTGCCTCAACTCCGGCCTCTACACCGCCTCACGGATGGTCTTCGTGCTCGCCGATCGCAAGGAGGCGCCCGGAGCCTTCACCGGTCTCAGCAGCCGGGGCGTGCCGATCTGGGCGATCCTGGCCTCGACCGTCGTGGGCTTCCTCAGCGTGATCGCGGCCTACGTCTCTCCGGACACGGTCTTCCTGTTCCTGCTCAACTCCTCGGGCGCGGTGATCCTCTTCGTCTACCTGCTCATCGCCGCGAGCCAGCTCGTGCTGCGCCGGCGTACGCCGGACGACAAGCTCGTCGTGAAGATGTGGGCCTACCCGGTGCTGACCGTCGTCGCGATCCTCGGCATCGTGGCGATCCTGGTGCAGATGCTGCTCACCGACGACACGCGCTCGCAGCTGATGCTGAGCCTGCTGTCGTGGGGCGTGGCCCTGGTGCTCTACGTCGCCACGCGCCGCTTCGCGAAGCCGCGACCTGGCCGCGAGCCGGCCCCGGCGAGCACTCCATCGGCCGCTCAGGTCTCGGTCGCCTCAACTCTGGAGCGAGCGCAGCGAGGCGGCGAGCGGAGCGAGCACTCCCGCGATCGACCCTGATGGCCGTGGCGACTGCGAAGCCCGCGAAGCGGAGCGAGCGTCGCCGCGGACTCAGGGTCGAAGCTCGCGGGGTATCAAACCGGCGGCAGCACGACGGCGCCGCCGGCGACCTCGGGCAGGTCGCGACCGACCTGGATGTCGACCGGGTTGGTGAGGCAGCGGATCGAGCCACCGCCCTTGTGGAACTCCGAGACGTCGACGAGCTCGACGACGAAGCCCCACTGCTCGAGCTGGTCGCGGACGTGGTCGGGTGCGGCCGGCATGACGACGGTCGCCGGACCGCCGATGGCGGACGGGACCACGATCGAGTTGGCGGCGAAGGTGGTCAGCGCCTCCTCCTCGGTCAGCACGACCGGCTCGGGCACCAGGCTCATCAAGGTGTCGGCCGAGGCGGGGTCGAGCGCCTCGGGACAGACGATCGCCCGCCGGTCGTCGAGCGGGCAGAAGGCGAGGTCGAGGTGGTACATGCCCGGGTGGGTGATCCGTAGCCCGCGGACCCGGACGCCCAGGTCGGGTGCGAGGTGCTTGAGCGCGAGCTCCTCGGTGCGTGGCCCGTAGCCGGCGATCAGCGCGTCGCCGAACGGGAAGATGTCGCCCGACTCGAGGTGGGCGCCGACACCGTGCCGGCCGACGTAGGACGTCGTGAAGCCGTGGTCGGAGAACCAGGGCTGGGCCGACGCGGTCTCCATGCGGCGCTGCGGGTAGCGCATGTGTGACATCACCACGTGCCGCTCGAGGCCACCGTCACCACGGCGCCGCGCGACCGCGAGGCCGAGGTTCATCGCGTAGACCATGTCGGGCGCGTCGGGCCGCTGAGGGATCACGTCGACGGTGCCCCCCAGCCGCTCGATGGTCTCGACGAGCGTGCGCCACTGCGCCATGGCCAGGTCGCGGTCGGGCTGCTCGCTGGGATCCATGAAGGGGTTGATGACGTAGTCGATCCGGAAGTGGCTCGGCTCGACCATGACGTAGTGGCGGCCCCAGGCCAGCGACATGTCCCCTCCTCGGCGGCTCGTTGAAGATTGTCAGACAATCTGACAGTCAGTAGTGTGGCGCACAGTGGCTACCCCGGCAAGCCGACAGGCAAAGGACTGATGCCATGACCCAGGTCCAGCACGACGGACCGCCGTTCGGCACCCTCCACCTCGAGCACGCCTCCACCGTCGACCGCGTCGCCGACGAGCTGCGCAGGGCGGTGTTCGACGGCGAGCTGGAGTCCGGTACGCCGCTGCGCGAGGTCGCGATCGCCGCCTCGCTCGGCGTCTCGCGACCGACCGTACGCGAGGCGCTCACCGTGCTGGTCGCCGAGGGGCTGGCGACCCGCGAACCCAACCGCGGCGTCTCGGTCGCGAGCCCGCAGGCCGACTCGGTGCGCGACGTGTGCGCCGCCCGGCTGGTGCTGGAGGGCGCCGGCATCCGCCACTGGGGCGAGGCGACCGAGGAGCAGCGGGCCGACGTGCGCGCCACCCTGGAGGCCTACATCGCCGCGATCCACTCCGACGCGTCCTACCAGGAGCTCAACGAGCGGCACCTGGCCTTCCACGTCTCGCTGGTCGGCCTGAGCGGATCACCGCGGCTGATCGCCATGCAGGAGAACCTCGTGGTCGAGCTCAAGCTCGCCCTGGCCCAGGTCGACCGGATCCGTCGCAACGCCCACGACCAGGCCGACTCCCACGCCGCCCTGGTCCGGCTTCTCGAGAACGACGAGACCGACGCCGCCTACGAGTTCCTGGTGCGCCACCTCGCCGAGGCCCAGGACGACATCATCGAGGCGCTGGGGGTGGACTGATCAAAACGTTCGAGCCGCCAAGGTGCGTCCATCGCCGCGGTCGGCCGGACGGGTTGGTCTGCCCACTCCCAGGTGTCGAGTGACCTGACAGACTCATCCACGTGAGGTTCCTCAGCTGGCTGGTCACGACGGCCCTGGCGGTGGCCGCGGCCACCCTGCTCATCGACGGCATCTACTTCGACGGGCCGGTCCACGGCCAGGAGGAGATCAAGCACAAGCTGGTGTCGCTCCTGCTCGTGGCCCTGCTGCTCGGCGTCGTCACGTCGTTCGTGAAGCCGATCCTCACGATCCTGTCGATCCCCTTCATCGTGATCACGCTCGGGCTGTTCCTGCTCGTCATCAACGCGGCGATGCTGAAGCTCACCAGCTGGATCGCCGACAAGCTCGACATCGGCTTCCACGTCACCGGCTTCTGGCCCGCCGTCGGCGGCGCCATCGTGATCACGGTCGTCACGTGGATCGTCGACGCCGTGATCGGGGAGTCCAAATAGGCGTCGCACCGGACCTGCCGTCACCTCGGCGGCCCGGTTCCTACTCGATCGCGCTGATCTGCCTCGGCAACATCTGCCGCTCGCCGATGGCCGACGTCGTGCTCTCGCAGCGGGTCGACGAGGCCGGCCTGGCGGGCCGGGTGACGGTCGCGAGCTGCGGCACCGGTGACTGGCACATCGGGCAGGCGATGGACGAGCGGGCGGCCGCGACGCTGCGCGCCAACGACTACGACCCCTCGGCCCATCGAGCCCGGCTGTTCTCGGCGTCGTGGCTGGCCGACCACGACCTGGTCCTGGCCATGGACGGCAGCAACCTCGCCGACGTTCGCCGCGCCGAGGCGACGTCCGGCCGCGACGCCGAGGCGGACCGGGTGCGGCTGTTCGGTGACTTCGACCCCGTCGAACCGGGTGGTGAGGTGCCGGACCCGTACTACGGTGGAGCACAAGGCTTCGAGGAGGTGCTCGCGATGGTGGAACGGACCTGCGCCACCCTCGTCTCCGCCCTCCAGCAGCTGCCCGACCTCCGCCAGCCCCCGCCGGGGCAGGCTGGGCCGGCGAGATGACCCGTCAACCCGTCATCGCCAGGCATGCCGAGGAGCTCCTCGGCTCGGCCGTCGTGGCCACGGCCCCCCTGGCCGGCGGCGACACGTCGGCGGCGACGAAGCTGCGCCTCTCCGACGGCACCACCGCGATCATGAAGACCCATGCCCACCCCCCTCCGGGGTTCTTCGCGGCCGAGGCGAAGGGCCTGCGCTGGCTCCGCGAGCCCGCCGCCGACGGTGGGGTCAACGTGCCGGAGGTGCTCGGCGTCGACGACGAGTGCCTGATCCTGCGCTGGGTCGAGCCGGGCAAGGCCTCGCCCGAGTCGGCGGTCGGCTTCGGCGTTGCCCTCGCCACCACCCACGCGGCCGGCGCCTCCTGTTTCGGCGGCGAGGCGGACGGGTTCATCAGCAAGCTGCCGCTGCCCAACGCGCCGTGCGACAGCTGGGCGGAGTTCTACGCCGTGCGCCGGGTGCTGCCCTACCTCAAGCTGGCTCGCGACCGGGGTGCCATCGGCGAGGCCGAGGCCACGCTGGTCGAGCGGGTGATCGGCAAGCTCACGGCCCTGCTGCCCGACGAGCCGCCCGCGCGGCTCCACGGCGACCTGTGGAACGGCAATGTGCTGTGGGGCCAGGAGAACCGCGTCTGGCTGATCGACCCCGCGGCGTACGGCGGGCACCGCGAGCTCGACCTGGCGATGCTGGCGCTCTTCGGCATGCCGCACCTGCCGCGGGTGCTCGAGGCCTACCAGGAGCGCAGCCCCCTCGCCGACGGGTGGGAGGAGCGGGTGCCCCTGCACCAGCTGTTCCCGCTGCTGGTGCACGCCGCCCTCTTCGGCGGCGGCTACGGCACCCGCGCGTCCGAGGCGGCCGCGCGCTACTCCTAGTAGCGGTGTCGCGGCTAAGGCTTGTGGTCTGGCGGCGTCCGGGTGCGTGCATCGCAAGACGGCGGAGCGACGGCGTAGCCGGGGTCGTCTGCCGATGCTTCGCCAACGCAGCGAAGTGCGTGCCCGGGCGGCGACCAGGCCCAAGAATTAGCTGCGACGCGCTACTACTAGTGTGTTGAGTCAGAAATTCGCCAGATAATTGTTAGGCTGGGGCATGCCTCAGCCTGGTCGCCCGAAGGTGGTGCTCGAGCTCAGCGACGACGAGCGCGAGACGTTGCAGCGGTGGGCGCGTCGACCCAAGTCCTCTCAGCAGTTGGCGATGCGTTCGCGGATCGTGTTGGCCTGCGCGAAGGCAGCACGAACACCGCCGTCGCAACCCAGCTGGGCATCAACAAGGCGACGGTGGGCAAGTGGCGGGCGCGGTTCGTCGAGCATCGACTCGAGGGACTGAGCGACGAGCCCCGGCCCGGTGCGCCGCGCACGGTCAGCGACGACCTGGTCGAGCAGGTGATCGTGCGGACCCTGGAGTCCAAGCCGACCAACGCCACGCACTGGTCGACCCGGTCGATGGCCCAGGCCAGTGGGATGAGCCAGTCGGCGGTCTCCGGATCTGGCGGGCCTTCGGGCTCAAGCCGCACAAGCAGGAGACCTTCAAGCTCTCCACCGACCCCCAGTTCGTCGAGAAGGTCCGCGACATCGTCGGGCTCTAATGGATCCTCCCGAGCAGGCGCTCGTGCTGTGCGTGGACGAGAAGACCCAGGTCCAAGCACTGGACCGGTCCCAGCCGGTGATCCCGATGATGCCGGGCACCCCCGAGCGGATCAGCCACGACTACATCCGTGCCGGCACCCTGGACCTGTTCGCCGCCCTCGAGGTCGCCGGCCCCACACCCGGACGGGTGATCACCCGCGTCAACGCCCGACACCGGGCGGTGGAGTTCCGCAAGTTCCTCGCCGCCATCGACAAAGCCGTTCCGAGGACCTCGACGTGCACCTGGTCTGCGACAACCTGTCCACCCACAAGGCGCCCACGGTCAAGAAGTGGCTCCTGGCCCACCCCAGGTTCCACCTGCACTTCACCCCGACCAGCTCCTCCTGGCTCAACCTCGTCGAACGCTGGTTCGCCGAGATCACCCTCAACTCATCCGCCGCGGCGTACACCGCTCGGTCAAAGACCTAGCCGACGACATCACCGACTGGGCCACCCAATGGAACGAGAACCCCAAGCCCTACGTATGGACCAAGACCACCGATGAGATCCTCGAGTTCCTCGCCGCATATTTCAGCGAATCTCTGACTCAGGACACTACGGCGTGTCCCGCAATTCATGCGGGACACGCCCTAGCGACCGACCCGTCGGTAGATCGCCTTCAGGTTGACCGGCTTGGTCCTCACCCGCAGCTTCTGCTTGAGCCTGGTCTCGTCGCGGCCGATGCCCTTGCCGACCCACTTCACGAAGACGTAGCGCACGCCTCTGATCTTGAAGACCTTCGGCGCCTTGAGCCTCAGCTTGGTGCCCTTCGCGAGCTCGGTGCGGTAGGGCGCGAGCTGCCGGTGGCCGTTGACCTTGATCTTCACCTTCTTGGGCGACGACTTCAGGGTCAACGACGCGGCGCCGGTGTACTTGATGCGGTGGATGCCGCCGGCACCCGGGACGACGTCGCCGTTCACGATGCCGTAGTCGACGTAGTAGAGGTCGCCACCCGGACCGGTCGTCAGGTCGACCGGCGAGCCGGCGGCCTGTGCGAAGACCCGGACCGAGCCCGGGTCGGGCTGGCCGTCGGCGCCCTTCTCCATCCGCCAGATGCAGCCGCGCAGGAAGTCGGTGAAGAACAGCACGTCCTGGTAGGCCTTGGGCCACTTGCTGCCGACCTGGCTGAAGGCGACGCCGGACATCGAGGAGGACACGACCGGGCAGTTCTCACCCGGCGTCAGCGGGGTCGCGCCGGTGCGGGTGCGGTAGCTGAAGAACGGCGCCGCGACCGCGGCCGGGCCCTCGGCGTAGAGCTCCTCGCAGATCGGCTTGTCGAGCGCGTCCCAGGCCGCGTTGCGCAGCGAGACCGCGGTGGTGCCCTCGTAGCAGGGCCATCCCCGGTTGATCAGGCCGGTCGTCGGGGCGTCGAGAAGGTAGTTGATCTCCTCCCAGTTGCTGGAGCCGACGTCGACGCTCCAGAGCTGCTCCCTGCCCTGGCGGAAGGTGAGCCGCCACGGGTTGCGCTGCCCCATCGCCACCAGCCACGAGCCGGCCGTGGCCTGGGTCGGGGTGAGCGGGACGTCGGGGTTGAGCCGGAAGATCGTGCCGTCGATGCCGAGCGGGTCGGTGGGACCGCCGTCGTGACGCTGGTCCTGCGCGCGCAGCGACCCGCCCTCGTCGGCCGGGTCGCCGCACGGGTTGTTGGCCTGGCCGAAGTCCTGGCCACGGACCCGCACCTTGCGCGCCGCCCGCGCCCTGCTCGACGACCCGGCCGAAGTCGCCCCGCCCCAGATCACCTTCCCCGACCCGACCCTCATCTTCTCCGGCCAGAGCCGACTGCATGATCTCCTGGGCGACGCGGCCCGCTTCCCCGACGGCACGCCCCGCGCAGGCCAGGAGCGCTGGGGCTACGGCAACCCCACCGGCATGGCCCACGACCACGTCGGCGTCGTCGCCACCGGCCGCATCGAGCTGGCCCGCTTTCGCCGCCCCGCCACCGGCACCGCCGGCCCCGAGGACCAGACCTTCGACATCGACGACACCACCGGCGCGCCCCGCGTGATCGACACCGTCTCGATCCCCATCACCCTGGTGCTGCCGGCTGCGCCCGCGCCCGACGGCGGCTACCCGGTGATCCTGTTCGGCCACGGGCTGGGCTCGAGCCGCCAGGCGGTGCTCACCTTCGCCGAGCCGCTCACCGCCGCCGGCTACGCCCTGGTCGCCATCGACGCCGACGGTCACGGCTCGCGCTATCGCGACACCGACCAGCGCAACAACCTGGCCCAGACCATCCCCGAGTTCACCGGCGACGCCGACATGCCCGACGGCTTCGGCGACGACACCGGCCTGGCCTCGACCTTCGACTTCCTCGGCCAGCTCGAGAACTTCTCAGGCGCACGCGACGCCATCCGCGAGTCGGTCCTGGACTGGTGCCAGGTCATCGTGGCGCTCGGGGCCGGCAACGTTCAACCTCGCGCCGCTGGCCGACACCTACGGCGGCACCGCCCCCACCCTCGACACCCGCCACCTGGTCTACCTGGGCGAATCATTCGGCACCATCCTGGGCGGCCTCCTGGCCGCCATCGAGCCCGACGTTGACCTCTACGTGCTCGACGTGCCGGCCGCCGCCGTGGTTGACATCGCCATGGTGAGCTCGCCCGGCATCGCAAACCTGGTGGTGCCGCTGGCCACGCTCAACTACGGCCTCGAGGGCCGGCTCGACCGCTTCCACCCGGCCATCGCGCTGGTCCAGGCCATGGTCGATCCCGCCGATCCGCTCACCTACGCGCCCCACGTGCTCCACGACCGCTTTGCCATCGACGGCCAGCCCCTGTCCCCGCGCAGCGTGGTGTACCTCGAGGTGGCCGGCGACGAGGTCATCTACAACGGCGCCACCGACGCCGGCGCCCGCGCCCTCGGCCTCGAGGTCCTCCAGCCGTCCCTGACCGTGCCCGACGGCATGAGCGCGATCGCCAGCCCGGCCCGCGGCAACGTCGACGGCCAGACCGGTGTCATGGTGCAGTACGCGCCTGCCACCCACGGCAGCAACTGGACCGCCGAGCGCGGCGTCCGCACCTACCTGCCCGGTTTCCCCTTCCCCGGGGACGACCCGTTCCCCACCCTGCCCCATCCCATCACCATCCCCGAGCCGATGATCCCCGCGCTCGAGCAGGTGGTTGGCATCCTCGACAGCCACGCCGACGGCAGCCCGCCCGAGGTGGTCGTCACCGCGCCCCCGATCAATGACTTCGACGGCGACGGCATGACCGACGACGAGGAGATCGCGCACGGACGCGATCCCTACGACCCCGAGCACTGAACGGGGCGACTGCCGGCGCGACCCACGTCATCGGTCTCAACAGCGCCGACGGGGCGGCGGCAAAACCAGTTGCTGATGATCCTGGGTCACCGCCTCGCTCACGCCATCAGGCCGATGAGCGTCGCCACCAGCGCCTGGGCGCGGGGCACCAGGGTGGCGACCTCGATGTGCTCGTCGTGGGTGTGGAAGCCGCGCCCGCGCGGGCCCAGCCCGTCGATGGCCGGAACGCCGACCGCGCCGACGGTGTTGGCGTCGGAGCCGCCGCCGATGCAGCGGCGCTCGCCGTCGCCCAGGCCGGCCGGCGCGCGCGCATGCGGCGTAGCAGCTGGTAGAGCGCCGCGGACGCGTCGGTGCGCTCGAGCGGCAGGCGCTCGCACCCCGCCGTCGATGCTCGAAGCGCGCGCCCGCACGGCTCGGCCGACGTCGCGGCGCGGCCCGATCGAGGTCGCGACCAGCGCGCGGCCGTCGTCGCGCGGTGACGAAGCGGAAGTCGACGCGCGCACTCGGCTCGGCCGGCACCGTGTTCTTGGCGCTCGCCGCCGCGGACGGTGCCGACGTTGACGGTGACGCCGCGCGTCGTAGTCGGTCAAGCCGCTGCGCGGCGGTCGATGAAGCCGGGCCAGCGCCCAGATCGCGTTGACGCCCTCGGCGTGGGAGTTGCCGGCGTGGGCGGCGCGGCCGCGCGCGGTGACCTCGACCAGGCTGCCGGTGCCCTTGCGCCGGGTGACGATGGAATCGCTGGCGCGGCCCGGCCTCGAAGCACCAGCGCCGCCGCCGCGCCGCGAGCCAGCTCCTCGAGCAGATCGCGTGAGTCTGGGCGAGCCGATCTCCTCGTCGCCACCGACACCAGCGCCAGCGGCAGCTCGGCCAGCAGCGCCGGCGTCCGGCCAGCGCGGCCAGGGCGGTGCGCGCCACCAGCAGGCCGCCCTTCATGTCGAGCACCCCGGGGCCGCGCAGCCGGTCGCCGTCGCGGCGTGCAATCCCTCGAAGGTGCCGGGCGGGAACACGGTGTCGTGGTGGCCGACCAGCACCACGCGCCGGCCGGCCGGCCCGTCCCAGGCCGGCGTGCGCCAGACGCAGGTGGTCGCCGTGGCCGTCGGCCCGGCGGCGCTCGAGGGTCGAGCCCCAGCCGGCGAAGTCGCCTCGAGCGCCGCGCCATGCGGGCCACGCCCTCGAGGTTGTCGGTGAACGAGTTGATCTCGACCCACCGCTCAGCAGCGGCAGGAGCTCTGGCTCCGAGCGGGTGACGGCGGCACAGACCTCGTCGATTTGGGCGTTCACGCGCGCGAGTATGCCCAGCACCGCGCCGGGGCCGGTCGGCGCTGACCGGGGCTCAGAAGACGCCCGAGGCCGCTGCGAGGGCGACGGCGACCGAGTGCGGTGGGAGTCCCTCGGCCGCCATCGCGCTGGCGGCGAATCGCCCCGAGCCGCGCTTGACGCAGCGGTGGTGGTTCCCCTGTGAGCTGCGCCCATGGCGAAGCGATTCAAGGCCGCCGTCATCGGCGGCAGCGGCTACGGCGGCGGCGAGATGATCCGGCGGCTGCTGATTCATCCCGAGGTCGAGCTGGTCCGCGTCGCCTCGATCGACTTCGTGGGCGAGCCGCTCTGGGCCGCCCACCCGAACCTCGACGGGCGCACCGACCTGCGCTTCGAGGACATCGCCGCCGGCCGAGGCCGCCGCGGGCTGCGACGTCGCGCTGCTGGCCTGCCGCACAAGGTCAGCGCCGCGAAGGTGCCCGAGCTGCTCGAGCTCGGCGTCGAAGATCGTCGACATGTCGGGCGACTTCCGCCTGCGCGACGCGGCCGCGTACGCAGCGCTTCTACGGCGCCGCTCCACCCCCACCCCGAGCTGCTCGGGCACCTTCGTCTACGGCCTGCCCGAGCTCAACCGCGACGCCATCCGCGCGGCGCACGCTGCGTCGCGTCGCCGGGCTGCTTCGCCACCACCATCGAGCTGGCGCTCCTGCCGCTGGCGCGCGCCGGGCTGCTGGCGCGGCGCGGTCCACGTCGCGGCATCACCGGCTCGTCGGGAACCGGCGCGGCGCCGCTCGGCCGGCACGCACCACCCGGTGCGCGCCGTCAACCTCAAGACCTACAAGCCGCTCGATGCACCAGCACACGCCCGAGATCGTCGCAGACGCTCGCGCGACGCCGGCGCCACGCGGCTTCGAGCTGCGCTTCGTGCCGGTGTCGCGCGCCGCTGTCGCGCGGCATCTTCGCCACCGCGCTTCGTCGAGGTCGACGCCGAGCGTCGACGACGCGACCAGCTCGCGGCGCTCTACGACGCAGACCTACGCGAGCGAGCCGTTCGTGCGCGTGCCCGCGAGGCCGCCTGCCCGAGGTCGCGGCGGTCGCGGGCTCGAACTTCGCCGAGGTCGGCTTCGCGCTGGGCGGCGCCGTCGGCGGCACGCCGCACCGTGGCCTGCTGTCGCGCCATCGACAACCTCATCAAGGGCGGCGCCGGCCAGGCGATCCAGAACATGAACCTCATGCTGGGGCTCGACGAGACGGCCGTCGCTCGAGGACCCGGGACGTGGCCGTGAGCCGCGCGTCGCCGGCCAGGTGGTCAAGCTCGGCGGCGACGTCCTGCCGGCGGCCCGATGATGCCACGCCGTCGCCGCCGACATCGCCGCGCTCGTCGGCCCGCGGCGAGCGGGTGGTGGTGGTGCACGGCGGCGGCCCGCAGGCCACCGAGCTCTGCAGACGCAGCTCGGCCAGACGCCGCACATCGTCGCCGGCCGCCGCGTCACCGACGAGGCCGACGCCTCGACGTCATGAAGATGGTGCGTCGCCGGGCAGCTCAACGTCGATCTGTGCGCCGCGCTGCTGGCGCGCCGGCGCGCGGCCGGTCGGGCCTGCACGGCGCCAGCGCGCTGGCCATCGCGGCGCGCCAGGCGCCCGCCGCGCGGTGGTCGTCGGGCGGCGGGCCCGAGCCCATCGACTTCGGCCTCGTCGGCGACGTCGTCGGCTTCAACCTCGCGCTGCTCGACGCTGCTGCGCGCGGCGCCGGCTACGTGCCGGTGCTCGCCTGCCTGGGTGCCGACGCCGGCGGCGCAGGTGCTCAACATCAACGCCGACATCATCGCCAACCAGCTCGCCGCACGACGCTGGGCGCCGATCGCCTGGTGCTGGTCACCGGCGCGCCCGGCGTGCTCCGCGACCTCGGCGATCCCAGCCTCGCGCATCCCCGCGCCTCACCGTCGCCGAGGCCCGAGCCGCCATCGCCGACGGCACCGTCTCGGGCGGCATGATCCCCAAGCTCGAGGAGTCGCTGGCGGTGCTGGAGACCGGCCGGGTCGGCGCCATCTACATCGTGGGGCAGCTGGCGCGGGGCGACTTGCTCCGCGCGCTGGATCACCGGGCTCGGTCGGCACTGCCCTGGTGGCCTGACCCGCGCGCGAGCGCGTGCGCCGGAGGATGAGCCCGGCCAGCGCGGCATTGAGCCAGGCCAGGATCGACAGCGCCCCGCCGAGCAGGAGGCCCGGTGTCCGGTAGTGAAACCTGACCTGGTGCAGTCCCGGTCCCACCGCGACTGCGCGAGCCAGGAGGTCCGCCCGCTCGATCCGCGCCGGCCGGCCATCGACCTCGGCGGTCCAGCCGGGCGCGAAGCGATCGAGCAGCACGGCGTAGCCGCCGGTCTCCGAGCGGCAGGTGAGCGTGACGTCCTCGGGCTGGTCCGAGGGCGCGCGAACCTCGCAGGGGGCGGCGGCCAGACGACCAGGCGACGGAGCCGAGGCGGGCGGTGGCGGTCCACTGCCGATGAGCCTGACCTCGGCCTGGCCCAGGAGGCGCCGCTGATCCGGCGCCGACGGAAACAGCTCCCTGGCCAGACGGGTGGCGTCGGCGTACCAGGTCCAGCGCGGCGCCACGAACGCGCGCGGCCGGCGCCAGGTGTTCTCGGCCAGGACCCAGGGATCGCCCGCGGCCCGACCCACCACCGGCATGGCGGCGGCGCTCGCGACCCGCGCCGGCACCAGCACGTACGCGACCCCGTAGAGATCCAGCAGGCGCTCGCCGATCCCGGCCGAGGCGCGCCACAGCTGAGCCAGCTCCGGGTCGCGCGCGCGATCGCGCCCGGGCAGGTAGGCGAAGCCGAAGCGGGTCGCGGTGTCGGGGGCGGCATCGCGATAGTGGCGCGCGCCGCGCTCGGGCCAGGCGATGCGCGGCCGCCCGGCCCGGTGCGATCCGGGCCCCCGGGGGGTGCCGGCCAGGATTGCCGGCGGCTGCTCGACCTCGGCGCGCGGCCCCAGCGGCAGGCCGCCCCAGGCCCGCACCGCCAGCGGCCCGACCGCCGCCAGGGCACACAGCGCGGCGATCGCGGCGCGCACCCGGGCAGCGCCGGTCGCCGCGGCGCCGCCCGCCGGCCTCACGCGCAGAAGCCCGGCCAGGATCCGCGACAGCCCCACCCCCGCGACCGGGTAGACGCATGCGGCCACCGCCACCAGCGCGCCCTCGCGCGCGGCCGGCACAAAAATGGCGGCCCCGACCAGCGCCGCCGCGGCGACCAGGAGCACACGCGCGGCCCGCGCCGCCGGGCCCGCCAGCGCGCCAGCCGCGGCCAGAAGCGCGATGGGCAGCTCGATCCAGTGCCAGAGCGCGAGCCGCGCGCCGGCGTCGGCCACCCGATGACCGGCCAGGGCCGCCGGCACCAGCGCCGCCGCGGCCAGGCACGCCGCCGCCGCCGCGGCACCCACCAGGGCCAGCCAGGCGCCCGCGCGCCCCGGGGCCCGCGCCGCCACCGCCAGGGCCGCCACCACCAGCGCCGCCGCCCCTGCCCAGCTGGGTCCGACCAGGAGCGACAGCCCCAGCAGCACCGACAGGACCAGGGCGGCCCGCGCGCGCGACCAGGCCCCCTCGGCACTGGCCGAGGCGATCACCCGCCCATCCCGCGAGCGGCACGTAGGCGATGGCGAACACCGCACCGCCGCCGGTGAGCACGCCTGACACCGCGCCGCCCAGCGACGCGGCCCCGCCGGCTGCGGCGGCGGCGACCCGGTCGGCACCCAGGCGCCGCGCCCACAGCGCCGCGCCCAGACCGAAAAGCAAGAGGTGCAGGACCAGCACGAAGTCGGTGCCCCAGGGGCGGGGCAGCGCCGCCTCGAATCCAGCCCGGCGGGTAGAGCGCCGCGCCCTCGGCGTCGGCCACGGTGGGGGCGCCCAGCCCGACCGCGTCGTCCCACTCCGAAGGATGCCCGCCCGCCACCGAGGCCGCGGTGCGCTGGTGCTGGGGCAGGGTCGCGCCCAGGTAGGGCTCGCTGGTGAAGGTGCGTCCGCCCAGCAGCACCGGGGCAAAGCCGACCACCCAGACCAGCGCGACCCGGACAACCAGCTTGACAGTGTCGCGCCTGGCGGCGGCCATGACACGTCCTACTCGGCCTTGGGCGAGCTGACAAGCGCCGCCGCTTGCGGTTCAATCGGCGCGGAGGCACCAATGCGAACCCGATCCTCGTGGCTGGCGGCACTGGCGCTGGCGCTCACGCTGGCGACCCCGACCGGCTGCCACCGCGGTGACAAGGCCGCCGACTGCAAGGCGGTGGCGGGCGCCTACGCGACGCTCTTGCGCCAGCAGAATCGAGCACGACCCGCCCGGCGCCAGCAGCCAGAAGCAGCGCGAGGAGGCCCTGAGCCTGATCCCGCTGCTCAAGGAGCAGATGTCGGCCGAGTGCACCCGCAAGAAGTGGAGCGTCGGGATCCGCCAGTGCATCGTCGAGGCGCGCACGCAGGAGGACTTGGCCCGCTGCGACACGACGCCGCCCCCGCCCGAGGTGCCCGGTAGCGGCGCGGACAAGGGCGCCGGCGCCCCCGCGAAAGGCCAGACCGGCGGTGCGGGCACGAGCGCGGGCCCGGGGCAGAGTCCGGGCGCGTCCCAGGGCGATGGGACGGGCCCCGCGGGATCCGCCACACCCGGCGCGACCCCGGCGACGGCCCCCGGCGCAGCCCCGGCCACCGGGTCCCAGGCACCCAGCGACTCCGACCAGGACAGCCACTGAACCGGTCTGGCGCGGCCTCCCAGCCTGGCAGGCCGCGGCAGTTCCGGCTAGATTTCAGGACCAATGAAGTTCGATTACCCGTACCGGGTGATGAAAGACGAGGCCCGCAAGCGCCTGCACATGCTGGGCGAATACCTGTCCAACCGCCACGGCATCCGTGTCACCTGGGCCGGCGACACCGGCAACTTTCGGGGCAAGTACCTGGTGGTCTCGATCGAGGGCCAGCTGATGCTCGACGACGGCGTGGTCCACGTGGTCGGCAAGGACCCGGGCCTGCTCTGGCGCAAGCAGGCCACTGACTACCTCAAGCGCAAGCTCGAGGCCTATCTCAATCCTGCGCGGCCGCTGGCCGATCTGCCCACCGGGAAGTAGACCGGGGCCCAAAACGCGCGCTCCCTGAGGGCGCGCCCGTGCAGCGCGCGCCGGCGCCTCGCCGGACGCGAACGCAGCGCTGCGATGGTCGTCGTCAGGCCTTGGCGACGGCGATGCGGCGGAACCAGGTCTGGATGCGCGGGGCCGGGATGCGCGAGCTGCGCGTCGCCCGGACCTTGACCGGGGGCGCGATCTCCGAGAAGCGCCTCGAGGCCGCGCGTCACCGCCACGTTGACCACGTCCCGGTCGAGGCCCTCGGCCTCGAGCCGGCGCTGCATGCTCTCGATGACCGACCACAGGCTGGTGGCGGTTTCCGACCGACAGTCACGTTGCGAAACGACCGACGGGGGCTTGGATGTACGTGCCATGGGGTCTACCAACGCCTGGCGGACGGCAGGCGGTCTATGTGGTGGATAACCGCTCGTCCGGCCGGCCTATTCCGCGAGTCCGGTGCTCGAGGCCGCTGACCGTCATTTCCCCGGGGCCCTACTGGGGGCCGCAGGAGGTCAGCTCTTCGAGCTGGTTTCCGCCGACCTCGCGCACCTTGCCGACGCCCCGGGCGAAGAAATACTCCTTGTCGGCCACCCCGCCCTGGGTGCGGACCTTGTGCAGCCGTACGCAGGTGAAGGTGCCCAGGGGCGAGTCGCACGCCACGTCCACACCCAGCACCTCCCAGTGATCGACGATATGGGTCTGGGTGAGGAGAGTGCCCTGCGGGTCGTTGACCGTGCGGATGTAGGTCTGGTCCCAGGCGGCGCCGGCCGCCAGGTGCCCGTCCGACTCGTCGATGCGCAGCTCGGATGGATCGTAGGTGGTGGCCTGCTGCAGCGCGCCGGTGGCGTCGTGATCCTCTTGATAGAGGCGGATGATCTGATCGCCGTCCGGCTGGAGGTAGCTCACGGTCTGCCCGTTGGCCTTGTCAGTGGTCTGCACGACCACGTCGCCGAAGGTGGGGTCGGTCATCTCGGGACCGAGGGACTGATCCTTGGTGTCGTGCTGGCCGTTGCCGAGATCGGTCACCTGGTAGGTCCAGTGGTTGCCGACCTGATACGGCAGGTAGTCGGTGGACGCGAAGCCGCACGGCGACGCCCCGCTGTCAGCGCCCCCGCCGCCGCCGCCGTCGGGCGTACCTCCGCCACCGCCGCTGCCGCCGCCGCACGCAGCCAGGGGCACCGCCAGGAGCGAGACAAGGAGCAGGCGCAGGGGCGTTCGAACGTCGGGAAGGCGAAGCGACATAGGCTCCTAGTTTAACTCCTGGGCGAACGCCGATCCCAGCTGCACCCGGATGAGCGTGCTGTCGGCCACAGGGGCGCCCAGCCCCTGGGCCACGCGGTCGTCCACCTCGATCTGCAAGCGCCAGAACTTGCTGGGCCAGATGCTCACCCCGCCGCCCAGCTGCGAGATCCGGTCGCCCGAGACGTCGGTGCTGGGGTCGAACACGTCGCCGCTGACATAGGGCTCGAGTCGCCACAGCCAGCCGGTCGGATGGTGCAGGCGGGGGCTTACCAGCGCGCGGGCGGCCCAGAAGGCGCCGCTGGTGGTGCCGTCGGTGTGATAGACGACGCTCTTGCCGGTGTAGCCCTCGAGCCAGGTCCGGAGCGCGTGGCCGTCGTAGAACAGCTCGGCGCTGACCATGGGCACGTGGTGGTAGGTGTCGATGCGGCCGAGCTCGGCGTCGTAGCCGGTCCACGCCAGGGTCGAGGCCAGGTGCAGATCGGGAACCGGCTCGGCCTCGAGTCGAGCGTCGAGATCCTGGGTCAGGTCCTCGGACGGATCGAGCTGGGTGGTGCCGCCGGGCAGCGGGGTCTGGACGCTGGCCAGGGTCAGGCGCGGGTGGAGCGCCAGGTCGGGCCTGAGCTCGACCTCGACGCCGTCGTCGCGCTCGCCGGCAAACGGCAGCCCGCGCGAGTCGGGGGCGATCTCGCTGAGCAGACCGCGCTCGATCGACGGCAGGCTCCACTTGGATTCGAGCCCGATGTAGCTGATGGGGACCTTGAAGCGGCCGGCCTGCACCCGGGCCAGGTGGTTGGGCCAGAGGCGGATATAGGTGTCCTTGAGCTTGGCGCCGCCGGCGAACTCGACCTCGAGGGCGAGCTTGAGGTGCGCGCGGCGGTAGCTGGCGAACAGGCGGCCGGAGTCGATGGTGCGGTCGTGGCTCCACGTGGCCATGTCGGCGACCACCACTCGCGAGACGGTGTCGCGCACGAACACGCGCCCGCCGACCTCGAGGGAGTGGTCGCGGTGGCGCTTGGACGGCTTGTCGGGCGGCGCGGTCTCGTCAACGGTGGCTGGCGCGGAAGCTGGTCGGCCGGCGCGGAGCTTGGTCGGCCGGCCCAGAAGCTGGTCGGCCGGCGCGGGAGCTTGGTCGGCCGGTGCGGGAGCTTGGTCGGCCGGCGCGGAAGCTTGGTCGGCCGGCGCGGGAGCTTGGTCGGCCGGCGCGGGAGCTGGTCGGCCGGCGCGAGCTGGTCGGCCGGCGCGGGCGGCTCCTCGGCGCGCGCGCCGCCACCGGCCAGCAGACTCACTGCCAGCGCGAGCAGAGCGACACGGATCGACCTCATCCTTCGTCCTCCTGGCCGCGCGCCGACGCGCCGGGGTGCGTCGTGCTGGAGGGCGGGACACGCGTCGAGCAGCGAGATGTCGTCCGGGTGCTCGGCCGAAGACGCGCCGCCAGCTCGCGCCCGCGCGCTCCGGCGTAGAGCGGCCCCAGCGACTTGACCGCGGTCGATGGCCAGACCGGCGAAAGCGCCTCCCGCAGGTCCCAGGCGGCGCCCGAATCATCGCCGCTCATGGCGTCGAGGCCTCCTTGACCCGGTCGCCGAGCGCGCGCCGCATGGCAAAGCCGCGCGCATCGCTAGCCGCACCAGGGTGCGCAGCACCACCTTGGGCGCCCGCTCGAACCAGGCCTCCCGCCAGGCCCACGATTCCTCGTCCGCCAGATCGACCAGCGAGGCCAGGGCCTGAACCGGGGCGGCCTCGAAGCAGAGACGCCGGAGGCGCCAGGCGCGCTCGCCGCCGAGCCCCCGCAGCGAGGTCACCAGGGCTTGCGCCACCGCCGGGTCGGCCAGGGCCGCGTCGCCCCCGGCCCGGTGCAGGAACCCGTCTCGCACCCGCCAGGCACGATCGCCGTCGAGCCGCCGGAGCGAGCTCACCACCTGGGCCGGCTCGCGCTCGCCCAGGCGTTCGCGCAGTGACCAGGCCGCCGGCGCGTCGTTCCCGCCCAGGGTTGACAGCACCGCCGCCGGCTCGGCCGCCGCCAGCTCTTCGCGCATCGCCTCTCGCCCTCGCGCCCTCGACCTCGAGGCCGAACAGCGACCGCGCCACCATCCGAGGCGAGGCGCCCGGCGAGCTGCTGGCGCAGGCGCCAGGCCGGCTCGTCGCCCACGCCGCGCAGGCCGAACGCGACCACGTGCGGTGCCCGCGACGCCAGCCGCTGGCGCAGCTCTTGCGCCCCCGGATCCGACAGGCCGGCCAGAAAATAGGCTGCGACCCGCGGCTCGCGCACTGCCCGGGCCTCGAGCGCGGCGATGGAGCGCGCCGGCGCGCCCTCGAGGTCGCCGAGATGGACCGACCACACGTCCCATCACCTTGGCGGGTTCGTTCTCGACGGCACTGCCGGCACATCGGGTTCGTCTTCGACGAACCCCGATGTAGCGGCCGCGGTCCGCACGGCCCCGGCCGGTGCCGCCCGAGCCGACCCCGCCGGCGATGGCTCCCGGCCCCCTGCCCCGCCGCGCCGGGCCTGGATCGCCGCCACCACCTCTCGACGATCCCTCCAGGCTGAGTCCACCGCGCTGTTGTCGATCACCAGCCAGCGGGCGGGGTCGGCCGCGGCCAGGGCCAGGTAGCCGTCGCGCAGGCGGTGCTGCAGCGCCGACGCCGCCCAGCCCCTTGCGGCTGCCGCCGCCGGCGTCCTCGTCGCCGCTCTCGATCTTGCGCACCTTGCGGCGCGCCCGCGCCAGGTGGGGGTCGGCGTCGAGCAGGACCACCAGGTCGGGCCACAGGCCGCTCGCCACCGCCTCGAGCACCGGCCGCACCGCGGCCCGCTCCAGGCCGCGGCCGTCGACGGCGAGCACCTCGTAGGAGTACAGGTAGCGGTCGGCGAACACCACGCCGCCGGCCGCCACCGCCGGACCGATGGCCTCGGCGGCGAGCTGGGCGTCGCGCGCCGCGTACAGCAGCAGCTCGGTCAGCGGCGCCATGGCGAGGTTGCGCGTGTCCTTGCCGAACTCGCGCATGCGGCGGACCAGCGGCGAGGCGAACTCGCCGCCCTCGCGGATGTGCTCGACGGCCAGGCCGGCCCGCCGCAGCCGGGCCGCCACCCGGTTCGACACCGTCGTCTTGCCGCTGCCGTCGATGCCCTCGAAGACGACGAACATGGCCAGCTGCCACTGTCTACGGCGCGGGCTCCTTGCGCACCAGGAAGACGGCCGGGACGCGCTGATGTTCATCACCCGCCCGGGGGCGAGCTTGCACTCCACGTCCATCGCGAAGTCGGTTCGGGAGGCTACAGCGGGTGGAAGTGGTTGTGAATCGCGAGCAAGTCGGGCGCCAGCTCCTCGAGCTCGGCCTCGGTAAAAACGCCCGGCTCTCCGGCCAATCGGGCCGGTCCTCGACCAGCGACGAGCGCGTGATGACCTCGTACTTCGGGCTCCTCGTACCAGGTGTAATACAGAATCTGTTCGGGCACGGCCTGGCCAGTTGGGTTGGTCACCGAGACTTCACCAATTTGCGAGTTGATAAAGAACGCCGGTCGGTTGTCGGCGAACTCGTTGATGGTGACCGCGACGCCGTTGGCCAGCTCATTGTCGAACGCCGGGTGCACTAGCACGCCCATGCGAACGCCGGCGTGCTGGCGACCCGGTAGAACTCGCGTTCGACGAACGCCTGGATGATTCCACGCCGAGGCCCAGACGACTCGAATGGCATCGGCAATTTTCTCAGGCCCTTCATCCGCACTAGCTCCCGCGGAGGTGTAGAGACCGGCTCCGGAGAACTCTGCCAGGTCTTCGACATTGGTCGACGAGCGAAAGCGCACTCCGGTGGCGGCCGGCCAACGCGCGCTCATCGCGCCCATCACGGCAGCCAGGTCGGCTTCATTGATAGGTGCCACGAAGATGCGCCAGCGCAGGTCAAAGAGCCTGGCCCGCACGTCGTCCGCACCGAGCGCGCCGGCCTCATAGTCGGCCAAGAACGAGTCGATCGCGGCCGCCAGCCCATTGTCCTCGAGGTGTCGTTGATAGAACGAAAAGGGAATCGCAAACGGGCCTCGGGCAGCGGGATGGGCGCCCCTGTCGATGCGACTCATTTCCCCCATGTTGGCGGCTTTGGCACCGATGCGAATCGAGTCGCCCAGGCCCATCTCGGAAATCGACCTGCAGCGTGTCTACCGAGACATCAAACTGGGGCATGAGGGGCGCGGCCGGCCGCAGCGACTCCCAGAAGTCCTGGGCCTCCGCAAGCTCGGCGGGCTCGATAGTAAATCGCTGCGGCCCGACCTCAGACGCACCAGCTGGCCTTCGAGCGCGCGCAACTCGTCGTCGTTGAACGCGTCGCGCAGGCCCATGTTGGGCGTGCCGCGATTCTTGGAGAGCAGTCGACGTGAGACAGCGGGGTTTGAAACTCGTCTGTGATGATGCCCGACACCAGCGAGATGTCGTTGGGCACCCGGTCGAGTACCACGATATCGGTGGGCCCACCGGGTCGCCCTCGAGTTCGGCAACCCGCCGGAAACGCAGCGTGCCATAGCCCAGCACGGCATTGAGCGGCTGGTAGCTCTGCCCCAGAAAGACCTCTTCTGTGCGTATCACCGGAATTTGCGCGCTCAACTCGTCGAGATTTGCCTCCTGGTCGTTGGAGACCGGGCGGTACAGGAGCTCTCGCCATCTTACAGACTCGCCGCCACGCGCGGTAGCCCTCGACAATCATGTCGGCGCTGGCGGTGTCACCGGCAGAAAACTCGAGAGTGAGCAGGCCCTGATCCAGGTAGCGAATGACCTTGCCCAACAAGAAGCGGCGATTCTCGCGGCGGTAGTTGAGGATGTTGAACTCGGCATGGGTGCCCACCGGAGTAAGGCCAGCCTTATTGAGATAGGCACTGGCGAAGAAATAGTGCAGCTCCCACTCGCGCGAGTTGACGAAGTAGAGGCGATTGTCATCCTCGCGATCCACGATCCAATTGAGCGTCGCGGTACGAGCGAAGATCGCATCGTCGCGCTCGGTTACCAGCAGTTCGTAGTCGGGCGGGCAGCGGACCCGGTGCATCCAGTTGACCGGCGCCGTCGGGAACCGTGCAGGCGCCGCTCGATTCACCGCCGCTGCACCCGACCGGACCGGAGCGACCACGGCCAGGACCAGGCAGCTGAGGGCGCGGCGTGCCGGGGGATGAAGGCGCATTTGTCTCATGCGCCGGCTCCGGGTTGGCCGCGCCGGGGTTGGGCGCTCGACAGAACAGGCCCTCGCATTGGGCAGCGCGAGCGAGGCCGGGCTCGTCCTCCGGCGAGGTAGAGCAGGCTGTCGTGGGCCAGGCCGGTGGAGGAGACCACATGCGCCTCGTCGGCCAACCCGAGTTTGAACGGCGCGTGGTCGGCCCCGCCGCGGTCCATCGCCCGTCTCCGCCTAGACCACCAGGTACCCGCCGGCCTCGAGCATGTTAGGCGGGCAGGATCGGGGGCAGGGTCCGCCGAGCGGATGGTAGTGGTCGAGCCTATCGAGCGAGTCGGTTACGAAGTAATCGCACAGGTCGATGGCCTCATCCGATCGATTGTCGATTTCGAGCCAGTCCGCGCCGTTTGCCGGTTTTGCTGCGACCTCGTTCATCACCAGAGCGTGCCGGGCAGGCTGCCCTGACCGGTCGCGCCTGGGCATCGGCGCAACCGGGTCCGCGTCGGGCCGGCCGCCGGCGCGTCGTCGCCACAAGCCGACGCCAGGAACAGGGCCGCCGCGAACAGGAGGCCGCGACCACGAGGTGGAGGAGGGACTCGACGTCTGAGTGGGGCACGGCGCGGTGTGAAGGAGCAAGGCCAGGTGCCACTCCATGACCCGGCGATTGCGAGTCCTCCGCCCGGGACTCGTCAGGATTTTGAGGCGTGGCGACGGGCGAAGCTCACACTTACATGAAGGTCGATGTGCGCCATAATCTCCCGGGACCCACCGGAAAAGACCCTTCAGGCGGGCTCTCCCTGTTATAAGCGGCCCCGTTGTGACGCCGCCGACGACGTTGTTTTTCGCACTCGTGTTTCCTACTCGTCCGCGGCCCTGGCCGGTTGCCGTGACGAAGACCACAACGGCCCGGAGCCGACGGCGGCCCCGGCCATGGCGATGCGGCGGCGACACCGAGCGGCGTGATCCCGGTTTGTGACCTGCCCGACCGTTGCCGGCGCCAGCCGATGGGGTGTGCGACGCGACCGCCGGCACCGGGCAGCGCGGTGCTGATGCGCGGCACCGTGCTGGGCGACGGCGTGGTCTACGAGGACGGCGGCGTGCTCTACGACGGCGACAAGATCACCTGCGTCGGCTGCGACTGCGCCAGCCAGGCCGGCTCCGCCGACGCCACCCAGGTCGACTGCGGCGGCGGCGGTCATCTCGCCCGGCCTCATCAACCCTCACGATCACATCACCTTCACCGAGGGCGCGCCGATCGACCACGGCGCCAAGCGCTACGACCACCGCCACGACTGGCGCGGCACCCTTCGGCGCCGCAGAACGCCGCACGGCACCGGCGCCACCGGCGGCCGGCGACGCGCTGGGGCGAGATCCGCAGGCTCATGAGCGGCGTCACCTCGATGGTCGGCTCGGGCGGCGCCAACGGCTTGGTGCGCAACCTCGACGCACGGCGCGGACCGCGCGCAGGGGCTCGGCCTCAGCGCGTCGACAACGAGACCTTCCCGCTGGGCGACTCCAACGAGACGTTCCACGCCAACTGCGGCTGGAACTACAAGCCGACCGAGGCCGAGGTCGGCCGATGAGCCGGCGCCTACCTGCCGCACGTGGCCGAGGGCATCAACGACTACGCCGCCGAGGAGTTCCGCTGCCAGTGCTCCTCGTTCGGCAGCGGCCAGGACTTCACCGAGACGCAACGTCGCCCACATCCACGCGCATCGGCCTCGCGGCCCCCGACTACTTCAAGCATGGCGCGCGACCGGCACCGCGCTGATCTGGTCGCCGCGCTCCAACATCGCCTCTACGGCGATGACCGCCGCAGGTCACCGATGTTCGACCGGCTCGGCGGCACCATCGCGCTCGGCACCGACTGGATCCTACGCGGCTCGATGAACATGCTGCGCGAGCTGGCCTGCGCCGACGCGCTACAACCACGACCTACCTCGACGGCTTCTTCACCGACGAGCGACCTCTGGCAGATGGCCACCATCAACGCCGCCATCGCCACCGCCACCGACGGCCGCATCGGCTCGCTCGCGGTCGGCAAGCTCGGCCGACATCGCGGTCTTCGACGGCGCGGCCGCGACGTCACCTACCGCGCCGTCATCGACGCCGGCGACGACGACGTCGCGCTGGTGCTGCGCGCCGGCCGCCGCTGTACGGCGAGGCCGACGTGGTGAGCGGCCTCGGCCAGAGCTGCGAGACCCTCGACGTGTGCGGCTGCAGCGCGCCCTGTGCGCCGCCGAGCGAGTTCGGCGGCGCCACCTACGACCAGCCGATCGCGACGACGCGGCCGGCTCCTACCCGGCCTTCTTCTGCGGCGTGCCCGACGACGAGCCCAGCTGCGTGCCGCGCGCGCCCGGCGAGTTCACCGGCCACGCACAGCGCCACCGACAACGACGGCGACGGCATCGCCGACGCCACCGACAACTGCCCGAGCGTCTTCAACCCCATCCGTCCCATCGACGACGGCGCCAGCCCGACGGCGACGGCGACGGCATCGGCGACGCCTGCGACCCGACGCCCGCTGCCGGCGACGACATCGACGGCGACGGCGATGACCAACACCACCGACAACTGCCCGTTCGACGCCAACCCCGACCAGGCCGACGCCGACGGCGACGGCAAGGGCGACGTCTGCGACTTCTGCCCCGCCGTCGCCAACCGCGACGGCGGCTGCCCCGAGGCGCCGCCCGCCATGGACACCATCGAGGACATGCAGATGGGCACCGTGCCGCCGGCACCAACGTGGCCATTCACGGCGCGTCGTCATCGGCGTGCGGGCCATGGCGCTTGGGTCGAGGACCCCGGCGGGCGAGCTCCACTACTCGGGCATCCACGTTTCACCGGCGGGGCGCCCGGCGTGGCGGTGGGCGACGTGGTGGACGCCACGGCTGGTCCAGGAGTACTTCGACGACACCGAGATCTCGGCGGCCACCATCACCAAGACCGGCTCCGGCGGAGTCGCGACCCGGCCCCGTCACGGCGGCGCAGGCGGCCGACGAGATCTACGAGGGCATGCTGGTCAAGCTGACCGACGTGACCCAGGTGGTCAATCCCCTACGACTGCACCGCCGACAACGCCTCGTGCGCCGACCAGGCCTGTGGGAGGTGAACGGCCAGGTGCTGGTCTACGACCGGCTGTACCAGGACGCCGACTGGGCCACCCACGCCGGCCAGGGCCCGGTCACCGGCGTGATGATGACCGCTTCAACCGCCGCCGCATCATGCCGCGCACCGCGGCCGACTTCCCGTGATGGCCCGGCTCGTAGACAGCTCCGATCGAGTTCTAGTTCGAGTCGGGTCGTGACTTGTCGTTGTCGCCGGAGCGGCCCCGGGCGCGGTTGCGCTGGTCGAAGCGGCTGCGCTCCTGGTCGAGCTGGCGGCGTTGTCTTCGATCTGGCGCTGCTGCTGCTCGAGCTGGCGCATCTCCTGCTCGAGCTCCTGGCGGCGCTGGTCGATCTGCTGGCGGCTCTGCTCCATCTGCTGGCGCTGCTGGTCGCGCTGCTGCCCTGCTGCCGGCTCTGCTCGCGGTACCTGGCGCATCGCCTCCCGCATCTGGTCGCGGGCCTGGCGGGCGGCCTCACGGGCCTGTTCCCGGGCCTGGCGCATCTGGTCGCGCGCCTGGTCTGGCGCCTGGTCGCGCGCCTGGTGGGCGGCGCCCCGGGCCTGGCGGGCGGCCTCCAGCGCCTGGCGCCGGATCTCGCGCATCGCTCGGGCATCGATGTGCGCACCCGGGCCCACGTGAATCGGGCCGATGCGAATCGGGGCGATGTGCGATTTGGCGGAATGTGCACGCCGCGCACGTGGATGTCAAGGATGTGAATGTCCGGGATGTTGATGGCGGGGATGTTGACGTTGACGTCCGGCACCGGGGGCACGGGCGCCACGACGCCCCACGACGCGCCGTCGTGATCGTGGTCGTCGTCGCCGTCGTTGTCGCAGTCAGAGTCGCCGTCGTCATCGCCGTCCCCCCGTTGTCGCCGGTGTCGTTGTCCCACCCGTTGAACATCCCGGCGCTGCCGTCCTGGTCGTCGCCACCGTTCGGAGCGTCGAGACCGTTGATGTGGATGTCGATGCCGCCCTGGGGGTCAGAGGTGACGTCCACGTCCACGTCGACGTCGACGCCCTGGGCCAGCTGCCGGCTCAGGCGCGACAGATTTGCTGCCTGGCCCGGCGACGCGAGCGTCTGAGCCAGCGCGACCCAGTCCGCCAGGTCCTGCTTGCCGGGACGGCCGGTGGCGAGCTGCGCGAAGAGCCGGCGGGCATCGCCCGCCGGGGCCAGCGCGTACGGAGGCGCGGGCGGCGCAGGCGGAGCCGCCGGCACTGGAACGATCGATCGTGCGGCGGCGCGGGTGTGGCGGCGGACCACCGGCGCCGCCGGATCCTGGAGCGCGCGCGGCAGGGCGGGCACAGCGGCCGAGACCACCTTGGCCGCCAGCGGCACCGAGGCATCACCCGACGGATCGCCCACGCCGGGCGCGGCGAACACGACCAGCGCCAGCACGCCCGCACCGAGCGGCACCAGCCAGCGCTCGCGCCGGCGGCGGGGGCCGTGGCCCGCGACCACCAGACGCCGGACCCGGCGCCCGAGACCCGAGCCATGGCGCGCCATGGCCGGCACCGACGCGCCCAGCGGAGTCGCGACCCACGACGCCACCTCGGTCAGGCAGCGAGCCAGGGCCAGCGGCTTCTCGGTGCGCTCGACCGCCCAGTCGTCACACAGCATCTCCGAGGCCAGCTCGAGGCGGGCGGCGGCCAGGCGGTTGAGCGGCTGCACGAACAGGACGCGCGCGAGCAGGCCGGTGAAAAGCCGCCAGGCCGGGTCGCGGCGCACCAGGTGCGCCAGCTCGTGGGCCAGCATGGTCTCGAGCGCGGCCGGCTCGAGGCAGACCAGGGCTCGCTCGGGCAGGACGATCTCGCGGCGCACGACCCCCACCGCGATGGGCACGTCGACCCGCGGCGTGGCACTGAGACGGACCCGGCGGCGCAGGCCGCTCGAGGCCATGAGGCGGGCCAGCATGGTGCTGGCGGGTCCGGCGTCGATAGCGCGGCGCCCGGCCAGGAGCCAGCGCAGGCGCCACCACGAACGCCCCAGCGCCGCGGCCAGGAGCCCGGCCAGCAGCAGCCAGGTCAAGGCGACCGCCACCAGCCAGATTTTCAGCCCAGGGCCGGCGCCCGCAGCGGCGGACGCGGCTGACGCCGTCGGCGCCCCCGCGGCGCCAACGAGCGCATCCCGAAGAGGTGCATCCGACGACTCTCGATCCGTGGGGGCGGCGGCGGAGGAGGTGGAGCGGGCGTCCTCTCGCGCGCGCACCGGCGCCTGCCCCCAGGCGGACAGGACCCGTTGCGCGGCCAGGGCGCCGGCCGAGCCCGCCGCGGACGGATCGAGCGCATCGCTGGTCGCGGGTGTCACGGCCGCGCGCAGCGGGACGAGCCGCGCGATCCACGTCGTCGCCCGGCCCCGGTGCGGCCGGCTGGATCGCGGCCAGGTCGTGCTGGTTCGCGAGCGGCGCCAGCCCCTGGTCGCCGGCTGCGCGCGCAGCGGTCGCCGGCGCCGCGGCGGGCACCACCTGGGCCTGCGCCTGGTGGAATCGCAGCCCCACGCGTCCGCCCCAGGGCGACACCCCGGCGGCGGTCTGCAAGCTCGCGGTGAGCACCCCGCCGACCAGCGCGATCTTCCACAGGCGATCCAGCGCCGCCGGTCGCCCCTCGAGCCGGCGCGCCGCCAGATAGGCGATGGCGATCAGGATGGTGCTGTGGACGATGTACGTGAGCAACCAGGCCGCGACAGGGGTGGCCCACCCGGACAGGACGTCCATCATCACCCACGCTCCTTTCCTCTGCCGTGTCGCTCAGCCTCGGCGATCATCCGCTCGAGGTCGGCCAGCTCGTCGCGATCGATATCGTGCTCCGCCAGAAGGTGGCTGACCAGCTCGGTCACCCGCCCGCCGAACAGCCGGTCGGTGAGCTCGTTGACCATCGACCGGGTCACCTTCTCCTCGGTGACGGCCGGCTGATAGATGAAGCGCCGGCCCTCCTCGCGGTGTCCGACCAGGCCGCGCCGCTCCATCTTCTTGAGCATGGTCGCAATGGTGGTGGGAGCAAGGCCGCGCTCCGCCACCAGGGCGGCGTGGACCTCGCTGGCGGTGGCCTCGCCGCGTCCCCACAGGACGCGAAGAATGGCCAGCTGCAGATCGCCGACAGAAGAGCTCTTGGTCATTTTCGACTACCGTGGTCGTTGAATTCGACTACCACGGTAGTACTATCGCAGTAGTCTTGTCAAGCACGCTCGCCGCCCCCGAAACTGCCTTTTCCGCCCTCGCCCTGGCGCGTGCGCCGCTGTTGCCCGCGTGCGATCCACCGGCGGCAGGACCGCTTGGTTCGCTGACCCAGCCGGGCCCGGGTGAGCGTGTCGGCGCGGTGGTTGACCTCGCGCTCCTGGGGCCGCCGGGCGCCGGCAAGACCGCGCTCTGCCACCTCTTGATACGGACCCTCCGGGCCCGCGCGCCCGAGCTGGGTGGCGACGAGGCCGGGCAACAGCGCCTGCTGGTCGCCGGCGCGCTGGGCAGCACCGAGGGCGACCCCGACGCGGCCGGTCCACGCCACGCGGTCCTGCGCCTGCCGGTGGTGACGTTGCTCGACGGGCTCGGCCGCGCCGAGAGGCTGGCCTGCTACGCGCGGGCCGGCATGGCGCGATCAATCGGTCTCACGGTCGTGTCGGCGCTGGCGGTGTTGATGGCGCTGTCGGTGTGGCGACAGGCGGTCGAGCCGGCGGGGATCGGCGCGGCCCTGGCGCTGCTCGGGGCCGGCGCGCTGGCGTCGTGGAGCTCGGCGCGGTCGCGCTGGCTCGAGATCGGCGAGATCGAGGTGGTGGTATGGGACGGCTCGGGCGCACCGCCGCCGCCGGAGGATGTGCCGGAGCTCTTCGCGGTGTTCGAGGCGCTGGTGCGCGAGCGCCGCCGTCGCAGCCCGGTCTGGCGCAGCTACGGCTTCGCGCCGGTGCTGGTGGTGGACCCGGTGGCGCTGGGCCAGCAGGGCGCCGCCACCGCACGGCGGCGCGGCGCCCTGGCCGCCGAGCGCCTGCGGCACTACCTGCCGGTGTTCGCGGCTCTCGGCGGCCAGCGGCCGCGCGCGCTGGTGGCGGTGAGCCGCTTCGCCGCGGTCCATGCCGCCTGCCGCCCGGGCACCGACCGCCGCGAACCGGCACAGCTTCACACCGCCGGCACCGGCGGCGGCGGAGACGCGCGGGTGGACCGCGAGCGGATCCGGCGCCTGTGCCTCGACGCCGAGGACGGGCGCGACGGCGACGTCCACGTCAGCCACCTGCGCTACGACGCGGCCGAAGCCCACGTCACCACCGGTGACGGCGACCGGACCGAGATCCGCTGGTCGGCGCGCGCAACCGAGCTCGAGGGCGAGGCCCGCCGGGCCCTGCTGCGCTTCCTGGCCCGCTCGATCGATCCGCCCGCGGTGCTGGCGGCGCCGCCGGCAGCGCGCAACCTGCCCCGTCCCCCTGCCGGCCACATCGGCGCTCGCCGAAGGCGAAAGCCGATGTGCGAGCGGTGCCGTCGAGAATGAGCCCGCCGCGGCGTTCGGGATGTGCGGTCGGTCATCGAGGCGCAGCTGACCATGATGTCGTGGCTGTCACCGTTTCTGTGGCTGGCGGGACTCACCGGGTTCCTCGCATGGACCGTGGTGGCTGCCAGTCAGTCTCACCTCGCGGAAGGGCCGGCGTCGCGCTGGAGCGCGGTCGCTCTCATGCCTCTCGGCGGCGGCGCTAGCCGCCGGCGCGGCGCTGGCCCTGGCCGCGGGTCCGTCCGCGGGCGGTCCCATGGCGGCAGCCTCGCCGGTCCGCGCGCGGCTGTTCCTCGACGGCATCGAGGTGCCGATTGCCTCGCATCTCGCGGTCGGCTGGTCGCCCGACGCCGGGGTCGAGCTGGGCGAGGAGCACGATCTGATCGAGGCGCGCCGGGGCTGGAACCTGGTCGAGCTCGGCGCCGCGAACGGACGCCTGTCGATGGCGCCGGCGGCGGTGCCAGGAGCCGGCACGCGCGAAGAGGCCGCCGGCGGCGCGACCGGATTGGTGCTGGCGGAGCGTCCGGGTTCTGGCTCTTCCGACGACGGCCAGGACCAGGGCGGCGACCTCGGCTCGACCGACCCGCTGGCCACCTGGGCCCGCCATCTCGCGCGCCGCTGCGCCACCGCCACCCGCTCGCCCGCGCCGGTGACTGTCGACGGGTCGGGCGCTCTGATGATGGTGGCCTGCGCCCACGGCCGCCCGGCCCTGGCCCTGGCGGTGACGCGATCGGGCGCGGGCCGCCTGTGGCTGGTGCCGCTCCGGGCCAGCGGCCGCGACTTCGCGCGCCACCAGATCGCCATCGGCAAGGGCGCTCTGCTCCAGATCGGCTCGCCGGCCGAGGCGGCCCCCGGGATCGAGGTGTGGCCGGTGCCGGCGCCGGCCGGTGGAACGCGCCTGCTCTTGCCGCCGAGCGATCCGCTGGCGTCGTGTCGCGGGTGGAGCCGGGCGCTGGCCGGGGCACCGGGGCAGGCCGACGACCCGGCGGGTGCGGGCGCGCGATCGGGGCACGTCGCTGGCGCGGGCGCCGACGACGATGACCGCATCGTCTGCGTGCTGCCGTTCACCGCGCCCTTTGCGCTCGAGGTGCGCCGCCTGGTGCCCGACCTCGCCGGCCTCACCGGCCGCGCTCTGTGGGCCGGCTGCCTCCTGATCCTGCCGGCGCTCCTGTGGCTGGCCTGGCTCGCGGCTCGCCGCCGCACCCATCTCACCCGGTCAGCGCTGGCCTCGGCGCTGGGCTTCACCTTCGTCAGCCTGGTCCTGTGCGGCCTGGCCGCCTGGCGCCTGCTCTGGGCCCACCGCATCGACATGCTGCGCGAGGTCGAACCGCTGGGCTGGCGCACCCTCGAGAACCAGGCCCTGGTGGCCCTCATCGCGGCCACCCTGGCGGCCACCGCCGTGGACCGCGCCCGCCCCGATCTGCCGCCGTCCCGCCGCGCCGCCCTCGGCCTGGCCGCGTGGCTGGCCGTCCGCCTGCTCGGCCTCCTGGTCACGGCCGGCGCCGCGCCGCCGCCGCCCTGGCGCCCGACCGCCGCCGCGCTGGTGTCGCTGGCGCTGGGCCTGGGCCCGGCGCTGGTGGCGCTGGTCCGCGACGCGACCGGACCGGCCCGGCTCCGCGCCCGCGCGCACCGGGCGGCGCACCCCGGGTCGGGCACAGCGCGCGGCGTGGTCGGTCCCCTGACCGCGCTGGTGATTGCGGGCGGCGCCGCCGCGCTCACCGCCGCCGCGGCCCCGCGCCAGCCCGGCCTCAAGCTCGCGTGTGCCTGGCTGGTGGTGGTGTCGTTCTACTCGGCCCTGCGCGCGGCGATGCTCGGCGGCCGGGCGGTCGCCGCACCGCCGCGTTCGACCGACCGCCCCGCGTCCGGACGCCTGCTCGTCACCGTGGCCGCCGGTGCCGGCGCCGCCCTCGCCTGCCTGGCGCTCGATCCCGGCATCACCGCGGCGCTGGTCGCCCCCGGCCTGGTGCTGGCCCTGATCCTGGCCGCGCACGACGCCAGCTTCGACGACGCCGCCCTGACCGAGGTCGGCACCTTCCGCCTGCGCCATGCCCCCCTGGTCGCGTGTCACGCGGCCCTGGTGCTGGTGGTGGCGGCGGGCGTGCTGGGCTGGGCCGCGGCCGGCCTGTGGGGCCCGACCGATCCCGACCTGGGCCGCACCCTGACCGGCCTGGTCGGCGACCTGCCGCTCCTGGTGGCCGGGTTTCTGGCTCCGGCAGCGCTGCTCCTGGCCCGGCAGCGGCCCCTCCGGGGACACCCCCTGTCGCTTCGCAATCCGACTGCCGGACGCGGCCGCCTCCCCCCAGAACAATCGAAGGGGGGCAAGCCCCCCGCCGCCTGGCCGTGGGCCCTGGCCGCGGCCCTGGCCCTGTCGCTGTGGCTCTTCCGGGCGCCGCTCACCGAGCTGGTGTTGAGCTCGCACAGCCAGGCCGCCTACCGCATCGCACAGGTCACCTCGCCCGGCTACGCCCTGCTCCGCAGCCCCGACCACTTCCTCGCCGGGCTCACCGCCTGGCGCGAGACCGCCCTGCCGGCCGCCGCCCACCCCTTTACCGGCCAGGGTCTGTTCGGCGCCCGTCTGTTCGATCCCGGCGTCCTGCTCAGCGTCGACAACGACTACCTGGCGATCCTCATCCTGCGAGAAACTGGCCTGGCTGGAATTCTGGCCGGGGGGCTCCTGCTCACCACCACCGCCGCCGGTCTGTGGCTCCTGGCCGGCGAGCGCTTCCGCCGGGGCAGCGCGGCCCAGCGCCGCCGCACCCTGGCGGCGCTGATGCTGGGCGCGCTGGCCCTCTACCAGCCCCTGGGCGCGCTCGGCACCCTGCCCTTGACCGGCCTGCCCTGGCCCGGCCTCGGCATCGACAGCCCGTCGGATTCTATGGATCCTGGTCACTGTGCTGCTGGCGGTGGTGGTCTGGGGCCCGGTCGCCTCCGGCCCGCTCGAGCCGTGGGACGCCGAGCTCCGGCGCCAGCGCCGCTTCATCCGCCTGCGGCGCACCGAGCGCGCCCTGGCCGCCCTGGTCTGCGTCGCGTCGCTGGCGCTCCTGGCCCGCGCCGCGCTGTTTGCCGCCGCGCGCCCGCCGGCTGGCGACCGGGTCGCGAGCGCCCTCCGCTACGCGCGCGGCCTGAGCTGCCCCGGGCCCGGCGCCGATCTGGTCGGCCACCCCACCGACGACGCGACCCGCCGCGCAGGCCGCGAGCTCGAGGCTCGCTGGCGCCGCGCGCGTGCCAGGATCGCTCCGCTTCTCGCGCGCTCGGACGCCGCCGCGCTCGCCGACTGCGACGCCCTCGACCCGCCGGCGCCCTGGCATGCCGGCGACGGCGACGGGCCCGGCCAGTGCGTGCTGCGAGCCGACCTGGGCCTGCCCGAGGTCGAGCTCACCATCGGCGCCGCACCGGCCGCCGCCTCGGGCAGCTCGACGCCGGCGTCCGCACCCAGCTGCAAGGTCGTGGTGCCCGAGACCACCCTGCGCCGGCTGCGCCTGCCCAGCTCGCGGCCTCCCGCCGGCCAGCGCGTGCGCCTGGTCGCGCGCGCGATGGGCGCGGCATCCCACGATGTCGGCGAGCTGGTCTCGGGCGGGCTCATCATCCGGCTCCGGCCCGGCGCGCCACCGCTCGAGCTGGCCAGCGCCGGCGCGAACCGAGCCGGTCTGCACGCGGCCGGCCGCGTGACCATCGGCGCGGGCGTGACCCTGGTGGCGGACCGCGCCGGCCCCAGCCTCGAGCTCGGTGCCGGCGCCGGCCGGGTGCTGCTGCTGTCCCGGGCACCGCATGCGCCCGCGGCCTCCGCCGGCGGCGACGCCGACCCGGGCGCACCGGTGGCGGCCGGCAGCTGGTTGCGCCACACCGCCGCCCCCGGCTCCACCACCCGGCTCGACCACCTGGCCCTGCTCGTGATCGGCGGCGGCGCCCGGCCCGGCCGCGGCGTGTGGCTGTTCCGTCCCACCGCCCGCTGGCCCGGCACCACCGGCCCGGCGGTGGTGGACGCGCTCCTGGCCGACGACGTGCTCACCGTCGGCGCCGCCCCCCGCCGCGCCTACCCCTACGGCGACCTGGTGCCGGAGGTCGGCTGGGTCAACCGCTACCAGCACCGCCACTCGCTGGGGCTCGATGGCTGGGTCCGCGCCGCCCTCGACCAGCTGGCCGCCAGCCCGGCGGACGCCGCCGCGCCCGGCACGAGCGCCCCGCGCGCCGGCCTGCGGCACCCTCGATCCTCCCGCCGCCGGTCCCGGCCAGGTCTGCGCCCGCGCCGCCGATGGCGCCATCGAATGCCGGGTCTCTCTCCAGCCCGAGCTCGACCTGCGCCTGGCCGCGCTCACCCAGCTCATCGCCCTCGATCCCGAGCGCTACGCCGGCGCCGGCCACGGCCTGCGCCGCCCGGTCCGCGCCACCTACGCGCTCCTGCGCGGCGACACCGGCGAGATCCTGGCCCAGGGCGAGTTCGTCGCCGGCCGCCAGGCCTCGCTCTACGCCCCCGCCACCGCCGCGATCGAGCGCGAGCTCATCCGCGCCCGCAACCGCCGCGACCTCAAGACCGGGCGGCCGCTGCCGCCGTCCAGCGGCCGGGCCAGCGGCGAGAAGATCGGATGGAACGCCGCCATCGCGGTCGGCTCGGCCATGAAGCCGCTCATGGCCCGCGCGTTTCAGCAGACCGCCCCGGGCCTGGCCGGCGCCCTGTTCCTCGACGGCGTCCCCACCGCCGGCGCGGCCTGCCGCAACGGCCGGTCCCACGCCATCTTCGGCCACTGTCCGCCCACCGACAGCCTGTGGAACCACCAGCAGATTCTCGGCCTGTCCGATTTTCTGGCCGAGTCGGCCAACTGGTACATGGCCGCGCTGGGCCTCGTCGGCACCGCGCTGCCCGACGGCCAGGCCGGCCTCGGCCCCGGCGCCATCCCGCTGCCGCTGTCAGACATCCTGGCGGTGAGCGTGGGCGACCACCCGACCAGCGCGGCCCTTTGGACCCAGACCGCCGCCGGCAAGACGGTGCTGTCGTCCCACCACACCATCGACCTGGAAGCCCTCAGGACCACGCCCCTCTGGCGCCGGTTCGAGTCGCTGGTGGGCCGACCGCTGTGCACCGACGGCGACAAGGCCGATTGCCGCCAGGCCGGTGACCGTGCCGATCTGTGCGCCACCCGCGCCCTGCCGGTGGCCGACCCCACCCCGGATCTTGCGCTCGCTGGTGGCGCTGGGGCCCGACCGGTTCGACTTCTACCCGGCCCACGGGCGCCCGGGCCCGGGCAGCCGCGTGCCCAGCCTCGAGTACCTGCAGTTCCTGCGCGGCTCGGGCGTGCACCCGATAGGCTCCCTGCTCCAGCTCACCGACGCCTTCAACCGCCTGGTCTACGACCCCGCGCCGGGATCGGCCGGCTACCGGCTGGCCGCGTCGTGGTTCCCGGTGCCGGCGGCGGGGACAACGCCGGCGGTCGACTGCTCGGCGCTGCCGGCCTCGGGCGATCCGGTGCAGGGCGGCCTGTGCGACGTGGTCCGCCGCGGCACCGCGTCCCGCGCGCTGGGCGATCTGCTGACCGATCCGTCGCTGCTGCTGTACGGCGCCAAGACCGGCACCATCGACTCGCTGGGCGACGTGGCCACCCACCCGGCCGCCTGCCGCCGCTTCAACGACGCCCACACCCTGACCCATCGCCCGCGCACCCTCGCTCACCAGCCCTACTGGCTCCCGTGCGGCCCCGGCGCCGCTCACGCCGCCGGCGTCAACGACAGCCTGTTCCTCATCAGCATCGGCGTGCCGGGCACCGACGGGCAGGTGGTGCCGCTGACCCTGGGCCTCTCCTTCCAGAAGAGCGGCGCCGGCCTGGCCGCCGACGTGGCCCGCCTGTACCTGGCCGCGATCCGCGACTACTTCGCGCCCCCCACCCGGAGGCGCAATTGAAACGGCCCGCGGCCCAGATCCTGGCCACCGCCGTGACCGGATGCGCGGTGGCCGGCCTGCTGCTGGCATCCAGTCGGGTGGCCCGCCACCAGCAGGGCCTGCCCCTCGCCACCCGCGCGGCCCTCGGTGCGCGCGCCCGCGCGGTCCGCGCGCGCCCGGCGCCGCCCCCGCCCCCGGCACACACCGGCCCGTGACGCTGTGTCTGTTCGGCGCCGCCACCATGGCCCGCGCGGTGGCCGACACCCTGCACATCGACGTGCTCGATTCGGAACGGCCGGCTCAATCCGGCCGCCCTGGCCCGGCTGGCCAACCTGACCCTCTCGGCCGAGCGACGAGCCGAGCGCGCCGCGGGCGGCGAGTCCCTGCCCCAGCGCATGGGCCGCCGCGCCGGCCAGCGGCCTGGCCGAAGGCGCAGGCGCGGCCGATGGCAAGGGCCTGCCCGCAGGCGCCCTCCACGGCCGCACCGACTTCGGTGCCCAGGCTTTCGGCGGCGCATGCCCGCCGGAAGGGCGAGAAGCTCAACCGCCAACATCTTCACCGTCTATGCGCTGAAGGTGGACAAGCTCGACGTGCCCGCCGACGCCACCGCCGCGCTGATCGGCTACATGCTCAACGCCAACAAGCTCGGCACGGCGACGTTCACGGCAAAGTACGGGCGGCGGTGAGCGCCAGCGGCGGAGATGCCATACGGCGGCTGCCGCTTTTTACGGGTGTTTAGTACTGTATACATGTACAGTTTTTGACCCCGCAACCCAGTGTTCACGGGCCCTGCAGCCCGGCAGGCGCTGTCAGATTGGGGAGCAGCCAAATGCGTTATCCGTCACTCTTGCGCCCCATATCACGTTGGCGTCTTCTCTTGATCCCCACCTTGTTCGCCCCCCCGGCTGCAATCCTCGGTTGGCTCGCGGGCAAGGCGTTCCGTTACCTGCAGAGTTGGCAGCAAGCTGGGTCACTTTCGCCTTCACATGTCGCCGTCTTCGCAGCCAGCCTCTCAATGGCATTTGCCTTTGCTTGGTTCATTGGCAAGTCGCAGCGTTTTGGCATAGGCGAGGCCGGCCTAGTCTTGGGCAGCATCGCCATGCTTGGAACCTTCCTGTGGTCGGCAAGTTTGCTTGCGGTTCTCGGCATCACTTAAGGAGGCATGAACCGGCATTTTCCCCGGATGGCCCCTGTTAGGAGACTGAACACCGCGGGGCCAAACGGCGATTAGGAGAGTGAACACGATTTTCGACGAAAGCGGTTAGGTGGCTCAACAAACTGCCCCTGGACAAGCCCCCGAGGCCGCCTTCCAATGGGCTTCATGAGCACCAGAACTCCCCGGGCGCTGAAGGAGAAGCGAGCCGAGATGGCCTACGAACGAGCGCAGCTTGCGCGCCGTACGGCCCAGCTCGACAACGAGATTGAAGCCCTGGACTACGCGCTGCGCGTCCTCGACCCTGGTTGGCAGCCGCCGCGGCGCATTTCCAAGCCCGTTCGTCAAACGCTGCTGCCGCGCGGCGCCGTTGCGCAAGGCTGTCTTCAGTATCTGCGACAGCACGAAGCGCTGTGGACCGCCGACGTGACCAGGCGAATCGCCGAACGGTTCCGACTGACGTTCGACGACAAGCGCGCCCAGCAAGACTTCGCGTCGAGTGTCGCGATGGCCCTGCGTCGATACGAGCGGCAGGGGTTACTTGAAGTCATCGACAAGGACACCCGCACCGCCGCCCGCAGGTGGTGCTTGCGAACGGACGCCGATGGCTTCGCAGACGGCAGCAGCATCGTTGGCGTCGTTCTTGCCGCTGGCGCCTTGCTTGCGATACGGGCTGACCAGTTGCGCAGCGATGATTCGTGGGCGTCCAGCCCCAGCGCCATCAGCTTGCGTGCCCAGTGGTGGACGCTCCAGCCGGACTCCATGGCGACGGTGCAGCCAGCGGGCAATTGCGCGCACCAGACAACAAACTTGTCACGGGCCAGGGCACGGCTTGCAAGCACGTGGCCCGCGTCGTCAACGGCATGTACCTGGATGACGCGCTTGGCCAGATCGACGCCGACGCGAACGGCTTCACCTCGGGCAAGGTTTCGAGTAGTCTGCTCCATGGGACTTCCCCTTTTCAAGGCTTCAGATTGATGACTTCGAACACCACCAATCTTGGCGCATCGTCGCCGTTGCAGGAATGTGGGAAGTCCCTTCACATTCCC
>CAWBZR010000003.1:0-348368 GCA_963793315.1 uncultured Actinomycetota bacterium | reverse complement strand
GTTTCCGCAGACACTGCGATCAAGCAGATTCTGCGGAGCCGGACGCCCACCCCGGGGCAGCCTGGCTCGACCGGCTCATGAGTTCGTCGTCAGCGAGGAGCTGTGGACCGAGGACCTCGCGACGGGCGCCGAGCTGCGTGGGGTCAGGATCGTCAACCCGCTCGACCACTAGGGAGCCCACCTGCCCACGCCGACACGTCGAGCATCAGGTCGGCGGCTGCCGCGGCCGCCTCCACCAGCTCGGCGTTGGGCTGGTCGACCCGGGCGACCCACTCCCGGGCCTGGTCGGGTGGCTTGCCGGAGTCGTTGTGCCGCCGCACCAGCCGCTCGATCCGGGCGGCCTCGTCGGTGACGACGTGCCACACCGCGTCGCACTCCCGTCGAGCCGCGTGCCACCGCGGCTCGTCCAGCAGGAGGTAGTTGCCCTCGGTGACGACCAGTCCTGCCGTGGCGGGGACCTCGATGGCGTCCGGGACGGGGTCCGGCGACGCGTGGTCGAACGCCGGCGCCAGGACCTTGTCGCCGCCCGGCGCCTCAGCAACGTGCAGCCGGTGGAGCAGCGCGGCGTACGCCTCGGCGTCGAAGGTGTCCGGAGCGCCCTTCGCGTCCAACCTGCCCATCGCGACCAGCTCGGCGTGGGGCCGGTGGAAGCCATCCATCGGCACCACCGGCACGCCGTAGGCCACGGCGAGCGCAGCGGCCAGCGTGGACTTGCCGGCACCCGGCGACCCGCTGATTCCGAGCACGAACCGACCCGTGGGGAGCGCACGGACCAGTGCGGCCACCTCACGGCCATCGGCAGAGACGCGAGTGCGGCCCGAGGAGCCTGGCTCCTCGGGCCGCATCACGTGCCTAGTTCAGGCGTCTTTCACTGCTGGGTCAACTGCGGTTTCAGCGGGTGCTCGAGAAGGAGAACCCGGCCTTGCCCGACGGCTTCACGCCGGAACCGCTCGACCCCGCCGCGGGGCGGGGAAGCGCCGGCAGAGCCGGCTGGGCGCACGCGGTGGTCTGCGCGGCCTGGGCCGGAGCCAGCTTGGCGTTGGCGGCCGCGAGCGCCGCGTTGGCCGAGCCGAGAGCCGTGTTGGCGGACGCGAGGGCGGTGTTGGCAGCCGCAAGGGAAGCCTTCGCCGCCTTGGCAGCAGCCTTGGCCTTCTTGACCTTCTTCTTGGCCTTCTTGATCTTGGTGGCCCTGTGCGACTTCTTGGCCTTCTTCAGCTTCGCCTTGGCCCTCTTGACTGCACCGCTGGCCTTCGCGACCGCAGCGTTGGCACTTGCGACGTCGGCGGTGGCCTTGGTCACCGCGGCGGTCGCGTTGGTGACCGCAGTCTTGGCTGCGGCGATGTCGCCCTCGGCCTTCGCGACGGCGGCGTCCGCGGTGGTGCACTCGGCGGTCTTGCCGTGCACGAACATGATGTTGGCGTACTCGCTGCCGACGAGGTCGACGACCGGCGTCGGTTCCGAGACTGCGCAGCCAGCGGAGGTGAGGTAGACCGGGCCGAGCTCGGCCTCCTCGTTGGCGCCGGGGTAGAACTCCGCGTCCCCCGCGCCGCCGTCGTCGACCGAGGCCTCGATGACCATGTCGCTGCCGGCAGGGATGGAGGCCGAGATCGGCGCCGTGATCAAGCCGCCGCTGGGCAAGAAGTAGTTGACCGGCACCGTTGCGAGGGGTGCACCGAGATCGCTGATCATGAAGGGATCAGCGGTGGCGTGGGGGATCGCGTAGATCAAGAAGTCTCCCGGCACCTGGCTGGTCGAGGAGTCGGCCAGCTCGACGCCCACCGTCATGCTCGACACCTTGAAGCCGTTGTTGGCGTTGTAGGTGCTCATGTCCAGCCGGCGGTAGTACTGGTTGTCCGAGATGACGCCCGTGGCGGTGGTGTTGCAGGAGATGCCGTTGTTGGCGACGATCGTCTCCGAGTAGTTCTGGGTCACCTTGATGTCCGGGGCAGGCGCCGCATCGGCGGGCGCCACCCCGAAACCGAGGGGCACAGCAAGAGCTACACCGCCCGCGGCAATCCTCATAGGTAGTTGTTTCGTCCCGAGAAAACGCATGAAGATATGACTCCTTGGTCAGATGAGAGGCTTCTTAGATTCGAAGCCGAGCGCACCCTAACCTCCGCCCGGTGCCGTTGCCGTTGGCCACGTGCAGCAACGTGTGGTCGCCGGCAAAAATCACCCCGAAGGATGAGCGGGGAGTGACCAGCCCTGCGGAGGGGCTCGGGCGTGGACCCAAACGCGTTCGCGATGCGCGCGGCCCGTCCGTAGGCTGGAGGTCGGATGACGAACGCACCTGACCTCACCCCCGACGACCTCGAGGACCTCGAGCCCGCCGACTCGACCATCGAGCTCGACGACTTCAACCTCGACGACGAGCTCGAGCAGACGACCGGCTGGGAGCACGAGGACGACCCCGAGGCCTCGCCGACCGTCGGCGCCATGGAGCTCGCCGAGCGCCATGCGCTGCGCCGCGTCGCAGGTCTGTCCACCGAGCTCCAGGACATCAGCGAGGTCGAGTACCGCCAGCTCCGCCTGGAGCGAGTGGTGCTGGTCGGCGTCTGGACCGATGGCTCGGTCGCCGACGCGGAGAACTCCATGGCCGAGCTGGCCCTGCTCGCCGAGACCGCGGGCTCGGAAGTGCTCGAGGCGATCTACCAGCGCCGGCAGACGCCCGACCCTGCGACCTACGTCGGCCGCGGCAAGGTCGACGCGATCCGCGAGATCGTCGAGGCGACCGGCGCCGACACCGTGATCTGCGACGGCGAGCTCGCGCCGAGCCAGCTGCGCAACCTGGAGGACCGGCTCAAGGTCAAGGTCGTCGACCGGACCGCGCTGATCCTCGACATCTTCGCCCAGCACGCGAAGTCCCGTGAGGGCCAGGCGCAGGTCGAGCTGGCGCAGCTCAACTACATGAAGCAGCGGCTGCGCGGCTGGGGCGGCAACCTCTCGCGCCAGGTCGGCGGCCGGGTCGCCGGCGGTGCCGGCATCGGCGGTCGCGGCCCCGGTGAGACCAAGATCGAGACCGACCGACGCCGGATCAACACCAAGATCGCCAAGCTCAACCGCGACCTGCGTGAGATGAAGGGCACCCGCGACACCAAGCGTCAGGAGCGGCGGCGCCACCAGATCCCGGCCGTCTCGATCGCCGGCTACACCAACGCCGGCAAGTCCTCGCTGCTCAACCGGCTCACCGACGCCGGAGTGCTGGTCGAGGACTCGCTGTTCGCGACCCTCGACCCGACCACGCGCCGCACGACGACGAGCGACGGCCGCGTCTACACGATGAGCGACACCGTCGGCTTCGTCCGGCACCTGCCCCACCAGCTGGTCGAGGCGTTCCGCTCGACGCTGGAGGACGTCGCCGACGCCGACCTGATCCTGCACGTCGTCGACGGCTCCCACCCCGACCCCGAGGGCCAGCTCTCGGCGGTGCGCGAGGTGTTCGCCGAGATCGGCGCCAGCCAGGTGCCCGAGATCGTGGTCATCAACAAGGCCGACGCCGCCGACCCGCTCGTGCTCGCCCGGCTGCGCCGCGAGGAGCCGCACTCGGTCGTGGTCAGCGCCAAGACGGGCGAGGGCATCGCCGAGGCGCTGGCCGTCGTCGAGGGCGAGCTGCCCCGGCCGAGCGTGGAGTTCAAGGCGCTGCTGCCCTACGAGCGTGGCGACCTGATCAACCGGCTCCACCAGCAGGGCGAGATCGACTCGATGGAGCACACCGCCGACGGCACCATCGTGGCCGGCCGCGCCAACGCGGACCTCGCCGGCGAGCTCGCGTCCTACGCCGTCTGACCGGTGCCGACCGGCGGTGCGCCGGCTCCAATGACACACGAATGACACAGGAATGACCCTGTTGAGCCATGGGCTGCGGCGGTCTTCCTCCGCACACTTGGCGACGTGCTTCCTCGGGTCCTGCTGACGCGCCGCCGCACCGTCCTAACGACGGTGGTCGCAGTGTTGTGTGCCCTCACAGTCACCGGCGTCGTCGCGGCCCGGGCCAGCGCCCACCAGTCGAAGTGCGAGCGGTTCGCTGCGGCCTCGGTCAAGCGCGGCGCCATGGTCACCGGCGCGGGCGACCGGGTCGTCGTGATCGGTGACTCGTGGTCGGCGGGGCTCGGCCTCGACCGCCCGGTGCGGTCGTGGCCGGCGCGGCTGCCGGGCCGCATCCACGTGGCCGGCTTCTCCGGCTCCGGGTTCAGCGCGAGGGCCTCGGAGTGCGGCCGGGTCTCCTTCGCCGATCGAGCGCCGGCGGCGCTGAAGGGCGGCGCCGACCTGGTGGTCGTCGAGGGCGGCCTCAACGACTACGACCGCAGCCGTGCCGAGATCAAGGCCGGCTTCGCACGGATGATGCGGGCCGCGGCGCCCTTTCGGACCGTCGTCGTCGGTCCGGCCACTGCTCCGGCGCGGGCACGGAAGGTGCCGCGGGTGGACCGGCTGCTCGCCCACCTGTCGCACAGGTACGGCGTCGCCTACATCTCGATGGTCGACCTGCAGTTGCCCTACCTCGACGACCGGCTGCACATGACGCCCGCGGGCCACGTCACCTTCGGTGACACCGTCGCCGCGCGGATCGCGCAGCTCCCCGGGACAGCAGGCTAGAGCCCGGCGATCCGTCGCAGGTCGGCGAGGACCTCCGGCAGCCGGGTGACCAGGGTGAGGTGGCCGTCGTCGTCGGTGAGGTGGGCCTCGGCACCGGGCACGTGCGCGGCGAGCCACTCACCGTGGGCGAACGGCACCATGGCGTCCTGGCGCCCCTGGTAGACGCGCACTGGCACCCGGATGTCGCCGACGTCGAACCCCCACGAGCGCACCGCCGCCTGCCCGTCGTCGAGGACGCCGGCGGTCCGCTGGGTCCCGGCCCGGTGGAAGGTCTCGGTCAGCCACTCGGTGAAGGCGCGGTCCATAGCGGCCTTGTCGGCCGCGGGCAGCAGCCCGCCCATCGCCTCGGCGAGGTCGTCGGCGTCGGCCATCAGCACCGGCAGGAACTCCGCCTCGAGGTAGGCGTCGTAGGCCTCGCGCCCGGCTGCGGCGGCGGTGTACTCGGCGACGTTCTCCTCGGCCATACCCGCCATCCAGTCCAGCCCCTCGCCGTCGTACGGCGCGGTGCCGGCCAGCGACGCGGCCGCCCGGCAGCGGTCCGGGAGGAGAGCGGCGCAGGCCAGCGCCCGTGGGCCGCCGCCCGACCAGCCGAGCGTCACGAACCGCTCGACGTCGAGCGCGTCGAGGATCGCCACGGAGTCGGCGACGTCGTCGGCCATGCGAGGCTCCGCGCGCGGACGCGCCGTGGAGCCGCCGTAGCCCGGCCGGGAGTAGGTGATCAGCCGCAGGTCGTGCGCGCGGGCTGCGGAGTCGAGCGGCTCGTAGGTGACGGCCGCCGAGGGCGAGCCACCGTGGTAGAGCAACGGGAAGCCGTCGGGTGCCCCGGCCGTCAGCACCTCGAGGGTGCGGCCGTCGGCGTGCGTGGACCTCGCCGTAAGCCCAGTCACGCGCCGACGATAGCCTCGAGGTCTTCAACGCCCTCGACCAGCCGCAGGGCCGACCTCGGGCAGGTGCGGACGGCCTCGCGGGCGTCGGCCGAGCAGCTCGTCGGTCACCGCCCCGTGCACGAGCGGGTAGCCCCAGTCGTCGAGCTCGACGAGCTCGGGCAGCAGCTCGTGGCACAGCCCGCGAGCCTTGCAGCGCGGCCAGTCGACCCGCAGCCGTGCTCACGACGCCACCGCCGACGCTCGGCCACGCACGTGCAGCCGGCGGTGCTCGGCGCATGCGCCCGGGCGTGCACGCGCGACCTCGTCGGCGAACGTCGACAGCATCGACCGGACCAGCCGGACCGTGCCGTCGGGGTGGGCGCAGGCCCCGCCCGCTCGACCAGCGCCGGCGAGCTGCTCCACCCGGGCCCGGGCCGCCGCGCCCGTCGACGAGCCGCGGCGACGGCGCTCGCCAGCGCGGGCAGCCCGTTGAAGCACGGCCCGCAGCGCCCCGCGCTCTGGCCGGCCAGGTAGTCGACGATCTCGCGCGGTCAGCGTCACCGGGCACGTCCCCGGCGGGCGGCAGTGCACGACACCGGCGCCGAGCGGCGCGCCGGCGCGCAGCCCGGTCGACCGAGACCCGGGCGCTCGGCCGTGGTCTCCCACGGCGCCCAGGTGCCGTGGAAGCCGCCGACCAGCACGGGCCGCCGGCGCACTCGGCGGCAGCACGGCGCGCAACCGGCTCGCCGTACGCCGCCTCGCGACGACCGGGGCTGGCCGGTCCGTGCGTGACGGTCAGCAGGGTGGTGCCGGGCTCCTCGGCGGTGCCGAGCGCGCGTACGCCGCACGCCGCGCAGGGCGAGCAGCCGACGCTGCGCCCAGGTCTCGGCGTTGGACAGCAGCGTGGGTCGGCCGCGGTGACGCCCGAGACGGCCTCCGGCTGCCACGAGGTCACCGGCAGGTTGGTGCGGCCGGCAGACCAGCTCGACGACCGCCTTCGCCTGGCCCGGCGACGAACCGCGGAGTCGGCGACGTGCATCGGACGCGCGACGCCGTCGGCGCGCTCGGCCAGCGCGCGCAGCATCGCCGCGCCGGTGCCGGGCCGCTCGCCGGGCAGGACCAGGTGCACCTCGCGGGCCCGCAGCGCCCGGGCGGTGACGACCGCGCCGTCGAGGACGAGGTGCGGACGCGTGAGCGCGAGGGCGTGTCCTTGGCGCTGGCCGGCTCGCCCTCGCTGAGGTTGACCACCACGCACCGGGCGTCGCCCGCCGCGTGCGGCGGCGCGCGAGCTTGGTCGCGAACGGGAAGCCGGCGCCGCCGCGACCGCGCAGGGCGGTGCCGTCGAGCGGCGTCGAGCAGCTCGCCGGGGACGACCTCGGGGAGCTGCGCCGTAGCTGCCGCCGGTGTGCGTGCCAGTCCGCGGCCCGTCGCTCGATGCCGGCGAGCAGCGCCGGCCCGGCTCGATCGCGGCCGGTCCGGCACGGGCGACGGGGAGGGTCAGGGTCATCGGAGCGCCTCAGCTCGGGCTCGCGCGACGCGAGGTGCGGTCCGGCGCCGCGAGCGCGCAGCGACGGCCGCCAGCCACCGCGGCGACGCAGGCCACCCGGCAGCCAGTGCCAGCGGCCGCCACGCGTCGCGGAGGTCGGTGCCGATGCCGATCCCGTGCGCGACGCCGACCGCCCACGTCGGCCAGGCGAGCAGGTGCACGGCCGCCAGGTGCGGTGCCGCATGCCGGCGCCGCACCAGGCTGGTCGACCACGACCACCAGCGTGCAGGTCGAGCGCGATGGCGCCCAGCCCCAGCCACAGCGGCTCGTACGTCGCGCCCGACGGCAGACACCTGCCACCAGCGGATGTCGACGAAGCTGTCGACCACCGCGGTCGCGACGTGGCGCGGCCAGCATGCGACACGCGAGCAGCAGGGCGAGGTTGCGGTGCAGCGCACTGGGCGACGAAGCGCGGCACGCGGCGGCCGGCCGGCCGCCGAGCGACAGCACCCCCAGCGACCAGCGTCAGCGTGAGCAGCGACCATCAGCACCGAGCCGGTGCCGCGGTTGAGGTACCAGAGCAGCGGACCCTCGGTCATCGCGCCCGCCTCTCGGCGTCGGGCCAGCAGCCGGTGGTGTGCACGCCGCCGTCGGCGGCGACGAGGCGGGCGGTGACGCCGCGTCGGTCGAGCCAGGCGCGGCGCCTCGTCGCCGAGCACGACGGCCGCCGTGCGTCGCGGTGTTGGCGGCCGCGCAGGTCGGACCGGTCGCGGTGACGGTGCGCCAGACCTCCGTGGCCGGCTCGCCGGTGCGCGGGTCGAGCAGGTGGTGCCGGCGCACCCCGCGCGGTCCAGCGCCGCACGCGGGTGCTCGACGTGGCGAGGCCGCCGCGGTCAGGGTGACGAGACGGCCGGTCGCTCGGGCCTCGCCGGGGTGCTCGGCGACCGCCACCTGCCACGGAACGCCGTCGGGAGCGGCGATGCTGATGTCGCCGCCGAGGCTCACCAGCGCCGGCGCGCCGAGCTCGCTGCCCGATCGCCGCGGCGACGAGGTCGGCCGCCCACGCCTTCGCGGTGGCGCCGAGGTCGAGCGCGGTGCCGGCCGGGATCCGCATCGCGCGTCGCCCGCTCGACCGACTCGCGCCAGGCGTCGACCGTCGGTGGAGGCGGTCGCGTCCGCCGGCTCGGTGCCGGCTCCACGGAGCTCCCGGAAGTCGCGGTCGTAGCCGAGCGTCGACCAGTGGCCGCGCCCAGCAGGGGTGCACCATCCCGTCCGTCGCGCGCCGCGGCCCCGACCGCGACCCGCACGGCCTCGACCAGCAGCGGGTCGACCTCGACCCACCGGCCGGGTGCGCGGTTGACGCGGGCGAGGTCGGCGTCGGGCCGGAACCGGCTGCACGTCGTCGTCGACGTCGTCGACCACGGTCCGCGCGATCCGCAGGGCGCGGTCGAGCGCGTTCGGGCGGCGTACGGCGAGGAAGCCGTAGGTGCCGAACGCCGGGAACTCGACATGGGTGACCATCACGAACCACTGCTCGGGGCCGGCGGTGGCTTCGGCGGTGGGGCGGGTGCTGGAGCGGGTGCCGAGCCGCCGCCACTGCTGCCGCCACTGCTGCCGCCACTGCTGCCGCTGGACACCGAGCCGCCGGGACCGGGGTTGCTGCTCGCGCTCGTCGTGCCGCCGGTGACGTAGCGGGTGGTCACCCGGGTCACCTGCGGACGCTGACGGAGCCGCGGTTGAGCGGCGTCGCGGCGTTCGGCCCGGCGCTCCGCCTTGGCCTCGGCCCTCAGCTGCGCCTGCTGCGCCGCTTGCTGAGCCGATTCCTGGGCCGATTCCTGGGCCGCGTCCTTCTGTTGCTGCGCGCGGGCGGTCTCTCCTGCCGCCAGCCCCATCAGCCCGCCGGTGAGGGTGAGGGCACCGACGCCGGCGAGACCGGTCGCGCCGGTGACGACCTGACGGTAGCGGTCGCGGGTTCGCCTGTCATAGCTGCTCATGAGGGCCACGGTGCTCGACGCCGCCGCATGCGCGAGTCATCGCGACGTCAAAAGAACATCAAGGCACTTCTTGATCTGACCTTGATGTAGCGACAACCCGGCCACAACGCCGCCGACCGCATGCTGCGGAGCATGAGCCTGAACCCCAAGACCCTGGTCCTCCTCTCCGTCGTGCTGCTCGGCGGTGTGCTCGGCGGGACGGCGGCCTACCGAGCCACCGTCGCGGCCAGCGGCGCCGAGGCGACCCCACGCCAGACGCTGGTCGTCGACTCTGCGGACACCGGGGCCGACCTCGGGGCGCGGCCGGCGAAGGTCCGCGACGCTCAGCGACCGAAGTTCGCACCGTGCCGCAAGCCGGCCCGCCTCGAGGCAGGCAAGTGCGTCACCGAGGAGGTGCGCACGGTCACCGTCCCCGCCCAGAGCTCCGGCACCGCCGCCCGGCCGCCGGCGTCCGCGCCGGCGTCGTCCGGAGGCAGCTCGAGCCACCACGGCGATGACGACCGGGACGACGACCACGGCCACCACGGTGATGACGACGGAGACGACCACGGCGGCCACGGCCACGGCGACGACCACGACGACTGACGCGTGCGCCAGCCAGATCCGTCAGCCGCGCAGGAGCGGCAGCACCACCTCGACGCTCGTCCCGCCCTCCGCGCTCCGGCCGAAGGTCAGCGACCCGCCGGCCGCCGCGGCCGCGCGGCGGGCGATGTCCAGGCCGAGGCCGGTGCTCCCCTCCCTTTCCCGGCGTACGGCGCTGGGCCCGGATCCGGCGTCGGAGACCTCGAGCCGGGCGCGGTCACCCGAGCGGGTCAGCCGGACCGTGAACCCCGCGGGCTCGTCGGTGTGGGCGAAGACGTTGTCGACCAGCACGTCGACGACCGACGCGAGGTCGTCGGCTGCCAGCGGGACGACAACGGGAGCGTCGGGCACGTCGACGTCGACCGTTCGGCCCTGGTCCTCGGCCAGCGCCAGCCAGAACGCCACGCGCTCTCTCACCACGGCGGCGGCGTCGCAGGACTCGCGCAGGTCCTCCCGCACGGGCCGGCGGGCGTCGCGCACGATCGCGTCGATGCTGCGCTGCAGGACGCCGATGTGCTCGCCGAGCCGGCGGGCGACCTCGGCGTCGGCGACCGTCTCGGCGTCCAGGCGCAGGGCGGTCACCGGGGTGCGCAGCCGATGGCTGAGATCGGCGACCGCGGCCCGCTCCGCCACCAGGAGCTCGCGGGTCCGCTCGGCCAGGCCGTTGAGGGCCCGTGCCAGCTCCTCGGTCTCCTCGGTGCCTTCGACCTCCGCCCGCGCCGAGAGGTCGCCCTCGCGGAGCCGGTGCGCGACCGCGGCCACCGCGTGGAGGGGCTCGCTGATCCGCCGCCCCAGCTGCGACGCGATGAGCGCGGCGACCGCCATCAGCGCGATGCCGAGCCCGATGATGCTCAGCCAGGCCCGGGTCACCCCGGAGCGCAGCACCTCCTTGGTGACGCTGGCGCGGATGACTGCGGTGCCCTCCGGAGTCACCACGGGCAGCAGCACGCGGCCGCCGTGGTCGTCGGCCACGGTGACGCCCTCGCCGCCCAGCGCGCGGCGTACCTCCTCGTCGGACGCCGGCGTCGAGTCGTCCCCGATGACCTGGCCGTCCGCGGTGTAGACGGTGACCCGGACGTCGCCGCCGCTGTTGCGCGACGTGACCAGGTCGGTGAGGCTCGCGGCGTCGATCCGGCCGGCGACCAGGGCGGCGATGTTGCCCGCCTCCTGGTCCGCGCTGGCCATGGCGCGGTCTTCGGCGAGGGTGCGGACGAGCAGGCACAGCGGCACCACGAACGACACGACGATGGTCGACGTCGTGGCGAGCACCAGCCATGAGATGCGGCGCCGCATCAGGGTTCCTGAACGGGAGGCCGGGTCGGATCGACGAGCCGGATGCCTACCCCGCGCACGACGTGCAGGTAGCGCGGCTCGGCCGCCGTCTCACCCAGCTTGCGGCGCAGCCACGAGACGTGGACGTCGACCGAGCGCTCCGAGCCGCCGTAGGCCTGCTGCCACACGTCGGCGAGCAGCTCGCGCTTGGTGACCACCTCGCCGGCGCGCGAGGCAAGGGCGAGCAGGAGGTCGAACTCCTTGCGCGCCAGCTCGAGCGGGCGTCCCTCCAGAGTGGCCGTGCGGGTCCGCTCCTCCACGACCAGCTCGCCGACCCGGATCGGCTCGGCCGGCGCACCAGCGCCGCCGCCGCGGCGGAGCACCGCCCGGATCCGGGCCGCGAGCTGCTCGGTCCCGAACGGCTTGACCACGTAGTCGTCGGCACCGCTGTCGAGCGCCTTGACCATCGTCGGGTCGCCGTCGCGGGCCGTGATCACGATGATCGGCACCTGCGACGCCGCCCGGATCATCGGGATCAGGGTGAGCCCGTCGATGTCCGGCAGGCCGAGGTCGAGCAGCACCAGCTCGGGCGGCCGCGCCAGCACCTGCTCCAGCCCCGACATCCCGGTGGCCGCGGTCGCCACCGCGTGGCCACGCTCCGCGAGCCCTCGCTGCACGGCCCGGCGGATCGCCTCGTCGTCCTCGATGACGAGGATGCTGGTCATGGCGGCACGCTACGCGTGATGTCGGCGAGGATGGGGTCATGACCCGCCAGCACAGGTTCGCCCTGGGTGCGCTGGTCTGGGTCGTGGTGGTCGCTGCCGGGGCGACCCTGGTGTGGACGGTGATCTCCCACGCGGGTGCCGGGGTCGCGGGCGAGCTGCCCACGACCACGGTGACCTCGAGCGCCAGCGCCAGCGCCGGCCCGAAGGACCGGCCGTCCAGGACGGCGTCCGCGCGACCTTCGTCGTCAGCCCCGGGGACGCCCGGGACGCCGGGGACGTCGGGGACGCCGCAGCCCGCAGGTCCGCGACAACACACCTGGCAGGGCGACGCAGGGCGCGTGGTCGCCGAGTGCCAGGGCGATGCGATCTCCCTCGTCGGCGCCCAGGCGGCCAGCGGCTGGTCGGTCGACCCCGACGAGACCGGCCCCGAGAAGCTGCGTGTGGAGTTCGAGAACTCCGACGACGGCCGGGTCCGGGTGGAGGCGAGCTGCGTCGGGGGCGCACCGGCCTTCACGGTCGGCACCGAGCGGGAGGACTGAACTCAGTCGACTGAGGTGGTTCGCACTATCCCGACGTCGGTGGCGGCCCAGCGTCATCGGCGGGGCATCCGTCTGCCTGGCTTCGAGGAGTCCACTCACGGTGTTGTCTACCCCGGCGAGCTTCGGCCTGGATGTCCCCGACGACGCGAGCTTCGCTCGCGTCGCCACGGACTGGGGGCCGAAGCTCGCGGGGGTAGACAGTCGGTCGGCCCAGTCGGCTCGCGCGTCGAGCTGGCCGATGCCAGTGTGGTTGATCGAGGCGCGGTCGAAGGTCACGTGGCGGGCGTCGAGTGCCTCGAGCTGCTCGAGCTCGCGTTGCTCGGCGTGGAGGCGGAGCATGGCCTGGTCGACCAGCCGGTCGAGGACGACGGGCCCGACGGCTGGCCCAGGAGCGCCTGCGCCACCCGGCGCGCCCGGTGAGCCGGCACCCGGCCCGCGCGCACCGCGGCCCAGAACGCGGGGGTGGGATGGGCGAGGATCAGCACATCGCACAGCAGCGCCTTGCCGGCCGTCGTGGAGATCGCGTTGGCGGCGGCGAGCGCCGCGGGCGCGTCCCAGCGCACCGGCGGGATGCCGATCCAGCTCCAGTCTTCCTCGTCCAGCAGGTCGGTCCGATCCTCCAGCCACGACGGTGCTTCGTCAGCCTTCCAGGACTCATCGTCAGGCAGCGCCGGGCTGGCGGAGGCGAACTCCAGGGCCAGCTCGAGGATGGCGAGTGCTAGTAGCGCGTCGCAGCTAATTCTTGGTCCTGGCGACGCCCGGGCACGCACTTCGCTGCGTTGGCGAAGCTCGACAGACGACCCGGTATGCCGTCGCTCCGCCGTCTTGCGATGCACGCACCCGGACGCCGCCAGGACCACAAGCCTTAGCCGCGACCCGCTACTAGTAGCGCGTCGCAGCTAATTCTTGGTCCTGGCGACGCCCGGGCACGCACTTCGCTGCGTTGGCGAAGCTCGACAGACGACCCGGTATGCCGTCGCTCCGCCGTCTTGCGATGCACGCACCCGGACGCCGCCAGACCACAAGCCTTAGCCGCGACCCGCTACTAGAGCGAGGCCACCAATACGACTACGTAGAACGCGATGACGAGACCGACGAAGAGCACCGGGATCGTCAGCAGCACGCACACCGTAATGACCACAATGCTCGATACGGGCATGTGCCTCGCGGTCGTTGCGGGCTGCTCTCGGCGGCCGGGGGCCGGGTATGGCGGCACGTTTGCGGTGAACGGCTCACCGTCTGAGGCGGGCGACACGCTCACAGAATGGCATTCGCCACTGCGACGCGGACCTCGTTCGACGGAGACCCCTTCTCGCCCGGATGGCTGCGAACGTCCGATCATCCGTTACCTGCGCTGTCATGCCTCTGGTCGCCGCTGCCGAGCCGACACCGTCCGCGCGGAGGATTCGCTCAGGGGCGGAAGGTCGCGCGGTAGTCGGATGGAGTGCGACCGGTGAGGTCGCGGAAGCCGGCGTTGAACGCGGACAAGGAGGTGTACCCGACCCGGTGTGCGATGGTCGTGACGGAGTCGTCTCCCGCGGCCAGCTGCTCAATGGCACGTATCACCCGCATCCGGCGCAAGGCCGCGCGCCAGGTCATCCCGGCCTCGTCCTCGAACCGGCGGGCCAGTGTCCGCGGCGCCAGCCCCACCTCGGCCGCGATGTCTTCGAACCTGATATCGCCGGCCAGCTGTTCGTCGGTCATGGCCAGTGCTCGACGCAGTTCTGGTGTCCGGCCGGCGGGGACCTTGACCGGACTGGGGTGTAGCGCCAGCTCCCAGGCCACTGCCGCGAGCGCAGCGAAGATGCTGCGTGCGTACGGCGACAGCGGCCCGGGAGCGTCGGGCCACTGGACGCACTCCGAGACCAGCGCTCGCGCAAGGGGGCTGAGGTCGAATACCGTCAGCGGCGCGGGCGGTTCTTGGGTGAAGCCGGGGTCGAACAGCACCGATGAGGTCGTCACGGGCTGCGGAAGGGCGACCTGGATGGGTTCGCCGGCAGCGATGAGCGCGGCCCGTGCCGGGGGGAGCACCCACGAGCTGCCGTGTGCCTCCAGACGCATCGCGCCCATGGACGAGCAGAGAAGGTAGTGCCGGTCCACACAGAGCTCGGACGGTGGCTCCGCCTCGAACTCGCGAGCGAAACCGAACGCCTCGCAAGTCACTGCCGCGTCTTGCACGCGCTCACCCTAGACAGGCACCGCGTCAGACGGTCTCGAGCAGCTCGGCACGGAACCGCCTGCTCACCGGGGGCGACGCGATGATGGGTCTGAGCACCGCGCCGGAGCGGGCGAATGCAGCGGACGAGGTGTAGCCGGCGAAGGAGGTCTCATCGACCCATTCGTGGATGACGGCGACTGCTTGGTCGTCGTCGCGGCTGGCGTAGACCCGGAAGTCGAGGTTGCCGGGCATGGAACGGATCTCGTTTCGCTCGCTCGCGAGCTGGGCGAGCGCGGCTGGCCGGTCGGCAGGGCTGGTGCGAAGGTCGAGGATGGCGATGAACATAGGGATCTCCTGGTGGTCGAAGGGGTGTTACTCGAACGCCCATACTGCGACGGCGGACGGCAGTCCGTCTCACGCCAAACGGACGATTTCAAGCTCCCAGCGGACAACCACGTAGCCACAGCCCGGAGGTGCCGCGGCGTGCGCGACCGGGTCGGGTCCGACCGCGGGGTCGGGCTCGGCCTGTCCATCGTCGAGGCGATCGCGGCCGTCGAGCTGGTGGTCCCGCTTGTGGAGAGTGACGGGATGGTCGGTCCGGGCAACTAGGGTTCTCGGGTGACCGCCTCCACCGCCCCCAAGACCGAGTCGACGTCGGTCGCGAAGGCGCTGGGCGCGGCCGTCGAGGCGCTGGGCGGCGAGGAGCGGCCGGGTCAGATCGAGATGGCCGAGGCCGTCTCCGACGCCATGGTCGGGGGCACCCACCTGCTCGTCCAGGCCGGCACCGGCACCGGCAAGTCGCTCGCCTACCTCGTGCCCGCGCTGCTCCACGACAGCCGGGTCGTGGTCGCCACCGCGACCCTGGCCCTCCAGCACCAGCTGGTCGAGCGCGATCTCCCGCGGCTGGTCGAGGCGGTCGGCGACCTGCCCGGGGTCGATGCCTCCTACGCCGTGCTCAAGGGCCGCTCCAACTACGCCTGCCTGCACCGCATCCGCGCCGGCGTCCCCGACGACCAGGGCACCCTGATCGAGGCGCCGGCAGGGCTCGATGGCCACCAAGGTGCTCGAGCTCCGGGCCTGGGCCGAGGATGAGGCCGGCGGTGCCGGCAGCGGTGAGCGCGACAACGCGCCGCGCCACACCGACCGCGAGTGGCGCCAGGTCTCGGTCAACCACCGTGAGTGCCTCGGCGCCGCGAAGTGTCCGTTCGGCCAGGAGTGCTTCGCCGAGCTCGCGCGGGAGAAGGCCCAGCGCTCCCACCTGATCGTCACCAACCACTCGCTGCTCGCCATCGACGCGATCGAGGGCGTGCCGATGATCCCCGACTACGACGTCGTGGTGGTCGACGAGGCCCACGAGCTGGTCTCGCGGATCACCCAGGCCGCCACCGACGAGCTGTTCGCCGCCGACGTCGACCGGGCCGCCAAGCGGTCGCAGCGACACATGGAGGGCAGCGAGGCCGACGACCTCGCCGACGCCGGCGACGCGCTGCGCGCCGCCATCAACGACCTCCACCCCGGCCGGATCGACGTCATGCCCGAGGCGCTCGCCGACGCTCTGGCCACGGTGCGCACCAGCGCGCGGGCCTGCCTCTCGGCGTACCCCAAGGGCGACCAGGGCTCCCAGGGCGACGGCGACGCCGGGCTCAGCCAGGCCAAGGGAGCGGTCCAGGAGCTGTTCGCCACGGCCGAGCGGATGGCCGCCCACGCCGAGAGCGACGTGCTCTGGGTGACCGAGGCGTCCGAGCACCGCCCGCCCCACCTGTGCGTGGCGCCGCTCCAGGTCTGGGGGCCGATGCGCGACAAGCTGCTCACCGACAAGCTCGCGGTCTTCACCAGCGCCACCCTGCGGCTCGGCGGCGACTTCACCGCCGTGGCCTCGAGCTTCGGGCTCAAGCCGGCGGAGAACGTCGAGATCGCGCCCGAGCTGGCGGGCGAGCGCGCGGGCGAGGAGCGGCCCGAGGGCGTGCTCCCGTGGCGCGGCCTCGACGTCGGCAGCCCCTTCGACTACGCCCAGCAGGCGATCCTCTACGTCGCCCGCCACCTGCCGCCGCCCGGTCGCGACGGGCTCGGCCAGGCCCAGCTCGACGAGATCGTCGAGCTGGTCGACGCCTGCGAGGGCCGAGCGCTCGGCCTGTTCTCCAGCCGTCGTGCCGCCGAGACGGCAGCCGAGGCCGTCCGCGAGCGGCTGCCCCACCTCACCACGCTGGCCCAGGGCGACGCCCAGCTGCCCGAGCTGGCCAAGCAGTTCGTCGACGACCCGCACACCGCGCTGTTCGGCACCCTCTCGCTCTGGCAGGGGCTCGACGTGCCCGGCGACACCTGCCAGCTGGTGCTCATCGACCGGATCCCGTTCCCGCGCCCCGACGACCCGCTGATGAGCGCCCGCCAGCGGGCCGCCGACAAGGCCGGCGGCAACGGCTTCATGCAGGTCGCCGCCACCCACGCCGCGCTGCTCCTCGCGCAGGGCAGTGGGCGGCTGATCCGCACGACGTACCGACCGCGGCGTGGTCGCCGTGCTCGACCCGCGGCTGGCCACCGCCCGCTACGGCGGCTTCCTCAAGGCCAGCCTCGCGCCCATGTGGACCACCACCGACCCGACGGTCGCCCGCAAGGCGCTGGCCCGGCTCGCAGCCGCAGCCGACTCCGACGCCCGGTAGCTGCCCGCGCGTCGCCCGCGGATGAGACGCTGGGAGACATGCGCACGCGCCTCGGAACGTCCGTACTCGTCGCCCTGGTCCTGGTGGTGTCCACCGCCTGCGCCTCGAGCGGCGTCGAGGAGCCCGAGGCCGGTGGCAGCACCTGGCGCCGTGACGTCGGCGGTCACGGCGACCGACACCGGACCCGACACCGGGCCCGCGACCGGCACCCCCGTCGAGACCTCGGCGAAGACGAAGACGTCGCGGCTGCAACACCGCGGGCAGCCTACGAGGTCTGCTTCTCCTCACCCGCGACCCACGGCGGCAGCGACCCCTTCGTCGTCAGGCACTTCATCGACATCTTCAAGTCCGCCGGGCCGGGCGACTCGCTGCGGATCGCGATGTTTCGCTGGGACATCCCCGCCACCACCAAGGCGATCGTCGGCGCCCAGCAGCGCGGAGCCCACGTCGAGATCGTGGCCGACGCCGACATGACCACCAAGCCCGCCGGCCGGGCGGTGATCTCCCAGATCGAGAACGGCGACCCGATGCCCGGCAACGTCGTGGTCTGCAAGGGCGCCTGCCTCCCGTGGTCAGGCAGCGGCCCGGCCCCGCCGTCGCAGAACGTCAACCACCTGAAGTATCCTCCTCGCCGAGATCGGCGGGCAGAAGTCGCGTGATCACCTCCTCGAGCAACTTCGAGGGTCGCCAGTACTCCCAGGTCAACAGCCTGACCCGGGTCTACAACGACGACCTCTACGCATTCGGGATGCAGTACTTCCAGCGGCTCCGCGCCCAGAGCTGGACCGTCGGCGGCGTCACCTGGACCGACAAGCGGAAGTCGTTCGCCGGCCCGCCGAGCGCGAAGGTCTACCCGCGCCACGGCGACCTGGTCGTCGACACGCTCAGGTCGGCGCACTGCGCCAAGGGCATGAAGACCATCAACATCATGATCGCGGTGGTCCAGCGCTACGACGTCCGCACCCAGATCGGCCGGCTGGCCAAGGAGGGCTGCCGCATCCGGATCGTCACCACCCGCGACCTGATCGAGAACTGGCTCCAGTCGCCGTTCCGCCTCCCCGACGGCCGCCTCGTCGACATCGACAACGGCAAGGTCCGCACGATCATCACCCACGACAAGGTCTACGCGATCCACGCCAAGATCCACGGCAAGGAGCGCTACGTCGTCGTCACCGGCACCAGCAACACGACCTGTGGCGGGCTGCTCTACAACGACGAGCTGATGCTGCGCCTCGACGGAAAGTGGGCTGTTCAAGACCTACTCCGCCCACGTCGCCGACGCCTTCAAGCACGCCCACCAGAGCCGCGTGTCCGCCGTCCCGGTTCAGGCACGCTGCCACTGACCTCGAGACAGCACCGACCCCGGTCGACCGAGGTCGGCCGGGGTCGGTGAACGGTGGAGCCCCAGGCTCAGATCAGGAAGCCTTCACCTGGACCCGGGCCTTCAGGTTGTTGTCGACCGGACGGCCCGAGCAGCTGTAGGGCGTCTGGCGCCGGTAGCAGTTGCGGTAACGAGTGCTGGCGTTGACCAGGGTCACCTCGACGGCCACGGCGGTGCCGCCGAAGGGCACGGTCTTCTTGCCCACGCCGCGCGCGTTGATCCTGATCTTCTGGAACACCAGGCCCGGCGTGGTGTAGATCGCGGCGATCGCGTTGGATCCCGCCTTCTTGCGGGCCATCTTCACCTTGAGCTTCAGCTTCGATGTCGCACCGGCAGGCACGATCTGGAAGGTCGCGCTGGTGAGGTGGTCGAGCTTGGTCTTGAAGGTGTGCTTCTTCCCGGCGGCGAGCACCGCCTGGCCGGCGAGCGGCTTGACCGGGTAGGCCAGGGCCGCACCCTCCTGGAAGGTGGCCGAGGGCGCCCTGGTGGCGGCCGAGTAGAGGGTGAACTGCTTGGCCAGGTTGGTGTGGGCGTCCTTCTTCAGCGCCTTGTTGATGGCCTGCGTGGAGTACATGTCCTTCCGCGGGCCCCTGGAGCTGTCGGCGTTCTTCCACATGTCCAGCAGCAGCTTCGGCAGTGCACCGGCCTTGGTCGGGTAGTGCTCGGTGAGGTAGCGGAAGAAGTTCCAGACGCCGTAGTGGAAGACGGCGCCGTTGCGGAACTTGTCGATCGGCTTGCCCGGGTGGGTGATCGGGCTGTCCTTGAGGTACTGGTAGTTGTCGTTGATGGCGGGTACATCTCGTCCTCGACCCAGGCCGCGGTGGCCTCCTGGAACCACGGGTCGTCCGCGATGTCGTAGGCGAACTGCGTCGCGTGGTAGTACTCGTGGGCGATCGTGACCTGAAGTTCTCCAGCGGGGTGCGCGGGAAGCCGGCGTAGTCGGCGTCGAGCACGCAGTAGGCCCACACGTCGTAGTGGCCCGGCTTGCTTGAGCTTCTTCTGGTCGGTCGTGCAGTAGCCGTAGAGGCCCGGCTCGAGCTGCGCGACGTAGATGTCGACGCGGCTGTCGCCGCCCTTCCTGCCGTCGGACTTGGGCCGGCGGTAGCCGGAGTTGGCGTAGGTGTCGGCGACGTACTTGACCTGTGCGAAGGCGACGGCCGGGTCGTAGGCGAGCTCGGCCGGGTCGTAGTGCATCAGCACGTTGTCGTCACCGAGGGTCGCGGGCACGCCGGTGCAGCGCTTGGGCGGGCAGCCGCCGGACAGCTTGGGACGCTGGTAGAGCCTGTTGGCCGCGTGCGCGGTCGGCCGGCGACAGCGCGTCCTTGAGCAGGTAGAGGTTGCGCAGCGCCAGGGTCGCGTCGGGACGCTCGGTGGCGGGGGTCGTCGGCCGCGAAGGCCTTGTTGGCGCGGGCCAGCGCGTGCTTGGCGCGGTGGGCGCGGGTCCAGTGGGCAGCCGGCGCCTTCTTCTTGGCATTCTTCTGCGCCTTCGGGAGTGGCTCACGCCCATCCGAGACGAGTGGGTCGCGGCGACGGCCGGCGTGCTGAGCGTCGTGGCGACCAGCGCGACGACGCTGGCGGCGACGACGGCGAGCAGCAGCGCGGGGGCGCGGCGAGCCCTACGAGGGTTGGGCATGAGATCTCCGTGTCTCTTTCGGGGAATCGACGAGGTCCTACGGACCCTACCGTGAGAGACGGACCATCAAGGGAGTTGGTTGGCCGGTGCAGACAGGCAATGCCGACCTTGGTGATCAGAGCCGGCGCAGGACCGCGGTGACCTTGCCCAGGATCGTGGCGTGGGTGCCGTCGATCGGGTCGAACGCCGGGTTGTGGGGGAGCAGCCAGACGTGGCCGTCCTTGCGCTGGAACGTCTTCACAGTGGCCTCGCCGTCGATCAGCGCGGCCACGATCTCGCCGTTCTCGGCGGTCGGTGTCTGCTTGATCACGACGTAGTCGCCGTCGCAGATCGCGGCGTCGATCATCGACTCGCCCTTGACCTCCAGCATGAACAGCTCGCCGCCACCGACCAGTTCCTGGGGGAGCGGGAAGACGGTCTCGAGGTTCTCCTCGGCCAGGATCGGGCCACCGGCGGCGATCCGGCCGAGCATCCGGACGTAGGTCGCCGGGGGCAGCGCGTCTCCGATCCCGGTCTCGTCGTGGATCGACTCATCGGCGGAGGACACCGCGCGGCGCGCGGCCATCACCTCGGGCAGGAACACCTCGAGGGCGCGCGGCCGGTTGGGGTCGCGGCGGACGTAGCCCTTCTCCTCCAGCACCTTGAGCTGGTGGGCGACGCTCGAGGAGCTGGTCAGCCCCACCGCCTCGCCGATCTCGCGCATGCTCGGCGGGTAGCCGCGCCGCTCCATGAAGTCGCGGAGGTGCTCGAGGATCCGCTGCTGCCGAGCGGTCAGCCCGGTCGCGTCGGGAGGCCCGTCGGGGAGCTCGGAGACGGTGGCTGACTTGCTGGCTGACTGATCGGGGTCGCTCGCCATGCCGCGAACGGTAGCGGCGCAACCACCTCGAATTCAAACATCTGTTCGAACGGGCGTGTCGGTCTGGCCACTCGCCCCGGCGCCTCACTCAATGGGAGCGGAGGGAGCGAAGCGGGCGTCGTCACGGGGGTGGGGTCGAAAGCTCGCGGGGGTAAACGGGCCCGACACGCCGTTCGAACAGGTGTTTGAAATCGTTCGAACAGGTGCTCTACTCTCGTACACATGTTCGATCGAACGTCTGATCGAGCTGCAGGTCGCACCAGCCGGAGAGGGCCACTGTCGGTGGCCACCTCTACAACTTGAAACAGAAGCAGCACTCCACTTCCCCAGGAGATCCCGATGACCACGATGACCCTCGACACGCTCTTCCAGTCGGACACCGTCTTCGACAGCCCGCGGCTGCCGCGGGTAGCCCGCCCGGCGGTGCGGCTCACCCGCCGCGGCCGCATCGTGGTGGTCGTCGCAGCGCTGCTGGTCGCCTTCGCCATCGGCGTCTTCGTCACCGCGGCCGGCTCGGTCGCCACCCAGCAGCCCGGCACGCCCGAGCCGACGAGGATCGTCCAGGTCGGCTCCGGTGACACGCTCTGGGACATCGCCGCGGGCCTCGCCGACGACGGCGACGTGCGGGCCGTGATGGAGCAGATCAAGCAGCTCAACGCGCTCGAGTCCGCCGACCTGCAGGCCGGACAGCGGCTGGTCGTGCCTGCCGGCTAGCACCCACAGACTTCGACAGCCGACTCGACCCCGGCTGTCGGGCCGGGGAAGACAGGGGCGGAGCCAGTCCATCGACCGGACTGTGGCTCCGCCCCTGCGGTCATTTCTGCGCGAAGATGTCGCCGTGGCTGGCTACTCCGGCACTCCCCTGGTGCGCAAGCTCGGGATCAAGGACGAGCACGTCGTCCTCCTCGACGGTGCGCCCGACACCCTGGAGCTGGGAGACACCGGCGCCGCCCAGGTGGTGGCACGGCTCCCGCGCAGCGTCGACGTGACGCTGACCTTCCACACGTCCTACGCCGCCCTGGCCAAGCGGCTGCCGACCCTCTTCGAGCGCACCTCGACCGCCGGCATGGTCTGGGTCTGCTGGCCCAAGAAGGCCGCGCAGCGGTCCGCCCGCAACCCCGCCGGCCCGACCAGCGACCTCGACGACAACGTGGTGCGCCGGCTCGGCCTCGAGCTCGGGTTCGTCGACGTCAAGGTCGCCGCGATCGACGACACCTGGTCGGGGCTGAAGTTCGTCCGTCGCCTGGCATCTCGCTGACAGGACACCAGGGCGCCCTAGTGCCGGTGCGAGCGCACCCGCGGCTGCTTCACCTCGAGGATGCCGATCCGGCGCAGCAGCACCGTGCACAACCACAGGCACAGGAACAGGCAGAGGACCGCGCCGACCGAGGCCGCCGCGAGCCAGACCCACTGCACCGACTCGCCACCGCGCGCAGACCGGCCGGCGTCGATCGCGAGCCAGACCAGCACGCCCCATGCGGCCAGGGCCGCCGCTGCGCCCAGGCCGAGGCCCACCAGCCCGGGCGGCAGGGACCGCTTGGGCTTGGCGGCGCGCCGCGCACCACCGCGCGGCGTGCCGGTCGGCCCAGAATGAACGGGCGGAGTGTCGCTCCCTGCCACCGCGCCATTGTGACTTCCCGGTGTCAACCCACGCCGGAGGGCGCGCTGGGCCCTACTCTGGACGAGTGCCAGATGCGCCTGCGGCGGTGGAGCCAGGCGGGCCGAAGGCGCCACTGGGACACCTCTCACGCCTCGGGCTGGCCCTGGTGGAGGCCTCCGGCGTCGATGACGTCGCCTCGAACCTGCTGACCGGCCTCGGCGCCCTGCCCGGGGTGAGACGCGTCGGGTTCGCGCTGTCAGAGGGCGGCGGGCGGCGGCTGCGGTTCACCGCGAGCGACCGCCCCGACGCCGACGGGGTCGACTGGTGCCACATCGACGCCTACGACGACGTGCCGCTGACGTCGGTGGTCCGCACCGGCGTGCCGATCATGGGGGTGCGCGACTCCCTGGATCCGAGGTTCGCGGACTTCGTGTCCGCCCAGGCTGCCGAGGTACGCGCCGTCGCCGCCGTGCCGCTGCCCGGCATCGGCTCCCCGATCGGCGGGATCATCGTCTTCTTCGAGGAGGTGTGGGGCTTCGACGCGACCCAGCGCGGGTTGCTCGAGGCCACCGCCCGCCGTGCGGCGGACGCCGTACGCCGGATCCGCGTGCGCGGTCCACAGCTCCACGAGGACGAGCCGACGTCGCCCGACGACGGCAGCCACAGCGCCTGGATCACCCTCGACGAGGACCCGCGCGCGGCGGGGATCGCCCGCCGGTTCCTCCGCGAGTTCCTCGCGCGGGCCGTGGTGTCCGAGGACCTCGCCGCCACCGCCGAGCTCTGCCTCTCCGAGCTGGTCACCAACGCGATCGTCCACGCGGGCGGCAGCTTCGAGCTCCGCGCCACCCTCGACCCGGCCCTCACCGTCTCGGTGCGCGACCGCGGCGGCCACGCGCCGGACGCCGCCCCCGACGACGACACCGATCCGCTCCGCGTGCACGGCCGCGGCCTCCAGCTGGTCGAGGCGCTGTCCGACCGCTGGGGCTCCGAGCGCGACGCGCTCGGCGCCCGGGTGTGGTTCTCCCTCGAGCTCGACGAGGAACGCCAGAGCGCGTCCGGCTAGAGGCCGGCCCGAAGCAGCTCCACGCCGGCCGGACGGTCGACGGCCACCGCGGCCGCGATCGGTCCGGACGCGCCCAGCTCGCTCACGTCGAGGTCGATCACCCGCAGCTGCGCGGGTGGCGCCGCGAGGTCGACCGACGACAGCGGCCGTGACAATCCCTCCCGGGTCGCCTTCACCACCGCCTCCTTGCGGGTCCAGGTGCGCAGGAACGCCGCCTGGTCGACCGGCTCCGCCTCGGCGGGTGCCAGGACGTCGGACAGCAGCGCGTGCCAGTCGGGCGGGCAGCTCGTCTCGAGGTCGACGCCGACGGTCGAGGCGGCGTCCGCGGCCACCACCGCCGCCACCGCGAACGGCCCCGAGTGCGACACCGAGCAGTGCCACGGCCGGCCCGGTGTCGTCACCGGTCCGTGCTGGGCCCCGCACTTCGCGCAGGTCCGGTCGAGCCCGACCTGCCGCGGCTCGGTCTCCTCGAGCCCAGCGACGAGCCCACGCAGCACGGCGGCGCCGAGCACGAAGCGGTCGCGGTCGCCCCGCTTCCGCAGCCGCGCCAGCCGCTCCCGCTCGGTGTCGTCGAGGAGCTCGACGTGACGGTCCGTCAGGTCGTCGGTGTGCGCCCACCGCACGCTCACCATGACCGAGGACTCCACAGCGCCACCCTAGGAGGACGAGTCGGGTACCCCCGGACGTGGAGCTCCTCCCCGACCTCGTCGGCCCCGACCCGGTGATCGTCTTCTGCGGCCTGGCCGGTGCGGAGAGCACCAAGAGTCGCGACCACTACTACGCCTCTCCCGGCAACAACTTCTGGGAGTGCATGCACCTGTCCGGGCTCACCCCGCGCCGGCTGCGGCCCGACGAGGACCACACCGTCGTCGAGCTCGGGTTCGGCCTGACCGACCTCGTCGGCCACTGGGACCACGACTCCCGACGCGGCTGGGTCGAGATCGGCGTCCTGGTGGCCGCCGTCGAGCGCTGGGAGCCGGCGTTCCTGGCGTTCACGGCGAAGGGCACGGCGGCGTACGCCGCGAAGGCGCTCGGCCACCGCGCGCCGGGCCTCGGCCTGGCGTCGTGGGGGATCGGCACGTCGGACGTCTTCGTGCTCCCGGGCACCAGCGGGGCCAACCAGCGCAAGGACTACGACGGCCGGCCCCACCGGCTCGCCTGGTGGCGGGAGCTCGCCGCGGTGGCCGAGCCCGAGCTCGGCCGGCGCCGGGCCCGCTGATCCTGCGTGGGCAGATCGAGCTCAGTCGAGGCTGGGCTCCATGGCGGGCATCTGGGTCACGATGTCGTGGGTGGTCGTGACGGTGGCGAAACCACCGCCGTGCAGGTTGACCGCGGTCGCGTGCATCAGCTCGTCCGCGGTCAGGGCGATCTCCTGGCCGTCGGGCAGGCTGGTCGTGACGTCGAAGGTCCTGGTCGCGTCGAGTGCCACGGTGGTCTCGTAGCCGAGGTTGCCGGCCATGCGCGCGGTCGTCTCGACGCACATGTTGGTCTGCAGACCACAGATCGTGACCGCCTTGATGCCACGTCCGGTGAGCCAGCCGTGGAGGTCGGGCTCGCCGTAGAACGCCGAGTTGACCTGCTTGGCGACGAGGAGCTCCTCGACGGCGGCCGCGGCGACGTCCTTGAGCTGGTTGCCGTCATGGGTGGGGTGCAGCGGTGACATCGGGTTGCGCGAGTCGTGGCGTACGACGACGACCGGGCCCCTACCAGTCTCTCGCCAGTGGTCGATCAGCAGGCCGACGTTGTCCTCGGCGCGCGGGTTGGTGGTGGGTCCCCAGAAGGTGAGGTCGTCGAAGCCGACCTGCACATCCATGACGATGAGCGCGTGCGGCGCGGGCTGGGTGTCTTCGGGCATGGCCCGATCCCACCGCATCGGCGTCAGCGATGGCAGTGGCGCGAACGACATGGGTCGATAGATTCACGTCATGGACGTCGCGATCCTGGTGCTGGCCGGCATGCGGTCCTTCGACGTCGCCGCGGCGCTGGAGGTGCTCGCCGACGACCGGTCCGACAGGCAGGTGCCGACCAACCGGGTGCGGTTGGTGTCATCTGCCGCGCAGGTCGATCTCGACCACGGGCTCCGAGCCACGACCGAGCCGCTCGCCACAGCGGGGGGCGCGGACCTCTTGGTCATACCGGGCTTCGACGACATCGACGCGGTCTTGGATCCGGCGGCCAGTGACGAGGTCGCCGGGGCGGTGGACTGCGTGCGATCGGCGCACGACCGTGGCGGCGAGGTGGCGTCGCTGTGCTCGGGAGCATTCCTGCTGGCCGAGACCGGCCTGCTGGACGGGACGGTGGCCACCACCCACTGGCGCTACTGCGAGCGGCTCCAGCAGCGGCATCCACGGATCCGCGTCGACCCGACGGTGCTCTTCACCCATGACGCCGAGCGGCGGGTGTGGACCTCGGCCGGCGTGACGGCCGGGATCGATCTCACGCTGGCCATCGTGGCGGAGCACCACGGGGCGAGCGCCGCGGCCGAGATCGCCCGGTCCCTCGTGCTCCCCGCCGGTCGACGTGGCGGCCAGGCCCAGTACGTCCCGGTGCGCTATCACACGCACGAGACGCTCGGCACCGTGCTGGAGGAGCTGTGCGACCACGTGCGCCAGCACCTGGCTCGGCCGTGGACCCTGAGCGAGCTGGCCGCGTTGGCCCACGCCTCGCCACGGACCCTGCAGCGCCAGTTCACGGCGCGGACCGGCACGTCCATGTCCCGATGGCTCATCGACGAACGGCTCACCGCGGCACGCGAGCTGTTGGAGTCCACCACGCTCACCGTCGAACAGGTCGCGCAACGAGTGGGCTTCGGCAGCGCCGACGTGCTCCGCAAGCACTTCGCCAGCCGGTTCGGCATCCCGCCCAGCCGCTACCGCGAGGCGTTCGGGATCGGGCGCGTCGTCGTCTGACGCGGGGCGGTTCGGCGTCCTGGTCATGACCCGCGACACGCCGGTCCCGGTGCGGCCGGCCGGTCGCCGTACCCCCTCTGACCTGCGCAAACGCGCGGAATGTGAGCCAGATCAAATTGATCCGGGAGTGATCTTGCGCAGCGTCCGCCCGGGGCGTACGGTTACCACAACATCTAGTAGTTACAACCGTGTAGTTATCCACATCTAGTCCCCAGTCAGACCGGGACAATCCCCAAGCAGGATGTGGAAGCCCCACAGGCGACTAGTTGTTCTACACAGCGGGACCGTCGTTATCCACACCCCTCGCCGGGGTCTGTGAAACGCGCCCCGAGGCCGCCGACACCACGCGAGAGGAGGACCGCCATGTTCTGCCCGTTCTGCAAGCACAGCGACACCAAGGTCCTCGACTCGCGGGTCGCCGAGGACGGCGCGTCGATCCGCCGCCGGCGCTGCTGCCAGAAGTGCGAGCAGCGGTTCACGACCCTCGAGCTGATGCAGCTGACCGTGGTCAAGCGGTCCGGCGCCACCGAGGCGTTCGACCGAGACAAGGCGATCGCCGGCGTCCGCAAGGCCTGCAAGGGCCGGCCGCTCACCGAGGACGACCTCTCCCGCCTGGGCCACGTCGTCGAGGACACCCTGCGTGGCTCCGGCCAGGCGGAGTTCGCCTCCCACGAGATCGGGATGGCCATCCTCGAGCCGCTGCGCGAGCTCGACGAGGTCGCCTACCTGCGCTTCGCCGCGGTCTACAAGCAGTTCGAGACCGCCGAAGACTTCGAGATCGAGATCGAGAGCCTCCGCAACCACCGCGCGGAGCAGCTCTCGGCGATCCTCGACGGCCCCGTGCTCGAGAGCGCCGTGCTCGAGAGCGCCGTGCTGGAGAGCACGGCGGACGACCTCACCTCAGCCCCCAGCGGCTGACCCACAGACCGCCCGGTGCGTCGTGGGGAAGCGGCGTACCGGGCGACTCACGTCGGCAACCTCGCTGTCCCTGCGCAGTGTCGGTGCCACCAGCAACACTGAAGAGCAGGGACCAGGAAGATCCTCACGGGACCAGGAGACACACGCATGACCGAGACGGTGAGCGGCAAGGCCGCCAACAAGCCCGCCAGCAACTCCGCCGACGCCAAGGGCGGGCTGAGCATCACGCGGCGCTTCAGCACCGAGGGCGTGCACCCCTACGACGAGCTCACCTGGGAGCGGCGCGACGTCGTCCAGACCAACTGGAAGACCGGCGACACCGTCTTCGAGCAGCGCGGTGTCGAGTTCCCCGACTTCTGGTCGGTCAACGCCTCGACGATCGTCACCACGAAGTACTTCCGCGGCGCCCTCAACACCGACGTCCGCGAGACCAGCCTGCGCGAGCTCATCGACCGCGTGGTCAAGACCTACCGCAAGGGCGGCGAGGACCACGGCTACTTCGCGACGCCGGCCGACGCCGAGCTGTTCGAGCACGAGCTGACCTGGCTGCTGGTGCATCAATACTTCTCGTTCAACAGCCCCGTCTGGTTCAACGTCGGCACCCAGTCGCCGCAGCAGGTCTCGGCCTGCTTCATCCTCTCCGTCGACGACTCGATGGACTCGATCTTGAACTGGTACAAGGAGGAGGGGTTCATCTTCAAGGGCGGCTCCGGCGCCGGCCTCAACCTCTCCCGCATCCGCTCCTCCAAGGAGCTGCTCTCCTCCGGCGGCACCGCCTCCGGCCCGGTCTCCTTCATGCGCGGCGCCGACGCGTCCGCCGGCACCATCAAGTCCGGTGGCGCGACCCGCCGCGCGGCCAAGATGGTCGTGCTCGACGTCAACCACCCCGACATCGTCGAGTTCGTCGAGACCAAGGCGAAGGAGGAGGACAAGATCCGCGCGCTGCGCGACGCCGGGTTCGACATGGACCTCGGTGGCGCCGACATCACGAGCGTGCAATACCAGAACGCCAACAACTCGGTCCGCGTCAGCGACGAGTTCATGCGCGCGGTCGAGGACGGCACCGACTTCGGCCTGCGTGGCCGCAAGACCGGCGAGGTCATCGAGACCGTCGACGCCCGCGAGCTGTTCCGCAAGATCAGCGAGGCCGCGTGGGCCTGCGCCGACCCGGGGCTGCAATACGACGACACGATCAACGACTGGCACACCAACCCCGAGACCGGCCGGATCACGGCGTCCAACCCGTGCTCCGAATACATGTCGCTCGACAACTCCTCGTGCAACCTCGCCTCGCTCAACCTGCTGAAGTTCCTGCGCGACGACGACACCTTCGACGCCGAGCGGTTCGCCCAGGCGGTCGAGCTGATCATCACCGCGATGGACATCTCGATCTGCTTCGCCGACTTCCCGACCGAGCCGATCGCCAAGACCACCCGCGACTACCGCCAGCTCGGCATCGGCTACGCCAACCTCGGCGCCCTGCTGATGGCGATGGGGCTCGGCTACGACAGCGACGGCGGCCGCGCGATGGCCGGCGCCCTGACGTCGCTGATGACCGGCACGTCCTACCGCCGTTCCGCCGAGCTCGCCGCGGTCGTCGGCCCCTACACCGGCTACGCCCGCAACGCCGACGCCCACCAGCGCGTCATGCGCAAGCACCAGGCCGCCAACGACACGGTCCGCACCCTCGCCATCGAGGACGACCTGGTCCACAAGCTGGCCACCAAGGAGTGGGCGAAGGTCGTCGAGCTCGGCAAGACCAACGGCTTCCGCAACGCCCAGGCCTCGGTGCTCGCGCCCACCGGCACCATCGGCTTCATGATGGACTGCGACACCACCGGCATCGAGCCGGACTTCTCGCTGGTCAAGTTCAAGAAGCTCGTCGGCGGCGGCTCGATGCAGATCGTCAACCAGACCATCCCGCGCGCGCTGCGCAAGATGGGCTACCAGCCCGAGTCGGTCGAGGCGATCGTCGACTACATCGCCGAGCACGGCCACGTCATCGACGCCCCCGGCCTGCGCCAGGAGCACTACGAGGTCTTCGACACCGCGATGGGTGCCCGCGCCCTCAAGCCGATGGGCCACGTCCGGATGATGGCGGCCTGCCAGCCGTTCCTCTCCGGCGCGATCTCCAAGACGGTCAACCTGCCCGAGTCCGCCACGGTCGAGGAGATCGAGGAGGTCTTCCTCCAGTCGTGGAAGCTCGGCCTCAAGGCAACCGCGATCTACCGCGACAACTGCAAGGTCGGCCAGCCCCTCTCCGACGGCAAGTCCGACTCGTCCAAGAAGGACCAGGGCATGGCCGCCGCGGCCCAGGCCGGCAACGCGCCTGTCACGGAGCTCGAGCCCAAGGTCATCGAGGTGCACAAGCCGTTCCGCAAGCGGCTCCCGAAGTCCCGCACCTCGCGCACCACGTCGTTCACGGTCGGCGGCGCCGAGGGCTACATGACCTCCGGCGCCCACGACGACGGCGAGCTCGGCGAGGTCTTCCTCAAGCTCGGCAAGCAGGGCTCCACCCTGGCCGGCGTGATGGACGCCTTCTCGATCGCGGTCTCCATCGGGCTCCAGTACGGCGTCCCCCTCGAGACCTACGTCTCGAAGTTCACCAACCTCTCCTTCGAGCCCGCCGGCCTCACCGACGACGCCGACGTCCGGATGGCGAAGTCGATCATGGACTACATCTTCCGCCGCCTGGCCCTGGACTACCTCGACTTCGAGACCCGCCAGGGCCTCGGCGTCTTCTCCGCCGACGAGCGCCAGCGCTACCTCGAGACCGGCTCCTACGAGCCCCTCGCCGAAGTTGGCGCCGCGAGCGAGGTCATCGCCGATGCGGTGGCTGAGGTGCGAGGAGCGCCAGCGACGAGCCTCGAAGCCACGCAAGCCGAGGCTGGCACGGAAGTGGTGGACGCCGAGCTCGTCGAGACCAAGGACACCCACGGCACCGAGCAGCGCGAGGTCCCCGCCGAGCCCGCCAAGGTGGCCCACACCTCCGCCGAGCTCCTCGAGCAGATCACCGGCACCGCCGTCGACTCACCCCTCTGCATGACCTGCGGCACCAAGATGCGCCCCGCCGGCTCCTGCTACGTCTGCGAAGGCTGCGGCAGCACGAGCGGCTGCAGCTGACTCAGAAAGTCAGCGCCCGCGGCCCGGCCTCGCTGGGGGGTCGGGCCGCTCTGCCTTAGCCTCGATCCGTGGATGGCCGCCTACTACGCGCCACCACAGGGGCGCGCTGGCGGCGTTGCCGACGCTGGAAAGACGCCCAGTCTGACGGCGCGCCGGCGCCTTGCCTTCACGCCCCTCTGGTGCCGCTCGCTACGCCGCCCATCCACGGATCGAGGCTTAGGCGACCGCTGCCGCGAAAGCCCCGTAGAGGTCGCCTGACAGTGGTGTTTGGAGCTTCCATCTGACAGCCATCGGGCGTTCTCCCTTGTGCTCGATGTAGGTGGCTGGGCCCAAGAACCAGAAGGCTCGATCGTCCGGGCGCTCTCGTGCAAAGAGCAGTATTGTGCGGCCCATGGCGACATGGTTCTGATAGCGCTGCCCCGTTTCACTGTCTGCAGCCGTCCGCCCCTGACTCTCCCAGTGAATGACGTCGCGAGACTCTGCATAGTCGCGGTACCTCGTGGTTGGTGAGAATGAGCCGCTCGTCTTGTCGAGCGTGAAGGCCAGCAGATCTGCTCCTGCCGCCTTTGCCTCGTAGACGCCGCTCTGCCAAGGCGGAGTGCGCGCCGACCTGCCCTCGCCGACGGCGGCAAGGATCTCGGCGCGCGAGTAGCGGGCGTGGATCTGAAGGGGCCACCTAAGGGATGCGGCGGCGTGCAAGTGGTCAACTCGATCTTCGAGCAGCTCGAAAAGCTCTGCTAGCTCCGCCAAGACTTGCGGGTGATCCCACACGAGGTCGACTGCCTCCTGCAGGTTCAGCTGTTGGCCCTTGAGAGCGTCGCTTGCAGTGTCGGCAACAAGCATGTGCGCCAGTCGCGTTTCCAGCGGGCTGAGCTCCGAGATCTGGGGCGCCCGAGCGTTCCTGGCGAGGGCGGCATACGCATCAAGACGCTGCGCGTCATCGACATGTCGCATCCTGCCGACACTCCGCCGAAGCGAGGCCTCGAATGGTCCGGACTGGTGGACCGGCAAGCCGGCCGCCTCACGGAGGTCGGACCAGGATCTTGCGTCGTAGATGTCCGGGAGGTCCAACCCCGACTCGGCGAGGTAGGCGCTGAGTGATACATCCTCCCCTGAGCGTCTGGCGAGATCACGCAGCTCATCGACCTTCTGAGGCCACCTCGACGGGATGGCGCTGCGGATGCTTCGCAGAACTACATCGCGCGAAACAGCGTCGAGCTCCATGTGGCATCCGGCCGGTAAGTACGGAAAGCCATCCTCGACAGCACGCTCGACATCTCGACGCGATCCGCCCAGGAGCGCTCGAAGTCTGCGATCGAATCGAAACTCCGTCCGGTGCGTTCCCACGAAGTCGAGAACGGTGCAGTGGCTCTTGTTGACTGAACGTCGTAGCCCGCGGCCCAGCTGCTGGAGGAAGAGGGTCGCGCTCTCTGTGGGGCGCAACATCAACACGACGTCCACGGCTGGAACGTCCACGCCCTCGTTGAACAGGTCCACCGAGCACACGACCTGGACTAGCCCGTCGGCGAGGTTCCGCAGGGCTGCACGCCGGTCGTCTTCGGGGCTGTCGCCCCAGACCGCCACCGCCTTGATGCCGTGGCTGTTGAGATGGTCAGCCATGAACCTCGCGTGATCGATGCTGACGCAAAAGGCGAGGCAACGCATGGATCCGACGTCGTCAACGTGGCCCTCGAGTTGCTTGATCACCAATCGCGCCCACGCAGCATTGGATGTGTAGGCCTGGGTCAATCGATCGACGTCGTAACCCTGACCTCGCCGCCAAGGGATCTCGCGAAGGTCAACGCCATCGTGCACGCCGTAGTAGACGAACGGAGTGAGTCGGTGCTGATCGATGGCATCCCAAAGTCGCAGCTCTGCGGCGATGCGGTCGTCGAACCAATGCAGGACCTCGAGGCCGTCGGCTCGCTCTGGGGTGGCGGTCAGACCTAGGAGCTCTATTGGACGAATGTGCTCGAGCAGTCGTCGGTAAGACGGAGCCGCCGCGTGGTGGAACTCGTCCACGATCACCACATCAAAGTGATCTGGTTCGAGGTGGGAGAGGCCCCCTGCGTTCAGACTCTGGATCGAGGCAAACACGTGATCGAAGGTGCGGGGTCTCGACCTGCCTACCCACCTCTCCCCGAATGCCTGATCGCGAAGGGCATGGCGGAAGGTGGCCAGACTCTGGTCAAGGATCTCCTCGCGGTGCGCGACGAAGAGGAGTCGTGAACGCGTCAGCTGAGACTTGAGTCGAGCGAAGTCGACGGCCGCCATGACCGTCTTGCCCGTTCCAGTCGCAGAGACAAGCAAGTTCCGATGGTGTCCCTGCCCGCGCGACACGGCTATCAACTCGAGCAGCCGCTCTTGGAATGGCTCCAAGCGGATCTCGACTGGGCTCAGCACCGAGGAGATCCGCGTGTGATCGGGACGGGCCATGGACTCCGCGAACAGCTCGGAGTCGTACGCGACGAAGTCGCCGTTTCCCCAGTAGCTGTCGAACACCGTCTGCATCTTGTCGAGGGCATCTGGATTGCGTGCCGAGGACAGCCGCACATTCCATTCGAGGCCCGCGTTCTGCGCTGAGTGGCTGAGGTTCGACGAGCCAACGTAGGCGGTGCCGAAGCCGGTGTGGCGATGGAAGATCCAGGCTTTAGCGTGCAAGCGAGTCGTCGACTCGTCGTACGACACCTTGATCTCCGCGCCAAGCTCCTCGAGTTGCTCCAAGGCCTCCGGTTCGGTCGAGCCAGTGAACGTCGTGGTCAGCACTCGCAACCGTCGACCCGCCTCGCAGTGGTGATGAAGGGCGGGCAGTAGTGGTCGAATACCGCTTCGAAAGATGAAGGCCATCACGAGATCAATCGAATCGGACGATTCGATCTCCGTGAGGATCTGAGCGCCAACCCTCGGCTCACCTCGTGCGTTAGTGAGAACGGTGGTGTCCAGAACCGGTGTCAGTGGCCTGGCGATGCTTCCGACCGATCCGTCTGGCCGGCGACGGGCCACCTCGTGCAGTACGGCCCCCTCAACCGCCGGCCGTTTGGGAGTCGACGACTGGACATCGGATGCGATCACGTCGACGAGACGGCGGGCGAGGTCGATGCCGACACGCACGCGTTCGCCAGTAGGCACCGACCGAAGCGCTGAACGCACTTGCTCGCCAATGAAAAGGGCGATGCGGTCATCGGCCTCGGCCGGCCGCAGGCCAGCGATATCGAGAAGCTCTTGATCTACTCCGACGAGACCCTGTGCGAGGACTTCATCAATCAGCGTCTCGTAGAGACCAACTCCGGATCTTCGGCCACGTGCGAAGTCTGCCCTGACGTCCGGCGAATCGAGCGGCATGTCGGAAACAGAGCTGGTTTGAACGACCCCGACATTGGCAGAGGGGTTTGGCTGCGCACGCCCCTAGGCGCGGACAGCCTGGCCTGCATCGGGCCGTACTGGCTTCGGGCCACCGAGGTAGCCGAGCCACAGTCCGTCGCGGGCGCGCGTCATCGCGACGTACAGTTCCCGGCGCCAACGCTCGACTCGCTCGGCGTGGGAGTCCGCTGTCTCACCCGAAGCCATCCCGGGAGGCTCCTGACTAAGGCCCGGGATGAGGACGTATGCAAACTCCAAGCCCTTGGCTCGCTTGATCGTCCCGATCTTCACTCGGTCGGAGGATTCTCCGTCGTAGTCGGTGAGCTCAACGAAGGGGATCCCTGCCTTGGTCAAGACGCGTCGGTAGTGATCAACCGTGCGAGTCCGTTCAGCAAGGACTGCCATGTGCCCCCATGGAGTGCCGTCCCAGTCTCGAGTCCGCTGAAGCTGCGACGTCAACGCGGCGTCGAGGTCGTGTTGTGTCTCCGCCAAGACCGTGATGGGCGGATGCCCCTGGCGCGACGCTTCAGCGGTCGCGGCTCCCAGGTCGGGGATCCCCTCGAAGTTGTCGAAAGTCTCCGCGCTAACCATGCGCCGAGCCTCTTCGAGGATTTGGACGGTGTTCCTGTAGTTGTGCGTCAGAACCGCGGCCCGGCCGGCAACGGTGATGCCGGCTTCGGAGAGCGTGAAGCCGCCGGGGTAGACCGACTGTTGCCCATCCCCAATGAACAGCAGCCGTTCAGGCTGATCGCCGGCGAGAGCGATCAGGAACTGCACCGCCGCCAGGTTGAGGTCCTGCACCTCGTCCACGATGACCGCGCTGAAGTTGAACAGCTCGGGGAAGCGACGCACGACGGCCGTCGCACGAAGGGAGCAAGTCGTTGAAGTCGCCAATCTCAGCCTCGGCCAGTCGATTTTCGTAGGCGAGGAAGAGCTCCCACATCGCTGCACGGTGCTCAGCGCGCATTGGAGTCTTACGCCCGACACGTTGAAGCGTCTTGTACTGCTCGAAGTCAGATAGTCCTCGGCCCTTGATGACATGGTCGACCTCCTCCTTCCAGTACGCCCGCCGCTCATCGAGGCCGACCAGCGATGAGGTTGTGCCACAGTCCATCCACGCTCGTCCGAAGGCCCGCTCTGCTCCGCGGCTGTCGAGCTTGAAGGTCTCATCCACTCGCTCTAGGCACCGGTAGGCCAGGCGATGCACTCCCACGAAGTCGAGTCGATCGGCTGTCGTTGGAGACAGCCGTCGAGCGAGCGAAGCCAGCACTACCGGAAGGGTCTTGACGAAGCTGACAAACAAGACCGGGTCCGGATGGCGTTGGGCGATGTGTACGGCCCTGTGTAGCCCGCACCACGGTCTTGCCGGTGCCGGCGGGTCCCCGCACTCTGGCCGGCCCGTTCCATTGCTGAGTCACCAAACGCGTCTGAGCGGGGTGGAGAAACGTCATCCAGTCCTCGATCGGCCCGGCCAGTGCCGCGGCGAGCAAGTTCTCCGTGAGCTGCTCAACCTCGAATAGAGATGGTGGTCCGGGCTCGGCATCTACATTCCGAGTTGGAGACGGCTGCGTCGTGGGCCGAGCCGGCGTACCCGGAGGCATCGGAGGGCAGCACAACTCGACTGCGCTAACCATCCGACTGATCTGAACCTCGTCTAGGCGATAGGGAAGTCGGGCCAGCCAGAGAGCAAGGTCGTCTTCGCCGAGTACGGCGACCGGGCCTGCCGCCGTCTCGACGCGGCGATCGCTGAACACCATGGCCGCCGTGATGGCGGTCGACGCGAAGCCGGTCTCGGCTAGGCCTTCCCCGATGCTGTCCACGAGGGAGACGAGCTTCGCGACTTCATCGTCTTCGCGAGACTGTCCGCGGTAGATGCAGCCGTCGCGGACCTCCATTTCCGCCCAGGACTTGGCGTCCAGAACGACGACACCTCCTGGGCCGACGAGGATGAAGTCGACGTTCGCTCGTTTGGAACCTGGCCAGCGGCGGTCTTCCAGAACCTGCCATCCGAACTGGTCGAGCAGGCGGAGTCGGCATGCGAGCTCCCGCTCCGACGCGCTTGCAGTCAGGAAGTTGTGGGCCTTGCGACGCAGCTTCTGACTGAGCGCAAAGAGCGCGTCAGCGTCATCGTCGAGCTCGCGACTGCGCCTCAGAGCTGAATCGCCAGCCGGCACGCAGACCTCCCTTGTCACATCAGGGAAACGGTAGGTCGATCTGGCGGATCCGTCAGGAAAACCGCCACGCCACCTGCAGACAGAGACCAGATGGGTCTCCAGCCAGACGCGGCGCACAGCCGTGCGAGGCGACTGTTGCTGCATGACACACAGACCCGCACGCCGCTGCGCGAGATCGTCGCCTACCTGGCGATCGCCTACTCGCTCGCCCTGACCGTCGCGCTGGCCCTGCCGGACGCGAACATCAACCTTCTGCTCAGCGTCATGGTCCCGGCCGTCACCGTCGGGATCCTCACCTTCACGATCCACAGGAAGGGCCAGCGCAGGAGCGTCTGGCACACGATCGGGCTCGCCCGGGCCGGGCTCAAGGCGTGGCCGGCGGCGATCGTGCTGCCGTTCGTGCTGGTCGCCGGCGCGTACGGCACCGCCGTCGCGATCGGGGCGGGAGACCTCGACGTACACCTGAAGGATGCAACGCCGGACTGGGCGATCAACCTGCTGATCGGGCTGATCATCGGGACCGTGATCATCGTGGGCGAGGAGATCGGGTGGCGCGGCTATCTGCTGCCGCGGTTCCAGCAGCTCACCAGCAAGAGGCGGGCGGCGGTCGTGACCGGGTTCGCGCACGGCTGCTTCCACCTGCCACTGATCCTGCTCGCGACGACGTACGACACCGGCAGCGCGAAGTGGTTCGCGGCGCCGATGGCGGTCGCGCGTGATCACCGCGGGTGGCGTGTTCTACGCCTGGATCTGGGACCGCGTGCAAGACCGTCTGGCCGGTCGCGATCGCGCACAACGTCGTCAACACCGTCTTCGACCTGGGCGCCGCGGGCGTCGTGGCGACAGCGGGCTGGAACATGGCGTACGTCGCCGGCGAGACCGGGTTCGCGACGCTGGGGGTCTGCGTCGTCGCGGCGGTCGTGCTGCTCAGGCGGGCTCGGGTGTGGCGCGAGCCGGCGGTCGAACTGGCGTCCGGTGCAGCAGTCCAAGCCCCTCGTGGCTGCGTAGTCTCCGGACATGACGGCGCAGGCGGGGTGGGCAGAGGCGTCGCGGCGCCTGTCGCCGTACCTCGATCCCGCCATCGGGATCGTGGCCGCGGCGCTGGCGCTGTGGTCGCACCTCACCACCGACCTCGGCGCGATCGACCCGCGGCTCGAGGATCCGAACGTCGTCTCGGCGGTCGCCACCGTGGCGGCCGCCGGGTCGCTGGCCTGGCGGAGGAGCCGGCCCGCGGCGTCGTACGCCGTGATGGTGGTCGGCAGCCTCGTGGTGACGCTGACCGGGCCACTACATCGGGCTGCTCTCGATCCTGATGCTGCTCAGCCTCTACTCGCTGGCCGCGCACGGCCGGCGTCGCGGCGCATTGATCGGGTTCGGCGTCGGCGTCGTGTGCTTCGTCGGGCTGGCGCTGCTCGACGTCCCTGACCTGGGTACCGTCGGTGCTCCTCCAGTCCCTCGCCCTGCTCCTGGCGGCCTGGGCGCTGGGGGAGGCGGTGCGGTCGCGGCGACAGTTCCAGCGGGAGCAGGTCGTCGCCGCGGTCACCGAGGAGCGGCTCCGCATCGCCCGCGACCTGCACGACGTCGTAGCGCACAGCATGTCGCTGATCGCGGTGCAGGCCGGCGTGGGCGCGCACGTGATCCGCACCGACCCCGACGCCGCCGAGCACAGCCTCGAGGTCATCGCCGAGACCAGCCGCAAGGCGCTCGAGCAGACCCGTTCGATGCTCGGCATGCTCCGCGACACCACCGAGGACGGCACCCGCCCGCCCACCCAGGGGCTCGACGACATCGAGAGCCTGGTCGCCGACGTACGCCGCTCGGGGCTCGCCGTCGAGCTCAGTCAGTCCGGCGCGAACGGCGACGCGAACGCCGCCGTCTCGCTCACGGCCTACCGCGTCGTCCAGGAGTCGCTCACCAACGTCATCAAGCACTCCGCAGCAGAGCAGGCCCAGGTCACCGTGGTCGCGAGCGCAGACAGCATCGACATCGTGGTGACCGACCCCGGTCCGTCTCGACCCACCACCGGCGCGAGGTCGGGTCACGGGCTGCTCGGCCTCGACGAGCGCGTCCGCCTGGTCGGCGGGACCCTGACCTCCGGCGCCAACGGCAACGGCTTCCGGGTCCACGCGGTTCTCCCGACCGGAGCCGACCGATGATCCGCGTCGCGGTCGTCGACGACCAGGAGCTGGTGCGGTCCGGGTTCGTGCTGCTGCTGAAGTCGGTCGACGGCATCGAGGTCGTGGGCGAGGCGAGTGACGGCCTGGAGGCGATCGCGCTGTGCCGGCGTACGGCGCCCGACGTGGTGCTGATGGACGTGCGGATGCCGCACCTCGACGGCCTCTCGGCGACCCGCACGATCCTGGCCGACCCGGCGTGCGCGGACACGCGGGTGGTGGTGCTGACGACGTTCGACGAGGACGAGCTCGTGCTGGAGGCGCTGCGGTCGGGGGCGAGCGGGTTCCTGCTCAAGGACACCCGCCCCGACCAGCTCCTCGAGGCGATCAACGTCGTCGCGGCCGGCGAGGCGCTGCTCCACCCGCGGGTGACGAGGCGGCTGATCGAGCGGTTCGCCGAGCTGCCGGCCCCGCGGCGTACGCCGGACGACGACGGCCTCACCGACCGCGAGCGCGACGTCCTGCTCACCGTCGCGCAGGGCCTGTCCAACCAGGAGATCGCGGCCCAGCTGCACCTCGGCTACGGCACCGTGAAGACCCACGTCAGCCACCTGCTGACCAAGCTCGGCTGCCGCGACCGGGCGCAGCTGGTGATGTATGCCTACGAGTCCGGCCACGCCGTGCCGGGTGGGGGCTGACCCGAGGCTTTCCGCGATGGCAGGACAGGGCTGTCGCCCGGCGCCTGCGGTGCCTCCCGAACGACGGGTGGCACGTGTCGACAGCGGAGCATGGCGAACCGGACGCGCCCGCCTCCGGGTCGGTGTCGGCGCCGGCTGATGGAATGGCCTGGTGGCTCACCTGACAGACGCGCAAGCCGACCGCGCGGCCGGCGTCCTCCTCGGCGGGGCGGTCGGTGACGCGCTCGGCGTGCCCTACGAGTTCGCCAGCGCGCCCGGCCCGACCGAGCTCGCCGAGATGACGGGCGGTGGGCTCGGCAACTTCGCGCCCGGCGAGTGGAGCGACGACACCTCGATGGCGGTGGCGATCGCGGAGGTCGCGGCGACCGGCGCAGACCTGACGAGCGACGCGGCGCTCGACGAGATCGCGCGGGGCTTCCTGCGGTGGCATGCCAGCGGTCCACCCGACATCGGCATCCAGACGGCGGCGGTGCTCGGGCAGGCGGCAGCCGAGGTGGAGCGCGGCGGGTCGCCTGGTGAGGCCCTGCGCCGGGAGGCGCAGGTGTACGCCGCCGCCAACCCGCGCTCGGCCGGCAACGGCGCGCTGATGCGCACCGCACCGGTCGCGCTCGCACACCTCGACGACCGTGACCAGCTCGCTCCGCCGCTCGCCTCGTCGCGCAGCTGACCCACGCCGACCCGCTGGCCGGTGACTCGTGCGTCCTCTGGTGCGAGGCGATCCGGGTGGCCGTGACCGAGGAGCTGATCGACGTACGCCGCGGGCTCGACCTGCTGCCGGAGAGTCGGCGTGACCAGTGGGCGACGTGGCTCGACGACGCGCTCGACCTCGATCGCAACCGGTCCGAGCCGGTGCCGGGCGCGAGGTTCACGCCCAACGGGTTCACGGTCACCGCCATGCAGGCCGCGGTGGCGGCCATCGCGACGTCGGAGGCGACGCCCGGGCAGCTCCAGAGCGCCCTGCACAGCGCCGTCCGGATCGGCAACGACACCGACACGGTCGCCGCGATCGCGGGTGCGCTGCTCGGCGGCCGCTGGGGCGCGAGCGCCGTCCCGCACGCCTGGCGGCAAGCGGTGCACGGCTGGCCCGGCCGCACCGGTGACGACCTCGTGCAGCTCGCCCGGTGACCAGGATGTCATCAGGTCACCGAGCGGGTGCTGCGCCCAGGTGGTCCTCAGAACGTGGTCGACCTGAAGGGGAGGCGGGTCATCGGGTGAGCCGCTTGGTCGTCACGTCCGATCCCGGCGACCTGCGGCGGGTGGACCCGCGCCTGCCCATGGTCGTCATCTGACGACCGCCGCCGATCACGTCACGGCGGACCGCACGGCGAGGTCGAGCCGTTCGAGGTCGACGTACGCCGGATCGAAGCCCTCGTGGAGGCCGGAGGCTCGCGCCCACTCGAGAGTCTCGGGGTCGGCCGCGGGGTCGGCGATGATCTCGAGAAGGTCCTCGTATCCCGGCACGCCGCCGCAGTCCTCGGGGGGAGCGGCGCCGGCGCCATCGACGACCCGGGCGGCAGGAAGCCCGGGGTCGGTCGGGGCGACGGCCTCGACGGCGAGAAGGTGTTCCCACGTGTCGCCGAAGTCGTAGACGTAGAGCAGCCCGTCGCCGTCGGCCTCGAGCACCTCGCCCAGCCGGGTCCGTCGCTCTGACTCGACGGGCTGCCCGAAGCCGACGTCGTTGGGGTCCGGGCCGAACCGTCGCGAGCCTCCTCCGAGCTCGGCGAACTCGTGGAGATGTGAGTCCATCCAGTCGAAGGCGCGCTGCAGCACCACATGGACCTGGTCGAGTCGGAGCTGTGAGTCCAGCTCCAGCCGCCGCCAGATCGGGGGCTGGGTGTGCGCGAGGTCGACGCGGATCGTGAACCGGCGCCGCGGACGAGTGGCGGTGCCGCTCGCCTGTCGGCGCTTGAGCGCCCGCGAGCGGGGGGTCAGGTCAGGACTGCTCACCGGCACCAGACTAAAGGGCGGAACGAACCCACGCCGCGGCCCTCCCTGCAGGAGGGGTGTCGCGCTCGTCCACAGGCGCGCCCAGGAGCCAGAAGTAGGTCATAGGGACTACGTTGAGGCGTTCTCCTGCGAGGCGAGTCCGGGCCGCCGTACCTTCGGAACAGACAGCTCAGGAGGGTTTCATGGCACAGCTCGCACCGGCAGAAGTCGACGTCGTCATCGAGCGTGCGCTGGCAGACCTTCCCTTCGACGACTGGAAGGTCGTCGACACCCGGCGCGAGCCCAAAGGCCCGCGCGTGGACTTCGTGGTCGTGGGCCCGCCCGGCGTCTTCGTCATCGCGTGCGGGCGCCGGCACGAGAAGGAGCGGGCGCGCGCCAAGGAGCAGATGAAGCTGCTCGAGGCCGCGCACCAGGTCGCCGACGTGGCCGGCGTACGCCGTGACGAGGTGCACCCCGTGCTCTGCCTGACCGGTGACCAGCCCGAGGACTCCTGGAGCCGCGGCGTCAGCGTCTGCGGCATCGTCAACCTCGCCGACACGCTGGTCTTCAAGCGCGACCGGCTCGGCCGCGACGACGTCGCGTCGGCCGCACTGGCGGTGGGCCGCGCGATGCGCAGCGGCGGCAAGCACCGCGCCCACGCCTGAGGTCAGCGGGCTGGCCCGCTCTCGCGAGATAGCGCGCGCCTCGGTAGCGTCGCGATCGTGGCCAAGAAGCGAAAGCGCCCAGACCACCATCGCGAACCGCGCCGTCCGACAATCGTGCGCCGCCATGAGGCCCGCCGGTCGGACGAAGCGGGGGACCAACCGCTGATGCGGATGCTGAACCACACCTTGTACGACGGGCACCCGGTCGGTTTTCTCGACACCGTCTCGGCCATCATGTCCACCGCCGAGCCGAAGCGCGGACCGCTGATGGACCCCTCGGAACAACGCCCCGACCTCGCCGAGCTGTCGGAGACGTTCGAGGCGACAGACCTTGCCGCGACCACAGCAGCCCTGCACGTCATCGCCACCCTGACCGAGGACGATCTGTTGGCCGCGCGGATACGGCGCACCCTCAGCACGCGTCAGCACAGGTTGCCGATGTGGGTGACCAGGCTCTCCGAGGTCTCCGTCGAGCAGGTCGTCGAGATGCGGCACGTGCTTCGTGACGGTGAGAACTACTTCCTCGACGTGCGGCTGCCCGACGGCTTCCGGATGACGGCCTGCGTGTACGTCGACAACAACCTCGGCCGGGTCGTCAAAGACGCTTACACGCTCGAGCCGCCCTGGGACGTCGTGTTCGAGCGCATCCGTGCCGACATCGACCCGGACACCACTGTCGGGCCCGTCGACCCCGCGGCTGCCCGAGCTCTGCTCGAGGCGGCGCTCGAGATCGAGGCGATCATGTTCCCGCCGATGGAGAGCGAGTCCTGGCCGGGCTGCCGCCCGCTGGTCAGATGGCTGGTCGGGAGGCTTCCTGGCGGAGCGACCCTGCCGGAGCACGAGATGCCCGGCGACAAGGAGCTCGACGCGATCGTCGAGCGCTTCCTGCAGTCGTCGTACGGCAAGGGCTTCGACGACGCGGACCACCGCGGCCTGTTAGGTGTCATCGTCGACTTCGGCGCGATGTACGACGTCGATGGTGACGCGCTGCGTTGGTCCCCGGTGAACATCGAGCTGATGCTCGTCGACCGGGTGCCTCGCAAGATCGTCGAGAAGCCGAAGGTCCTGGCGAAGTTGCCCGCGCTGCTGCGGGCCTTCGTTCGGTTCGCCTACGAGGAACGCGGCCTACGGCCGGAGCTGCGAGCCGAGGCGCTGGAGTCAGTCGACCGCTGGGAGCCGGAGTACCAGCGGTTGATCCGCACACCTCGTGTGCAGGGGGCGGAAGCAATCGCTCGGATGATGCTGGGTGAGGAGACCGGACTCGAGTTGGACCTTGGACCCTACGACCCGCTCGACGATCTCGTCGCCGCGGTCGGGAGCGAGGAGGCATTGCACGAGCTCGATGACGAACCGCTCCCCGACGAGGACTTCGAGTGGGTGGGCATCGACGAGGACATCAAGCCCAAGGTCGAGGAGATCCTCGGCTTGTGCGATGCCAACGCCGATTCACTGCTCGACGTGGAGCACCGCACGGCGAACCGACGGCTGCTCCACGATCTGGCCAAGGCAAACCCCACGTTCTTCCGCGGACGTGCGGCGGCCCGGACGTCGGCCGCGGCGATCAGCTACATGGTCGCTCACGCGAATCACACCCTCGGCGCCTACGGACCGCTGACGGCCGGCGAATTGCTCAAGCCTTTCGGGGTCACTTCGGCCGGGCAGCGCACTCACCAGTTCCGCGAGTTCCTCGGGCTGCCCACCTATCCCGAGAAGGGCATGCCGATGTCGCTCGGTGCACCGGACTACCTGGTGGGCTTCCGTCGCGCGCAGCTCATGACCGAACGAGATCTGCTCCAGCTCGACTGACCACGGCCGGCAGCCGAATCGGTCCTGATCGGCGTACGACGCGTCATCCGAGCCCGTCGGCGAAGATCACGGTGGCGGCGGCTGCTTGTACCCACGACGGCCAGTCGTCGCGCGAGTTCCAGCGAGCGCCGGCGACGGACGCAAGGGTCGGCCACACCAGCTCGTTGATCTCATAGCGAGCGATCGGCTGGTGGTTCTGGTCGGTCCAGCCCGAGTCGACGCACAGCGCGTGCACGGCGTCATAGACGTCCCGGCTCGGGACTCCTCCGGCCAGGGCCACCAAGGTGAACCATCCGGCCTCCTTCTTCAGCTCTCCGCGTCCGACCGGCAGCCGGGTGACGACGTGCTCCCACAACCCCTGTGGGTCATCACCGAAACGGATCCCGGCCGAAGATATCCGGACGCGGTGAGCTCGACTCCGCTTCCGATCACTGCCAACAGCTGACGGTAGGGCGCGGTGAGCTCGTCGAGGTCTGACTCGGATAGCGAGGTCTGGGCGGCAGCGGCGATCCACTCAGCGACGATCGAGGCGCCGTGGGCCGACAGCCTCTCGATCGCGCCGATCGCGTCGGGCCGCAGCCGCTCCACCAGCTCACCGCTGGCGACCATCGCCCGCAGGCGCAGGTCGGCCTCCTCGACGTCGAAGACGTCTGGGTCCCATTCCTTGGGTAGCCACTCAACGGCGTGCTCGTAGGACTCGAACTGGGGCGGTACGTCGTCAGGCTGGCGGCCGTTGCGCACCCAGGCCGCCACGTCGGCATACCCACCAGGCCCGCCGACGTCCTCGGGTGGACAGGCGAGCTCTCCGCCGATGCACCCTGGCTGCGCGTCATCCGCGAGGTCGGCCAGCTCCTCCAGGAGGAGCTCGTGGTCCCAACCGTCGCCGAAGTCGTACTCGTAGCGGATCCGGTCGCCGGCCTCGCGAAGCACCTGGTCGAGCCGGGCCTCGGCCTCCGGCGTCCCCTCGTCGCCCTCCTCGAGGTCGTAGCCAGTCAGGAAGTAGTCGTCTCCCGGCGACATGCCCGCGAAGAAGCGGTGCAGGTGGCTGTCGGTCCATCCCATGGCGACCTGCAGGACGTCGTGGGCGTCGTCGAGGGTCAGGTCGCCGGGCAGGACGAGTCGTCGCCAGACCGGCGGGTCCGTGTGTTGCAGAGTCACCTTGAGGGTGAGCAGACGTGGCCGCGACGGAGGTGCCGGCAGCTCCACCGGCGAGTTCGCCATCGCGGCCATGAACGCGTCGAACTGTTGAGGATCTGAAGGCACCGGAGTCAGGTGGCTCACGATCCCCAGCCAATCAGAGTCCACAGGTTGCTCCGGCGTGAGGTCCATCCACAGCCCTGTGGAGAGCGGCCAACGCGTCGTCGCGATTCGGGGCAGGGTCGTGCGCATGGCAATCACCACGGACTTCATCGGGCAGATCGGCATCGAGCCGGCACTCAGCGACGAGCAGATCGGCCACCTCGCCGCCCTGCATGCGACCGGACGTGGCGACGGGCGACCGCCGTACTCCAGCGGGTGGGTGGCCTCCGCGGACGGTGGGTGTCTGACCGTCCGGGGCGAGGACCAGTACGGCGATCCGGCCGAGTGGCTGCGTCATCTCATCAAGTGCTTCGTCAAACCCGCCGGACTGCGGGCCGACGGGATGGTGGTGGGCTGCCGGCGCGCGACTCACGAGCTGTTCTCCATCCACGTCGCCGACAACCGGGTGAGTCAGAAGGACCTCTGGCCACGCACAGCGCAGCCCCGGCAAGCCAGGCGACAACCACCGCCTCGCAGGCCGGCGGCCAACGTGATCGACCTCGCCGCCCGCCGAGCCCGGGCCTGAAGGCGGCGCGACATGACAACTCTCGGGAACCGTCACGTCCGCACGCCTGACTGGCAGGTCACGGCAGTCTTCGACCCCCACGGCGCGGGCCAGGACTTCGCCTACACCGTCGGCCTCTCCGACCGCGGCCTGCCGGAGCTGCACCTCTGGGCCCGCCCGTCGCTCGGCGACGACCCCGGCGCCGACTGGATGTTCAGCCCCCAGGACTGCGTCCTCATCCTCAACGAGCTGGCCTGGCGGCTCATCGACGGTGACGTAGCCGTCGGCGACTGCTGGGAGCACCCGTACGACGACGGCCTGGTCAGCTGCCGGTTCCGGCTCGACCCTCCAGGCGACCGCGACGAGCTCCAGGCGTTCGGCATCAGGCCAGGCGCCGAGGTCCTGCCCCTGCGCTGGTCGCTGCACCGTCGCCCGGTCGGCCGTCCGCGACCGCTCGGCACGAGGGCCTGCAGCGCGCGACGGCGGAGTACGCCGCCATCCTGGCCCGTCTGGGCGACGAGGCGTCGGTCCCCGACGGCTGGACGCTGCCGCCGGCGTTCGAGCCAGGAGGGGAGTTCGGGCCGCTCACGCCGATGGTGGCCGCGCGGGTGGCCGAGCTCTGGTCGGCGGACGCGACCGACCTCGGCAACCTCCTGTGGGCTGGCACGACCATGCTCCAGGGCGGCTCGATCACGTGGCCGGTGGCCGCGGCGCACGCGCTCGCGCGTGACGTCGGGCGGGTCGACGAGGCCGCCCGCACGAAGGACGCCGCCAGCATGGTCGTCGAGGCGCGCATGGCTCGCCCCGACTGGCCGCAGATCGAGCGCGAGCTCGGTGCCCTCATCGGCTTCGAGCCGGGGGAGATCGACGCCGGCGCCCTGCGCCGATCGGTGCACGGCAACCTCGGCGAGCTCCTCTGGACCGTCCTGATCACGGAGGTCGTCGCCGACCGGCTGACGAAGGAGCAGCGGCTCCAGGGCCGCGGTGCCTGGCTGACCGGGCTCGGTCCGGTCGGGGAGCTCCCGGGGAAGGAGTGGCGGGCGCCCAGACCGGTCCTCGATCGGCTCTACGCCGCGCTGCGGCCGCTCAGCACCACGACGCTGCTCCAGATCGCCACGCGCCACCTCGACGACGACCTCGAGGAGTTCCAGCGGCTCGCCGGCGCGGTGCAGGGCTGGGCGCTCACCGCGCCGGCCGGCTGTCCCTTCGCGGGTGGGCTCGACCGGCTGCCCGGCGTCACCTGGCCGCGCGCGCTCGACGACCTGCAGGAGTGGGCCACGGTGATGACCTCGGCCGCCTGCCACCGCGACCGGCTCTCCGCCGCCGACGTGGCCACGCTGACTTCGCCGTTCCTCGATCTCGTCCCGGAGCTGCCGTCCGTGATCAGCGCGGGAGGTCGGTGAGTCATGCCGAAGTCTCGAGTCCGCAAGTCGCGTCGCCGCTCGTCGTCCAAGGGCAAGGGCCCCACGGATCGGCCCTACCGGTCGATCTCGAGCCAGCTGACGCCGGCCCACGAGCGCGCGGTGGGCGAGAGCGCCGACGCCGAGCTGCGCGGCGACGCGGCCACCGCGCTGAGCCTCCACCGTTCGGTGCCGTTCTTCCGGCGGTCGACCCACGGTGACCGGCTGCAGCAGCTCGCCGACCTCGGACCGGCCGCGCCGGGCTGGATGGTCAACCGCTGGATCACCCTCCAGGCCCGCCGGCGCATGTGGACCGGCGGCGACCAGACCGGCATCAACCGAGCCCTTCAGCTCCTGGTCCCCCTGATCTATCCCGACCACATCCCTTTCGAACGCATCGGTTGTGAACACCCCGAACAGGTCCTCCCGTGGATAGCGGAGCTCGACTGGGCGGTCCGGCAGGCCGACGTCTATGACCTCGGCGCCCTGCGGCGGTTCATCAACGATCAAGCCTCGGAGGAGCTGTTGGCCCGCGGCGACCAGCTGGCCGGCTGGGCAGATGCACCCATGCGCGCCTGTCGGGTCGAGTACGTCGACCGCGACCGAACGCGGCCGATGCGGGTGCGTGACCTGACCTCGGACGAGGAGCTGGAGCTGCTCGACCTCGGAGCGACCCTGGAGCCTGGTGAGCACGTGCTCGGACGGGTGGTGCCGATCAGCACGGCACCCGGCCTGATGTTCGACTGGCGACCGATGCCGGTCGGTGTGGAGGCGGCCGAGGCCGTGGCCGACGACCCGCGGCTGTGGCTCACGACGGTCCACTCCCTCCTCGTCGCGGGCGTCCTCGAGCCGGGGTTCGCGCACCTTCCCGATGCGTCCCTCACCTCTGATCTCGACTACCACGCGTGGATGAGCGAGCAGGATCGCTCGGGCGACGTGGATCCGAGGTCGGTGGTCGAGGAGGCCGCCCGCGCGGCCCTCGCCGAGCGGGCTCTGGCGAGGGTGACCGCCATCGGCTCGGCGACCTGGTCCTCGACCCGGCGTTCGACGCCTCGACGCGGTGGCGGTTCGTGTCCCCTGACCTGCTGCCGGCCTGGCAGCGGCTGAGCCGGGCCCTTCCCGACCACGCGCGTCCGCGCTGCGAGGAGATGGCCATGTGGTGTGCCGCCACGCCCGAGCTGCCGGACGCGACGGACTGAAGGGAGAGCCCGATGACACGCAGAGGCAAGCCGAAGAAGTCGACCATCCGGCGTCCGGACCCTTACCGGTCCGCCTTCGGCGAGCGCGAGCCGTGGATCCGCGCGATGTTCCAGCTGCAGGAGGCAGAGGCGCGCGGCGACGCCGCCGAGGGCCTCGGGATCATGGATGCCTTCGCGTTCGGTCCCGACGGCCAGCCGTTCTGGAGCGTCGAGCGCGGCCACGAGCTGCACCTGATCGCCCAGTGGGGTCCCGTCCTGCCGGACTGGGCGTGGTCCCGCTGGGTGTGCAACCAGGCGGCGCGGGCGATGCACGAGGAGGTCCGCGACCCGTCCTTCGATGCCGAACGGCGGGCCGGGCTGCACTTCGACACCGACCAGATGTGGGCCTACCGCCAGCTGCGCCTCTACGACGACGGAGTCCTCCGGTTCTTCCTGCGCCGGATGGCCGGCTCGGCGTTGCTGGCTCGAGCCGGCCAGGTCGAGGCCTGGCCGCAGGCGGAGATGGGTGGCTTCGAGCTCGTCGAGGCCGACCCCTGGTCGATCTCCTGGCTCGATCTCGCCGCGCGCGAGGTCGTCTCGACCCCCAACATCGGCAGTGCCGTCCTGTTCCTGCCCGGAGACCGGGTGATCGGGCGGTTGGTGCCCACCGAGGGTGGCCGGATGTTCGAGAGTCGGCCGCTCGGTGTCCCGAGGGGGCTTGCGCAGGCAGTGGCCGAGGAGCCTGACCGGTGGAGCGAGCTGTTGCGGGCCGCCCGGCCGGGTGACGGGCTGCGGCACGACCCGCGCCCTCGTGAGTCCGTGGTGACCGATGTCCTGCCGACGGTCTGGCGGCTCGTGGTGCCTGCCTACGGACTACCGCAGGAGAAGGCCGCGCGGGCCGTGCTGGACAGCGCCGCAAGGTCCTGGCCGGCCCCATCGGTGCCGGCCCGGGGCGCCCCGACCAGTTCGCGTGTCTGGCTGCGGCGCTGCTCGAGCCCTACGTCTGGACCGTGCTGCCGGCCGTCGTCCGGCCCTCGGATCGCGCACTGCTGGATCGGTTGAGCGCCGACCTCGCCGAACCGGCCGCCATGATCTGTCGTCAGGCGGTGTCGGAGCTCTTCGAGGCTGCCTGAATCCCTCTCCACAGATTCCAGCGAGCCTCTGGCCACTGTCGATGGGTTCTTCTAAATCGAATGTATGTTCGAACTCGGGAGCGGTGGGGTGCCGACTGTGGACGACGTCCGCGGTGTCACGGCCGCGCTCGCCGGGATCGAGGCGGGTGCTGATGATGTCGAGCGGATCGACCAGATCCGCGCGCTGGAGGTGCTCAAGTGCGCGGCGGAGGCGGCGCAGGCGGGCTGACCGCGGCGTTCGACGGTCGCAGCGCGAGCCGGAGGCCGCGGCGGGGGTGCCCGAGGCGCGGCGGGGCCGGGCGGTGGCCGCGCAGGTCGCGCTGGCGCGGCGGGAGTCGCCGCACCGGGGTCGCCAGCATCTGGGGCTGGCGCTGGTGCTCGGACGAGCTGCCGTGCACCGCGCGGGGCGTTCCGTGCCGGTCGGATCACCGAGTGGCGGGCGATGTTGCTGGCCCGGGAGACCGGCTGCCTGTCCCGGCGTGGACCGGGCCGAGGTCGACCGGCGGGTGGCCGGGACGCCGGAGGCGGTCGAGGGCTGGAGGCGATGGGTGACGGGAGCTGTCGCCGCGGCCCGCGAGGTCGCCTACGAGCTCGACCCGGTCTCGTTCGTGGAGCGGCGCCGCCGGGCCGAGGCCGACCGGCACGTCCCCTGCGGCCGGCCCCGGACGTGATGAGCCAGCTCTCGACGCTGCTGCCGGTCCAGGGCGGCGTCGCTGTCTATGCCGTGCTCAGTCCCGCGAGGCCGACCGGCCCGGGCCGCGGGCGACGAGCGCTCGCGCGGCCAGATCATGGCCGACACGCTGGTGCAGCGGGTCATCAACCCCGGCGAGGGCGAGCGCGTCGTGACCGCTGCTGATCAACGTGTGGTCTCCGACTGTGTCTTGCTGGGCGACGACGACGGCTTCGGCTGGGTCCAGCACTACGGCCCGGTCCCCGGTGACCTGCTCCGCGAGTGGATCGCCGACGAACGCCGAGGAGGGCGTCGACCAGTGGGTGCGCCGCCTCTACGCCAGCCCCAGCCACCGGCCAGCTGGTGTCGATGGACTCCAAGGCCCGCCGGTTCGAGGGCGCCCTCGCCGGCTACCTCCGGCTGCGCGACCAGTCCTGCCGCACCAGGTGGTGCGACGCCCCGATCAGGCACCTCGACCATGCCCAGGACCACGCCGAGCGGCGGCCCGACCAGCGCCGACAACGGCCAGGGCTCTGCGAGTACTGCAACCACGCCAAACAGGCCCCCGGCTGGACGGCCAGACCGAGACCAGGACCCCGCCACACCATCGAGACCGTGACCCCCACCGGCCACCGCTACACCAGCACCGCACCCCGCTAGCAGGTCGCCGACAGGGGGCTCGTGTTCAGGTTCGACGGCTACTTGCGGTCGGCCTGATCCGGGACCAGCGCCAAGAACGGGCTCTCGATGGTCCCCTTGGTGTTGATGTCGAAGTCCACTGGCGTGTCTGGAGCTGCCACGCGGCCGGTGCCGTCTGACGACGGGCCAGTCGAACCACTCCAGGTGAAGGCGTGGCTTTGAGTGATGGCTCTCATACGCCTGATGACAGAGTCGGCGATCTCGTCTTCCGTCAGCCCGCGCTTGATGACCACGGAGCAACCACGAGAACTCGTACAGCGGACCCGATGCCACGTCGTCCAGGTCCGTCTCGAGTTCCTCGAGCAGCGCTTCGAGAGGAGTCACAGTGTCGGGATTCCCTTCGAGCGGGATCTTGATCGTGTTGCCGTTCTGGGACACCACAGCGTAGGGACCCTACGTGAGCGGGTCCGGACGGCTGCCGGGCGGATAGCCGTCCATGACGCGGATCTGGCGTCCGACGTTGGCCGGGTCGTCGTACACGACGCCGCGACCCTCGTCGTGCCGGCCCCACGGGCCACTCGTCAGCAGTCGCTTCATCTGCTCACGGCTCAGCCCCTCGCAAGTCCTTCGGGTCGAGCAGGCGGGGGCTCTTGACCAGGCCGCGCAGCCGTTCAACCCGCGCAAGCCGCTCGGCGTCGAACGCCGAGGCGACCGTGATCCGCGCCCGGCGAAACACCTGCAGCTCCAGGCGGACGTCGCGCAGCGCCGCAGCGGCGAGGCGGATCGGCGCCGCGCAGGTGGAGGCGAGGGTGCGCAGCGTGGAGATGATCCGCAGCAGCCGAGGCGCGGCGGCGGCGATGCTTGGCGGCGTTGACAGCAGCAGCGCCGGCGGCCGTCGCGCCGCCGGTGACGACGCCGAGCACGATGCCGATCCCCTCGATGATCACCGCGTCGCGGAGCAGGTCGTGGACGAGGTCGAGCACGGCGGCGCGCTGCTCCTCGACGTGGTCGGCGTAGGTCGTCGCAGGCGCGGGCCAGCATCGGCGCACTGGTCGGCGACCGGTCTGGCAGCGGTCGGCCAGCGACTGGGTCACCTCGACGGCGACCGGCACCTCGGGGGAGTGGAGGAGCGAGAAGGAGCGGACGGCCGAGGTGCAGTAGGTCGCGAGATCGGCGACCTGGAACGACGCGTCGCGCCAGGCGGAGGCGGCCCGCGCAGCCGCTCAGAGTCGGCGTCCGGCCAGACGAACCCCTCGACCTGGTCGAGGATCCACGCGGCCCACGACGGCAGCCCGGACAGGTCGCCGCCGAGGGAGGAGGGGAGCGAGCAGGACAGCACCGACGACGTAGCCCGCCACGCACGGAGCTGCCGGTGAAGACGGTGCGGCCGGAGATGAGCGAGTGGTTCTCGGCGTGGCCGTGGTTGGCCAGGCTCGCCGCGGTGAGCCGGCCGCAGGTGGTGAACGCGTCGACCAGGTCGCCGACCGCGGCCAGCGCAGCCTGCGGCCGCCTCGTCGTAGGCCGCCGCGAACTCGGCCGGCGATGGAGGCGTCGCCGGCCATCGCACCGCACGACCCGCGAGCCGGTCCGCGAGGTGTCGTGCACCAGCGCCGCGCTCTGGTTGCCGTGTTCGAAGCGTCGACGAGGCTCGACGATGGCGGTCGGAGTCGACCAGCATCACCGCACCTCGCTCCACATCGCCGTGTTGGCATGGGCGGCCGCGGTGTAGTTGGACGCGGCCGTGCCGAGCGGCCGCGCGCATCGCCACCAGCGCCTCGTGCATCTCGCGGTAGGACGCCTCCCAGGAGCCGTGCGCCGTGAGGTGGGCCGCGGCGGCGGTGCCGGCCCACATCTAGTGCAGCCGGGCCACCCGCCAGCGCAGGTCGACGACCACCTCGTCGAGCTCGGACTCGATGGCCGTCAGCGACGCGACCACGTCGCGGGCCAGCCGGAGGTCGACGGCGTAGGAGAACGAGCTCACGACAGCCGCCCCGCCAGCACCCCGAGCGAGGAGGCGGCGTGCTGGTCGACCCGCCTCATGTCGGTCTGGAAGAGGGTCAGCGAGTCGGCCAGGCCGGACAGGGCCGACTCGACCGCGGCCGAAGATCTCAGCCAGTCGGACCACGCCTCGGCGAACGCCGTCGAGGCAGCGCCGTGCCAGCCGTCGAGCAGTGTGGCCACCTCGTCGGCGGCCCGGGAGCGCGTGGCCGACAGCGAGGAGGCGGCGTGCGCACCTCCGCCACGGACGCGTGGAACTCGGGGGTCAGGAACTGGATCGTCATGACCTCACGCTGCCCCGCCCGCAGGGCCCTCAGCGGGGTCGAGAGCAATCTGTGGATTACTCCCTAGCCGCGACGCGCTACTAGTCCTCCCAGGGCGGGGTGTCGTCCATCTTCGCGTAGTACTTCGCGAGGTGGTTCTTGATCCGCGTGCGCTCCTTCGGGGCGACGTCGTCGATCCCGCCGTGGGCGCCCTGCATGATGCCGGCGGCGGCCATGATGCCGCGCGGCACGGCGACCAGCCTGTCGTCCACGACGTCGGCGATGAGCAGCTTGTAGGCCGTGTAGTTGTCCTTGTTGTCGGCGTCGTACCAGAGGTGCACGCGCCGATAGGCGGCGTTGGGCGCATCTATGGCGCCGGTGAAGGTGCGGACCCGCTTCTCGGCGGCGTCGCCGTCCCAGCGACGCGACCGCTGTGCGAGCGGGAGATCCTGGAACGTCGGCACGGCCATGCCGAGTGGGTACACCGCTTCGCATGCGCCGACGCCTCACCATCGCCACGCTCGCCCTCGGCTTGACGGCCGCTGTGCTGGCCGCGCCCACGACGTACGCCGGCCCCCGTACGATGCCGGGCGCGAAACCCCAGTCAAGACCAGAAAGGCCCCCAAGAAGGGCTTCACCGAGGCCGACAAGACCGGCTTCGGGACGGCCCGCACCAGGCAGAGCAAGGCCTGGTTCACGCTCGAGGGCGGCCGGGTCAGCGAGGTCTTCTACCCCGACCTGTCCACGCCCAGCATCCGGACCCTCGAGCTCACCGTGACCGACGGCGGCACGAAGGACCGCCAGGGCACGGACATGTCCAGGTGGTCTGCCGGCCCGACGAGCGCAGCCTGCGGTTCACCCAGGTGAGCACCGACAAGGACGGCCACTACCGGCTCACCGAGGAGCTCGTCACCGACCCGGCGCGCAGCGCGTCCTGTCCACGCGACGGTCGAGTCGCTGGACGGCGGCCAGCACCTGCTCGGGCGTGCGCTACGAGCCCGCGCTGGGCAACGGTGCCGCCGGCGACCGCCTCGCAGCACCAAGCGGGCGCTGAAGGCGGTCGACCCGAAGGCCCGCGTGGCCAGCACGCTGCTGAGCAGCCCGGCACTGACCGCCACCAGCAGGCGGCCGGCCAGCATCAACACGAGCACGGCCACGTTCAGCCTGGGCTCTCGGCCGGACGTCGCAGGGCCGCGCGCAGGTGGCCAAGGCGGCGCTGCGCAGCCGTGGAGCTCACCGCGGGCAGCGTACGACGCGGCTGGCACGACTACCTCGCGACCCTCAAGCCCGGTGCCGGCCAGCGCGGCGGCGATCCAGCGCGAGTACCTCGCCTCGGCGCTGGTGCTGGCCGCCGGCGAGGACAAGGCGCACCCCGGCGCGTTCGTGGCCAGCCCGTCGATGCCCTGGGTCTGGGGCGACGAGGTCAAGGACCTCAGCCTCCCGTCGGGCGCCTACCACGAGGTCTGGTCACGCGACGCCTACCAGATCGGCACCGCGCTCTACGCCATGGGCGACGTCGCGCCGCGCAACGGGTCGTCGACTGGCTGTTCCGCACCCAGCAGAAGCGGACGGCTCCTTCCCGCAGAACTCCGACGTCGCCGGCAAGCCCGTGTGGACCAACCTCCAGCTCGACGAGGTCACCCTGCCGATCGCGCTCGCACACCTGGTCGGCAAGACCGACCAGCGCACCTACCGCGGCATCAAGAAGGCGGTCGGCTTCCTCATGAGTTCCGCGACGAGGAGACCGGCCGGCGCGCGCCGTTCACGCCGCAGGAGCGCTGGGAGAACCAGTCCGGCTACTCGCCCGCGACCATCGCCGCCGAGATCGACGGGCTGGTGACCGGCGCCGCATCGCGCGCCAGCACGGCGACCCGAGGCTTGCCGAGGCGCTGGGAGAAGACCGCCGACCGGTGGGCGAGAAGGTCAAGCGCTGGACGGTCACCACCAAGGGGCCGCTCAGCGACGCGCCCTACTTCCTCCGGCTCAGCAAGGACGGCCAGCCCGACACCGCGGCACGACCTACGCGATCGGTGACGGCGGCCCCGCCCGCGCCGACCAACGGCGGGTCGTCGACCCGAGCTTCCTCGACCTGGTCCGCTTCGGCATCCTGGCGCCTAGCGACCCCGTCGTGCTCAACAGCCTGGCCGTCGTCGACCAGGACCTCGCGGCACCACCCCGAACGGCACCTTCTGGCACCGCTTCTCCTTCGACGGGTACGGCGAGACGAGGTCCGGCGCCCAGTGGGACCTCAGCGAGGACGGCGAACGCGCGACCCTCGGCCGGGCCTGGCCGCTGCTCGCGGGCGAGCGCGGCGAGTACGCCGTCGAGGCCGGCCAGAGCGGCGCGCCCTACCTCGCGAGCATGGCCGCCTCGGCCAGCGGCCTACCGACATGCTCGCCGAGCAGGTCTGGGACGGCCGCCCGCCCACCGGCGACGCGTGCTGCCCGGCGGGCGAGGGCACCCGTTCGGCGACCCCGCTGCTGTGGTCCCACGCGGTCTGTCCGCCTCGCCTGGACCATCCAGACGGCCGTCCGGTCGACCTGCAACAGGTCGTGGCCGACCGCTACCACGCCCTGGTTGGTCCAGACCGGCTGTTTCCGGAGGCCCGGACACGGTAGGAGTGTCCTAGGAGGGTGCCGACCGAGCGCGCAGGGGCCGCGCCGCAGGGTTCGGCGTGCTCTTGGTCGGCCAAAGAACTGGTCGATCAAAGAATGGGGGGAAACCGGCTCATGCAGCTCTCGTGGAGCGATCCGCGCCTGTCGGTGGCGAGCGATTCTCGCCGCACGGCGCGCTATCGCTTGCTCCAGTCGTGGTATCGGGAACAGGTCCTCAACGCCGACTACGGCGAATACCGCGTCAACGGCGGCAACCGCCCGCTCGGCAGCCTGCTCGCCCTGCGTGACGTGGTCGAGCGGCCGGGCCTCAACTTCCTGTCCACGAACGCCTCGAAGTACGCCCTCGAGCGTGCCGACATCGTGCAGGCGTCCGGCGGCACCGATCGACAAGGCGCGGCTGGCCCGCAACATGCTCTCGAGCATGCCGATGGCGTTCTCGATCTTCGGTGAGCTGAGGTCGTCGCGAGGATCGCGGGCTCGACGTGGTCCGCGCCTTCCTCGACCCGCAGGCCGTCTCGGTCGAGGTGATGGAGTGCGTGTGGCGGCCGGCGATCGACCTGCTCGGCGACCGCTCGGTCTTCGACGCCGCGGTCATCACCGTCCGCGAGGACGGGACCCGGCACCTCGTCGGTATCGACGTGAAGTACACCGAGCAGTTCAACCGGACCATCTACAACAGCGACGGCTACCGGCAGGTCCACGAGTACAGCGGCTGGTTCCACCCCGGCACCGCCCGACCACTGCTCGGCCCGGCGACCAACCAGCTCTGGCGCACCAGCCTGCTCGCGGCCGCGTGCGCCCGCCACGAGGTCATGGGCGTGACCTCGGCCTCGGTCGTGGTGATGTGCCTGGGCGAGGACCCCGACGCGGCCCGCGCCCTGGCCGGGCTGAGCGCCGCCCTCCGCGAGCCGCAGGAGCACTGCCGCATCGTCAGCCTCGAGTCGTTCGTCTCCGGGGTGCGCGACGGCCTCGGGCCGCAGGACGGCTGGGGCGACGCGTTCGCCGAGCGCTACCTGCAGCCCCCCGACATCTACGCCGAGCTGCCGACCGAGGACTCCGCCGCCCTCGAGCTGTGACCTCCAAGCACGCCGAGGACGCCGAGGGTGCCGCGGGGCGACTCGAGGCGGAGCGGCGGCGTACGTCGGAGCGCCTGTCGCGGCTGCGCCTCGAACACCAGGGGTTCGTGACGGCAGCGCTCGACTCCAACGCCGACGACGAGCACGACCCGGAGGGCGCCACCATCGCCTTCGAGCGCTCGCAGGTGGAGACCCTGGTCCGCCAGCTGGAGCAGCACCTCGCCGAGGTCGAGGCCGCCGAGCGGCGGCTCGCCGACGGCACCTATGGCAGCTGCGAGCGGTGCGGCGCACCGATCCCCGCGGAGCGGCTCGAGGCGCGGCCCGCGGCGCGGACCTGCGTGGGCTGCGCTCTCTAGGAAGCTGCTGGAGGGCGCTCCTAGGATGAGCGCGACCCCACCGCCGACCTCGGGAGACCCCGTGAACCTCCGCCCCTACGCCGCCGCGGCCGCCACCGGCGCCGTCCTCGCCACCATGCTCGTCGCCGCCCCCGCGCAGGCCCTGCCGCCGACCACGCGGACGGTCAAGGACGCGAGGGAGGCCGACAAGGCCTACGACATCACCCAGATCACGATGCGCAGCGCACCCAGGAGCAACCGTCCGGCGGTCGTGCTGGTCAAGCACGCGCGCGGCGTCAAGGCCGGCGACTCGATCGACGTGTGGTTCGACCTCGACGGTGACAAGGTCCCCGACCTCCATGTGACCGGCGACGCCTTCTCCGAGTTCACCGTCTACAAGGCAAAGTCGTTCACGAAGGACGGCAAGGACATCTCCAAGAAGGACGTCGCGAGGCTGGCGATGGCCGGCTCGACCTCGAAGATCCGGCTCTTCCCGGCCCGCATCGGTCAGCCGGTCAGCTATGCGGTCGCGGTGAAGTCGTCGACCTACCAGATGCCCGGGAGCACCGACGACTGGGCGCCGGGCACCCAGAAGTTCTCGGGGAAGGTGCTGGCCGCTCCGCTGAGCTGACGCGGGCCGGCGCCGTGGCTCACGGCGCCGGTTTGCGGAAGTCGTCGTTGGACGCGAGGACCTGCTCGAGCAGCGCCGGGTCGTAGCCCGCGTCGCGCGCCGCGGACACCAGGCCCAGCAAATCCTTCGGCAGGCAGGCTCCACCGAAGCCGGGATGGTCGGGGAAGACCAGGGTGTGCATCCGCCCCACGCGGGGGTCGAGGAGCCAGCCCTCGCGCACGGTGTCCCAGTCGGCGCCGACCGCGGCGCAGATGCGCTGGATCTCGTTGACGAAGGTGACCTTCGCGGCGAAGTAGGCGTTCTCGGTCAGCTTCACCATCTCGGCCTCGACGGCCGAGCAGCGGTAGTAGGTCTTGGTCGGGCCGAGCATCGTCTGGAGGAGCCGCAGCGCCCAAGTGGTGGCGGAGGCCGGTCCGCCCAGGATCACGAACGGGACCTGCGCGATGTCGGAGGGGAAGTACGGGTTGTGATAGCTGCTCTGGCCGACGTACTCGGGCCAGTAGCAGATGTCGCGGCCGAGCGAGCTCGCCAGGGTGTCGGTGGTCCCCGGGGGCACGGTGGACTTCAGCAGGATCCGCTCGGTGGGCAGCGCTTCGATGACGGCTCGGACCGTCTCGGTGTCGAGCCGGCCGTCGTCGTCCGAGGGAGTGCCCACGGCCACGATCGTCACGGTGCAGTCGCCGAAGCTGTCGGCGGGCAGGTCTCCGCCGTCCGCGAGGTCCCACGACACGAGGTCGTGGTGGGGTGCGAAGAGCCGCTCCACGGCGCGCCCGACGTGCCCTCTCCCGACCAGCCCGACCTTCATGTCTCCCCTGACCTGCGACTCAGTTCGCGATGCTCCGGACGGCGGCGCCGCCCTCGTCGACGCACGCCTCGAGCAGCTCGCACACCCGGTCGAGCGCCCCTGAGCGGTCATCCTCCTGCGCGCAGCGGGCCGCGGCGTGCGCGCCGTAGGCGCGCAGCGTGCCGTCGTCGGTGCCGGCGAGCCGGTGCACGGCGTCGACCAGCGAGCCGAGGTCGTCGGCGTCGCACAGCCAGCCGGTGCGGCCCTCCTCGCACCATGAGCGGCGAGTCGCCGGCGCGGGTGGCCAGCGCGGGCAGCCCGTGGGCCATCGCCTCGACGAGGGCGCCGGACAGCGCCTCCGACGGCGCGTGCGAGGTGAGGGCGACCGCGTCGGCCGCGGCCCACCACGTGCCGAGGTCGTCGTGGAACGGCACGACGAGCACGGTGTCGGTCAGGTCGTGCGCCGCCACGTGCTCGCGCAGCTGGTCGGCGTACGGCATGCCGTCGTAGCCCACCATCGCGACGAGCAGCTCCGGGTGGTCCCCGCGTGAGACGCGGACGGCCTCGGCCAGCAGCCCCTGCCCCTTGACCGGCCAGATCGTGCCCGCGCAGACGACGAGCCGCCGGTCGGGGGGAGCCCGAGCAGCTGGCGGGCCTCCGCCCGGGAGGGCAGCTCGCCGAGAGCGGGCCGGCCGGTGTGGATCACCGACCAGGCGCCGTCGTAGCCAAGCGCGCGATAGGTCGCCTCGACGGCGTGCGCGTTGGTCCAGATCGCCGCCGCGCCGCTGATCGCGCGGCGGGCGTGCTCCTCCACCTCCACGTCGAGGTGGCCGGACAGCCACGCCGTCGACGGTGGGGAGCGGGGCCTCCTCGCCGATCCGCTGCACGGCGCGGCACGCCGGCCAGTGCCGCCGCGTGCACCAGCGGGAAGGACGTCACCGTGGGCGCGACCGCGAGGTCGGCGCCCGCCAGCTCGCCGACCAGCCGGGAGACCGCCGCCCGATAGGCTCGACGCGTCGTCCAACGGCACGGGCTCGATCAGCCGGACCTCTCGCGCCGGCCGCCTCCAGGCGGGCCCGCAGGGGACCATCGGTCGGGGCCAGCACGGTCCTGGTCCACCCGCGGCGCGCGAGCTGCTCGACGTCTCGGCCATCCGCAGCTGGGAGCCGCCGTGGTCGAGCGACCTGGCCAGCCAGACGCTGTGGACAGCGCGTCCCCCGAGGTGCGGCCGCCGGCGAGCGACGCGTCGACGGGCAGCAGCGGAGACGGCCGGGAGCAGCGACCTCCACCGGCGTCGTACGGCGCGTGCGGCCGTCGAGCAGGCGCGCCTCCACCGCGATGGTGCGTCGGCCCGAGGACGCGCAGTGCGGGCGGCAGCGTCACGCACCCGGTCGAAGCCGCACAGCCCGAGGCGCGGGTCCCCGAAGCCCGCTGCGACGTCGGGGCGGGGCCAGGCCAGCCCGGCCCGGCCGAGGGCCAGCCCGTCGAGCAGGATCGTGACGTCGCGGACCGGGCTGGACTCGTCGAAGGACCAGCCCTGCACGTGGAGCACTGCCCGGGAGATCGGCACCGTCGACAGGCGTGTCGAGGTACAGATGCACGGCGGCGATCGTCTCATGCCCGGGCGCGCCGTAGTGTGGACGAGTGGCCGAGGAGTACTGCGATCTCTGCGACCTGCCGTTGAGCACCTGCGTCCACGGGATGCCCAAGCCGCCGCCCCCGCCGCCGCCGTCCCCGCGGACGCCCCGCGCGCGGACGTCGACGACCCGGACCTCCGCCGTGCGGACGACGACGCGCGCCGACCCGGATGCCGAGCAAGGTCACCGATCAGTCGGCGTTCCGCCCCCACATCGTCCGGATCCTCCGCGCGGAGGGCAGCCTCGAGACCGAGGACATGCTCCTCGAGCTCGAGATGGCGATGGAGGACGAGCTCCTGCGAGCGCGACCGCCAGCCCACGCCGACCGGCGAGGTGCGCTGGCACCAGTCCGCGCGCTCGGAGCGCAAGGCGATGATCGACGCCGGGCTGATGGCCGGCGGCAAGCCCGGCGTCTGGGAGCTCACCGACGCGGGACGCGCGGCGGGCGCCTGACTCGTCCGCCTGACTCACCGCCTGACTCACCGCCTGACTCACCAGGGCTGGCGCTCGGTCCGGTAGACCGCGATCTCCTCGCCCAGGGTCGCGCCGAGCTCGAGGTCGAGGTCGTCGCCGGACCAGAACTTGCCGGGGTCGTAGTAGTTCGACGGCCGCGAGCCGTCGAGCAGCCCCATGGCGATGTAGGCCTCGGCCACCACCTCGGCGCAGTAGGCGAGCTCGGCGGGGGCCTTGCGGTGCAGCCGGCCGCGCGCGACCCGGCCGAGCAGGCCGACGGTCGAGGGGAACGGCAGCCCGTCCATCCGCGCGATGGTCGTGAGCAGCGCGTCCTCCATCGCGGGGGTGACATCGACCGAGAGCTGCCGCAGCCACGCCGCGCTGCTCGTAGCGGACCGATCCACTGGGTCACGGCGTCGCGCAGGTCGTGGAGCTGGACGCCGCGGTGGTGCTGGCCGGTCCACACGTCCAGCAGCCCCTTGCCGAGCTCGGCGTGCCACATCAGCGGCGGCAGGTCGTCGAGCACGACGGCCATGCCGACGTGGTTGACCGGCGCGTTGGTCAGCGTGCGGATCGCGTGGTCGGCCACGGAGGCCCCACGGAACAGCCACAGGTCGCCGGTGCGGGTGAGCTCGACGGCCTCGTCCAGCGAGATCCGAGCCCTGCGTGACTCTCGGGGCGCCATGGCACGATCATCGCGTGAAGCTGTGGAAGTGGCTCGGGCTGGCCGGTCTCGCCGGCGTGGCGGCCACCGGCGTCGTGATCGCCCGCGACCAGCGGCAGCGCACCCAGATGACCCCGGACGACGTACGCGCGCGGCTGCACGAGCGGCTGGAGAAGAACGTGGATCCAGGATGAGCTGAGCGGTGCCAGGGCGCCGGGGCCGGCCGAGGTCGGCGTGGCCGACACCGACCGTCGGTGCCGCGTCGTAGCGTGCAGGGCATGGACCTGCGCGACGCCTTCGCGATGGCCGAATACCTCCTCGAGGTGCACGGCCTCGACGACTGGGAGGTGTCCTTCGACAACGCCAAGCGGCGGGCCGGGATCTGCAGGTTCGCCGAGCGGACGCTCGGCCTGAGCGCGCCGCTGACCGCGGTCCACACCGAGGACGACGTCCGCGACACGATCCTCCACGAGATCGCGCACGCCCTGGTGGGGCCGGCGCACGCGCACGACGAGACCTGGCGGGCGATGGCCCGCCGGATCGGCTCCACGGGCGAGCGGTGCGTCTCGCCCGACTCGCCGACCCCGCCGGCCGCGTGGCTCGGCACCTGCCCGGGTGGCCACACCCTGGAGCGGCACCGCAGGCCGGAGCGGGTGCTCACCTGTGGCCTCTGCTCGTCGGTCTTCGACCTCGCCCACGTCTACACCTGGACCCACCACGGCAAGCCGGCGGTGCTGCACCCCAACTACGAGGCCGAGCTGGCTCGGCTCCGCGAGGGCCGCCGCACCGTGCTGCTGCCGGTGGGCGCCCGGGCCCGCGTGATCGTCGAGGGCGAGCACCACGGCACCGTCGGCCGGGTGGCCAAGCGGGGCCGCACGTCCTACCACCTGCGGGCCGGTCGCCGGCTGCTGCGAGTGCCGTTCGCGTGGGTCGAGCGGGCGTGACCTCGCAGCCCCGAGATCGTTGACCAAGACATCGGACGCGGTGTCCCGCGGTGGCGAACCCGGTCGACGGGGAAGCCCGGATGCTCGGTCCTCGACCTTTCCCGGGGAGGCCGAGAGCTGATCCGGGCTCGGGCTCGCCGGGCGGGAGCACCGACTCCGTGCCCGGCTCGTGGTTTCGCTTGTGCCAACACGCGCGGGATATCCACTACGTTGCTCCCGTGACGACGCCGGACGAGCGAGCCGACAGCAGCGCCCGCAACGCTGCCATCAAGACTGTCGACGAGGCCCTGAAGTCCGGGCGCATCGTCCAGGCGGACCATGACATGCGGGTCGACCAGCTGCGCAGTGCGCAGACGATGCAGGACATCGACCTCGCCGTGCGCGACCTGCGCGCGCCCGGGCCGGCCGCACCGCCCACGATCGCGCCGATGGCGCCGACCGCCACCGGTGCGCAGCCCGCCGCCGGCCAGCCGTGGCCGCTGGTCAACTACGGGCCCGGCGGCGGTGGCGCGACCAACGTCTCGAGCACGGTGGCGACCTCCGCCAAGGGCGGCAAGGCGATCGGCGGGATCATCGCGGCGATCATCCTGGTCGCGGTGGTGGTGCCGATCGCCGGCGCGGTGATCGCCTTCGTCTCCGCCCGCGACTCCTTCCCCGACTTCGGGAGCATCGGGCCCACCGACGACACGACGTACCTCCCGGGGCAGCCGCCCGGGAAGAGCGGCGTCAACGTGCACACGGTCGACGGCTACACCGACATGGTCGACGCGCTGCGCGACGAGACCGACGCGACGTTCGTGTTCTCGGCCGTGATCTACCCGCGCTACGCCGTGATCGAGGTGCCGACCGGCACCAACAACCGCTACCAGGACTTCTACTGGAACGGCGAGGAGCTCGACCTCCAGGACATCAAGGGGACGACCGACGACGGGCAGGTCGACCTGGCCCTGGTCGATCCCCAGCAGCTCGTCGACATGCTCAACACCGTGCGCGACCGGCTGGACAACCCCGAGAACTGGTATGTCATCATCGGCGACTCGTTCGGCAACGGCCCCCAGATCAGCGCCTACGCGAGCAACGACTTCGGCGAGTCCACCAACATCACCCAGCGCCTCGACGGCACCCTCATCTACGACTCCGAGCTCGAGGTGCAGCCCACCCCGCCCGCGCTCGCGGGCTGATCGGGGTACCGCCCTGACGTGACGACGACTCCCGGCCACCCGATCGTCGTGATGGGCGTGTCCGGGTCGGGCAAGTCGACGGTGGGCGCGGCACTGGCAGGTCGGCTGCGCGTGGCGTTCGAGGACGCCGACGACCTGCACCCGCGGGCCAACATCGACAAGATGACCCGCGGTGAGCCGCTCGACGACCACGACCGGTGGCCCTGGCTCGAGCGGATCGGCGCCTGGCTCTCGGAGCACGAGGACGGCGGCGTCATCGCGTGCTCGGCGCTCAAGCGGAAGTATCGCGACCAGCTGCGCCACCACTGCTCGGCCGTGGAGTTCCTCCACCTCGAGGGCGGGCCGGACCTGATCGAACGCCGGCAGGCGTCGCGGCCGGGGCACTTCATGCCGAAGTCGCTGCTGACCTCGCAGTTCGAGACCCTCGAGCCGCTGGCCCCGGACGAGCGCGGGGAGGTCGTCGACGTGGCGGGGAGTGTCGACGAGATCGTCGCCGGGTACCTCGCGAGGAGTCGTTCCGAGGAGGGCTGACCCGTGCCCGTCGTACAGCTGACCGTCCTGGCCGACGACCTCGTGGAGCCGGTGGCTCCCGGGTGGCAGCTCATCACCGCGACCTTGGTGGCGATCGCGCTGCTGGTCGTCCTGATCACCGTGGTGAGGCTCAACCCGTTCCTGGCCCTGATCCTCGGCGGGCTGACGGTCGGCGCGATCGCGGGGGAGGACCTCAACGACGTCATCGCGTCGTTCACCACCGGGTTCGGCGACACCGCGGCCGGTGTCGGCGTGCTGATCGCGCTCGGCGCGATCTTCGCCAAGCTGCTGGCCGACTCCGGTGGGGCCGACCAGGTGGTCGACACCATCGTCGGTCGCGCGACGGGGCGGTCGCTCCCGTGGGCGATGGCGGCGGTCGGCGCGATCATCGGGCTGCCGATGTTCTTCGAGATCGGCCTCGTGCTGCTGATGCCGGTGATCTACCTCGTGGCGCGACGGGCGCAGGTCTCGCTCATCACGGTCGGCATCCCCGCACTGGCAGGGCTCTCCGCGATGCACGGCTTCGTGCCTCCTCACCCCGGGCCGGTCACCGCGATCGGGCTCCTGAACGCCGACCTCGGCGTCACCCTGGGGCTGGGCATCCTGGTCGCGATCCCGACGGTGATCGTCGCCGGTCCGCTCTACGGCACCATCGCCGGGCGCTGGGTCGTGGTCGAGCCGCCGGACACCTTCGCGGGTCCCGACGAGCGCGAGCCGGTGGCGGAGGAGCAGCCGGCCGTCGTTCGCCGTCACGATCGCCACCATCCTGCTGCCGGTCGCGCTGATGCTCGCCAAGGCCCTGGCCGACATCGTGATCGACGACCCCGAGGACGGCGCGCAGAAGTCTCTCGACGTCATCGGCAACCCGTTCATCGCGCTGCTCGTCGGCGTGCTCGTGGCGATGGTGACCTTCGGCGTCCGGGTCGGCATGGACCGCTCGGTCCTGTCGGAGACCGTCACGTCGTCGCTGCCTCCCATCGCCGGGATCCTGCTGATCGTCTCGGCGGGCGGTGGGTTCAAGCAGGTGCTGGTGGACAGCGGCATCGGCACCCTGCTGGCCGACTGGGCGCGGGACGCAAACGTGTCGGTGCTGCTGCTCTCGTGGGTGCTCGCCGTGCTGATCCGCCTGGCCACGGGCTCGGCCACCATCGCGACGATCACCGCGTCGTCGCTGATCATCGACCTGGTCTCGGGGATGTCGACCGGGGAGGTGTCGCTGGTGGTGCTGGCGGTCGGGGCGGGCTCGGTCTTCTTCTCGCACGTCAACGACGCCGGCTTCTGGCTGGTCAACCAGTACTTCGGGATGAGCGTCGGTCAGACCATCAAGACGTGGTCGGTGATGGAGACCGTGCTGTCGGTGTCGGGGCTCTGCTTCGTGATGCTGCTCTCGCTGATCATCTAGGTGTCATCTAGGTGTCTCTAGGTGGTCACGAGGTCGTAGACGTAGCGGCTGCCCGGCACCAGGTCGATGTCGCGGTCGAAACCGATCCGCGCCACGCTCGCCATCAGCCGGGAGAGCCGGTCGTGGAGCTCGGCGTCGTCGCCGCCGCTGCCGTAGAACGCGTGCATGTCCACCATCGCGGCGCTCGGGAACAGCTCCTCGACCAGCGCGTCCACCCGGCGCGGCTGGTGGGCGGTGACCGGCCGCGTGACGATGTTCTGGACATAGCCGAACGTCGCCTGGGTGTCGACGGCGATCGGCGTGTGGTCGACCAGCCAGCGGTGCAGCCACTCCGTGCGGGTCAGGTCGACCGGCTTCTTGAGGACGGCGACGTTGGCCAGCGCGTCCATCCGCTCGCCGTGCGGTGACTCGGGCGGCGGGATCGGCAGCCGCTCGTCGACCTCCCAGCCGGTCAGCCGGTCCGTCGCGCCCGCGAGGGCCTCGGTCACTCCGGCATCGGTGCCGGCGTCGGCGTCGACCCAGGCGGTGACGATCGCCCCGATGTGTTCGGGGCCGGTCGCCAGCCGCATCGCCGGGGCGACGTCGGCGTCGTCGAGGTTGAGCTGGAGACGGCGTACGCCGGCAGAGGCGAGCCGCTCATGTAGTCGATCGTCACGCAGGCGCTCCCCGAGCGCGCCGCCCCATGCGGCGTACATCAGCTTCACGGGGCCGAAAGTAGCCGCATCGCTCCACCACCGGGGAGGTTCGAGGGTTCCGCCTCAAGTGGTCTGACGTGGTCTGGCACGGTCTGGCGTCGCGGGTCGTCGCCTCACGAAGCCTGCAGGTGTCCAAGGACGTCGTCGAGCGGGACGGGCATGATCTCCTCGTCGGTCGCGAGGTGGATGGTGTCGTGGCGCAGGCCGCGGGTCCGGAGCGTGTCGTAGAGGGCGCCCGCCCAGGCCCGGTCCAGCTGGTCGGTCCGGTGGGAGCCCGGCCGGCTCAGCAGGAGCGCCCACCGGCCCGCGGGATCGACCTGCTCGAGCAGGTCGCTGAGCAGGTGCCCGAACCCGTCCGTGTCCTCGCCTTCCGGAGCATCCGGCAGGTCGGTCACCTCGGTGACGACCGGCGTCGGCCGGTCCTCGGCATCGATGAGCAGGAGCCAGACACTTCGCCGGTGGAAGCCCAGTGGACGGATGAGGTGGCGCCAGGCTTCGGTGAGATCGGCCTGGCTGCTGATGATGGGACGGTAGGGAGTCGTCATGCGTCCACCGTGCCCTCTTTCGGCGGCGGGCGTCGGCCGTCATCCACAGGCTCAGCCACGGATCGAGGCTCCGGTGGTGGCGCCTGGTCACACCACCGAGCGGTAGACCTCCACGGTCCGCTCGGCGATCGCGGCCCAGCTGAAGGCGTCGATGGCCCGCTGGCGGCCGGCCCTGCCGAGCTCGGCGGCCCGGCCCGGGTCGGCGACCACCGCGTTGAGCGCGGCGGCGAAGTCGGCGACGTAGCGATCGGGGTCGAGCGGCGTGCCGGTGCCGTCCTTGGCCTGGTCGATCGGGACCAGCCGACCGGTGGCGGGGCCGTCGGTGGTGCCCAGCCCCGAGTGGGGGTCGACGACCACCTCGGGGATGCCGCCGGTCGCGGTGGCCACGACGGCGGTCTCGCAGGCCATCGCCTCCAGGTTGACGATGCCGAGCGGCTCGTAGATCGAGGGGCAGGCGAACACCGTCGCGGCGGTGAGCAGGGCGACCACGTCGGCGCGCGGGAGCATGTCGCGGATCCAGACGACGCCGTCGCGCGATGCCTGCAACCCCTCGACCAGCCCCGTCACCTCGGCCTCGATCTCCGGCGTGTCCGGAGCGCCGGCGCAGAGGACGACCTGGACGTCGGGCGGCAGCTGCGCGACCGAGCGCAGGAAGAGCGGCAGCCCCTTCTGCCGGGTGATCCGGCCGACGAAGACGACCGAGGCCCGGTCGGGGTCGACCCCGAGCGACCGGACCCGGTCGGGGTCGGGGGTGGGCGACCACAGCTCGGTGTCGATGCCGTTGTGGACCACCTGCACGCGGGCCGGATCGACCGAGGGATAGGCGTGGAGGATGTCGGTGCGCATCGCCGCCGACACCGCGATGACGCCCGCGGCGGCCTCGTAGGCCGTGCGCTCGACCCAGGAGGAGACGGCGTAGCCGCCGCCGAGCTGCTCGGCCTTCCAGGGCCGCAGCGGCTCGAGCGAGTGCGCCGTGACGACGTGGGGCACGCCGTGGAGCAGCCCGGCCAGGTGGCCGGCCAGGTTGGCGTACCACGTGTGCGAGTGGACCAGGTCGGTGCCGGCGCAGCCTTCGGCGATGGCCAGGTCGACGCCGAGGGTCTTGAGGGCGGCGTTCGCGTCCGCGAGCTCGGCGAGGTCGGCGTAGGACGCCGTGCCGTCCTCGTCGCGCGGTGCGCCGAAGGCGTGCACGCGCGTGGTGAGGTCGTCGCGGGCGCGGAGCGCGCGGACCAGCTCGGCCACGTGCACCCCCGCCCCGCCGTAGACCTCCGGTGGGTACTCCTTGCTCAGCACGTCGACCCGCACCCTGCGACGCTACCGCGCGGCGATCGGTGCTGACCTGAACCCGCGTTCGTGGTTACTGTCACCAGCATGACCGTCAAGCGACCGAGTGTGCTCGCGATCGTCCTTGCCGGCGGGGAGGGCAAGCGGCTGATGCCGCTGACGGCGGATCGGGCGAAGCCGGCGGTGCCGTTCGCCGGCATCTACCGGCTGATCGACTTCGCGCTCTCCAACGTCGTCAACTCCGGCTATCTCAAGGTGGTGGTGCTGACGCAGTACAAGTCGCACAGCCTCGACCGGCACGTCACCCAGACCTGGCGGATGTCGACGCTGCTCGGCAACTACGTGACCCCGGTGCCGGCGCAGCAGCGGGTCGGCAAGCACTGGTATCTCGGCAGCGGCGACGCGATCTTCCAGTCGCTCAACCTGATGCGCGACGAGCAGCCGGACATCGTGGTCGTGGTGGGCGCCGACCACGTCTACCGGATGGACTTCTCGCAGATGGTCGACCAGCACATCGAGAGCGGCGCGGCGTGCACGGTGGCGGCGATCCGGCAGCCGATCTCGCTGGCCGACCAGTTCGGCGTGATCGACGTCGAGCCGGAGTCGCCCACCCGCATCCGTGAGTTCCTCGAGAAGCCGACCGACCCACAGGGGCTCCCGGACAGCCCCGACGAGGTGCTGGCGTCGATGGGCAACTACGTCTTCGACGCCGACGCGCTGGTCGAGGCGGTCACCCGCGACGCGACGACCGACGGCTCCAAGCACGACATGGGCGGCGACATCGTGCCGGCGTTCGCGCGGCGGGCCCAGGCCGGGGTCTACGACTACAAGGACAACGTGGTGCCGGGCTCCACCGACCGCGACCGCGGCTACTGGCGCGACGTCGGGACGCTGTCGTCGTACTTCGCCGCCCACATGGACGTCGTGTCGCCGCTCCCGGTGTTCAACCTCTACAACTTCGCGTGGCCGATCTACACCTCCTACGGCCCTCAGCCGCCGGCCAAGCTCGTGCAGGGCGCCGACGGCAACCCGGCGCCGGGCCGACGAGGCGGTGCTGTCGCCGGGCGTCGTGGTCAGCGGCGGCACCGTGCTCAAGTCGGTGCTGTCGCCGGCGGTGTCGATCGCGCACCGGCGCGCACGTCGAGAGCGCGGTGCTGATCAACGGCGTCCGCGTCGGCGAGGGCGCGATCGTCCGCAACGCGATCCTCGACAAGAACGTCGTGGTGCCGCCGGGCGCCGAGATCGGTGTCGACCCGGTGGCGGACGAGAAGCGCGGCTTCCTGGTCGAGGACGGGCTGACCGTGCTGGGCAAGGACCAGCACTTCCCCGTCGACTGATCCACGTCGGGGCTGGGACTAGATCACTCCCGCGGCCCGCGCGGCGGCGGCGTACGCCGTGGCGAGGGAGGCGACCGTCTCGTGGGCGTTGAGGCCGCTCGGGTTGGGCACCACCCACAGCTCGGCGCCGCCGAGCGGCTCCTCCTGCCGGCCCAGCGCGGCCTTCCGCCGGCCGAAGGCGGTCCGGTAGGCCGTGATGCCGGCCAGGGCCACGACCCGCGGGCGGACCCGCTCGACCAGGGCCTCCAGCCGCTGGCCGCCGTCCCGGAGCTCGTCGTCGCTGAGCTCGTCGGCGCGGGCGGTCGCGCGGCGCACGACGTTGGTGATGCCGATGCCGCGCGCGGTCAGGTGCGCCCGGTCGGCGTCGGACATGCCCGCCGCCGGGTCGATCCGGCGCTCGATGATCCCGGCCTCGAGCAGCGCGGGGTAGAAGCGGTTGACCGGGTGGGCGAAGTGGGTCTGGGTCGCGGCGGTCCACAGGCCGGGGTTGATGCCGACGAAGAGGAGCTTGAGGCCGGACGGCGGCAGCAGGTCGGGCACCTCCGCGTCGCGGAAGGCCTGGAGCTCGGCCTTCGTGAACCGTGGCACCCGGGCAGCCTGCCGGAACCCGGCCGCGCGCGCTACCGTCCCATCGTCATGCGTCGCACTCTCGGATCCGTCCTGCCCGCCGCGCTGCTGATGGTCGCGCTCGCCGCCTGCGGCGACGAGACCGCCAGCGACTCACCAGACGCCCAGCCGAGCGTCACGGTGAGCTCTCCTGGGGACACGGGTGGCGTTGACAGCCCGAGTGAGGAGCCCTACGGCTACCAGCTCGTCGACACGATCACCGTCACCGCGGCCGGCGGCACGCTGAGCGAGCTCGCCGTCCCACTGGCGGACGACGCTGCGGTCGAGGCCTTCGTGGCGCAGTTCAACCCCGGCGACCTGCCGGCGCAGGTGGAGGCCGCGGTGGCGAAGACCGACGTGCCCGAAGGACAGGAGCTCTACGGCGCCGTCATCGCCATCGGGTGCGACTCACCCGACCAGGTCACGGTCGACGTGAGCGACCCCGGGGTCACCATCACCGCGGTGAAGGTCCCCTCACCGAAGGTGGAGTGCTTCGCCGCCATGACTACCGTCGCGCTGGTGCTGGTCGATAGGTGACCTCGAGCCCGTTGGCGACGGGCCGGGGATGGCCGTCGGAGGGTGAGTTCAGCACCGCCAGCGACCCGTCGACCTGCCGGGCGACCATGATCGACGAGCCGCCGCCGTCGAGGTTGAGCGCGTCCTCGGCGCCGAGCCGCTCGAAGAGCTTGGCCATCTCCTTCATCGTCATGCCGCTGCTGGACTCCGACCGCCCGTCCATGACGACGAGCAGCAGCTGCCCGGTGTCGTGGTCGATGCCGATCGCGGTGCGCGGGTGCAGCTCGACGTCATCCTTCGACATGCGGACGCCGTCCTTCAGGATGAACGTGTCGCCGGTGAGGGCCATCGCGACGTCTTCGGAGAGCGACAGGTCGGCGGTGACCCGCTGGCCGGCCCGGAGCCGCGCCAGCCGCCCGGCGCCGGCCCCTCGGCCCACCAGCACGAGGTCGGTCACCCGGAGCGTGCCGGGGAACCGCGACCGGTTGGACACCACCCGGCCGCGGCGCACCACGACCATCCGCACACCGCGGCGCTGGCCGTCGACCACGCGGTACTTCCGCAGCGTGCCCCACGTCTTCGTGTAGAGGCCGATCTGGCCGGGGCGCACCGAGGGTGAGTTGACCGTCGTGATGTCGAGGTCGCGGCGCTGACGGACGCACCGCGTCGGCGTAGAGGTCGCCGATGTGGGAGGCGCCGGCGGCATCGATCCAGAAGGCGCTGTTCCAGTTGCTCTCGACGCCGTTGAGGATGCCGCGCTGGCGGTCCTTGGCCACACCGAGCGGCGCCTCGGTGTCACGGATGTCGAAGAAGTCGCCGTTGACGCCCACGACGGCCTCGGGATCCATCATCTCTGAGATGGTGTGCCTGGAGGCGACGTTGCGCCCCGACACCACGTCGAGCCCGACACCGGGCGTCGCCGGGTCGATCCGCACCAGCTGGCCCCGGACCGCGCCGCGCGCGCCGGTGAGCGTGAACTGCTCGAAGCTCACCCCGGGCGCGATCGGGTAGGCCTGCAGCGTCGTCCAGACGTCGGGCACGCGCAGCGCCGACGGGATCGGCAGCGCTCGCTCGCCGCGGACGCCGTCCGAGGTCTGGCTCCCCTGGGGGAGCGGGTCGCGGTCGGCGTACGACGGGGCGACGGTCAGGGTCGCCACCGAGGTGAGTGCGACCGCTGCGATCAGGTGTGCTCGCACTCGTCGAGGGTAAGGACGTCAGCCCTCGAGAGTCGGGAGGTCGATCAGCGACACGGCAGGTCGTGCAGCTTCTTCAGGCCTGTCACGGTCGCCGGGCCCGAAGCCGCCCTGGCCGACGTACTCGGCGTTCATCAGCTCGCCGACGTCGTCGACGTGGTCGAGGCCCGAGCACGTGGCCGAGCTCGTGGGCGAGGATCAGCTCCTCGGACCGCTCGTCGCCCCGCCGCTCCATCCGGTCGTAGGCGTCGGTGTCGAGCACGACCATGCCGGTGATGAACTGGACGCGCTGGTTGATCCGCGCCGGGGTGCTGCCGCCGATGCCGGCGGTCGATCCTTCGAGGTCGGGCACCTCGTCGGAGTCGGCCCAGGCGATGAGCACGGGCGGCGGGTCGGCCGGGTCGGCGACGCGGTCGGTGAAGGTGCGGTCGATCGAGGTGCCGTCGTACTGGAACTCGAAGCCGCTCGCCTCGGTGACCTCGGCCACGCCGCCCCGGATGGTGTCCTCCCACCGGTCGGGGGCGCCGGCGGGGTTGACGACGTAGCGGATCGGCGCGCAGTGGTTCCAGCCGACGGGGTCGCCGTCGGCGGTGTTGACGACGAACGCGTAGGAGCCGCCGCCCTTGCCGGTCAGGTGGTCCACCAGCTGCCGGAACCGGTAGCCGGTCATCCCGGGGTCGTGCAGCATCACCAGCCCGGCCAGGATGCCGCTGATCAGGAGGCCGGGGAGGACCGGTCCGCTGGCCCGCCGGGGCCTGGCCGCCCGCCGGAGGCCGGGCCGGCGTGGCGGCCGCCCGGTCGAGCGCGCGCAGCTGCCGCTGCATCCGGCGCTCCCAGCGCCGCTGCTCCCGGCGCTCCCGAGCGGACCCCTCCACTCACCACAGTCTTGCTGGTCAGCCCCAAATGAGGGTCAGCGCACCTCCCACGCCTCACCATCTGGACTGGCCACGGCGACGACGTAGCCGTCGGGGTCCTTGACCCAGAGCTCACGATGACCGGGTCCGTTGCCCTCGCCCTCGGGCGGGTTGCGGTGCGGCGCCTTGCACCACCTCGGCCCCGAGCCGCCCGGCTCGCTCGACGACGCCGTCGAAGTCGCTCACCGCCCCGAACCACACCAGCACGCCGTTGCCGCGGTCGCGCTCGGCGTCACCGATCGGGCCGTGGTGGTGGTCGGTGGCCTCGTGGTGCAGCTGCAGCACCAGCTCGCCGTCGGCCAGCAGCCGCTCGTAGTCGGGCCCGCCGTGGTCGCTGGTGAGGCCGAGCAGCTGCTGGTACCACCGGCTGCTCGCCTCGACGTCGCGCACCATCAGCATCGTCTGGGAGCGGGCGGTGGGAGCGGGGGCGACGAGCCCGAGCCGGTTGCCCGACGGGTCGTCCACCTCGACCAGCCACCGCGCGCCCTGGTCGAGCGCCGGGTCGCCGCGGACCGTGCCGCCGTGGTCGGTGACGCGTGTGAGCGTGGGGTAGAGGTCGTCGACGGCGAACCACAGCACCGGTCCGGACCCGGTGGGGGCCAGGTCGGTGGTCCACTGGCCGATCAGTCCGGGCGCCTCGAAGCTGGCGTAGCTCCGGCTCGCCGTGCCAGCCGAGCACCGCCTCGTAGAACGCGATCGACGCCGCGACGTCGGTGGACGGGAGCTGGAGGTAGCCGAGGGCGCCTCGGGACGGGGTCATGGGTCTTCCTGTCTGTCGGGCTCTGTCTGGTCGGGGACGAGCAGGTGCTCGGCCGAGGTGGCGAACCAGCGCTCGTAGCGGGTGCGGCTCCAGCCGAGCCGGCGCACCAGCTGGACGTGGACGGCCGGGTCCATCAGCGCCCAGAGGGTGTCGACCGACTCGGGCTCGGAGGCGCGCAGCGGGGAGGTGCGCCGGAGCTCGCGCACGATCCAGGCGGCGGTGCCGCGGCGCTGGCTGGTCATCTCGTCGGCCAGCCGGGCCAGCCCCTCGTCGGACGCCGCACCCTCGAAGACCGCGAGCACGAGGCCGGCCGAGCGCTCCTGCGACGGGCCGATGACGCCCGCCACGACGGCGAGCAGCTCGCTGGCGGTGGTGGCGGCGCGGGCGGCGGTCGTCCAGCCGCGCTCGAGCATCGGCGACCGGCTCGTCGTCGCCGGCGATGGCCACGTCGATGCAGGCCTTGAGCAGCCGCGGCTTGCTGCCGAAGCGCAGCTCGACGGTCTGCACGGAGACGCCGGCGTCGGCGGCGACCGCGCGCACCGTCGTGGCGGCGTACCCCTGGCGCTCGAAGAGCCCGGTCGCGGCCGCCAGCACCCGGCCTCGGGTGCGGGACGCGCTGGCCGCTCGCTGGTCGGAGCGGTAGGCGCGGGGCACGGTCCGATAATTCGCTAGGGATGATCCCTAGTCAACCTCGGCGCTCATCCACAGGGGCGCTGCCGTGGGTCGCGGATGGTCGGTGCTGCGGCGGTAGGTTCGGGTCAAGGTTCTCTTTTCTCGGGGGTGGGCCCGCATGATCCGCACGCGTTGGGCGCTCGCCACCTTGCTGGCTGGTGTGTCTCGTCGGCGCCTGCTCCGACGACGACCCCGAGCCGGACATCGCCGACCCCACGCCGTCGGCACCGGACGTCGAGCTCGCCGGCGACGGTCAGTCCGTCGCCGACCGAGTCGGCCACGCCGGCGCTTGGTCCGGAGGAGACGGTGCGTGCGTGGGTGGCGGCTCGGAACGCAGCGCTTCAGAGATGGCGACACAACTGAGGGCCTCGAGGACGCCGGCTTCAGACATCTGTGCCGGCCCTGGAGGAGCTCCCAAGGCATCGGGGATGTGTACGCCGCCGGGGGTCAGTTTGGAGACGACCGGGTGGACAGTCTTGCTTCGATAGGCTGAACGCGGAGAACGGCATCGACGGCCAAGGTCTCGACTGCCATCGAGTCGCGGCTGGCCAGACCGTCCCGATCGCAGGAGCGGACCCCGTGACTACGGCAGTGAGAAGCACATCGTGAGCTTTCGGCTCGTTGATGGAAGGCTGGCTCATGGCGCCTGTCGTCTTCATTGGCTACCTGTCGGTGACTCGCACCATGATCCGCGTGGTCCTGGTCGATCGTGGCGTTGCGTTCACCCCGCAATCTGCGCCGATGCAGGATGCGGATACGTGACCACGAGCTTCGTTCAGGAGCGGAGTCAGTCATGACCAGTCTGTGCGGTGCATCACCGACTGAGAGTCCACCGTCGATGACGGACCGGTCGTGCCTCCGACCGACTCTGAACTGGATGCGATATGCGTCGCACAGCGATCATCGCTGGGCCAGGATCCGTTCGACGTATGTGCGCCAAGCGGCGAGGACGGATCGACGGCTTACGCCCGGATTGGTCGCGAGCGCATTCGCGCACATTCCCCTTCCGTCGTCGCTCTTACAGGTGCAGCCGCCCAACGGTCGGACCCTGGTGAACTTCGAGACCAACTTCTACACGGAGAACGTGGGGTTCGATCCAACCGTGGTCCTTCTCGGCCAGCGCGTGGACCTGCACATCGTGCCGAGCGAGTTCGGGTGGCGGTTCGGGGACGGTGAGGTCGTGACGACCGACGAGCCCGGGGCGCCGTACCCGCAGCTGGACATCACGCATCGTTACCTCGGCCAGGGTCGGGTCGCGCCGAGCGTCGACACGACGTACACCGCGACCTATCGGGTCAACGGCGGCCCGTGGCGCGACGTGCCGGGCTCGGTGACGATCCCCGGGGCGCCGGTCGACCTCGAGGTGCTCACGGCCACGCCGACGCTGGTGGGCTACGGGCGCGACTAGGGTCGCGCCGTGGCCGATCAGCCCTGGAACACCTTCATCGAGGGCGACAACCTCGAGGTGCTCCCGACGGTGGAGGCGGAGTTCGGGAAGGTCGACCTGATCTACATCGACCCGCCCTACAACACCGGCAACGAGTTCGCCTATCGCGACGACATCCGCGGCGAGCGGGGCGGGAGCCGGCACGAGGCGTGGGTGGCGATGATGCGGCCGCGGCTCGATGCCGCGCGCGGGCTCCTGGCCGACCGGGGCGCGATCTTCGTGAGCATCGACGACAACGAAGCGGCCCACCTGCGGCTGCTGATGGACGCGGTCTTCGGGGAGGCCAACTTCCTGGCCCAGGTGGTGGTGAACCTCAACCCGAAGGGGCGGCAGCTGGGGAAGGGGTTCGCGACGAGCCACGAGTACCTCTTGGTCTACGCCCGCGATGCGGGTGGGACGTCCCTGGATCCGTCGACCGCGGAGGCCGTGGATCACCGCGACTTCCCGTTGGAGGACCCGGGTGATCCTCGGCGCTACCGCCGGCTGCCGTTGCGCAACACCAACAAGAAGTTCAACCCGAGGACCGCGCCGACGATGCACTATCCGCTGTACGGCGATCCCGACTCGGGGGAGGTGCGGTCGGTCGACTTCCTCGGCGCGGTAGAAGTGCGTCCGGCTTTCGGAGATGGGACCCCCGCCGTGTGGCGCTGGAGTGCACCCCTGGTGGACCAGCGGGCGAACGACCTCGTGTGCCGTCGGGTCAAGGGGCGCAACGGCGTCCGGGTCGACGTGTTCCAGAAGGACTGGCTCCATCGCGACACCCCGGGCGGTCGGCGCAAGAAGCTGCGGACGATCTGGCTGGCCGAGGAGGTCGGGTCGACCGACACCGCGGTGGCCGAGCTCAAGGAGATCGTCGGCCACGTCTTCGAGTCGCCGAAGCCGACCGGGCTGGTGCGCCGGATCCTGTCCACGATGCCGGACGACGTGCTGGTGCTGGACTTCTTCGCGGGCAGCGGCACGACCGGGCACGCGGTCGCCCTCGCCAACGCCGAGGACGGCGGCTCGCGACGCTGCGTGAGCGTCAACTCCGCCGAGCCGACGCGCGAGGGCTCCAACGCGCGGAACGCCGGGCTGCTCACGGTCGCCGACATCACCCGCGCGCGGCTGCGGGCCGTCGCGGCGAGACACGGTGGCGGGCTCGATGAAAGACCGTGATCATCGGCACATGAGCAACCACGACGCCAGGGGATCCGCTGGCAAGGTCGCGCTGGTCACCGGCGGTTCGAGCGGAATCGGCGAGCAGGCGGCCCTGCTGCTGAACCGGGCCGGCTTCACGACGTACGCCGTGGCGCGCCGCGTCGACCGGATGGCCGGGCTGGCGGCCGACGGCATCCACGCCTTCGCCATGGACGTCACCGACGAGGCGTCGATGGTCGGCGGGATCGAGCGGATCATCGCCGAGCAGGGCCGGATCGACGTGCTGGTCAACAACGCCGGCTACGGCTCCTACGGCGCGGTGGAGGACGTGCCGCTCGAGGAGGCCCGGCGTCAGTTCGAGGTGAACCTGTTCGGCCTGGCCCGGCTGGTGCAGCTCGTGACGCCGCACATGCGCGAGCAGGCGGTGTCGAACCGGGATGGCGGCCGGATCATCAACATCTCCTCGATCGGCGCGGTGATCTACGAGCCGTTCGGTGCGTGGTATCACGCCACCAAGTTCGCGGTCGACGGGTTCAGCGACAGCCTGCGGGTCGAGCTGCGGCCGTTCGGCATCGACGTCGTGATCGTGCACCCGGCCGGGATCATCACCGAGTGGAACGAGATCTCCCGGACCTCCCTGGTGGACCGCAGCAAGGACGGCGTCTACGCCGCCAGCGCGGTCAAGGCCGCGAAGGCGATGGGGAGCGTCGACAACCCGCGGCTCTCGAGCGGCCCCGAGGTCGTGGCGAGGACGATCGTCAAGGCCGCGACCGCGCGGCGGCCGAAGTCCCGCTACTCCACCGGCAAGGGCGCCAGCACCGTGATGACGATGCGGCGCGCCCTGCCGGACCGCGCCTTCGACGCGATCATGACGCGGATGTACCTCGAGTGACCCGGACGGAGCGTCACGGGCCGGCGGTGCCGGTCCGGTAGTCGAACGACGAGACGACCGGCTGGCCCGACGTACCGTCCGGGTTCTGGGTGAAGAACTTCTGGGTGACCTTGGCGAACTTCAGGTGCACCAGGTCGAGCGGCACGCCGTCCTTCGCGTCCGGGCTCAGGTAGTAGCCGGTCAGGAGCACGTCCTCGAAGGTCAGCGTCAGGAACGTGAACGGCCGGTTGCCCGGCTTCACGCAGGTGAGCAGCGCCGACTGCAGGTGCCGGCCGGTGTTGACCGCGGCCAGGATCTTCGGCGACTGGACGCCGGCCCGCGCGCGGAGGACGACGTCCTGAGGGGTGGGCTTGCCGGTGCCGGCGCCGCCCCCGCTGGTGAAGGAGGCGGAGGAGTCGACGCCCCAGCCCCAGGTGAGCAGCGGGATCTGGTGGGCGAACCCCTTGGCGGTGGCCGAGCCGGGGATGCCGTCGAGGTTGACGAAGAACGTGGGGCCGGACTGAGCCGGGATGGGTGGCTCGGCCGCGGACTCGCTCGCGGGCTCGGTGGCCGACGGGGAAGGGGCCGGCTCTGCTGCTGTGGTCATGGGGACCTCCTGGCCCGAGCATCGCGCATGACGGTCCGTTCGCCACCACCCGGACGAGCCATGGCGGCCCGCCCGGCGCTCCTCAGATGCCGGCGGCCTTCTCCAGCGCCGTCACCTCGTCGTCGAGGTGGGTGAGCATGCGCTGCAAGTGGGGCACCGTACGCCGGCAACCGGTGAGACCGAACATCATCCGGCCGTCGTAGGACGTGCAGGTGATGTTGAGCGCCATCCCGTTGATCGGGATCGAGACCGGGTAGGTGCCGACGAGCTTCGCGCCGTTCCAGTAGTGCGTGGTCCTGGGGCCGGGCACGTTGCTGATGATCAGGTTGTACGGCGGCCGCACGATGCCCTGCATCCGCAGCATCGGGGTGAGGATGGCCGGCGCCTGGCCCAGGGCGCTCATCGCGACGATCTGCACCGGCGTCATCGAGGACAGCGCCTCCTTGCCGTCTTTCATGGACCGGTGGATCGAGGTCAGCCGGTCCGCGGGGTCGGCGTGGTCGGTGGCGAGCTGCACCATCACCGCACCGACGGCGTTCCCGCCCTCGCCGGAGGCGACGTGCGACTGCTTGGCGTTGAGGCCGACCGGGACCATCGCGACGAGTGGGGCCTCCGGCAGCGCGTCGAGCTCCTGCAGGTAGGTGCGCACCGCGCCGGAGCACATGGCCATCACGACGTCGTTCAACGTCGTGCCGGTCGCCTTGCCGATGGCGCGCAGCCGCTCGATCGGCCAGTCCTGCGCCGCGAACCGGCGCGAGCCGGTGATCTGCTGGTTGAACATCGTGCGCGGGGCGTAGAGCGAGAGTGACGAAGTCTCGTTGCGCACGCTCTTGGTGAGGGTCTTGATGAGTGCGGCCGGCATACCCGCGGCCTCGGCGGTGATCCCAAGAGCGGTGCGCAGCGCGGTCATCGGCACGTCCGACAGGCTCAGGTCCGCCGGGGGCCCACCCGACCTGCCGGCCGACTCCTGCTTTCCCCACGGCGCCGGCATGTCCCGCTTGTCCGGGTCGGTGGTCATGACGCTGGCCAGCAGACGCATCGCCGAGACACCGTCGACCAGGGCGTGGTGGATCTTGTGGTACATCGCCACCCGTCCGTCCCGCATTCCCTCGATGACATGCGACTCCCACAACGGCCGCTCCCACGCCAGCCGGGTGCTGTGCAGCCGGCTGACAAGCTCGAGCAGCTCGCGGACCCGGCCGGGCTTGGGCAGCGCGCTGTGCCGGACGTGGTGCTCGATGTCGAACTGGTCGTCCTCCTTCCACACCAGCTGCCCGCCCGTGCGGATGGAGCGGTAGGGGTGTTTCAGGAACAGCGGCGCGATCTCCTCCTCGCCCCGCATCTGGTCGAACATCCGGCGGGCGTAGTCGCGGCCGGCGCCCTCGGGCTTCTCGAACAGATGCAACCCCGCGACGTGCATGGGCATGTTGCGGTTCTCGGCGAGCAGGAAGCCTGCCGACGTCGGATCAATGGGAGTGGGCACCGGACTCCTTCGGGTCGAGAGGGGATGGCTGGCGATCCTTCCGCGCGGTGACGGGCGCCACAACCCCAGCCGAGCGGTACCCGGCTTCCAGACCGCCACCAGCTCTCCACAGCCGGCCCCGGCCTGGCCCCTGTCCACAGCCCGTCCTTCTCGCCCCGCGGTGGTCGCCCCTCCGCCCTAGCGTCGACCCGAACCAGCCCCACGTCTCGGGAGGACCAGATGCACCCGTTCCGCACCCTGCGTACCGTCGGCCTGCTCGCCGCCGGCGTCGCGGCGACGCTGGCGGTCTGGTTGGCCGCCTCACCGCCGGCCACGTCGACCCTCGCGCCGGGCGCGATGGGGCTGCCATGAGCGGCGCCCGTGTCGTCGCGGTCTGGCAGCATCGACCGACATGGAGGCCCAGGCGGAGCTGGTCGACCGGCTGTGGGACCGCGGCCGGGTCTCGCTGCGCGCCCGGCTCGACCGGGTCAGCGCGAAGCGGTGGCAGATCGCGCAGTGCGCGGCCGCCGCCGGCGTCGCGTGGCTGATCGCCGCCGACCTGTTGGGCCACTCGCGACCGTTCTTCGCACCGGTGGCGGCCGTGGTCAGCCTCGGCACGTCCTACGGCCAGCGGCTGCGGCGCGTCGCCGAGGTCACGGCCGGCGTCGCGCTGGGGGTGCTGCTCGCCGACCTGCTCGCGATCCTGATCGGCTCGGGGTGGTGGCAGCTGACGCTCGTGGTCACGCTGGCGATGACCTCCGCGCTCCTGATCACCAGCGGCCAGATGTTCGTCACCCAGGCGGCGGTGCAGTCGATCATCATCTCGGCGCTGGTGCCGGCGCCGTCCGACGCCCTGGTCCGCTGGAGCGATGCCGTCGTCGGGGGCTGCGTCGCGCTGGTCGCGGCCACGCTGGTCCCGGCCGCCGCGCTGCGCCGGCCCCGGGAGCGGGCCGCGATCGTGGTGCGGAAGATCTCGACGCTGCTGCGCGCCGCAGGCAAGGTCATGGTCGACGGGGTGGCCGAGCGCGGTCTGGAGCTGCTGGCCGACGCGCGCGCGACCGACACCCTGATCCGCGAGCTGCAGGACGCCGCCGACGAGGGCATGGCGGTGGTGTCGTCCTCGCCGTTCCGGGTCCGGCACCGTCCCGATATCCGCCGGATGGCCGACCTGGTCGAGCCGCTCGACCGGGCGCTGCGCAGCACGCGGGTGCTGGTCCGCCACACCGCGGTGGCTGCCTATCACCACCGGCAGATCCCCAAGTCCTACTCGCTGCTGGCGCTCGACCTCGCCGACGCCGCCGACATGGTGGCCGACGAGCTCGCGGCGGATCGGATGGCCGTGGCCGCCCGCGACGCGCTGATGCAGGTGGGTGAGGCGTCGGGGCTGGTCGAGCGCTCCGAGGAGATGACCGCCGAGGTGGTGCTGGGACAGCTGCGCTCGGTCATCGTCGACCTGCTGCTCCTCACCGGGATGAGCCAGATCGAGTCGACCGAGGCGCTGCCTCCGCCGCCTCGGTGGGAGTCGGCGCCGACCCCGGCGACCGGTCCCTCCGGCGATGAGTGAGGGCGCCACGGCCGGTCCGACCGGGGTGCACCCGATCGAGCACCCCGTGGAGCACCCCGTGGAGCACTGGGTCTTCCACGTGGACATGGACCAGTTCATCGCCGCGGTCGAGGTGCTGCGCCGGCCCGAGCTCGCCGGCCAACCCGTGATCGTCGGGGGTGACGGAGACCCGACCAAGCGGGGCGTCGTGTCCACGGCGTCCTACGAGGCCCGGGAGCACGGCGTCGGCTCCGGCATGGCGCTCCGGATCGCGGCCCGCAAGTGCCCCGACGCGGTGTTCCTGCCGGTCGACCGCGAGGCCTACGACGAGGCCTCGGCCGTGGTGATGGGCACGCTCCGGTCGCTCGAGTGGGGCGGCCGCCAGGTCGTCGTCGACGTCCTGGGCTGGGACGAGGCCTTCCTCGCCGCCGGTCCGCGACCCGGCGACGACGCGGCCACGAGGACCGGCCGGCTCGGCCGCGGCCGGCCGTGGGCCGGCGCAGCGGACGAGGTCGAGGCCGCGGCAGCACCACCGGTGGAGGAGGCGGGGCAGGGGAGCCTCCCACCCGTGCAGCAGGAGGGGCCGGATCCCTCCTGGGGGAAGGGGGCCCTGGGTGGGTCTCCCACGCCAACCCCCGATCCGGTGGCCTTTGCGGCGCACATCCGGGCTCGGGTGCTGGAGGAGACCCGGCTGCACTGCTCGGTGGGGATCGGTGACAACAAGCTGCGGGCGAAGATCGCGACAGAGTTCGGGAAGCCGCGGGGGAGCTACGTGCTGACCGAGGAGAACTGGTTCGAGGTGATGGGCGACCGGCCGACGACCGCGCTGTGGGGGATCGGCGGCAAGACGGGCAAGAAGCTCGCCGCGCTCGGGATCGACACGGTGGCCCAGCTGGCGCAGTCCGACGCGCGGGTGCTGGCGGCGGAGCTGGGGCCGACGATGGGGCCGTGGTATCACCGCCTCGGCCGCGGGGTCAGCGACAGCGCGGTGACCGGGGAGCCGTGGGTGCCGCGGGCTCACGGGCGGGAGACGACGTTCCAGGAGGACCTCGACGACTGGGACCGCATCGCCGAGGAGGTCCGCACGCTGGCCCGACAGGTGGTCGCCGACATCGACGCGGAGGGCCGGCCGGCGGCGCGGGTGGGGCTCAAGCTGCGCTACAAGCCGTTCTTCACCGTCAGCCGCAGCCTCACCCTCCCCGAGCCGAGCAACGACCCGGAGCACCTGGCAGACCAGGCGGTGAGCCTGCTCGACAGGGTCGAGCACGACCGCCCGGTCCGGCTGCTCGGCGTACGCCTGGAGATGGTGCCGCCCGAGGGCGGCTACTGATCCGGCTGGTCGGCCGGCGCGTCGTCGCCTGATCTGAGCCTCCGTCCGACTCAGTCGAACATCGGCACCTGCTCGCCCGCCTCCACCGCGAAGCCCAGCGTGTTCGCGGACGGGGGCAGCGGGCAGGTGGCGAACTCCGTGTAGGCGCATGGCATGTTGAAGGCCCGGTTGAAGTCGATCCGCACCCGCCCGTCGGGAGTGGGCGGCTCGACGACGAGCTGGCGCAGCGCGGCGTACGTCGTGACGCCCGAGGTCGCGTCGCGGAACAGGATCCACAGGCTCCCGTCGTCCTCGCCCCACGCGACCAGCCGGTGCTCGCCGCCGTCGTGGTCGAAGACGACCTCGCCCACCGCGTCGTCGTCGGGCTGGTCCCGGGACTCGGAGTACGGCTCGAACCGGCCCGGCACGACCCAGGCCGGGTCGGCGGGGTAGCAGGGTGTGCCGCGGTAGCCGCGCAGGTTCGGCGAGTCGGGGTGACGCGGCCGCACGATCACGCGGCCGTCACGCTCGGCCACCTGGACGACCGCGTCGCCGAACTCCAGCCGCAGCCCCATGTCGTCGAGCGGTCCGAGCTCGTGCGCCCCGGCGGCCAGGTCGCCGAGGGTCTCGCCGGGAGCGAGGGTGACCATGGCCAGGCGCTCGCCCCCGGACCACTCGCCCGGGACGTCGTCGAACCGCTGCGGCGTGGCTGTCAGCCAGTGGATCGCAGTGATCGCCAGCCAGCCGTGCGGGTCCCGGAGCCGCTCCTCCCGGCCGTCGTGCCAGGCCCGCCACTCCGCGACGAAGTCGTCCACCCCCCCATCGTCGCCGACCCAGCGGAGCTCTCCGTCCTCGACGACGTTGGTGCGCCGCAGGCCGAGCCGCGCGGCCACGCGCGCCGACGCGACGTGGTCGGGGTGGATGTGGGCGACGAGGCGGCGTACGCCGAAGGCCGTCAGCTGCTGCACCATCGCGCAGGCGGCCAGGGTCGCCACCCCGCGGCCCTGGGCCGAAGGAGAGATCACCCAGGCGATCTCGGCCGAGCTGCCCACGACCGTCGCCTGCACGTAGCCCACGGGGGTGGCGTCGAGCAGCACCACCCAGTTGAGCCACTGCTCGCTGCCGTCGGGGGAGCGGCCGACGGTCTGCCGGGCGTAGCGGGCGGTCAGAGCGTCGAGGGTGGGCGGCGAGCCGCCGGTGAACTCGTAGAGCGACGGGTCCGCGAGCACGGCGACCATGGCGGCGGCGTGGTCCACGGTCAGCGGCGTCAGCTCGACCGTCACCGCAGCTCCGACCGCAGCTCCTGCACCACCGAGTCGACGACGGCGACCAGGTCGCCGTCTGTCCTGGAGGCCACCTCCCGCTGTCGCTGGTACGACGCCCCGCGGGCCGGGATGTCGAGCACCGACGCGAGCTCGGCCGGGCAGCCGAGCCGATCGGCCACCGGGGCGAGACGCTCGACGAGGCCGGCGAGGTCGTCGGTGAGCAGCGCCTCGTGGGAGTCGGCGTCGAGGATGATGATCGCCTCCAGCCCGTAGCGGGCGGCCCGCCACTTGTTCTCCTGCACGTGCCACGGCGGCAGTACGGGCAGCTCCTCGCCGGCGGCCAGCCGGGTGTCGAGGTCGACGACCAGGCAGTGCATCAGCGCGACGAGGGCGGAGAGGTCGGCGAACGTCGAGACGCCGTCGCACACCCGGTTCTCGAGGGTGCCGAGGTGCGGCGCCGGCCGGATGTCCCAGCGGACCTCGGTGAGCTCGTCGATCACGCCGGTGGTGACCTCGGTCACCGACGTACGCCTCGAACTCCGACCACTCCGTGAACTGGAACGGCAGCCCGGCCGTCGGCAGCTGCTGGAACATCAGGGCGCGGTTGGAGGCGTAACCGGTGTCGACCCCCGCCCAGATGGGCGAGGAGGCCGAGAGCGCCTGGAGGTGGGGGTACTGGTTGAGCAGCGACGAGAGCACGGGCATGACGCGCGACCGCTCCGGCATCCCGACGTGCACGTGCACGCCCCAGATCAGCATCTGCCGCCCCCACCACTGGGTCCGGTTGATCAGCTCGGCGTAGCGGTGCCCCTCGGTCAGCTGCTGCTCCGACCACGACGGCGAACGGGTGGGCGCCGCGCGCCGAAGAGGTCGAGCCCGAGCTCGTCGCCGGCCGGCACGACGACCTCGAGGGTCCGGCGCAGGTCGGCCATCGCCTCGCCGGTGGTCGAGCAGACGCCGGTGACGAGCTCGACGGTGTTCTTCAGCAGCTCCTTGTGCAGCCGGTCCGGGTCGGGCAGCCGGGCCTTGGCCCGCGCGAAGAGGTGGGCGGCGTCGTTGCGGAGGTCGCGGGTACGCCGGTCGACCAGCGCGAGCTCCCACTCCACGCCGAGCGTCGGCTCGGCCGAGGCGTGGAAGTCGATGCGCACGCCGTCAGGCTGTCACAGCGGCTTGGGCACTGCGGCGGCCGCCGCTCGGCGACCTCGGCCCAGCCCTCCGGGCCGCCGTCGTCGACCAGCAGCGCGAACAGCTCGCGGTCGTCGCTGATGTCGTCGGTCGCGGCCGGCCCAGCGGAGCAGGGTGTTGGCGCAGTGGAAGCGGACGAGGTACTCCGCGTCCCGCACGCCGGTCGGCGACGGCGCCCGACCAGCGCGGCCGTCGGTGGGAACGGCCTTCAGCCGGATGGCCGCGTCGATGCGGACCCCCAGTGCACGTCGGACGCCAGACACCTCGACCACGCGCCGTCGGACCATTCCGGAGCACCCGTCAGGGCGAACAGCGATGGCGCCGGCCTCGAGCCGCACGCCGGCGTTCGCCGTCGGGAGCGCCTCGGTCAGCAGCCGCGACGAAGCCTGCCGCGCTGCTCCGGGTCGAAGCGTGCAGCTCCCGCGGTGTCTGCGGCGGCGAGGGCGTCGCCCTCGGCGAGCCCGGCCGCCAGCATCCGGGTGGCCAGCGCCGGGTCGCTCGTCGAACCGCTCCTGGAACTCTGTGAAGTCGCGGACCGTCGTGCCAGACCATGTAGGGCTCGCCGAACGGACGCCAGCCGGAAGTCGGCCCAGGCTCGCTCACGCGGGCCTCACGGCCGGTGACGGCGCGCAGGACCGTCGAACCACGGCTCGGCCGACCCGTCGAACGGCGGGTGCCTGTCGCGCACCGCGGCGAGCACCATGTCCCGGGTCGCCATGGCCAGGTCGACCACCTCGCGGGGGTAGCCGAGCGCGACCCGGTGCTCCTCGAACTCGTCCTCGTCGTCGACGTAGACGGCCCGGTCGAGCCCCTCGACCACGTCGAGGTCGAGGTCGACCGCGCGGACGATGCGGCCGTCCCAGACGCGGGACGGTGGTCATGTCGACGTAGGTCCAGACGGTCCCGCCCGGCCCGTGGAACGTCGCCAGCCACGCCCGGCCGACCGCGGTGCCGGCGGGGACCAGCCCGACCTGGTCGTTGCTCGGTCGTGACCTCGACGCCCGGGCCGCGACATGCCGGTGCCGAGCGGGAAGCCGATCCAGTCGCCGGCGCGTCCGCGCCCAGGTAGACCGCGTCCATCTCCCAGTGCGGCTGGTCGCCCCACTTGGTCATCTCGAGGCGGACGGCGTCACCGGGAGAGAGGCGCACGGACCGTTCTACCGCAACGACGGGCCGCGGTCTTCAGACGATGGTGGCCTTGTCCGGCAGCACCCGCTTCGAGGTCCTGGCGACGACGTCCTGGTAGCGCGAGCCGAGCAGCTTGGCGAAGTGGTGCACGGCGTGCGCGTCGATGCCGACGAGCACCCGGGCCCGGTTCTTGAGGATGCCGTTGACGATGATCTCGGCGGCCCGCTCGGGCGTCATCCGCGCCAGCTTCTCGTCGAAGAGCTGCGGCGGTCTCCTCCTTGCTCTCCTTGGCCGAGACCCGGGCGTTGCGCGCGATCGCGGTCTTGATGCCGCCGGGGTGCACGGCGGTCACGCCGACCGGGTGACCGGCGATGAGCATCTCCTCGCGCAGCGCCTCGGTCATGCCGCGGACGGCGTACTTGGTCGCGTTGTACATCGACTGGCCGGGCATCGAGACCAGCCCGAACAGCGAGGAGAGGTTCACGACGTGGCCGTCGCCGGAGGCGATGAGGTGCGGCAGGAACTCCTTGGTGCCGTGGACGACGCCCCAGAAGTTCACGCCGATGATCCAGTCGATGTCGTTGTACTCGAGGTCGGTGAAGTCGCCGGCCAGCGCGACGCCGGCGTTGTTGATGATCACGTTGACCCGGCCGAACTCCTGCGACCACGTCGAGCGCGTAGCGGCCGAACGCGTCGCGGTCGGCCACGTCGAGCCGGTCGCTGCGCACCCTCGACGGCGCCGGCCTTCTGCGCCTGGGCGACCGTCTCGGCCAGCCCGGTCTCGTCGACGTCGGAGAGCGCGAGCAGCGAGCCGCGGCGGGCCAGGTTGAGGGCGAGGGCGCGGCCGATGCCGGAGCCGGCGCCGGTGATCACGACGACCTTGTCGTCGAGCGTCTTCATGCGGAGACTCCTCCTGGTGGTCCGGGCAGTCGCGGGCGTCGTAGGCGTCGGGGTCGAACGACGCCAGCCGGCGCCGGAAGTCGACGGTGGAGCGGGGCCACAGCGTGGTGTTGCGGCCGTGCGCGTCGAGGTACCAGCTCTCGCAGCCGCCGGTCGTCCAGACGGTGCGGCCCATCCGCTTCTGCAGGCTCGTGTTCCAGCCGTCGGTCGTCCTGCTGGGTCGGCTCGACGCTCGCGAGCCCCTCTCGCCGCATCGTGCGGATCGCGTCGCGCATGTAGGCGACCTGCGACTCGATGATGAAGATCATGCTCGTGTGGCCCAGGCCGGTGTTGGGGCCGACGAGGAGGAACAGGTTGGGGAAGTCGGGGATCGTCGTGCCCTTGTAGGCCGCCATCCCCGTGGCTCCGCCAGCGCTCGGCCAGCGTCTGCCCCGACCTGCCGGTCACGTGCTCGGTGATCGGGAGCTCGGTCGTGTAGAAGCCGGTCGCCACGACCAGCACGTCGATCTCGCGCTCGGTGCCGTCGGCGGTGACGATCGCGTTGCCGGTCACCTTGGCGATCGGGTCGGTGACCAGCTCGGTGTTGTCGGCGGCGAGGGCCGGGTAGTAGGTGTTGGAGCGCAGCACCCGCTTGCAGCCGAAGTCGAAGTGCGGGCGTGACCTTCGCGCGCAGCTCGGGGTCCTTGATGCCCTTCCTGATGTTGGCCAGGGCGACCTTCCGGGCGGGCGCGGCGAGCTTGGGCTGCAGGGTGAACGCCGGCACGTAGCCCTCGTGCGCCCAGTAGAGGCCGGTGCGGTAGAGCCTCTGCAGGCCCGGCACCCGGCGCAGGGCCGTCCGCTCGAGCCTGCCGTAGGGCCGGTCGTTGCGCGGGATGACCCACGGCGCGGTGCGCTGGTAGACGTCGAGGTGGCCGCCGGTGGCCGCCAGGGTCTGCTGCAGCTCGGGGACGATCTGGATCGCGGAGGCGCCGGTGCCGATCACGGCGACCCGCTTGCCGCTGAGGTCGACGTCGTGGCGCCACTGCGCCGAGTGGAACAGCTCGCCCTGGAAGGTCTCGATGCCGTCGATCTCGGGGAGCTTCGGCGCCGACAGGCCGCCGGCGCCGACGATCAGGAACTGGGCCGACCAGGTCGCCGCCCGACGTACGCACCTGCCAGCGCTGCGCCTCGTCGTCCCATGCGGCGTCCTCGACCAGGGTGTCGAAGACGAACCGGTCGAGCGTGCCGGACTCGTCGGCGACCTTCTTGATGTAGGCCTGGATCTCGGGCTGCGGGGAGTAGGAGTTGGGCCAGTCGAAGCTGGCGAACGAGAAGGAGTAGAGCTGGCTCGGGACGTCGCAGGTGGCGCCGGGGTAGGTGTTGTCGCGCCAGGTGCCGCCGACGTCGGAGCCCTTCTCGATGACGACGAAGTCGCGCTCGCCGTCCTCCTGCGAGCTTGATCGCGGCGCACGAGGCCCGCGAAGCCGGCGCCCGACGATCAGGTGCGTCGACGGTCTGTCGTCGTCTGCGACATGGACCGAAGGTATTGGCGTTATTGAACAAGTGTCAATAGAGTGGGCGCCGTGACCGCCACCACACGCTCCCGGCTGGCACCCGACGAGCGGCGCAGCCAGCTGCTCGACCTCGGCGTGCGGCTGCTGGCGACCCGCTCGCTCGACGAGCTCTCGATCGACCTGCTGGCCGAGGAGGCCGGCATCTCCCGCGGCCTGCTCTACCACTACTTCGGCAACAAGCACGCCTTCCATGAGGCGGTCGTACGCCGGGCCGCCGACGACCTGATCGCCCAGACCGCCCCGCCCGCCGACGGCGACCCGCTCGAGCGGCTCCAGGTCTCGCTGGCGGCGTACGTCGACTACGTGCTGGCCAACTTCGAGGGCTACGTCTCGCTGCTCAAGGGCGCGGCCGGCGGCAACGAGGCGCTGCGCGCGATCTACGAGGAGGTCCGCGGAGTGCTGTCGGACCGGATCTTCACCGAGGACCCCGAGGGCCAGCTGATCGCCGACACCCCGCGCAACCGGCTCGTCGTCCGCGGCTGGTCGGCGATGACCGAGGAGCTGGTGATCACCTGGGGCACCGACCCGGCGGGCGTCACCCGCGACGAGCTCCTCGAGATCGTCGCCGGCTCGCTCCCTGCCCTTGTCTCGGGTTCGTCGGGATAGTCCGTGACGTTTGTGCTGTGGAACCAGGAGTTCCACAGGCACAAACGTCACGGACTATCGCGGCTCAGGCGGAGGAGACGACGGCCTCGAGCTGGTCGAGGCCCCAGAGCAGGTCCTCGGGGGAGATGACCAGCGGGGGCGCGAGCCGGATCGTGGAGCCGTGGGTGTCCTTGGCCAGCACGCCGCGGGCCATCAGCGCCTCGCAGACCATCCGGCCGGTGCCGATGCCGGGGTCGATGTCGACCCCGGCCCACAGCCCGCGGGTGCGGACGCCGACGACGCCGTGGCCGAGCAGCGACGTCGAGCCGCTCGCGCAGCAGGATGCCGAGCTCGGCCGCGCGGGCCTGGTGCTCGCCGGTGCGCAGCATCTCGACCACGGTGAGCCCGACCGCGCACGCCAGCGGGTTGCCGCCGAACGTGCTGCCGTGCTGGCCGGGACGGAGCACGCCGAGGACGTCGCTGGTCGGCGACGATCGCCGAGACCGGGACGATGCCGCCGCCCAGCGCCTTGCCGAGGATGTAGATGTCGGGGACGACGTCCTCGTGGTCGCAGGCGAAGGTCTTGCCGGTGCGGCCGAGGCCGGCCTGGATCTCGTCGGCGGCGAACAGCACGTCGTTGTCGGTGCACAGGTCGCGGACGCCGCGCAGGTAGCCGTCCGGCGGGATGACCACGCCACCCTCGCCCTGGATCGGCTCGATGAGCACGGCGACGGTGGTGCTGTCGATCGCGGCCTCCATCGCGGCCAGGTCGCCGTAGGGGACGGTGACGAAGCCGGGGGTGAACGGCCCGAAGCCGTCGCGGGCGTCGGGGTCGTCGGAGAAGCCGACGATGGTGGTGGTCCGGCCGTGGAAGTTGCCGGAGGCGACGATGATCCGTGGCCTGGTCGGCGGGGACGCCCTTGACCTCGTAGCCCCACTTGCGGGAGACCTTGATCGCGGTCTCGACGGCCTCGGCGCCGGTGTTCATCGGCAGCACGAGGTCCTTGCCGCACAGGTCGCCGAGCGCGGCGGCAGAAGTCGGCGAACCGGTCGTGCACGAAGGCGCGGCTGGTCAGCGTCAGCTGGTCGAGCTGGCTGTGCGCGGCGGCGATGCAGGGCCGGGTGGCTGTGGCCGAAGTTGAGCGCGGAGTAGCCGGCCAGCAGGTCGAGGTAGCGGCGGCCGTCGACGTCCCACATCCAGGCGCCCTCGGCGTGCGCGACCACCACCGGCAGCGGGTGGTAGTTGTGCGCGGTGCGCGCCTCCGCCCGCTCGAACTCTTCCCTCGAGTGGGTCGGGTTCTGAGTCGGGTTCTGGGTGGCCGTCATGGGGTCGCCTCCTCCGTCAGGTCGGTCAGAAGATTGTCTGACAATCTGGTACGTCGTCAGCGTAGCCGGACCGCGATCGTGGTGCCACCCGGCGCGCTCTCGAGCGTGACCGTGCCGCTCGTGGGAGCGCACGATCGCCTCCACGAGGGACAGCCCGAGCCCGGCCCCGCCCGTGGTCGGCGTGCGCTCGCGGGACTGGTCGACCCGGGCGAACCGCTCGAAGGCGTGGTCCACGAAGGCGGCGGGGAACCCCGGCCCGTCGTCGTGGACGTCGAACCCGTCGGCGCGGACCGTCACGGTGACGGTGGTGCCGGCCGGGGTGTGCTTGCGGGCGTTGGTGAGCAGGTTGGTGACCACCTGGTGCAGCCGCTGCTCGTCGCCGAGCACCTCGACGGGGGACGTCGTCGGGCAGCTCCAGCCGCCAGCGGTGGTCGGGGGCGATCACCCGGGCGTCGTCGACCGCCTCGACGCAGCAGCCGGGTCAGGTCCACGGGCTCGCGGTCGAGCGGCCGGCCGGCGTCGAGCCGGGCCAGGAGCAGCATGTCCTCGACCAGCGAGGTCATCCGCCCCGACTCCTCCTCGACCTTGCCGAGGGCGGCGCGGAGGTTGTCGTCCTCGGGACGGCGGCGGGCCAGCTCGGTGTAGCCGGCGATCGTGGTGAGCGGGGTGCGCAGCTCGTGGGAGGCGTCCGCGACGAACTGGCGGACCTGCTGCTCGCTGCGGTGCCGGGCCTCGAGCGAGGTCTCGACGTGGGCGAGCAGGGTGTTGAGGGCGGCACCCACCTGGCCGACCTCGGTGCGCTCGTCGGTCAGGTGGTCGGGCACCCGGTCGGAGAGGTCGATGTCGCCCTGGGCCAGCGGCAGCGCGGCGACGCGGTGCGCGGTGGCCGCGACCTCGTTGAGCGGCCGGAGCTGGCGGCGTACGAGCAGCAGCCCGCCGCCGGCCGCGAGCAGCGCGCCCAGGGCGATCAGCAGCGCCTCCCACCCGATCAGCGACTCGATCGCCTCGTCGGCCTGTGCCGTCGGCAGGCCGGTGACCACGGACCAGGCCCTCGCCGCGCTCGCCGTGGGCCAGCACGCGGTAGGTGCCCAGGTCCGGAAGGTCGACCTCGTGGACGCTGTCGTCGACCGGCACGTCGGACAGGACGTCCAGCTGGGCGGCGGTCAGCGATGGGTCGTTGCCCGGCGGAAAGCTCGACGATGGAGCCGTCGCGACGCCCGTCGGCGTAGAACCGGGCGAGGACGGTCTGCGGGCCGCGGCCGCGACTGTCGTCGAGGTCGTCGTCCCCGTCGCCAGGCCCTGCTGTCCGGGCCGTGGCCCTGGTCGGGCTGCGACGCCGGCGCCGAAGCTGACCCGGCCGGCGCGCTTCAGCTCGTCGTCGATCTGGTGGTTGAGCTGGGCGTTGAGCGCGGCCGTCGCGGCCGCGGCGATCAGCACGGCGACGAGGACCACCAGCCCGACGACGGTGAGGACGAGCCGCGAGGCGAGCGAGGCGAAGAGGTGACGCACCGGCTCAGCCGGCCGGCTTGAGCACGTAGCCGGCGCCGCGCATGGTGTGGATCATCGGTGCCCGGCCGGCGTCGACCTTCTTGCGCAGGTAGGAGATGTAGAGCTCGACGACGTTCGCCTGGCCGCCGAAGTCGTAGTTCCAGACCCGGTCGAGGATCTGCGCCTTGCTCAGCACCCGCCTGGGGTTGCGCATGAGGAAGCGCAGCAGCTCGAACTCGGTCGCGGTCAGGCTGATCTCCTCGCCGGCGCGGGTCACCTCGTGGCTGTCCTCGTCGAGCTCGAGGTCGCCGACGACGAGCACGGAGCGTGGTCGCGGCGCGCTGCGCTCCGGAGCGGCGCATCAGCCCGCGGAGCCTGGCCACCAGCTCCTCGAGCGAGAACGGCTTGGTCACGTAGTCGTCGCCGCCCGCGGTCAGCCCCGCGACCCGGTCCTCGACCGCGTCGCGGGCGGTGAGGAAGACGACGGGTACGTCGGGCAGCGATGCTGCGCATCCGGCGCAGCACCTCGAGGCCGTCGATGTCGGGCAGCATCATGTCGAGCACGACGGCGTCGGGGCCCTGCTCGCGGGCGGCGTTGACGGCCGAGGTGCCCGGTGTGGGCCATCTGCACCTGCCAGCCCTCGTAGCGCAGCGCCATCGAGATCAGCTCGGCGATGTTGACCTCGTCGTCGACGACGAGGACGCGCAGCGGGGAGCCGTCGGCCCGGGTCAGGTCGGACGGGGGAGCGGAGCTCATGGCCCCAGCCTGTCGGGCTCCCTGTGTGTTTCCTGTGAGGATGCTGGCTCAGCACAAGGACTGGACCACAGATCCCATCCACAGGTCGCCGCACAGGTCGCGGGGCCATGCTGATGACATGAGCGACACCGAGCCCACCGCCGAGCAGCCAGCCGGGCAGCCAGCCGAGCAGCCCGCCGAGCAGCCCGTTGAGCGACCCGTCGCCCAGCCCGCCGAGCCCTGGCCCAGCAGGCTGCTCGCGAGCGCGCGGCCGCGCAGACCCCGCTGCGCGACCACCTCTTCGGGCTCAGGTCGGTCCTCGCGGTCGGCCTGGCCGGCGTGATCCTCGGCGGCCTGGGTGGGTTCGGCCTCCACGCCGCCACCGACGGTGACGGCCGCGACGGCCGGATGGGCCGGTTCGGCCCGGGCGGCGGCTTCCAGGGCGGGCGGAGGGACGTCCAGAGGGCCGCGGCGGCCTCGGAGGGTTCCCGGCCAGCGGGGGGCCAGCCGGGCGGGCCGATGGGACCGGGCCAGCAGGGTGGCCCGATTGGCCCCGGTGGGCAGGCGCCGCAGCCGCCGCCAGGCCTCGCCGAGCTGCCAGCCAGGACTCCTGACTTTCTCCCGATCCCAGCCAACCGATCTGGGTTTGAGCCCGTCAGAGGGGTAGAACAGACGGTTATCGGCTGTTCAAGCGGATCGGGAGCAGGCACTTGGGTGGGGCACGGGACGACGGCTTCACGGCGTACGTCGCCGGACGCCGCGCGCACCTGTTCCGCACCGCCTACCTGCTGTGCGGGGACCCGCACCGCGCCGAGGACATCGTGCAGACCGCACTCGCGAAGCTCTACGTGGCGTGGCCACGCGCCTCCCGGGCCGACTCGGTCGACGCCTACGTCCGCCGGGTGATCATCAACAGCCATCTCGACGAGCATCGGCGTCCCTGGCGCCGCGAGTCACCCACCGAGGACGAGCGGCTCGACCGGGCGGCGCCGGCAGGCGTCGCCCCTGAGGACTCCGACGCCCTGTGGGCGGCCCTGAAGGAGCTCGGCCCCAAGCAGCGCCGCGTGGTCGTGCTCCGCCACTACTGGGGCCTGTCCGTCGAGGAGACGGCGGCCGACCTCGGCGTCAGCCCCGGCACCGTGAAGAGCCAGACCTCGGCCGCCCTGGACAAGCTCCGGACGGCGCTCACGGTCGGCGCCGCCACGCCGACGACCACCACCAGCCACCGAGGAGGACGGCGATGACCGACCCCGCCGACCGCCACGCTGAGCAGATCTTCGGGAGCGGCTGCACGCCCTGGCCCGCGGCGTCCACGTCCCGGTCGTGCCGGCCGACGCCGACGTACGCCGCGGCCGCCGCCGGCTGTTCCGGATGCGCGTGGCGATGGCCGGCGCGACCACCGGCGACCCTGGCCGTCGTGCTCGGCGTCACGAGCCTCACCGCGGGCGACCCCACGCGCCACCGAGCTCGACCCGGTCACCCAGCCGCCGACGCTCGCTGCTCGACGACACCGAGCAGCACGCCCGTCCAGCCCCGACACGCAGCCCGCGGCGCCAGACTCGAGCGGGGGCACCGGCACCGGCACCGGCGCCGGCACCGACGGCGGCTCGGCCGGCGACTCGCGTCGACGACCCCGGCACCCAGCGACACCGGCGAGGTCGACCTCCCGGCGAGGGGCGCCACGCACGGCGTGCCGACCGGCACGAGCACGCAGGGTGCCGGCTCCGACCGCCCGGCACCGCGACCCATCACGGGCCGACCAGCACCCACGGCTCCGACCCGACGCGAGGCGCCCAGCTCGACGGTCGGCCCGACCACGGCCCCGACCGGCCAGCCCACCGAGACGCCGACCACGACGCCGACGACGACGCCCACCACCGAGCCCACCACCGAGCCCACCACCGAGCCGACCGTGCCACCCACCCAGACCGCCAAGGTCCGGGTGCACAAGGTGCTGCGCTACTACAACGACGTGCTCGCCGAGCACCTCGACCCCGACCGGGTCCACCTGCAGCCCTACGACCGCAAGGTCGACACCAAGGAGACGCCGGAAGCTCGACGGCAGGCTCTACGGCCTGGGCTCCACCTACCGCTGGGAGGACGGCCGCTCGCGGTCCGGCCTCCGGATCAGCATCGCGAGCGGGTGGGACCAGGCCGGCTGGCTGTGCGGCGCGTCCTTCGCCAACTGGGACTGCCACCTCGCCGACTCGCTCGGTCGACGGCACTCCGGCCGCGCGCGCGCCCGAGGTCGCCGTCCACGACGGCGTCCGGCAGGTCGCGGTCGAGCACGCGAGCGGCCAGGTCGTGGTGCTCACCGCCGACCCGACGTACGACGCGCGGTCGCGCAGCGCCGCCGACGTCGCGAGCACCGAGGCCGAGCTGGCCGCGGCGGCCTCCGACGAGCGGCTGATCCTGCCGGGCGTCGCGCCGGTCTCGCCGCGCCGGATCGACGTCGACGCGTTCGTCACCGCCGGCATCGCGGCGCTGGTGAAGCCCGGCGAGGCGTTCCGGCAGGTCGGGGTCAGCAGGGCGCCCTGGGTGCGCGGCGTCTGGAGCGTCGACGGCGCCGACCGCGGCACGCTCGCGTGGACGGTGGAGCCGCTCTACAGCAGCGGCCGGTTCAGCTGCCTGACCAGCTATCGCTCGTGCTCCGAGGTCACGGTCGACGCGCTCGGCACCACGGTGCACCTGGCCTGCTCAAGAAGCGGGCCGGCGGCGGCTGGCTGGTCCAGTACGACGGCGGTGCCTACGGCGTCCGCGTCTACTCCTCGGACCAGAAGTTCCCCAAGAAGCGGGCCTACGCCTTCATCACCCAGCCGACCTGGCAGCCGAGCCCTAGTAGCCCGGCGCCTGATCGGCGCACGGCCAGGCGCGGGCGGGGACGTGCAGGGTCACCTCCGTGCCCTCGCCCACGGTGCTGCGGATGCCGGCGGTGCCGCCGTGCGACTCCGCGATCTGCCGGACGATGGCCAGGCCGAGACCGCTGCCGCCGGTCGCGCGCGAGCGCGAGGGGTCGACCCGGCGGAACCGGTCGAAGACGAAGGGCAGCTCCTCCGCCGGAGACCCCCTCGCCGGTGTCGGCGACCACGACGGTGCCCGGCGTCCCGCGCAGGGTCACCCGCCCTCCCGGCGGGGTGTGCCGCAGCGCGTTGGCGACCAGGTTGGCGACCGCCTGACGCAGGCGCAGCGGGTCCGCCACGATCCGGGCCCCGGGCTCGACCGACACCTCCAGCTCCGCACCGGCCGTGGCCCGGAACGAGGTGGCCACCTGGTCGAGGAAGTCCTGGAGCTCGATCGGCTGCGGGTCCAGGCGCAGCTCGCCGGCGTCACCGAGGGAGAGGTCGTGCAGGTCGTCGACCAGGGCCTGCAGGTGCAGGCACTCCTCGTGCAGGCTGGCGAGCAGGTGCTCGTCGGCTCGCCACCAGGCCGTCCTGGGCCGCCTCGACCCAGCCCCGCACGTTGGCCAGCGGGGTGCGCAGCTCGTGCGAGACGTCGCTGACCATCCGCCGCCGGGCCTCCTCGAGCTCCTGGCGGCGGTCGGCCATCCGGTTGAACGCGCGGGCCACCTGCCCGACCTCGTCGCGCCGGCGCTCGGGCACGCGCACCGCGAGGTCGCCGTCGCCGGCGCGGAGGGCGGTCGTGGCCATCCGTCGCAGCGGGCCGGCGATCGTCGCGGCGAGCAGCGCGGACAGCAGCAGCGTCACCAGCAGGACGCCGCCGGCCAGCAGCGCGATCCGCGTCTGGTTGCGGCCGGACAGGTCCCAGAACACCGTGGCCTGCGACCCCTCACCCGTGACGTGGAGGAGGGCGGGCGGCGCGACGTACGGCGCGAGGACGGTGCGCAGTGCCTCGTCGAGGCAGCCGGCGGCCGCGCGCCGGTGGCCGGGGTAGGGCAGCACCACGTCGAGACCGGTGGTCAGCCGGCTGATCGGTGACAGCCCGGCCCGGTTCAGGCACGCGTCCACGTGTTGGCGCACGTCGGCGTAGGCCGCATCGCCCTGGTCGGCGGTGAACGGTCCCTCGACCCGCGGGTCCAGGGCGAGCGTGGGCGCCACCACGTTGGGGAGGCACTCCTGGCACCCCGGTGACGGGCGCGGCATCGCAGGGGGTCGGCACCGACCGCCTCCCGCTTGGTCGCCCCTCGATCCGAGGTCTCCAACAGCGCGGTGTCGACGTCGAGCGGGTCGAGGCGGGCCCGGGCGTCGTCCGGGGAGAGCGTGTCGCCGTCGCTGGTGCCGCCCGAGGAGACCAGGACGCGGCCGGCGGTGTCGGTGACGACCACGCTGCCGTCGTGGCCGCGCGCCAGCCGCTCGACCAGGGCCTGCGCGCCCGACCAGGAGCGGTGGGTGGCGGCGTACCCGACGAGTGCGTCGTAGGTCTGGGCGTCGGCGTGCAGCGACTCCTGCTGCTGCTCCTGCACCGCCACCGTGGTGGCCCGCACCGTGGCCCAGGTGGCCGCCGCGACCGCGACCAGCGCGATCAGCGCGCCGAGCGCGAAGAGGCGGACGACGAGGCTGCGGTGCCACGGCACGCGCGCGCCCGCCTCGCGGCTGCTCACGGCTGGGTGGCGAACGCGTAGCCGACGCCGTAGACGGTGCGGACGAGCGAGGGGTCCAGCTTCTTGCGGAGGTTGGCGACGTGGACGTCGACCGTCCGCCGGGAGACGAAGTCCTCGGCGCCGTGCAGGTGCCGCAGCAGCTGGTCGCGGGTGAAGACCCGGCCGGGCTCGGAGACGAGCAGGTCCAGGAGCGCGAACTCACCGGGTGTGCACTCCACGCTGGCGCTGCGGAACGTCACCTGATGGCTGGCCGGGGCGACGGTGAGGTCGCCGACGGTCACCGAAGGCCGGGCGGCCTCGGTGCCCGCGGCCCTGCTGCGGCGCAGCAGGGCGCGGGCCCGGGCCATGAGCTCGCGCGGGCTGTAGGGCTTGGTGAGGTAGTCGTCGGCCCCGAGGTCCAGGCCGCGCAGCAGGTCGTCCTCGCCCGCCCTGGCCGTGAGCATGAGGATCGGCAGCGCCGCCGACTCTGGTGCCGCCCGCAGGACGCGGCAGACGTCGTGCCCGTCCAGCACCGGCATCATCACGTCGAGGACCAGCAGGTCCGGGGGGCTGCTGCGCACGGCGTCGAGGACGGAGCCGCCGTCGCCGACGACGGTGACCGTGTGACCCTCGGCGACGGCGTAGCGACGGATCAGCTCGGCCTGCTTGGGATCGTCGTCCGCGACCAGGATGCGTGCCACTCCGGGGAGTCTGTCACTCGCTCCCGAACGTGCCGATCAGGCAGGCGTCCTCGATCTCGGCGTTGTCGTCCGGCACGTCGTGGCCGGCCCGGTAGGTCCAGTTGAGGTTCTGGTCGTTGAGCAGGCGCACCCACTCGCCGTGGCTCTGCAGGCAGGCCACGTAGGACTGGGCCTGCGCGGCGAAGGTCGGGTTGGTCGCGGCCTCGAGCGCGGCCGGGAAGACGGGGTCGAGGTCGGTGCAGGCCTGGCGCGCGTCGGCGGGCGGCGGCCAGGCCAGCGTGACGCCGTACTGCGTCGAGATGTTCGATGCCGGCACCGGGCGCGGCTCCGCGCTCGGGTCGATCGTGGGCGCGCCGTGCTCGATCAGGCAGTCCGTGTAGGCCTGGTCGAGCCGGTCGAGCCGGTCGCTGCCCATGCTGAGGACGTCGCGCACGTGCAGCTGCGGCGGACCCGACTCGGCCGTCGGCGCGAGGTCGCTCACCGCGACCGGCACGGCGTCGGGTGTCATGGCGCCTGCCGACGAGGGAGCCAGCACGAGGGCGAGGGGAGCGACGGTCAGGGCGAGGAGTCGTGTCGTCTTCATGAGCGGCACTGTGCCCACGGATTGTCAGGAACCCGTCAGGACGGTGTTCGGCACCGATCAGCCCTGCAGGTCCGTGATTGCCAGGTCCTTGATGGCCCGTGACGCGAAGACCATCGCCGAGCCGAGCGGTGCGCCCGGGCCGGGGTAGACCGACCCGAAGACGGAGGCGGCCGTGTTGCCGGCGGCGTAGAGCCCCGGGATCGGCTCGCCGTCCTCGCGCAGCACCCGGCCGGCCGCGTCGGTGACCAGGCCGCCCTTGGTGCCGAGGTCTGAGAGGACGAAGCGGGCGGCGAAGTACGGCGGCGCGTCGAGCGGGGAGAGTGCCTTGTTGGGGCCGTGGCCGCCGGCGAAGAAGGTGTCGTACTCGTCCTCGCCGCGGTGGAACTCCTCGTCGACGCCGGAGGCGGCGTAGCCGTTGAACCGCTCGACCGTCTCGGCGAGCTCGCCGGCAGGCAGCCCGGCCGCCTCGGCCAGTCCGACGAGCGTGTCCGAGCTCACCCAGGTGCCGGCCTCGAGGTGGGCCGCGGGGTCGCCCTCGGGCATGGCGATCGCGGGGAGCCGGCCGTCCTCTCGGGAGTCGAAGACGTACCAGGACGGGATCCGCTCCGGCGCCTTGGCCATCTCGCGGCCGAACCGGTCGTAGGGCAGGCACTCGTTGGCGTAGCGGTGCCCGGTCTGGTCGACCATCAGCCCGCTGCGGAAGCCGAGCGTGAACGAGCCGCCGCCGTCCGGCTGCTCCAGGCCGGGACAGAACCAGCCCAGGGCGCTGAAGTCGACAGCGGCGCCGAGCGCCACGGCGGCCTCGATCGGCTCACCGGTGTTGGTGCCGCGCGGCGCCATCGTCCACGCCGGGTCGCCCGGGACGCCGTGCGCGCGACGCATCTCCTCGTTGCCCTCGAAGCCACCGGCGGCCAGCAGCACGCCGCGGCGGGCACCGATCTCTATCGGGCCCTCGGGCGACATCGCGGCGACACCGACCACGCGTCCGTCGTCCTCGGTGACCAGCCCGGTGACCGGCAGGTTGGTGCGGACCACGCCGCCCTCGCGGACCACGATCGTGGCCAGCCGGGCGATCAGCGCCTGCCCGCCACTGAGGGTGTTGCGGCCGCCCTCGCCCGCACGGTCCCGCTCGACCGGTGGGCGGACCAGCTCGGCCACCTCGGTCCGCAGATCGGCGCGCTTGATGTTGGTGGGCTGGATCGACCGGCCGAAGGGCACTCGGCCCGGCGCGGCGTAGTACTCAGAGAACGGCAGCCACTCGAAGTCGAGGTCCGGATCGTCCTCGAGCTCCGCCACCAGTCGCGGTGCGGTGCTCAGGAACGCCTCGACCTTCTCCTCGTCGGGGTCCTCCAGGATCGCCGCGAGGTAGTCGCGGGCCCCCTCGGTCGAGTCGGAGATCCCCGCCCGCCGCTGGACCTCGCTGCCCGGCAGCCAGCAGGCGCCGCCGGAGTAGGCCGAGGTGCCGCCGAGCAGGGGCGTCTTCTCGACCACGCAGACCGACAGTCCGGCCCTGGCGGCGAGTGCTGCGCCGGTGAGCGCGCCGCCGCCGGATCCGACCACCACCACGTCGTACTGATCCGTCACCGCGCGATGGTGTCAACTAGAACGTGTTCTAGGCAACCCTGTAGGTCGCGAGCAGCAGCCCGCTCTCGGTCTGAGTGCTCTCGACCAGCTCGAGGCGCCTCACGTCGTCGTCGGGGCCGAAGAGCGTTGACCCCGAGCCCAGGACCAGCGGGTGGACCAGGAGCAGGAGCTCGTCGACCTGCCCCCGCGCGAGGAGCGACCGGCACAGCTGACCGCTGCCCATGACGACCAGGTTGCCGCCCGGCTGCTCGCGGAGCTTCGCGACCTCGGCCGGGACGTCACCGGTGAGCAGCGTCGAGTTGGGCCACGGCAGCTCGGTGTCGGGGCTCGAGGACGCGACGTACTTCGTCGCGTTGTTGAGGCCGTCCTTGAACGGCCCGCCCTCGTCGTTCCAGTGCTGCAGCATGTCGTTGTAGCTCCGGCGGCCGAGCAGCCAGGAGAACCCCTCGCCCATCCGCTCGCCGATCGTCTCCTGCACCGCGGGGTCGTGGGCGGCGCCGGCCCAGCCGCCGTGCCGGAACCCACCTCGGGTGTCCTCGTCGGTTCGACCGGGGGACTGCATCACCCCGTCGAGGCTGACATGGTTGACCACTACGACTCGACGAAGTCTCCTCTCGACGTTGAGGGCCGCCCGCGCCTTCCGGTAGCCCGATTTCGGGTCTAGCCTGCCCGTGAAGACGGGGAGGCTCGACATGCCAGGTCTGCGTCGATTCGCCGCGACCGCGGCGATCGGAATCGCTGTCGCGGGCCTGCTCGTGCCAACGGACGCGGCGGCAGATCCGCCGACCACGCAGACCTGCGCCGGCTCGGTGCCGGACTTCTGCCTCACCGGCGGCCTCGCGCTCACGACCCCGGGCACGTCGACGACCGAGACCAGGGCCAACGCGCCGGTGGACCTGGCCATGGTGCTGTCCGACACCTCCCCGGCGCACACGGCCGCCTCGGAGAAGAGCCGCTGGCTGCAGTCGGTCGGGCTGCACCTGGTGACCTCCGGCGACACCTCGCCGCAGGTGACCCCTTCCGCCCAGCTGCCGAGCGGGCTGCTCGTCGCCGGATCGGCCGCCGGGTGTGGCCCTGGCGCCGATGCCAGCTTCTCGACCTGCACCGCCGGTCGCGGGACCGCCCTGGTCGATGTCTCGGGAACGCTGAATACCTTCGATGGCGTGCACTCGGCGACCTTCGGCATCAGTCGCATCTACAACATCAAGAGCACCGGTGCCCTGGCCGAGTACCACATCGACGTGACCTTCTGCATCGCGAACGCGCCGGCCGGGAACTGCGCCCAGCCGGTGAACCAGACGTTGACCGCGACCATCCCCTCCGGGCCGGGCGACCAGCCGCTCACCCTGGTCGCCGCGGGCCAGACCGACGTGGCGATCTCGCCGTTCACCGTCCACCTCGACTACTCCCTGGACAGCCTGGCGCTGGCCGTCCTCGGCAACTCGGACACGCTCCAGGACGGCAGCCCGGCCGGCGGGACCTTCGCGGTCATTCGTCTCGGCGCCGGGTGCGGGGCCGCGTCGGCCAGTGCCGCCGCGACCAGTCGCGGGGGCCAGACGGAGGCCAGCACTGTCGCCCTGACCACCACCGACTGCCCGACCGCGGGTCCGGTCTCGGTGACGGGCACAGCGCCGACCGCGGCGCACCTCAGCACGTCCGGGACCGGCGTGGGCCGGGCGGTCACGTCGTACCGGTGGACCTTCGGCGACGGCACCAGCGCCACCACGACGACCCCCGCGGCCGACCACACCTACCCCAGCTCCGACCCGCGCACCGGAACGGTGGTCGCGGTCGACGCTTTGGGGCTCGGTCGGCGCCGGTGGGCTTCAGCGTCAAGGCAAGCAGCGGTCGGCTGCACGGCCCGAAGAAGGCGATCCGCGGGAGGAAGGCGAGGGTGAAGGGCACCCTCAGCTCGGGCGGAGCGCCGCTGGCCGGAGCGAGCGTGACCCTGCTGCGCTGCAAGCCTTCCGGTGCGTCGTGCAAGAAGGTGGGCACCGCGAAGACGTCGGGCTCCGGCAAGGTCACCTTCACGACCAAGGTCAAGAAGACCTCGCTCTACGAGCTGGTCTTCACGGGCGGTCCGGGTGTGTTTGGCTGCACGGCCACCGCGAAGGTCAAGGCGGTCAAGCCGCACCACTGACCTCCTGACGAGGTTCAGAGCCGGGCCAGCGCCTCCCGCATCGGGTCGAGGCCGAGGGAGCCCAGGTCGAGGGCGGCGCGGTGGAACTCCTTGAGGTCGAACGCCGAGCCCTGCCGCGCCTTGACGTCGTCGCGGGCCTGGAGCCAGATCCGCTCGCCGACCTTGTAGGACGGCGCCTGGGCCGGCCAGCCGAGGTAGCGGTTGACCTCGAAGACCATGGTGGCGTCGTCCATCCGCGCGTGCTGGCGCAGGAACTCCAGCCCCAGCTCGCCGGTCCAGCGCTCGCCGGGGTGGAAGCCGAACGGGTTGTCGTGCGGGATCTCGAGCTCGAGGTGCATGCCGATGTCGATGATCACCCGGGCGGCGCGGAACCCCTGGCCGTCGAGCATGCCGAGCTTGTCAGCGGGGTCCTCGAGGTAGCCGAGGTCGTCCATCAGCCGCTCGGCGTAGAGCGCCCAGCCCTCGCCGTGGCCGGAGACCCAGCACAGGCTGCGCTGCCAGCGGTTGAGGACGTCGGAGCGGTAGGCGGCCTGAGCGCACTGGAGGTGATGGCCCGGCACGCCCTCGTGGTAGACGGTCGTGACCTCACGCCAGGGGTGGAACGTCGTCACGCCGTCGGGGACCGACCACCACATCGCGCCGGGGCGGCTGAAGTCCTCTGACGGCGGCGTGTAGTAGATGCCGCCGTCCTGGGTGGGTGCGATCCGGCAGTCGATGCGACGGATCGGCTCGGGGATGTCGAAGTGCGTGTCCGCCACGTCGGCCAGCGTCCGGTCGGCGAGCTCCTGCATCCACTCGCGGAACTGCTCCTTGCCCTCGATCGCCCGCGCCGGATCGCTCTCGATGTGGGCGACGGCGTCCTGGATGGTCGCTCCGGCGCCGGCCAGCTGCGCCGAGATCGCGAGCATCTCGGTCTCGATGCGGTGCAACTCCTCCCAGCCCCACGCGTAGGTCTCGTCGAGGTCGATCTCGGTGCCGAGGAAGTAGCGCGAGTCGCGGGCGTACTGCTCACGTCCGACGGCTTCCTTGTCGCGACCGAGGGGTGCGAGCTCCTGCTCGAGGAAGGTCGCGAATTCGGCGAAGGCCGTGCTGGCCAGGACCGCGTGGATCGCCAGGTCGGACTCGAGCGTGGCTGGGACGTCGCCCGCCTGCGCCACGAGCTGCGCGAAGACGTCGCCCCCGCCACCGGACCGGCCGGTCCAGCCGTTGATCTGGGTGGCCGCCGCGGCCATCTGGCGCTGCGCGCTGACGTGACCGTGTGCCGCCTCCCCGAGCAGCGTGGCGCGGTAGTCGGCCAGTGCCTGCGGCACCGCTGCCAACCGGGTCGAGATCGCCGACCATTCGTCCTCGGTCTCGGTGGCCATGAGGTCGAAGGCGCCGCGGATCTCGTGGGCGGCGCTCTCGATCACGCTGACCCGTGACTGAGCAGTGTGGGCGTCGTCCTGGGCCAGCCCGACGTCGGCGCGCTCGAGGAACGAGCTCTGGGCCACCCGCTCCCGGTCGTCGGACGGTCTGGCGGCGGCCATCGCCGCCCGCGCGGTGCGCAGCAGCCCGGTCCGGGCGGCGTAGCCGTCGGGGGTGTAGTCAGGCAGCCGATGGTCGTGGCCCGCGATGCCGCAGAAGGTCGCCATCAGCGGGTCGGCGGCGGCCGCGTCGACGACGAACTGCTCGGCGATCGCGTCGGCCTCGCGGACGGCTCCGGACGGTTGCTCCTGCGTCATGGTCAGAACCTAACCCCGGGCTCCGGCGCCCGGCTGGCCCTCGGGTTGCCGTCGGTGGGCTGCTGCGCTCCGTATGGGTTTGGTTCACCCGGCACGGTGGTTGAGGAGGTCGTTCTGCGCCCGTCTCGAAACCCCCGAATTTGGCCCTCCTGACGTACCTGTGGGCGTCTGAACGAGCCTGAACGAGCCACACGCCGCTTCCTGTCTAGGTTTCTGAGCTGTCTAGGAACAGGAACCGGGTGCACAGGAGAGCGGCGTGTGTGATGTCAGCCTATGGCGGGGTCTGCTCGGGGTCGAGAAGACGGTGATCGAGCGGGTCGAGTACGACGAGGGCCAGCAGGTGTTGGTCGCTCACGTGCGGCCGACCAGTCGGCAGCGGGGCCGGTGCGGGCGGTGCCGCCGCCGCTGCCCGGGCTACGACGCCGGGCCGGGCCGGCGTCGGTGGCGATCGCTGGATCTGGGCACCAACGGTCGCGATGCTGGAAGCCGACACGCCCCGGGTGAACTGCTCCACACATGGGGTGGTCGTGGCGCATGTTCCCTGGGCTCGGCACGACGCCGGCCATACCTACGCGTTCGACGACCAGGTCGCCTGGCTGGCGACCCAGGCGTCGAAGACCACCGCGACCGAGCTGATGCGGATCGCCTGGCGCACCGTCGGGGCGATCATCACCAGGGTCTGGGCCGACATCGACGCCCAGCACGATCGGCTGGCCGGGTTACGGCGGATCGGGATCGACGAGATCAGGTACAAGAAGGGCCACAAGTATCTGATGGTCGTGGTCGACCACGACACCCGCCGGCTGGTGTGGGCCGCACCGGGACGCAACGCTGCGACAGTGCGGGAGTTCTTCGACCTCCTCGGTGCCGAGCGGTGTGCCCAGATCACCCACGTCTGCGCCGATGGGGCCGACTTCATCGACACGATCATCGCCGAACTCTGCCCGGGCGCGGTCCGGGTCGCCGACCCCTTCCACATCGTGAAGTTGGCAGGAGAGGCCCTCGACGAGGTCCGTCGCGGAGCCTGGAACGACGCCCGGGCATTGGCCCGCCGGGAGCCCAAGCGTGGCAGCGGACGACCCCGCGCCGATGCGCCACCACGACCCGGCAGCGAGCGAGCCAAGGGCCTCAAGGGCGCCCGCTACTCGTTGTGGAAGAACCCGGAGAACCTGACCGAGAACCAGCAGATCAAGCTCGCCTGGATCGCCGCGACCGACCCGAGGCTGTATCGGGCCTACCTGCTCAAAGAAGGCCTACGACTGATCTTCACGCTGCCCCACGCCGCCGCCGTCGAAGCCCTGGACCGGTGGATCAGCTGGGCACGGCGCTGCCGAATCCCTGCATTCGTGAAGCTCCAGAAGAGCATCGTCAAACACCGGACCCGGATCCTCGCCGCGATCGAGCACGACCTGTCCAACGGCCTGATCGAATCAACCAACACCAAGATCCGCCTCATCACCCGCATGGCCTACGGATTCCACTCAGCCGACGCCCTGATCGCCCTCGCCATGCTCAACCTCGGAGGCCACCGACCCGCCCTCCCAGGCCGGCACTGACCCACACATGTGTCAGGAGAGCCAAGAATTTCTCAAGTAGGTTCCAGAACCCCTGTGGATACAGGGGTTTCCGGGCTCCGACTGTCGGTGCCTGGTGGTTGAGTTGGTCCCACGATGACCTCGACCCGTGAGCCGCTCCCGATCCGGGACGGCGATGACCCCGCAGCCGTGTTGGCCTGCGCGCGGGCGCACAAGGCGGCCGAGGACGACGAGGCCCGTCAGGTCATGATCGCCGCGGTCCGGTGGGCGGCGATGCACTCGATGGACTCGCTGGTCGGGCCGGTCGATGAGTGGCACGAGTCGATGCTGCCGCTGGGTGGCCAGGGGTGCCCGGAGTTGCGGGAGTTCGCGGTCACCGAGTTCGCGGCGGCGTTGGGCCGCACCACCGACTCCGGCCGCAGGTATCTCTCCCAGGCGGTGGAGGGCTTCTACCGGTTGAGGCGGTGCTGGGCCCGGCTGGTGGCGGGGAGCTGCCGGCGTGGAAGCTCGCCATGGTCGCCGACCTCACCCTGTGCCTGCCCCCGGAGGCGGCGGCGTTCGTGGACGCGAAGGTCGCACCGTTCGCCCACAAGGTCGGCCCCGCCCAGCTGGCCCGGTTGATCGAGGAGGCCAAGGCCAGGTTCGACCCCGAGGCGCTGGAGGCCGAACGGCAAGCCGCGGCGGAGGCCGGGCACTTCGACATCGGCCTGGACACCGTGCGCGATGGCCGGGTCCGGGTCGACGGTGATGTCGACCTCGCCGATGCCCTCGACCTGGAGGCCGCGGTCGCCGCGGACGCCCACGCGCAACTGTTGCTGGGCTCGACGGACTCCCTTGACGTACGCCGGGCCAGGGCGGTCGGCAACCTCGCCCGCCACCAGGCCACCCTCGACCTCGCCGACAACGACGGCAACGATGCTCAGCCGAAGCCGCAGCCGCGGCGCCGGAAGCGTGAGGTGGTGCTCCACGTCCACCTCGAGCACGCCGCGGTCCTCGGCGCCGGCGGCCTCGCCAGACTGCAAGAGACCCGTGGACCCGTCACCGCCGAGCAGGTCCGGGAGTGGTGCGCCCAACCCGACGCGGTCATCACGGTGCAGCCGGTGATCGATCTCGCCGAGCACCTCCATGTCGGCTCCTACCAAGCGAGCGCGCGGCTCAAGCTGCAGACCCAGCTGCGTGACCTGATCTGCGCCTTCCCCTACTGCTTCAGACCCGCCGAGAAGTGCGACTGCGACCACCGCGTCCCGCATGCGAAGCGACGACGGACCGACGTGCTCGTGCAATCTGACCCCGGCCTGTCGCGGCCACCACCGCGCCAAGACCACCGGCGGCTGGACCTATGTGACCGTCGAACCCGGGGTCTACCTGTGGCGCAGCCCCCTGGGTTATGAGTACCTCAAAGACCCCACCGGCACCCTCGACGTCACCCCGACCGAGGAACGCCGCAATCTGGCCCACGAGTTCCGCCACCACTTCGCCGAACCCTGACCACCCCGCCCCACACCCCGCCCGGCACCACGCGAGCGGGGGCATCGGCGCGCTCTCTGCGTCATGGGTCGGGCGCCGCCCAGGGGTGATGGTTGGCCGAAGGCCGCAGTGCGGCCGGGCGCAAGGGCGGTCGGGTCAGCGCCGCGCGGACGGCAGGACTCTGGCAATGAGCCCCACAACGAACCCGCCGATCAGCCCGAGCGCTGTCGCCGGAAAGCCCAGCTCGATCGCAGCCGCCCATGCGGTAGGCGGGTAAGAAACGAGGCCAATGACTAGGCCGACAAGTGTACCGACGAGACCCAAGATGATGGCCCCGCTAGCGGCCTGGCGAGCGGGAGAAGGGAGGGCCCGCACCCCGCTTGCGATCTCTATGAGCTTCATGCGCGCGGCCACACCCTGATTGTGAGCCATCACTGCCGCAGGGGCCGAGCCCCGACAGCGGCATGGTCGGGCTCCGCCCGCAGTGCGGCATGGTCGGGCTCCGCCCGCAGTGCGGCATGGTCGGGCTCCGCCCGCAGTGCGGCATGGTCGGGCTCCGCCCGCAGTGCGGCATGGTCGGGCTCCGCCCGCAGTGCGGCATGGTCGGGCTCCGCCCGCAGTGCGGCATGGTCGGGCTCCGCCCGCAGTGCGGCATGGTCGGGCTCCGCCCGCAGTGCGGCATGGTCGGGCTCCGCCCGCAGTGCGGCATGGTCGGGCTCCGCCCGCAGTGCGGCATGGTCGGGCTCCGCCCGCAGTGCGGCATGGTCGGGCTCCGCCCGCGAGGCCTGCAGGCATGGTCGGGCTCCGCCCGCAGTGCGGCATGGTCGGGCTCCGCCCGCAGTGCGGCATAGATCGGACGTTCGCAGCCATCCGGGTGAGAAGGGGTCTCCGTCGAATGAGGTCCGCGTCGCAGTGGCGAATGCCATTCTGTGAGCGTGTCGCCCGCCGCAGACGGTGAGCCGTTCACCGCAAACGTGCCGCCATACCCGGCCCCCGGCCGCCGAGAGCAGCCCGCAACGACAGCGAGGCACATGCCCGTATCGAGCATTGTGGTCATTACGGTGTGCGTGCTGCTGACGATCCCGGTGCTCTTCGTCGGTCTCGTCATCGCGTTCTACGTAGTCGTATTGGTGGCCTCGCTCTAGCACTCGGACCGCCTGGCGCACGTGTCCGCGACTCGGCAACGTCGGGCTCCGCCCGCACGCCGGCATGTCCGTGCACATTGCGGCAGCGGGTCTTCATGCGTAGGGCATCACTAGTGTCCCGCGCGCGGAGTTCGCAATATAAGTCGTGCTCCCAGTGCGTGCATCGCGAGACGGCGGCGCGCCGGCAGACTGGGCGTCTTTCCAGCGTCGCCGACGAAGTGAGGTGCGTGCTGGGCGTGCAGTTATTGCAGCAGAAGGTCTTCGTGTGCAGGGCATGCTAACGCGGTAGATGCAACCTGACCGACTGCAGCAAACCACTGGCTGCCTGACCCAACCGGGTCATGGGTGGCGCCCGGGGACGTCATGGACCGAGGGTCGGGCCAGCACTAGCGTCGGCCGCATGAGCCAGCGATCTTCGAGGGCTCTCGGGGGCTTCATCTCCATCGTCACCACCGCCGCCCTGTCGACGATGCTGCTGAGCATCGCTCCAGCGCAGGCATCGGCCAGAGAGCCTCACGACAGCGAGACAGCCCTGCCTCGTCCGGTGCAGATCGCCGCGAAGGCCACGCCGACCGCCAGGGGTCCGAACCACTTCAACAGCTCGGTCATGGTCGACCTCCCCGCCGGAGGCACCGCACAGATCACCTCCCCGACCCTCGACCCGGCAATGACCAAGGCCAAGGTCGAGGTCGAGGCGCCGCTGTCGGACCAACCGGGGTTCGAGTTCGTGGCGACGACGCTCCTGCAGCAGCCAACTCCGAAGAGCCGGTTCCTGACCTGCCTGATCCTCGTCCAGGACGAGTTCCACAAAGAGCTGCTCGACTCGGCAACCGACTCGTCCGACCTCCGCGACTTCGAGGCGGAGGCCGGGACGCTGGTCCTCGTGCGGTTGGTGTTCTGCCTCCGGATCTCTTCGCTCATCGCCCAGCTCCAGGCTGAGCAGCCGACCCGCGCCGGACGACTGGCAGGGACCGCGTGCGGGCAGGGGCCGGTCGCCCTGAAGGAGAAGGTGCGCAAGAGCGGCGGCACGTTCCACCTGACCGCCAAGGGCACGCCCAACGCCACGAAGAAGAACGCCAGGGTCAAGATCAAGTGCCGGGTCGTGAGCCCGACCAAGACGGTGATGACCATCGCGGCCAAGAAGAAGGGCGCGACCCTGCGCAGCGTGCTCGGCGCGAACCTCAGTCTCGGCCTTGCCAGCCCGACCAGCGCCACCGCGGGCGCGAAGGTGACGGTGGCCTTCAAGAGCTGACTCACCGCCGGACCGGCAGAATGGGCCGGTCATGTCCTCCACCGAGCTCGAGATCTCCTATCCACCCGAGCTGCCGGTCAGCCAGCGGCGCGAGGACATCGCAGCCGCGATCCGCGACCACCAGGTCGTGGTGATCGCGGGCGAGACCGGCTCGGGCAAGACCACCCAGCTCCCGAAGATCTGCCTCGACCTGGGTCGCGGCCGGGAGGCAGATGATCGGCCACACCCAGCCCCGCCGGATCGCGGCCCGGTCGGTGGCCGAGCGGATCGCCGAGGAGCTCGGCACCGAGCTCGGCGACCTGGTCGGCTACCAGGTGCGGTTCACGGACCGTACGTCGAAGCGCAGCCGGGTCAAGGTGATGACCGACGGCATCCTGCTCGCCGAGCTGCAGCGCGACCGGGAGCTGCGTCGCTACGACACGATCATCATCGACGAGGCGCACGAGCGCTCGCTCAACATCGACTTCCTGCTCGGCTACCTCAAGCGGCTGCTGCCGAGGCGGCCCGACCTCAAGCTGATCATCACGAGCGCCACGATCGACGTCGAGCGGTTCGCCGAGCACTTCGACGCGCCCGGTCGTCGAGGTGTCTGGGCGGACGTATCCGGTCGAGGTCCGCTACCGCCCGCTGTGGAGCTCGCGGAGGCAGACGACGAGGGCGAGCCCATCGACAGGGACCAGACCGAGGCGATCGTCGAGGCGGTGCGCGAGCTGGCGCCGAGGGACCGGGCGACGTCCTCGTCTTCCTGCCGGGCGAGCGGGAGATCCGCGACACGGCCGACGCCCTGGCCGAGCTGAGCACCTCGACCCGGGGCGGTGGCACCGAGATCGTGCCGCTCTACTCGCGGCTCTCCGCGGCCGAGCAGCACCGGGTCTTCGCGGCGCACACCGGACGGCGGGTCGTGCTCGCCACCAACGTCGCCGAGACGTCGCTGACGGTGCCCGGCATCCGCTACGTCATCGACACCGGCGTCGCCCGGATCAGCCGCTACTCGGTGCGCACCAAGGTGCAGCGGCTGCCCGATCGAGGCGATCAGCCAGGCCTCGGCCAACCAGCGCTCGGGCCGCTGCGGCCGCCTCGGGCCGGGCATCGCGATCCGGCTCTACTCCGAGGAGGACTTCGAGGGCCGCCCGGAGTTCACCGACCCGGAGATCCTGCGCACCAACCTGGCCAGCGTCATCCTGCAGATGGCGTCCCTCCGGTTGGGCGACATGGCGCGGTTCCCGTTCGTCGAGCCGCCCGACCGGCGCAACGTCTCGGCCGGCGTGCAGCTGCTCGAGGAGCTCGGCGCGCTGGACGCCACGGGTGGGCAGGGTCGGCTGACCAAGATCGGCCGGCGGCTTGCGCGGCTCCCGATCGACCCCAGGCTGGCGCGGATGGTGCTGGAGGCCGAGCGGCGCGGCTGCGTGCGCGAGGTCATCGTCATCGCCGCTGCCCTCTCGCTGCAGGATCCGCGGGAGCGGCCGGCCGAGCTCCAGGCGCAGGCGGACCAGCAGCACGCCAGGTTCAAGGCCGACGGGAGCGACTTCCTCACCTGGCTCAACCTCTGGCGCTACCTGAAGGAGCAGCAGCAGGAGCTGTCGTCGTCGGCGTTCCGGCGGATGTGCAAGCGCGAGTTCCTCAACTGGCTGCGGGTGCGGGAGTGGCAGGACTTCGAGTCGCAGCTGCGCCAGGTCTGCAAGGAGATGGAGATCAAGGTCGGGCGCCCGGCCGACGTCCCTGACGCGGACGGCATCCACCAGGCCCTGCTGGCCGGCCTGCTGTCGCACATCGGACTCCTCGAGGAGCGGGAGCGGGAAAGAGGCGGGGAGAAGGGACGCCGCCCGATGCGCGAGTACGTCGGGGCGCGGGGTGCGCGGTTCGCGATCTTCCCGGGCAGCGGGCTGGCGCGGAAGAACCCCCAGTTCCTGATGGCCGGCGAGCTGGTCGAGACCTCCCGGCTCTGGGCCCGGCAGAACGCCGCGATCAAGCCGGAGTGGGCCGAGGAGATCGGCGCCCACCTGGTGAAGCGGACCTACTCCGAGCCGCACTGGTCGAAGAAGCGGGCGGCCGTGATGGCCCACGAACGGGTGACGCTCTACGGCGTACCGCTCGTCGCCGACCGGCTGGTCTCCTTCGGCAAGGTCGACGTGACGCTCTCGCGGGAGCTGTTCATCCGGCACGCGCTGGTCTACGGCGAGTGGAACAGTCGGCACCGCTTCCTCGACACCAACCGGCGGCTGCTGGAGGAGGCCGAGGAGCTCGAGCACCGTGCCCGGCGCCGCGGCATCGTGGTCGACGAGCACACCCTCTTCGACTTCTACGACGCGCGGGTCGGCGCCGAGGTCGTCAGCGGCGCGCACTTCGACCAGTGGTGGAAGCAGCAGCGGCGGCAGCGGCCCGAGCTGCTCGACTTCGACCCGGCGATGCTGACCCACGACACGGCCGACGCCGTCACCGAGGACGACTACCCGGAGGAGTGGGACAGCGGCGACGACGGGTTGACCTTCCCGATCAGCTACCACTTCGAGCCGGGTGCGGCCGGCGACGGCCTCACGATCGACGTGCCGGTCGCGACGCTGAACCGGGTCGAGGCCGACGACTTCTCGTGGAACGTGCCGGGACTGCGCGAGGAGCTGGTGACGGCGCTGATCCGGTCGCTGCCCAAGAACCTCCGGGTCTCGTTCGTGCCGGCCCCCAACAAGGCCAAGGAGTTCCTCGCCGCGGTGCCCGCCGGCGAGGAGCCGCTGCTCGACGCCCTCGAGCGGTGGCTGCGCTCGACCACCGGGGTCGTGGTGCCCCGCGAGGCGTGGGACTGGGCGAAGATCGCGCCGCACCTGCAGCCGACCTACCGCGTCGTGGACGACGGCGGCACCGAGCAGGCGCGTGGCAAGGACCTCGAGGCGCTGAAGGCCCCGCTGCGGCCCCAGTTCGAGCGGGCGCTGGAGGAGGTGGCCACCGACAGCGGGCTGGCGCGCAGCGGCGAGACCACCTGGGTCTTCGGGACCCTCGACGAGTCCGCGACCCTGACCCGGGCCGGGCACCGGGTCACGGTGTTCCCTGCACTCGTCGACGAGGGCGCGACGGTCGGGCTCGGCGTCTTCGGCTCCACCGACGAGGCCGACGCGCGGCACCGGCTCGGCCTCCGCCGGCTGCTGCTGATCGCGCTCTCGCTCCCGTCGGACCCGGAGCTGCTCGACGGCCTGGCCACCGCCGACCGGCTGGGGCTGGCCGGGTCGCCGTACTCAAGCGTCTCGGAGCTGCTCGTGGACAGCCGGGCCGCCGTGGTCGGTGGCCTCGTCGATCGTGGACCGCAGGTCCGGTCCGAGGCCGACTTCGCCGCGCTGGTGGCGCGGTCGCGGGCCTCTGCCGCGCCCGCGCTCCACGAGTTCCTGGGAGAGGTGCTGCGGGTGCTCGACGGCTGGCGGACCGCCGACAAGCTGCTGAGCGGGCGCGCCGACATGGCCAAGCTGTCGGCGCTGGCCGACATGAAGGCGCAGCTGGAGCGGCTGGTGCACCCCGGGTTCCTGTCCGAGGCCGGCCCGGAGCAGCTGCACCGCTACCCGACCTACCTCCGGGCGCTCACCCTGCGCAGGGAGGCGCTCGACCAGGGCGGTGCGGAGGTCAACCGCGACCGCCAGCTGATGGACCAGATCGCCGACGTGCAGGAGGGCTATCTGCACCAGGTGGGAGCCCTGCCCGACGGGCGGCCGCCGGGCGAGCGGCTGCGCCGGGCGCGGTGGATGCTCGAGGAGCTGCGGGTCTCGCTGTGGGCCCAGCAGCTCGGCACGGCCCATCCCGTCAGCGAGCAACGGGTCCGGAAGGTGCTGTCGGAGACGTGAGCTTCGAGGATGCCAACGAGCGACGGCTGGCGCGACACGGTCTGGCTGATGCCCCAGGTCCGTTCGCGTCTATCGCCGAGGCGGCCACGGCGATGGCTGGCGCCCATGCTCAGGTGATGTCGGCCGCCGAGGTCTCGCTGGCGCTGCGCGTCGGCGGCACCACCCGATTCGACGTGGCGTCGGCACTCTGGGAGGACCGGTCGCTCGTCAAGACGTTCGGGCCGCGCGGCACCGTGCACCTCTTCGCGGCGTCGGAGCTGCCCTGGTGGTGCGCGGCGCTCGGGTCCGTGCCCAGGAGCGGTGCTCACGCGCCGGGCGTGCGGTTGCAGCCCGAGGAGACCGACGCCGTCGTCGCGGCGCTCGACGCAGCACTGCGTGAGGGCGACCGGACGACCGAGGAGCTCGACGCCGACGTCGCCGACGCCTGCGGCGCCTGGGCGGCCGAGGAGTCGATGCCGGCCTTCGGTGGCTTCTGGCCGCGGTGGCGGCAGGCGCTCGGGGTTGCGGCCGTGCGGGGTGTCCTGTGCTTCGGTCCCAACCGTGGCCGCAGGGTCGCCTACGCCAGCCCGAGCCGATGGCTGGCCGACCTGGTGCTGCCCGGACCGGAAGATGCCCAGCTCGAGCTGCTCCGCGCCTACCTCACGGCCTACGGCCCCGCCACCCCGGCGCATCTGGCCCGGTGGCTGGCGACGACGCCGACGTGGACCCAGGACCTGTTCGCCCGGGCCGACCTCGACGAGGTCGACCTCGAGGGCGAGCCGGCGTGGGTGTGGGGCGGCGACACGGCATTCGACGCGGTCGAGACCCCGGTGGTGCGGCTGCTGCCCTACTTCGACGCGTTCCAGGTCGGCTCCCAGCCGCGAGGCCTGCTCTTCCCCGGCCGCGCTGCCGAGCGCGCGCTGGCCGGGAGCCAGGCCGGCAACTATCCGGTGTTGCTGCTCGACGGGGTGGTCGGCGGCGTCTGGCACCAGAAGCGGTCCGGCCGGCGATTGGCCGTCACCGTCGAGCCACTCGTCAGCCTCACCCAGGCCGAGCTCGCCGCACTCGACGACGAGGTGGGGCGGATCGGCGCGATCCTCGACGCTCGGCCAGAGTTGACGATCGGCCCGGTGACGGTGGGCGCGCACGCGTAGCGTGGGCAGGGTGTCAGACCGCCAGCACCACCGCCCGATGAAGCCGGGGGCCGAGTTCTTCGCCGAGATCATCGGTGGCGAGGACCCGGCCCGGGTCAGCGAGGCGGCCGACCGCGCGGCCAACCTGCTCGTCCGCGGCGTGCGCGACACCGACGATCCCGCGGTCGCCGAACGCGTGCTGCACCTCGCCGAGACCGAGGGCATCGAGACGATCGCCGAGGTGTGGGCCGGGTCGCCGGCCGACTCCCTGGCCGGCTGCCTGTGGAGGCTGTTCGTGCTGCGCTCCGTGGGTCTACGCCGATCCGGCGGCGGTCGCGCGGGAGTACGACGCGGGCCGGCGTACGGCCCAGGTGGCGCAGGTCGTGGCCGGCGTGGCCGACCCGCCCGGCCCGGAGCAGCTGCGGACCATGGTCGACGAGGTGCTGCGCGGGATCGTGGGCGGCGACTTCGCGGACGTGCTCTTCCGCGCGGCGGCGTTCGCGCGGGTGGTGGCGACCGGCCGGGCCGCACTGGACGACACGACCGAGGCTGAGGTGCAGCGGATGCTGCTCCTGGCCGAGCAGCTCGAGGCCGCGGGGCATCTCGAGCTGGCTCATGGATTGGCGTGATCGGAATGCGCGGCCACCCCCGGCCGTTACAATGACTGTGCGTGCCGGGCCGCGGCAGCCCCGGGTCCCAAAATCAGCCGCCACGAGCGGCCACGCGCCGTGAGGCGCTCCCGGTCCGGTACGCACCTACTCGCTGACAGGACACTAGCTTCCAAGCCGCTCTGTCGAGATCGGTGTCGGGCCAGGTCGCGAGCGCACGATGCGTTTCGCTCCGTGTCGTGACAGTGGGCACAGGCTCACTTGGGAGATGCGTGGCCCCGGTCGCGCCTTGACCGCGGCTTCGCCTAGATTCCGTCGGTGACGTCGTACGAACCCGAGGCAGACGGCCAGCCCGATCCCGGTGAGGTGGTGTGGGGCTGGGTGCCCTACGAGGAGGACCCGAGCCAGGGCAAGGACCGTCCGGTGCTGCTCATCGGCCGCAAGGAGGTCGACGGCACGGACTACTGGGCCGGGCTGATGCTCACCAGCAAGGACCACGACCGGGACGCCGAGGACGAGGCGAGGCACGGGCGGCACTGGATGGACATCGGCGCCGGCGACTGGGACCCCGAGCGCCGGCCGAGCGAGGTGCGCCTGGACCGGCTGATCATCCTCGAGGACGACGCGATCCGGCGCGAGGGCGCGGCGGTCAGCCGCGAGATCTTCGACCAGGTCGTCGCCGAGGCGAAACGCTTCCACGCCGTCCCGTGAACCCTGGCCGGAGGGAGCGGCAGGGTGCGGATCTGACTGACCGAGCACTAGGTAGGGTGGCCCGGGCGGAGAGGAGGACGAGGGTGCGGCAGCGCAGGTGGATCGTGGTGCCGCTCGCACTCTTGCTGGCGGCCGCCGTCGCGGGCTGCAACGGTGATGACGACGATCCCGACCCGGGCAGCCCCTCGACGACCCGCGCCACCTCCAAGGTCAACCTGACGTTCGGAGTCTGGGGGAGCAAGAAGGAGACCGACGCTTACCAGGCCGTCGTCGACACCTACAACGCCTACGACGACGAGGCGGCCGTCAAGCTCAAGGCATACGGCACCCACGACGACCTGACCGCGGCGCTCGACAGCGGCCACGTGCCCGACGTCTTCCTGGTCAGCCGGAGCGACCTCGCGGACCTCCGGGAGCGCAAGCTCAACCAGCCCATCGGCAACCTGCTCGACGACCGCAACGTCGACTTCGGCGACGGCTACTCGCGACCTGCCCTCGAGGCGTTCGCCGGTGACCGCGAGCTCCAGTGCATGCCCTATGGCGTCTCGCCCATGGTCATCTACTACAACACCAAGCTCGTCGACTGGGAGGCGATGGCCGAGAAGGGCCTCGACGTTCCTGCCGTCGACGACGAGGACCTCTCCAAGAAGCCCACCTGGTCGCTCGAGCAGTTCCAGACGGCGGCGGCCTACGCCAGCCGCCCGCGTCGCGGGATCGCCGGCTTCTACATCGCGCCCACGCTGAGAGGGCTCGCGCCGTTCATCTACTCCGGTGGCGGCAGGATCTACGACAACGACGACGACCCGACCTCACTGGCCTTCTCCTCCGACGACACCAGGTCGGCCCTCGAAGAGGTGCTGCCGGTGCTGCGCGACCCGAAGCTGTCACTGTCGACGCAGATGCTCTCGGAGAAGACACCGCTGGAGTGGTTCCGCGAGGGCAAGCTCGGCATGATCGCCGGCTACCGCGACCTGGTGCCGGAGCTGCGGCCGACCGGCGTCCTCGACTTCGACATCATGCCGATGCCTGTCGTTGACGAGGCTGCCACCGTCGGCGAGCTGACCGGCATCTGCATCTCCCGCGAGACCCCCGACGCGTCCCAGGCGGCCGACTTCCTGGTCGACTTCATCTCGACCGAGTCGGTGAGCGCAGTGGCGACCGCCGGCTACCTCGCCCCGGCCAACACCAAGGTGGCGCTGTCCGACGCGTTCCTCCAGGTGGGCCGCGCGCCGGTCCACTCCGGCGTGTTCAACAACAGCGTCAAGAGCATGCGGATCCCACCGTTGCTCAGCAACTTCGCCGATCTCGAGGCCGCCGTCGCGCTGCCGCTCAAGGAGCTGCTGGAGGTGGAGGTCCCCGACCTCGACCTGCTCACCGAGCAGATCGACGAGGCCTCGCAGACCGTGTTGGCCCCGCCCGAGGAGACGGAGTCGCCGAGTCCGGAGGGCGACGGCTCCGGCGACGGTTAGGGCGACTCGGTCGGCTCGGTCGTGTCGGCGGCCTCCGCCTTCGGCAGCGGCTGGTCCGCCTCCAGGATCGCCCGGGTGACGACCGGGCCGGCCAGCCCGATCTGCCAGTCGCGGGCGCCGAGCCCGGCGAGGGCGGCGCCGACCGCCTCGGCCAGGGCCTCCGGGTCGCGCGTGGCGGGCGGGGTCCACAGCACCCGGCGCAGGTAGTCGGGGGTGAGCACGTTCTCGACGGGCAGCCCCTGCTGCCCGGCCAGCTCGGTGAGCGCCACGCGGGCCAGGGCGAGCCTGCGGGCGGCCACGGGGTCGCGGTCGGCCCAGGCGCGGGGGAGCGGCGGTCCGTCGGAGCGGGGGGCGCGGGTCGGCAGCTCGGACTCGTCGAGAGCGGCGACCGCGCGGAGGGCAGCCACCCAGCGTGAGGCGTAGCGCTCCGCGCCCCGGCCGTGGAACCCCTTCACCGCGAGCAGCGCGTCGCGGTCGGACGGCAGGGCCTGGGCCGCAGCGACGATGGCGGAGTCGGGGATGATCCGGCCCGGTGTGACGTCGCGGCGCTCGGCCAGCTGGTCGCGGGCCTCCCAGAGCGCGCGCACGGCGCCGAGGCCCCGGCGGCCGCGGATGCGGTGCATCCCCGACGTACGCCGCCACGCCTCGACCCGGGCGGTGGCCTCGAAGGAGAGCAGGCTCTGGAACTCCTGCCGGGCCCACTCGTCCTTGCCGGCCTCGACCAGCTGGGCAGCCAGCGCGGCGCGGAGCTCCACGAGCACCTCGACGTCGAGCGCGGCGTACTCCAGCCACGGCTCGGGCAGCGGCCGTCTCGACCAGTCGACCGCGGAATGCTCCTTCTTCATCCGCCCGCCGAGCACCGTCTCGACCAGGGTGGCGAGCCCGACGCGCGGGTAGCCGAGCAGCCGGCCGGCCAGCTCGGTGTCGAAGAGCGAGCCCGGGCGCAGCCCCACCTCCGCGAGGCAGGGCAGGTCCTGGGTGGCCGCGTGCAGGATCCAGTCGGTGCCGTCGAGCGCCTCGGCCAGGGTGCCCAGGGACTCGAAGGCGATCGGGTCGACCAGCCAGGTGCCGGAGCCCTCGCGGCGGAGCTGGATGAGGTAGGCGCGGCTCGAGTAGCGGTAGCCCGAGGCGCGCTCGGCGTCGATCGCGACGGGGCCGGTGCCGGCCGCGATCGCGGCACTCGCCTCGGCCAGCCCGGCCTCGGTGTCGGTGATCGTGGGCAGCCCGTCGCGCAGGGTCAGGAGCGGTCGTTCCGCCTCGGGCTGTTCCTCGGGGTCGCTCGGGTCGGTGTCGCTCGGCTCGATGTCGCTGGGCTCGATGTCGCGGGTCGTCTCGGTGCTCGGTGGTGACATCAAGCCCCCGAGCCGCGCTGTCCCCGGCGGCTCGGGATGACGGCCACGCCGTCGGGCACCGGTGGCAGCCCGACTGCTGTGCAGAGCAGCTCTCCCCAAGCCTCGACGTGCGGACCGACATCGAGGTCCGTGCCGATCGCGACGCCGTGCGGCCCCTCGGCCGGCACTCCCGGCGTCCAGGAGGCGCGGATCTCCAGCTGAGCCGCGGCGCTGTCTTCTGCCATCCCCCCGAAGCTCTCGGTCGCCACCCGCGTCACTGTTCCCGACGCCATGTGGTAGCTCGCACCGTGTGCGTCGAGCGCATCGGTGAGCCAGGTCCAGCCGACCCCGGCCAGCATCGGGTCCGTGATCAGGTCGACGTCGATCTCGGCCCGTGCGTAGGCCACGCAGCGGAACTCGCCATCCCACGCGTCGTTCCCCTGCGGGTCGTGGAGCAGGATGATCCGGCCGGTGCCGACCTCCTCGCCGTCGACGGTCACGTCGGCCGAGAGCGCCGCCGCGAACGGCGCGATGCGCTGCGGCGCCGGCATCTCTTCGCAGTGGATCTCGGGCCTCAGCCGGGCCGCGCGCATGCTCGCCACGGCCGCCGCGAACTCCGGCGGCTCGCCGGCAGCACCCGCTCCCGGGCGCGTCTCTTGGCGCACGACCATGCGCACACAGTAAGTCGGGGCGCGGATTCTCGATGTGCGAACACGCCGGAGGGTGTCCGGCCCGACTGGGCGTGTCGCGCGGGATTGGTCGGCCGGGGCGCCCGCCTGCGAGGCTGTGGGCGTGGCCGAGAGCGTCAACGAGACCGTCAAATCACCTCTCACGAGCGCGTTCATGCGTGCGGTGCGAGGCGAGCCGGTGCCCCACACGCCGGTGTGGTTCATGCGGCAGGCCGGCCGCTCGCTGCCGGAGTACCTCAAGCTCCGCGAGGGCATCGGCATGCTCGAGTCGTGCATGGACGCCGACCTGGTCACCGAGATCACCCTCCAGCCGGTGCGGCGGTATGCCGTGGACGCGGCCATCCTCTTCTCCGACATCGTGCTGCCGCTCAAGGCCGTCGGTGTCGACCTCGACATCAAGCCCGGTGTCGGCCCCGTGGTCGCCTCGCCGGTGCGGACCCTCGACGACGTCGCGGCGATCCCTGACCTCACGCCCGAGCACGTCCCGTTCATCACGCAGGCGGTCGGCCAGCTCGTCAACGAGCTGGGGGAGACCCCGCTGATCGGGTTCGCCGGCGCGCCGTTCACCGTGGCGTCCTACCTCGTCGAGGGCGGGCCGTCCAAGGAGCACGCGCTGACCAAGGCGATGATGTTCGGCGCCCCGGACGTCTGGGACGCGCTGATGCGCAAGATCGCCGGGATCTCGGCGGCCTACCTCGAGGTGCAGATCGCGGCCGGCGCGTCGGCGATCCAGCTCTTCGACAGCTGGGCAGGCGCCCTCACGCCGGGCGACTACGCGGCGTACGTCCAGCCGCACTCGGCCGCCGTGCTGGCCCGCGCCGGCGCGCTGGGCGTGCCGCGCATCCACTTCGGCGTCGGGACCGCGAACCTGCTCGGCCTCATGGGCGAGGCCGGCGGCGACGTCGTCGGCGTCGACTGGCGGACGCCACTGGGCACCGCGATCGGCCAGGTCGGCGACCGGGCGGTGCAGGGCAATCTCGACCCGACGCTGGTGTTCGCGCCGACGGACGTGATGACGGCGCGAGCTGCCGACATCATCGAGGCGGGTCGCGACGCCAAGGGCCACGTGTTCAACCTCGGGCACGGCGTGCTGCCGAGCACCGACCCCGACCAGCTCAAGCGGCTGACGGAGTTCGTGCAGTCCTACCCGCTCTGAGCTACTTCTTGCGGGCCCGCTCGGAGCGCTTGCGGGTGGTCACGGTGGGGGGCGCAGGCTCGGTGGGCGGCTCCGCAGCCGGTTCGGCAGGCGACTCAGCAGCCGGTTCGGCCGGCGACTCCGACGGCTCGGGGGCGGGCTCGGTCGACTTCTTGCTGACCCGCTTCCGCGGGGCCGTCTTCTTCGCGGCGGTCTTCTTGGTGGCGCTGCTCCGGCTCGGGCGACCGGTGACGAGCCGGACCCGGACCGAGCCGCCGTCGGGCTGCTCGACCTCGAGGTAGTCCTGGCCGCGCACGAGATCGACGAGCTTGGACGCGCCGTAGTCCTTGACCGAGAACGACGGCTCGACCCGGGTCACGTGGTTGGCGACCGACGAGAGGGAGGCCCAGCCGTCGTCGTGCGAGGTGCCGTTGATCGCCCGCTCGAGCAGCCTCCGCAGGTCCGGGATGCGCCGCGGCTCGGTCGCCTCCTCGGCCGGTGCCGGCTCCTCGCCGCCGCCGTCGTGCAGGTCCTCGAGGAAGATGAACCGGTCGACCGCCTGGCGCAGCGACTGCGGCGTCTTGCGCAGCCCCATCCCGTAGACCGTCCGGCCCGAGCCGCGCAGCCGGATCGCGAGCGAGGTGAAGTCGCTGTCGCTGGAGACCAGCGCGAAGGCGTCGACGTTGCCGGAGTAGAGCAGATCCATCGCGTCGATGATCAGTGCTGAGTCGGTGGAGTTCTTGCCGGTGGTGTTGGCGATCTGGAGCATCGGCTGGACGGCGTACTTCGGGAGCTCGCTGCGCCAGCCGTTGAGGTGGGTGTTGGTCCAGTCGCCGTAGGCCCGCTTCACCGTCGGCACGCCGTACTTCGCGACCTCCTCGAGCAGGGCTTCGGCGTGCTTGGGCGAGGTGTTGTCGGCGTCGATGAGGACGGCGATCCGGATGCTGTCGGCGGCGGCCATCCATGCAGGCTAGACCGAGGCGTCGTGGGCGCAGGTCAAGCGGTCGGGGTGGCCACCGGGGGACGGTGCCGCAGCCGCCGGTAGATGGGCCAGCCCGGGACGGCCAGGACCAGCATCAGCACCAGCCACGGGAGCAGTGCGCCGGCCACCGTCGACGCGCCCACCAGGAAGGTCTCCAGCGCTCCCCAGCCGTCGCGACAGCCCGGACAGGAAGCCCGCCTTGTCGTCGTCCTTGGGCTTGGGCTTGGTGTCCTCCCGGGTCCGTTCGATCGCGAGGGTGATCGTCGACATCGAGGTCTGGTCGGCGAGGTAGTCCTGCTGCGCCTGCAGGGAGGCGAGGTCGGCCTGGCGGCGGGAGAGCTCGGCCTCGATGCTGACGATGTCCTTGATCGTGGTGGCGTGGTCGAACAGGACCTGGATCCGGTCGATGCTGCGCTGCTGGGCCTCGACCCGCACGCCGATGTCGAGGACCTGGGTGGTCACGTCGGCGCTCTGGCGCTTGGAGGAGACCAGGCCCGCCACCGTCTCGAGCTCTGCCATGGTGTCGTCGAAGTCGGCGGTCGGGATCCGCAGCACCATGCGGGAGCGGAACGCGTCGCCGTCCTTGTCGGTCTCCGTGTCGTCCTCGGAGATGGTGCCGCCGTGCACGTCCACGACCTTGCGTACGTCGAAGATCGCCTGGCCGACGTCCTTCGACCGGAGCTGGACGTTGCCGGTCGAGATCACCTTCTGCTGCTCGACGGGGGTGCCAGGCGCGGCGCCCTTGCCGCCAGCGCCCGTCGACACCTCGGCGACTCCGTCCACCGAAGAGGCCTCGTCGAGTGCCTGGTCGGCCGGCGCGGCCGCGGGAGCCACCTCGCTGTCACTCGCCGCGCTGCCCGCATCATTCTCGGACCCGGAGCAGCCGCTGAGCAGGACCAGGACGATCGTGGCTCCCGCCGCGATGGCTGTGCGTCGGCACTGGAGTGCCCGGAGAACCCGGAGAACCCGGAGAGCCCGGGGAGCCGCGGGAGTTCGTCGAGTCGCCATCATGGCGACTCGGACGGGTCGCCCGAGGCGGCGGTTCCGGCCGTGTCCGAACCGTGACCTCGCCGGGGCGGCATGAGGTCTGCGACGCGCTGACAGGACACTGGACCCGTGCGGGTACTCGTTGTCGGTGGTGGGCTGGCCGGTCTGACCGCGGCCCACGTTCTCACTGCGGGCGGCCACGAGGTCACGGTCCTCGAGGCAGCAGCCGAGGCCGGCGGCAAGCTGCGACGCACCGAGGTCGGCGGCGTGCTGGTCGACGTGGGGGCGGAGGCGATGCTCAACCGTCGGCCCGAGGGCGTCGACCTGGCCCGCGAGCTCGGGCTGTCGATCGAGCACCCGGCGGTGGCCTCGTCGCGGATCTGGACCCGGGGTGGGCTGCATGCGCTGCCCCGCTCGCTCATGGGCGTGCCCCTCGACGTGGATCAGCTGCGCGCCTCGGGTGTGCTGTCAGAGGAAGGAGTCCGCCGGGTCGAGGCCGAGCGCGACCTGCCGCCGAGCGACCTGCCCGACGACGTCTCGGTCGGCGGCGCTCGTCGACGAACGGTTCGGGACGGAGGTGACCGACCGGCTCGTCGAACCGCTGCTCGGCGGCGTCTACGCCGGCCACGCCCGGTCGATCTCGGCCCGCGCTTCGGTCCCGCAGCTCGTCGCCCTGGCCGGCCGGGGCTCGGTGCTCGCGCAGTCCGCCGAGATCCCGACCACCTACGATCTCCCGGTCTTCGCCGGTCTTCCCGGCGGCATGGGCGGCCTGACCGACGCACTGTCCGCCGCGATCGACGTGCGGACGGACGCGACGGTGCGGGAGCTGCGCCGGACCGATGGGGGCTTCGCGCTCACCGTCGGACCGACCACGAATGCCGAGCAGCTGGAGGCAGCGGCCGTCGTCGTGGCCACCCCCGCCGCACCGACCGCGCGGTTGCTCGCGGACGTGGCGCCCGCGGCGGCCACCGAGCTGGCCGAGATCGAGTCGGCGTCGATGGTCGTGGTGACGTTGGCCTTCCGCGCGGCCGACGTGTTCGGCCTCGACGACTCGTCGGGCTTCCTGGTGCCTCCCGTCGACGGTCGCTCGATCAAGGCGTCGACGTTCTCCTTCGTGAAGTGGGCATGGGTCCGCCGCGCAGGTGCCGCCGAGGGCCTGGTCCACCTGCGTGCCTCGCTCGGCCGGCACCGCGAGGAGGCCGTCCTCCAGCGCACCGACGACGAGCTGGTCGCGCTGTCGCTGGCCGACCTCGCCGAGGCGGTGGGGCTCACCGCCCACCCGGTCGACGTCCACGTCCAGCGCTGGGGCGGCGGGCTGCCGCAGTATGCCGTCGGCCACCTCGACCGCGTCGCCCGCATCCGGGCCGCGGTCGGCTCGGTGCCGGGGCTGGCCGTCTGCGGGGCGGCGTACGACGGCGTCGGCATCCCCGCCGTCATCGCCTCGGCCAGGGCCGCTGCGGCGTCGCTGACGCTCACGTCCCCGCGCTGAGTGCGGGTCCCGCCCGGTGTCGACCTCGATCCAGATGCCACGCCTCGACGGCATCGAGGCGACCCGGTTCGTCACCGGCAAGCGACCCGAGACCAAGGTCGTCATGCTCACCATGAACGAGGACGACGACACCGTCCTGAGCGCGATGCGAGCCGGCGCCTCGGGCTACCTGCTCAAAGGGTCCGGCGCCGAGGAGGTGCACAACGCGATCCGCGCGGCGGCCGCGGGCGGGATGGTCTTCGGCGCCTCACTCGCGGACAAGGTGGCGACCTACTTCGCCTCGGCCCGACCCGGCGCCCGGGCCGAGGAGCCGTTCCCCGACCTCACGGACCGCGAGCGGTCGGTGCTCGAGATGCTGGCCGCGGCAACGACGCGATCGCGCGTGAGCTGTTCGTGTCCGGCAAGACGGTGCGCAACACGGTCCGTCGATCTACGCCAAGCTGCACGCGGAAGTCGCAGCGACGCGATCGTCAAGGCGCGGGAGGCGGGGTACGGCCGGGACGGACCCGCCACCCCCGCCGCGGTGCCGCCTTCAGCCGAGCTCGTGGTTCGGCTGGAAGACCCCGTCGGGGTCGACGGCGGCCTTGACGGCGACGAGGCGAGCCCAGGCGTCCTGGCTGAAGGCCGTCACCGCCCCGACGTCGGCGCGATCGCTGAAGTTGAGGACCCGTCGTCCGCTCGACCAGGGGGCGAGGGCGGCGACGGTGGCCGCCGCGTCGGCGAGGCCGACGGTGGCCGCCTCGGCGACCGGTGCGACCGCAACGCAGAAGAGCGCGTAGTCGCCCGGCAGCCGCGAGAGCGCCCCGGGACCGGGCGCCGGCCGGCCCAGGGCGCCACCGAGGTGCCGGAGCTCGGCGAACATCAGCGAGGTGGTCGTGCCGGGACCGACCTCGCCGAGCAGCGCCTCGACCGCAGCGTCGGGGAGGTCGTCCAGGACCGCGTGGTCAGACACGGCCGGGGTGGGTCCTGGCGGGTCCATGTGGACCGAGATCAGCTGGGCGCTGGGGATGCGGGCGAAGGTGTCCATCTCCGGCGCCAGCGCCCGCAGGGCTCCGAGCAGCTCGGCGGCTCGGTGATCGTCCTCCAGCAGCGCGCCGTCGACGATCACCAGACGCCGACCGCTGAGGAAGGGCGGCAGCTCGGGCAGGGGCGGGAAGCTCATCAGCCGCAGCGAGGTCGTGACGGTCTCCGGGACCTCGCGGGTCCACCGGGCCCAGGCGCGGACCACCTCGGGGGCGCGCTCGACCGGCCAGAGCATCATGCCGGCGACCAGGTCCGCGATCGGCAGCAGGCCGAGCTCGAGCCCGACGACCACGCCGAAGCCACCGCCGCCGCCGCGCAGCGCCCAGAACAGCTCGGGGTTCTCGTGCTCGGTGGCCCGGCACACGCTGCCGTCGGCGAGCACCACGTCGAGGGCGGTGAGGCTCTGGGAGGCCAGGCCGTGCTGGCGTCCGTAGAACGACAGCCCTCCGCCGAGGACGTACCCCGCGACGGCGACGTCGGGCGAGCTGCCGTGCAGCGCGGCGAGGCCGTGCGGCGCGGCGGCAGCCACGACGTCACCCCACAGCGTCCCGCCGGTGACCCGCGCGACCCGGCGCTCGGCGTCGACCTCGACGCCCGTGAGCTCGTGCAGCCGGAGGAGCACCGATCCGTCGAGCCGACCCTCGAGCGGCGCGGCCGCGTGACCGCTGCTCTGAGGAGCGACGCGGAGCCCGACGGAGGCCGCCGCCCGGACGACCGCACTCACCTCCGCCACGGTGCGGGGGATGGCCACAGCGGCCGGACGCTGGTCGACGGCGAGGTTCCACGGCGTCCGCGCCGCGTCGTAGCCGGGATCTCCGGGGAGGACGACGCGTTCCGGGCAGGCTGCTCGCACGGCGGCTGCGGCGTGGTTGGTCGTCGGCTGGGTGACGGTCATGGCGGTTCCTTCTCGGGGTGTGAGGGTGACGGCGAGGGCGACCTGCTGGCCGGGTAGGTCCAGCCGGTCGACCTCGCTGATGCGGGTGAGCGGACGGGCTCCGGTCGCGGCCAGACGGTCCGTGAGGACGTCGAGCACCCCGAGAAGGGCGATCCGGTCGGTGGTGCGCACCTCGACCTCGGCCAGCCCGGCCGGGGTGCGGGCCCGAGCGACGAGAGCCGCCTCGAGCCGGGAGACGGCCAGTGCCAGCTGGGCGGCCAGGTCCTCGGCGTGGACCAGGCGGCCCTGGTCGTCGACCGGGGCCTGGACCGGGAGGTCGTGGGTCGTGGTGCTCACGGCGAGAACTCTCCGGTCATGCGCGAGGGACGGAAATCCCTGTCTGTCGGGACGTTTCTGCTCGTATCGTCTGGGGGTCGGGCCCTCCCACATCTCTGGGATGGCCGGGGGTGCGAAGAGAGGTCAGACTGTGCGGGTGAAAGCGTCGACCCTCACCGCGGAGCGCGTCCGGAGCGACGTCGAGGTGCTGTCGAGGGCCGGCCTCGAGCTCGAGGACTTCCTCTCCGAGGCCGTGGCCTCGGTCTCCCGCGCGGTGCCGTGGGTCGCCGCGTGCATCGGCACCCACGACCCGGCCACGCACATGCTCACCAGCGCCCGCAAGTACGGCGACCTGCACGGCCGGAACGATCTCGACGGGAAGTTCGGCCAGCTCGAGTACGACTCGGGCGAGACCACGGCGTACCCCCACCTGGCGGGGTCGACGATCCGCTCGCTGAGCATCCACCAGCACACCGGCGGCGACGTCGAGCGCTCGCAGCGGATGAGCGAGCTGATGGTCCCGGCGTTCGGCTACTACGACGAGCTGCGCCTGGTGTTCCGCGACAACGGTCGGTTCTGGGGCGGCATGGCCCTGTTCCGCGGCGCGGACGACCCGGTCTTCAGCGAGCAGGAGGTCGAGTTCGTCGGCGGCCTCGGCGCCCACTTCGCCCGGGGGGTGCGCTCGGGGCTGCTGGCGAGGATGGCGGCCACGGACCACGCCACCCCGGCCGGACCGGCCGTGCTGGTGGTGGGTGCTCGCGACGAGATCCTGCAGAGCAGCCCGGCCGCCACCGCTCGCCTGGCCGAGATGAGCACCGCCGACCACAGCGCCGACCCCTTCGGCGTGATCGCCTCACTGGTGGGGATGGCCCGGCGGATGGCGCGAGGGGAGGTCCAGGGCGCTCCGACCAGCCGGGTCCGCACCGCGTCCGGCCAGTGGCTGGTGCTGCACGCCTCGCCGCTGTCCGGGTTGGGCGACCGCGACGGCGAGGTCGTGGTCACCATCGAGGAGGCGCGGCCACCGGAGATCGTCTCGCTGGTCGTGGCCGCGTTCGACCTGACCCAGCGGGAGCGCGACGTCACCCAGCTGGTCCTCCAGGGCGTGGACACGAAGGAGATCGCCTCCAGCCTCCACATGTCGCCCTACACGGTCCAGGACCACCTCAAGTCGGTCTTCGACAAGGCCGACGTGCGGAGCCGCCGCGAGCTCATCGCGCGGGTGTTCTTCGACCAGTACGTGCCGCGGATGGGCTCCGACCTCGGCCCCGGCGGCTGGTTCGCCTCGGCCGAGCCTCAGGCGTAGCGCTCCTCGAGCAGGTCGTAGACCGCGTCGCTGCGGTCGTGGGTGCCGAGCCCTCGGGAGACGTACGCCGCGGCGTACTCCCCGGCTAGCGAGAACCACGCACCGCTCCCGCCCGCGCCGCCCATCCCGATGTCGGCGTCGTCGACCTGGAAGCCCAGGGTCCAGGTGACCTCACGGTCGAGGAGCAGGTCGTGCCCAGTGACCTGCGGCGCGAGGTAGGCGCGGTGCAGCTCCGGGCCGAGGAGCTGTGCCACCTCGCCGTCCTCGTCCATGAGCTGGCCGTAGAAGGTCGCGAGCCCGCGCGCGCTGGCGTGCAGGCCGATCGCCGGGAACGACGTGGTGCGCCAGCGCTCGGAGCCGAGGAGGGTCGGGTCGAGCAGTCCGGCCGGCCGGGTCATCGCCGGCCCCCACCGCGGGTCGTCGGTGTAGCGGGCCGGCCACTCGGGCTCCACCGCGACGGGGTCCGCCACCCTCGCGAGGTCTGCTGCGGCGACGCGGAGGTGCACGTCCCAGCCGTGCTCCGCCGCGATCCGTGCGAAGCGGTCCGCGAGGTCCTCACCGGTGGCGAGCCGGACCAGCTGGTCGCAGAGGTGGCCGTAGGTCAGCGCGTGCTCGGCGCAGGCCGCCCCGGGCTCGTGGACCGGGGTCGCACTGGCGAGCAGCTCGACGAGGGCGTCGCGGTCGTCGAAGGCGATGTCAGTCGCCGCCTCCGGGAACGCGGGCAGCCCGGCCTGGTGCGTGAGCACGTGGCGGACCGTCGTCGCCTGCTTGCCGTGCGCGGCGTACGCCGGCCACAGCTCGGCCACTGGTTGGTCGAGGCGCAGGGCCCCCTCGGCCACCGCGGTCAGCACGGTCAGCGCGGCGAACGGCTTGGCGCACGAGTAGGTCATGACAAGGGTGTCCGTGGTCCACCGCCGCGCTCCGTCCAGCGTGCCGCTCACCGCCTCGTCCGCGACCTCGCCGTCGCGCACGACGCAGGCCGCGGCGCCGGGGTCGCCGAGCTGGTCGCGAAGACCGTCGAGGGCCTGCTGGAGGGTGCGGGTCACCGGTCGATCCTGTCGCAACGGCACAATGGGTGCCATGAGCGAGGGGCAGTCGAACGCAGCGCGGATCCGGGAGATCAACGAGTCGATCCGCTATGCGATGTGGTCGGTCTTCCGGCTCGCCGACGTGCTGGGTGACCCTGACGGTGGCGGGGCGGACCGGGCCGCCGAGGGCGCCGAGGTCGAGAAGCTCTTCGCCGAGCTCGCCGAGGGCGATGTCGTCGTCCGCGGGGTCTATGACGTGAGCGGCCTGCGCGCCGACGCCGACCTGATGGTCTGGTGGCACGCCGCCGACTCCGAGGCGGTGCAGGCGGCCTACCACCGCTTCCGGCGCACGGCGTTCGGGCGGCGGCTGCAGCCGGTCTGGTCGCAGCTCGCGCTGCACCGGCCCGCGGAGTTCAACAGCAGCCACGTGCCGGCGTTCCTCGCCGACGAGGAGCCCAAGCGGCACCTGTGCGTCTACCCGTTCGTGCGCTCCTACGATTGGTACCTCCTCGAGGACGAGGAGCGCCGCCAGCTGCTCAAGGAGCACGGCCAGATGGCCCGCGACTTCCCCGACGTCCGCGCCAACACCGTCGCCAGCTTCGCCCTCGGCGACTACGAGTGGATCCTGGCGTTCGAGGCCGACGAGCTCTACCGCATCGTCGACCTGATGCGGCACCTGCGCGGCTCCGAGACCCGGCGGCACGTGCGCGAGGAGATCCCGTTCTACACCGGCGCGCTGACCCCGATCGCCGAGCTGGTCGACCGGCTGCCGTAGCGCCCACGAGAGCAGCGGGAACCTCCCGTGCCCGGCCGGCGTCAGAGCACCATGCGGACCCCTCCGTCGCTGCTCGTCGCCCTGGCCGCCCTCGTCCTGGCCGGGTCGGCCTGCGGTGACGAGGGGTCCGACGACCGGGCGACCGACCCGGCGACCGGCCGCGTGACGCCGTCACCGTCCGCGTCTGCCTCCGGTCCCGCGACGCCGGTCCCGTCCGGACCGGTGACCACGCGCAACCTCGCCACCGTGATGGACACCGGGCAGGGCACTCAGGGGGCGGAGCTCTGCCTCGGCCCGGTCGCGGAGTCCTACCCGCCCCAGTGCGGTGGCCCCGGGCTGGTCGGCTGGGACTGGGCCGACCACCGCGACACCTTCGAGCAGCAGGGTGACGTCCGGTGGGGCACCTACCTCGTCACCGGCACCTGGGACGGCACGTCGATGACGGCGACCGAGGTGGTGCCGGGCGCCCTCTACGACCCGGCCAGGCCCTCCCAGACCCCCACGCCGGCGGCCGCGACGGCCTACGCCGACCCCGTCCTGGAGACGATCTCCGACCAGCTCCGCGACCAGCTGCCGGGCTACCTGGGGTCCTACGGCGGCGAGGGCACCGGCGGCCACGTGCTGGCCGACGTGATCTACGACGACGGATCGCTGCAGCAGTGGGCGGACACGACCTACGGCGAGCACGTCGTCATCGTGACCTCGGCCCTGGTCGACTCCGCCTGACTGAACGGGTCGGAGCTTCAGGGGGTCCCGGTGGTGTCGGCGGGCTCGAGGGTGAGACTGATCGAGTTGATGCAGTAGCGGTCGCCGGTGGGTGTGCCGTAGCCGTCGGGGAAGACGTGGCCGAGGTGGGAGCCGCAGTTGGCGCAGCGGACCTCGACGCGCTTCATGCCGAGCGTGGTGTCCTCGATGTACTCGATGGTGTCGCTGATCGGCTGGTAGAACGACGGCCAGCCGCAGCCGGAGTGGAACTTGGTGTCGGACTCGAAGAGCTTGGCGTGGCAGGCCTTGCAGGAGTAGACGCCCTTGGTCTCGGTGTCGGTGTAGGTGCCGGTGAACGCGCGCTCCGTGCCGGCCTTGCGCAGCACGGCGTACTCCTCGGGTGAGAGCTCCTCACGCCACTGCTCGTCCGTCTTCTGCACGGCGTAGTCCATGCCTTCAAGAGTAATGAATGCCACAAGCGCGGGTACTGCTGTTGACACATTGAGAGAACACTCGTTCACTGAAATGACCAACCGCTCGGGAGGCGAACGAATGTCGGGGACGATCCCGTGGGAACGGGTCCGCCGGGCGGGCTCGAAGCTGACCACGCCGCTGCTGCCGGACGACTACCTGACCCTGCTCAACCCGCTCTGGAGCTCGCGTGAGCTCCGCGGCCGGGTCGAGAGGGTCGAGCGGGAGACGGACGACGCCGCCACCCTCGTGATCCGGCCCGGATGGGGCTGGCGCTACGACCACCGGCCCGGCCAGTACGTCGGGATCGGCATCCAGGTCGAGGGCAAGTTCCAGTGGCGCTCCTACTCGGTCAGCTCCGCACCGCGGCGCAGTGGCCGGACCATCGCGATCACCGTGCGGGCGATGCCGGAGGGGTTCATCTCCTCCCACCTGGTCAACGGGCTGGAGCCGGGGACGATCGTGCGGCTGGCGCTGCCGGAGGGCGACTTCGTGCTGCCGGACCCGCCGCCGGAGAAGCTGCTGTTCCTCGTGGGCGGCAGCGGGGTGACGCCGGTGATGGCGATGCTCCGCACGCTCGACCGGAGAGGCTCGATGCCTGACGTGGTGGTGCACTACTCCTCGCCGACTCGAGCCCGGATGCTCTTCCGCGAGGAGATCGAGCGGCTCGACGAGAAGTACGACGCGATGCGGATCCACCAGCTCTACACCGACACCGACGGGATGCTCGAGCTTGCCGACCTCGACGTCCTCTGCCCCGACTGGCGTGAGCGCGAGACCTACGCGTGCGGCCCGGGGCCCATGCTCGACGCGATCACCGAGCACTTCGAGTCCGCCGACCTCGTCGACAGCCTGCACCTCGAGCGGTTCTCGCTCGAGCTCGGTGGCGACGGCGGCGAGGGCGGCACCGTCACCTTCCGCAACACCGGCAGGACCGTCGACGTCGACGGCGCGACCACGGTCCTCGAGGCCGGCGAGGAGGCCGGCATCGGGATGCCCTACGGCTGCCGGATGGGCATCTGCCACACCTGCACGCTCACCCTCGTGAGCGGCAAGGTCCGCGACCTGCGCAACGGCGACGAGTTCGACTCGCCCAACGAGCCGGTGCAGACCTGCATCACGACTGCCGTGGGCGACTGCACCCTCGACATCTGACCGCACGACAGCACGCCTGATCAGCAAGGGAGACAGCCATGGCCATCTCGGACGTCCAGGAATACATGCACCTCACCGACGAGGAGGTCGAGCAGCTCGGCCGCGAGCTCGACGAGCTGCGCAAGGAGGTCGAGGAGTCGCGCGGCGACAAGGACGCGGCCTACATCAACAGGATGATCCGCATCCAGCGCTACCTCGCCGTCGCCGGGCGCCTGACGCTGCTCCTCGGCACCCAGTCGAAGCGGACCCGGGTCCCCGCGGCCGTCGCCGGAGCGACCTTCCTCGGCCTCCACAAGATCCTCGAGAACATGGAGATCGGGCACAACGTCATGCATGGCCAGTGGGACTGGATGAACGACCCCGAGATCCACTCCTCCAACTGGGAGTGGGACACCGCTCAGCCGGCCGAGCAGTGGAAGCACAGCCACAACTACATCCACCACCAGTTCACCAACGTGCTCGGCTACGACAACGACATCGGCTACGGCATCCTCCGGATGGCCCGCGAGCAGAAGTGGTCGCCGTTCACCCTCGGGCAGCCGGTCTACAACGCGCTGCTGGCCTCGCTGTTCCAGTGGGGCGTCGCCCTCCACGACCTCGACATCGAGCGGATCCGCAAGGGTGAGAAGGACCCGAAGGAGATGAAGCGGCAGCTCAAGCAGATCTTCCGCAAGGGCCGCAACCAGGTGCTCAAGGACTACGTCGTCTACCCGGCCCTCTCCGGCCGGCAGTGGAAGACCACGATCGTCGCCAACGCGACCGCCAACCTGACCCGCAACCTGTGGGCCTACGTGATCATCTTCTGCGGCCACTTCCCCGACGGCGCCCTGCACTTCACCGAGGAGGAGATCGAGGACGAGACCCGGGGTGAGTGGTACCTCCGTCAGATCCTGGGGGCGGCCAACTTCAGGGGCGGCCCGCTCCTGCACATCATGTCCGGCAACCTGGGCTTCCAGATCGAGCACCACCTCTACCCCGACCTGCCGAGCAACCGCTACGCCGAGATCTCGGCGCGGGTGCAGGAGCTGTGCGCGAAGTACGACATCCCTTACACGACGGGGCCGCTCCACAGGCAGTACGGCCAGGCACTGCGGACGATCATCAAGCTCTCCGTGCCCAACTCCTGGACCTCCACCGACCAGCCGGAGCCGCCGACCCCGTCCCGGTCGCGCAAGCGGAGGTCCGACGAGGAGCGCCCCTCGCGCATCCGGGAGCTCGGGGTCTGGTCGCGCGGCACGTCCCGCGAGCGGCAGGCGACGTGACCCTCACGGAGGCCGCGAGGGTGCGCGACCGCTCGTGGGTCACGCAGTGCGCGCTGTCGCGGATCTGCGGCGGCTGCGCGATGTCCCTGGGCCGGCCCATCGCGTTCCTCGGTACGCCGGAGGAGGTCGGCCGCAACGCCTTCCACCTGCCGCCGATGCACCTGGCCTGCGCCGAGGAGCTGGCCGCGCAGCCGGGCGCCGACCCGCGCTGGCAGCTCGTCACGACGTCCGGCTTCGAGTTCGTCCGCCCCGCGCGCGAGGACCTCGACCCCGAGCCGAGGTTCGAGCCAAACTCGGTGCTCTGATACCCCGGCGAGCTTCGGCCCGAGTCCGCGGCGACGCTCGCTGGCGCTCGCAGGCGCCTTGCTCGCTACGCTCGCTGCGGCGCAGTCGCCACGGCCATCGGGCCGATCGCCGGGCGCCTCGCTGCGCTCGGAAAGGCCGGGTCGCTTCGCTCCCACCGCTCCCATGGCGTGGGGTCCCTCGCCCACCGCTGGTTGAGGAGGGCGCTCTGCGCCCGTCTCGAAACCCGGTGAGGCGGGGCTGGGACTAGGGTCCGTCGAGTGGACGGAACTGGGACCCCTGACGACCCCTGGCAGCTGACGACGGCGCCGGGGAGCTCGTCGTACACGATGTTCAAGGACGAGGCGGCCGACCCGCCGCTGCTCGTCTGTCAGGTCGGCTCGACCAAGCTGACCTACCTGCTCCGCGCGGTCGACGACCTGTCGGCGTGGCTCAAGGAGCAGGGCGACTGGGTGCCGCTGGGCGCGGCCGACGAGCAGAAGGCTGCGGCCGACGGGACCGTCGAGGCGTTCGGGCGCGGCGAGGACAACCCGGTGGGCGGCTGGTACGGCCAGCGGAAGGGCTACCGGGGCCGGTTCGGGATGTATCTCCCACCACTGCTCGAGGGGCTCGGCCTGGTCGAGCTGGAGCACAACGCCCGCAACAACCGGGTGCGCGCAATGTAGGGCGGCGGCTCAGAAGCCGGTGATGCAGTAGGGCGCCGGGCCGGTGTCGACCATGCCGGCCCAGGTCGCGAGCAACGCCGGGCTCCCGGACAGGCGGCCAGCACGGCGCAGGGTCTCCACATCGACGCCGCCCAGGTGGAGGGAGCCCAGGGTGTCGGCGTCCAGCCTGATCTGCGCCTCCGCGTCCGTGGCGGTCACCTCGGCCGTGCCGTCGCGGGTGACCACGCGGAACCGGCCGGCCGCGTGGTCGAGAGGGTCGGCCACGTCGAGCACGACGTCGCCGTCGCGCCCCCAGGGGCGCGCTTCCAGCGCCGCGGGGACGTCGAGCACGCGGACCCACAGGGCGTCTCTCACGCGGGTGACCTTCGCCAGGAAGGGGTCGACGAGCGCCCAGAAGAGCGGGTTCTCGACGGGGGCGCCGCCCCACTCGACGGTGTCGCTGAGGTCGAGATCAGCCAGGAAGCGCCACAGCCGGAGGTACGCCGCCGGGGTGAGCGCGACGAGGTCGCTCACGTCGATGGTGCGGCGGCCGTCCTTGCGTGGGCCGGGCCGGTAGGCGACGTAACCGTCGGGCGTGCCGGCCGCGTCGAGGTGCACCGCGGTCCGGAGCTTCTGGTCGGCACCGTTCTCGAAGTCGAACGCACCGGTCAGGATCGGCTCGTAGAAGCGCGGCCGCTCGACCGACCCGCGAGTCTGCTCGTGGAACCGGGCGAAGATCCCGGTCACCGTCGGCCACGCCTCCGCGGGCTCGAGGAGCTCGACCGAGCCGTCGTCCGCGGGCCCGCGCAGCGTGAACCGCGGGCCGGTGTCCACCGACAGCATGTGCGTGAAGGCGGCCGGCCCGAAGCCGAACCGGCCGTAGATGGACCCCTCCGACGCGGTGAGCACGGCGAGGGGCACGCCCTGCGCGGCGGCGTCCGCGAGGTCGGCGGTCAGCAGCGTGCGGAGCAGGCCCTGGCGGCGGTGCGTGGGGCTGACGGTCACGTCGCTGACCATCCGCACCGGCTGCAGCCCGCGTCCGGTGTTGATCGTCTTGTCATAGCTCGAGTACGTCGCCACCGGGATCGTCCCGGAGCCGAGCATCGGCGCGTCCTGCCACACCCCGCGGACCACGACGTCGTCCGCGTCGAGGTGCTCGCGGAAGTGCTGGCGCAGCTCCTCGCTGGTCCGACCGCTGTGGAAGCCGCGGGCATGCGCTTCGTACCAGCCGCCCAGCCGCTCGGGCTGTTCGGTGGCTCGGAAGGTGACGAAGGACAGACCAGGGTGGGAGGGCTGGCTCACGATCGTCAAACCTACGGGCAGCGGCCTGTCCGACGCGTCGGGTTTACTGGGCGCCATGCCGAAGGCCGCAGCTGTCGAGGTCGAGGCGGGTGGCCGCGCCGTCCGGGTGTCGAGCCCCGACCGGGTGATCTACGAGGCGACCGACACCACGCCCGAGGTCACCAAGCTGATGGTGGCGGAGTACTTCGCCTCGGTCGAGGACGGGCTGATGCGGGCGCTGCGCGACCGCCCGACGGCGCTCGAGAGGTGGACCTCCGGCGTACGCCCCGGGATGAAGCTGGCGACCTCACGGATGGACAAGGACGCCGACGCGTTCTACCAGAAGCGGGTGCCCAAGGGCGCGCCCGACTACCTCGAGGCCGTCGAGATCACCTTCCCCTCGGGCCGCACCGCCGAGGAGATCTGCCCGACCGAGATCGCGGTGCCGGTGTGGTGCGCCCACATGGGCACCCTGACCTTCCACCCCTGGCCGGTGCGGCGCAGCGACGTGGACCGCCCCGACGAGCTGCGCCTCGACCTCGACCCCCAGCCCGGCACGACGTTCTCCGACGCGGTGCGGGTGGCCGGCGTGGCGCGCGAGCTGCTGGAGCAGCTCGGGCTGCGGGGCTATGCGAAGACCTCGGGCAACCGGGGCATCCACATCTTCGTGCGGATCGAGCCGCGCTGGGAGTTCCTCGACGTGCGGCACGCCGCGATCGGCTTCGGCCGCGAGCTGGCCCGCCGCGACGAGGGGGTCACGGTCGCCTGGTGGAAGGAGGAGCGCGGGGAGCGGATCTTCATCGACTTCAACCAGAACTGCCGCGACCGGACGATCGCCTCGGCCTACTCGCTCCGCCCGATCCCGGGCGCCCCCGTCTCCATGCCGCTGACGTGGGAGGAGCTCGCCGAGGTCACCGACCCGCGCGAGTTCAACCTCTTCACCTTGCCAGAGCGGCTGGCAAGTTCTGGCGATGCCTGGGCGACCATCGACAACATCTCGTATTCAATCGAGCCGTTACTCGCGCTCTACGACGAGCTGCCTGGCGGCGAGATGCCGTTCCCGCCCGACTACCCGAAGATGCCGGGCGAGCCGCCGCGGGTGCAGCCCAGCAAGAAGGTCGAGGAGCACTGGGACGCCGACGGCAACCGGGTCGGCCCTTGAGCTCGACCTTCGGAGTTCAGTCGGCGGCCAGCATGACCGTCCAGGTGGCGTTGATGAACGCCGCCGACGAGAAGTTGCCGCTCGGGCAGTCGACGCCGTACTGCAGCTGGTGCGCACCTGCTGCGAGCGACGCAGAGCCGACCAGCTCGATGGCCGACTCCGAGCTCGCCGCCGGCAGGGTCCGGCTAGTGCCGGGCACCGCGACGTTGTCGATGTAGAGGCCCCCGTTCGCGCCGCCGGCCGAACAGCCGCCAGAGAACCGCGCGCCGAACATCCGCACGTGGGCGGTGCCCGCACGCGGCAGCGTGAAGGCCCGCGAGATCACCGCGGGAGAGTCCGGCGAGGCCACGGGGTCGGTCCCGACGTTCATGGCCTGCAGGATGTACCCGTCACCGGGCACCACACCGACCGCGAGGTCGGCCGCGCCCAGGGATCCATCGGCCACCGAGGCGCCCGTGACAGCTCCGTCCTTCACGGTGTTGGCTTTGCCCACGGTCAGCTTGGGCGCCTGCTTCTTCACCACCTTGGTGGCGATCGCCTTGACCTTGCCCTTGGTCAGCGCGGGCCCGGCCACCGCGGTCCCGACCGAGCCCAGGACGAGCGCAATCGCGGCGACGGCGATGGTCATGGGCATCGTCGACCTGCTGTTCCGCTGCATGGGTGCTCCTCCGTGATGGGTGGCGTGGTGGACGCCATCATCACCCATGCCGAGGTGCGCCGACCTGACCCGGACGGGCCATCTCTGGGGCTCCAGAAACGCGAAAGGGCCCGCCCGGTGCATCCCCACGAGCACCTGGACGGGAACCCTTTGCGAAGGAACCCGATGGCCCGTCCCCCGACGAGCCCCGCTGGGCGGTGTCCCCCGACACCCTCCCGGTGGAGGTCCTTTCCAAGCTGGTTTCGTGTCGCGTCGCGCTCCCCCCAGAGTTGCGCGATCCAACATGTCCCCAGATCAAGCGCCCGGAGGCTCCTGACATCCAGAACGGTAGGCCGAGCGGGGCACGCGCCGGGCACGTCGACTCAACAGGGACTCAAGCATTCGGTAACAGAACACCCACAACCCTGCGCGGATGGCTTGCCAACTGGTCCAGATCAGTTGCCGCGCTCCCACGGGGCAGCCACAGGGAAGTACGCCGCCATGAAGTCGGTGAGGACGCCGTCGAGCCGGTCCTGGTCGAGGGCATGGTCGTGGTGGTCGGCCAGGCAGACGAAGTCCTGTCGCCGCTGGAGCACCTTCTTGAGCTGCCACTCGAGGTCGCTGTTGCTGATGTTGACGTAGGCACGCTCGGACTGGTCGGGGTGCTCGGCGACGTAGGCCGTGCCCGTGAGGAGCCCGAAGTGCTGCGCGAACGAGCTGAGCAGCGACAGGTCGGTGTCGGAGCGGAACGGCGAGCGGGCCGTGGCCGCCACCTCGGCCGGGAACCGCCGCTCGATCTCCTCGAGCACCGACCGGCGGTGGGGATAGGGCGCGTGCGCGAGGTTGTCGGTGATCACCGTCCCGAACGCGTCCTGCAGCAGCCGGCGGTTGTTCCATGCGGCCTTGAGGTACGGCGCCGCGTCGGGCGCCTCGTCGAGTCCGATGGTGTTGGGGGAGAGCCACACCGCGGCCAGCCCGGCGGGGCTGAAGAACGTCTCTGGTCCGAGCGGGCGGCCGAGGAAGAAGTCGTCGTTGAGGTAGACGAAGTGCTCGGCCAGGTCTGGGACGCGGTGCAGCGCGGACTCGATCGCGTGGGAGTTGAACGTCGGCAGCGCGTCCGGCGGCAGGATCGCGGCGTGGTCGACGACCGCCACCTGCGGGTGCTCACGGTCCAGCCAGTCCGGCACCTGGCCGGCGGTCACCAGGTGGATCTTGCGGACCCACGGCGCGAACAGGTGGATGCTCCGCATCGCGTGGCGCAGCTCGTCGCGCGAGAGGAACCGCGCGCGACCGCTGGACTCGCGTGTCGCAGCCGTGCCGGAGACGCCCGCGAGCCGGTCGAGCCGGGCCTGGTTCCACGCCGGGTCGCCGCCGTCGACCCACGTGATCACCACGTCGACCGGGAAGGTGCACTCGTGCACGGTCGGCGCGGCCATCAGCGGGAGCGTCGGCACGGTGAGCCCGTCGACCTCGGTGGTGATGGTCGCAGCGCCGCGCGGGAGCCGCTGGGTGTAGCGGTTGCGGGTCGGCGCCACGAGCTGGCCGTCGACGCCCCGCTCCCAGAACTCCACCTCGACCGTGCAGCCCTGGCCCAGCAGCGAGGCGTGGTCCTGCCCGTCGCCGCCTGCCGTGGGCCACGGCTCGATGGCGACCATCGACGTCCGGCCGCGGAGGAGGTCGGACGCGAGCAGGGCGACCGGTGCCCGGCGCTCGTGCCAGCCGTTGGCGGCGGGGTCGCGCAGGGAGAGGTACGACGGCACGTCGGCGGCCGCGAGCTCCTGGAGGAACCGGTGGCGGGCGGCCATGGGCAGCACCACGACCGGCGTCCCGGTCTCGTGCGGCGGGACCACCAGCCACTCGTCGGTCGCGAGCCCGGCGGCCGCCACGGCGAGCGCCAGCGCGGCGTGCCGGGCGGCGGCCGGGGTGACCCCGGACGCGTCGTGGTCCGGTGTCGCAGGCGGCTCCGGCGGGCGCGCCGCGGTCAGGGCGGCATAGCGCGGCCGGCCGGCGCGTCGCGCCAGCGCCGCCTCGAAGATCTCCACCCAGCGGCGGGCGATCCGGCCGGCGTCCCACTCGGCAGCGGTGTCGAGGGCGCCGGCGCCGAGCCGGTGGCGGAGGTCGTCGTCGGTGCCGATGCGGAGCAGCGCCGCGGACATGCCGGCGATCGACTCGGGCGCGACGAGCAGGCCGTTGACCTCGTGGCGGACGATCTCGCGTGGCCCTGAGGCGCAGTCGAAGCTCACACACGGCACGCCGGCCGCCATCGCCTCCTGCATCTGGAGCGGGAACCCCTCCGCGCGCGAGGTCAGCGCGAAGACCGCCGCCCGGGCCCACTCGCTGGGCATGTCAGTGCTGGTGCCGGGCAGCTCGACCCGGTCCCACAGCCCGCGCTTGCGGGTCTCGCGGACCAGGTGCGGTCGCTGGTGGCCCTGGCCGAGGATCCGCAGCCGCCACCCCGGCAGCTGGTCGGCGACGTCGCCGAACGCGTGCACCAGCTTGGTGAACTGCTTCTCCATCACCAGCCGCCCGGCCGCGACGATGGTCCGCGAGTCGAGCAGCGAGCGCGGCGCGTAGCCCTGCGGCAGCGGGTTGGGCATGACCACGATCTCCGGGGCCATCGGGCCGAGCTCGCCGCGCAGCCAGTCGGCGATGGTGGGCGTCAGCAGGGCGACGACGTCGGCGCGGGGTGCGTTGACGAGCAGCGGCTCCATCCCGGACGTCCGCTGGGACGACGACCGGTGCTCCTGGTGCACCACGACCACCGAGTCGGGGGCGAGCGCGACGGCGCTGGCCAGCAGGGCGGGTGTGACCGTGACCAGCACGTCGGTCGAGAGCCCGCGCAGCCCGGCCTCGAGCCCGGCGTCGGTGAGCGCGGAGAACTGCTTGTCCCACCGCTCCGGCACCAGGAGCGACGGTCGCGCGTGCCGCGCCTCGTCGTACGCCGTCGTCAGGTCGACGAGGAACTCGACCGCCACCCGCTCGTCGATCCAGAACGCCGGCTCCTCGGCCGCCTTGACCACGCTGACGAGGCGGACGTCGTGGCCGGCCGCGACCAGGGCGTTGGCCTGGGTGATCGCGGAGCGCTCGGTGCCGCCCAGCTTGAAGGCCGACTGGACGAGGAAGGTGATCCTCACAGCTGCTCGTCCGGGCCGATGGAGCGCAGGGCGAGCAGGCCGTCGGGGTTCCAGCGCAGCCGGGCGCGCGGGCGGTCGTCGAGCAGCAGCTCCGGCAGGAGGGTGGCGTGGTGGGGGTCGGCCAGGTCGTTGCCGTGGCGCCGGATCCGCACCCAGGAGCCGTCGGAGCCGATCGCGAGCCGGAGCACGCCGAAGTAGCCGGCGGGCAGGTCGTCGACGCCGACGAGGGTCTCCACCAGCCCCTCGTGCGCGGTCACCGGCAGCGTCGCCCGCACCTGGTCGTCGGTGTCGAGCAGCAGGAGGTGGCAGCCGGGCTCGACCGCCCCCGGGGGCCGGACCCGCAGGTGCACGCGGTCGCCGCGCACGTCGACGGCATCGAGCTCGGCCGTCGCCGCGATGTGGTGGCGAGTGAGCTGGAGCCGACCGTCGTCGTGGCGGACCACCTCCCACTGGGTGGTGCCGTCGGGGGCGAGCGGCGTCCGCGTGAGCGGCGATCTCGTCGATGCGTTGAGGGAGACGGGGCGCTTGCCGGTCAGCACGTCGTAGGTCGATCCGGACGATGCCGCCAGTGCGGACAGGTCGCAGGGGGCGGGGCCGAGCTCGGTCACGGTCCCGGACTCGTCGCGCACCGTGACCGGCCCCTCGAGGTCGAGCCACAGGTGGGCGCCGTCCAGCACGGCGGCGTAGGTCGCGGCCGTGGCGCCGTCACGACGGCCACGGAGCCTCATCAGATGAGGGACGCGCCCTCGCCGCCCCCGGCCTGCTCGTCGAAGTTCTCCTGCTCCATGAGGTGCAGGACGGGCACGTCGAGGTGGCGGCGCGCCTTGGAGGTCCAGTCGAGCCGCAGGAGCTCGGCGACGAAGTGCTCCTCGGTGAAGATGATCGCCTCCCGCCCGTCGACCTCCTTGATCTTCGCGGCCAGCGCGTCGATCGGGTCGCCGGAGATGAGCTCGCCACTCGCGGTGGAGCCGGTGGCGGTGAGGACCGCGAGGGCGTTGTCCAGCTCCTTCTGGGCGTCGCGTCGCGCCTCGGCCACGAGCTCATCGGGATCGAGGTCGTCGATCGGCAGTGGACGCCCCGGCACCAGGTCGGGCGCCAGCCCGCCGGACGCGCCCAGCGCCGCCTGCACGCGGGCGCGGCCGTCGTTCGACGGCATCAGGACGTAGTAGGAGACGGGGTCCTCGATCCCTTCGTGAAGAGAGTGGACACGGGTCGCGTCGGCCGCGGTGAGGTTCTCCTCGACCAGCAGGACGACGGCGTACGCAGAGGTGTCAGCCACGCGCCGAACTCTAGTGCGGCGTGCTAGTGACCGCCGCTCAGCACCTCGCCGAGGTCGTAGGACGCGACCTCCTCGAGCTGCTCGTAGCCGCACGACTCGGGGTCTCGGTCCTCGCGCCACCGCTTGAAGTGGGCCGTGTGCCGGAACCGCCGCCCCTCCATGTGCTCGTAGCCGACCTCGACCACCCGCTCGGGCCGCAACGGGGTGAAGGAGAGGTCCTTGCCCTGGCTCCAGCGGCTCTGGGTGCCGGGCACCCGGTCGGGGTTGGCGGTCAGGAACTCCTGCCAGTGGCCCCACGGGTGCTCCTCGATCGGGCACACCAACGGTTGCAGCTCCTCGATGAGCTCGGCCCGCCGTGCCTCGGTGAAGCTCGCGCATACGCCGACGTGCTGGAGCACTCTGCTTGTTCCGGTGGGCTCGTCGTTGTAGAGCCCGAGCAGCAGGCTGCCGAGCAGCGGCCGCTCGGGCGTCGACCGCTTGTGTTCGCGGTAACCCGCGACCACCACGTCGGCGGTGCGGGCGTGCTTGATCTTGAACATGGTGCGGCCGTTCTGGGTGTACGGCGCGTCGACCGGCTTGGCGACCACCCCGTCGAGCCCCGCCCCCTCGAACTGGTCGAACCACCGCTCCGCCTCCTGCGGGTCGGCCGTGGTGCGGGTCAGGTAGCAGGGCCCCTCGGTGCCGAGCCCCGCCAGCGCCTCCTCCATCGCCGCCCTCCGCTCGCGCAGCGGCCGTTCGGCATACGACTCGTCGCCCAGGGCGAGCAGGTCGAACGCCACGAACCCGGCGGGCGTCTTCTCGGCCAGCATGTCGACGCGGCTCTTGGCCGGGTGGATGCGTTCCTGGAGCACCTCGAACTCGAGCCTGTTTCCGATCGCCACGAACACCTCGCCGTCGAGCACGATGCGCTCCGGGAGCTGGCGCTTGATCGCCTCGACGAGGTCGGGGAAGTAGCGCGTCAGCGGCTTGGTGTTGCGGCTGGTGAGCTCGACCTCGTCGCCGTCGCGGAAGACGATGCACCGGAACCCGTCCCACTTCGGCTCTAGTTGGACGTCGGGAAGCATTGCGAGCGCCTTCTCCAACGTCGTCGTCTTCGCCAGCATCGGCCGGAGAGGCGGCATCACCGGAAGGTCCACCGGTCGATACTCTCACCGGGTGGCCCCCGATCAGCTCGCCGTGTGTCGGGACCATCGTGCCGCTCTCCTGACGCCATAGCGGCTTGCGGTTGAGGTTCCGTACAATCGTCGTACACTTGGTCCGGAGGTGGTGGGAATGGCTGCGACGGCAACCCGGACCAAGTCGAAGACCAAATCGGAGCGGCTCGAGGCTCGTGCGACTGAGGACGAGGCGGCGGTGATTGCGCGCGCCGCCGAACTCTTGAATTCGACCGTCTCGTCGTTCGTGGTGGGAGCCGCGGTGGAGAAGGCCGAGACGATCGTCGCGCGCGCGGAGCGCACGCTGATGCCGGCGGAGCAGTTCGACACGATGATCGCAGCCCTCGATGACGACGCTGTCATGCCCGAGATCGCCGAACTGGCCTCACGGCCGCGCCGAGTCGCCCGGCGGTGACCTCAACGGCGCCCGCGTTCGTCACCGGGCTGCTGGGACCGGGCCACGATGTATCTGAATTCGACAGCGGCGAGTCGGAGACGGACGACTGGCTGCGCGCCAAGGCGCTGCGTACCCAACGGCAGGGAAGCGCGCGCACCCGCGTGCTGACGCGACGCGACGATCCGAAGGTCCTGGGGTTCTACGCCGTGGCTCCACACGACACCCATCGTGCGGACGTTCCCGGGTCGGCAGCCGGTGGTCTCACTGTCGTGCCGGGATACCTGATAGCGCAGCTCGCTGCCGACCGGAGCCTGCAAGGCGAGGGCATCGGGGGCGAGTTGCTCCTTGACGCCCTCGAGACCGTCGTCGCGGCCGCGAATGCTGCGGGCGGCCGGCTCGTGGTCGTGGACGCGGTTCACGAGCGTGCTCTGGGTTTCTACGAGCGGTACGGCTTCGTCCGGATCGGGCAGACGCGTCGGCTCTACATGAAGGTCTCGCGCATTGAAAGCTCGCTGGCGGCCGCGGGTCGCTGAGTGTCCGAACGGCCGGGCCAGCAACGTCCGGATCGGCCGTCAGGTCGCGAACGTACACACAACCGGACGGTTCAGGTCCCGCTTCGGCTCGAAGATCAGCCCGGCGTGCTTCGCTGGATCAGTGCGCCGACGGGCCCGGCCGCTCCGAGGAGCGACCGGGCCCGGCGTACAGATGGAGAAACGTCAGCAGAACGCGGTGATGTAGAAGACGCTCTGCCCCATCGCGCTGGTCAGGAAGCTGCCGTTGGGGGTGTTGCGCTGCCACAGCGTGATCGCGACGGTGTTGCTGTCGATCGCCGACCGCGTCACGGCCGGGACGAAGCCGTCGACGGCCTGGGTGTTGTTGATGGGGTCCGTGTCTCCGGTGGTGACCTGGTAGGCGCACTGTGTGATGTCGGCCGGGAACCGGACGGTGTAGAGCTTGTTGGTGCCACCGTTGGTCGTGTAGTTGCTGGTGATGCCGCCAGATGACCGGATGAGCGCGCCGGTGTCGCTGACCGCGGCCCAGTACTTCGCCGCTGCCGCTCCCGCCGGTCCGGCCGGGCCGGCTGGCCCTTGGGCACCCTTCAGCTCCTTGACGGCGTCCTTGGACAGGGCGCTGAGCGGGATGGAGTTCTTCTTGATGTTCTTGCCGTTGATCTTCACCGCAGCGGTGGCGCCACCGACGCTGCCGAGCAGGAAGACGACGAGGAGACCGAGCACCATGAGCACGGTGCGTGATTGCGAGGACCTGGCAGACATCGCGGTGACCTATCTGTGAGTAGTGGGGAGGCGCAGCCTAGGAACGGCGTGGTCCCTCCACCCGGGCCGTTGTCCTCTACCGCAGCGCCGGCATTCCTGCCTGGCTGCTGCCCGGGCCAGGACGTCATGCGGAAGGAGCACCCGTCTGCTCCAGCCGGATGGCGCGAAGGCACCCAACCCTGCGCAACCGCATAAGGTTTGAACCCAATCCCCGGTTGGTCTGCCGGTAGGGCCCGCCTGACTTTGAATCAGGACTAGCGACGTAGGTTCGACTCCTACCCGGGGAGCAAGGGCTTCGAGCTATGCCCAGGTCGCGCGTCGCGCACGTCGCAGCGTGGAGACGGAGCGTTGACATGAGGCAACGGGATCGTCAAGGATCGCGACGAGCCCTCGGGGTGTCATGCCCCCAGGCGGCGGCGTTGCTCTCCGGCTGCCTGGTCGGACGCGTTCACCGCGCCTCACACGGGGAGCCGAAAGGGATGAAATGAAGAGCAGCGGCATGAGGCGCGGAGTGGCTGTCGTGGCAGTGTCCGCAGTGGCTGTGCTGGGGTTGCCCCTCGCAGCAGAAGGAAACTCCATCAGATCTCAGCTCGACAGCGCGTTTCCCGCAGGCAAGGCGGTGACGCTCTACGGGCCTCACCCGGGCACCAACACGGTATCGATCAAGAACGACGGCTACAACACGACCGTCGGTCTCGAGGCGAGCGGCACGTCGGACATCGACACCATGTTCTTCGAGCTCAGCACCAACGGTGGTGCGACGTGGACGAGCATCGGCGGTGTGATGGCCTCGCCCAACGACGATGGTGCCTGGACCCTGGAGTGGGACCCGCTGGCCAGCGGCGTCGGGGTCGGCCAGACGGTCCAGGTGCGTGCCAACGGGCACTCGACCAAGGACGGCCTGAGCCACGTCGGTACCGGCATTCCGGTGACGGTGAGCAGCACCCAGGACGTCGTGTCCCTCGCGCCCGGCACCAATGTGGGTGTGTGGAAGGCGTCCGGTGGCGCCCAGAAGGTGATCGTCTCGGGTCGGGGCTCCTACAACGGCATCGGCACGGTCGGCATCGCTGAGCCGGTCACCGGCACTCGGATCAACGTCGTCAACGTCACGGTCGCTGCCTCCGGGTGGAAGCTGGTCTACGACATCGCGCCCGTGATGACCTCACCGAACTTCGCCTACGGCGCACTGGACCAGCTGGTGTTCAGCGCCACCATGTCCAACGCCAACCCGACCGCGAGCGACACCGAGGCGTACACGATCTACAACCAGGTCGTGGCCGATCTGAAGATCAGCGCCAACCCGACCGACAACAACCCGGCGACGGAGGTGCCGGTGACGATCCAGGCGCGGGACCAGTTCGGCAGCCCGATCGTGGGTGTGAACGTGTCCAGCACCCGTGACGGCATCACGTTCACCCCCGAGGGTCAGACCAACGTCGATGGCATCGTGGACGCCAACATCGCCACTCCGGCGGTGGAACCCCCGCTCCAGTCGGTCAACGACGGCGTCGTGAAGTACATCGGCAACGCCGGTGTGGGCGACCAGGCGGTGTTCAACCCGGCTGACGGTGACTTCCGCGAGGGCTTCAGCCTGAAGCAGGAGCCGATCTCGGTGTCGTTCAACGGGCACTCGCTCAAGAAGAAGCGCAAGAAGCTCGACATCCTCGAGGTGGCGGCCTCGGCCGAAGTACCGCTGGAAGGCGCCCATGTCACCCTGTGGGCCAAGAAGCGGCACGGCAAGTGGGTCCGGGTCGGGCCCAAGAACGTGGTGCTCAACGCCGGTGCCGTCGCGACCTTCTCGGTCAAGGACCGCAACGGTCGCAAGAAGACGAAGTACAAGGCGAAGGTCGAGCAGACCAACGCCACGCTCGCGGCCGAGTCGCGGGTCCTGCGCCTCCGCTGACACAACAGGGCACTGTCCCGGGTGGACTCGGCCACCCGGGCCGGCGGAGCTCCGCCCTGGTCTCCCGCTGTCCGGAGCAGGGGTTCGACTCCGACCCGGGGGCGCGGCTGCAAGGAACCTGTCTGCGGGTGCCAGCGCTCTTGAATATCGCGCGCGTGGGGGTTCAGATACCTCGACCCCTCCATCCTCCTCGTCACCTGGAAGAGGCACCGATGAGCTCCGCGCGCATGCTCCGCACCATCGCCACCGCATCAGCACTGGCCGTCACTGCCAGTCTCGTCTCCGCCGGCACCGCGTGGGCGGACAACCCGCTCGCGCCGAAGACGGCGTTCAACATGATCGTCGACCCGGCGAACGGGACGACCAACGTCCCGGCCGACGGGGAGTCGATCCCCAACATCGACTCGGTGAAGTCGACCATCCGCGCCTACTACAACGCCACCGGCGGGATCTCGAGCAAGACCAGCTCGCGCTACCTCACACAGGTGCACGCGATCGAGAACCACATCCTCTCCGAGCTGCCGGCGACCGCGCCGGCCAATGCGGCGCTGGTGTTCGACGTCGACGACACGCTGTTGTGGAACTACGACTTCGAGGACAAGGCCACCAACTTCAACTTCGACCCGACGCTGAACGCGGAGTGGGTCGCCGACCACAAGTTCCCCGCCGTGCCCGGGATGCCCCAGCTCCTGCAGGAGCTCAGTGACCGGGGCTACGACCTCTACGGCGTCACCGGGCGTCCGGCCAGCCAGGAGGCCGACACGGTGATCAACCTGAACAACGAGGGGTTCCCGATGTTCGACGCTGGGAACGTCTACACCAAGGATGTCGCGAACCAGCCCTGGGTCGACTGCAACGCCGACGGCACGGCCGCCTGCTCGACGGTCGAGTACAAGGCGTTCACCCGCGAGCACATCGCGACCACCGACACGGTCGACATCGTGATGAACGTCGGCGACCAGTGGAGCGACCTCCAGGGCGGCTTCTCCGAGAAGTGGACCAAGATCCCCAACCCGACCTACTTCCTGGCCTCGCCCGACATCCCGAGCGCGCCAGCCACCGATGCCAACATGATGCCGCCGACGTCCTACGTCATGCAGCCGGACGGCTCGAGCGGCTACTCGGTGGCCAGCGGTGACGACATCCCCAACATCGACCCGGTGCGGAAGATGATCCGGGGCTACTACGGTGCCGACTCGAACGGCATCGCCAACAAGACGACCTCGCCCTACATCAGCCAGCTCACGTCTCTGGAGTCCTCCTGGACGACGCAGGTGACCAGCAACTGCACGACGCGGGCCACGGCCTACGATGCCGCGCTGGCGAAGCAGACCGCCGCGAAGGCGAAGGTCGCCAAGGACGTCAAGAGGGTCAAGAAGGCGAAGAAGGCGCTCAAGAGGGCCAAGTCCCCGGCCGAGCGCAAGCGCGCGCACCGGAAGCTCGCGAAGGCGAAGAAGCGGCTCAAGAAGCACCGGGCCGCGCTCGCCGCGATCACCCTGCCCGCTCAGCCGGCCGTGGTCTTCGACGCCGACGACACGACGCTGTGGACCTACGACATGGAGGACGGGGCGATGAAGTTCGTATTCGACCCGGTTCTCCAGGGCACCTGGGTCTCGCAGCACCTCTTCCCGGCTGTGCCCGGGATGACCGGTCTGGTGAAGGCCGCTGCCGCCGCGGGCTGCGTCGTGTTCGGGCTGACCGGCCGGGGTGCCAGCCAGCAGGCTGACACGATCGCGAACCTCACGGAGCGCGGATACGTCGACGCGGCCAGCAAGCCGCTGTTCTCAGCTGCGCACTACTTCACCAAGGGCACGGTCACGGTCTCCAGCGGCAACGCCTCGATCCCGACCCAGCCGTGGGTCGACTGCGGATCCGACAGCGCGTGCTCGACCATCGAGTACAAGTCCGGCACCCGCGCGCACATCGAGGACGAGGGCTTCGACATCGTCGGCAACTTCGGCGACCAGTGGTCCGACTTGATCGGTGCGCACGCCGACCACGTCTACAAGCTGCCGAACGCGACCTACTACCTGCCCTGAGCACGGACTGTCCGGGCACCGGCTCGCACCGCCTAGAGTGAGCCGGTGCCCGGAGAGCTGACCGTCATCGTCCTGGCCGCCGGCGGTGGCACCCGGATGAAGTCCAAGACCATGAAGGTCCTGCACCCGGTGGCCGGGCGGAGCATGGTCGGGCACGTGCTGGCCGCGGTCCAGCAGGTGGAGCCGCGGCGCATCGTCGCGGTCATCGGCCACCAGCGCGGGCAGGTCGGGCCGCACATCCAGGCGCTGGTGCCGGACGCGCTGCTCGCGGTGCAGGAGGAGCAGCACGGCACCGGGCACGCCGTCCGCGTCGCGATGGAGGCGGTGGCGGCGTCCGGGGAGGTGCCCGAGGGCACCGTCCTGGTGGCCTACGCCGACACGCCGCTGCTCGAGGCCGCGTCGCTGCGGACCTTCGCGGAGGAGCACGAGGCGGCGCAGCGAGCGGTGAGCATCCTGTCCGGCGTGGTGGCCGACCCCTACGGCTACGGCCGGGTGGTCCGCAACGGCGACGGCGAGGTCGAGGGCATCGTCGAGGAGAAGGACGCGACCGACGAGCAGCGGGAGGTGCGGGAGATCAACTCCGGGATCCTCGCGTTCGACGCGGCGTTCCTGATGGAGGCGCTGCCCAAGCTCACCAACGACAACGCCAAGGGCGAGTACTACCTCACCGACACCGTGCAGCTCGCGCGCGAGGCCGGGCTGCACGTCGGCGCGCACGAGATCGTCGACGTGGTGCAGACCGAGGGGGTCAACGACCGCGTGCAGCTGGCGCGCACCGGCCGGGTGATGAACGAGCGGATCGTCACCCGGTGGATGGAGGCCGGGGTCAGCGTCATGGACCCGGCGACCACGTGGATCGACGCCGACGTCGTCCTCAACCCCGACGTCACTCTGCTGCCCGGCGTCCAGCTGCTCGGCGCGACGGTCGTCGAGGAGGACGCCGTCATCGGCCCCGACACCACCCTCAAGGACTGCGAGATCGGCACCGGTGCCCGGGTCATCCGCACCCACGGCGAGCTCGCGGTGATCGGCGCCGGCGCGACGGTCGGGCCGTTCGCCTACCTCCGGCCCGGCACGAACCTCGGCGCGGAGGGCAAGATCGGCACCTTCGTCGAGACGAAGAACGCCCGGATCGGCACCGGCGCCAAGGTGCCGCACCTGTCCTACGTCGGCGACGCCGAGATCGGCGAGGGCAGCAACATCGGCGCGGGCACGATCTTCGCCAACTACGACGGTGTCGAGAAGAACACGACCGTGGTCGGGCGGCAGGCCCGGACGGGCGCCAACAACACCTTCGTCGCGCCGGTCGAGATCGGCGACGGGGCCGGTACGGCGGGCGGCACCGTCGTACGCCGCGACGTGCCACCGGGTGCCCTCGCGGTCAGCGGCGGTCCCCAGCGGAACCTTGCCCGGTGGGCCCTGTCCAAGCGGGCCGGAACTCCTCAGGCGGACGCCGCGTCGGCGGCCATCGACGCCGTGGAACACTTGCCCTCAGCAGATGGGGACTGAAACCCGCCGAGACCGACCAGCCGGGAGCTCCGCACAGCATGACGGGTATGAAGCGCACCACCGAGAAGAACCTGATGGTCTTCAGCGGGAGGGCGCATCCCCAGCTCGCCGAAGAGGTCGTGAAGCTCCTCGACACCGACCTGGTCCCGCAGTCGGCCTACGAGTTCGCCAACTCCGAGATCTACGTGCGCTACGAGGAGTCGGTGCGCGGCTGCGACGCCTTCGTGCTGCAGAGCCACACGGCTCCGATCAACGAATGGATCATGGAGCACCTGATCATGGTCGACGCCCTCAAGCGGGCGAGCGCGAAGCGGATCACGGTGGTCATGCCGTTCTACGGCTACGCGCGCCAGGACAAGAAGCACCGCGGCCGCGAGCCGATCTCGGCCCGGCTGATGGCCGACCTCTTCAAGACCGCCGGCGCTGACCGGCTGATCACCGTCGACCTGCACGCCGACCAGATCCAGGGCTTCTTCGACGGCCCGGTCGACCACCTGATGGCACTGCCGATCCTGGCCGACCACGTCCGGGCGAAGTACGGCGACCAGGAGCTCGCGGTCGTCTCCCCGGACGCCGGCCGGATCAAGGTGGCGGAGCGCTGGGCCTCGCGGCTCGGCGGCGCGCCACTGGCGTTCATCCACAAGAGCCGCAACATCGACCGGCCCAACGAGACCGTCGCCAACCGCGTCGTGGGTGAGGTCAGGGGCCGGCTCTGCGTGCTGGTCGACGACATGATCGACACCGGCGGCACCATCACCAAGGCCGCCGAGGCCCTCATGGCCGAGGGGGCGGCTGGGGTGGTCATCGCCGCCACCCACGCGATCCTCTCCGACCCCGCCGTCGACCGGCTGAAGAACTGCCCGGTCCAGGAGGTCGTGGTCACCGACACGCTCCCGCTGACGCCGGACCGCGAGTTCGACAAGCTCACCCAGCTCTCGATCGCGCCGCTGGTCGCGCGAGCGATCCGCGAGGTGTTCGAGGACGGCTCGGTCACCTCGATGTTCGACGGGCACGCGTGATTGGATACCCCCGCGAGCTTCGGCCCCCAAGCCGCGGCGACTGCTCGCGGGCGCCTGGCTCGCTGCGCTCGCTCCGGCGCTGTCGCCGCGTCCCGCAGGCCGATCGCGGGGCGCCTCGCTTCGCTCGGAAAGACCGGGTCGCTTCGCTCCCACCGCTCCAACTGCGTTGATACCCCCGCGAGCTTCGGCCCCAAGCCGCGGCGACTCGCTCGCGGGCGCCTGGCTCGCTGCGCTCGCTTCGGCGCTGTCGCCGCGTCTCGGAGGCCGATCGCGGGGCGCCTCGCTTCGCTCGGAAAGACCGGGTCGCTTCGCTCCCACCGCTCCAACTGCGTTGATACCCCCGCGAGCTTCGGCCCCCAAGCCGCGGCAACTGCTCAGTGGCTGTTGACCCCGGCGAGCGAGCATCCGCCGGTGCCATCATTCGTGGGTGCCGATGTTTCCCACGCGCGAACCTGATCTGGTCGGTCCCCAGGCGGACCCGGCCGATGAGTTCCTGCGGCTGGCCTGCCTGACCTACGGCGCCGACGACGTCGTGCGCCGCACCAACGCCCGAGCATTGCTCGTCGCCCAACCGGGCCTCGGCGCCGACAGCGTCCACGTCGCGGCGGCGCGAGCGGACGCGGCTTCCCTGCGCCGGCTGCTGGCCGCCGACCCCGCGCTGGCGAACGTCGAGAGCGGCCCGTTCGACTGGCCGCCGCTGCTCTACCTCGCCTACGCGCGCCACGACCCCGACGTGACGGCCGACGCGGTCCGCGACGCTGTCTCGGCGCTGCTCGAGGCCGGCGCCGACGCGGGCGCCGGCTACCTCTGGCACGGCAACCACCCGCCGTTCACCGCGCTCACTGGCGCGTTCGGCCAGGGTGAGGGCGGCCCCGACAACGCGCCGGCCCACCCGCAGTGGGAGGCGCTGGCCCGCGCCCTGCTCGGCGCCGGTGCCGACCCCAACGACGGCCAGACGCTCTACAACCGGACCTTCCTCCACGACAACAGCCACCTTGAGCTGCTCTTCGAGCACGGGCTCGACGATGCCGACGAGCTGGCGTTCCAGCTCGCCTGGGCGGTGACGCACGGCATGGACGAGCGGGTCGAGCTGCTGGTCGCTCACGGCGTCGACCCGGACACCGAGGTGGGCGGCCGCTACGAGATGGCCCGCGTGCTCGGCGTACGCCGCCGCTCGCACCTCGGGCCGCACCGCGACCGCGGAGCTGCTGCTCCGGCTCGGGGCCTCGCCCGACCTGACGGCGGAGCAGGCCGTGGTGGCCGCGGTCTTCACGGGTGACTCCGGTGCGACGCCGGGTCCGTGCCGGCCGCCATAGCGGCGCGCCCGGGGCTGGTGGCCTGGGCGGCCGGCCTCGGCGACCGCGAGGCCGTACGCCGGGCGGCGGAGCTCGGCTGGGACCTCGACCGTCCGGCCCGGACCGACGTGCCCTCGGACCAGAGGTGGGAGACCGGGCTGCACGCGGCGGCCGGCCACGGCGACGCCGCGATGGTCGAGCTGCTGCTCGAGCTCGGCGCCGACCCCGCGGTGCCGGACTCCCGGTTCCACGGCACGCCAGCGTTGTGGGCCGAGCACTTCGGCCATGCCGAGCTGGCGGAGCTCCTCAGCGCCGGTTCTGGCTGAAGTGCTGGTAGTCCTTCAGCGAGCTCCACGTCCCGCCCCAGGTCCAGCCGATCGCCTCGAACGCGCGCACCACCACGCCGTCGGGGGTGATCATCCCGGGCCGGATGCGGTCGCGGTCGAGGTAGGACGACGCGAGCTCGGGCAGGACCAGATCGCCTTTGGTGTAAGGGTTCTGGAACGGGTTGAGGTCGATGGCCAGGCCGTAGGCGTGCTGGCTGAAGGTCATGGTCGCCCCGGTCGTCGGCCGGCAGACGAAGGACCCGGTGTCGTTGCCGTCGCCCGTGGGCGGAGCGTCCAGCTCGGAGCGCGCGGTGACGCGCAGCTCCTCGAACGGGAACCGCTCCTCGTAGAGCGTCCGGAACACACCGACCACGTCGTCGGCGACCGACCGGGCGAGCAGCAGCTCGCCGGTGTGGCGCTGCTCGTCGAAGCCCCAGAACGTCAGCCGCACGTAGGACAGCTCGTCGGCCCGCACCGGGCAGCCGGGTGCCCAGGTCGACCGGGCAAGCACGTCGGCTGGGACCGGCTCGATCTCGGAGGCGAAGCCGTCGCCGGGCAGCGATGCGACCGGGTCGGGCAGCGTGAAGCGGCGCGGATCCAGCGCGGGCGGGGTCGGCGGCGCCTGGCCATAGCCGTCCGGGCGCAATGGCAGCGGCCGGGTGCCGAGCCAGGGTGGCGGCACGCTGCCGGGTGCCGGAGTCGGCGGCCCGGACGTGGGTGGGGGAGTGGGGGTCGGCTCGGGAGTAGGGGTGGGGGTCGCGGACACCGGAGGGCTGGAGGGGAGAGGTGGCTCGGCCACCGGGCCCTGGGACGAGCAGCCGGCCAGTGCCAAGGCGAGGAGCAGCGCAGGGCCACTCCTACGCGCGGTCATCGAGGCTGTCCTCCCACGACCGCCTGAGGACGGCCGGCACGTCGCCGCGCAGCGCCGTGCGCACCAGCTCGAGCTGCGCCTCGTCGAGGAAGAGCGCCGGGAACGCGAAGCCGACGGACGCGGCGAACGCGGAGCCGCGACGGGCCAGGGCGGGCGCGGCGGCGACGTAGGCCTCGACGTACGGCGCCACGAGCTCGGCCTGCTCGGGCGACCACAGGCCGTGGGCGAGCGCCGCGAAGCGCCGGTTGGAGACATCGGGGTCCTCGCTCATGGCCGCCCAGGCGGCGGCCTTCGCCCGGCGTCCGGCCGGGCGGCGAGCGCGGTGGCCGCGCCGAGGTCGCCCTGGGCGCTGCCGTCACGGCGCCGCTCCTCCTCGATGGCGTCCGCGTCGAGCCCGCCGAGTCCGGCCAGCCGGTGCACCACCGACCACCGGAGCTCTGGGTCGAGCTCGTGACCCTGGTCGGTGCGGTCGGCGGAGAGCCAGCGGCCCAGCTCGTCGGCGTCGTGCGAGGTCAGCGCCAGGCCGGAGGAGAGGGCCAGGGCGCGCTGTGCCTCCGGCCCGGCGGCCAGACCGATGCGGAAGCACGCGGCCAGCCGCTCGTGCACGGCTGGGGCGTCACCGGCCGGCACCCGCCGGGACAGGACCCTGCGCTGGAGGTGCTCGACGACGGCCTCGACGAGGGTCGGGTGCGGCTCGGCGGCGAGGTGCTGCTCGACGACGTCGAGCTGCTCCTGGACGGGCAGGTCGAAGGCGAGGGTCCACAGGAGCCCGCGGGCCAGTGGGTCGGCGACCGCGAGCAGGTGCCGGCCGGTCACCGCGCGCGAGTGCTCGTCGAGGACCACCCGGGCAAACGTCTCGCCCGAGGAGTTGGGCACCACGACGCGACCGGCCCACTCGGGCAGCCGGAGTGGCTCGCCCTCGAGGTCGAGCCAGCGGTCACCGACGGCACCCATCGCGTCGTCGTAGGCCGAGACGCGGAGCCGGTGGGGGCGGGTCCCCTCGCGCACCAGCACCGGCACGTCGCCGTCGCGGTCGACGCGGATCGTGTCGTGGCCGGAGGTCCGCAGCCACACCTCGGCCCAGCCGCGCACGTCGCGCCGCGACACGGCGTCGAGCGCCTCGACCAGGTCGTCGAGGGTGGCGTTGGCGAAGCGGTGCCGGGTGAGGTGCGCGTTGACCCCCGCCATGAAGTCGTCGGCGCCGAGCCAGGTGACCAGCTGCCGGATCGCCGCGTTGCCCTTGGCATAGGAGATCTCGTCGAAGTTGCTGGTCGCGGTGGCCACGTCGGGCACGTCCTCGGGCAGGGGTGCGACCGGGTGGGTGGAGCGGCGGCGGTCGGCGGCGTACGCGCCGGGCTTGAACCGCGTCTCGAAGCTCAACCGGGTGCCCGGGAACCCTGCCGCCGCGTGCGCCACCTCGAAGCCCATGTAGTCGGCGAACGACTCGTTGAGCCAGGTGTCGTCCCACCATCGCTGGGTCACGAGGTCGCCGAACCACATGTGCGACATCTCGTGCGCGATGACCATGGCGCGGAGCCTTCTCGCTTCGTCGCGCACATGGCCGCGGGGGAGCATCTCGTCGCGGTAGGTGACGCAGCCGGGGTTCTCCATCGCCCCCCAGTTGAGCCCCGGCACGAAGACCTGGTCATAGCTCTCGAACGGGAACGGCTCGTCGAAGATCGACGTGTAGTGGTCGAAGCAGGCCTCGGTGGTGCGCCGGAGCTCGGCGACGTCGCGGTCGAGCTCCGCGGCCAGCGAGCGCCGGGTGTGCCAGCCCATCGGCAGGCCGGCGTGCTGCCAGGTGTAGGAGTGCCACGGCCCGGCGCAGACGGTGAAGAGTGTCGACCGGGATCGGAGCGGTCGTGGCGAACTCCCACGCATCGTCCTGGTGGAAGGCGACGCTGGTGTTGGACAGCACCGTCCACGCGGGGTCGGCGACCACCGACAGGGTGATGGGCGCCTTCAGGTCGACCTGGTCGAAGCAGGCGAAGACCTGCTGGGTGATGTCGATGCCGACGTAGGCGCAGACGTAGCGCTCGCCGTCGACCGGGTCGGCGAAGGTGTGCATCCCCTCGCCGTCGGTGACGTAGGACAGCCGCGCGTCGACGGCGACCTCGTTGCGCGCCACCAGCCCGGTCAGGGCGATCCGGGCGCCGTCGTAGGGCGCCGGGTCGAGCCGGACGCCGTTCACCGTGACCGACACGTCCCGCCCGCCCCGCAGCTCGAGGAACGTCTCCGACCCGCTCGAGGAGAAGCGGACGGTGACCCGGCTTCGGAACGACTGGGGGTCGGAGAGGTCGAGGGCGACGTCGTAGGACACATCGGACACCTGGGCGGCCCGCGCCCGGGCCTCGGCGAGGGTGAGGGAGGGCACCCGGCCACGCTACGTCGTGGTGTTCCGGCAATTCGCCGGTGCCGGCGTGCGTGGCTAGACTGCTGCGGTTGCCTCGGCGAGGGAGCCCCCATCGGGCTCCGTGATCGACAGGGCGGCGCTCCTTTCCAGGGTGTGCCTCCGCGATCGCGTCGAGGCCCAGGACCCACACCAGAGGAGCAGCACCCGCATGGCCACCGAGAAGATCCCGGCAGAGACCCGCACCGAGTTCGGCAAGGGCGCTGCGCGCCGGATCCGCCGCGACGACAAGATCCCGGCGGTCGTCTACGGCCACGGCAACGAGACCGTGCACGTCACCCTGCCGGGCCACGACACGATGATGGCGCTCAAGCACGGCGGCTCCAACGCGCTGCTCGAGCTCCAGATCGATGGCGAGCCCCAGCTGGCGCTGACCAAGGCCGTCCAGATCGACCCGATCCGCCGGGTCATCGAGCACATCGACTTCGTCGCCGTCCGTCGGGGCGAGAAGGTCACCGTCGACGTCCGGGTCCAGCTCGTCGGCTCCGCCGCGTCCGAGACGGTCGTCGTCACGGAGAACACCACGGTCCAGATCGAGGCCGAGGCGACCCACATCCCCGAGAACATCGAGGTCTCGATCGAGGGGCTGCCGGCCGGCACCCAGATCCTGGCCGGTCAGCTCGACCTGCCCGAGGGCTCCACGCTGCTCGTCGACCCGGAGACGCTCATCGTCAACATCCGGGAGCAGCAGAGCGAGGCGGCACTCGAGGCCGAGCTCGAGGAGGCCGAGGCCGAGGCCGGCATCGAGCGCGAGGACTCCGACGCCGACATCGAGGCCGGCGAGGTCGAGGCGCCGGAGGGTGGCGAGTCCGCCGAGGGTGGCGAGGTCCGCCGAGGGCGACTCCTCCGGGGAGTGACCGAGCCGCACCACACCGGCGCCGAGCCCTGGATCGTGGCGGGGCTCGGCAACCCCGGTCCGACGTACGCCGGGCACCGGCACAACGTCGGCTACCTCGTCGCAGACGAGCTGGTCCGCCGGCTCGGCGCGCCGTTCAAGGCCCACAAGGCCAGCCGCGCCGAGGTGGCCGAAGGGCGGTTGGGCGTGCCCGGTCAGCCCGGGCCGCGCCTGGTCGTGATCCGGCCGCGCTGCTACATGAATGAGGTCGGCGGGCCGGTCAAGGCGCTGTTGTCCTTCTACAAGGTCGGCCCGGAGCGGCTGGTCGCCATCCACGACGAGCTCGACATCCCCTTCGACACGATGCGGGTGAAGTTCTCCGGCGGCGACAACGGCCACAACGGGCTGCGCTCGATCCGGGCCTCGGTCGGCACGGGCGACTTCTTCCGGGTCCGGGTCGGCATCGGCCGGCCGCCCGGCCGGCAGGACCCGGCCGACTTCGTGCTCTCCAACTACTCGACCACCGAGCGCAAGGAGCTGCCGTTCCAGGTGGACCGCGCGGCGGACGCCGTCGAGTTGCTGCTCACGCAGGGGCTGGCCGAGACCCAGCAGCGGTTCAACGGCTGACCTCGGACCTTCGTGATCAGCAGCTCCGCCAGCGGATGAACAGTGGCGCACCAGTGCGCTGCGTACGACACTGAGTCCAGGCGGTGTACGCCGGGCAAGGGGTGTTGACATGCAGCGGTCACGAGCCACCACGGCACGAGTGGTCGCGGCAGTGGTCGCCGCCGCGACAGCGGCAGCAGTTCTTCTGGTGGTGCCATCGGTTTCGGCGAAACCTGGTCCGCGATGCTTCGGGGCGCCGGCGACGATCGTGGTCGCGGCGGCGGACCGGGTGACCAAGGGCACGCCGGGGAGGGATGTCATCGTCGGCACGTCCGGGGCGGACGTGATCCGCGGGCTGGGCGGTCGGGACCTCATCTGCGGCGGCGACGGTGCCGACGTTCTGGTGGGAGGCGCCGGCAACGACCGGATCGCGGGGCAGGCGGGCGACGACGAGTTGTACGGAGATGTCTACCGGGAAGCCGGCAACGTCTCAGGTGGAGGCGATGACCGCCTGTCCGGCGGGGGCGGCGCGGACACCCTGGTGGGCGACTCGATGACGTTGGAGGGGGACGCCAAGGGCGGCGGGAACGACCAGCTCTTCGGGGGCGCGGGAGACGACGAGCACATCACAGGTGACAGCGTCACCCTCGACGGTGACGCGACCGGCGGAGGGGATGACCGGCTGGTCGGTGGCCGTGGGGACGACGGGCTCGTCGGAGACTCGGCTGCTCCCTTGGCCGGGGCGGCCACCGGTGCCGGCGACGACATCCTGCTGGGCCAGCAGGGTGCCGACTTCCTCATCGGAGACAGCGAGGGCGCCGCCTCCGCCAGCGGCAACGGTGGCGATGACCTCCTCGACCTTGGCAGGGACGGCGGGGTTGCCGCCATCGGGGACCACAACATCAACGACCCCCAGGCTGGCCGAGCCGCGGGCTCGGGCGACGACATCATCGTCGGTGGGCGGTCCGACGAGTTCCTGATCGGGGACAGCTCGGTCCCCGACGCCAGCGTCACCAGTGCCGGCAGCGACATCATTCGCGGGCGTGGCGGCGACGACACGATCTACGGCGACAACACGGACTTCGACGCGTCGATGACGGTGGGCACGGCGGGGGGAGCCGACCGGATCGACGCCGGGCGCGGGGCCGACTCCCTCAGCGGTGGGCCGGGCGATGACGTCCTCGACGGCGGAGCCGGCCGACCGGACAGCTGCGATGGTGAAGACGGAATCGACGCCGTGGCCAGGTGCGAGGTCGTCGCGAACGTGCCGTAGGGGTTCGTGCGAGACCTGTCTCAGGCAACCGGCGCGCGCCAGCCGATCTCGTGGGCCATGCCCACCGCGGCCAGCTGCGACGACACCTCGAGCTTGGCCAGGATCGACTTCACCTGGGTGCGGACGGTCGCCTCGGAGACCACGCTCATGCCTGCGATCTCGCGCACCGCCCGGCCCCTCATCAGGTGGCCGAGCACGATGCCCTCGCGGTAGGTGAGCTGCTCGAGCCGCTCGCGCAGGTCGTGCAGCTCCTCCCGCATCCTCGTCCACTCCGCGACCAGCTCCTCGCGCTCCTCGCGATCCATGACGGGCAGTCCGGCGATGATCCGCCGCACGGTGGCGAGGATGTCGCCGAGCGGCTGCGACTTCGAGAGCACCTTGCGGGCGCCGGACTGAACCGCGTCCCCCCACCGGGCCAGGTCGGTCGAGCCGGTGACCACGACGACGTTGGCCCCGGAGCGCGCGATCCGCTCGATCAGCCGCACCCCGTCGCCGAACCGACCGAGATCGAGGTCGAGCAGAACCACCCGCGGCCGCTGCTTGATGATCGCGGCGACCAGCGCGCCAGGCGAGGTGGGGTCGTCGGGCACCTCGATCCGGCGTACGTCGTAGCCCTCGACGGTCAGCGCGAGGTCGACCGCCTCCGCGAACAGCCGATGGTCCTCGACGATGAGGACCCGCTGCTCAGCTTGCCCGGGCGACGCGCTCATCCGCGCTCACCTCCAGCGGGACGGTCGGCAGGTGCACGGCGAACGACGCGCCCGTCGTGGTCGGCAGCAGCTCGAGCCGCCCGCCCAGTGCGTGGGTGATGTCGGCGGCGACGTGGAGGCCGATGCCCTGGCCGGGGGAGCCCGGCCGGCTCGATCCCCCAGTCGAAGAGCCGGTCGCGCAGCTCCGGTGCGACGCCGGGGCCCTGGTCGGTCACCGTCACGGTCACGCCGTGGCCGTCGAGGTCACGGGTCACCTGGACCGACACGGCGTCGGGCCCGCCGTGCACCGCGGCGTTCTCCAGGAGCACGTTGACGACCTCGGCGATGTCGTCGGCGCGGCCCATGGCCCGCAGCCCGGAGGGCTGCCAACCGACCACCCGGCCTCGGGCCAGGTGGGAGAGGACGATCTGGCCGATGACCTCGTCGAGGTCGATGCTGCGGCGCCGGCTCGGCATCCGGTCGGCGACCAGCCGTTGGAGTCGCTCGACCTCGGCTCGCATCATCGCCGCCAGCGCGTCGCTGCGATCGGAGGCCAGGCCGTTGTCCATCAGCTTCTGGGCCGACGCGATGCCGGCCACGGTGGCGTTGATCTCGTGCAGCCGGGCGCGGTCCTGGCGGCGACCGACCTCGGCGGTCCGCAGCCGCAGGTGGAGGTCCTGGACCTTCTGCTTCTCCTCGTCGATGGTGCCGCGCAGCAGCGCGACGACGCAGCCCGCGGTCACCACGCCGCCGAGCAGGCCGACGGGTAGCGTGGCGACCCCGCCGATCGCGAAGCCGGTTCCGAGCAGCAGGATCCCGGTCACGGTCACGGCCCGGCCCCAGCCCGAGAGCTCGTCGACCCAGAGCAGCGACGCCGCGAGCGCGCAGGTCAAGACGGCCAGGACGGCGATCCTGATGCCGTCGTCCGACAACAGCGGCGCGAGCATGAGGATCATGACGAGGGCAGCCCCTCGCCACGTCCACACGCCCACGGCTATGCGTAGCGCTTTCATCGGGCCCCCCACAGGCCGTTGATGTCCCACAGATGAGTCGAGCGTTGACTCCCCGGATTTCCCCGACCGACGCGGGCACTGTAGTACCTAATTTCGGGTAGGGGAACTAGTCCTCTCACGGCAACTGACTAGGTCGATCGGCCCACGCCCGCCAGGAGACCGTGCCCTCACTAGGCTGCTCGGGTGAACTTCGCCCCGGGACCGGCCCCCGCCGACGCCGACGACCACGTGCTGGCGGGCTGGCTGGCCGAGACCGCCGGCCGCCGCCTGCTCGAGGTCCGCGAGGAGGGGCTCGAGGGCCGCGAGCTGAAGGACGCCGGCGACCTCGCTGCCCACCAGCTGCTCATGGAGCTGCTCGCGGAGCACCGACCGGGCGACGCGGTGCTGTCGGAGGAGGGCAAGGACGACAAGGTCCGGCTCGACCGCGACCGGGTCTGGATCGTGGACCCGCTCGATGGCACGCGCGAGTTCTCCGAGCCCCCGCGCGACGACTGGGCGGTGCACGTCGCCCTGTGGCAGCGGTCTGGCCACGGACAGTCCGGAGACCTGGTCGCCGGTGCAGTCGCCCAGCCGGGGCTCGGCCAGACCTTCACGACGGCCGCACCGCCCGTCGTGCCCCCCAGCACCGCCTCCCGGCCGCGGATCGCTGTCTCCCGCAGCCGGCCCCCGGCCTTCGTCGACGGGCTGGTCCGGGCTCTCGATGGCGAGCTGGTGCCGATGGGCTCGGCCGGCGCCAAGGTGATCTCGGTGGTGCGCGACGTCACCGACGCCTACGTGCACGCGGGTGGCCAGTACGAGTGGGACTCCGCCGCGCCGGTGGCGGTCGCCCGCGCCGCGGGACTCTTCACCTCGCGCGTGGACGGGTCTCCCCTGCGCTACAACCAGGACGACGTCTACCTGCCAGACCTCGTGGTCTGCCGCCCCGAGCTGGCCGAGCGGATCCTGGCCCACCTCGCGCAGACGGGCGTCGGCTGACACGGCGTCGCGCACCCCGAGCACGCCCTAGTAGGCGCCGCGGCGGCCCACGACGGCGCCAGCGGTGCGCAGCGCGATGCGGAGGTCCAGCCACCAGGACCAGTTGTCGACGTACTGCAGGTCGAGCCGCACGGTCTCCTCCCACGAGAGGTCGGACCGGCCGGAGACCTGCCAGAGGCCCGTCATGCCCGGCTTCACCGCGAGCCGGCGGACCAGGTCCGGGTGGTAGCCGCGCACCTCGGCGGGAAGCGCCGGCCGCGGCCCGATGAGCGACATCTCGCCGCGGACCACGTTCCACAGCTGGGGCAGCTCGTCGAGCGAGTACGCCCGCAGCACCGACCCGACCTTCGTGATCCGCGGGTCGTGCTTGATCTTGAAGAGCATCCCCCTGGTCGGACTCGTTGGCCTCGTCCAACTGCTCGCGCAGATGGTCGGCGTCGGTCCGCATCGTGCGCAGCTTGTAGACGGTGAACGGTCGGCCCTGCCGGCCGACGCGGGTCCTGCCGGTAGATCGCCGGGCCGGGCGAGTCGGACCGGATGAGCAGGGCCAGCACTCCCAGCAGCGGGCCGAGCACCACGAGCAGCCCAGCTGCCGCCAGCCTGTCCGCCAACGCCTTGAGCCGCGCGCCCGTGCCGGACAGCGGCGCCGGCCGCACGTGCACGAGATCGGCTCCACCGAGCGTCGTGAAGGCAAGCCGGCCGCGGGCCACGTCGCGAAGCCCCGAGCTCACGAAGAGCTCGACACCGAGCTCCTGGAGCCACGCGCCCCAGCGACGGAGCTCCGCGTGGCCGATGTGCGGGCCCGGGACCACCACGACCGCGCCGACGCCGTGGGTGCGCGCCGTCACCAGCAGCTGGTCCTCGATGCCGATGAGGACGGGCACGGGCCACTCCTCGGCGAGCTGCGTCGAGGTCCCGATCATCGGCGGGCTCCGGCAGGCAGACGGCCACCGGACGGAACGGCGCCCGGGGTCCACTGCGGTCCGCCTCCCGCAGCACCGTCCGCACTCCGTCGCCGTGACCCACCACGAGGGCGGAGACCGGCGGCCTCGGGGACACGAAGCCCACGAGCGAGCGAGACAGGGCGGTCACGGCCGGCATCGCCGAGGCGAGGACCAGGGATCCGGCGGCCAACTGCCGGGGGTCGCCGTTGGCGGCACCCGGCGCCACGACCAGCAGGACCCACAGGGTCGCGGCCAGCGACAGAGAGGCCCGGAGCAGAGCCCGTCCTGCGATGCCGTGCGTATCTGTGCCCGTACGGGCATACCCGCCGGCAAGCGCTACGGCCGCCGGCCAGGCGACGACCACGAGCACGTTCGCCGTCGGCACCCATGCCGGGAGGACCAGGTGCACAAGACCGGCTGCCACCGCGGCGGACAGGACGTCGAGAACCAGGTCCAGAACCGTGGTCCCGCGGGCGCGGACGGGCCTGGCCGATCTGTCCTTCGGGTGCGCGACGGACACTGTCGCCGCAACCTGCACCGGCCCCGTCGTGAGCGTCGTGAGTCCCCTCCCCCCTGGACGTGCGCTCAACGTAGGAAGGGGTCGGCAGCGGATCATCATGCATATCGGGCATGTTCCGCGGCATTTGCCGGGCGGCCGCTCATCTGGCGGCCCGGCAGCCCTATCGGGTGAGCTGCGGAGGTTTCCAGCCGACCCTGTGCGCCAGCCCGACAGCGGCCAGCTGCGAGGTGACCTCGAGCTTGGCGAGGATCGACTTCACCTGGGTGCGCACCGTCGCCTCGGCCACCACGCACTCGGTCGCGATCTCCCGGACGGTCTGGCCCTTCATCAGGTAGGCGAGCACCTCGCGTTCGCGGACGGTCAGTGTGTCGAGGCGAGCGTTCAGGTCCACGTTTGCGGCGCGCTCCTTGGCCCACTCCTGGAGCAGGTCTTCGCGCTCCTCGAGGGTCATCACCTGGAGGCCCTGGTTGAGGCGCCGGACGGTCGCGAGGATCTCGTTGAGCGGCCGGGACTTCGGTAGCACCTTGCGCGCGCCACAGCGCACCGCCTCGCCCCAGCGCGCCCGGTCCACGGACGCGGTGACCACGATGACGTTGACGCCCGCCTTGGCCAGCGGACCGATCAGCTGCTCGCCTTCGCCGAACTGTCCGAGATCGAGGTCGACGAACACCACCCGGGGGCGACGCCGCAGCACCGTGGCGATCAGCGCGCCCGGCGACTGTCGCTTCTCCGGCACGGCCACCCGCCGGACGTCGTATCCCTCGACGGTGAGGGCCAGCTCGAGGGACTCGGCGAAGAGGAGGTGGTCCTCGACGATGACGATGCGGAGCTGGCTACGCGATGTCGCGGACGTCATCGATGTCGCTCCCCCTCGGCAGGCGTGCGACGAAGGTCGCGCCGGGCTGGTGACCTTCGACGAGTTCGATGCTGCCTCCACGCGAGGACACCAGCCGGTGCGCGATGGCGAGGCCGAGGCCCTGACCCTTTGATGTCGGACCTCGCACCTCTCGCTCGAACAGGTGGGCGCGCAGCTCGGGTGGCACGCCCGGCCCGCAGTCCGAGCAGATCACCAGGGCGCCGCCGTCCGCGCCGGTGACTGAGAGTCGGACGACCCCTTGACCGCCGTGCCGGGCAGCGTTCTCCAGCAGGATGTTCACGACTTCGGCGAGTTCGTCGGGGTCACCGTAGGCATGCTCGTCGCTCGGGAACCAGCGGACATCGCGACCTCGGGCTTGGTGGCTGGTGACGAGCGGTTCGACCACCATGTCGAGGTCGATCTCGCAGTTGTCGAGGCGAGTCGTCCCGTACACCCGTGCCGTCATCAGCCGCTCCAGCCGGTCCAGCTCCGCGGCGAGCATGTGCTCGAGCCGCTGACGACGCGACGCGGGCACTGCCTCGCTGTGGCGCATCACCCGTGACGCACTGGTGATCCCGGCCAGGGTGGCACCGACCTCGTGCAGCAGTTCGCGGTCCTTGCCGACGACCTCGCGCACCTCGGCCAGGGAGCGCTGGAGCCGGTGGACCTGGTCGTGGCCCACCAGGATCGCGCCGCGCAGCAGCCGCTGCGTCACGGTGCAGACGAGCAGCGCCGCAGCGACCTGAGCGGCGATGCCGGCGCCGGCCAGCACGAAAGACGGTTCCTCGAAGCCGGACATGAGCTCACCAGCAGTCAGCAGGGCGACGGCGGCGGCGAGGTATCGGCGCACGAGCGGGGCGACCGCGCGACGGGTCAGGAGGATCCAGATCAGAGCCGTCGCGGTCAGCATCACCCCTGTGACGGGGAGTGCGACGGCGACGGGACCAGACGGCGCGGACGGAGCCAGGTTCGGGACCACTGCGACCGCGACCAGCAGCGACGCGGTCGCGCCGCCCAGAAGGGCGGGGTCGGCGGGCACGTCTCGCCCGCTCGGCGACCAGCGCCAGCAGGCAGAGGACCACCAGGATCACCAGCAGGTTCACGTGGGGCCAATGGGCCCCCTGCGGCTGCCACGACTCATACCCGGTGGCGGACAGGACGAGTCCGTGCGATGCGCCCACCACCATCCCGACCGTCAGCCACCCGGTCAGCCGGATGGCCAGCGGGCCGTCTCGTTCGACGCTGGACACGCGCCAGTGGAAGTACTGCAGCACTGCAGCGCCCAGGATGATCGTGTTGCTCATGATCCCCGCGACGGCCAGCATCGCGCCCGGCCCGTCCCCTCCCGAGTCTGACGCGAGTGTGACCACGAGCGCGCAGACGACCGACGCCCCCGCGATCAGCGCCGCGGTCTGCGCCGCGGGTCGCTCGAATCGTATGGCCATGATTCCCCCCAAAGAGTCCTGCCTGGCCAGCGTCCCGAGTGATGCTGACGGCGGCCCACACCGCCGTGCGTACATGTCTCGCTGTGTCGAGACGAAACTAACTACCTCGAATGAGGAGCCCGCACGATGCGCGAGACCACAGGCCGGGGAAGTTGGCCGTCCCTTGGGGGATCAAGAAAGACGTTATGTACCCGATCAGGGGGATGGAATGACCCGAAGAGGCTATTTGCAGCGCCAAGGATGACCAGATGGGTGTGATGGCAGCCACTCCAAATACCGTCATCAATTGCGATGATCTCCGGCCCTCGGCCCTAGACGTGTGCACCTGCCCGAAGAACGTTGACCGGTAGGCGACTGGGACGTCGCGCGTGCCGTCGATGGGGTTGTTCGAGGGTTGAGGGAAGGGTGATCCTTGGTGTCGGTGCGTGGCTTGCGCGACCGGAGTCGCGGATCTCCGCGGGTAGCCGTGGCATCCGACCAACGGCTCGTTGCGGAGTCCGTGGCGGCTGCTCTTGCCGACCGCTCCTTCGACACCGTGGTCGTGCGTTGGCCAGACGCGGAGCCCGTCGGGAGCACCGAACGGCGCGGGCAGCGAGCAACGCGCAGGCGCCGCTCGACGCCCGCACCGGACGTGGGTCTCGTCGTGACTGACCTGGTTCGGATGGAGCAGGTCCGCGCCGCCCAGCTGCTTGTCGGCAGCCTCGACGTCTCCTGGCTGGTGCTGACCTTGGCTCCGAGAGGGCCTGCGTGGGGCGCGATGTACGACCGTGGAGCGACGCTGGTGCTGCCCAGCGCCACGGGGCTGGACGCAACCTCTGAGCTGGTCGCAGACCTCGCGACCGGCTGGCTGCCGGACCTTTCCCGCCGGGAGCGCAAGCAGCTCGTCCTTTCCTGGCGCACCTTCGAGTCGGAGCGCGACGAGATGGCCGCACGGCTGGACACCCTCAGCGACCGCGAGGAGGAGGTCCTCCAACAGCTGCATGAGGGCGTGGGAGTGCGTGCGATTGCCGAGGTGTCCGCGGTGGCCGAGGCCACGGTCCGCAGCCAGGTCAAGTCGATCCTCCGCAAGCTCGAGGTCAGCTCGCAGATGGCTGCCGTCCTGGCCTACGAGGAGCTCGTGACAGACAGCATCGACCCGGACCTGCACCGCGTCGGCTGAACGGCTCGGTGCCGTCGTCCGCTCCGGCCGCCGTCCCCAAGATGGGTGAGCGTTCGACGCAGTGAAGGCGCACGGGCCGGCAGCCGCCATAGTCGAGCCGTGGCTGCCGTCGCAGGGGTGGTGATACCCGCGCACAACGAGGAACGCGTCATCGCGCGTACCCTCGCCCGGCTCGCCGAGGGCGTCGCGCCCGAAGACCTGGACGTCGTCGTGGTGTGCAACGGATGCACCGACAGGACCGCCGAAGTGGCCCGGACCGTGGCGCCGTGGGCACGGGTCCTGGAGGTGCCGAGGCCGTCGAAGGCCGAGGCCGTTCAGGTGGGCAACGCAGCCGGAACCGTCTTCCCGCGGGTCCACCTGGACGCGGACGTCGCCATTTCGGGAGCCGACGTCGTGAACCTCGTTCGGGTCCTGCGGGAGCCGGGGATCCTGGCCGCAGCGCCGCAGCGAGTTCTGCTGCGGGATCGGTCCAGCCGCCCGGTCCGCTGGTTCTACGACGTCTGGGAGCAGCTGCCGCAGGTGCGCAGTGGTCTGTTCGGGCGTGGCGTGGTCGCGGTGTCCGAGGAGGGACAGCGCCGGGTGGCGACCCTGCCTCAGCTGATGAGCGACGACCTCAGCCTGTCCGAGGCGTTCGCGCCCGATGAGCGGCGGGTCGTCTGGACCGCCTTCGCCGAGGTCCGAGCGCCCGGGACGGTGGGCGACCTGATCCGTCGCCGCGTCCGCGTTGCCACTGGAAACTCCCAGAGCACCCAGGCCGGCGTACGCCGACCGGAGTCGTCGACCACCTGGGGGACGTTGGCCCGCCTGGCCGTACGGAAGCCAGCACTCGCACCGCGGGTCCCGCTGTTCCTGCTCGTGGGTGCCGTCGCGAGGTCGAGGTCGCGTCGCGCGGTCCGGTCCGGCGACTTCACCACGTGGCTGAGGGACGAGAGCTCCCGTGCCTGACCTCGGCCTCATGGCCGACCCGGTCCCACACCGAGACAGCGAGGTCTGACCATGGACGCCGTCCTGGACCACGACGACCTCGGCACCACTGCTCACGTCCCGCACGACTGCGTCGCCGTGCTGGACGAGGCCACACCGCTGAGCGGTCAGGCAGTCGCGCGCGCGGTCGCGGTCCTCGACCAGCAGGCCTCGGTGGGGACGGTCTTCATCGTGACCGGCGACGGTGCCCGAGACGGAGTGCAGTCCGGCCACCGCTGGCTCCGGCTGGCCGCCGCGCAAGGAATCGACACGGTGGGCGGCCGCTGTGCGGTCATGCGCCGCAGCACCTTCGAGGCCGCGGGCCACCATGGGTTGGGCACCCGGAGTGGCGAGCTGTCGCTGTGGCTGCGCGCCGCGGCCCTGGCCGACGTCGCCCACGTCGTGGAGCCACTGCCCGTGCTATCGCTCACGTCGTCCCGCACGCCCGCCCTCGCGGTCGGCGAGGTCACCGAGCTGCACGAGCGAGCCCATGCCCTGCGTGATCTCCTCGACGGCTTCGCCCCGCTGCGTGGCCAGTCGCGGCTGCGCTCCACGGCGTACCGCTCCGTTGCGCGTAGTGCTCGTGGCCGGGCCTGGGTCGCCGCCTACGAGGGCGACTCGGTCGAGGCGTCGCTCTGCCTGCACCTCGCCCGCGACGTGAACCGGTGGCGGCGGCAGGGCTGAGCAGATGGACGCGCCACGACACCGTCGTCACAGCGTGATACTGCCTTCGATCCGGGGCGCCCCCTGCCCCGCCCGATGCCGCGGCGCGGGTTCGAGCTCAGCGTTCGGGTCCGCGGACCTGGTCGAGACCAGGTCTGTTGTCCACCTGCGCCAGGCCGCCCAGGATCGGCGCTTGAGGAACGGCTTCTCGAAGACCAGTGAGAACGCCCACGAGCTGAACAGCACAACCGGCAGTGCGACGGCCAGATAGACCACCAGCTTGAGCGTCCGCCCCGCGTCCACGCCGGCGACACCGAAGTGCCAAACCAGCCAGATGACGGGTGCATGGACGCAGTAGATCGAATAGCTGAAGCGGCCGGTGCCGACCAGCGCTGTCGAAGCGAAGAGGCGGGCGAGGGGTCGGGCACCGCCAGCTGCCATGCCGGCAACCAGGAGGGAGGTCGCGCCGCCTGCGAGGAGGTCGACCCAGAAGAAGTGGTCGACCATGGAGACCGACCCCGATGCGGTGGCCAGCACCACAAGAAGTGCCACGATCGCTGTCCCTCCCCCGACCAGAGACCTGCGGCGTGCGGGTGTGGGGGCGGCGGCGAGGGCGGCGCCGGCGATACCCATCGCGAACAGTGCGACGTACTGCGGCGTGACATTCAAGAACCGCGCGAAGACCGAGTAGTGGGCGGCCAGCTCGTAGCCGAGCACGACGCTGCCGGTCGTCAGCGCCACCAGTCGGAGCGGGCCAGTGCGCCGAAGGAGGAGCAGCAGCAGCGGGAACAGAAAGTAGATCTGCCACTCCACGGCGATCGACCAGAACGCGCCGTTGGGCTTGGCGCTGTCGATGACGTCCTGCAGCAGCACACCATGGACGACGATCGCCTTGGCACTCACGGCATCGCCAGTCTGCTCCGGCGTCACGAGACCGTAGACGATGCACGACAGCGCGAGCGCTGCCCAGTAGGTGGGCAGGATCCGCCAGGCACGACGGAACAGGAAACCTCGCGCTCCGCGTGGCAGTGTCCAGCCCGACCGCTCCGGTGCGATCGACAAGGAGAACCCGGACAGCACGATGAACACCGACACCGCCAGGTGGCCGTAGAGCATCCATCCGAAGAACCAGGGCCCAGTCTGGCGCGGGAACTCCGGGAAGAGCATGAGCCAGCAGTGGTGCACCACGACGAAGAGAGCCGCGACCGCCCGAACCCCGTCGAGGAACTCGATGCGCGGGCCAGCCGTCGAGGTGGGCCCAGACGAAGCCGTCGAAGAGAGGGCTGAGCTGCCCGCCTGCCTCGCAGAGTTCATCGGTCCCCTCACTATCCGTCGTCGTCCCATCCGACCGATCACGGGGCGCGCGCGATGGTTGCGGGCCGGGGTTTTCCCCAAAACTGGTGCAGCGAGCCGCGACGCGGCCTCGAGCGGGAGCGGTCAGATGTCTGCGGGGTGTCTCTCCCCGTCCGACCCGTTGCCAACAGGTCGAATGTCCCCAATTTCGGGGGGAACGCCCATCGGTCCCGGCTTCGGTCGGCACGGATCACCTGAAATGGCAGGGTGCTCATCGAGATGCCGTTGCTCCCTAGGAGCGTGCTGAAAATGGCGCGGCCCCAGCGCCGCGACAGCCGCACGCTGGCTTTGTTGCCGCCCCTCGACAGGCGCCCAGCCTGCCTTCGGGACGACGTCGCGCCATCGCACGACTCTCGCGACGCTGGCATCCACGCCCTTGTTCAGCACACTCCTGGACGTCTGAGGGAAGGCTGATGACCGGCCTACTCCTACTGCTGAGGCGTCGCTGGCTACTGGCTCTCGCAGGTTTGTTGCTCACCATGGCTGCGTGCCTGAACGTCGTCTCGCACGGTCAGCCGTCCTACCGGGCGTCGAGCCAGATGTTGTTCCTGCTGCCGCCCACGAGCACCGACCCGAAGGAGCCACCGGTCAACCCGTACCTCAACCTGCGCGACGGCATGGGGACGGTGGCGAACCTGATAAGTGGCATGGTGACCACGAAGGATGTCCAGCTGGGCTCGAAGGCCGCGGGCTGACGGCGCGGTACACGGTCGTCTACCTCTCGCAGACCGGCCCGGTCCTCCAGATCGAGGCCACCCACACCGATCCGCTTGTGGCTGCTCGCACCAGAGACGCCCTCATGGACCTGGTCGATGCCGACCTGGCCGCTCTCCAGCAGCAGGCGGACACGCCCAGCAACCAGGTGATGAAGGCGACGCGACCGACGGTCAGCAAGGACCCGACCGTGCTCTATGGCGCCGTCTACCAGGCGGCGGCGGTGACCGTGGTCACCGGGCTGCTCCTGGCGCTGCTGCTCTGCTTCACGGTCGATCGGCGGCTGCGGCGGCGTTCCCGGCGAGCCGGACGGGCCGCACCGGTCCAGGTCGCAACCGCGGGCAGGAGGATACGTCGGATCGGCCGGAGTCTCTCGCCAGTGGCCGCCCATGAGGCGGTCGACGTGAACGATGTGGACAACGGGGACGAGGTGGTGACCTCGCGGCAGGGGAGCGGCGACCAGCCTCCGGGAGCGATGGACGAGTGGACCGACGAGCAGCAGGCCGGGCTCCGCCTGCACGAGCGAGAGAAGCCGAACCGTCCAGACGAGCAGGACGAACCCGCGCAGGGCTTGGGCCAGCTGCATCTGCCCCTCGAAGCGCACGGCTCGGCCGACGCCGCGCGCACCGGGGCCAAGCCGGCCAAGGTCTCGAGTGGCCCTTCCGTCAGAGTCGCGGGTCCGTCTCGCCGGCATCGGAACCGGATGGCCCGGCGCGCCGCGCAAACCGCTGCCAGGCAGACGGAGGCACCCAAGGGATCGGGCCAACCGCGTGCCGGTTCCTTGGCGGGCTGACCGGTGACCATCTGGCCGTCCACCTCTCAGCGGGCCGCACCTCTCGGCAAGCGCGCTCTCGTCGCAGATCGGGTAGCGGTGGTGGCGGTCAGCTACAACAGCGCTTCGGACCTTGCCGGTCTCATCTCGACACTGGCGGAGGGCCTTGCGGGTGTCGAGTGGGAGCTCGTGGTCGCGGACAACGGCTCCACTGATGAGAGCGTTGACGTGGTGCGCCGCGTCGCGCCCTACGCAACAGTCGTCGAGATGGGCCGCAATGCCGGCTATGCCGCTGGTGTCAACGCTGCGGTGGCGGCGTCAGGACCGCACGCGGCCGTGCTCGTGCTCAACGCCGACGTGCGGTTGGACCCTGGCTGTGTCACGCCACTGCTGAGCGCCCTGCGGCGCCCCGGAACGGGCATCGCAGTGCCGCGGCTGCGAGACCGTCAAGGGCAGCTCATCCCGTCGCAGCGACGGGAGCCGACGATACGCAGAACCATCACCGCCGCGGTTCTCGGTGCGCAGAGAGCAGGCCGGCACGCCGGGTGGGGAGAAGTGATCACCGACCGAGCGGCCTACGAGCGCGATGGCGTCACGGACTGGGCTGAGGGTTCTACCCAGCTGATCAGCAGCGAGTGCTGGTCGTCCATCGGGCCTTGGGACGAGTCCTACTTCCTCTACTCCGAGGAGACCGACTTCGACCTCCGTGCGCGGGACGCGGGCTTCGCCACCCGCTACGTCGCCCAGGCAGGGGCGGTTCACCTCGAGGGCGGTTCGGCGCGGTCGACTCGCCTGTGGCCTCTGCTGGTTGCCAACGCGATACGTCTCTACCGCAGTCGGCACGGTCGTCTGGCTACCACCGGCTATTGGGCAGCGTGTCTGCTCCGGGAGGGCAGCCGGGCGCTCGCGGGTCGACCGGCATCCAGAGCCGCAGTGAGGACGCTGCTCGATCTGCGACGCCTCGGTGCACCACGTGGGCCGGAGTGGCTCCGATGAACAGGGGAGACCAACCGTGAGTCGACATCAGACAACGGTCACCGATCGGCTGCGTCAGACTCGTCGGCTGCTCCGTTCCGAAGGTGCGCAGGGCATCTCCGACCGGGTTCGTCGGCGGGCTGCCAGGTCCATCTGGCCGGGAGGCGTCGAGTCGCTGCCGGTGTCACGTGACGATCTGCGGAAGGCAGCAGCGCTGGTGGCGAACGGTGGTGAGTTCCCCGCTCCGATGCCATGGCGAACGACCGAGCCCCTGACGATCGCGTGGGTGGACGTTCCACCCAGTCAGGGCTCCGGTGGCCAGACGACCATCTATCGCATGGTCGAGGCCATGGAATCCATGGGACACCGCAACGTGGTCTACCTCCTCGACCAGCACGGTTGGGACCTGGAGCAGCACAAGGCCACCGTCGGGCGCTGCTGGCCCGGCGTTCGGGCTGAGATCCGCGATGTGGCCGACGGCATCGAGGATGCGCACGCCATCATGGCCACCTGTTGGGAGTCCGTGTATCCGGTCATCGCCTCGCCCGCCGCGGGAGCCAGGATGTACTTCGTCCAGGACTACGAACCGTTGTTCTATCCGGCCGGGAGCATGTCACTGCTGGCAGAGGCGACCTACCAGTTCGGTCTGCACGGTGTGACCGCCGGCCCCTGGCTGGCCCAGAAGCTCGCCACCGAACACGGCATGGTGGCCGACTTTTTCGAGTTCGGCTGTGATGTCGACACCTACCGCCTCGACACGAGTCCCGAAGCCACCATGCGGCGAACGGGAGTTTGCTACTACTGTCGGCCGGCGACTCCCAGGCGCGCGCACGAACTGGCCATCGCGGCGCTCGGGCTGTTCGCCGAGCAACATCCCGACGTCGAGATCCACACTTACGGTGAGCGGCTCGGGCACCTGCCGTTCGCGGCCACGCAGCACGGTCTGCTCACGCCCGCCGAGCTGAACAACCTCTACAACGCATGCATCGCAGGGCTCACCCTTTCGGCCACCAACGTCTCGCTGGTGCCGCACGAGATGCTCGCGTCCGGCTGCATTCCCGTCGTCAACGGCGCGCAGCACAATCGCGTGGTTCTCGACAACGAGCACGTGTCCTACGCCCGGGCCACACCCTTCGACCTCTCCGCCGCTCTGGGCGACCTGGTCTCGAGACCGGTGGCCGAACGCGCGGCCGTGGCGGCCGAAGCGACAGCCAGTGTGGCTGGTGCGGGTTGGTCAACGGCGGGTGGGCAGGTGGAGCAGGCGATAGCAGGTGCGGTCGCCGGGCGGCAGGTCGTGACCCGGTCGTGACCCTGTCGTGCCTGCTGCGGCACGCGGGCCTGCCGGTCGCTCCTCGCGCGTAGAACGTGCCTTGAGGGCTCCTACCGCTCTACGCCGCCCCGTCGTCGCCCACGGACCGCGTCCAGGATCGCCGGTGGCACCCATCGCTTCAGCGTCTGCCGCGGCGTGGCGTTCCACACCTCGCCCGGGCGCTGCTTGAAGACTGTGGTGTGGTCAGTCACCGCCCCGGCCGGTGCCTCCGCGGTGTAGTAGTAGAGCGCCATGGAGCGGCGCGCGCGGTCCGGCGGGCACGTCAGCGGGTCGGGGTGGCCGTGGTAGGCGTCGTCCAGCGTGGCGAAGATCAGGAACCGGTTGAAGACCGGCAGGACCTTCTTCTCACACGTCGTCATGTCTCGGTCCCAGATCTGGAGGTGGCCCCCGTACTCCTCCTGCCAGTCCTTGTTCAGGTAAAGGATTCCGTTGAGCCTGCGGTACAGGTCGAACTCCGGGTGCTTGTTGAAGTCCGCGTGGACCTTGAGGAAGCCACCGCGTTGGATCTGGTGCAGCCCGCCGCCGGAGTACCGCGGGTCGGGGATCAGCTTCTCGATACCTGTCAGCGCGGTGAGAAAGTCGGTGAACACCGCTGAGTTGAACTCGGCGAGCAGGTGGCGCGTGGTCGGCCCCATCTGTTCGGCGTCCGCAAGCGCGAGCTTGACCTCACGTGAGGTGTCGAACTCCTCCCAGTCGATCCGCTCCTGCCGGGGAAACTCGGCGAGCACCTGGTCGAGCAGGTCGGGGGAGAGAAAATCGTCGATCACCACGTGGGGGAACGGCGACGCGGAAGTGAACTGGTCGCGCAACTGGTCGGCCAGGGGCAGGAGCTCCCGGCGACGGAACGCGAACGCCTGGTCTACCGACATCGGTCATTCCTCTCCACTGTGCTCTCTCATATGCGTCAGCGACGCTAGTCACGGCGACCCTCCCCCCATGGGACGAGGCCCGCCGTTCACCACATTTGTGTACGACGGCTGCCGGTCATCGGAACCGCTTGACGGTGATGGCGGCTGTCCGCCGGGCCCGGCCCAAGGGACTCGGCCGGGTCAGGACCTCGCGACGCACCGACTCGACCGTGTCGTCGCGGCGCAGCGAGAAACGAGGCTGCAGCCATGCCGCCGAGTGTGTCCACCGCCGGTCGCTGGTGTGCACGTGGGCATACCCATGTCGTCGGGCCCGCTGGAGGACCCGGCGGTCGTAGCGTCCGAGGGGAAGCGCAGCCTCGGCCACCGGTGCCCCACCCGCGCTCTCCAGGATCTGTCGCGCGTCGACCAGCTCCCGCTTCAGGGCGGAATCGTCCAGTGCGGGCCAGGGCTCGTGGTGCATCCCGTGCGAGCCGACGCGCATGCCGGCTGCGACCAGATCGCGCACCTCGGCCCGGCTGGTCGAACCGGCCTGGTCGAGTCGGCCGGCCAGGAGGAAGAACGTCGCCGTCAGTCCACGCTCCAGCAGTCCGGGAAGACCTACCTCGACGTCGGAGGCATTGCCGTCGTCGAAGCTGAGCCGGATCCGCTCGTCCTCGGCTGCCAGGTCCAGGACGCGGTGGTAGAAGTCCATGGAGATCCAGTAGTCGGCCTCACCCGGCTCGCGGACCCGCTTCGGCGTACCGATCCCGTGGAAGCAGAGGTTGATGACCTCACTCATCACCCTCGGACGTTCGCAGCGGCTGTCGGCGGGGTGCGCCCTGGGACGACCGGTACCCACGATTGGGTATGGCTGGCGGTGGGTGCGGTCAGCGGACCGCGTTCTTCCTAGCGTCGCCGCATGCCAGTGACCGGTTGGGGCCCGTGCGTCGTTCTCTCGGGGCGGTGCTGACCGGTGTACCTCGCGGACACGCTGAGGGTGTTCGTGCGGAGATGGTTGTTCTTCGGCTTCGGACTGGTGGTCTCGGTAGGAGCAGGCGTCGCGACCCTGGACCGCGTCAGCTCCGACTTCCAGGCCTCGGGTCAGCTGGTCATCCTGCTGCCCCCTGACGCCCAGGGCACTCAGTCACTCGTCAACCCCTACCTGAACCTCCAGTCGGGCCTGTCCATGATGGCCTCCATCGTCGCGACGGACGTCATGAGCGCCACCACCGAACGTGAGCTCGCCAGCATGGGCCTCACGGCTGAGTACGACGTCGGGCTGCTCCCGGGAGTAGGACCCCTGTTGCAAGTCACTGCCAAGTCGAAGGACCCGGCCATGGCCCTGGCTACCCGGGACGCGGTGATGACCAAGGTGGGCGAGACCTTGAGCGAGCTTCAGCGCGACAGAGGCATTCCGAGCCGCCAGATCATCTCTGCCCAGCAGTCGAACGTCAGCCCCACGGCGCAGGTACTGCCGGGGAGCCGGCTCCGCGCCCTCGTCGGAGCCGTGGGCTCGTGTCTCCTTCTCCTCCTCGTGGCCACGTTCGCTCTCGATCGAGCCTTGGCGCGTTCCGAGCCGAAGAACAGCGGTCAGATGCCTGCGAGGCCGGCCGCAGGCGGTTCGCAACGTCCGGGCAGCACGAGGGCTGCCGGCCCTGAGCAGGGCCGTCTGCAACTCGACCACGGCGACCGCGGTCATGTGCTGGTCGGCTGAGCCATGCAATGGGTGCAGAGACGTCCGCGAGAGACCGCTGTCGTTGATCGGCGGAACGTAGCGATCCTGTTCCTGATCGGCTATCTGTTCCTCGTCATGCTCCTCCCTGCTCAGTTGGTCGTGCGCCCGCTGGGGGCGGCCGGCACGCCGGCGAACCTGTGGGCCATCGGCGGCCTGGTGTGGTGGACGTGTGCGGCGATCGGACGCGTCGACACGGGCGGCATCACGACGCCGACCCGCATCATCGCTGGACTGTTTGCGGCGACGATCCTGGCGTCCTACGCCAATGGGATGGCGTCCGGTTGGTATACACCGCCGGGGACCCACCAGTACTTCGACGACCCCTACACGCTCGTTCGCGAGTCGCTGGACCAGGTGCGCGTGGTGGAGGTCAATGCCGCGGACCGCGGGCTGATGGTCGCCGCGGGGTGGCTGGCGGTGATGCTGCTCGCTGCCGAGGGCCTGCGCAGCTGGCGAGACGTCGACCGCCTGGTGAAGTGGATCGTGTGGCTGGGCGCTGTGGTGGCCGGCATCGCCCTGATCCAATACACCACCGGGCTCAACGTCGTGCACTACATCACGCTCCCTGGCCTGTCGCCGAACACCGACGTAGGCGGGGTCGGCGCGAGATCGGTCCTCAACCGAGTCTCCGCGACCGCCGTCCACCCCATCGAGTTCGGCGTCGTGATGGCTGGTCTCTTCCCGCTGGCGTTGCACCGGACCATGCAGTTGTGGGGCCAACGCTTCGCACTGCTGCCGACTGCGCTGATCTTCGTGGGTGCGTTCCTATCGGTCTCGCGGTCGGCGATGCTCGACCTGGCTGTCGTCGGCATCGTCCTGTTCGCGGGCTGGCCATCTCGAGCACGGTTGAAAGCAGTCATGCTGGCGCCGCTTGCGATCGTCGGTGTCCGGCTCATGTTCCCAGGACTCGTCGGGACCCTCGTCTCGTTGTTCACCAACCTCGGCAACGACCCCAGCGTCACCGGCAGAACCGACGACTACCACCTCGTCCTCGATCTGCTGGGAGACCATCCTTGGCTGGGACGAGGGTTGTTCACCTTCGTGCCGCGGGAGTACCGGGTTCTCGACAACCAGTGGCTCGGCATGGTGCTCGAGCTGGGCCTGGTCGGCACCACCGTCGTGATCATCGTGCTGCTGGTCGCGTTCCTGTGCGCCCGGACGGCGTTTCGGCAGGCTCCGACCGCGAGTAGCCGAAGTCTCGGTCTGTCGATCTCGGCGTCGATCGCCGGAGCCGTCGTGAGCATGGTCACGTTCGACGCGTGGGGCTACCGGATGCACTCCGGTCTCATGTTCTTGATGATCGGCGTGGCTGGGGCGGCGTGGCGGTTGTCCAGGCAAGACCCAGACCGGCTTCCGGAGCCGGATCAGACCGGTCTGGACCAAGCGCAGGACGTCGACGCACAGCCGGCCATGCGCTGACACGACACGCTCGACTGAGATCGAGGATGGGCGACTGAAGTCCGGGCGTGTACCCCCGATCGCCTACTCATACTCGGAAATGGACACGGATCCCCGATATTGAGGATCGGTCGTCGCGAGCCCGAGCGATTCGCCCTACGGTCGATGAGCACCAACCTCTGACAGCCTGATGGCGAGGCTCGCCGCTTGGGTAGCGGCTCCACGCTGTCATCCCCCGATAGGCGCCGACCCATGTCCCCCAAGTTGTTCCGAACGCTCCTGCTGGTCGCCGTGATCGTCACCGGCGGCGTCGTGCTGGCCGTCCCGAGCGTCTCCAGCCCATCGCACCATGACTCCGGTTACCACAAGGGTGCCAAGCCTGGCGCCGGAAAGATCGCGATCCTCGAACGGCGGGTCACGCGCCTTCGCCACCGCGTCTCGAAGCTCGAGCAGCTCCTGGCAAGCCTCGGCTGGCCGGTTGGTGGGCCGTCCTCGCCGACCCCGACGTCCATCCCGACGTCCAGCCCGACGTCCAGCCCGACGTCCAGCCCGACGTCCAGCCCATCCTCGACGCCGACCTCCACGCCGACGAGCACGCCGACCTCGACGCCGACGAGCACGCCGACCTCGACGCCGACGAGCACACCGACCTCCACGCCGACGAGCACACCGACCTCCACGCCGACGAGCACGCCGACGGCGACACCTACGAACCCTCCAACCGGAGGTTTTCCGACGGAGACCAGCACGGGACTGCCCGCCGGGTGGGTGCCGACCCAGACCATCAACGGCAACTACACCGTCAACACCGCCGGGGCCGTCGTCCACGACCTGCGCATCAACGGTGACCTCGTGATCAAGGCCGCCAACGTGACGGTCACCCGAGTCGACATCGTCGGCGGCAGCATCGAGAACCTGCCGGGGAACACGTGCTACAACGGGCTGTCCGTCAGCGACTCCCACATCCGCACCGGCCGGGCCCTCAGCGACAGCGGCTTCCCCGCCATCGACGCCGGGGGATACGTCGCCGACAACGTGTTGATCACCGACTCGACCGAGGGATTCCGCGTCGGTGGCCGGTCCTACGGCTGCGGAGCGGTCACCATCACCAACTCGTACGCGCACATCGTGCCGCCGATCGGCTGCGGTGACTGGCACGGCGACGGTATCCAGGGCTACGACGGCGCCGCCGTCACGGTCAAGAACTCGGTCCTTTGGCTGGACGAGTCGAGCGGGTGCGGGGGAACGGCACCCTTCTTCTACCCCCACGGACAGGGCAACACGTCCGCGACCATCGACGGACTGATCGTGCGAGACGGGGGCTATCCGTTCCGGCTGACGACGGCGGGCTCGGTGACGAACCTCAAGATCGTCACAGGGTGGAGCTACGGGCCCGCTGAGGTCAACTGCGCTCTGCTCACGTCCTGGAGCGCACAGATCGTCACCCTCAACGCGGCCGGCCAGCCTGTGACGGTGGCCAACCAGCCCTGCACGAGCAACTGACCGGACCTCTCAGCGCGACGGCTCCCCAAGATGGGGTACGCCGCACGCGTTGCGGGGAGGGCGCCAGGGAAGCCACCTAGCGTTCCTTTGTGCTCGACCACGGCGCCGTTCAGCTTGCGCCCATCCGTGTGGCCGACCTGGCCGAGGTGGGTGAGTTCCTGCACGCGCACCTCAACGCACGGCTGAGCGCACAAGAGTGGGCGCGCTCGATCGTGCCGACCTGGCCGGTGAGCTCGCCCAACCACGGCTTCCTCCTCCGCGACGACTCCGCGGGCGGCCGGGTGGTCGGGGCGCAGCTCGCGTTCTACTCCGAGCGCGTCATCGAGGGAGCTGTCCAGGACTTCTGCAACGTGGGTGCGTGGTGCGTCCTCGAGGACTACCGCAGCCACGGGCTTCGTCTGCTTCGAGCGGTACTGTCCCAACGGCGGTACCACTTCACGGATCTTTCGCCCAGCGGGAACGTTGTGGCGCTCAACCGAACCTTGGGCTTCGAGCCCCTCGACACGGCGACCGCCCTCGTCCCACACCACCCGGTGATCCGGAGGCGCGGTGCGCGCGTGCTTGCCGACCCGGACGAGCTCGGCCAGGTGCTGACCGGGGAGGACCGGCGCATCTTCGAGGATCACCGGGACGCATCCGCCACGATCCACCTGGCCTTGCTCCAGGATGAAGACCACTGCTACGTCGTCGTGCGCCGCGATCGACGCAAGCAGCTCCCGGTCTTCGCCTCGCTGCTGCACATCGGCGCGCCGGAGCTCCTGCGGCGCAACCTGCCCGTGCTCGGACAGCATCTCCTGACCCAGCACGGCCTGCTCTGCTCCCTGGTCGAGCTCCGGCTGCTCGGCAGCCGACCCGCGGGATCCGTCCTCCTGAAGGCGCCGAGGCCAAAGATGTTTCGCAGCGCTCGCAACGCATCACTGCCCGCGGCCTCCGTCGACAATCTCTACAGCGAGCTGACGCTGGTTGCCTGGTGAAGGTGAGGACCATGAGCTGCCAGCTCCACCATCTGCTCGAGGCGCAGGCGCGTCAACGAGGTGAACGCCCCGCGCTGACGTTCGGCGACGTCACGCTCGACTACGTGACCCTGACGGCCGCCGTGCATGGACTCGCGCTCGGACTGCAGGGGATCGCACCACAGCGTGGCGACCGGGTGGGGATCTATCTCGACAAGCGGACTCGAGACGGTGGAGTCGATCTTCGCGGCGTCGGCGGCCGGGCTGGTCTTCGTCCCCGTGAACCCGTTGCTCAAGGCTCCACAGGTCGGTCCACGTCCTGTCCGACTGCGATGTCCGGGTGCTCGTGACGAGCCGGGCCCGGTGGCAGCAGATCGAGAGCGAGGTGGCCGCGCTGCCGGCCCTCCAGCACGTCGTCCTGGTCGACGACGGGCCGGTCGACCTGGACGGCGCAAGGTCGAGTCGCCCTGCACGCCTACCGCGAGCTGGTGGTCGACGGCGGAGTCCCTGAAGCCGGTACTCGGGGTCGATCTCGACATGGCCGCGATCCTCTACACCTCCGGCAGCACGGGCAGGCCGAAGGGCGTGGTGCTCAGCCACCGCAACCTCCTCGTCGGCGCCGAGAGCGTCAGCGGCTACCTCGGGAACAACGCCGACGACGTCATCCTCGCGGCGCTGCCGCTGAGCTTCGACGCCGGCCTCAGCCAGCTGACCACGGCGTTCGCGGTCGGTGCCCACGTCGTCCTGATGAACTACCTGCTGCCGGGCGACGTCGTGAAGCTGTGCGCGAAGCACCGGTGTCACCGGCCTGACCTGCGTGCCGCCGCTGTGGCTCCAGCTGGCCGCGCTCGACTGGCCCGCGGAGGCGACGCGACGCCTGCGCTACTTCGCCAACACCGGCGGCCGGATGCCGCGGCACACGCTGGACCGGCTGCGCGAGATCTTCCCCTAGGCGCAGCCGTACCTGATGTACGGCCTCACCGAGGCGTTCCGCTCGACCTACCTCGACCCGGCCGAGGTCGACCGCCGCCCCGACTCGATCGGCAAGGCGATCCCGAACGCCGAGATCCTGGTCGTGCGGCCGGACGGCCGCCTCGCGGCCCCGGGCGAGGAGGGCGAGCTCGTCCACCGCGGCCCGCTCGTGGCCCTGGGCTACTGGAACGACCCCGAGCGGACGGCGCAGCGGTTCCGCCCGGTGCCGGGCGAGACTCCGTCCTGGCGCGCAGCCGGAGCTCGCCGTCTGGTCGGGCGACACGCGTCGTCGCCGACGAGGAGGGCTTCCTCTACTTCGTCGGCCGCACCGACGACATGATCAAGACCTCCGGCTACCGGGTCAGCCCGACCGAGATCGAGGAGGCCGCCTACGCGACCGGCCTGGTCCGCGACGCGGTCGCGCTCGGGCGCTCGACGACGCCGCGCTCGGTCAGCGGATCGTGCTGGTGGCGACGCGCCACGGGCGACGGGCCGCTCGACCCGGCGGGCTGCTGTCGCGAGCTGCGCCGGACGCTGCCGCGCTTCATGGTGCCGTCGGAGGTCCGGGAGATGGACGTCGCTGCCGCGCTCGCCCAACGGCAAGTTCGACCGGGTGCTGCTGCGCAAGGAGGTGTCGTGATGACTCGGGGCCGCGAGCACCGTGGCCCGCATTCGGCAGCGCCGACGGCGAGCTCGCTCGTCGGTGGCGTGCCGCTGGAGCGGCTCGCGGCCCGCGTCGGCTCCACCCCGTTCTTCGCCTACGACCGGGCGATGATCCGACGCGGGTCGCCGCGCTGCGCGCCGCGCTGGGGCCGCGTCGAGCCTCGGCTACGCCGTCAAGGCCAACCCGATGCCCGCGGTGGTCCAGCACCTCGCCGGGCTGGTCGACTCGCTCGACGTCGCGTCGGCCGGCGAGATGGCCGTCGCCCTCGACACCGGCATCGCCGCCGGACCGGGTCAGCTTCGCCGGCCCGGGCAAGACCGACGCCGAGCTGCGCCAGGCTGTGGCGGCCGGCGTCCTCGTCGAGGTCGAGTCGGAAGGCGAGGCGCGGCGCCTCGCCGCGACGGGCGAGGAGCTCGGGGTGCGTCCACGGGTCGCCGTGCGGGTCAACCCGGACTTCGCGGTCAAGGGCTCCGGGATGCGGATGGGCGGAGGACCGCAGCAGTTCGGCGTCGACGCCGAGCAGGTGCCGGCCCTGCTGGACCTCGCTGTCCGACCTCGACCTCGACCTGCTCGGCTTCCACGTCTTCGCCGGCTCGCAGAACCTCCGCGCCGACATCCTCGCCGAGGCCCAGGCCAGGACCGTCGAGCTCCTGCTGGGGCTGGCCGACAAGCTCGGCCGACCTCTGTGCCTACCTCAACCTCGGCGGCGGCTTCGGCATCCCCTACTTCGACAAGGACGCAGCCCCTCGACCTGGACCTGGTCGGCGAGAACCTGCGCGCCTGGCCGACGAGGTCTCCGTCCGCGCTGCCCGAGGCCCGGGTCGTGGTCGAGCTCGGCCGCTACCTCGTCGGCGAGGCCGGCGTCTACGTGACCCGCGTGGTCGACGCGAAGGTGTCGCGCGGGCAGGACCTACCTCGTCGTCGACGGCGGCATGCACCACCAGCTCGCCGCCTCGGGCAACTTCGGCCAGGTCATCCGGCGCAACTACCCGATCGCCGTCGGCAACCGCGCCGACGCCCCGGCCGCGGAGACCGTCACCGTCGTCGGCTGCCTGTGCACCCCGCTCGACCTGCTGGGCGACCACGTCGAGCTGCCGCGACGCCGAGGTCGGCGACCTGGTCGTCATCTTCCAGGCCGGTGCCTACGGCACTCCGCGAGCCCGACTGCCTTCCTGGGCCACCCGGCACCCGGCCGAGGTCCTCGTCTGACGACACGATCACCCGACACCTCGACAAAGGACCCACGCATGGATACCACCGACTACGGCCGCGCGGTCGACACCCTCGCCGGTGTGCGAGCGTGCTCGTCAGCATGCTCGGCATCGAGGACCGCGCCGCCAGCTCGACGCCTCCACCCCGCTCTTCGGCGAGCTGCCCGAGCTCGACTCGCTCGCCGTGGTCGAGCTGGCGGCCGCGCTCGAGAACCGCTTCGACATCGAGATCGACGACGAGGAGTTCACCGGCGAGGTCTTTGCGACGGTCGGTTCGCTGGCGGACTTCGTGGCCGGCCAGCTCGAAACACGCTGAGCGTGGAGGGCGCCAGTCCCCCGAATATCGGGTAGGTGAACTTGCGGCTCCACGTCGCCTGTGCCTGACTGGTGGACCGTCACGGCCATGACCTGACGGTTCCCCCGACTCCGCCGGAAGGGATCCCCCTTGCGTTCCATCTGCTCCGCCCTTGCCGCTGCAATCCTCTGCACCGTCGCGCTCGTCGTTGCCTCTCCGTTGTCGAACGCGGCTGGTTCGTCCGCGGCTGCGGTCTCGCATCGCGCCACGCCGCCGCCGCAGCCCCCGGCCAGGAAGCTCAAGGGCTTCCCGACCCAGCGCACCGCCGGAGTCCCCCCGGGTGGAGCCCGAAGAGGACAATCAACGGCGACTTCAACGTGGACAGGGCCGGGGCAGTCATCAAGAACATCCGTGTCTTCGGAGACGTCAACATCAACGCTCCGAACGTGACCCTGAAGCGGGTCGAGGTCGTGGGCGGCGTCATCCAGAACTGGGTTGGCAGGACCTGCTACACCGGGCTCAAGGTCTCGAGGACCACCATCAGGCGGGCGCCGGGCCAGGCGACCACCGGAGACTTCCCAGCCCTGTCGACCGGCGGCTACGTCGCGCGCCGCGTGGCGATCATCGGCCTGCCGGAAGGATTCCGGGTCGGGGGTGCCGAGGAGTGTGGCCCGGTCAGGATCGTCAACAGCTACGCCAGGGTCGTCTCGCCGACCATCTGCGATGACTGGCACGGCGACGCGTTGCAGGGCTACGACGGCGCTCACCTGGACCTGCGCAACTCGACCCTGAGGCTCGTCGAGCGCGAGGACTGTGGCGGCACCGCGCCGTTCTTCTATCCCGATTCGCAGGGGAACACGTCGGTGTCGATCGACGGTCTCCTGGTCGCCGGCGGAGGTTACTCCTTCCGCTTGGGCATGCCGGGCACCGTCACCGGCCTGCACATCGAGAAGGGCAGCTTCAGCTACGGCCCGATCCAGGTCCGCTGCGGGCTCCTGAGTGCCTGGAGCGCGGAGATCGTGGACGTTCGGGGTGGTCAGCCGCACCGTGTGGGCCGACAGCGCTGCAACACCGACGCCAGCTGAGCCTGGAACGTCAGGCGCTCATTGCTCGCGCCGGGTTCGGGCCCCGCGCCAGCACGAACTCGCGGAACTCGTTCTCGGAGTCGAGATCGACGTACTGAAGGGGCGCCACCGTGTCGGGTCGCGGCTGGAGCAGGGGGAGGAGCTCGTCGAAGACACCGACGTATGCAGCCGCCTGAGGCTTCCAGTCGAGGACACTGCTGACCCGGGCGCGGGCCCGCTGCGCGAGCGTGAGGCGAAGCTCCGGGTCGTCGAGGAGCAGCTCGACGGCATCGGTGAACGCGGTGACATCGCCGGACGGCACGTAGAGGCAGGCATCCTCGCCGGACACCCGGGTCTCGACCAGGTCGAAGGAGACCGACGGCAGCGCGTAAGCCATGTACTCCATCGTCTTGTTCATGGTCGAGACGTCGTTGAGCGGCGTCTTGAGGTCGGGGCAGAGCCCGATCGCGGCGGCACTGAGGTGCGTCGCGATCATCTGGAGGTCGGCCCGGCCCGTGAAGGTGACGGTCTCGTCGAGACCCATCCTGGTGCACTGCCGCTTCAGGTCCTCCAAGCAGTCGCCGAAGCCCAGCAGGGACGCCTCGACGTCCTGGCGGCCGCGGACCACCACCAGCTCGTGCATGACCTCGAGGATGGTGTCGACGCCGTCCTGCGGACCCATGATGCCCAGGTAGACCAGCGAGTGCCTGCGCGGCGGCGCCACGCTGGTCGTCGGGTGCACCGGCCGCATCGTCGTCGTGTCCGGCCCGCTGCGGACCACGGTGATGTCAGCGGGATCCATTCCGCCGCGCTCCAGCGCGATCCGGCGGTAGGAGCGGTTGGTCGAGATGACATGGTCGGCGGTGCGGTAGGTCATCTGCTCGAGCCACCTCAGGCCGCCGAGCTGGGCCCGCGAGAGGAGGTTGCTCGGCTCCCCGAAGCGGGAGAGGAACAGCTCCGGGTTCAGGTCGTGCTGGTCGAAGACGAATCGGACGCCCTTGCGCTTCCAGAACCGCGCGAGCAGCCAGTAGGTGTCCGGAGGGTTGCACGCCTGCAGCGCGTGGAAGGGGCGGTCGCGCCAGACCCGCACCGACAGCACAGCCGTGCGAAGCCAGCTGTAGATGAACTCGAACAGGTAGGTGATCAGCCCCCGTGCCTGCGGTGCCGGCCGGTACTTGAAGATCCGGACCCCGTCGATCACCTCGCGACCAGGGTCGCCAGGGCCCTTCGGGCAGATGACGGACACCTCGTAGCCCGCCGACCTCAGGGCGCGACACTCCATCCACACCCGCCGATCGAGCGGTACGGGGAGGTTCTGGACCACGATGAGCACATGGGTCTGCCTGGCCATGCGCTCACCCTTGAAGGGACCGGTCGGCGCCGACCGCGAACGGACGGCATTTCCTCGATATTCGGCACTGCTGGGCGCATCGCTCCTGCTCTGCCCTGGCCTGGCGCTCAACGACGGGCACCTGCGGCCGCCTCCTCGACAGGTCCCCGGGCGTCGGTGACCAGGTCCTTGACCAGCTCCTTGGCCAAGACCCGGCTGTCCCAGAACAGCTTGCGCAGCTCACCGGGACGCGCGAGAACCCGGACCAGCACGACCAGGCACCGCAGCCGCTCACGACGCGGCATCGGGGTCTGCAGGATCCCCTGCAGGTAGCCGAGCCGTCGTCGGACGTTCGGCAGCGAGCGGCCCGGCCGGGCCGAGGGGTCCATCCAGGTGGCCATCTCGTGGATGGTGACTCCAGCGGTGGAGTTCTCGTCATGCTGACGTCGGTGGAAGAGCGGCTCGTCGATCCTGACCCACGGGCCGAGCAGGGCGAGCTTGACGGTGATCACGTGGTCGGAGCCGCCGTAGGACAACATGGGGAACGTCGCGGAGAAGACCTCACGGCGGGCCACGCCGAGATGCGGAGCGCACCACGCCAGCAGGCTGTCGACCCCGACTGGCACGAGGAGGCTCGCCAGCCGGGTCGAGGGGCTCCGGTTGTCGAAGTGCTGGTCGGTCCGGTAGTCCATCGGCTGATCCCAGGCGTCGACCATCGTCGTCTCGGTCCACGCGAGGCACGATGTCCCGGTCCTCGTCGAGGACCTTGGCGCACTTCTCGAGGCAGGTGGGCAGTATCCAGTCGTCGTGCGAGAACAGCCGGAAGTACGGCGCGGTCGCCTGGGCCAGCACGAAGTTGTGGTTGTACGCCCCGCCCCGGTTGACGTCCTGACGGAAGTAGCGGATCCGTGGGTCGCGTGCGGCGTACTCCTGGCAGATCTCCGCCGTCGTGTCGGTCGACGCGTTGTCGCTGATGATGATCTCGAGATCGGTGTGCGTCTGGGTCACGATGGAGTCAAGGGCCTGGCGGAGGTACCTCTCGCCGTTGTAGACGGGAAGTCCCACGGAGATACGGGTCATGTCGAGGTCCTGGGTCGGGCAACCGCGAGAAGGTCACGGACGGCGGGTGGGCGGAGCGCGGCGATGAGCCCGAGGTAGATGCGCGGCCCCGGTGACGATGCCGGCGCCCGCCTGCACCGCGTCCGGGGCCCCGGCCCGGCCGAGCACGGTCACGACGAGCACCGCGGCTGCGGCCATCAGGGTCGACATCCACAGGGCAGGGAACAGCGTCTTCGCGTAGGCGATCGGGCTGCCCTGGATCGGCTTGAACGCCATGAAGATCGTGAACGGCATGAGGAGCAGGGTTCCGATGAGGTAGCCGGCAGATACGCCGACGACGCCCCAGCGCACCATGAAGAGCTCGACGCCGCCGAGGACCACCAGATGCACGACACCCCACCTCCATGACCAGTCGCTGCGCTGCTTGGCACGCAGGATCTGGTCGCAGTTGAACGTGACGGACGAGAACGCGCAGGCCGGTGCGAGGCACCAGATGATCGGGACGAGGCCGGCTCCACTTGTCACCGAACACCACCGGCACCAGTGGGCTGGCGACCGCAGCGACGCCGAACATCATCGGGAACGTGATCGTCGCGATCACCGCTGACGAGCGCATGAAGCCGCTCCGCAGGGCCGCGTTGTCATCCTGGCGACGCGCGAACGCGGAGTACGCGACGTCGGAGAGCATGCCGCTGACCGCTCCGGTGGGAGTCATGACCACCCGCTGCCCTAGCGTGTAGACGCCGAGCCCGAACCCGCCCACGAAGCGGCTGACGATGATCTTGTCGACCTGCACCCAGATCAGGGTCAGGAAGCCGACCATGAAGATGTGCCAGCTGGTCCGCCACACCGAGCGCAGTGCCGACAGGCTGGCGTGCGCCGTGGGGCGCCAGCGGTCGTAGACCCAGTACATGGTCGTGCCCGTGACGGCGGCCGCCGCGTTCCCGAGCACCAGCGCCCAGTAGGTCATCCCCGCGAGCGCACACCCGATCGACACGACGGCGTTGATGACCGCCATCATCGACAGAACCCGGGCGATCGCACGGAACTGCATGTTGCGGCGCAACAGGCTCACGTGGATCTGTCCGAGCGACGTCACGAACATGATGACGGCAAAGCCCCGGACGGCGGGTGCCGCGTCGGCGTTGCCCAGACCAGACGCCAGCGGAGCCGCTGAGACGAAACAAGAGGGCCGAAACCGCCGCGCCGATCACCACGTTGGCGAAGAAGACGGAGTTCAGCAGGACCTGGTCGACCGTCCTGCGCTGGATGATCGTCGCGCCCATCCCGATGTCCTTGATCTCGTCCAGGAAGGCCTGCATCACCAGGGCGAGTGCCACGACGCCGAAGTCCTGGGGGTCCAGGAGGCGCGCGAGCACCACGCTGGTCAGGAGGCGCGTCGACTGGTTCACGACCTGCCCGACCGCGTTGTGACGGGCGCTGCGCGCGACGACGGCGGTCGTGACCTCGGGCGCCTCGGGAAGGGCGTTGGGGTCGACGTCGGCTGTCACGGTGGACCGATCGTCAGTCGACGCGACGGAGCCAGATGTCGCGCATCATCCCCATGGGCGCGCGAGTGCAGAGCTTGTGGAACACGCCCTCGCATCCCACCATGCCGGAGATGATGTACAGGTCCTTCTTGACGCGGAGCATCTTGCCGGTGCCCTCGTCGATCAGCCTCTCGACGCGGTGGAGGATCCGACCTTGCGTGCCGCACCACTTGACCATCTCTTGGTCGAACCACAGCCCGCGGTTGCGCTGGTAGCGGTCGAGGGTGGCCCGGATCTCCTCTTGGCTGCGCACCTCGACCAGCTCGCCCGGTTGCAGGTCGAGTGGCGGCTCCTCCGGCCACTTCTCGTCCTTGATCGGGCCCCACAGGTAGGGCAGCGTGGCACCGTGCTGGTAGCGCAGCGGTCGCGGCACGAAGTGCCGTGAGAACTTCTGGTACAGGTTCACGATCGCCCAGAACACCCACAGCAGGACCTTGCTGAGCGGGACGTTCCTGGTCCGCAGGGTGGTCCAGTAGTGGCCAATACCGCGACGCAGCGGCCGGCTCGCTTCGAGCCCTTGCGTGGCTTGGCACCGGTAGTAGCCCGCTGAGGGATTGGCGAAGCGGTCGAGGGTCGCGACCAGCTCGGCCGGCGCCTCGTCGGCCGGTGCCGGGGCGAGGAGCTCGCCGTTGGGGACCCGCTCCAACCACTGCTCGCGGAAGTAGAACATGCATTGCGCCTGGCATCCACCGTGCGCGGAACCATCACAGCGCATGTTCGCGAGGTGGACGGTGTCGTCCATCTCGCGGGTGCACCCCACCAGGTTGATGGTGTCGCAGGTCTTGTCGGCGCGGGAGTCGACGGTCATCGCGCCTCCCTGGAGCGCGATCATCTCTTGCATGAACGGCAGCTTGTCCGTGCAGCCGTCGGCGTCGAGGGTCGCCTGGATCTCGTGCCACGGACGTAGTCGCACCCGCTCACCGGCGCGCAGGCTGAGGGCACCACCAGTGGTTCGGACGCTCTGGGTCGTCGTCATGATCGGGAATCTAGGACGCGCTCCGCGGCAGGCGCGGAGGCTCGAACGCGTTCCCCCAATTCAGGTATGTGCGCCGACGGCGGCGTCGGCGTCGCCTCCCCTCGTCAAGCATCGGGACTGAGACGATCGGGAGGAGTCGGCATGAAGGTCGTGCTGTTCTGTGGCGGATACGGGATGCGGATGCGCGACGACCATGGTGAGGGCCTGCCCAAGCCGATGCAGATGGTCGGTCCGCGCCCGCTGATCTGGCACGTCATGCGCTACTTCGCGCACTACGGACACACCGAATTCATCCTCTGCCTGGGCTACGGCGCCCAGCACATCAAGGACTACTTCCTGCACTACGAGGAGACCGCCTCCCACGACTTCGTGCTGCGCAAGGGCGAGGTCCAGCTCTGCGACTCGGACCTGGAGGACTGGACTGTCCACTTCGTCGACACGGGCCACGAATCGGCGATCGGTGAGCGACTGCGCCGGGTACGGCACCTGCTGGAGGGCGATGACGTCTTCCTCGCCAACTACTCCGACGTCCTCACCGACGCCCCCCTGCCCGAGATGATCGCGCGGCGCGCGGAGCTCGACAGTGCTGCCTCGATGATGCTCGTCCGCCCCTCGGGCTCCTTCCACGCGGTGACGCAGACCGACGGGTTCGCCACGGGGCTCTCGACGGCTGACGACCTCGACCTCTGGGTCAACGGCGGCTACTTCGTCCTCACCCACGAGGTCTTCGACCACATCCCGCAGGGAGGCGACCTGGTCGCCGACGGCATCGAGTCGCTGCTCCGGCGCGGCCGGGTCTCGGTCTACCAGCACGAGGGCTTCTGGAAGCCGGCCGACACGTTCAAGGAACGTGCCGATCTCGACGAGGGCTACGCCGTCGGCGAGAGCCCGTGGCGGGTCTGGGACACAGACCACGCCCTCGCGTTCTGAGCTGGGTGCTGTGCTCGGTCTGCTCCTGCCCGACGGCCCGCTCGACGTCCTGTGCGTCGGTGCTCATCCCGATGACATCGAGATCGGCTGCGGCGGCACCTTGCTGCGGTTGGCGGAGCGTCGCGAGCTGACGCTGACCTGCGCCGTACTCACCGGCTCGCCCGAGCGCGTCGACGAGACGACCGGAGCGCTCGAGGAGATCCTGCCGTCCGCCAAGCTGCACGTGGCCGGGCTCCCCGACGGCCGGCTCCCCGTCCGCTGGGAGGAGACCAAGGACTTCCTGGAGGACCTCGCCCGGAGCTGCCGCCCGCACCTCGTGCTCTCGCACCGCGTCGACGACGCGCACCAGGACCACCGCACGCTCGGCGTCATGGTGAGCACGGTCTGGCGCGACGCCCTGGTCTTGCACTTCGAGATCCCGAAGTGGGACGGAGACATGTCCTCCCCGACGCACTACGTCGGGCTCGACCAAGAGACCGCGCGGCGCAAGGTCGACCTCCTCGACCGACACTTTCCCAGCCAGCGTGTCCACGACTGGTGGGACGACGAGATGTTCCTGGGCCTGATGCGGCTGCGCGGGATGGAGTGCCGCCGCCCGTACGCCGAGGCGTTCTTCGTGTCCAAGGCACTCGTGGAGTTGTGAGTTGGAGGGGAGCTTCGGCGTGTCCCACAGCGCGCGCCTGAACGACGCAGGCATCCGCCAGCAATGGCCGGACACGCCCTGATGCGCGTCGAGACCGCGGAGCTCATCGATGTGCTGGTGTTTCGTCCGTCGCCGCATCGTGACGAGCGAGGGTTCTTCACCCGCACCTTCGACGCGGAGGCGGCCGCCTCCTCCGGTGTCGACCCCACGGCGTTCGTCCAGGACTCGCAGTCGCGCTCGGAGCGCGGGACATTGCGCGGCCTGCACGGTCGCGGGGGTGCGGGTGAGGCCAAGCTGGTGCGCTGTGCCCACGGGGCGATCCTCGACGTGATCGTCGACGCCCGGCCCGGATCAGCGACGTTCGGCGGCCCAGGCGTTCCGCCTGGACGACGAGCAGTTCTGGATGCTCTACGTCCCACGAGGCTTCCTGCACGGGTTCCAGGTGCTGAGCGACACCGCCGACATCTGCTATCGCATCGACCGGCCGCACGACCCCTCCGAAGACCTCTCGGTCCGCTTCGACGACCCCGACCTCGGCATCTCCTGGCCCCAGCCGCCCGGCGTCCTCAGCCCTCGTGACCAGCAGGCGGGCTCGTGGCACGATCTCACCACGGGGGCTGTCCGTGGCTGATGCGCACCGCTGCCGGGGCTGCCGGTCCGCCAGTGGCGAGGTCGTCCTCGACCTGGGCAACCAGCCGGCCGCAGACCGCTTCCCGCTGGCGGCGAGCCCAGGGCCGGACCCGCGCTACCCGCTGGCCATGTGGTGGTGCTCCGGATGCGGGCTCGCCCAGCTCCAGGACGATGGCACCACGCCGGACGAGCCACGGGCCATCGAGCCTCGCGCGGCCGTCCAGCAGGCGTACGACGCGGTGGCCGAGCTCGTCGACCGCAGGCTGCTCGTTCCCGGCGAGTTCGTCGAGTTCGACAGCCCGCACGGAGGCTCCTGGGGCGTCGCCCTCGCCGCGCACGGGTTCTCTCCTGCGACCGGGCGCCGGGCCGCGGTCGTCATCGACGTCTACGGCTTGATGCACGATCGCGACCAGGCAGCGGGTCTGCGGGCGCGGGTGGACGCGCTGACCGACGACGGCGTGCTGCTGCTCCAGTTCCCGACGTACGCAGCCACCCTGCGCAACCGCGAGTGGAACGCGCTGCGGCACGGCCACTACGCCTACCACAGTGTCCCGGCTGCGCGGCGGCTGCTGGCAGACGCTGGTCTGGGCGTGGTCGCCGCCCGCAGCTACTCCCTGTACGGCGGATCGGTCCTGTTGCTCGCAACCCGCGCCGGAGAGGGCGAGGAGCACGAGCTCGCCGCCGTCGAGGCCCTGGAGCACGACGAGATCGCCGCGGGCGTCCTGGACCCGGCCGTGATGATGCCGCTGGCGCGGGCACCCGAGCACGATGTCGCGTGGCTGCGGGACTGGGTCGCCCAGCAGCCCGATGGTGCCTGGCTCTACGGCGCCGGCTCACGCGCGGTCGCGGTGCTCGCGGCTGCCGGGCTCGAGCCCGGTGCGGTCACGGCGATCGCAGACGGCGCCCCCGCCAAGCAGGGCCTCCGGATGCCCGGCACGACAGTCCCGATCGTGGCGCCGGAGGCGCTGCTGGCTGCGGACCCCAAGGAGATCCTGCTGATGCTGCCGGACCTGCTCGGTGAGCTGCGCGACGCGTGGCCCGAGCTGTCGGGTCGCTGGGTCGTCTACGGCGACCGCAGCACTGTTCAGCAGCCTCCTACGGTGTGGCCGACTCGCGGCTGAGCTGCAGCTGGGTCTGCAGCCGGAACAGCTCGGCGTAGCGCCCGTCGCGGCTCACGAGCTCGTCGTGGGTGCCCTGCTCGACGATCTCGCCCTCGTGCAGCACGTAGATGCGGTCGGCGCCGCGCACGGTGGAGAACCGGTGGGAGATGAACAGCGCGGTGCGGGCTCGCAACGCGTCCCGGAGAGTGGCGAACAGCTCGTGCTCCGCGCGCGGGTCGAGGGCTGCGCTCGGCTCGTCGAGGATCACCAGAGGTGCATCGCGGTAGAAGGAGCGTGCCAGCGCCACCCGCTGCCACTGGCCGCCCGACAGGTCGGTGCCCCCGGCGAAGATCCGGGACAGCACGGTGTCGAAGCCTTGGGGGAGCGCGTCGAGCATCGTCTCCGCGCCGGCCGCGGCCGCCGCGGAACGCACGCGTTCGGGCGTCGACTGGTCTGTCGACCCGGCCGAGCGAGATGTTGTCCGTGGCCGGAAGCGCGTAGTGGACGAAGTCCTGGAAGACCACGGCGATGCGCTCCCGCAGGCTGGACGGCCGGAACCCGGACACGTCGTGCCCGTCCCAGAGCACCTGTCCCTCGTCGGGCTGGTAGAGGCCGGCCAGCAGCTTGGCCAAGGTGGTCTTCCCGGAGCCGTTCTCTCCGACCAGCGCGACGACCTCGCCAGCGCGCAGCTCGACGTTCACGCCCTTGAGGGCATCGCGGTCGGCGCCCGGGTAGCGGAACCGGACGTCCTCGACCCGCACCAGGTCGAACCGCTCCGGGGCCTCGCGACCCTGGTCCGAGTCGACCGAGGACTCGCCGAGGGCGAGGAACTGGCTGAGGTCGTCCAGGAAGAGCCCCGACTCGAAGATCGACTGCGCGCCACGGAACAGCGCCTGTATCTGTGAGGCCAACAGCCGGATGGCGACGATCGCCGCTCCGGCCCCGGCGACGCCGATCTCGCCGCGGTCGATCAGGGCGACCAGTGCGATCAGCGTGCCGCCGAGCACGATGGCCGCGCCCAGCTGGCCGATCAGGCTGAGCACTCCGCGGCGTACGACGTGGGCGCGGAGATCGTGCAGGTAGGTGGCGTACAACGTGTCGAACCGCGTCGCGAGCCAGCCGGCGAGTCCGAACGCGCGCACCTCCTTGGCCTCGTCCCGTCCGGTCTGCAGCAGGGTGAAGTAGCCGCGCAGCCGGACGGCGGGCGTCTGCCGGACCGAGAAGTCGAACTCGAGCCGTGACTCCCGGCCGGTGGTGAACAGGAGGGGAACGCCGGCAACCAGACCAGGGGCAGCAGGAGGGGGAGATGAAGAACAGGGTGATACCCAGGCCGAGGCTGGCCGCGACCGCGCTGGCCATGGACAACAGCCCCTGCGTCACCTGGTACGGCCGCAACACAGCACTGGTCTGGACCCGGTTGAGGCGGTTGTAGAACTCCGGTGACTCGAAGTGCCGCAGGCCGACCCCGGTCGCGACGCCGAGCACCTTGCCCCACATCGTCCGCGCGACCGACTCGCCGAGGAGCCGCTGGAGCTGGCCCTGGACGGCACCAGCCGCCGCGGCGAGGGCCGAGAGGGCAGCCAGCACCACTACCGGGATCAGCACCTCGTCCATCACCTGGTCGCCCTGCGCGTCGAGAATCGCGCTCAGCACCCGCTCGACCGTGATCACCTGGGCGGCCAGGGCGACGGCGGCGAGGATCTGGACGGCCACCAGTGCGAGCAGTGCTCGCCGTCCCGACGCCCAGACCAGGGACAGGCTGCTGCGCACCAGGCTCCGGAGCCGACCCAGCGACTTGCTGCCGGAGCGCGCAGCCGCGCGCAGGGCGAGGGGATCCATGGGGCCGACGTCGACGGTCACCGCTTCGGCTCCTCTCTCGACGAGACCTGCTGGTGGCTTCGGGTCATTCAACCGCCCGCGGCCGCTCTCCGGTCGAGTTCGGCTAGCGTGATGAGGAGTTCGCGTGGCTGGCAGAGCGGAAGTGGAGGCTGCGGTGCGGCACACGACCCTTCGGCGGGCCGTCGACCGCGGTGTGTGTCGACCTCTGCTGCGGCCGGCCCCCGGAGGTTCCTGAGCTGCCTGGCATCGAGGACGAGCTCGTCCGCGCGGTGAGGTTCCACCGCATCGCACCGCTGGCGCACGTCGCACTCCGGAACGTCAGGCCGGAGCTCGCGGGGCTCCTCCGTGAGGACCGTGACCACGCGCTCATGCACCACGTCCGGGTCACCACTTCGCTCGCCGCGGTCAGCGACACCCTGGCGGAACTTCCCTGGGCGACGTTCAAGGGACCGGTCCTGTCCGAGTCGCTCCATCCCGTCGCGGGACTGAGGTCGTACGGCGACCTCGACCTCCTGGTCGACCCGAAGGATCTGCGCGAGGCGGGTGAGCGCCTGATCGCGGCTGGATGGCAGGTCCTGGCCACGTCGGACGACCTCCTCAACGGAGAGGTGACCGGCGAGCTGGAGCTCGGGCGCGCCGGCGGCGCGGTCGTCGACCTGCACTGGTCGCTCGTGCTGTCCGAGACCCTGCGGCGCAGGTTCCACGTCCCGACCGCCGACATTCTCACGCGCAGCGCCCCGGTGCTGATCGGATCGGTCGAGGTCCGCACGTTCGACGCCACCGACACGCTCGTCCACCTGTGCCACCATGCCGCGTTCTCTGGCGCGGTGCGGCTGATCCACCTGCTCGATGTGGACCAGGCGGCTCGACGGATCCAGGATTGGGACCTGGTCATCCGGCGAGCGGGGTCCTGGGGGGCGGGCGCACAGGTCGGCCTGGTGCTCGCGCGGGCCAAGCGGGTGCTCGGCACGCCGCTGCCGCACGACCTCGACCGTCGGCTCGGCCTGTCCCGCGCGTTCGGTGCCCTCATGTCCGGGGTCGACACAGCCTGGCCAGCCTCCTCGGTGTCCCGTGATGCGTCGTGGCCGCGGCTGGTGGCGCGGGCCGCCCGGCCGAGTGCGGTCGCCACCGCCTCGAAGGCAGCGCAGAACGCCGTGCTCGGAGCCGTGCACCGGGCTCGGTCGGCCCCGGCCCCACAGCAGCCGACACCGGCCGGGCGCGCCGACGTCGACGCCTGGTTCTCCGCTGTCGAGCGCGTCGCCGGAACCACCTCGGTGACGCGCTGAGCGTCGAGGCTCACGACGCGACGCCGGCCCCTGCACGGTTGTCGGCGACGAGCCCGGTCGCGCCGAGCACGCCGGCGGCGAGGTCGTCCGGGAACGGTGGGCCCCAGGGCAGGACGGCGGTGTGGACGGGCACCTGGTCGACGACGTCCGCGAGGTGGTGGAAGCTCGCCCGGCGGACAGCGTCGTCCTGCCATCCGAGCAGCCGTGGGAACTGTGAGAGCAGCACCATCGCCTCTGTCGGCGACAACTGCGTGAACTCGGTGGTGCGGCGGCCGGGCGAGTGGTCGGGCAGGGGAACGACCAGCGCCGCGAGCGGGAGGTCTTCGGTCTCCGCAGGCACCGCCGCGAGCGCCTGGCGACCGTCGGCGGTCGTGCGGTGCGTCGGGGCGCTGTCCACGTGGTTGGCGAACCGCTCGGTCAGGTGGTCTGCTCCCTTGCGGAGCCGCAGCTCGGTCGCGCCGAGGGCGCAGGTCACCGGGGAGCCCGCCGTGTCGAGCCGGAGCACGTCGTCGGTGACGAGCCGGGCGCCGTCCGCGCAGAGCAGCGTCGCCATCGTGGACTTGCCCATGCCCGAGGCGCCGACGAACGCCACGGCCGCGTCGCCGATCTGCACTGCGCTGGCGTGCAGGACGGTCTCGCCGCGCATGGTCAGCACGAACGCCAGGAGGGTCCCGCTGACGAGCACGGACAAAAGGTCGCGTGTCGGCGCCGGGCATCCGGCGCACGGTGGCCCGGGTCAGGCTCGGATTGAGGTCGACGTCGCAGGACCCGAAGAACCGGAGCCGGAAGCCGTCGTCGACGGCTGTGGCGGCGTAGTACTGCCGGTTGCCGCGCAGGTGGAGGAGGACCCGACCCGGCGGCATCGCTTGTGTCAGCGCAGCCGGCGGACCGAGCGCGATCTCGAGGTCGACCGGCGAGCCGACGGGGACGGCCCGGTGCAGGTGCAACGGGAGCTCCGAGCGGACCGTCAGCCCGTAGACACGGGCGAGGTCCGTCATCTTCCAGCTCCTGTCCGGACCGCAGCGAGCGGCAGGTAGGAAGACACGGCCCGGCGCGGGTCGACGACAGTGCCGTTCACGACGAGCCACGCGTGGGCCCGGACCTCGCCCTCCACCTTGGCGACGCCCAGCTGGAGCGCGGGCCCCAGCCGTCGCACCAGCCAGCCGCAGACCAGCGCTTGGCGCAGACAGGTGTCCCCGAAGGGCCAGTGCCGCAGGACGCGCTGGGCGGTATGCATGCGCAGCACGGCCCAGCGGGGGAGCAGGACCCCATCCGCCCCGTCGGCGTACGCGTCGTAGCCGTCGACGGCGAGGGGGGTGCCGAGCGCCCGCGCCAGCCGGGGAAGGGTGGTGGTCCGCAGCCCCAGCTCGACCACGACGGCAACGCTGAGGGCGGCCATCAGTCCGGGGACCTCGGACGGGCGGATCCGCGGCAGCTCCACTCGTCGGAGGGTCACGGGGCCAGCCCCACACTCGTCAGCCAGGCGTGGTGGAGCAGGACGCCGGTGGCCATCGTCGGCTCGTCCGAGAGCCAGACAGCCCGGAGCCGCTCCACGTCGACCAGCTCGTCGTCGACCCCGGATCCGTCCCATGCTCGGGCGAACTCGCGGGTGGCCTCGCCGGCATAGGCGTGGTTGAAGGACGCTTTCGTGGACCGGCACAGGACCGGCTGCGGCAGCACGTCGGAGAACAGGGCCTGCATCGTCGCCGTGCGTCCCAGCGGGCCGCCGCGTCCCCCCGCCCGCGCCAGCGCCGCCAGGAACCGGTGGTCCAGGAGCGGGTCCGAGGCCCGGATGCCGTACTCCGCCGCCGCTGCGGCGTGGTTGTGGGCGATCGTCGCGAAAGACCGATGGCGGGTGATCGACCAGATCGCCGCGTCGTACCGGAACGGCTCCGCGGTGGCGTCCGCGGCGGCGAGCCGGACGTGCCGGTCGAAGGCGGCCGGACGCAACCACCGGCGCTGGATGCTGTCCCGCAGGAGTCGCCGCGCGAACCGTTGACGTGCCCGACGAGGGAGCGCGGCGAGCGCCGAGTACCGGACCAGCGCGCGGTCTGGACGTCGGCGGCGCCGGAGCGCTGCCAGCGGCGTGATCCGCCGTGCACCCAGCACGGCGTCGCCGCCTTCGCCGGTGAGCAGCGACCCACCGCGCAGCTGCTCGAACATCACGCCGTGCGTCTGGAGGGCCGGGGGCCACAGCGCGCCGCGGCTCCCGAGCGCGCCGCGAGCCGCACGGCCGAGCAGGTCGGACTCTCCGTCGCGAAGCTCCAGTCGGACCCACTCCGTGAGCCCGAGGTGGTCGACGACCGCACGCTGCCACTGGGACTCGTCGGTGTCGGGAAGGTCGGGGTAGACGCGCGTCACCGGGACCGGGAGTGGGTGGCCCTCGCGTCGGGCGAGCGCCGTCGCCGCGGCCAGCACGGCGGAGGAGTCGCGGCCACCGGAGAAGGTGACATAGCAGGGCCCGGTCACCAGGGCCGGCCGGACGACGTCGTCGAGCTCGGCGCGCGGCGTGCTGCTGGTGCTGGGGAGGCGGCCCCGCCGGGAGGGAGCCATAGACCCAGCCCGTCGCGACCTCGAGTGGGGCTGGCCTGAGGAAGCGGTCGACAGTGGTCGACACGCGACGAGGACCGGGTGGACGCCGGGAGTCCCGACGTACCCCCCGGTCTTCGCCGAGCTTCACGAACCTTGGCCGTACGGGATGTCGATGACGATCGGACCCCAGTGGAAGACGAACGTGTCGTCGTTCCCGAGAATCCCCTGACCCATCGTCAGACCTCTGACGGATCCGACTGTCGTCAGCTTCGGCGGCTCGTAGTGTTCGTGCACTGCATCACCTCCTTCGCGTTGCCTGACTCACCTGCCGCCGGAAGCGGCGACGGGATCTAGGTGACGCTCCCAAGCGGTGCGCGCGAGCAGGCCCTGCTCGTCGAGCTCGTCCACGAACGTCTGCGCGTCCTGCTGCGCCCGCTGTTCGGGGAGGCCGAACGCGTCGACAAGGGCCTTCGCCAGCTGCGGCAGGGTCCGCTCCTCGGTCAGCTGCCTCATGAGCACGGTCCCGCTGGCGTTGGCCGTCAGGTAGGTGGACGAGCGAAGGTCGAGGATCACCAGGTCGCCGTCGATCTCGCGCCAGGTGATGTCGTCCACACGAAGCTTCATATTCCCCATCCGAGGATCTCGGCGCTGACCCGATGTGCGTCTCCGGCGAGGGTAGGAGGTCTCGACGACCTCCGATGCGCACGAGCGGCGCATACTCATTTTGGTGTACGCCGCGGGCGCGACCGATCGGTCATGGATAGACCGGGCGGTCGGTCGGCCTGTCCTGGGCGCCGTCGACGGCGATGTGGGCCCCGTTGATGCCGGCCGCCCGTGGGCTGAGCAGGAAGCAGGCCGCGTCCGCCACCTCCTCGAGGGTCACGAACCGGCCTCGGGGAAGATTCTCGGCCAGGAATCGGTCATGGGCCTCGGGGTCGGCGGCGCGGGTGGCCGCCCAACGCCCGCCGTCGAACATCACTGACCCCGGGCTCAGGGTGTTGACCCGGATCTGCTCGCGGGCCAGCTCGACGGCGAGAGCCGGCGCGAGGTGGATCTCGGCGGCCTTCGCCACGGCGTATGACGAGCTCGCTCGCGGTTTCCAGCCGCTGATCGACCCGATCACGAGCGCGGCGCCGTGACCGGAGGCCGCCAGCCACGGCAAGGCCGCCCGGATCGCGGTGGCGGCATGGACGACGTTGACGTTCAACGTCTGCATCCAGTCGTCTGCGGTCGAGCTCTGCAGACCGCCGCCGCGCGAGCCGCCGGCGTTCGCCACGAGCAGGTCGAGACCGCCCCGTTCGGTCGCCGACCGGATGACAGCCGCTTCGAGCGCGCCGGCGTCGCTCACGTCGACGACGTACGGGTGGACCGCCACACCGTCACGGCCAAGCATGTCGACCGCGTCGGCCAGCCCGTCAGGGTTGCGCGCCCCGATGGACACGACCGCCCCTTCGAGGGCCAGCCCCTTTGCGATCGCGAGCCCGATGCCCCGGCTCGCACCGGTGACGAAAGCTCTCCTGCCGGCCAGCCGAAGGTCCACGACCCTGAAGTATCCCGGCGGACCGGTCGTTGTCCACTGAGGGGCGTGGCCCGGTCCAGCGGCGCCCTGAGGTCGGTCCCCAATGTCAGGTAAGCGCGGAGTGATCCCCTTCGCAGTCCTCGGGAGTCGGGTGTGATGACCGATGGCGACCCAGACTTCTGCCGACGATCCCCGGAGGCTCCCGTGACCAGCGTGATCGTCGATCCGACCTGCTCCGACGACGAGCGCCGCCACGCGCTCTACGCGGGCGACATCTTTGTCCACACACACTCGCCGGCCATCGAAGCGTTCGTCGCGTTCACCCGCGGGATGATCGAGGACGCGTTCGGTGGCCGCGACCCCGAGACCGTGCAGTACGACATGGACGTCCACGAGTACGCCACCGTGCTCGGGGCGCTCAAGCCGGCGTTCATCCACCACCCCGAGTCCAAGGACCACCTGCGCTCGATCCTGACGGAGCAGGGCTGCGACCCGGACCTGACCTACTTCGACGTTCCCCGCATGCGGACCTCGACGTCGGACAACTACCTGACCACGGGCATTGCCTACGCCTTCCACCCACATCGCGACACGTGGTACTCGGCACCGATGATGCAGCTGAACTGGTGGCTTCCCATCTACGACGTCGCGCCGGACAACGTGGTCGCGTTCCACCCGCACTACTTCGACCAGGGCGTCGCCAACGGCAGCGACCGGTACAACTACTACGCCTGGAACCGCGACAGCAGGGCGATCGCGGCCTCGCAGGTCGGCGTGGACACCCGTGACCAGCCCAAGCCGGAGGAGCCCATCGATCTGGACCCCCAGATCAGGCCGGTGCCTCCCGTCGGCGGTGCGATGGTCTTCTCGGGAGCCCAGCTGCACTCCTCGGTCCCGAACACCTCGGGCAAGACCCGGATCAGCGTCGACTTCCGCGTCGTGCATCGGGCCGATGTCGAGGCCGGCCGCGGTGCCGCCAACGTCGACTCGCACTGCACAGGGACGACCATGCGTGACTACCTGCGGGTCTCGGACCTCGAGCGGCTGCCGGACCACGTGATCGAGCCCTACGACGTCGGCGTCGCCGAAGAGCTGCTGCAGTACGCGATCTACACGACCTGACGAGGACGTTCCTGACTCAGCAGCCGCGCTCGAAGAGCTCGGCCTTGACGGTCGCCGCCCACTGATACGGGACCTGGCGGAGCCAGTCCCACTTCGGCAGCGGGCTGGTGGCGACGTAGACCTGGCCGGGGAAGCAGCGCTCGACTCGCAGGTGCGCCCGCCACGCGTGGTCGGGGGTCGTCACGATGATCACCGACTCCCAGTGCTCGGCGGCGGCTCGATCACCGATGTAGCGAGCTTCACCCCTCGTGGTCGCCGGGACGGCATAGACGCACTCGATGGTGACGTCCGCGATCGCCGGTAGGCAGGAGGCGTACGTCCTCTCGTCCGCGGAGATCGACCGGATCACCAGCGGTGCCAGGCCCTGCTCGGCGAGCGCGATGGTCACCGCGTCGCGGTCACCCGGACCGCCGAGCTCGATGATGGCGTCGGCGTGGTCAGGCAGCGGAGCCAGGCTCGGCCAGACGAAGAGCCGGGCCGTCGTGGCCGAGAAGACCACGAGGAGCAGCACGACGACCGACGCGAACCAGCGGCTGCGGCGTGACCGGCGTGACCGGCGTGCCTTCGAGACAGCCGGCGCGGCGGGCGCGTCCCCGCTCACGTCGAGGGGCCGCTTCGTGCGCCTGTTCCCCACGGTCAGGATCCTCGCAAGACGTGGCTGGCGACAGTCGTCGCGCCCCCCATCGATCCCCTATTCAGGGGACGCGGTCCGCCGGCCGGGGGAAAGGGCGCTGTCGCGTCCTAGCGTGGTCATGGCAGCCGGACGCCCGATCGCCTGGCCATGGCCACAGGAGAGCGATCGATGACGAGTGCGGAGGTCCCGCTCCGGTGTATCTGAACCTCGGTCGAGAGACGCGCGGATGAACCGTTCGCCGCAGAGCACACTGGTGTCGATCGGCCTTCCGGTCCACAACGGTGCCGACACCCTCACGCCCGTCATTCGGTCCGTCCTGGCGCAGACGTATCCAGACATCCAGCTGGTGATCAGCGACAACGCCTCCACCGACGGAACCGAAGAGATCGGGCGGCACTTCGCCGGCTCTGATGACCGCGTCGTCTACCAGCGGCACCCGAGCAAGGTGTGCTTGTTGGACAACTTCACGAGCGCCGCGCAGAAGGCGAGGGGGACCTACTTCCGGTGGATCGGCGACGACGACTCACTCGAACCGAACTACGTCTCACGCGCCCTGGAGGTGTTCGAGGAGGACGAGCGCCGCGTCCTGGTGACCACTCAGATCGCCTACATCGAAGCCGACGGAGACGAGATCCTCGTCACGGACTACGACCCGTCGCGACTGTCGTCGCCGGACCCGGTGGAGCGGTTCGCGGAGATGATGCGGCTGCTCTCCAGCGACTTCGCGGTGCTGGATCCGCTGTACGGGATGATCCGGCGCGAGCTCATTCTCATGCCGAGAAGGAACTACGTGCGCGAGGACGAGACCTTCGCCGCGAGGCTGGCGCTGGCAGGACCGTGGGGGCATGTGCCCGAGCCTCTGGCGCGCCGGCACCGGTCCGGCCGCACCGGCGTGGCTCTCCCTCAGTGGCTCGGCGTTCCCGCCTGGCAGTGGCACGTCCGCGCGGTGCGACAGTGCAAGGAGCTGTCGTACTGGGTTGGGCAGTCGTCACTGGATTCGACCCAGAGACGTCGCGCCCGCGGCCAGATCCTGCGCATGTACGCCCGCCGCAAGCAGCACAGGTTGCAGCGTGGCTTCGTGAAGCTTGGGGGCGTGGTCGGCTGGTCAAGCCAGCCGGCGCTGGAGAGAGCGCGCTGACGTCATCTGGTCCCTGGCCGGCCCGCACGGCGACCGCTGGCCGGCCGCCCCCCACCGGCCGGCCAACGGTGCCGCAAGTCAGAACACTTCGAGCTTCGGAAGCGGTACGACGAGCTGCGCGCCCCACTCACGGGTGTACTCGAGCTGGGCGGTGATCTCCTCGCGGAGGTTCCACGGGAGGATGAGGATGTAGTCCGGCCTGGTCTCTTCCAGCTTCTCCGGAGCGTGGATCGGGATGTGCGTGCCCGGCAGGAACATCCCCTGCTTGAACGCGCTGCGGTCGACCGTGTAGCGCGAGCAGGTCCGCGCGGACGCCGGCGTGGTTGAGCAGCGTGTTGCCCTTGCCCGGGCGCGCCGTAGCCCGCCACCGTCCGGCCCTCGCGGGAGCGCGTCGATCGAGGAACTCCACAGCTCGTCGCGAGCGGCGCTGACGACCTCCGCGAAGCCGGCGTGGCCCTCGACCGTGTCGAGTCCGGCGGCCGCGCTCGTCGGCGAGCACCTTGGCGACCCGCTCGCTCGGCCGGCTCGGCGCGCTCGGTCGGGCATCGACCAGGTCCGCAGCGACCCGCCGTGGGTCGGCAGCTCCTCGACGTCGACGACCGTCAAGCCGGCCTCGCCGAGCACCCGCTGGGTCGTGAGCAGCGAGAGGTAGGAGTAGTGCTCGTGGTAGATCGTGTCGTAGAGCCGGCCCTCGATCAGCCGCAGCAGGTGCGGGATCTCGATGCGTCAGGGTGCCGTCGTCCGCCAGCAGAGCGCGCAGGCCGCGGGCGAAGTCCACGATGCTCGGGCACGTGCGCGAAGACGTTGTTGGCCGCGACCAGGTCGGCCTTGCCGTGCTCGGCGGCGACTGCCGTGCCGGTCGCCTCGCCGAGGAACTCGCACGACCGTCGTCGATGCCCTTGGCCCGGGCCACCTCCGCGATGTTCGCCGCCGGCTCGATGCCGAGACAGCGGATGCCCCGGTCGCGCACGTGCTGCAGCAGGTAGCCGTCGTTGCTGGCGACCTCGACGACGAACGAGTCCTCGGTCGAGGCCGAGCCGGGTCGACGGCGGTCTCGACGTAGCTGCTTCGGCGTGCGCGCACCCAGGAGTCGCTGATAGGAGGAGAAGTAGGCGTAGTGGCTGAAGATCGTCCTCGGCCGTCGATGTAGGCCGGCAGCTGGACGAGCAGGCACGTCGAGCAGATCCGGACGTGCAGCGGGTAGAACGCCTCGCCCTGGTCGAGCTGGTCGGCGCTCGAGGTAGCTCTCGCACGGCGGCGACATCCCGAGGTCGACGAAGGTGCGGCGTCAGGTCGGCGCCGCAGAGGCGGCACGTCGGCGCGCTCACGCTGTCACCTGCTGCGATGCGCGCAGGTCGGTCGACCATCTGGCCGGAGCGCCGATGCAGCTCGCGGATCCGCTGGCAGCCGCACGAACCGTGGCCCCTCGAAGTCCTCGGCGGTCAGGCCCGATCGCGCTCCATGTCGCCGGCCAGCTCGTCGATGCCGTCGGCGATCGTCCAGGCCGGCCGGAAGGCCGGGAGCAGCGCGGTGATCTCGGCTGAAGTCGACGCGGTAGTCGCGGGCGTCCGGGCCGGCGCCGGCGGCGAAGCGTCACCGGAGCGTCCATCGCGCTCGGCGACCAGCGAGCGCGATGTCGCGGACCTGGACGACGTCCTCGTCGCGGCCGACGTTGAACGCCTCGGTCGTGGACGACCTCGCGCGGCGCGTCCAGCACGGCGAGGAACGCGCGCGAGATGTCGCGGACGTGCACCAGCGGGCGCCACGGAGTGCCGTCGCTCTGCAGCTCGACCTTGCCGCGGGTGAACGCGGTGCCGGTCAGGTTGTTGACGACGATGTCGGCGCGCAGCCGCGGCGACGAGCCGTAGGCCGTCGCGTTGCGCAGGTACGTCGGGGCTGAAGGCGTCGTCCGCAAGTGCGGAGATCCCGGCCTCGGCCAGCACCTTGCTCTCGCCGTACGGCGTCACCGGGTTGAACTCGGCAGTCCTCGGTCGACCGGCGCGTCGCCCGCCGCGCCGTAGAGGGAGCAGGAGGAGGAGAACAGGTACCGCGGCACACCCGGCGTCCTTGGCCGCCGCGGCCAGGTGGATCGCGCCCGTCGCGCGTTGACCGAGTAGGTCGCCGCCGGGTTCAGGTGTCCGATCGGGTCGTTCGAGATCGCGGCCAGGTTGATCACCGCGTCGAAGCCGACGCAGGTCCTCCGGCGTCGCGTCGCGGATGTCGCCGGTCCGCTGCTCGTAGTCGGAGGGTGGCGTGCCGAAGTCGCATCCGTCGTACCAGCCCGGCGTCGAGGCCGACGACCTCGTGGCCGGCCGTCCTGCAGGATCGGCACCATCACGGCGCCGATGTAGCCGCGGTCGCCCGCGAGGAGGATCTTCATCGCATGAACTCCTGACTGTCCCCAACTGTCGTGACGACGCTAGGAGCGGGTCCCCACGGGCGAGGTGAGGCGGTGTCGATCTCCCCAAATTGAGGGGTGCCCGGGCGCACCGTCGCTCTGGCCACGTCTCGGGTCGCGAGCGGGGCCGCCGGCACAGCCCGGTCTCCGCCGGAGGGTCGCCGCATCACGGGCGGCGGTGAGAGCTGACGGAGTCGCGTTGCGGCCGCGACCCGAGCCGGGAAATGGTCGGAGCGGCATTGACAGAGAATCCCCCAACTCCTGTCGATGCCGCTCCGCGTCGTACCAAACCCCAGCCGTCGAGCCACCGGACCGGCCGGATCGGCTTTATCCGCCAATTTGGGTACGTCGTGGCCTCGCCGAAATCAGCTTGAGCGCGTCCCGGCCGCTGGGCAGGGTTGCGCCATGACGTCCTACATCTCCCACACCACCGTCGACTGCCACCACGCCTATGAGCTGTCGGAGTGGTGGAAGCCCGTGCTCGGCTACGTGGACATCGACGGCGACCCGAACCTGCCGGGCCACGAGGAGTGCATGATCCGGGACCCCGAGACCGGACACCAGGTGTTGTTCATCGAGGTGCCCGACGAGACGCTGCCCGCGAAGCGGATCCACTTCGACCTGATGCCGCGCGCGGGCACCCGCGACGAGGAGCTGACCCGGCTGCTCGAGCACGGCGCCAGCGAGGTGCTCGACACCCGGGGGAGCGGGGGACCGGGCTCCGGCTGGGTGGTGCTCGCCGATCCCGAGGGGAACCAGTTCTGCATCCTGCGCTCCCAAGCAGAGCGCGACGCTGCGCAAGCACCGGGCTGAGCTGAGACCTGGATCCACCGGTTCCCGCCCACCGCGGCGAGAACGCCGTCCCGGGACCGCGGACGCCACACGAGGTGGTCTTCGTTCATCCCCCAATGAGGTTATTCCCTCAAGAGGGCTGTCCACTCGGTCCCAGAAGTGGGATTGAGTGCGGGGATTCCAGAAGGAGGCCCCGAGGATGCGCGCTCGCAAGCTGTGCGGACGTCTGGCTGCCATCGTGGGGATGGTCACGGCGGGCCTGCTTTCCGTCCAGGCGCCGGCCGCCGCCGACACCTTCTCGGGTTCGGGGTTCGCCACCGAGAGGGTCGCGACCCTGGCGCCGTTCACCCTGGTCGGCATGGCCTTCGCCCCGGACGGCCGGATGTTCGTGTGGCAGAAGAACGGCGTCGTCCGGGTCATCAAGAACGGCCAGCTGCTGCCGACGCCGTTCATCGACCTGAGCGCCAAGGTCAACACGTTCGACGACCGCGGCTTCTGGGGGCTGACCTTCGATCCGCAGTTCGCCAGCAACGGCCGGATCTACCTGAGCTACACGTTCGAGAACGCCGGCAACCCGAACAGCAGCAGCGCCTCGGACCGCACGGCTGACGAGGGTCACGGCCGACCCTGCGAACCCCGATGTCGCGCAGGCCGGGAGCGAGACCGTGATCCTCGGCAGCGTCGGGACGCGCACCGTGCAGTGACCTGCCCGACCAGCGCCGACTGCATCGCGGTCCGACGGCGGTTCCCACACGCTCGGGACCCTCCACTTCGCACCACGACGGCACCCTCTTCGTCGGCATCGGGGACGGCTCCGACGGCGATCAGAACTCGCTGCGGGCCCAGGACCTGGACAGCCCGAACGGGAAGATCCTGCGGATCAACCCCGACGGCTCGGCGCCACCGGACAACCCGTTCTACGACGGCACGAACTCGTGGCGATCACGGGTGTGGCTGTATGGCGTCCGCAACCCCTTCGGGTTCACGTTCCAGCAGGAGACGGAAGAGCTCTACGTCGGCGACGTCGGCTGGAACACCTGGGAGGAGGTCAACCACGGTGGCGCCGGGTCGAACTTCGGCTGGCCGTGCTACGAGGGCGACGGTCCACAGCCCTTCTTCCAGAGCGAGTTCCCGGCGCAGTGCTGCCGTGACCGGGGTCATCCCGCCCTTCCACACCTACGACCACAGCACCGGGTCCGCAGTGATCGGCGGCCCCATCTACACCGGCACTGCGTACCCGGCGGAGTACCGCGACAACTTCTTCTTCGCCGACTACTCGGGGAACTTCATCAAGCGCGTCGTGTTCGACTCCGAGCACCGGCCGGTGTCGGTGCAACCGTTCGCCACCGGCGTCACGAGCCCCGTCGCGCTCACGCTGGGTCCCGACGGGATGATCTACTACCTGTCCTTCACCACCGGTGAGATCCGCCGGATCCGGTACGACGGGCCGGTCGCCAAGGTGGGCGCCACACCGACCAACGGGCCCTCGCCGCTCCCCGTCTCCTTCTCCAGCGCCGGGTCCAGCGCCCCTGGAGGCGGAGCGCTGTCCTACCTGTGGGAGTTCGGCGACGGCACGACCTCGACGGCCGCCAACCCGTCCCACACCTACACCACGGCGACGCCGAGGAGGTTCACCGCTCGGCTCACCGTGACCACGTCGTCCAGCCAGTCGTCGACGGACACGATCGACGTCACCGTGGGCAGTGTCCCGCCGACGCCGACCATCACCGCGCCCGCAGACGGGACGACCGTCCTCCCGGGCCAGACGGTCACCTACGCCGGCTCGGCCACCGACCCGGAGGACGGGGTTCTAGGAGCCTCGGCACTGAAGTGGACGGTGCTGTTGCACCACAACACGCACGTCCACACGTTCGTCGCCGGGTCCGGCTTCGGGGGGAGCTTCCAGGCCGAGGACCACGGAGACATCGGCACCTTCAGCTACGAGATCCTCCTGGAGGCGACCGACAGCACCGGGCTGAAGTCGTCGACCAGCGTCAACGTGCCGGTCGGCAACGACACGTCTCCGCCGACGGCGCCGACGGCGCTGTCCGCGAGTGCCGGGCCCGGCCAGATGGGTCTGGGCTGGACGGCCTCGACCGACAACGCGGCGGTGATCGGGCTACCGGGTGGAGCGGTGCCAGGGTGCTGGCTGCACCGACTTCGCCCAGGTGGGCACGCCGACCGGGACGTCGTTCACTGACACCGGGCTGGCCGCGAACACGACCTACCGCTACCGGGTGCGGGCGGTCGACGCGATCGGCAACCTCAGCGCCTACTCCGGCATCGCCGCGGCGACCACTCCGGACGCAGCGCCCAACCCGCCGGGGCTGGTCGGTGCGTGGGCGTTCAACGAGGGGGTCGGGGGGACCGCGGCCGACGTCTCGGGCAACGGCAACCAGGCCACCCTGGTGGGAGCCACGTGGAGCACGCAGGGCCGGTACGGCGGTGCGTTGAGCCTCAGCGGGTCGAGCAGCCTGGCGAGCGTGGCGGACTCACCTCGCTGGACCTGACCGGTGCGATGACGCTCTCGGCCTGGATCCAGCCGACCGCCAACCAGAGCGGTTGGCGGACGATCATGCAGAAGCAGACCGATGCCTACTTCCTCAACGCCAGCAGCGACGCCGGCCCGTTGCGTCCCGCCGGGGGTGGGACGTTCGGTGGATCGACCTCGTTCGTGGCCGGTCCGACGGCCAGTCCGCTCAACACCTGGACCCACGTGGCCCTGACCTACGACGGGACCACCCAGCGGCTGTACGTCAACGGCACCCAGGTCGCCACCCGGGCGACCACGGGCACCATCCAGGTCACCAGCAACCCGCTGTGGATCGGCGGCAACCAGCCCTACGGGGAGTACTTCACCGGGCTGATCGACGAGGTCCGGGTCTATGACCGGGCACTCACCGCGACCGACATCCAGACCGACATGGCCACCGGCCTCCAGCCCGGTGCCGGCGACACCGCCGCGCCCACAGCGCCCACGGCCCTCTCGGCCACGGCGGTCAGCGCGACCCGGGTGCGACTTGGGGTGGACGGCCTCGACCGACAACGTCGGGGTCACCGGCTACCGGGTCGAGCGCTGTCAGGGGCCGGGCTGCACCGACTTCGCGCAGGTCGGGACACCGACCGGGACGACGTTCAGCGACACCGGGCTGATCGCGAACACGACCTACCGCTACCAGGTCCGCGCGGTCGACGCGGCCGGCAACCTCAGCAGCTACTCGTCGATCGCTGCGGCGACCACGCTCGGCCGTGGTGACACGACGGCGCCGTCGGCGCCGACGGCGCTCTCGGCGACGCCGTCCAGCGCGACCCGGTGGACCTGGGCTGGACGGCCTCGACCGACAACGTCGGGGTCACCGGCTACCGGGTGGAGCGGTGCAGGGTGCGGGCTGCACCGACTTCGCCCAGGTCGGGACGCCGACCGCGACGACGTTCAGCGACACCGGGCTGGCTGCGAACACCACCTACCGCTACCAGGTCCGCGCGGTCGACGCGGCCGGCAACCTCAGCGCCTACTCGCCATTGCCGCGGCCACGACCCCCGACCCCCCCGTCACACCGCCCGGGCTGGTCGGTGCGTGGGCGTTCAACGAGGGTGCTGGGGCGACCGCGGCCGACGCCTCGGGCAACGGCAACCAGGCCACCCTGGTGGGCGGCGCCACCTGGTCGGCGCAGGGCCGGTACGGCGGTGCGTTGAGCTTCAACGGCTCGACCGGCCAGGTGAGGGTGGCGGACTCAGCGTCGCTGGACCTGACCGGTGCGATGACGCTCTCGGCCTGGATCCAGCCGACCGCCAACCAGAGCGGTTGGCGGACGATCCTGCAGAAGCAGACCGATGCCTACTTCCTGAACGCCAGCAACGGCACCGGGCCGCTGCGGCCTTCGGGGGGTGGGACGTTCGGTGGAGCGACCTCGTTCGTGGCCGGTCCGACGGCCAGTCCGCTCAACACCTGGACCCACGTGGCCCTGACCTACGACGGGACCACCCAGCGGCTGTACGTCAACGGCACCCAGGTGGCCACCCGGGCGACCACGGGCACCATCCAGGTCACCAGCAACCCGCTGTGGATCGGCGGCAACCAGCCCTACGGCGAGTACTTCACCGGGCTGATCGACGAGGTCCGGGTCTATAACCGGGCCCTCACCGCGACCGAAATCCAGACCGACATGACCACCGGCCTCCAGCCGCCCGCGAGCGACACGACGGCGCCGTCGGCGCCGACGGCGCTCTCGGCGACGGCGGTCAGCGCGACGCAGGTGGACCTGGGGTGGACGGCCTCGACGGACAACGTCGGGGTCACCGGCTACCGGGTGGAGCGGTGCCAGGGTGCGGGCTGCACCACCTTCGCGCAGGTCGGGACACCGACCGGGACCACCTTCAGCGACACGGGGCTGTCGGCTTCGACGACGTACCGCTACCGGGTCCGCGCGGTCGATGCCGCCGGCAACCTCAGTGACTTACTCCGCCATCGCTGCGGCGACGACACCCGCGGCGGCCGACACCACGGCGCCGTCGGCGCCGACGGCGCTCTCGGCGACGCCGTTCAGCAGCGACGCGGGTGGACCTGGGGTGGACGGCCTCGACGGACAACGTCGGGGTCACCGGCTACCGGGTGGAGCGGTGCCAGGGTGCGGGCTGCACCACCTTCGCGCAGGTCGGGACACCGACCGGGACCACCTTCAGCGACACCGGTCTCACCGCGAACACCACCTACCGCTACCGGGTCCGCGCGGTCGACGCCGCCGGCAATCTCAGCGCCTACTCCTCGATCGCCACAGCGACGACACCCGCGGCGGCCGACACCACGGCGCCCACCGCGCCCACGGCGCTCTCGGCGACGCCGTTCAGCGCGACGCGGGTGGACCTGGGGTGGACGGCCTCGACCGACAACGTCGGGGTCAGCCGGCTACCGGGTGGAGCGGTGCCAGGGTGCGGGCTGCACCACCTTCGCGCAGGTGGCGACGCCGACCGGCGACCACCTTCAGCGACACGGGGCTGTCGGCGTCGACGACGTACCGCTACCGGGTCCGCGCGGTCGATGCGGCCGGCAACCTCAGCAGCTTATTCCGTCGATCGCCACGGCGACGACGCCGGCGGCGCCGGACACGACGCCGCCGTCGGCCCCGACCGGGCTGTCGGCGACGCGCGTTCAGCGCGACGCAGGTGGACCTGAGGTGGACGGCGTCGACGGACAACGTCGGGCGTCACCGGCTACCGGGTGGAGCGGTGCCAGGGCGCGGGCTGCACGACCTTCGCCCAGGTCGGCGACACCGACCGGGACCACCTTCAGCGACACCGGGTCTCAGCCGCGACCACCACCTACCGCTACCGGGTCCGCGCGGTCGACGCCGCCGGCAATCTCAGCGGCTACTCCATCGATCGCCACTGCGACGACACCCGCGGCGCCGGACACGACGGCGCCGTCGCGCGCCGACGGCGCTGACGGCCACGGCCGTTCAGCGCCACCCAGGTCGACCTGGGCTGGACGGCCTCGACCGACAACGTCGGGGTCAGCCGGCTACCGGGTCGAGCGCTGCCAGGGTGCGGGCTGCACCACCTTCGCCGCAGGTGGCGGACGCCGACCGGCGACCACTTCAGCGACACGGGGCTGTCGGCTTCGACGACGTACCGCTACCGGGTCCGCGCGGTCGATGCGGCCGGCAACCTGAGCGCTTACTCCATCGTCGCCACGGGGACGACGCCGGCCGTGAGTGACACGACGGCGCCGTCGGCGCCGACGGCGCTCTCGGCGACGCGCGGTCAGCGCGACCCGGGTGGACCTGGGCGTGGACGGCCTCGACGGACAACGTCGGGGTCAGCGGCTACCGGGTGGAGCGGTGCCAGGGTGCGGGCTGCACCACCTTCGCGCAGGTCGGGACACCGACCGGGACGACCTTCAGCGACACGGGTCTCACCGCGAACACCACCTACCGCTACCAGGTCCGCGCGGTCGACGCCGCCGGCAATCTCAGCGCCTACTCCTCGATCGCCACAGCGACGACCCCCGACGCACCGATCATTCCGGCCGGGCTCGTGGGGGCCTGGGCGTTCAACGAGGGTGCGGGCACCACGGCCGCCGATTCCTCGGGGACCGGCAACCAGGGGACCCTGGTGGGCGGCGCCACCTGGTCGGCGCAGGGCCGGTACGGCGGTGCGTTGAGCTTCAACGGCTCGACCGGCCTGGTCCGGGTGGCGGACTCGGCTTCGCTGAACCTGACGACCGCGATGACGCTCTCGGCCTGGATCAGGCCGACGGCCAACCAGAGCGGCTGGCGGACGATCCTGCAGAAGCAGACCGATGCCTACTTCCTCAACGCCAGCAACGACACCGGGGCGCTGCGACCTTCGGGGGGTGGGACCTTCGGCGACAGCACCTCGTTCGTCACCGGTACGACGGCGAGTCCGCTCAACACCTGGACCCACGTGGCCATGACCTACGACGGGACCACCCAGCGGCTGTACGTCAACGGCACCCAGGTCGCCACCCGGGCGACGACGGGCACCATCCAGGTCACCAGCAACCCGCTGTGGATCGGCGGCAACCAGCCCTACGGCGAGTACTTCACCGGGCTGATCGACGAGGTTCGGGTCTACAACCGGGCCCTCACCGCGACCGACATCCAGTCCGACATGAACGCTCCCGCCCCGGGCACATGAATGGTGTGGCCACGCAGCTCGCCGACCATCGGACGGCCGACGGTGGTGGCCGGGTGATCTTCGCCGACCCCGAGGGCAACCAGTTCTGCATCCTGCGCTCGGAGCGCGGGCGAAGCTGAGAAGCCTGGATCCACCGATCACCGACGGCTGAGCGCCACAACCCGGGGCGCTGGCGGCGTCGCAGCCGCTCAACGGACAACCAGTACGACGCTCGCGACCCTGGTGGTCATCTCGCGGCTAAGGCTTGTGGTCTGGCGGCGTCCGGGTGCGTGCATCGCAAGACGGCGGAGCGACGGCATACCGGGTCGTCTGTCGAGCTTCGCCAACGCAGCGAAGTGCGTGCCCGGGCGTCGCCAGGACCAAGAATTAGCTGCGACGCGCTACTAGTAGACCGTTGCGGCTTAGTTCTGTTGTGTTGGGTAGAGGTGTCGCAGCTTGATCCGGGCGTCGGTGGTGGTGAACTGCCAGTCGACCTGGCGCTGGTCGGTGTTGGTCTGGGCCTGCCAGGCGGCGAGCTGGGTGTTGAGGACGTCGAGGTCGCCGATGCGGCGGTCCAGGCACTGTCGGGTCAGCGCCGAGAGTTCGATCTCGGCGATGTTGAGCCAGGACCCGTGTTTGGGGGTGTGGTGGATCTCCAGGCGTTGGGCCAGCGCGAACGCCTCGGGGGGATCGAAGGCCTCATAGAGCGACCCGGTGCCGTGGGTGTTGAGGTTGTCCATGACCAGCACCACGGTCTCGGCGTCGGGGTAGTCGATGGTGAGCAGCCGTTTGACCTGGCCGGCCCAGTCGATCCTGGTCCGTTGGGGCTGGGCGTCCACGCGACGCCACCCGGCCAGGGGTTCGACCCAGCAGAAGATCGAGCAGGTCCCACGCCGCAGGTACTCGCTGTCCTCGAGGCGGTCCCGACCCGGCCCTGCGGGGATCGGATCGCGGGCGTGGTCGAGGAGCTGGTACGGCTTCTCGTCCATGCACACCACCGGACGGGCCGGGTCGTAGCCTCGGGCATAGACGGCCAGCACGTCCTCCATCCGCGCCACGAACTCGGCGTTCTGCTTGGGCGGGATGACCCAGCACTTCTTCAGATGAGGGCGAAGTTTCGTTTTTTTAAGACCCGGCTGATGGTGGTGTGGTCCAGATCGGGGATGTCCTCGATCAGCGCGACGTGCTTCTCCAGCAGCCGCATCGACCACCGCGAGCGGCCCTCGGGCGGGGCCGAGCAGGCCAGCGCGATCAATCGTGCCTCGACCTCACCGGTGATCACCGAGGCCACCGGCGGGTGCTCGCGCGGCTTGCGCTGCACGGTGGCCCACACATCGCCACCGGTCTCGGCGAAGCGTTTCGAGATCAGCCGCACCGTCTCCTGGGCGACACCGACCCGCTCGGCGATCACGGCCCGATCATCGACCGGGCCTGCGGCCACATCCAGGGCGAGCAGCACCCGCGCCCGCATGATCAACCTCGCCTTGTCCGCCCCGGTCGTGGTCACCCGCACCAGCGCGCGGCGATCCTCCGGGCTCAACTCCACCGGGTACTTCTTCTGCGACGGCATCACACGTCCTGACCGGCAGAGCGAGAGGGGAAGGGTGGGGAAGCACTCTGCCAGAAGTCACACTGACGCAGACACGACATGATCCAGCGGCAACACGCTACTAGTGTCCCGGACGAGAAATGCGTGCGATAAGTCGTGGTCTGAGTGCGTGCATCGCAAGGCGGCGGAGCGAAGGGCTACCGGGCGTATCGCGAGCTCTGCCAACGAAGCGAGGTGCGTGCTCCGGCCGCGAATTGTCGTGCGGACTTCGAGTTCGGGACACTAGCCACCACCCCACGAAAGACGCTCGCTGCACTCGCGCTTTCGGGCTCTTCTGACGCATCCGTGGGTCGTTGCGCGCCTGAAGGCTGAGCACGCCGTTCCCCTTCTAGGTTCTGGGCTGTCGAAGAACAGGAACCGAAGAGCGGAGAACGGCGTGCGGAACGCCACCGTATGGCGCGCCCTGTTGGGGGTCGAGAACACGGTCGTCGAGGACATCGAGTTCGACGAGGACGAGCAGGTCCTGGTCGCTCATGTGCGGCCTCGCGGCCGGGCGCGCGGGCCGGTGCGGGCGGTGCCGGCGGCGGTCGCCGTGGTACGACCGCGGTGAGGGTCGCCGGCGGTGGCGGGCGCTGGACCTGGGCACGGTCCAGGTGTCCTGGAGGCCGACGCGCCCCGGGTGGACTGCCGCGAGCACGGGCCGACGGTGCGGCGGTGCCCTGGGCCCGGCACGGTGCCGGGCACACCCGCGTCTTCGACGAGCAGGTCGCCTGGCTGGCCACGCAGTGCTCGAAGACCGCGGTCACCGAGCTGATGCGGATCGCCTGGCGCACCGTCGGGGCGATCATCACCCGGGTCTGGGCCGACACCGAGGCCGTGCACGACCGGTTCGCCGGGCTGAGCCGGATCGGGATCGACGAGATCTCCTACAAGCGCGGCTACAAGTACCTGACCGTCGTGGTCGACCACGACACCGGGCGGCTGGTGTGGGCCGCGCCGGGCCGGGACAAGGCCACCCTGGAGCGTTCTTCGACGCCCTCGGTCCAGAACGGTGCGCCCAGATCACCCACGTCAGCGCCGACGGGGCGGACTGGATCAGCGCGGTGGTCGCCGACCGCTGCCCGAACGCGGTCCGCTGCGCCGACCCGTTCCACGTCGTGAAGTGGGCCACCGAGGCGCTCGACGAGGTGCGCCGCCAGGCCTGGAACGCCGCCCGCGGCGAGCGGCCGTCACCCCGTCGCCGTCGCAGGCACGGAGCCGCCACCGGGCACGCCGAAGGCGCTGAAGAACGCCCGGTTCGCGTTGTGGAAGAACCCCGAGAACCTCACCACCCGGCAACAGGCCAAACTCGCCTGGATCGCCAAGACCGAACCCACGCCTGCACCGGGCCTACCTGCTCAAGGAAGCCCTACGACTGGTCTTCCAGCTCGACCTACGACGAAGCCGTCGACGCGCTCGAGGCCTGGATCGGCTGGGCCCGCCGCTGCCGGATCCCCGCGTTCGTGGAACTGCAACGCCGCATCGTCAAACACAAGGCCTCGATCCTGGCCGCCATCGAGCACGGCCTGTCCAACGGACTCATCGAGTCGGTCAACACCAAGATCCGACTGATCACCCGCATCGCCTTCGGATTCCGCTCCCCCGAGGCCCTCATCGCCCTGGCCATGCTCAACCTCGGCGGCCACCGTCCCGCCCTCCCAGGCCGGCCATGACCCACGGATGCGTCAGAAGAGCCCGCTTTCGCGGGGACCCCGGAAGAACATCGCACCCGGCCGGTGACGCTCAGCTCGCCGGCCATCGGTGGATCCAGACTGAGGGGAACCGATGTCGCCCGGGGCTCGTCTCAGTTCCGTGCTGAGTCGCCGGGAGCTGGTGCGCGCCGGGCTGCTGGGTGGCCTCGTGGTCGCGGCGCCCGGGCTCTTCGCGGGCTGCTCGGACGAGGCCCCGCCGTCAAATGGCCCGTCCGATGACGCTGAGGGCGGCATCCGGCTCGTCTCGTCCGACGTGGCTCGCGACTCCGCGGACCCGGCAGCCGTAGGGACCGGCGTGGCCTCGGTGGTCGCACTCGGCGGGGGGCTCTACGGCCAGCTGGTCGAGGCGGGCGGCAACCTGGGGATCTCGCCCTACTCCGCCGCGGTGGCACTCGGCATGACCGTCAACGGCGCCGCGGCGACCACCCGAGACGAGATGCTCCAGGTCCTGGCCGTCTCCGACGCGGAGACCCTCGACGACGGACTCAACGCCCTCACGGCGTACGTCGAGTCGCTCGCCGGACCTGTCCCCGACGTGGAGGACGCCGAGATCGCGCTGGCCTCGGCCAACCAGCTGTTCGGCCAGACCGACTTCGAGTGGGAGACGCCGTTCCTCGACACCCTCGCCCGGAGCTTCGGTGCCGGGCTGCGCGAGGTCGACTTCGCAGGCGCCACCGAGAAGGCGCGGACGGCGATCAACGGCTGGACCGCGGAGCAGACCCACGACCGGATCCCGGAGATCATCCCCGATGGGCAGGTCGACGAGCTGACCCGGATGGTGCTGGTCAACACGCTCTACTTCAAGGCGCCCTGGCTGGAGCCGTTCGAGGTCGACGCCACCAGCGACGACGACTTCCACCTGCGAGATGGCTCGACGGTCGCGGTGCCGACGATGCACGGCCCGGCCGGCTACGGCGAGGGTGACGGCTGGCGAGCGGCACACCTTTCCTACGCCGGCGGAGCGCTGGCCATGACCGTGGTGCTGCCCGACGAGGGCCGGGAGGACGACGTCGACGCGCTGGTTGCCGGGGACGGTCTCCCCGGCCTGCTCGGCTCGAGCGTGACCGGAGTTGCCCTGTCGCTCCCGCGGTGGCAGTTCCTGGTCGGTGCCAACCTCAACGACGCGCTGACCGCCCTCGGCATGCAGGCCGCGTTCGATCCGGGTCAGGCCGACTTCTCGGCCATGACCACCCGAGACGCCCTCTTCGTGAGCGGCGTGCTCCAGCAGGTGTTCATCGCGGTGGACGAGGCGGGCACCGAGGCGGCGGCCGCGACGGCCGTCGTCGCGGAAGCGGGCAGCGCGCAGCTGGACCCGCCCGAGCCGCTGATCGTCGACCGCCCCTTCCTCTTCGTGATCCACGACGTCGACCACGGGACCCCGCTCTTCCTCGGCAAGGTGGTCGATCCGCGGGGCTGACCGCGATGATGCGCGGGTGACCAGCCTCGCCGCCCGGCTCTACGCCGCCCTCACCACCGGGGCCGGCAACCTCGCGCTGTCGCCGCACTCGGTCGGTGTCGCGCTCAACCTCGCGGCGTACGGCGCCCGCGGCCGCACCCGCGGGGAGATCGAGGCCGTCGTGGCCGGCGCCGGCCAGCCGGTCGACGGCGGCGAGTGGGTCGAGCTCTCGTCGGCGAACCGGCTCTTCGGCCAGCAGGGACTGAGCTGGCAGCCGGACCTCGCGGAGCTGCTGACCGTCGTCGACTACGCCGACTCCGAGACGGCCCGCGCGGCCATCAACTCCTGGACGTCGGAGCGGACCCACGAGCGGATCCCCGAGATCGTCCCGGCGGGCGTGCTCGACGAGGAGACGCTGCTGGTCCTCGTCAACGCGCTGTACCTCAAGGCCGCGTGGGAGGACCCGTTCCACGCGACGTCCACGACCGACGCGGACTTCCACCTCGGGAGCGGCGCGGTGGTCCGGGTGCCGACGATGCTCGGTTACGTCGGCGCGCAGGTCGGCGCAGGCGAGGGGTGGCGCTCCGCGCGGCTGCCGTACGTCGGCGGGACCCTCGCGATGACCGTGGTCCTCCCGGACCCCGGCAGGCTGGCCGACGTCGAAGCCCTCGTGGTCGAGCACGACTGGTCCGAGCTGCTGGAGGCGTCCTCGCGCGACCGGCTGGAGCTGCGGCTGCCCCGGTTCACGGTGCGGTCCTCGGCGAGGCTCGGGGAGCTGCTGGCGGCGCTCGGCATGGCCACGGCCTTCACCGACGACGCCGACTTCACCGGGCTCACGGTCGACGCGCCGCTCAAGATCGGCGAGGTGCTCCACGAGGCGTTCGTCGCGGTCGATGAGGAGGGCACCGAGGCCGCCGCCTCGACCGCGGTGGTCATGCAGCGCGGCGCGGGGATCCCGCAGCCGCCGGTGCCGTTCGTCGTCGACCGGCCCTTCCTCTTCGTCATCCACACGGTCGAGGGCGGCACGCCGTTGTTCGTCGGTCGGGTCGCCGACCCTCGGAGGGAAGCTCGTCCGGAAACAATTGACTAGAACGGTCTTGTATTCAATCTAAGGTTGTTCCATACTCCTGTCGTGCCCAGGCCTTCCGCCGCCGCGAAGCGGTCGTACGACTCGCCTCGGCGACGCGCCTCGGCGGCCGACACGAGGCTCGCCGTCATCGCCGCCGCGACCAGGCTGTTCACGGAGCGCGGCTGGTCGACGAGCGTCCGCGACATCGCCCGTGAGGCCGGGGTGGCGGTGGAGACGGTCTACAGCGTGGTGGGCTCCAAGAGCGAGCTGCTGAAGGTCGCGATGGACGTCGCGATCGTCGGCGACGACGAGCCCGTCGCGCTCGCGGAGCGACAGGAGTTCGTGGCCCTCGGGGAGGGCGACCGACCCACCCGGCTCGCGAGGGCCGCGGCGATGATGGCCGACCAGTACGCGCGGGTGGCCGCGCTGCACCAGACCCTCGACCAGGGGGCCGCGACCGATCCCGAGCTCGCCGAGCTCAAGCGGCACGCGCACGAGCAGCAGATCACGACGTTCGCGGAGGGGCTGACCCTGGCTCTCGGCCGGCGTCCCGACCCCGAGCTGGTCGACGGCCTGCAGGCCATCGGCAGCCCGGGCACCTACCTCCACCTGATCCGGATGGCCGGGTGGACCCAGGAGCAGTACCGACGATGGCTGGCGCAGACCCTGCTCCGGCTCGTGGCGCACATTCCCGAGGAGTCAGCATGACCGCGCAAGAGATCGACCTGCAGCTCGACCAGCACACCGTCCCGGCGGACACCCGGATGATGGGCATCGTCCACTCGGCGCTCCGCCGCGACCTGGTGCGGCTGCGCCTGGTGCTCGGCACCCCAGCCGCCGAGGACCCGCGCCGGCGCCGGGCCCTCGCCGAGCACGCCGTCTGGCTGATGGACTTCCTGCACCACCACCACACCGGCGAGGACGAGGGGCTCTACCCGCTCGTGGTGAGCCGCAACCCGGAGGCCGCCGCCCTGTGCGAGCGGATGGACGCCGACCACGACGCGATCACGCCGGCCATGGACGGCCTGCGCGCCGCCGCGGAGCGCCACCTGGCGGACGCCCGACGCTCCCGATGCCGACCTGCTGGCGGCCCTCGCCGCCCTCGACGAGCCGCTGGTGCCGCACCTGGCCCGCGAGGAGCTGGAGATGATGCCCGTGGTCTCGGCCAGCATCAGCCACGCCGAGTGGGTCGCCTGGCACGAGTCGATGGTCCACGGCAGCATGCGCCAGCTCGCCTTCGAGGGACACTGGCTGATCGACGGACTCGACGAGGAGCACACGCAGATCGTGGTCGGCCCGGTGCCGGCGGTCCCGCGCTTCATCCTCGTCAAGCTCCTGGGCGGTGCCTACCGCCGCCGGCGGGCCCTCCTGTGGAGCGGCACCCCGGCCGAGGCGGTGCCGCCCCTGCACGTCGACGACACCAGGACGTGGGCCTCGTGAAGTGGAAGGTCGACTGGGAGGGCGAGCTGACCGTCGATGTGGGCGCGGGGCCCGCCCAGGTCTGGGCGGTGCTCGCCGACCCCACGCGCGTGGGGGAGTGGAGCCACGAGTGCCGCTCCGTCACGTGGGTGGACGGACACTCCCGGGCTGAAGTGGGTGCGAGGTTCCGCGGCGACAACCAGGTGAAGTCGTTCAAGTGGTCACGCATCTGCACGATCACCGAGCTGGAGCCCGAGCGCCTCCTCGTCTTCCGCACCTCGGGCGGCGTACCTCCCGACTCGACCGAGTGGCGGTTCCGCCTCGAGCCGATCGACGGCGGCACCCGGATCACCCAGTCGTTCCGGATCCTGAAGTTCCCGCGGCTGATCGAGCTGGTCACCGTGCTGTTCAACCCCGCACACCGCGACCGTTCCGCAGCGCTGCGCGGCGACCTCGTCAGGCTCGGCGACGTGAGCGCGACGGTCGACGCCTAACTGGCTCGAGGACTGTCGGCAGGCCGCCGTAGGGTGGACACCGCACCCCCTGCCATCCGTGGCCGGGGGCTGCCGTGTTGTCCCCGCACCCGCTCAGGAGCCCTCGTGTCACTCGCCGGACCCTCCCTCTCCGGTCTGGCCGACGCGGTCCTCGCCGACCCCACCCTCGACGAGGCGATCGCCGACGCGCGCGGTGGCATGGTGCGGGCCCTCGACCTCACCGGCCCGGCCGCGGTCCGGCCGTTCGTGGTCGACGGCCTGGTCCGGGCCGACCGCACGGTGCTGGCAGTTACCGCCACCGTCCGCGAGGCCGAGGACCTCGTCGAGGAGCTCGGCTCGCTGCTCGACCCCGACACGGTCGCGCTCTACCCGAGCTGGGAGACGCTGCCCCACGAGCGGCTGAGCCCGCGCAGCGACACGGTCGGCCGCCGGCTGGCCGTGCTGCGCCGCCTGGCCCACCCCGCCGCCGAGGGAGCCCACGGCGTCCTCAAGGTCGTGGTGGCCCCCGTCCGGTCGGTGCTGCAGCCGCAGGTCAAGGGGCTCGGCGACCTCGCGCCCGTCGAGCTGGTGCCCGGCCAGACGGCGCCGATGGAGGACGTCGTGCAGCGGCTCGCCGACGCGGCGTACTCCCGCGTCGACCTGGTCGAGCGGCGCGGCGAGTTCGCGGTCCGCGGCGGCATCGTCGACGTCTTCCCGCCCACCGAGGAGCACCCGCTGCGGGTGGAGTTCTGGGGCGACGACGTCGAGGAGATCCGCAGCTTCTCGGTGGCCGACCAGCGCACTCATGAGTTGGTCGACCGGTTGTGGGCCCCACCGTGCCGTGAGCTCCTGCTGACCGACGAGGTGCGCCGCCGGGCGTGGGAGCTCGGCGAGCAGCACCCCCAGCTGGTCGAGCTCACCGACAAGATCGCCGCAGGCATCGCCGCCGAGGGCATGGAGGCGCTGACGCCGGCGCTGGTCGACGAGATGGAGCTGCTGGTCGACCTGCTTCCCGAGCGCGACCCACGTGCTGGTCCTCGACCCCGAGCGGGTCCGCCGCCGCGCCCACGACCTGGTGGCGACCAGCGAGGAGTTCCTCGGCGCCAGCTGGGCGGCGGCGGCGAGCGGCGGCGAGTCGCCGATCGACCTCGGTGCCGCGTCCTACCGCGCCTCGGCGACGTCCGCGCCCACGCCCTCGCCGCCGGCCAGAGCTGGTGGACGGTGAGCCCGTTCGGGCTGGCCGACGACACCGGGGCTTTGATGTCGCCCGACCTCGACGACGCGGACGACTCGGACCTGTCGGGCGTGCCGACCCGCACCCTGCCGATGCAGGCCGCCGACGCCTACCGCGGCGACGTCGACCGCGCCTTCGCCGACGTGACGGGCTGGCGCGCCGCCGGGTTCCGCACCGTCGTCGTGCACCCGGGCCACGGCCCGGCCCAGCGGACCGTCGAGGCGCTGGGCGAGCGCGACGTCGCGGCCCGGCTGGTCGACACGCTCGACGACGCGCCCGCCGCCGACGTGGTCACGGTCGCCTGTGGCGCGCTCACCCACGGCTTCGTCGACGAGGCCAACCGGCTGGTCCTGCTCACCGGCGAGGACATCTCCGGTCAGCGCGCCTCCACGCGCGACATGCGCAAGATGCCGGCGCGCCGCAAGCGCCAGATCGACCCGCTCGAGCTCTCCGCGGGCGACTACGTCGTCCACGAGCAGCACGGCGTCGGCCGCTTCGTCGAGATGAGGCAGCGCGAGGTGGGCGGGGCCACCCGCGAATACCTCGTGCTGGAGTACGGCGCCAGCAAGCGCGGCGGCCCCCCGGACCGCCTCTTCGTCCCGGCGGACGCGCTCGACCAGGTGACCCGCTACGTCGGCGGCGAGCAGCCGAGCCTCGACCGGCTCGGCGGCGCCGACTGGAACAAGCGCAAGGGCCGGGCCCGCAAGGCGGTCCGCCAGATCGCGGCCGAGCTGATCAAGCTCTACGCCGCCAGACAGGCCACGAAGGGCTACGCGTTCGGCGCCGACACCCCGTGGCAGCGCGAGCTCGAAGATGCCTTCCCGTTCACCGAGACCCCCGACCAGCTCACCACGGTCGACGAGGTCAAGGACGACATGATGAAGACCGTCCCGATGGACCGGCTGGTCTGCGGTGACGTCGGCTACGGCAAGACCGAGATCGCGGTGCGGGCGGCGTTCAAGGCGGTGCAGGAGGGCAAGCAGGTCGCCGTCCTCGTGCCGACCACGCTGCTGGTAACCCAGCACCTCTCGACGTTCCAGGAGCGGATGAGCGGCTTCCCGGTGCGCATCGAGGGGCTGAGCCGCTTCCAGACCGACAAGGAGGCGCGGACGGTCATCGAGGGGCTGGCCGACGGCACCGTCGACGTCGTGGTCGGCACCCACCGGCTGCTCAACCCAGACATCCGGGTCAAGGACCTCGGGCTCATCATCGTCGACGAGGAGCAGCGGTTCGGCGTCGAGCACAAGGAGCAGATGAAGCGGCTCCGCACCTCCGTCGACGTGCTGTCGATGTCGGCCACGCCGATCCCGCGGACCCTCGAGATGGCGATCACCGGCATCCGCGAGATGTCGACGATCACCACCCCGCCCGAGGAGCGGCACCCGGTGCTGACCTACGTCGGCGGCTACGAGGACCGCCAGGTCACCGCCGCCGTCCGCCGCGAGCTGCTGCGCGAGGGCCAGGTCTTCTACATCCACAACCGGGTGCAGTCGATCGAGAAGGCCGCCGCCAAGATCCGCGAGCTGGTGCCCGAGGCGCGCGTCGCGGTGGCGCACGGCCAGATGGGGGAGCACCAGCTCGAGCAGGTGATGCTCGACTTCTGGGAGAAGAACTTCGACGTGCTGGTCTGCACGACGATCGTCGAGTCGGGGCTCGACGTCTCCAACGCCAACACGATGATCATCGAGCGGGCCGACACGCTCGGACTCTCCCAGCTGCACCAGCTCCGCGGCCGGGTCGGCCGCTCGCCGCGAGCGCGCCTACGCCTACTTCCTCTACCCCGCCGAGAAGCCGCTCACCGAGACCGCCCACGAGCGGCTCGCGACGCTGGCCCAGCACTCCGACCTCGGCGGCGGCATGGCCATCGCGATGAAGGACCTCGAGATCCGCGGCGCCGGCAACCTGCTCGGCGGCGAGCAGTCCGGCCACATCGCCGACGTCGGCTTCGACCTCTACGTCCGGCTGGTCGGCGAGGCGGTCCACGAGTTCCGGGGCGATGCCGAGCCCGAGCTCAACGAGGTCCGCATCGAGCTGCCCGTCGACGCCCACCTGCCTCACGACTACATCCCGAGCGAGCGGCTGCGGCTGGAGATGTACAAGCGGCTGGCCGAGGTCCGCTCCGACGACGACGTCGACCTGCTGCTCGAGGAGCTCAAGGACCGCTACGGCGAGCCGCCGGTCGAGGTCACCTCGCTGCTGCTGGTCGCCCGCTTCCGAGGCCGGGCCCGTCGGGCCGGCGTCGGCGAGGTGACCCTCGCCGGCAAGAACGTCCGGTTCGCCCCGGTCACGCTCCCCGAGTCGCGCGTCGTCCGTCTCCAGCGGCTCTACCCCAAGTCGATCGTCAAGGCACCGGTCGAGACGATCCTGGTGCCCCGCCCCCACGTGGGTGGGGTGATGGGCAAGCCCCTCGACGGGATCGCTCTGCTCCAGTGGGCCCACGGCGTCCTCGACGCCGTCGTCGACCCTGTTTGATACCCCCGCCTTGTACCCCGGCGAGCTTCGGCCTGGATGTCCCCGACGACGCGAGCTTCGCTCGCAACAGCCCAGGTCGCTCGCTGCCGCTCGCACCGGGGCTGTCGTCGGGGCCACCAGGCCGATCGCCGGGCGCCTCGCTGCGCTCGGAAAGCCGGGTCGCTGCGCTCCCACCGCTCTCATTGCGCGTTGGATACCCCCGCGAGCTTCGGCCTGGATGTCCCCGACGACGCGAGCTTCGCTCGCCCACTGCCGGTCTAGACAAGTTGTCGATCGTCGGTATCAGGGCAGACGGGTGTCGCTCCTGATGGGCAATCGCTCCCTCCCGGACCCCGAAGAGGCCCTCATGACCGCTCTGCCGATCAGCTCCGCCCGCCGCAGGGGTCAGCCCCGGGCCCCGCTCGGCTGGTCCGACCACCGCACCCGCACCGCAGCTCTCGACGGCTGGCTCGCCCGCGAGGAGGCCGTCGCCGCTGGTGCCACCGCTCCCATCGAGCCGGCCTCGCTCGGCCTGCCCGAGCGCGAGACCCTGGTCCGCGCGCTGTTCCAGCGGTTCACCACAACTCTCGAGGGCGTGCTCGACCACGAGCTCGCGCTCGGCGAGGGCGTTGCGCCGTACGCCGCGGTCCGGGCCGCCTACCACCGCGCCGCCGCGCACCGGCCGGTCGACTGGCGAGCCCTGCAGCGCGAGGCCGGAGACCCCGTCGTCGTCGAGCTGACCCGCCGCCAGCACGCCCGGATCGGCACCCGGGCCGGCATCAGTGCGGCCGAGGTGGGGGCCGTCGCCGCCGAGGTCGCCTTGGCGGCGAGCACCACGACCATCGCGCTGTCACCCCGGCGCCGCCGGATCACCCGGGTCCTGGCCCGCCACGCGGGCTGAAACCACGGCAGCGGCCGGCTCGGGCGATCTGGGGGATCCGCCCGGGTCGGCCGCGGTTCGTGCGTCGGTGTTGAATGGGCCCGTGCGGATGCTGCGTGCCCTACCCGTCGTCTCGGTCGTCGTCTCCGTCGTCCTGCTCTCCGGCTGCGGCGTGGCCGGCACCCAGTTCCACCCGGGTGTGGCGGCCGACGTCGGCGACACGACCATCACCACGCGCCACCTCGACCAGGTGAGCCACGACTACTGCGCCGGCTTCGAGAAGATCAGCAAGAGCAACCCGCAGCAGGGCGGTTCGCAGCCGGTGCCGCTGCGCTACGTCACCAACCAGTTCGCGACCATCCTGGTCGTGCACGCGGCCGCGGAGCAGCTGGCCGACGACTACGGCGTGCAGCCGAGCTCGACCTCCAAGGGCGCGATCGCCAAGATCGAGCCGGAGATCGCCGACCTGTCGGAGGACCAGCAGGACGCCGTTCCGCGAGATCCTGGGGGCGGACAACTACTCCGAGGACGTGCTCACCCAGATCGGTGAGATCTCGCTGAAGGACCAGGGCACGACCGACTCCTCCTCCGACGAGCAGAACGCCGAGGGGCACAAGCTGCTCGACGCGTGGGTCGCCGACCACGACGTGGAGATCAACCCCAAGTACTCCGTCGACCTCGGCAGCGGCGGCGGTCAGGTCGACACCGACCTCTCCTACGCCGCTCAGCACGAGCGCCAAGGCCGGCCTCGCGCCCGAGCCCGACGCCGCATACACCAGCTCGCTGCCCAGCAACCTGGTCTGTCTCGACTGAGACGCCGTGACCATCGACCGGTCCGAGCCCTTGCTGGAGTTCCTGGCGGTCATGCGCCGGCTGCGCGCCGAGTGCCCGTGGAAGCGGGAGCAGACCCACCGGTCGCTGGCGCGCTACCTGCTCGAGGAGACCCACGAGACCCTCGAGGCGATCGACGCCGGCGACGAGACCGGCGACTGGGACCACCTCGAGCGAGGAGCTCGGCGACCTGCTGCTGCAGGTCTACTTCCATGCCGTGATCGCCGAGGAGTCGGGCGCCTTCACCCTCGACGACGTCGCCCGCGGCATCACCGAGAAGATGCACCGCCGCAACCCGCACGTCTTCGGCCCGCAGTCCGACGACCCGGCGGGTCCGCAGGACGCCGCCGCGGTCAACGAGGTGTGGCAGGCCATCAAGGCGCGCGACAAGCCGCGCACGTCGCTCACCGACGGGCTGCCCGAGACCCTCCCGGCCCTGCTCTACGCCGCCAAGGTGGTCGAGCGCGGCGGCTCGGCCCCCGACGAGCCGGACGATCTGGGCGACCGGCTGCTGGCGCTGGTCGCGGAAGCGGTCGGTGAGGGGATCGACCCCGAGCAGGCGCTGCGCGACGCCGTACGCCGGATTCCGACGCAGGCCTGACCACCTCCCGGGATCAACACTCGCTCGGCACTAGGCTGGCGGCGCAGCGCCCTTCCCATCTTCCGCACCTTCCCCGACCCCAGGAGCACCCCCACCGTGGCATCCATCGAAGCTGTCGGCGCCCGCGAGATCCTCGACTCGCGCGGCAACCCCACCGTCGAGGTCGAGGTGCTCCTCGACGACGGGACCTTCGCCCGCGCGGCCGTCCCGAGCGGCGCCTCCACCGGCGCCTTCGAGGCGGTCGAGCTGCGCGACGGCGGCGACCGCTACCTCGGCAAGGGCGTGCAGAAGGCCGTCGACGCGGTCATCCAGACCCTCGGCCCGTCGGTGGAGGGGCTCGACGCCGACGACCAGCGGCTCGTCGACCAGACGATGCTCGACGCCGACGGCACGCCCAACAAGGCCCAGCTCGGCGCCAACGCGATCCTCGGCGTCTCGCTCGCCGTCGCCCGGGCCGCGGCCGACTCCGCCGGCCTGCCGCTCTACCGCTACGTCGGCGGCCCCAACGCCCACCTGCTGCCGGTGCCGATGATGAACATCGTCAACGGCGGCGCGCACGCCGACTCCAACGTCGACGTCCAGGAGTTCATGATCGCGCCGATCGGTGCGCCGACGTTCAAGGAGGCGCTGCGCTCGGGCGCCGAGGTCTACCACGCGCTGAAGTCGGTGCTGAAGAAGAAGGGGCTCTCGACCGGGCTCGGCGACGAGGGCGGCTTCGCGCCCAACCTCGACTCCAACCGGGCCGCGCTCGACCTGATCGCCGAGGCGGTCGAGGCGTCGGGACAGAAGCTCGGCACCGACATCGGCCTGGCGATGGACGTCGCGGCCAGCGAGTTCTTCAAGGATGGCTGCCTACGTCTTCGAGGGCGCCCCGAAGACCAGCGACGAGATGATCGCCTACTACGCCGAGCTCGTCGCGGCCTACCCCATCGTCTCGATCGAGGACCCCCTCGACGAGGAGGACTGGGACGGCTGGGAGGCCATGACCGGCGCAGCTCGGCGACAAGATCCAGCTGGTCGGCGACGACCTGTTCGTCACCAACGTCGAGCGGCTGCAGCGCGGCATCGACGGCAGGAACGCCAACGCGATGCTGGTGAAGGTCAACCAGATCGGCTCGCTCACCGAGACCCTCGACGCGGTCGAGCTCGCGCACCGCGCGGGCTTCCGCAACATGATGAGCCACCGCTCCGGCGAGACCGAGGACACCACGATCGCCGACCTCGCCGTGGCCGTGAACTGCGGCCAGATCAAGACCGGCGCACCGGCCCGGTCCGACCGGGTGGCCAAGTTCAACCAGCTGCTGCGGATCGAGGACGAGCTCGGCGATGCGGCGCGGTACGCCGGCGCGGGCGCCTTCCCGAGGTTCAATCGATAGGTCATGTCTCCCGACAAGCGCAGACCACGCGGCCGCACCGGACCGGGCCGTGGTCCGGGTGCGCCCCGGCCGGCCCGCACCACCGCCGTCCGCCCGGGGTCGGTGGCAGCGCCGGTCACGGCGGCCGAGCAGCCCCGCTCGCGGCTCACCGGCCGGGCCGCCGTCCTGGTGCTGGTGGTCGCGGTGCTGACCGTGTCCTACGCGTCGTCGCTGCGCGCCTACCTCCAGCAGCGCTCGCACATCAACGACCTCAAGAGCCAGATCGCCCAGCACGAGGCCAACATCGACGCGCTCGAGTCGGAGAAGGACCGCTGGGAGGACCCGGCCTACGTCGAGACGCAGGCCCGCGAACGGCTCGGCTACGTCATGCCGGGTGAGAAGACCTACCTGGTGCTCGGCGAGGACGGCAAGCCGCTCGAGCCCGCCTCCGAGCTGCAGGACCCCAGCACCGTCATCGCGACGGCGCAGACGGCCTGGTGGAGCGACGGCTGGGCATCGGTCGAGCTGGCCGGCCACCCGCCGAAGGCCGACAAGCCGCCCGCCACGGAGATCGACGGCACCAGGAAGGGCACCGGCGGCGAGGACTCCGCGGGGGAGACCCCCGAAGCGCCATGATCACCCCGACGTTCTTCGGCTCCCCCGCTTCGCTCCGCCGCCGAACAACGCCGCGGGGACCCCGAAACGCCGTGATCTCGCAGCCGCCTTCGGGAGCTGACCTCGAGGCCGTCGGCAGCAGCTCGGGCGGCCCGCGCGCGACGTGCACGCTGTCGCGCACCGCTGCCCCTGCGGGCTGCCCGACGTCGTGGCCACCGAGCCCCGGCTGCGGCGACGGCACGCCGTTCCCGACCACCTTCTACCTGACCTGCCCGCGGGCGGCCTCGCGGATCGGCTCGCTCGAGGGCTCGGGCCGGATGAAGGAGATGGAGGCGCGGCTCGGCGCCGACCCCGAGCTGGCGGCGGCGTACGCCGGGGCGCACGAGCGCTACCTCGCCGCCCGTGCCGAGCTCGGCAGCGTCCCGGAGATCGACGGGATCTCGGCGGGCGGCATGCCGGACCGCGTGAAGTGCCTGCACGTGCTCGCCGGCCAGGCCCTGGCCCAGGGCCGCGGCGTGAACCCGCTCGGTGACGAGGTGCTCGACGAGCTCGGCGACTGGTGGGCGGCAGGCCCCTGCGTGGACGTCGATGACTGAGACCGTCGCCGCGATCGACTGCGGCACCAACACCATCCGGCTGCTCGTCGGGCGCCCTGCCCGACATCGCGGTGCGCGAGTCGCGGATCGTCCGGCTCGGCCAGGGGGTCGACGCGACCGGGCGGCTGTCCGACGAGGCGCTGGACCGGACCTTCGCGGCCCTCGACGACTACGCCGCCACCGATCCGCGAGCACGGCGCGACCCGGGTGCGGCTCTGCGCCACCTCGGCGGTGCGCGACGCCGCGAACGGCGAGGTGTTCGTGCGCGGCGTCGAGGAGCGGCTCGGCGTGACCCCGCGACATCCTGACCGGCGAGCAGGAGGCCGCGCCTGGCCTTCGACGGCGCGGTCCGCCACCTGACCGCGCCGGCCCCCGACCCGGTCCTCGTGGTCGACATCGGCGGGGGCTCCACCGAGCTGGTCCTCGGCTCGCGACCAGGACGTCGACCGTCGCGCACTCGATGGACATCGGCTCGGTCCGGCTGCACGAGCGGCACCTGCACTCCGACCCGCCGACCGCCGACGAGGTGGCCGCCTGCGTGGCCGACATCGACGCGCACCTCGACGCGGCGCCGGTGCCGCTCGGGCGACGCCGCGCACCGTGGTGGGCGTGGCCGGCAGCAACCTCACGGTCGCCGCGGGAGTGCTCGGGCTGGCGGCCTACGACCGGACCGCGATCGACCAGGCCCGGCATCGACGTCGCCGAGGTGACCGCCTTCGTCGACCGGCTGGTCGCGATGACCGTCGACGAGCGACGGGCCCTGCCCTTCATGCACCCCGGCCGGGCCGACGTGATCGGCGCCGGCGCGCTGATCCTGTCGCGGGTGCTGCGCGCGTACGCCGGTCGAGCAGCTCGTCGCCTCCGAGGCCGACATCCTCGACGGGATCGCCTGGTCGCTCGTGTGAGTCGTTGTTTAGTCGACCTGGTCGTCGGGCACCGCGCAGCCATGAGCACCCAGCAGACCGACGAGCCGCTCGGCGCCGTCGTGCACCGGCTCTCGGAGCAGCTCCCTGAGCTGGTGCGCTCCGAGATCCGGCTGGCCCAGGCCGAGCTGACCGAGAAGGGCAAGCGGGCCGGCGCCGGGCTCGGGCTGTTCGGCGCGGCCGGGGCTGGTCGCGCTCTACGGCGTCGCCGGGCTGCTCGCCACCGCGGTGATCCTGCTCGACCTGGCGCTCCCGCTGTGGCTGTCGGCGCTGATCGTCACCGCCGCGCTGCTCCTGGCGGCGCTGGTCCTGCCCTGCACGGCCGCGCACAGGTCGTCCAGGCGACACCGCCGGCGCCCGAGCGAGCCGATCGCCGGGGTCAAGGAGGACGTCGAAGCCGTGAAGGGACACCACTGATGCCGTCGAAGCGTCACCCCCGAGGAGCTCGAGGCCGACATCGCGCGTCAGCGCGAGGAGCTGGCCTCCACCGTCAACGAGCTCCAGGAGCAGGTGCAGGTTCGGGCGAAGGCCACCGCGAAGCAGGCCGCCGTCGTGGCGGGAGTCGCCGTGGCGCGTCGCCGTCGTCGTCATCATCGTGAAGAGGAGAAGGTCATGAGCAAGCTGTCACTGCTGGCCGCCGCCGGGGTCGGATACGTGCTCGGGGCCAGGGCCGGCCGCCAGCGCTACGACCAGATCGCGCCGACCGCTCGCAAGGTCGCCGACAACCCGAAGGTGCAGCGCGTCGCCCACCGGGCGCAGGACGCCGCCGCCCAGCAGGCTTCGGCCGCCGCCGGCGCGGCCAAGGACAAGGTGTCGCTCGGCCGCGTCGAGCGCCGCCGACAAGGTGCGCGGCAACGACACCCAGGTCGGGATGCAGGCCACGCCGTAGCGTCTGGTCGCATCTGACCGAGCTCCCGCACCCCGCGACCGGGCAGCCGTTCCCCTCGCCGGTCCCGCCCGGCACCGGCTGGCCCGGTGACCCGGCGACCGCCGCGACGCCGGTGGCCACGACGGTCGGCGCAGGTACGCCGGCTCGCCGCGGCGGCCTCGCTCGCCGAGCTCGACGCCGAGATCTCGGTCTGCCGGGCCTGCCCGCGCCTGGTCCGCTGGCGCGAGGACGTCGCGGTGGCCAAGCGGGCGTCGTACGCCGGTGAGCCCTACTGGGGCCGGCCGATCCCGGGCTGGGGGTCGACGACGCCCGACGGTGCTGGTCGTCGGCCTCGCGCCGGCCGCCCACGGCGCCAACCGCACCGGCCGGGTCTTCACCGGTGACCGCTCCGGCGACTGGCTGTTCGCCGTCGCTGCACCGCGTCGGGCTGGCCACCCAGGGCACTCGCGTCGACGCGGCCGACGGGCTCGAGCTGGTCGACACCCGGATGGTCGCGACGGTCCGCTGCGCGCCGCCGCAGAACAAGCCGACCACCGCCGAGCGCGACACCTGCGCGCCCTGGATCGAGGCCGAGCTCGGCGCTGCTCGTCGAGCACGTCCGGCGTCGTGGTGGCGCTCGGCTCGATCGGCTGGGACGCGACGCTGCGCTCGTTCCGCCGGCCTCGGCTGGCGGCTGCCCGACGCCCAAGCCGCGGTTCGGCCACGGCGCCGAGGCGGTGCTCACCGGCGCCGAGCGCGCGAGATCACCCTGCTCGGCTGCTACCACCCCAGCCAGCAGAACACCTTCACCGGCAGGCTCACCGCGCCGATGCTCGACGCGGTGCTCGGCCGCGCTGCGGCTCTACGCTGACCCGCCGCCCCCGTATCCCAACCGGCAGAGGAAGTCGCCTTAAAAGCGGCTGGTTGTGGGTTCGAGTCCCACCGGGGGCACCGGCACCCGCTGACAGCCCGACCGCGTGACCTGACGCCGGGACGCGGGGAAGAGTTGTCGCAGTGACGGTGTCGCAGGCTGCGATGCCCTCTTCACCCATGCTGACCGGACGCTGCCACGCGGGCTGGACAACGGGCTGACCGTCCGGCTGACCGGGCGGCGCTGCTGGCTGCGGCGGTCACTCGGTGGGCCGGCGCGGGGCAGATGGGCCCTGACGTTCGCGGCCAGGCGACACGCCGCTGGCGGTGCACGACGTCAGGGACTGTCGCGCCACGCCCGCGGCGGACTCCGACAGTCCTGCGGCGCGACCGGGTCACGCTGGCTGGTCGACCCGGCAGGGCCGGGTCGTGATCGTGCACCCGGGCTCAACCTCGTCTACAAGCGCAACGCCCTATGGCTGCGTCCGCCGGAGCGGGCCGACCGGGCTTCACCCGAGGAAGGACGTGCCCGGTGACCCGGTCTGACCAGGGCCGACTCTCAGCGAATCCACAGGTGCGACGGGGAACGCCGGACGGCACACCTGCGTTGAACCTGAATGAGTCCGTAGGATGGACCCATCGGTGAGCGTCATGGCGACACCACCACCCCCGGCCTCCAAGGAGGAGACCATGCAGAGCAACAACCCCGTGTTCCGTCGGTCCGAGGAGTTCAACCGCGGCGGCGCCAACATGTACGGCAACCAGACCTACGCCGGCAACGGGTCCCCCATGGGCGGCTACGGCCAGACCGACCCGTCGCAGTGGTCCGTCGGCACGCCCGGTGCACGCGGGCCGCGCGCCCGCCCACCACGCGGCCCGATGACCATCGACTCGGTGGTCCAGAAGACCGCGATCACGCTCGGCGCTGGTCATCGTCGCCGCGCTGGCGACCTGGATCCTGACCCCGGAGGTGACATCGACACCGACAGCGAGACCTCGGCGCCGCTCTTCGCGGCGGTGACGCATCGGCTCGCTGGGCGCCTTCGCCCTGTCGATGGTCAACTCGTTCAAGCGCAGTGATCAGCCCCGCGCTGGTGATGGCGTTCGCCGTCGCTCGAGGGCGTCGCGCTCGGCGCGCTCAGCAAGCTGTTCAACGCTCAGCCCGACGACGGCACTCGTCACCAGGCGGTGATCGGCACCTTCGCGGCCTTCGCCGGCACGCTCGCGGCCTACAAGTTCCTCAACATCCAGGTCGGCGACAAGTTCCGGACGTTCGTGATCGCGGCCGTCTTCGGCATGGTCGGGCTCAGCCTGATGGCGCTCGTGCTCGGCCTGTTCGGGGTCGACCTCGGCATCTTCGGCTTCGGCGGCGCTCGGCGTCCTGTTCGCGTCGCCGGCCTGGTGCTCGGCATCTTCATGCTGATCCTCGACTTCGACTTCGTCGAGCAGGGGATCGCCAACCGGATCCCCGAGCGGAGTCGTGGCGGGCGGCGTTCGCGATGACGGTGAGCCTGGTCTGGATCTACACCAACCTGCTGCGCCTGCTCGCGATCTTCAGCGACAACTAGACCAGTCCGGACTCGTGACCACTCGAGCTGGACTCACGGGGACAGCTCCGGCGACCTCGGGACCCTCGGTCCCGGGGCCGTCGTCATTCCGACCTACTGGCCCTGCAGCCAGGCCAGCACGGCGAGCACCCGGCGGTTGTCGTCGTGCGGCCTGCGGGCAGGTCGAGCTTGGTGAAGATCGCGTTGGTGTGCTTGCCGACCGCCTTCTCCGAGACGAACAGCCGGGCCGCGATCGCGCGCGTTGGAGCGGCCCTCGGCCATCAGCGTGAGCACCTCGCGCTCGCGGTCGGTGAGCCGGTCGAGCGGCGCGCCCGGCCGAGCCGCAGACGAGGCCGGCCACCACCTCGGGGTCGAGGACGGTGCCGCCGACGGCCACCCGGCGTACGGCGGCCACGAACTCGTCGACGTCGGCGACCCGGTCCTTGAGCAGGTAGCCGATCGCGCCCTCACCGCTGGCCAGCAGGTCGCGGGCGTAGAGCGGCTCGACGTGCTGGCTCAGCACCAGCACCGGCAGGCCGGGCCGGGCCGCGCGGGCGCGCGATGGCCGCCGCCAGCCCCTCGGTGGAGAACGTCGGCGGCAGCCGGACGTCGACGATCGCGACGTCGAAGTCTCCGCTCGGCGAGGAGCTTCTCGAGCTGGGGGCGCGTTGTCGACCGCAGCCACCACCGCGATGCCGCTGGCCTCGAGGATCCGGGTCAGCCCGACCCGGAGCAGCGCCTGGTCCTCGGCGAGCGACGCGCCCTCAGCTGGGGCTGGTCCGGCACGGCACCTCCATGGTCACGACGGTCGGCCCGCCCGCGGGGCTGTCGACCGCCATCGTGCCGTCGAACGCCGCGAGCCGCGTCGCCACCCCGGCCAGCCCGGAGCCGGCCGGGTCGGCGCCGCCGCGGCCGTCGTCGCCGACGACGAGGTGCAGCACCTCGCCGTCGTGGCGGACCCGCACCCAGGCCGCGGGTCGCGCCGGCGTGCTTGACGGTGTTGGCCAGGCACTCGGCGACGGCGAAGTAGGCCGCCGACTCGACCGGCGGCGGCAGCGGTCGGGGCGTCGACCGTGACCGTCACCGGCAGCGGGATCGGCAGCGCGAGCGCCTCGATGCCGCCGGCCAGCCCGCGGTCGGCCAGCGCCGGCGGGTGGATGCCGCGGACGACGGAGCGCAGGTCCTCGAGCGCGTCGACCGTGGTCTCGCGGGCCTCGCGCAGCAGCGCGGCGGCGCGCCTCGGGGTCGGTGGCGATCAGCTTCTCGGCCAGGCCGACGTTCATGCCGACCGAGGCGATCCGGGCCTGGGCGCCGTCGTGCAGGTCGCGCTCGATCCGGCGTACCTCGGCGGCGCTGTGGTCGAGCGTCTCGGCTGCGCGACGTGGTGACCTCCTCGACCCGGCGCTCGAGCTGCTCGACGCGGGTCGTGGCCGAGGATGTTGCGCTCGGCCATGGCGCGGGCCCGGACCAGCGCCGGGCGTCGACCAGCCACCAGACCAGCAGCAGCGGACCGTCGAGCAGCACCAGCAGCCACCACACGACGCCGCCGTCGAGCGACGACGCCGACCAGGTGGGTGAACGGCGTGACCAGCAGCCCGACCGGCAGCACCGACAGCACGAAGCCGCCGGTCGCCGAGAACCACAGGAACCCGACGTCGCGCCACCGCGCCCGGTCGGTCAGCCAGCCGGACCGGCCGGGTGACCACGTTGGTGCCGGTCGTGTCGGCGTACGCCGCGACGATCTCCTCGCCCAGCAGCGCGCCGCTGACCCGGCGGTGGACACCGGGTCAGCGCCGCGGTGGCCGGCACGACGGCGACGGCGAGCGCGAACCCGACCGCGACCAGCCCCAGCGGGATGGCAGAGGATCGAGAGGATCGCCGAGCGCCAGGGCGGGGCCATGCCGAGCGCGTAGCCGAGCGAGACCGCGTCAGCCGGAGCCGGTCGACGAGGGCGTCGCCCGTCGACCGGCGCAGGCCGGACCGACCGGATCGCGCTGGAGAGACATCACGGACCAGTCTGTCATCGGACGTGCACCGTCGAGGGCGCCGTACGCCGGACCGCGGAGCGGGCCGCGAGCAGGGTGAGCGCGACCGACGCCGGCCACCACGAGCGGCGGCAGCCACAGGTCGCCGTCGGGGACCAGCCCCTCGTGGCGAGCCAGACCGAACGGCACGATCGTCGCCAGCGAGGCCAGCAGCCCGAGGACGACACCGACGCCGGCGACGACCGCGGCCTCGGCCAGCACCGATGCGCTCGACCTGCGCCGGGTGGCGCCGAGCAGCCACAGCCGGTGCAGCTCGGCCCGCCGGTGTGCGATGACGGCCGCGAAGGCGTTGACCACCATGACGGCGGCGAAGAGCACGATCATGCCGACGACGACGTTGTTGAGCAGGTTGACCTGGTCGGCGGTGTCCTGGTCGTAGCCGGTGGCGGGCAGCGTGCGAGCGTCGATGCCGACCAGCATCAGCGTGCCGACCGCGGCCGAGGTCAGCACGATCACCGGTGCCAAGCACGCCGCTGAGCAGGTGCGCCCGGCGCGGGTGTTGTAGGCCGCGAGGTAGCCGGCGACCGGTGCGCCGAGGATCGGGCGGGCCGACGACCGAGAGCTGCCGGAGCAGCCACGGGGCGAAGGCTGGCGAGCCCGAGGGCCGACCAGGATCGAGCACGAGCCGCAGGTCTGCATCGCGGCGTAGGGGTCGTCTGTCGTGGGCGGTGACCGTCACGGTGACCACGCCCATCCCGACGCCGTAGCCGATGAGCAGGACGCCCGCGACGATCCGCCACCAGGGCAGCTTCTCGCGAGCCGGCGCTGCCCTCGCTCGGAGTGAGCGTTGGCCGGGCCGCGGGTGGCGCGGCGGGCCGCGAGGCCCGGAGCCCAGCAGCTGCGACGCAGCACCAGGAGCACGGCTGTCGCGACGGGAGCGTACGACCCGGGTCGTAGGTCACTGAGTCGGCGACGAGGTCGCCGTGGCGCAGCAGCGCGAGCAGCACCGCAGCCGCCGAGGTAGGCCAGGGCCGCGCCGGCGCGCGGAGGCGACGAGCGCCACGAGGAACGTCTCGGCGCGGACCAGCCGCTTGGCCTGGCGCGGCGTCGCGCCGATGGTGCGCAGCAGCCCGATCTCGACCTCGCGCTGGGTGACGGTGATGCCGACGGTCGAGACGACGGAGAACAGCACGATCAGGCTGCCCCAGCCGCCGACCACGCGCACCGATGGTGAGCGAGCGCCTCCCGGTCGGTCGACGAGACGGGCCCGTGGCCGTGGCTGACCATCGTCGCGAACGAGCCCATCAGGGCGGTGCCGAGCAAGACGGTGAGGAACGTCGCCAGCGAAGCGGTGGTGCGGTGCCGCAGCGAGGCGAGCGCCAGGCCGTGTCATGACGCCACCGCTCCGCATGACCAGCTCGTCGAGGTGGGCCAGCTGGCCGGCCACGGCGTCGGCGGTGGGTGCGGCCATGCTGCCCGCCACCCGGCCGTCGACCAGGAAGACCACGGTGTCGGCGTACGCCGCCGCGACGGGGTCGTGGGTGACCATGACGACGGTCTGGCCCAGCGTCGTCGACGCAGTCGCGCAGCAGCGCCAGCACCTCGTGGGCGGTCGGCGGAGTCGAGGGCGCCGGTGGGCTCGTCGGCCAGCACGACCGCCGGGTCGGTGACCAGCGCCCGGGCGATGGCCACCCGCTGCTGCTGGCCGCCGGAGAGCTCGGCCGGCAGGCTGGCCACCGTGCTCGGCGAGGCCGACCGCGGTCGAGCAGCGCGCGGACCCGCTTGCCGGTCCGGCTCGGCGCCCGGCCAGCCGCTGGGGGAGGCCGACGTTCTGCTCGGCGGTGAGGTAGGGCATCAGGTGGAAGCCCTGGAAGACGAAGCCGATCCGCTCGCGGCGCAGCCGGGTGCGGTCCTCCTCGGTCCAGTCGGTGACGTCCTCGCCGGCGATGACCACCCGGCCCTCGGTGGGCCGCTCGAGCCCGGCAGCGCAGGTCAGGAAGGTCGACTTGCCCGACCCGGACGGGCCCATGACCGCGGTGAACGTGCCGGACGGGAAGGTCGAGGTCGATGCCGGCGAGGGCGCGGACGGCGCCGACCCCCTCGCCGTACGTGCGGGCGAGGCCGTGGACCTCGAGAGCAGGGGGTGGGCGGGTGTGATGGCGGGTGAGTTCATGTCCATCGACGCTAGGAACGATGGCGCTCGCGCTCGATGGGCCTGGACCGCCGGTCGGGGTGGGGTTTTGCCTACCCCTCGGCCGGGGCGCTCCTCGGCCTCCTCGTCGTTCTCCTGTGGCGCCTCGCCCTCGGGCTGCGGCTGCCGGCGGCGGTGCCGCAGCTCGACCCAGAGGCCGCGCACGCCGCGGGAGCGGCCGGCCGACCTCGGTGCCGTCGAGCTCGGTGCCGGGGATGTTGACCGCCTGGAGGGCGGCGGCGGTGATCGGCAGCACGCCCTCGCCGCGGAGCGCCTCGGGAGCCGCCTCGTCCTCGGGGATGAGGCCGAGCGCGGCCAGCATCGACGGCGTCAGCACTGCGGCCAGCGAGCGATAGCCGGCGGCGGAGGGGTGGAACCGGTCGGGACCGAACAAGAGCGCGGGCGCCGCGGCGAACTCCGGCCCGAGCACCGAACCGAGCGAGACGGTCCGGCCGCCACCCTCGAGGACGGCGATGGTCTGGGCCGCGGCCAGCCGCCGCGACCAGGTGCGGGCGACCTGCTTGAGCGGCGCCGGGATCGGCTTCACGGTGCCGAGGTCGGGGCAGGTGCCGACCACGACCGCCACCCCGGCCTCCTTGAGCCGGCGCACGGCCTCGGCCAGGTCGCCGACCGAAGCGGCGGGACGGACCCGGTGGGTGACGTCGTTGGCGCCGATCAGCAGCACCGCGACGTCCGGCTCGATGGGCAGTGCCCGGTCGAGCTGCCCGGCCAGGTCGGCGGAGCGGGCGCCGACCTTGGCGAACGCGCGCAGGTAGACCCGCCGGTTGGCGCGCTCCGCGGCGCCGCTGGCCAGCAGCGCGCCGGGCGTCTCCTCGACCCGCTCCACGCCGTAGCCGGCCGCGCTCGAGTCGCCGAGCAGCACGATCTTGATCGCGGGACCGGGCCGGCCGCGGCCGTACCAGCCGGTCGCGTCGGGCGGCGTCACGTCGCCGGGCTCGCCGATGGTGTGCCGGGCGAGCTTCGCCTCGGCCCGCAGGACGCCGTAGAGGGCGCCGCCGAGCACGGAGAGGCCGCCCCCGCCGTACGCCGCGGCGGAGGCGAGCTTGCGTGCTGCCCCGGCCTGCCCCACGGATCCATGCTACGGACGGGTAGGCTGCATAGATTGTGCGGGTGCAGTACGCGAACTCGCTCCTCGACCTGATCGGCAACACCCCGCTGGTCCGGCTCCACCGGACTCTCGACCTGCCCGGCGACCCGACCGGTGACGGTGGGCCGCTCGTGCTGGCCAAGGTGGAGTACCTCAACCCCGGCGGCTCGGTGAAGGACCGCATCGCCACCCGGATGATCGACGCCGCCGAGGCCTCCGGCGAGCTCCAGCCGGGCGGCACCATCGTCGAGCCGACGTCGGGCAACACCGGCGTCGGGCTGGCGATGGTCGCCCAGGCCCGCGGCTACAAGTGCGTCTTCGTCTGCCCCGACAAGGTCAGCGAGGACAAGCGCAACGTGCTGAAGGCCTACGGCGCCGAGGTGGTCGTCTGCCCGACCGCGGTCGCGCCGGAGCACCCGGACTCCTACTACAACGTCTCCGACCGGCTCTCCAACCAGCCGGGCGCGTGGAAGCCGGACCAGTACTCCAACCCCAACAACCCGCGCTCGCACTACGAGACGACCGGTCCCGAGATCTGGGCGCAGACCGACGGCAGGATCACCCACTTCGTGACCGGCATGGGCACCGGCGGCACGATCTCCGGCGTCGGCCGCTACCTGAAGGAGCAGAACCCGGAGATCCAGGTGGTCGGCGCCGACCCGGCCGGCTCGGTCTACTCCGGCGGCAGCGGCCGCCCCTACCTCGTCGAGGGCGTCGGCGAGGACTTCTGGCCCGAGACCTACGACCGCGACGTCGCCGACCGGGTCATCGAGGTCTCCGACGCCGACTCGTTCGCGTTCACGCGGCGGCTGGCCCGCGAGGAGGCGATGCTGGTCGGCGGCTCGTCCGGCATGGCGGCCTTCGCAGCCCGGCAGCTGGCCCAGGAGCTCGCCGCCGCCGGGCAGACCGACGCGGTGATCGTCGTACTGCTCCCCGACAGCGGCCGCGGCTACCTGACCAAGGTCTTCAACGACGACTGGCTGGCGACCTACGGCTTCCCGACCGAGGCCACCCGCGACCAGACCCAGACCGTCGGCGAGGTGCTGCGCGGCAAGGACGGGCGGCTGCCCGACCTCGTGCACACCCACCCCGGCGAGACCATCGCCGAGGCGGTCGCGATCCTCCAGGAGTACGCCGTCTCGCAGATGCCGGTCGTGCGCGCCGAGCCGCCGATCGTGGCGGCCGAGGTGGCCGGCTCGGTCTCCGACCGGGCGCTCCTCGACGCGCTGTTCGCCGGCTCCGCCAAGCTCACCGACCGGGTCGAGGACCACATGAGCCCGCCGCTGCCCACGGTCGGCTCGACCGAGGACGCCCGCGACGCCGTCACGATGCTCGAGACGGCCGACGCGGTCCTGGTGCAGGAGGACGGCAAGCCCATCGGCGTGCTGACCCGTCAGGACCTGCTGCAGTTCCTGGCCGGGACGCGGGTCTGATACCCCCGCGAGCGGCGGTCATGCGGCCGACGCTAACGGGTGAGGTCGGCCGGGCGGATCGTGACCGGGAACGGCGCCTCGGCCGTCCACTCCTCGTCGCCGGAGACGTCTGCGATCTCGACGTACTCGCCGTCCTCGAGCCGCCAGGCCCGGAGCCGCGGGTTGATCGGGTCGACGACCCAGTAGGACGGGACGCCCGCATCGCGGTAGGCCGTGAGCTTGTCACCGACATCGCGCTTGCGTGAGCTGGGGGACAGCACCTCGACCGCGAGAAGGGGCACCTCGGTGACCACCTTGCCGTGGGGGTCGCGGTCGGTGATGACCATGAGGTCGGGCTCCAGGATGTCGCCGGTCGCGAACACCACGTCGAGCGGGGCCATGAACACGTCCAGATCTACAGGTGCTGCGGCGTTCAGTCGCATCAACAGCTGCTGGGCCACCCACTGATGCGGCTTGCCGGGCGCCGGGGTCATGACGATCGCCCCGTCCAGAAGCTCGTAGCGGACACCGTCACCGGCATCCTCCGGGAGCTTCCAGAAGTCTTTCGGGGTGAACCGCCCCCCCTGCTCGATCGCAGTCATGGCTTCCATGGTGCCCCACCTCCCGAGATGTGGTCATGTGTCGAGACTGCCCGCCCTCGCTCTCGGGCGTCGGACCTCATCCACAGCCTCGCCGCTAGAGTGAGAACACGTTCTAGTTTTGCGGAGGCGGGATGAGCGCGAGTCCAGCGGTCGAGGGGTGGTTCACGATCGGGCCGGAGCCGGCGCTGCTCGGGTCACGGTGCACCACCTGCGCACGGTCTACTTCCCGCCCACCGCAGCCGATCGAGCCGCTTTCTGCCGCAACCCGAGCTGCGACGGCGAGGAGTTCGAGACCGCCGAGCTGAGCCGGCGCGGCACGGTGTGGAGCTACACCGACGCGCAGTACCAGCCGCCGCCGCCGTACGTCGCGCGCACCGAGCCCTACGAGCCGTTCGCGCTGGCCGCGGTCGAGCTGGCCGAGGGGATCACCGTGCTCGGCCAGGTCGCCGACGGCTACGGCGTCCAGGACCTCAGGGTCGGCGCCGAGGTCGAGCTGGTGGTCGAGCCGCTCAACGCCACCGACGAGGGTGACCTCCTGATCTGGCGCTGGAAGCCTGTGACCGAGCTCGGCGAGGAGGCGGACCAGTGAGCGCTTCAGACGTCGCCGTCCTGGGCGTGGGGATGCACCCGTGGGGCAAGTGGGGCCGCCCCTTCACGGAGTACGGCGTGGTCGCGGCCCGGGCCGCGCTCGCCGACGCCGGCATCGACTGGCAGGCCGTCGACCTCGTGGTCGGTGGCGAGACGGTGCGCAACGGCTACGGCGGCTACGTCGCCGGCGCGACGTTCGCGCAGGCGCTCGGCTGGAACGGCGCCCGCGTCGCGACGTCGTACGCCGCCTGCGCCACCGGCGCCCAGGCGCTCGACACCGCCCGCGCGCGGATCCTGGCCGGCCTCAGCCGAGGTCGCGCTGGTGGTCGGTGCCGACACCACGCCGAAGGGGTTCCTCGCCCCCAACGCGGGGGAGCGGTGGGACGACCCGGACTGGCTGCGGTTCCGGCTGCTCGGCATGACCAACCCGGCCTACTTCGCGCTCTACGCCCGGCGCCGGATGGACCTCTACGGCGCGACGCCCGAGGACTTCGCGGCGGTGAAGGTGAAGAACGCCCGCCACGGGCTGGAGAACCCCCACGCGCGCTACCGCAAGGAGGTCTCGGTCGCCGACGTCCTCGAGAGCGCCGTGGTGTCCGACCCGCTGCACCTGCTCGACATCTGCGCGACCTCCGACGGCGCCGCGGCGGTGGTGGTGGCCAGCACGGAGTACGCGAAGAAGCTCGGCCTCGACCGGCCGGTGCGCGTCAACGCCGTGAGCACCGTGACGCCGACGTTCCCCCACACGATCCTCGACATGCCCAACATCTCGACCGACAGCAAGGGCGAGGGCGTCGAGCCCGAGCGGACCTTCAAGGAGTCGATCGCGCACGCGGCCTACGAGGAGGCCGGGATCTCGCCGGACGACGTGAGCCTGGCCGAGGTCTACGACCTCTCCACCGCGCTCGAGCTGGACTGGATGGAGGACCTCGCCCTGTGCAAGCGGGGCGAGGCGGAGGCGCTGCTCCGGGCCGGCGACACGACCATCGGCGGGCGGATCCCGGTGAACCCGTCGGGCGGGCTGGCCTGCTTCGGGGAGGCGGTGCCGGCGCAGGCGCTGGCCCAGGTGTGCGAGGTGACCTGGCAGCTGCGCGGCCAGGCGACCGGCCGCCAGGTCGACGGTGCCAGGGTCGGCATCACCGCCAACCAGGGGCTGTTCGGGCACGGCTCCTCGGTGATCCTGAGTGTCTGACAAGAGCGACTTCGTCCTGGTCGACCGGCCGGTGCCCGAGGTCGCCGTCGTCACGCTGAACCGGCCCGAGCGGATGAACGCCATGGCCTTCGACGTGATGGTGCCGCTGCGCGACACGTTGCGCGAGCTCGGCGAGGACAACGCCGTGCGCGCGGTCGTGCTGACCGGCGCCGGCAAGGGGTTCTGCTCGGGCGCCGACCAGGAGTCCGCGGGCACGCCGCCGGGCGTCGCCGGGGTGACCCGACCCACCTACGCGCTGCGCGCCATGGAGGCGCTCGAGGACATCGTCCTGACCCTGCGCCGGCTGCACCAGCCGGTGATCGCCGCGGTCAACGGCGCCGCGATCGGCGGGGGTCTCTGCCTCGCCCTGGCGTGCGACCTGCGGATCGCCGCGCCGGCGGCGTACTTCCGCGCCGCCGGGATCAACAACGGGCTGACGGCCAGCGAGCTCGGCCTGAGCTTCCTGCTGCCCCGGGCGATCGGCTCCACGCGCGCCGCCGACCTGATGCTGACCGGCCGCGACCTCGGCGCCGAGGAGGCCGAGCGGATCGGGCTCGTCTCGTCGATCCACGACGACGTGGTGGCCGCCGCGGTCGAGCTCGGCCAGCGGGTGGCGACGTTCTCCCAGCCCGGCATCGAGCTGACCAAGAAGTCGCTGCACGCCGGGATGTCGGCCACGTCTCTGGAGACCTACCTGCACAGCGAGGGCATCGGCCAGCTCTACCTGCGACTGCTCACCGACAACTTCGAGGAGGCCACACGGGCCCGCCAGGAGGGCCGGCCGGCGGTCTTCCGCGACGACCGCTGAACATCTGGGTGTCGGCGGGTCGAAGTAGGGTCACCGACACCTCAGACCCAGGAGAAGACATGGCGATCCTCAACCCCTACCTCAACTTCGACGGCAACACCGCGGAGGTGATGGCGTTCTACCAGGGCGTCTTCGGCGGCGAGCTCAATGTCATGAAGTTCGGTGACATGGGCATGACCGAGCACGAGGGCACTCCCATCCCCGCCGACGGCGTCATGCACTCGCAGCTGACGAGCGACGCCGGCTTCACGATCATGGCGGCCGACAGCCCCGGAGAGCACACGCCCAACGGCCACATCAGCCTCAGCGGCGACGAGGACGACCTGCTGCGCGGCTACTGGGACAAGCTCGCCGACGGTGGCCACATCGACGTCCCGCTCGAGGTGGCGCCCTGGGGCGATGCGTTCGGCCAGGTCAAGGACAAGTTCGGCGTCAACTGGCTGGTCAACATCGCGGGGTCTGGAGCTAGCTGAGCTCCCCGTCGACATAGACCCACCGGCCGCGGCGGCGCTCGAACCTGCTGCGCTCGTGGCGCCGGCCGGGCCTGCCGCCGCGGTCGTAAGCCGCCTCGAACTCCACCTCACCGGTCTCGTCGCCGACGCGACCGTCGACGACGTCGAGCACCGTCAGGCCGGTCCACGTGAGCGCCGGGTCGGGCTCGAGCGAGTCGGGGCGGGTGCGCGGGTGCCAGGTGCGGAACACGTGGTCGAGCTGCCCAACGGCGTAGGCCGCGTAGCGGGAGCGCATCAGCTCCTCGGCCGTCTCCGCCTCGGCCTCGCGTCGGTGCAGCCGGCCGCAGCACGCGTCGTACCGCTCGCCGGAGCCGCACGGACAGTCGACGACCAGCATCCGGGCACGTTAGCGGCCCCCCGTTTCCCGATCGGCTCGTTGGTCACCGGGCAATGAATGCCCGACGACCGACCCCGACCGAGAGGAACGACAGTGAGCGACCAAGACGCCAACGCCCAGGCCGAGACCCAGGCTGTCCTCCAGCAGCTGGCCGCCAGCACCGCCCTCCTGCCGCAGGAGATGGCCGCGGACGCCGAGCCGACGCCCGAAGGCACGGTTGCGCTGCCGGTGATCGAGCAGGACGGCACGCAGTACGTCCCCGTCTTCACCACCCAGGAGGCGCTCTCCACCGCGGGCGCCGACCCCGAGAAGGCCGTCGAGGTGCCGATCGCCCAGCTGGCCGCCGGCTGGCCCGACGGCGACCTGTGGCTGGCCGTGGACCCGGCCAGCGCCCACGGGCTGACGCTGCCGCCCGAGCTGGTGCGCGCGCTGCCCGGTCTGGTGGGTGCCGGGCCCGACGGCACGCCGTAGCCGTCGGCGGTCCGGAGCCGCCCGTCTCGACCGAAGCGGAGACGCCGTCCAGTTGTTGTGGCGCTGAGTAGCGTGGAGGCGTGACTTCTGCTCCCACCGCTCGGCCCACCACTGGCACCGTGGGCGAGCTCCGCGCGTCCGGACACGTCCAGAAGGCGCTGCGCACCGAGCTGCGCGACAACCTGCTCGACGCTCTGCGCGAGGGCCGCGACCCGTGGCCCGGGCTGCACGGCTTCGAGGACACCGTCATCCCGCAGCTCGAGCGCGCGCTGATCGCCGGCCACGACGTGGTGCTGCTCGGCGAGCGCGGCCAGGGCAAGACCCGGTTGCTGCGGACCCTGGTCGGCCTCCTCGACGAGTGGACGCCGGTGATCGGCGGCTCCGAGCTCGGCGAGCACCCCTTCGAGCCGATCACCCACGAGTCGAAGCGCCGCGCGCTCGAGCTCGGCGACGACCTGCCGGTCGAGTGGCGGCACCGCGACGAGCGGTACGCCGAGAAGCTGGCCACGCCCGACACGAGCGTGGCCGACCTGATCGGCGACGTCGACCCGATGAAGGTCGCCGAGGGCCGCTCGCTGGGTGACCCGGACACGATCCACTTCGGGCTGATCCCGCGCTCCCACCGCGGCATCGTCGCGATCAACGAGCTGCCCGACCTGGCCGAACGCATCCAGGTCGCCATGCTCAACGTGATGGAGGAGCGCGACATCCAGATCCGCGGCTACGTGCTGCGGCTGCCCCTCGACGTACTTGTCGTCGCGAGCGCCAACCCCGAGGACTACACCAACCGCGGCCGGATCATCACCCCGCTCAAGGACCGCTTCGGCGCCGAGATCCGCACCCACTACCCGACCGAGCTCGAGGACGAGATCGCGGTGATCCGGCAGGAGGCACACCTCGTCGCCGAGGTGCCCGACCACCTCGTCGAGATCCTGGCGCGGTTCACCAGCAACCTGCGCGAGTCGTCGTCGGTCGACCAGCGGTCGGGCGTCTCGGCGCGGTTCGCGATCGCGGGCGCCGAGACGATCGCGGCGGCGGCGCTGCACCGCGCCACCTCCCAGGGTGAGGAGGACGCCGTCGCGCGCGTGGTCGACCTCGAGACCGCCATCGACGTGCTCGGCGGCAAGATCGAGTTCGAGACGGGTGAGGAGGGGCGCGAGACCGAGATCCTGACCCACCTGCTGCGCACGGCGACCGCCGAGACGGTCCGGCACGCCTTCCGCGGGCTCGACTTCGCGCTCCTCGTCGACGCGCTCGAGAGCGGCATGATGGTCGCGACCGGCGAGCAGGTCACCGCGCGCGACTTCCTGACCGGGCTGCCGGTGCTGGGGGAGTCCGAGCTCTACGACGAGATCTGCGAGCGGCTCGGCGCCACCAACGACGGCCAGCGCGCCGGCGCCATCGAGCTGGCGCTCGAGGGGCTCTACCTGGCGCGCAAGATCAGCAAGGAGTCCGGCGGCGGGGAGACTGTCTATGGCTGAGCGTCATGGCTAACCGCCACACCTCCCACCAGGTCCGCTCGCGCTACGGGCGCTACGACGGTGGCGACCCGCTCGCGCCGCCGGTCGACCTCGCCGAGGCCCTCGACGCGATCGGCCAGGACGTGATGGCGGGCTACTCGCCCGAGCGGGCGATGCGGGAGTTCCTGCGCCGCGGTGGCCGCGACCAGCGCGGCCTCGACGACCTGGCGCGCCGGGTCGCGGAGCGGCGGCGCGACCTGCTGCAGAGGCACAACCTCGACGGGACCCTCCAGGAGATCAAGGAGCTGCTCGACCACGCCGTGCTCGAGGAGCGCAAGCAGCTGGCCAGGGACGTCGACCTCGACGACGGCGACCGCGCGCTGCGTGAGATGCAGCTCGACAGCCTTCCGCCCAACACCGCCGCGGCGGTGGGCGAGCTCTCGTCGTACGACTGGAAGAGCCGGGAGGCGCGCGAGGACTACGAGAAGATCAAGGACCTGCTCGGCCGGGAGCTGCTCGACCAGCGGTTCGCGGGCATGAAGCAGGCGCTCGAGAACGCCACCGACGAGGACCGCGCGGCGATCAACGAGATGCTCGGCGACCTCAACGGGCTGCTCGAGAAGCGCTCGCGCGGCGAGGACTCGCAGGAGGACTTCGACGAGTTCATGGCCAAGCACGGGGACTTCTTCCCGGAGAACCCGCAGAACCTCGACGAGCTCCTCGACGCGATGGCCGCCCGCGCCGCCGCCGCGCAGCGGATGCTGAACTCGATGTCGGCCGAGCAGCGCGCGGAGCTGATGCAGCTCTCGCAGCAGGCGTTCGGCTCGCCGAACCTCATGGAGTCGCTGGCCCGGCTCGACTCCAACCTGCAGTCGCTGCGACCCGGTGAGGACTGGTCGGGCTCCGAGCGGATGGACGGCGACGAGGGGATCGGCCTCGGTGACGGCACCGGCGTCTTCCAGGACCTTGCCGACCTCGACCAGCTGGCCGAGCAGCTCTCGCAGTCCTACGGCGGCGCCCGGATGGACGACCTCGACCTCGACAAGCTGGCCCGCCAGCTCGGCGACGAGGCGGCGGTCGACGCGCGGACCCTCCAGGAGCTCGAGCGCGCCCTGCGCGACGGCGGCACCCTGCGCCGCGGCTCCGACGGCAACCTCCAGCTCACGCCGAAGGCGATGCGCCAGCTCGGCAAGGCGCTGCTCCGCGATGTGGCGGAGAAGATGTCGGGCCGTCAGGGCAACCGCGAGCTGAGGAGGGCGGGCGCTGCCGGCGACCTGTCCGGCTCCACCCGGCAGTGGGAGTTCGGCGACACCGAGCCCTGGTCGGTGCCGCGCACGATCACCAACGCGGTGGTCCGCACGGCCGGTGAGGGTCGAGGACTCCCCGGCGCTGGGGCTGAGGAGCCGCGAGGGACGAGCGGCGTCTCGAAGACCGTGCGTCTGACCGTCGACGACATCGAGGTCCAGGAGAGCGAGGACCGCACCCAGGCGTGCGTGGCGCTGCTGGTCGACACGTCGTTCTCGATGGCGATGGACGGCCGCTGGGTGCCGATGAAGCGGACCGCCCTCGCGCTGCACACCCTGATCCGGTCGCGGTTCCGCGGCGACGCGCTCCAGCTGATCGGCTTCGGCCGGCACGCCGAGGTCATGGACATCGAGGAGCTCACCGCCCTCGACGCGATGTGGGACAAGGGCACCAACCTCCACCACGCCCTCCTGCTCGCCAACCGGCACTTCCGCAAGCACCCCAATGCCCAGCCGGTCCTCCTGGTCGTCACCGACGGCGAGCCGACCTCGCACCTCGAGCCCGACGGCGAGGTCTACTTCAGCTATCCGCCGCACCCGCTGACCGTGGCCTACGCCGTCCGCGAGCTCGAGAACTCGCGCCGGCTGGGCGCCCAGACGACGTTCTTCCGCCTCGGCGAGGACCCCGGGCTGGCGCGGTTCGTCGACTCGATGGCCCAGCGCGTCGAGGGCCGGGTGGTCGCCCCCGAGCTCGACGACCTCGGCGCCGCCGTGGTCGGCTCCTACCTCGGCTCCCGCGGTTCGTCGGGCCAGGCCATGCCCTACCGCGGCGGCTACGGAGACTGGTTCGGCGGCCGGGGGTTCTGGGTCGGCGACTGATCGCCGGGGGATAGCCTCGACAGGTGGCTGAGCTGGAGCCCCTGCGGGCTGGTCATGCGGCGGCCGTCCTCGACTTCGAGCTGGCGAACCGTGCCTACTTCGCGACGATGATCTCCGACCGCGGCGACGACTACTTCGAGCAGTTCACCGAGCGGCTCGAGGCCCTCATCGCCGATCAGGAGGCAGGCAGCGCCGCGTTCTACGTCCTGGTCAACGAGGACGGGTCGGTGCTGGGTCGCTTCAACCTGGAGCTCGTCGGGGACGGTGTCGCGACGCTGGGCTACCGGGTCGCGCAGCACGTCACCGGCCGCGGGGTGGCCACCGCGACAGTGCGCCAGCTCCGCGCGCTCGCCGCGTCCCGGCACGGGGTCCGGACGCTCCGCGCTGCCACGTCGCTCGGCAACGTCGCCTCGCAGCGGGTCCTGCTCAAGGCCGGCTTCGCCGAGGCAGGGCCGGCTGACCCCTCGGACGTGGGTGGCAAGCAGGGCATCTGGTTCGAGTGGGCGACGTCCGACCCAGGCTGACGGGCGCGCCCGACCCCCGGTCTGGCGTGAGGGCGGCGGAGAATGAGCGCGACAACCAGCCAGCTGAGCCACGCGTCCCATGGTCATGAGCCGAGCCGGACTGGTCGTGGCCAGCGGCGTGATGGTGCTGTCCGGCTGCGCCGATCACCCCACATCAGCGGCACCACAGCCTGCCCACGCCACCGGACCCGCGCCAGCGGTCGCCTCGGCGGCACTCGGGAGGCGGCTCACGATTTCCTCGCATTGTGGAGTCGTGAGTGCGACGGTCGATAGCCGTCTCTGGTTGGCAGACCCACCGTTGGGCGATCACAACCCACCACCTGGCTGGGGCGAGAACGAAACCTCTGGCCTGTTCGTGGTCGTGGGGCACCGCCGGGGGGAGTTCCACGGGGACGATGGACAACGAGCCTCGTTTCGTCGTGCTCCAGCCGGCGCAGAGGACCCAAACGCTGGCTGTGAGTAGGACCAACCCCGGAGCGCACCCAGATGTGGCCGACGGGGCGCGCCGATGCCCCCGCTCGCGTGGTGCCGGGCGGGGTGTGGGGCGGGGTGGTCAGGGTTCGGGGTCGTGGGCCGGGTGTCGCCGAAGTGGTGGCGGAACTCGCGGGCCAGCTTGCGGCGTTCTTCGGTCGGGGTGACGTCGAGGGTGCCGGTGGGGTCTTTGAGGTACTCATAGCCCAGGGGGCTGCGCCACAGGTAGACCCCGGGTTCGACGGTCAGATAGGTCCAGCCGCCGGTGGTCTTGGCGCGGTGATGGCCGCGACAGGCCGGGGTCAGGTTGCACGAGCACGTCGGTCCGTCGTCGTCGTCGTCATGCGGGACGCGGTGGTCGCAGTCGCACTTCTCGGCGGGTCTGAAGCAGTAGGGGAAGGCGCAGATCAGGTCACGCAGCTGGGTCTGCAGCTTGAGCCGCGCGCTCGCTTCGTAGGAGCCGACATGGAGGTGCTCGGCCAGGTCGATCACCGGCTGCACCGTGATGACCGCGTCGGGTTGGGCGCACCACTCCCGGACCTGCTCGAGCCGTGACCGGGCCACGGGCCTCTTGCAGTCTGGCGAGGCCGCCGGCGCCGAGGACCGCGGCGTGCTCGAGGTGGACGTGGAGCACCACCTCACGCTTCCGGCGCCGCGGCTGCGGCTTCGGCTGAGCATCGTTGCCGGTCGTTGTCGGCGAGGTCGAGGGTGGGCTGGTGGCGGGCGAGGTTGCCGACCGCCTTGGCCCGGCGTACGTCAAGGGAGTCGGTCGAGCCCAGCAACAGCTGCGCGTGGGCATCGCGCGGCGACCGCGGCCTCCAGGTCGAGGGCGTCGGCGAGGTCGACGTCCCCGTCGACCCGGACCCTGCCCGTCACGGTGACATCCGCGAGGGCGATGTCGAAGTGCCCGGCCTCCGCCGCGGCTTGCCGTTCGGCCTCCAGCGCCTCGGGGTCGAACCTGGCCTTGGCCTCCTCGATCAACCGGGCCAGCTGGGCGGGGCCGACCTTGTGGGCGAACGGTGCGACCTTCGCGTCGACGAACGCCGCCGCCTCCGGAGACAGGCACAGGGTGAGGTCGGCGACCATGGCGAGCTTCCACGCCGGCAGCTCCCCCGCCACCAGCCGGGCCCAGCACCGCCTCAACCGGTAGAAGCCCTCCACCGCCTGGGAGAGATACCTGCGGCCGGAGTCGGTGGTGCGGCCCAACGCCGCCGCGAACTCGGTGACCGCGAACTCCCGGACCTCCGGGCACCCCTGGCCACCCAGCGGCAGCATCGACTCGTGCCACTCATCGACCGGCCCGACCAGCGAGTCCATCGAGTGCATCGACGCCCACGGCCGCTGCGCTTTGAGGACCTCGCGGGCGGCGTCGTCCTCGGCCTGCTTCTGGGCCCGCGCGCAGGCCAGCAGGCTGCGGGGTCATCTGCTCCGGAGAGCGAGATCGGGTCCAAGGTGGAGGTCATCGTGGGACCAACTCTGCCACCGGCCACCGACAGTCGGAGCCCGGAAACCCCTGTATCCACAGGGGTTCTGGAACCTACTTGAGAACTTCTTGCGGGGGTTTCGAGACGGGCGCAGAACGCCCTCCTCAGCCAACGCGCCGCGCGAGCTTCTCGACCTGACTCGCTGGGACCGCAGCCAGCCCACCGGCGGCAACCCGATAGCCAGCCAGGCCTTTGACCGAGGGTCGCGGCCTGCTCAACCACGACGGCGATCTGCACCAGCTCACACTGCGGCGAGCCCACCGACGTACCAACGAGGCCCTGTCGCAGACGAGCCCGGGCCACCCGCGATCATGCCTTCGTGGACGCCACCGTCATCCTGGTCAACGTCGTCGGCTGGATCGGCATGGCGCTGCTCATCAGCGCCTATGCCTTGGTCACGACCGGGCGGATCGCCGGACCGAGCCTGTCGTTCCAGCTGATGAACCTGGCGGGCGGGGGATCGCTGATGGTCAACTCCGCCTACTACGGCGCCTGGCCCTCGGCGGCCCTCAACCTGGTCTGGGTCGTGATCGGTGTCGTGGGGCTGAGCAGGGCCAGGCTCAGGGCGGCGCTTCCCGTGGTGGTCGACAAGGGCCAAGGTCCCTCTGTCCGGTGACTCGTGACCGCGGTGCCGGGGTCGGCTTCGGTGGAGAGTGGTGGCGTGACGAAGTGGTACGTCGACCGAGTCCACGAAACCTCCACACGAACATGCATTCGATGTCGACGACCACTCGCTTTCGTCGCGGAAGTCGGCTGGGTGGACACCACCGGTGACGGCTACGACATGTGCGAGGTCGACGCGTATGCCAATCATCTCCCCGGCCCCATGGCGGTGAGCAGCTGAGATGGGCGCCGCGGTCCGGCTCTACTGGATCCCCGTCGGTGCCGGGCAGCACGTCGTCCGCCTGAGCACCCGGTGCTTCGAAGCGCTCGACGCACGGCGGCACCACCGTCCGCGGTGCGCGATCTACCACGCCGCGCTCGAGGTGCAGCTGGACGGACAGCGGTGGACGGTGGAGATGGCACCGGCGTGGGGCGACCGCCACCGCGACCACGGTGTCACGGTCACCGGGCCGGTCGGGTTCCGGCGGCTGGGGGCCTCGCGGCTCTTCCGCTATGAGGTGCGCGTGTGGCGCGACGGCTGCGTGCCCGACCTCGGGTTCGCGGTGGGGGACCCGGTGTGCGTCCCCACCGACCCTGGCCGCGTCGAGCGGCTGGTCACCGCCGGATCCGAGGTGCCGTCGCTGACGTGGGGTCGTGACGAGCTCGGGCTGGGGGACATGTGGAACTCCAACTCGCTGGTCGCCTGGCTGTTGGCCGCCACCGGTCACGACGTCGCTGCGCTGGCGCCGCCGGGCGGCGGGCGGGCCCCGGGGTGGACGGCCGGCCTGGAGCTGGCGCGGCGCCCGGATCAGGCGGTGTGAAGCACGCCGGCCAGCTCCTCGACCCCGTCGACCAGCCGTGGGCCGGGGCGCGCCCACATCCCGTCGGCGTCGACTGCGTGCACGACAGCGCCGGCCGGCAGCACGTCGCCGAGCAGGTCCGCCTGAGCCTGGGAGGCGGCGCGGTCGTAGCCGCACGGCGCCACGACCACGACCTCGGGTCGCGCTGCTCTGACGTCGTCCCAAGTGACGCGGACCGACTTCTGGCCTGCGGTGCCCAGCACGCTCACGCCTCCGGCGAGCTCGACCATCTCCGGGACCCAGTGACCCGGGGCGTACGGCGGGTCGGTCCACTCCAGGACGGCGACCCGGGGGCGGGAGAAGCCCATGGTGCGCCGCCACACCGCCGCCATGCGCAGCCGCAGCGACTGCACCAGCTCGGCAGCGGCCTCCTCGCGGCCGGTCGCCCCGCCCAGCTGCAGAACGGACCCCAACACCTCCTCGAGGGTGTGCGGGTCGACCGTCACCACCTCGGCCGAGCAGCCGAGATGGGCGAGGGCGGCGTCGACCGTGGCCACGTCGACCGCGCACACCGCGCACAGGTCCTGGGTGACCACCAGCGTCGGGTCCAGAGCGCGGAGCGCGTCGGCCTCGAGGTGGTAGAGGTCCACCCCGTCGGCGACCGCGCCCACGACGTACGCGTCGATCTCGGCCGGCGTGAGCCCGGAGGGCATGGCGGAGGTCGACACGATCGCGCGGTCGCGGGCCTCCGCCGGGGTGTCGCACTCGAACGTCACCCCGACCACGTCGTCGCCCGCACCGATCGCGAACAGGATCTCGGTGGCCGAGGGGAGCAGGGACACGATCCGCACCCGCCCAACCTAGGCTGCCGCAGGTGGCCGACCCGACGCTGACCGTGCTGGTCCTGCTCGCGATGGCGGCGGTCGCGGCGGGGTTCGTCGACGCGGTGGTCGGCGGCGGCGGGCTGATCCAGCTCCCCGCGCTGCTGGTCGGTCTGCCGCACGCCACCCCGCTGCAGATCCTGGCCACCAACAAGCTCGGCTCGATCTGCGGCACCACGGTCAGCTCCGCGACGTACTACCGCCGGATCAAGCCGGACCCGCGCACCTTCCTGCCGATGATGCTGCTCGCGCTCGCGGGGTCGTTCACCGGCGCCCTGGCGGCATCGCACATCCCGCGCTCGGCCTTCGAGCCGCTGGTCCTGGTCGTGCTGGTGCTGGTCGGTGCCTACGTGCTGCTCAAGCCGGAGGTGGGGGATGCCACCGTGCTGCGCTACGGCGGCGGGCAGCACCTCGCCGCGGCGATGGGGGTGGGGGTCGTCATCGGGTTCTACGACGGGGCCCTGGGTCCCGGGACGGGCAGCTTCTTCGTCTTCGCCCTGGTCGGGCTGCTGGGCTACAACTTCCTGGAGGCCTCCGCGAAGGCCAAGCTCGCCAACTGGGCGACCAACCTCGGGGCCCTCCTGCTCTTCGTGCCGCAGGGCGGGGTGATCTGGAAGGTCGGTCTGGTGCTCGGTGTCTGCAACCTCGTCGGCGCCTACGTCGGCGCGCGGGTCGCGGTCTCGCGCGGTGCGCGGTTCGTGCGGGTCTTCTTCATCGTCGTGGTGAGTGCCTTCATCGTCCGGATCGGCGGCGACGTGGTCGGGCTGTGGTGACGTCCTACCTGACGATCGGGCGGGATGCCGAGGCGGAGGTCGAGGTGAAGCGGTCGCGGTTCCTCTGCGTGGTGCGCCGGAGCGACAGCGAGCCCACCGCCCGAGCGGTGGTGGAGCAGGCCCGCAAGGATCACTGGGATGCCCGGCACCACTGCTCGGCGTTTGTGCTCGGCCCACCGCCGAACCCGGTCGAGAGGTCGTCGGACGACGGCGAGCCGGCAGGCACGGCGGGTGCCCCGATGCTCGAGGTGCTACGAGGCCGCGAGCTGAGCGACGTGGCGGCGGTCGTGACCAGGTGGTTCGGGGGCACTCTGCTCGGCACCGGCGGCCTGTCCCGGGCCTACGCCGATGCTGTCCGAGCCGCACTGGAGGCTGCCGGGACCAGGCGCCGCGTCCTGGTCCACGAGCACCTGCTCGCGCTGGATCACGGCGACGCGGGGCGGGTCGAGAGCGAGCTCCGCGCCCGTGGCTTCGACGTCCTCGGCGCGACCTACGCCGCTCGCGTCGAGCTCCGCCTCGGAGTGTCACTGGAGGAGGAGGCTCGCCTGGGGGCGTCGGTCGCCGAACTCGCCGGCGGTGCTGGTGAAACCTCTGTAGCCCGCGAGCATTGGATCGATAGCCTCGGGCCATGAGTATCCCCATCGAGATCGACGACCTCGCGGAGGCGCTGCAGGGCTTCGGCTCCGGCTACCTGCTGACGACGACCGGTGGCAGCGTGAAGGTCGTGACCGTCGACCCGACCGTGCAGGACGGCGTCGTGGTGGTCTCCGGTCCGGGCAGGGGCACGATCGCCAACCTGGGCGACAACGCCACGGTCACCCTGGTCTTCCCGCCGCTCGAGCCCCGGGGCTTCACCCTGCTGGTCGACGGCACCGGAGAGGCGGCCGGTGAGGACGTCCGGGTGACGCCCACCGGCGCGGTCCTGCACAGGCCCGGGAGCCACGCCGACGGGCCTCCCCCGCCGCCGTCGGCGGGCGAGCAGACCGACAGCTGCGCCAACGACTGCGCCCCGGTCACGTGACCCCGAGCTGGGTCGTCGCCTTCATCGATCTCCCCGGCGACACCTACGAGGCGGGCGCGGACTTCTGGTCGGCGGTGACCGGCTTCGCGCGCGGGCCGCAGCGCGGGGAGGAGGGTCAGTTCGCGACGCTGGTGCCACCGCAGGGCACCGACTACCTGCGCGTGCAGCGTCTCGAGGAGCACAGCCCCCGCGTGCACCTCGACCTCCACGTCGACGACCCCGCGGCCGCCGGCGCCGCGGCCGAGGCGCTCGGTGCGGAGCGGCTCGAGTCGCCGTACGACGACCTGAGGACCATGCGGTCGCCCGGGGGCCTCGTCTTCTGCTTCGTCCCGGAGGGCGGCGGCGAGCGCCCGCCACCGATCACCTGGCCCGATCCTTCGACAGGCTCAGGACGAGGTGCCCGCTCGTCGTACGTCGACCAGATCTGCATCGACATCCCGCCCCGCCTCTACGACGCGGAGCTGGACTTCTGGGCCGCCGTCACCGGCTGGCACCGACGCGACCCGAGGCCGGGCTCGGAGTTCGGCCGGCTCACGCCCGGCCCGGGGCAGCCGCTCCAGCTGCTGCTCCAGCGGCTCGACGACGAGCAGGACAGTGTCACCGCCCACCTCGACTGGGCGGCGTCCGACCACGAGGCCGAGCTGGCCGCTCACGTCGCGGCGGGAGCCGAGCTGCAGGGCCGCTTCGGGGGCTGGACCGTGCTCCGCGACCCCGCCGGGATGACCTACTGCGTCACTCGCCGCCAGCCGGGGGACCGTCCCGAGTGAGCGACGAGATCGACAACCTGAGCCGCTTCCTCGACGAGCACCGCGAGCTCCTCCGTCACAAGGCTGGTGGCCTCGACCACGCCGACCTGATGCGCACGCTCCCGCCGTCCGACCTCACCCTGGGCGGGATGGTCAAGCACCTGGCGTTCGTCGAGGACTGGTGGTTCGGCCGCACCCTGACGGGCGACCAGGCGGAGCCGTGGGCCAGCGTGGACTGGGACGCCGACGGCGACTGGGACTGGCACTCCGCCGCCGACGACACCCCCGAGCAGCTCTGGGCGCTGTGGGACCGAGCGGTCGCCAGGTCGCGCGACGCCGTGGCGGCGGATCCCCGTCCCGAGCGCGAGGCGGCGCGGCCGCGCAGGAGCGGTGCGCCCATCACGCTCCGCTGGATCCTCACGCACATGGTGGAGGAGTACGCCCGCCACAACGGCCACGCCGACCTGATCCGGCAGTCGATCGACGGTCAGGTTGGTGACCCATGAGCATCCGCCCGATGACCGAGGAGGACTGGCCGCAGGTCTGGCCGTTCTTCGACGAGATCGTGCGGGCCGGCGAGACCTACGCCTACCCCCTCGACCTCACGTCGGAGCAGGCGCGCGAGCTCTGGACCATGAGGCCGCCGGGTCAGACGGTGGTCCTGGAGGACGACGGGATCCTCGGCAGCGCCACGATGGGCCCCAACCGGCCCGGGCGCGGCAGCCACGTCGGCACCGCCTCCTTCATGGTGTCCGGCGACGCGCGCGGGCGCGGCGTGGGCCGTCGGCTGGCGGAGTACGTCGTCCAATGGCACCGCGACCAGGGTTTCCGCGCGATCCAGTTCAATGCGGTCGTGGAGACCAACGACGCGGCGGTGCGCCTGTGGCAGAGCCTCGGCTTCGAGATCGTCGGCACCGTGCCCGCGGCGTTCGACTCAGCGACGCGCGGCCTCGTCGGTCTGCACGTCATGCACCTGTCGCTGGACTGAGCGCTGGACCGACCGCACCAGCGCCAGCGCGTCGTCCACGCTGCCGGTGACGTCGCGGATCGGGAAGAGGGTCCCGCGCACCACCCGCTCCGGGTCGACCACGAGGGTGAGTCGCTTGAGCCGGGTCACGCCCCGGAGTCGGAACGTCGGCAGCCTCAGCGCCGTCGTCAGCGCCAGGCCGGCGTCGGAGACCAGCGGGAACTGGATCCGGTTCTCCGCCGCGAACGCCGCCTGCTGCTCCGGCAGCTGGGTGCTGACGCCAACCACCCGGGCGCCCAGCGCCGCGAAGTCGGCGAGCCGGTCGCGGTAGGTGCACGACTCGAGGGTGCAGCCCGGCCCGCCCGGCACGTCGTCGATGCCGGCCAGCGCGGTGCCGGGGTAGCAGTAGAGGACCGTGTAGGACGCCGAGGCCAGCGGGTCGAGGGGGAGCGGCGGCACGACGGTGCCGACCAGCTCGGCCACCCGCTGCGCCTCTGCGCTGGACGGCGCGGCGGTCGCGCTCGTCGTACCGTCGCCCAGCAGCCAGGTGTCGCCCCACTCCTGCAGCCCGGCGAGCACCGGCAGCAGCGCGCGGCCGCGGTCGGTGAGCAGGTAGTCGTGGCGCACCGGGCGGTCCTGGTAGGCGACCCGGGCCAGCACCTCGGCCTCCTCGAGGGCGCGCAGCCGGGCGGCGAGGACCTTGCGGGAGATGCCGCTCCCGGCGAGCAGCTGCTCGAACCGGGTGCAGCCGCGCGCGACGTCGCGGAGCACCAGCACGGTCCAGGCGTCGCCGAGCACGCCCATCGCCTGCGCCACCCCGCAGTGGTCATCGTCCATTTTGGCAGTCTAGAGTGAGTTTCTCAAGAGAAACTGACTATGAAGGAGGAGCGGGTGCGGAACCTCCCCCGGGTGGTCTGGGCGGTGGCGGCCGGCCGGTTCTTCACCTCGGCGAGCTCGTTCCTGATGCTCTTCCTGACCCTCTACCTCACCGGCCCACGCGGGCTGGGCGTGGTGGCGGCGGGGCTGGTCACCGGCACGTCGGGCGTCGGGTGGCTGGCGGGCAACTTCACCGGTGGCCGCTGGGGTGACCGGCTCGGACACCGGCGTACGGCGCTGGTGGCCTCGACCGGCTCCGGCTTGCTGATGGCGTCCATCCCCCTGCAGCCGGTGTGGCTGATCGCAGTGACCCTCCCGGTCTCGACCTACCTGTCCGCGACGGCCGGCGTGTCGCTGGGCGCGCTCACCGCGCTCGCGGTCGAGCGCGGCAACCGGCGCACGATGGTCGCGGTCTCCCGGGCGGCGAGCAACGCCGGCTTCGTGATCGGCCCTCCGGTCGGTGCCCTGCTCGCGGCGTGGTCCTACGACGCGCTGTTCGTCGCCGACGGGCTCATGCTGCTGGCGGTGCGCCTGGTCCTGGCGCCGTTGCTGCCGCGCCGGGAGCCGCCGCCAGCGGACGCCCCGACGACGGGGTTGCTCACCGCGCTGCGTGCCGACCGGGCGCTGCTGCGGCTGCTGCCAGCGGTCGTGGTCGTCGACCTGGTCTACCGCCAGCTCTACACGACGCTGCCGCTGCACCTGCGCGACGAGGGCATGCCGTTGGGGCTGTACGCCGCGCTCACCGCGATCGGCTCGGGGCTGATCCTGCTGCTCGAGATCCCGGTCGCCGTGCGGCTGCGCGGCCACTCGTCGTACCCGATCATCGCCTCCGGCTATGCGCTGGTCGGGGTCGGCTTCGCGCTCTTCGGACTGCCGGTCTCGGTGGCCACTGCCGTGCTGGCGATGGTGGTGCTGACCGCGGGCGAGATCCTCTACAAGACCACCGCGACCGCGCACGTCCTCGACGCCGCACCCGACCACCTCGTGGGGCAGTACCAAGGGCTCTACACCGGCGCCGCCACCAGTGGCAGCATGCTGGCCGGCCCGGTGGGCGGTGTCGTCTACGCCTTCGCCCCCGGGCTGCTGTGGCCGCTCTGCGGGGTCGCGGCGCTCGGCGCGGCGGCATCGGTGCTATCCGGCCGCGCGCGCGTCAGCCTTACCTAGCTGCAACCAGGCTGCCCACCTCACTGGCCGAATTGCGGGGTATTCAACTCGCGAAGCCCGGCAGGTACTCCGTGAGGATCGCGTGGAACGGCGCCTCGGCCTCGAGCTGGCTCAGCACGCCGATGCCGCCCAGCCAGGTGCGGTGGATGAGCAGGTACGACGGCGGCAGGTTGAGCTTCATCGCGATCGTGTAGGTCGGCTCCCGCGGGTTGTTGATCCGCTGGAACTGGGCGCGCATCCACTCCCGGGTGAACCGGAACCGCTCCACCTTGGTCGGCTCGACGAACGGCGAGAGGTAGTCGAGCAGCAGGTCGGGGTCGAGCCGGATCCGGTCCTTGATGAACCCCTCCTCGCGGAGCCCATCCATCAGGGCCTCGCGGTCCTCGAGCCCAGCGATCCGGATCAGGGAGCCCATCGCCGTCGGGAGGCCCTCCGGACCGAGCCTGGCCACCGCGCCGAAGTCGAGGATCCCGAGCCGTCCGGGGGAGCCGTCGGCGTTCGGCAAGATGCGGAAGTTGCCGGGATGCGGGTCGGCGTGCAGCATGCCGGTGCGCCGCGGGCCGTCGAAGAGGAAGCGGACGAACAGCTCGCCGTAATGGTCGCGCTCCTCCTGCGTTCCGTCGCGGATGATGCTGGCCAGGCTGGCCGGGCTCTCGAGCCACTCGGTCACCAGGACCTCCTCGCCCTGGGCGACGACGTCGGGGATGACGATGTCGGGGTCATCGCGGAACGCCTCGGCGAAGGTGCGCTGCGCGTCGGCCTCCAGCTCGTAGTCGAGCTCGTCGACCGCCCGCGCCTGCATCTCGGCGATCAGGGGCTTGATGTCGACGCCCGGCACCAGGGGCGCGACGGTCCGGCCGAGTCGGGCGATCTGGCGCAGGTCGGACCTCAGCGCCGCTCCGGCGCCGGGGTACTGGACCTTCACCGCAACCTCCCTCCCGTCGTGCCACCGGGCCTTGTGCACCTGGCCGATGGACGCCGCCGCGGTCGGACCGCCGTCCAGCCAGACGATCTGCTGCTGCCAGTCGGGGCCGAGGCTCTTCGCGATCTGGTCGCGGACGGTCTGGGTCGGCATCGGCGGTGCGGCGTCCTGCAGCCGGGTCAGCTGTTCGCGGTAGGGGCCAGCGATCTCCTCGGGCAGCGCGGCCTCGAGCACGCTCAGCGCCTGACCGAACTTCATGGCCCCGCCCTTGAGCTCTCCGAGGGTGCGGAACAGCTGCTCGGCGGTCCGCTGCTGGATCTCGGTCAGCACCGTCTCGGCCGAGGCCCCGCCCAGCCGCTTGCCGAGCCCGAGCGCGCTCCGGCCGGCGTACCCCAGGGGCAGGGCGGCCAGTCGGGCCGTGCGCGCAGCGGCCCTACGGGGTAGTTCCCGGTCGGCCATGGGTTCATTCTCCCTGACCGCCCCTGACGCCCGGCGCGACCGTACCCCAAGCGTGGCAGAGCCAAATTCGGTACAGACCGGTGACCGACACCTCTAGACAGGTGGACAGGAGCGCGCACACACTGCCCTGACGCACACCCGGACCCGGTGTGGAGGCACCACCGGCACCGCTCGGGAGCGGTCGGCTCAGGTCATGATCGGTGTGCGTGACGGGTTCGCCCGTTGAGGGGGAGATGCATGAGCAGCATTTACGACGAGTTGTCGCTCGAGCCTGCCGCGGCAGCGCTCGACCCGGACCCGGTGATGGACGGCGTGGCACGCCTCCTCGAGCTGGCCGCGGAGAACGCCGACGAGCTGCTGGCGGAGGCGAACGCGGACGCCGAGCAGATCACGGCTCTCGCAGGCGCCAAGGCCGACCAGCTGCTGGCCGACGCGCGCGCCGCAAGCGAGCAGACCAGGGCGGCGGCCGGCGCGGACGCTGACCAGCTGCTGGCCGAGTTCCGGTCCGAGGGCGAGCGCGTGCTCGACGAGGCCCGGGCCGAGGCGGAGCAGGTGCGGGCCCTCGCCGCCGCAGAGGCGGAACGGATGGTGGCGGAGGCCCGCGACCAGGCGCAGGAGGAGGGTGACCGGCTGCTGGTCAAGGCCATGGCCGAGACGGAGCAGCACAAGGCGATCGCTGCCGGCGAGGCCGAGCAGCTGCTGGCGGAGCACCGGTCATCGGCCGACCAGCTGCTGGCGGAGGCCCGCACCCACGCCGAGGAGGTGAACGCCGAGGCCGAGGCCGAGGCGGAGCGGCTGGTGGCGGAGGCCGCGGACCAGAGCGAGCAGGTCAAGGCCGTCGCGCAGGAGAACGCCGGCCAGCTGTGGGCGCAGGCCCGCGACGAGACCGAGCAGGTCAAGCGCGACGCGCACGAGGAGGCCGAGCGGGTGCTGGCCGAGGCGCGCGCCGAGGCCGACGAGCTGTCCACGAAGGCCAAGGAGGAGGCCGCGCGGGTGAAGGCGACCGCACGGTCCGAGGCCGATGCCCTGCTGGCGGCGTCCCGCTCGACGTTCGAGCAGGTGCAGGCCGATGCCGAGGAGCTGCAGGAGCAGTCCCGGGCCGAGGCGGCTCAGCTCAAGTCCCGTGCCCAGGCGGAGGCGGTGCAGATCCTCGACACCGCCCGCCACGAGGCGCAGCGGGTGCGCGTGGCGCTGACGGAGTCGCGGGCGCGGATCGACGCGGACATCGCGCGGCTCCGGGAGTCGCGCCGCGAGCGCCACGAGCGGGTCCGAGAGACCCTCGGGGTCGAGCCCGAGGAGCTGGCGGAGCTCGCCGACGCAGACGTGAGCGAGGCCGGCTGATCGGCGTTCTCGCCGTCGGTCGGGCCCGGAGGGAGGCGAAACAAACTGTCAAGGCAATCTAGACAGTGCCGTGTTTCCTTGGACAACTCCTCTCCCACACAACACACTGGTCACGACCGCGCACCTGGCAGTACAGCCGTACTTGCAGAGGTCACGGGTCCCGGACCCAGGCACCGATACTGTGCGAGGCACCGGGAAGACCCTTGGGGGAACGGATGAGTGCCTACGAAGAGCTGATGGCGCAGCGTGGTGAGGGAGCCGAGCCGACCGGCTCGACCGAGCCGGCTGCGGCCACCGACCAGAACGCCGACGCCGCGGCTGGTCAGGACAGCGAGGCCGCCCCCGAGGCAGCCGCGGCGCCGGCGAGTGACAGCGGTGCCGGCGGCATGGCCAGGCTCCTCGAGATCGCGGCACGCAACGCCGACGAGCTCCTGGCCGAGGCCAAGGCCGAGGCCGAACAGGTGACGTCGACGGCGCGCGTCGAGGCCGAGCAGGTGACGTCGGCGGCCCGAGCGGAGGCCGAGGAGGTGACGGCGACCGCGCGCACGGAGGCCGAGCGCATGGTCAACGAGGCCCGCGGCGAGGCGCAGCGGATCCGCGCCGAGGGCGAGGAGGCCCGCGACAAGGCCAACCAGGACGTTGCCGGGCTGCGGGAGACCGAGCGGCAGCATCGCGAGCGGATGCAGTCCCACCTGCAGGAGATGCTGGCGAAGGTCGAAGCCAACTCGATCGGCTGACCACGGAGGTCATCCGACCTCCGTGGCCGCACCCGTCCACTTCGCGCCAACCGATCTCCGACGGCTGAGCGCCACAACCCGGGGCGCTGGCGGCGTCGCAGCCGCTCAACGGACAACCAGTACGACGCTCGCGCCGGCGCCTTGCCAGCGCACCACTCTGGGTGCCGCTCGTCACGCCGCCCATCCACGAGGCGGCCCCTACTTGAAGCGGCGTACCTCGTGTGGCCAGCCGCACGCCTCGGCGACCTTGCCCGCCCACATCTTGGCGGCCTCGTCGTCGGGCACGTCCACCAGGGCGAAGCCCCCGATGTACTCCTTGGTCTCGACGTAAGGCCCGTCGGTGATCAGCACGGTGCCGCTGGTCGGGTCGGCGTGGTAGATCAACGCGCCCTCGTCGGGCTCCTCCAGCCCGCCGGCGAAGACGTAGACACCGGCGGCCTTCATCTCGTCCACCACAGCCCTGGCCAGCGGTCCACGCGGCTCGTACCACTCGGCCGGGTGGTCGCCGACCCACTGCTGGTTGAAGTAGAGAAGGTATTGGGGCATGTGTCCTCCTGTGACGGGTGGCCCCGATGGCCACATCCGCTTTGTCCACGAACGGCGGCGACCCGATACGACAGGTCCCCGGGAGGATTCTTGCGCCGGTTCCGTCAGGCGGCGAACTCCGCGCCGGGCACCGATTCGAGCATTCCGGAGACGGGCGAGGCCCAATACCACACACTTTCCGACAAGTACGCATCGGACCGGCCGGGGAGGGCACCATCTGCGGTTCGTGAGCCGGGCCACGCAGCCGACACAAGATCGGTCGCATGGGACCACAACGCTGGGGGAGACATGAGCAGCACTTACGAAGACGTGATGGTCGTCCCGGCCATCGCCATCGAGCCGACCGAGGCCGACGTCCTCGAGCCGACCGAGGCCGAGGCCATCGAGCCGACCGAGGCCGAGGCCATCGAGCCGACCGAGGTCGAGGCCATCGAGCCGACCGAGGCACCGACCACCACGTCGGCGCCGCGCCAGGAGAGCTCGGCCGCCGCGGCCCGCCTCCTGGAGATCGCGGCACGCAACGCCGATCAACTCCTGACCGAGGCCCAGGCCGAGGCCGACGAGATGAAGGCGTCCGCCCGCGACGAGGCCGACGAGCTCCTGACCGAGGCCCGGACCGAGGCGGAGCGCGTCCGCGCCGAGCTCGAGCAGTCGCGGACCCAGGCGAAGGACGAGATCGCCACGCTCCGGCAGACCGAGCAGGCGCACCGGGACCGGATGCGCGAGCACCTCCACGAGGTGCTGGCCAAGGTCGAGGCGACCTCCGTCGTCTGATCCGCCGCCGCGCCGTACGACGGGCCTCGCCACCGGTTGCGCGGGGCCCGTCGACGCAGACGTCAGGCCGTCGCCGGGAACTTGACGCCGGTGTTGGCGTGGCAGCGGTAGCCGAACGGGTTCTTCGCGAGGTACTGCTGGTGGTGGTCCTCGGCGTAGTAGTACGGCGTCTCGCTGGCCGGCCGGATCTCGGTGGTGATCTCACCGAGGCGGCGCCTGGTCAGCTCGGCGCCGTAGACCGCGGTCAGCTCGCGGGCGACCTGCTCCTGCTCGGGCGTCGTCCAGTAGATCGCGGAGCGGTACTGCGTGCCGACGTCGTTGCCCTGGCGGAAGCCCTGGGTCGGGTCGTGCACCTCGAAGAAGGTCTTCACCAGGTCGGCGTACGAGACCACCTTCGGGTCGAAGACGACCCGCACCGCCTCGGTGTGGTTGGTGCGGCCGCTGCAGACCTCGTCGTAGGACGGGTTGAGCGTGCTGCCGCCGGCGTAGCCGACCGAGGTCGACCAGACGCCGGGCGTCTTCCAGTAGATCTCCTCGGCACCCCAGAAGCAGCCGAGGCCGAAGACGGCCACCTCGAAGCCCTCGGGGACCTCGTCGGTGACGACGGGAGCGTCGAGCACCTTGTGGCGCGCGGCGATGGGGAACATCCGCTCGGAGCGGCCGGGCAGTGCCTGCTCGGGCTCGACGAGGGTGGCGTTGTGGCGGGAGAAGATGGACACGAGCTCTCCTTCTGTTCTGCAGGGCCCACGATCGGGTCCCAGCACAGTGTCCAACACCCCCCGGGAGCGTTACGTTCCCACGGCAGCAGCGACGCCGACGGCCTACGGCGTGAGGCCAGTCACAGACATCCCTGCCCGGTGGATACGCTCGCGGGATGACCCAGGAGCACCGCCAGAAGTCCGGCTTCGACACGCGTGCGATCCACGCGGGCTACGAGCCGGACCCGACCACCGGGAGCGGTGATCCCGCCCATCTTCGCGACCTCGACCTACAAGCAGGACGGCGTCGGGGGGCTGCGCGGGGGCTATGAGTACAGCCGCTCGGGCAACCCCACCCGCACCGCCCTCGAGGACACCATCGCGGCGCTCGAGGAGGGGGAGCGAGGCTACGCGTTCGCCTCCGGTCTGGCCGCCGAGGACACCGTGGCCCGCGGGCTGCTCGACCCGGGTGACCACGTGGTGCTGCCCAACGACGCCTACGGCGGCACCCACCGCCTCTTCGACAAGGTGCTGCAGCGCTGGGGCCTGGCCCAGACGCCGGCCGCGCTGTCCGACCTCGACGCGGTGCGGGCGGCGATCACCGACAAGACCAGGATGATCTGGGTCGAGACGCCCGACCAACCCGCTGCTCGGCATCGCCGACATCGCGGCGCTCGCCAACGTCGCTCACGACGCCGGCGCACTGCTCGGCGGTCGACAACACCTTCGCCACGCCGTACCTCCAGCGCCCGCTGACCCTCGGCGCCGACGTCGTCATCCACTCGACGACCAAGTACGCCGGCGGGCACAGCGACGTCGTCGGCGGTGCGGTCGTCGTGCGCGACCTCGACCTCGCCGAGAAGGTCGGCTACCACCAGAACGCCATGGGCGCGGTGGCCGGCCCGTTCGACGCCTGGCTCACGCTGCGCGGGCTCAAGACCCTGGCCGTGCGGATGGAGCGGCACTGCGACAACGCCGAGCGGGTGGTCGAGTTCCTCGCCGCCGACGAGCGGGTCGAGCACGTCTTCTACCCCGGCCTCGCCGACCACCCCGGCCACGAGGTCGCCGCGCGGCAGATGGACCGGTTCGGCGGCATGGTCTCGTTCCGCGTCAAGGGCGGCGAGGAGCGGGCGCTCCAGGTCTGCGACCGGGCCCAGGTGTTCACGCTCGCGGAGTCGCTGGGCGGCATCGAGTCGCTGATCGAGCACCCCGGCCGGATGACCCACGCCAGCGTGGCCGGCACCGAGCTCGAGGTGCCCGCCGACCTGGTCCGGCTCAGCGTCGGCATCGAGACCGTCGATGACCTGCTGGCCGACCTCGACCAGGCCCTTGGGTAGCCCGCTGACGCGCGAGCTGGCGGTCTGCGTCGACTTCGGCTCCACCTTCACCAAGGCGCTGCTCGTCGACCTCGCCACCGGCGCGGTCGTGGCCGGCGCCGAGCACCGGACGACCATCGACACCGACGTCCTCGACGGCTACGACGGCTGCCTGGCCGAGCTGACCGCGGCGTCGACCCACGGGCGGCGGACGCCGAGGTGCTCGCCTGCTCCAGCGCCGGCGGCGGGCTCCGGATCGCGGTGGTCGGCAACGAGGAGCTGGTCACCGCCGAGGCGGGTCGCCGGGTCGCGCTGTCCAGCGGCGGCAAGGTGGTCACCGTCCGTGCGGTCGGCCCAGGGCGACGACCTCGACCTCGCCGAGGCCGCCCCCGACGTCGTCCTGCTGACCGGCGGCACCGACGGCGGCAACCACGAGCCGATCGTGCGCCGCGGCCCGACGGCTGAGGGACGGCGGCTGGCGCGGCCCGACCGTCGTCGCCGGCAACGTCGACGCCCGCGACGAGGTCGCCGCGATCCTGGCCGGCGTACCCCACGTGCTGGCCGACAACGTCGTGCCCGCAGATCGGCGTGCTGGCACCGGCCGACGCACGCACCGCGATCCGCGAGGTGTTCCTGTCCCACGTCATCGGCGGCAAGCACCTGAGCCAGCGGGCCGACTTCACCGCGATGGTCCGCGGCGCGACCCCCGACGTCGTGCTCACGGGCGTCGAGCTGCTCGCCAAGGCGGTCGGGGAGGTGGTGGTCGTCGACGTCGGCGGGGCCACCACCGACGTGCACTCGGTGGTCGAGCTGGACGCCGAGACCGCAGGGCTCGCCCGCGACGTGGTCGCCCCGACCCCGGTCACCCGCACGGTCGAGGGCGACCTCGGCATGCGCTGGTCGGCGGTCTCCACCGTCGGCCGAGGCCGGGCTGCCGGACCTCGAGGAGGCGGCGCGCACGAGGCGGCGCGAGGACCCCGGCTTCCTCCCCGGCACCGAGCAGGAGCAGCGACGACGACGAGGCCATCGCCCGTGCGGCGGTGCGCTGGCCCTGCGACGCCACGCCGGACGCAGCAAGGTGGTGGTCAGCCCCGAGGGCCGGGTCGTCGAGCGCAGCGGCGTCGACCTGCGCGAGGTCGACCTGGTGGTCGGCTCCGGCGGCGTGCTGCGGCACGGCCGCGCAGGGGTCGCCGACCGGGTGCTGGGCTCCAGTGTCGGCAGGGACGGTGACTGGCAGCTGCCCGAGCGGGCGCGGGTCGTGGTCGACGCCGACTACGTCCTGGCCGCGGCCGGGCTGCTGGCCGCCGAGCACCCCGACGCGGCGTACCGGCTCGTGACCAGCCTGCTGGACGCTCGTGGATAGATTGACGCTGTGAGCGACCACGACGGTGCCCCCGCTGGTCGTGACGACGTCTCGAGGCCGAGCACGGTCCCGCGAGCAGCCCACCGCGAGGGCGTGGCCGCCCGGCTGGCCCACCAATGGGCCGCGATGCGCCGCCAGGAGCGGCAGCCCGAGCCGGTCGAGATCGCCGCCGGCACGTCCAACTTCAACCGCGCCGAGGTGCCCTACGGCGTCGACCTCGCCGCTGCGTGGTCGTGGCGGCTGCTGGTCATCGCCGCCGCCGCCGCGCTGATCGGCTACCTGATCTCGTTCTTCGCCGTCATGGTGATCCCGGTCGTGGTCGCGCTGCTGATCTCCGCGCTGGTGGTGCCGATCGTCGACTGGCTCGAGCGGGCCGGTGTGCGCCGCAGCTCGGCCGCGATCCTCGTCGTGGTGCTCACGATCGCCTCGGTGGCGGCGCTGCTGACCTTCGCGGGCCAGCAGGTGGCCAACGGGGCCTGCGACCTCGCCGACTCAGACCGTGGCCGGGCTGCAGGAGATCAAGGACTGGCTGCGCGACGGCCCGCTGCACGCCAGCGACTCCCAGATCAACGACTACATCAACAGCGTCCAGGACGCGATCACCGAGCAGTCCGGGGAGGGCGGCGTCCTCGGCCCGGGTCACCGAGGTCGGCACCGCGGTCGGCCACGTCCTGGCCGGCTTCTTCATCGTGCTGTTCTCGACCTACTTCTTCCTCGCCGACGGCAACCGGATCTGGGCCTGGGTGGTCCGGCTCTCGCCGCGGGCCGCGCGCGAGCGGGTCGACAGCTCGGGCCGGGTCGCCTGGATCTCGCTGACCCAGTTCGTCCGCGCCACCGTCATCGTCGCCGGCACCGACGGCATCCTGATCGGTGCCGGGGCCGCGATCCTCGGCGTGCCGTTCTCGCTGGCCATCGGCGTGCTGGTCTTCCTCGGCGCGTTCGTGCCCATCGTCGGCGCGACGGTCGCGGGCACCGTCGCCGTCCTGGTCGCGCTGGTCGACCAGGGGCTGGTCACCGCGCTGATCATGCTGGCCGTCGTCATCGGCGTGCAGCAGCTCGAGGGCCACGTGCTCCAGCCGTTCCTGATGGGCCGTTGGGTCTCCGTGCACCCGCTCGGCGTGATCCTGGCCATCGCGGCCGGCGTGCTCACCGCGGGGGTTGCCGGCGCCCTGGTCGCGGTGCCGCTGGCCGCCGCCGTCAACGCCGTGGTCGAGCACCTCGCGGCCTACACCGAACCCGGCGACGACCCGGTGGAGGAGCTGGCCGAGGACTACGAGGAGACGGGGGAGACGTCTGCCGTGGAGGAGCAGGAACCGGAGCCGCCGAGGCGACTCCGACGACCCGGAGGACGGAGCGGTCGGTGGCTGACCCGAGAGTGGCGCCGACCCGTGCGTCGTGACGCTGGCGGACGTCGAGGCAGCCCGCGAGGTGATCCGCGACGTCGCGATCGTGACGCCGATGGAGCAGTCGCGCTGGCTCTCGGCGCTGGTCGGCGGGCCGGTCTGGCTGAAGTGCGAGAACCTCCAGCGCACCGGCTCGTTCAAGATCCGCGGCGGATACGTCCGCATCTCCCGGCTCTCGCCGGAGGAGCGGGCCCGCGGCGTGGTCGCCGCCTCGGCCGGCAACCACGCGCAGGGCGTGGCCCTGGCCGCCCAGCTGCTCGGGCATCAAGTCGACGGTGTTCATGCCCGAGGGCGCCCCGATCCCGAAGGAGCGCGCGACCCGCGCGTACGGCGCGGACGTCGTCTTCGAGGGCCAGGTGCTGGAGGAGTCGCTGGCGGCGGCGCGGCGGTTCGCCGACGAGACCGGTGCGGTGCTGATCCACCCCTTCGACCACGTCGACATCGTGGCCGGCCAGGGCACGCTGGGGCTCGAGGTGCTCGAGCAGGTCCCCGAGGTGCAGACCGTGCTGGTGCCCACCGGTGGCGGCGGCCTGCTCGCGGGGACCGCGCTGGCCATCAAGGCCAAGCGTCCGGACGTCCGGCTGGTCGGCGTGCAGGCCGCCGGCGCCGCGGCGTACCCCGACTCGCTGACGCACGGTTCGCCGGTCCAGCTCCCGGCCATGAAGACCATGGCCGACGGCATCGCGGTCGGTCTGCCCGGCGACATCCCGTTCGCCGAGGTGCGCCACCACGTCGACGAGATCCGGACCGTCTCGGAGGAGTCGCTGTCGCGGGCGCTGCTGGCGCTGGCCGAGCGGGCCAAGATGGTGGTCGAGCCGGCCGGCGCCGCCGCGGTGGCGGCGCTGCTCGACACGCCGCACGACTTCGCCGGGCCGGTCGTCGCGGTGCTGTCGGGCGGCAACATCGACCCGCTGCTGCTCGGCAAGGTGATCCGGCACGGCATGGCCTCGGCGGGCCGCTACCTCAACCTGCACGTCACCATCCCGGACACCCCGGGCGGCCTTGCGCGGCTGCTCACCGAGGTCGGCGCCTCGGGCGCCAACGTCATCGAGGTGATGCACGAGCGGATCTCTCCGACGCTGCTGCTCGACGAGGTCGAGGTGCAGCTGCAGCTCGAGACCCGCGGCTCCCAGCACACCGAGCAGGTGCTGGCCCGGCTCCGTGAGCGGGGCTACCGGGTCATCGAGTAGCCGGCGACCCCGTCAGTCTGGAGTAGGGCTTGGCGCTGACGACCTCGACCTTGTTGGTGCGGCCGTTGGGGCCGGTGAACTCGACCACGCTGCCGGTCTCGGCGCCGAGCAGCGCCGCGCCGAGCGGGGCCTGGGGCGAGAAGACGGTGAGGCCCTCGACGTACTCCTCGTTCTCCCGCGCGCCGAGCAGGATCGTCTCGGCCTCGTCGTCGCCGTCGCCCTCGAACTTGTAGGTCACGACCTTGCCGGCGGCCACGACACCGTCGTCGGCGGGGACGCCGGTCTCGGCGTGCAGCAGCACGTGCTCGAGGGTGCGGATCTGTCCTTCGAGCTTGCCCTGGTCCTCGCGAGCGGCGTGGTAGCCGCCGTTCTCGCTCAGGTCGCCCTCGTCGCGAGCCGCGCTGATCCGGGCGACGATGTCCTGGCGGCGCGGACCCTTCATCTCCTCGAGCTCCGCGGTCAGCTCGTCGAACGCCGTCTGGGTGAGCCAGATGGGTCCCTGCTGCTGCTCGGTCTGCTGAGTCATGGGTGTACTCCTGCGCGCTGTGTCGATGGATCGGTAGGGCGTACCCGTTCACATGGGGGTTCACGCCGGTCTCGCTGGGGTCGTCCTGACGGCTGTGAAAATGCCTGCGGCTGGGGGCGTCGCGGGGCGACCAGACCGGCAAGTCTAGCCGGGAAGCCCCTCAGGGCTAAGTCGACGGGAGAATCGCCGTCACCCAACAGCTCAGCGGCTCACCTGGGGCGGTCCTGGCCGGGCGCCGTGCAGCCGACGCTGTCGACCGACGTCGCGAGCCGCTCGGTGCGGATCGTCTGCACCTGGCGCCGCCCCTTGCTCGGGTCGGGGGTGAAGGTCGAGCTCGCCCACGGTCGTGTGGTCCTCGGCGTAGGCGCGGAGCGTGCACGACGCCTGCACGTCGTCGTTGTCGAGCGAGACCAGGAGCACCGCGGTGGCGGTGTGCTCGTCCTCGACCGAGAACGTCTCGAGCTCGGAGGTCACCTGCGGCGTCGAGTGCTCGTAGACGCTCCACGCCAGCCAGACCAGGAAGACCATCGCCAGGGCGACGGAGGCAGTGATGGTGGCCAGGCGTCGCCAGGGCGCGGGCGCGCCGTACCGCTTCGCCAGTGTGTCCTGCCCGCTCACCCGCTTAGCCTGACACCTAGGCTTGGGAGGGTGACCGTAGGACCCCGGACCGGCCTCAGGCTGATGCACGTGCACGCCCACCCCGACGACGAGTCCAGCAAGGGCGCGGCCTCGACTGCGATGTACGTCGCCGAGGGCGTCGACGTCCACGTCGCGACCTGCACGGGTGGCGAGCGCGGCTCCATCCTCAACCCGAAGATGGAGCGCCCGGAGGTGCTCGAGAACATCACCGAGATCCGTCGCCAGGAGATGGAGCGGGCGCGCGACATCCTCGGCATCCGGCAGGACTGGCTGGGCTTCGTCGACTCCGGCTGGCCGGAGGGCGACCCCAAGCCGCCGCTCCCGGATGGCTGCTTCGCGCTGGTGCCGCTCGAGGAAGCCGCGGCCCCGCTGGTGCGGCTTATCCGCGAGTTCAAGCCGCACGTGATGACGACCTACGACGAGCGCGGCGGCTACCCGCACCCCGACCACGTCAAGTGCCACGAGATCTCGGTCGAGGCCTTCGCGGCGGCGGCCGACCCCGAGCGCTACCCCGAGCTGGGGGAGCCGTGGCAGGTGCAGAAGCTCTACTACCACCACTCGTTCAACCGCCCGCGGATGCAGGCCATCCACGACGCGATGATCGCCCACGGCCTCGAATCGCCGTGGGAGGAGCGGCTCAAGGAGTGGGACCGGGAGCCGGACTGGGACGCCCGGATCACCACCCGCGTGCCCTGCTCCGACTACTTCGGCGTGCGCGACCAGGCGCTCCTCGCCCACGCGACGCAGATCGACCCCGACGGCTTCTGGTTCGCGATTCCTCGCGAGCTGCAGGCCGAGGTGTGGCCGACCGAGGACTTCGAGCTGGTGACGTCGTACGTCGACAGCCCGGTGCCCGAGAGCGACCTGTTCGCCGGGATCGCCTGATACCCCCGCTAGCTTCGACCCCACCCCCGTGACGACGCTCGCTGGCTTTCTACCCTCGTGAGCTTCGACCCCGGGCCCATGACCACGCTCGCTCCGCTCGCATCGCTCGCTGCGCTCGCCCGCTCCCATTGCGTCGGGCCGGGCCTGAGAGACTGGAGGCATGTCCCTCGCCGCCGTGCTCCACCCAGCCGCCCAGCTGGCCGCCCAGCTGGTCGCGGCGGCAGGGGACAGGTCGCCCGAGGACGAGGACGTGAAGGCCGGTGGCTGGGGCGCCCTGGTCTTCGTGCTGCTGATCCTCGCCGTCGCGGTCCTGGCGTTCAGCCTGGTCAAGCAGCTCCGCAAGGCGCAGGCGGCCAAGGACGCCGGGGTCTACGGCGACGAGGCGGGGTCGGACCCGGCCGAGCCCGCTGGGGCCGCCGAGCCCGCCGGGCCCGCGGAGCCCGCCGGGCCTGCGGAGCCTGCCGGGCCCGAGAACCGCTCCACCCCCTAGTGACGCCGGAGTGACGCCCTCACCCAGGCTGGTGCCGGTGCGCGAGCCGGCGGCACCCGCCGGCGTGGTGCTGGTGCTGCACGGCGGTGCCACCCGCGGCCCGCAGGTGCCGGTCGACGCCCGGCAGCTGTCGGTGCTGCGGATGATCCCGACGGCCCGCGCCGTCGCCCGGGCCTCGCGTCGGCTCTCGGTCCACCGGCTGCTCAACACCTACCGCGGCTGGGACGAGGCCCACACGCCCTACCAGGACACCGTGTGGGCGCTCGACCAGCTCCGAGACCGGCATCCCGACCTGCCGGTCGGACTGGTCGGCCACTCGCTCGGTGGCCGCACGGCGCTGCTCGCGGCGGCCGAGCCCGACGTCGTCTCCGTGGTCGCGCTCAACCCCTGGGTCTACCCGACCGACGACGCCGACCTCGCCGGCCGACAGGTGCTGATCGTCCACGGCACCGAGGACCGGGTCGCCTCCATCGACAAGGCGCGCACCGTGGCCCGCAACCTGTCCCGCAGCACCACGGTGGAGTTCGTGGAGATCCCCGGCGGCAAGCACGCGATGTTGTCGCACGGCCGGGAGTACGACCGTCGCGCCGCCGAGTTCACGGCTTCCACCCTCCTCAGCGGGGTCGACCAGTGATCGACCCCGACGACCTGGCCGCGACCCTGCGGGTCCTCCAGCAGCTGCACGAGGTGCCCGAGGACGATCCGTCGCACATCGAGGTCAAGCGGGCGGCCTCGCACATGTACAAGGCGCTGAAGCGGGACCGGCGAGCCGCCAAGCGCGAGGCCGAGCTCGCGCACGACCGCGCGATCACCGAGGCGACCGCGACCGGCTCGGCGCTCCGCATCGACGACGAGACGCAGGGCATCCCGCTGGTGTCGCAGGCCGCCGGCGCGTTCGCCGGCGAGCTGATCAACCCCCGCGGCTGCTACATCTGCAAGGCCGACTACACGCTGGTCGACGCGTTCTACCACTGGCTCTGCCCGCGCTGCGCCGCGATGTCGCACGCCAAGCGCGACCAGCGCGCCGACCTCACGGACAAGCGCGCGCTGCTCACCGGCGGCCGGGCCAAGATCGGGATGTACATCGCGCTGCGGCTGCTCCGCGACGGCGCGCACACGACGATCACGACCCGGTTCCCGCACGACGCCGTACGCCGGTTCTCGGCGCTCGAGGACAGCGCCGACTGGATCGGCCGCCTCAAGGTCGTCGGCATCGACCTGCGCGACCCGACCCAGGTCATCGCGCTCGCCGACGACGTGCTCGCCGAGGGACCCCTCGACGTACTGATCAGCAACGCCTGCCAGACCGTGCGTCGTTCCCCGGGCGCCTATGCGCGGCTGGTGGACGCGGAGTCTGCCCCGTTGCCGTTGGACGTGGCGCTCCCCGAGATGGTCAGCTTCGACCGCATCTCCGAGGCGCACCCCGCCGCGATCGCCGGCGCCCTGGCCGCGGACCCGGTGGCCCACCACGACGGGGAGTCCGCAGCGCAGGCGGCGGCCGCCCACACCGCAGCCTCGCTGACCGCACTGGCCCTGCGGGCCGGCAGCGCCTCGCTGGACGCGCACCTGGCCGGCACCGCGGTCGACGCCGGCGGCCTCCTGCCCGACGTGGCGACCAGCAACTCCTGGACCCAGACCGTCGACGAGGTGGACCCGCTCGAGCTCCTCGAGGTGCAGCTGTGCAACTCCGTGGCGCCGTTCCTGCTCGTCTCGCGGCTCCGCCCGGCGCTCGCCGCGGCTGCTCGCCGAGCGGCCTCGGGGCGGGCCCACGTGGTCAACGTCTCCGCGATGGAGGGTCAGTTCTCGCGTGCCTACAAGGGCGCCGGTCACCCGCACACCAACATGGCCAAGGCCGCGCTCAACATGATGACCCGGACCAGCTCGCAGGAGCTGTTCGAGACCGACCGGATCCTCATGAACGCCGTCGACACCGGCTGGATCACCGACGAGCGGCCGCACCAGGACAAGCTCCGGATCGCCGCCGAGGGCTGGCACGCGCCCCTCGACCTCGTCGACGGCGCGGCCCGGGTCTACGACCCGGTGGTCCAGGGCGAGGCGGGCACCGACCTCTACGGCCACTTCCTCAAGGACTACGTGCCCAGTCCCTGGTAGGGAGTAGCTCCCGGCCGGGGCAGGCGCTAGCGCCTGCTCACCAGGAGGGGTTGGGCGACGTGTGCGAGCACGCCGTCACGGTCGGACATGACGGCGTGGGCGACGCCGCGGCCGTGCGGCGAGATGTCGGTGGTGGCGTCCATCCACATCCACTCGTCAACGGGGGGCCGCTCGACGGTGACGGTCAGCGTGTTGGGGATCGACCACCACTCGCCGATGGGCAGCCGCGCCGAGACACCGTTCGCCGAGTCCGCGACGACCATCAGCCGGTGGAGGGGAGCGGTCTCCTCGCCGGAGACCAGCGGGATCCTCGGGCGGGTCCACAGCCGGGCGCGGCCGGCGGGCTGCCCGTCGAAGCCGCCCTCGACGAACCGCCACTCGACCGACGGCCCGTAGCCCCACTCCGGCGGCACCCCCTCGAAGTACGACGTCACCCCGGTCTCGGGGATGGGCGGCAGCTCCGCGGGCGGCTCGACCAGGTGCCGCGTCGACTCCGCATGCTCCCGCACCCGCCAGGCGGTCGCCGTACAGGCCAGGACGTCGTTGGTGAACAGCCGCGCGGTCACCAGCTCCACCCGCCGCCCGGGCCGCACCACCTCCGCCTCGGTCCTCACCACGCCCTGCGCGATCGGGCCGAGCATGTCGACGCTCAGCCGCGCGATCGTGAACGCCGGGTCGTCGGTCGTCCGGTCCACCGCGCGTGCCAGCAGCGCCGCCGGCGGCCCGCCGTGCTGGGCGCCCAGGTCCCACGGACTGGTGGTCGCGTTCGTGGACTCGAAGGTGCCGTCGGCCAGGGGCAGGTAGTAGGCCTCAGCGGTCGTCAAGGCTGAGCCCCTCGCGCTCGTCGTCCCAGGCGACGCCGCTGACCCGCCAGCCGGCGGCGGTCCTGACCAGCTGCATGGTCTTCATGCCCCGGTCGGCGATGGGCTGGCCCGCCTGCACCCCCTCCTTCGCATAGCTGCAGAAGTGGTGCGCGATGTCGCCGAACAGCTCGGTGTGGCCGGCGAGCTCCCACTCGTGGAACTCCTCGAGGGTGCCGTCGGTGAGGAGCGCCTGGCGCGGAGCGATGAAGCCGTCAACATCGTAGACCGCAGGCTCGCCGCCGCCCGTCCGCACGATGACGGCCTCGGGGAGGAACGTGTCGCGGAGCGCTTCCATCCGGTCGGCGCAGCCCGGCCCGGAGGTGAACGCCTCGAAGAAGGTGCCCACGATGTCCGCGATCTCGGCACGGTCTGCCCCGACGTCAGCCACGCCATTCATCATGCCGGGCGGTCACGAGCAGCACGTGGCGGGCAGCGACGCCCGTGGTCCTGCCTGTCGCGCCAACGGGTCAATGAGTCCCTGAAGGCCGTACGCCAGAAGCGTGGCCGGCAGCACCTTGCCAGGGCGGCGAGGCGAGACTGGCGCGCTTGCTCCATGCGGTCGCGAGCCACCTCTGCGGCCAGCCCCGCGGCGGGGTCGTATGAGTTCATGGTTCTCCTTCCAGATGTGCTGGTGGTCAGCAGCAGCCCGCGCCGGTGGCGGGAGTTGCCGCACTCTCCGCGACGTCCCGCTGGGCCTCCCCGGCGTCTCGGCAGCAACCGCCCACCCCGCCCGTCGCGGACTGGACGTCCAGCTCACCGGCGGTACGGCCTTTGAGCTCGGGCTGAGCGTCGGCGAGGACGACGTAGTTCTCCCACCGCTGACCGTCCGGGCCGGTGACCCAGTGCTTGTCCTGACGGGCGTAGCAGCACACGACGTCTCCCTCCACATCGAGGGTGAGCCCGGCTGCCTCGAGGCGATCGGCCTCGGCCTGCACCTCCTCCATCGACATGCGTTCGACGCCGACGTGGTTGAGCGTGCCGGTGGCCTCGGGGTTCTCGAAGAGCACCAGCTTGACCGGCGGGTTCTCGACAGCGAAGTTCGCGTAGCCGGGCCGGCGCTTGGCCGGAACGGTGTCGAACAGCGTCGAGTAGAAGTCGACAGCTGCGTCGATGTCGTCGACGTTGAGCGCGAGCTGGATGCGGGACATGGTGCCTCCTGACGAGTGGACAATTGATCGACGAGTGTCGATGGGTTTACGATAGCGATCCATTGACCGATGTCAATGGGTTTGGCAGGATGTCGTCACGGGCGAGCAGAGGAGGTCACGGCGTGGACGTCAAGGAGCTGCCGGTGCTGAACCAGGCGGACGTCGGCGCGTGCTGCACGCCGCTGGCTCTCCAGCCGCTCGTCGAGGCCGAGGCGAGGCTGCTGTCCGAACGGTTCGCTGCGCTGGGTGACCCGGCGCGACTGCGGCTCGTCTCCCTGCTCGCGAACTCCGCCGAGGGGGCGGTCTGCGTGTGCGACCTGACCGGGCCGCTAGGGAAGTCCCAGGGAACGGTGAGCCACCATCTGAAGGTTCTCGGCAACGCCGGGCTGGTGACATCGGAGAAGCGCGGTCGCAACGTCTGGTACTCCGTGGCTCCCTCGGCGCTGGAGGCGCTGCGAGCGGCACTCGTCACGCAGTGAGTCGGTGGCCGCCGGGCGGACCGCCGAGTGGTGACAGTCGGTGACCCGCTCGCGCCGCCGTGCGCAGGTCAGCGTTCCCGTGCGTCGTCGGTCTGGAAGCCCTCGCGCCGAGAGCGCTCCTCCAGCGTCTCGAGCTCCTGGAAGAAGGTGACCTGCCATCCCGCCGGCCCGGCGACGCGAGCGTTCAGGCTCCGGAACGGCGTCTCCGTCGGCGGCGCAATGACCTGCACGCCCGCACCGCTCGCCGACTCGACTGCGCCGGCGGTGTCGTCCACCTCCAATGCGAGACGGAGCATCGGTCCGTGCGCCGGCGGGGCGCCTTCGACCTGGTCGATGTTGCGGGCGTGTTGTGGCGAGGCGACCTCGATGGTCGCGGAGCCCGCGTGCAGGATCGCCACGCGGTCGTCGCCGGTGGTGGCAAATGCGGCTTGCTCGGGCATGCCGAGCACGTCGCGGAAGAAGGTCACGGCCTCGTCGAAGTCGGGGGCCTCGATGATGAGTCGCAGCTGGCGGGGTGCATTCGCGGTGCGCATGCGCACCAGCGTGCAACCTGACACTGATGTCAGGTGCAAGGCAGCGGTGCGGCGCCCCACGTCCGGCCGGCGACTGCTCGGATCAGTCTCGGGCGCGGGAGAGGGACGCACGTGTGCGGCGCACGACGTCCTCGGCGAGGGAGCTGACGAGGCTCGCGACCGTCACGCTGCGCAGGCTCTCGCGCCATGCCACGTGGGCCTCGCGCATCTTCACTGCGAGGAGGCACTGCTCCCGGCATTCCTCGGGCGGTGCGGCCCCCCGGCCCTGCTGCCTGATCTCGCGGCAGGTGTAGGGATCGCTGGAGCCGTCGACCGCCTCCACGACGTCGAGGAGCGTCACCTGCCCCGTGGGACGGGACAGCCGGAATCCTCCGCGTGGCCCCGTGGTGCCCGTGAGGATGTCGGCCCTCACCAGGAGGGCCAGCTGCTTGGAGAGGTACGGCGCCGGAAGGGCGAAGTGCTCGGCCAGCTGGGAGGCGCTCACCGCCTCGTGCGGAACCTGTGCGAGCGCCGTGACGCAGTGCAGGGCCCACTCGGTGCTCTCCGGCAGCTTCACGTTGTCGAGTCTAGCCAACGAAGATATTGTGGAGTTGAAATATCCTCAATAAGGAGTGGTCATGCGAGTTGCAGTCGTCGGAGCCAGTGGTCGCATCGGAAGTCTCGTCCACCAGGCTCTCGAACACCGGCGCCATGAGGTGGTGCCGATCAGTCGGGCCCGCGGTGTGGACACGCTCTCGGGCGAAGGCCTCGACGCGGCGCTGCGTGGCGTGGAGGTGGTGGTCGACGTGACCAACTCGACCGCCTCGGACAGCGCGGCCACCGTCGACTTCTTCTCGCGGTCCACGCAGCGGTTGCTGGCAGCCGGGAGCTCAGCGGGGGTCGGGCACCACGTCGTGCTGTCGATCGCGGGCCTGTGGGCGGTCCAGGGGAACGCTCACTACGAGGGCAAGCGGGCCCAGGAGACGCTCGTCAGCGAGGGGAGCGTGCCGCACACCATCGTGCCGGCCACGCAGTTCCACGACTTCGCCGAGATGGTCGCGTCGTGGACGGAGCGCGACGGGGTGGCACGGATTGCGCCGTTGCTGATCCAGCCGGTGGCGCCGCGGGACGTGGCTGAGGTCTTGGCCGACGTCGCCACCGCAGCTCCTCTGGGCCGTCACGTGGACGTGGCCGGGCCGGGCCCCGAGGACCTGGTGGACATGGCGCGGCGCACGTACGCCGTGCGCGGCCGTCCGATCGAGCTCGTCCCGAGCTGGCACACCGGGATCTTCGGCGTGGACATGGCCGGAGACAGCCTTCTTCCGGCGTCGGACGCCCACCTCGCACCGACGTCCTTCACCTCCTGGCTCGCGCAGCAGTCGACCGCGCCCAGCGATCCGCAGCCGCGCTCCCGGGCGGCGTGACCCTCGGAGGCGTCGTGTCGGTGACCGGGAGGGAGCTACCGCCTGGCCACCGGACCGTCCGCGGTCGGGAACCCGTGGGCTCGTGCGGTGACGACCAGGAGCAGGGCCGGCAGGCTCAACAGCGCCGTCGTCGTGGGGAGGGCGTGGGCGCCACCGGTGGCGAGGATGACCCCGCCGAGGCTGCCTCCCAGAGCCATCGCCGCGTTCCACACCGTGACGAGCATGGCCTGCACGCCGTCAGCGGCGGCTTCGCTGTGGCGTCCGCCGGCCAGGACACCGGCGGTCTGCAGCAAGCTGGGTGCACCGCCCCAGCCGAGACCCCACGCAGCGCTCGCCGCGTAGACCGCGACATGGTCTCGCGAGAGGGCGAGGGTGACCATTGCCCCGACGACGAGGGTGATGCTGCAGATGGTGAGGCGTCTGAGGCTGCGGTCGACGTGCCTGCCGACCGTCCAGATGCCCAGCAGCGACGCGATGCCGAAGACGAGCAGCACCAGGTCGGTCCGCCGGGGCATGCCCGCGTCGGCGACGTACGTGGAGATGTAGGCGTAGACGATGGTGTGGGCGAGGACGAAGGTCAGGGTGACGGTGAGGACGGCTGGTACGCCGGGCACCCGCAGGGCCCTCAGCACCGGCGCCCGGTCCTCGCTCGTCGTAGGGGCTCCGGCGAGGTCCGGCACGCTGACGACGATCCAGCCGATGAGGGCGACCGTGAGCACGCTCATGGCGCCGAACGCGGCGCGCCAGTCGAGCACGTGGCCGAGCAGGGTCCCGGCCGGCACCCCGAGGGAGAGCGCGACCGGGATGCCGGTCATCGCCACGGCGATGGCTCGACCAGCGAGGTGGACCGGTGCCAGGCGACGCGCATACCCCGCCAGCATCGACCACGCCACACCCGCTGCCACGCCGGCAAGGAACCGCGCCGTCATGGCGACTTCGAAGCTCGGCGCGAGTGCGGTCAGCGAGTTCGCGGCGAGGAAGCCCGCCATGGCCGTCAGCAGAAGTGGCCTGCGGCGGCGCCGTGCTGTGGCAGCACTGAGCGGGACTGCGGTCAGGGCGGTGCCGATGGCGTAGATGGTGATGGACTGACCCATGGCCGAGTCCGTGACGCCCAGGTCCCTGCCCATGCCGGTGAGCACGCCGGCGGGGAGGGTCTCGGTCAGGCTGGTGACGAAGACGGCGGTGGCCAGTGCGAGCAACGGAGAAAGCGGAAGTCGGTCTGTGGAGGTCTCGGTGGCGGTCGCGGCGCTGGGCATGCGGCAAGCGTCGAACCTGACACGGGTGTGAGGATCAAGTCGAGGTGATGGGACGTGAGGACCATGAAGATCGGCGCTCTGGCCGAAGCGACTGGGGTGAGCGTCCGCTCGCTCCGCTACTACGAGCAGCAGGGGCTGCTCGTCTCGACGAGGACGGCGGGAGGCCATCGCACCTATCCCCGGGCCGCGGTCGACCGGGTCATCCGGATCCAGGAGCTGTTCGCCGCCGGTCTCAACAGCGCGACGATCTTCGATATCCTCCCGTGCATGCGGGATCTGGATGGCGGCCCCAACGAGAGCGCCACGCCCAGGCTCACCGAGCAGCTGCGCGCCGAGAGGGAGCGCATCGATCGACAGATCCGTGAGATGGAGCGCACCCGCGACGTGCTCGACGACGTCATCGCCAATGCCTCGGCGGAGCTGGCAGGGCGGCAGTAGCCGCCGACCCGGACTCAGCCTGGATTCACCGATTCGCGGCGTGGCGAGCGTCACCAGACGGGTGTGATCGCAAGGCGCCGGCGCGAACGGCAGACTGGGCGTCTTTCGAGCGTCGGCAACGCCGCGAGCGCGCCCGTGTGGTGGCGCGTAGTAGCCGGGAATCGGTGAATCCAGGCTCAGCCGGCGTGCAGGTCTCGCGCCCGGCGGTCCGGCGTGACGTCGCACCTCGGCGGAGGGTTCGTCGTAGGTAGCATCGCGTCGTGCCTTTGGCAGGGGAAGGTGTCGACCGGTTCGAGGCCGCGAGGCCGCGTCTGGAGGCCATCGCCTACCGCCTCCTCGGCTCCGCGCAGGAGGCTCAGGACGCCGTGCAGGAGACGTTCCTGCGCTGGCACGCCGTCGACACCGACCGGGTCGAGGTCCCCGAGGCCTGGCTGACGAAGGTCCTCACCAACCTGTGCCTCAACCAGCTCACCTCCGCCCGGGCACGACGTGAGTCCTACGTGGGCCGATGGCTTCCGGAGCCGCTGCTCTCCGGGGACCCGATGCTCGGCCCGGCCGAGACCGCTGAGCAGCGCGAAGCGGTCTCCTACGCGGTCCTCACGCTCATGGAGCGGCTGTCACCCAACGAACGCGCCGTCTACGTGCTGCGCGAGGCCTTCGACCACCCGCACCGGGAGATCGCCGAGATCCTCGACATCACCGAGGCCGCTAGCCAGCAGATCTTCCACCGCGCCAAGAAGCATGTCGCGGAGCGCAGGGCCAGGCCCGCGTTCGACCCGGCAGCGGTCCAGCGGATCGTCGAGGAGTTCCTCGCGGCCGCCGCCAGCGGTCGGACCGATGAGCTCGTCCGCCTGCTCACCAAGGACGCCGTCGCGATGGGCGACGGCGGAGGGAAGGTGCCCGCGCGCACCAAGGCGTTCGAGGGAGCGGTCGCCGTCGCGAAGTTCGTGTGGGGCATGTTCCAGCCGGCCGGGGCCAAGAGGGCGCTCGTCGGCGGCTCGCCTGAGATCTACGCCGGGACCGCCAATGGCGACCCGGCCGTCGTGGCCGTCGTGGCAGGCCGGGTCGTCGCCGTCATGTGCCTGGAAGTCACCGCCGAGGGCATCGCTGCCTGCCGCACCCAGGCGAACCCCGACAAGCTCGAACGCGCGACCGAGCAATGGGCGGCCGCCGACCACGGGCGACCACTGCTCGTGATGTGACGGCCATTACGTGTGGCTCCTGTCAGGAAGTGGCGGGCTGTCCGGTTCAGGTGGCAGATCCGGAACCGAACCGAACAGGAGCTGACGATGAGAGTGCTGGTTGCAGGAGCGACCGGAGCAGTGGGCAAGCAGCTGGTGCCCCGCCTGGCCGAGGCGGGACACCAGGTGTACGCCATGATCCGCAAGGAGTCGGACAAGGCCACCGTGTCGAAGCTGGGGGCGGTGCCGGTCATCGCCGATGCGCTCGATCGGGCCGCGGTCGAGGCTGCCGTCCGTGAGGCGGCGCCCGAGGTGGTCGTCCACCAGCTGACCGCGATCGGGAAGGTCGACCCCCGCCGCATGGAGCGCAGCTTCGCTGCCACCGATCGGCTGCGGATCGAGGGGACCGACAACCTGCTGGCGGCCGCGCGCGCGGTGGGGGTACGACGGTTCGTCGCCCAGAGCAACGGCGGGTTCACCTACGCCCGGACCGGCGGTCCGGTCAAGACCGAGCAGGATCCCCTGGATCCCGCGCCGGTCCGCCCGATGGCCTCGATGATCTCCGCGCTCAAGCACCTGGAGGAGGCCGTGCTCGGTGCGGACTGGACCGAGGGGGTCGTGCTGCGTTACGGCGCGTTCTACGGGCCCGGCACCTCAATGGCGCCGGGTTCGGAGCAGTTCGAGCTGATCCGCAAGCGCAAGTTCCCGATCGTCGGCGACGGCGGAGGGGTGTGGTCGTTCGTCCACGTCGCCGACGCCGCCGAGGCCGCGGTTGCCGCCGTGGAGAACGGTCGCCGGGGCGTCTACAACATCGCCGACGACGAGCCTGCCCCGGTCGTCGAGTGGCTGCCGGCGCTGGCGGCGATGCTGGGTGCCAAGAAGCCCATGCGAGTGCCGCGTTTCATCGGACGGCTGGCTGCTGGACCTGCCGGCGTCGTGCTCATGACCGAGCTGCGCGGTGCCTCCAACGCCAAGGCCAAGCGAGAGCTGGGTTGGCGCCCCGCGCACCCCACGTGGCGGCACAGCCTTCTGGGGTGAGCCCTGCGGTGAAGGAAGCAGGGGCGGTCGGGCCTCTGACATCGACGAAGGGTCCGCAGAGGGCCCCCGCTTGCGAGAAAAGGAAGCACGCATGAACGAGCAGAGCACCCACCGGCGCGTCGCGCTGGTCACGGGCGCCAACAAGGGGATCGGGCGGGGTGTGGCCGAGCAGCTGGCCGACCTCGGCATGACGGTCCTGGTCGGTGCCCGGAACCCGGATCGCGGGGAAGAGACCGCGGCTGAGTTGAGGCAGGCGGGCGGAGACGCGCAGGCCATCACCCTGGATGTCACCGACCCTGCGACCGTCGAAGCCGCCGCGAAGCAGATCGATGAGCACCATGGTCACCTCGACGTGCTGATCAACAACGCCGGGATCACCGGGTCAGGACAGGTCTCGCCGCAGGACGCCCGTGACCAGATTCCGAGCGCGGTCGACCTGGACATGGTTCGCGCGGTGTTCGAGACCAACGTCTTCGGAGTCATCTCCGTGACCAATGCCATGCTCCCGCTGCTGAGGCGCTCGCAGTCGCCGCGCATCGTCAACGTCGCGAGTCACGCGGCGTCCGTCTCGCTCATGAGCGATCCCGACGGTCCCTTCGTGGCGCTGTTGCCGTCGGCGGCGTACACACCGTCGAAGTCTGCGTTGACCGCCCTGACGGTGCAGTACGCGAACGAGCTGCGGACGGAGGGCATCCTCGTCAACGCCGTGGCCCCGGGATTCGTCGCCACCGACAGCAACAACCACACCGGATTCATGACGGTCGAGCAGGGCGCCGCCGTGCTGGTCCGGCTGGCCACCGTCGCCTCGGACGGACCCACGGCAGGCTTCTTCGGCGATGACGGGCCGGTGCCGTGGTGACCCAACCCCACTCAGGGACCTCGTCGCGGCGCCGTGCTAGTCAGATCGCCCGCGCTGCGAGCGGGTCGTCGTGACGATCCGCGTCGTGCGTCAGCGCCTTGGTCAGGCAGACCGTCCCTGACCCCGCGCGGTGCGGCAGCTGTCGGTATCCGGCGGCTTCGTAGCGTCGGATGTTCGACCGGCTGCGCGCTCCGGTGAAGAGCACGAGACTGCGACACTCCGGCTCGCGGGCTTCTTCGGCACGGTGTCGCAGCCAGCCGCCCACACCTCGGCCACGCAGGTCGGGCGCGACGGCGAGTCGGCCGACGTGCCACTCGTCGTCGACCCGGCGCGCCCGGACCATGCCCAGCAACCGGCCGTCGCGCCACAGTCCCCAGGCCCGCCAGTCGGCGAGCCACTCGGCGACCTGGTCCGGGGTCTCCTGCAGCGCGGGGATGGCCAGGGTGTCGTTGGCGATGGCTTCGTCGACCCAGCAGCACCGCTGCAGCACGACCACCTCGGCGGCGTCCTGCGGGCCGAGTCGTCGCAGGTACGTCGCCGGCAGCGGGCCGGGCAGGGAGTCGTCCCGGTCGTGCTCACGGAGGGGCGGAGGGCGTGCGCGAGCCGGACCAGTTCCTCGAGCACAGCAGAACCGGCCGCCTCGCGGCCGGCATCCGGGCGCAGCCGGTCTGCTCGACCGCCTCGCCGATCCGGATCGCCAACGTGGCGCCGGTCGGCACCAGCCGCAGCGTGGTGACCACCTGCTTGGCGTGCTGGACCGACCTGGTGCCGGCTGAGGTGTTGCCATAGCTGACGAACGCCACCGGCTTCCAGGCCCACTCGCGCGAGAGGTAGTCCAGCGCGTTCTTCAGCGACGCCGGCATGCCGTAGTTGTACTCCGGCGTGACCAGGATGAACCCGTCGGCGGCATCGACCATCGCGCTCCACCGCCGGGTGTGCTCGTGCCGGTAGATCCCCGTGGCCGGCTCCTCCTCTTCGTCCAGGAACGGCAGGCCGAGGTCCGCGAGAGACACCGGGACGAGCTCGACGGAGAGGCCCGCCGCAGGCCGGGCCAGTGCGGTGGTCAGCCACTCGCTGATCGTCGGCCCGAGGGCCCCGGGCCGGGTGCTGCACGACGATGACGAGGACGCGAAGAGACTTCGTTAACATGGAAACGACCGTACCTGCTAGATTGGTTACATGTCAACGAATGCCTCGGAAGCGGCCGTGCGCTGGCTGGACGCGGACGAGGAGCGGTCCTGGCGCGCGTTCCGCCGGATGATGGTCTCCGTGCAGGAGCGAACGGCGCGCGACCTGGCGGACGTGGGGCTGTCCGAGGCCGACTACGAGGTCCTCAGCACCTTGTCTGAGGTCCCCGACCGGACCAGCACCCTGCACGCCCAGGCGGCCAAGATGGCGTGGTCGCGCAGCCGGCTCTCCCGGCACGCCACCCGGATGGAGGCGCGCGGGCTGATCGAGCGACGACCGGACCCGGCTGACGGCCGCGGGTGCCTGCTGGTCCTCACCCAGCACGGGTTCACGGTGCTGGAAGAGGCTGCCCCCGCCCACGTCGCGTCGGTCCGGCGTCACGTCATCGACCGGCTGACGCCCGCAGACCTGGCGACACTCGAACGCATCGCCGACAAGGTGCACGCCGGCGAGCAGCGCTGAACGCTCAGACGGCTGCCGGTACGCCGTCCGCGCAGAGCTTCTGGAGGTTCTTCAGGAACCGGCGGAACATCAGGTTGGTGATCGGCGTCGAGACCGGAGCGAACAACCTCGACGCCCCGCCGGTCTCCATTCCGAGCTCCCACGTCAGCCGGGTGCCGCCGGCGATCGGCTCGAGGCGGTAGGTCTCGAGGAACGCCTTAAGCGCCTTCGTGGCGCTGGTGTTGAAGCGGAACGCCATCTGCCTGCCCGGCTCCCACGCGAGGAACTCCTCGTCGCCGACCATCCCGCCGGCCATCCGGACGACGCGCGTGGTCCCGACGCCGTGTGGTTCGGGGCTGGTGTATTCGACGTGCCTGATCACCTTCGCCCAGCGCGGCCACGTGTCAGCGCGCGCCAGCACGCCGAAGAGCTCGTCCGGGGCCAGGGCGACGTCGACGGAGTTGCTGAACCGCGACTGGGCGCGGTCGAGCCAGTCGAGGTCGACCTGCTGGCAGGGGTGCAGGGTCTTGGGCACGTGGTTCCTATCGGTAGAAGATCAGGGGCTCGGTGATCAGCCCGTCACCGCCGGCACACGACCGAATCTAGAACGTGTTCTAGATCAGCACAACGGGCACCTGCTTGGCTGTGAGAGTGCCCAACCGCCTGACCGACGCGACCTCGCCGTACCTCCTCCAGCACGCCGACAACCCCGTCGACTGGTGGGAGTGGGAGCCGGCGGCGTTCGAGGAGGCGCGGCGGCGCAACGTGCCGGTGCTGCTGAGCGTCGGGTACGCCGCGTGCCACTGGTGCCACGTGATGGCGCACGAGTCGTTCGAGGACGACGCGACCGCGGCCTACCTCAACGAGCACTTCGTGAGCATCAAGGTCGACCGTGAGGAGCGGCCGGACGTCGACGCGGTCTACATGGACGCGACCACGTCGATGACCGGGCACGGCGGCTGGCCGATGACGTGCGTGCTCGACCACGACGGCAACCCGTTCTTCGCCGGGCACCTACTTCCCCGACCAGCCGCGGCACGGGCAGCCGACCTTCCGGCAGGTGCTCGAGGCGCTGACCGACGCTTGGGAGACCAAGCCCGAGGACGTGCAGCGGGTGGCGGGCGAAGCTGCGCGAGCACCTCGGCCGGGCGACCGCGATGGCCGGCGGGCGCGATCACCGAGGAGACCCTGGCCCGAGCCGGTGGCGGCTGCTGGAGCGGGACTTCGACCCCGTCCACGGCGGCTTCGGCGGCGCGCCCGAAGTTCCCGCCGTCGATGGTCCTGGAGCTCCTGCGCCGCCGCGGGCGAGCCGACGATGCTGCCGCCGGACCCTCGATGCGATGGCGCGCGGCGGTCTCTACGACCAGCTCGGCGGCGGCTTCGCGCGCTACTCGGTCGACGCGGCCTGGGTGGTGCCGCACTTCGAGAAGATGCTCTACGACAACGCGCAGCTGCTCGGCCTCTACGCCCGGGTGGGCGGCGCCGCTGGGCGACCGGGTCGCGCGGGAGACCGCCGACTTCCTGCTGCGCGAGCTGCGGCACCGCCGAGGGCGGGCTCGCCTCGGCGCTCGACGCGGACAGCGAGGGCGTGGAGGGCAAGTTCTACGCCTGGACGCCGGCGCAGCTGGTCGAGGCGCTGGGGGAGGACGACGGCCGCTGGGCGGCGCGGGTCTTCGAGGTGACCGAGGCCGGCACCTTCGAGCACGGCGCGTCCACGCTCCAGCTGCTCCAGGACCCGGAGGGGCCGGGGGCCGCCCGGCTGGTCGACGTACGCCGCCGGCTGCTCGACGCGCGGGCCGCGCGGGTCCGGCCCGCCCTGGACGACAAGGTCGTCGCCGCCTGGAACGGCCTGGCGATCACCGGCCTCTGCGACGCCGGGCTGGCGCTCGGCGAGCCGGCGTACGTCGACGCGGCGGTCGCCGCGGGCGAGCTGCTCGTGGCGGGTGCACGTCGTCGACGGCCGGCTGCGGCGGGTCTCGCGCGACGGCGTCGTGGGTGCGCCGGCGGGCGTGCTGGAGGACCACGGCTGCGTGGCGTCCGGCTTCCTGTCGCTCGTGCAGGCGACCGGCGACGCGGTCTGGCTCGACCGCGCGCGACACCTGCTGGACGACGCGATCGAGCGGTTCCGCGCCGACGACGGCGGCTTCTTCGACACCGCCGCCGACGCCGAGGTGCTGGTCGCCCGGCCGCGCGACCCCGGCGACAACGCCTCGCCGTCCGGCCTCTCCTCGATGGTCCACGCGCTGGTCGACGCGCACGCGCTCACGGGCGAGGGCCGCTACCGGACCGTCGCCGAGGAGGCGCTCGCCACCGTCGCGACCCTGGCCGAGCGGGCGCCTCGCTTCGCGGGCTGGTCGCTCGCCGCCGCTCAGACGATGGTGACCGGTGGGCCGCTCGAGGTGGCGGTCGTCGGCCCCGCCGGTCCGGAGCGAGCCGCGCTGGCCGCCCGCGCCCGCCAGCACCCCGGTGCGGTCGTCATCGAGGCGGACGGCCCGCGCGACGACGTACCCCTGCTGTCCGGGCGTACGCCGCTCGACGGCCGACCCGCGGCGTACGTCTGCCGCCGCTTCGTCTGCGAGCGGCCGGTCACGAGGCTCGAGGAGTTGGCGCTGCTCTCAGGTGACCTCAGACGATCCTCGACAGTCGAGCGTGGTCCGAGCTCAACTGCCGAGCATCCTCGGCACCAGGTACCGACAATGCTCGGCAGACCGGAGCCGAGCAGGCGTGGCGACGGAAGATACTCGACTGTCGAGGATCATCCGAGCGAACCCCGAGCCCGCGCCCCGCCCGCCTCGATCTCCTTGAGCAGGTCGACGCAGTAGCGGCCGAAGTCGATCTGGATCGTGTGCCGCGGGGCGGCGTAGTACTGCTCGAGGTGGAAGGCCTCGTCGGCGCGCATGATCTCCTCCTGCTCGGCGACCGAGGGCAGCGCGTAGGTGCCGTCGAGCAGGCGCGCGAGCAGCTTCGACTGCTGCTCGGCGAGGTTGACGATCGTGGGCGACGACTGGGCCAGCCCCATGAAGAAGAGGTGGTCGACGCCGGGCTTGATCATCCGCTTGAAGAGCGGGTAGCGGTGGTCGGAGTCGGGGTGCAGCTCCACGTCGTCGGGGTCGAAGAACGGGAAGGACATCTCGTAGCCGGTCGCGCAGATGATCACGTCCGCCTCGACCGTCGAGCCGTCGACCAGGGTCACCGTGCGACCGGACAGCGACGCGATCTCCGGCAGCATGTGGATGTCGCCCGACCCCGCCTTGGTCAGGAAGTCCGCGGACACCGACGGGTGCGCGGCCAGCGGCTCGTGGTCCGGCTCGGGCAGGCCGTAGACGACATCTAGCCGACCAGCCCGCGGATCAGCTCGCGCGACGCGGCCAGCGCGACGTCCTTGGGGATGTCCGGCGGCGCCATCACCTTGTCGGCCGGCTGGCCGTTGCGGTACTTCGGCAGCACCCACACGCCCCGCCGGGCCGAGACGTAGAGCGTCGCGGCCATCCACGGCGCCGACAGCTCGCTGGCGATGTCCATCGCCGAGTTGCCCATCCCGACCACGATCACGCGTCTTGCCACGGATCTCGACCGGCTCGAACGGCGAGACGTAGGCGTGGCTGTGCATCAGCACGCCGTCGAACGTCGCGGGGTCGGCGGCCCAGGCGGGCAGCCTCGGCTTCCAGTGGTGGCCGTTCGCGACGACGAGGTCGGTGTAGGACCGCGTCTCGCCGGTCGACAGGGTGACGTCCCAGCCGCTCGCCGTGCGCCGCGCCGCGTCGACCCCGACGCCGAACTCGATGCCGTCCCGCAGCCCGAACTGGTCGACGTACGCCCGGAAGTAGTCGTGCATCAGCCGGTGGCTCGGGAAGTCCGGCCACTCCTCGGGCACCGGGAACTCCTCGAACTGCAGCCGGGTCTTCGAGGTGTCGATGTGCAGCGACTCGTAGACCGCCGAGCGACCGTTGGGGTTGCGGAAGTACCAGTTGCCGCCCACGTCGTCGGACAGCTCGACTGGTCGTAGTCGATGCCGTGCTCCTTCAGCCGCTTCGCGGTCGTGATGCCCGAGCAGCCGGCGCCGATGATGCAGACCTTCGTCCCGGTCACGAGCGCCTCCAGGCACTCGAAGGCGGTGCGCACGTAGCTCGTCGGTGCGCGTCGGAGGAGATGAAGTGGGTGCCGACCATCCGGTTCATCGCGTAGGCGAAGGTCGTACGACGGTCGAGGTCGTTGACCACGATCGAGCCGCCCCAGCCGGTCCACCAGCAGACCCGGCCGTCCGGGACCGCCGGCGCGGTGACGGCGCTGGGCGAGCGCGTAGCCGATGCCCCACGTGCAGCGGCAGCCAACAGCACCCGGTCGGGTCCGTCGGCCTGGACGTCGAAGATCCGGTCGAGGGTCGCCTCCGACAGCAGGCGCACGCCGCCGACCTCGCCGCCGTGCGAGACGACCGACTGCGCGCGGGCGATCGAGCGGGCGTTGCCGTGGCCGTTGACGCCGGCGACCGAGACGCGGCGGAACTCGGGGCTGTCTCGCAGAGCCGCTCGCGCACGTCGAGCAGCGGGTTGACGACCGTCGGGATACAGGCTGCCCTCGGGCAGCGCGCGAGAAGTCGATGCCGGCCTCGGTCCGGGCGGATCAGGTCGCGCACCGGCGGCAGCACGTCCTCGGGCACGCCGAGGTGGAAGTCGGCGCCGAGCGGCTCGGCCACGAGCGTGCGGAACTGGTCGGCCAGCGGCACCCCGGTCGCCGCCCGGACCAGGCCGTCGAGCAGGTGGCCGTAGCAGATCATGTGGTAGCCCGACGCCGTCCCCGGCTCCCACCACGGCTCCTGCTCGGCCAGCAGCCGCTCGGACGTCTCGAGGTCGAGCAGCGCCGCGACGTCGAGCGGCTCGGTCCACCCGGCGTACCCCGACGTGTGCGACAGCAGGTGCCGGACCAGCACGTCGTCGCGGCGGAAGCCCGGCCAGTACGACGCCACCGGCGCGTCGAGGTCGAGCTCGCCGCGGTCGGCCAGCACCAGTGCGGTCAGCGCCGCCATCGTCTTGGTGACCGACCACACCTGCACCACGGTGTCCTCGGCCCAGGGCTCGCCCGGGACGCGGCCTCGCCACCCCAGAGGTCGGCGACCAGCTCGCCGTCGTGGACCACGGCGACCGACGCGCCGGCGTCCGTCCCGTCGGCGAGGTTGGCGGCCAGCAGGTCGCGCAGCGGCTCGAACGACTCGGCACAGGCGCCGTGCGCTTCGGGAGACACGTCGGTAGTCACGGGCGCCACGATAGGAACACGTTCTAGTTCGGGGCAGAGGGGTCTCGACAGCCGGAGTAGGTTCTGCCCATGCCGAGCGACAGCTACGACTACGTCATCGTCGGTGCCGGGAGCGCGGGCGCCGTGCTCGCCGCCAGGCTGTCCGAGGATCCCGGCGTCACCGTCTGCCTCCTCGAGGCGGGCGGCGAGGCCGACGCCGACGAGGTGATGATCCCGGCGGCGTTCGCCACCCTGTTCAAGACCCGGTGGGACTGGAACTACGAGACCACCGAGCAGAAGCAGCTGCACGGCCGCCGGGCCTACTGGCCGCGGATGAAGGCGCTCGGCGGCTGCTCGTCGATGAACGCGATGATCTACATCCGCGGCAACCGCGCCGACTACGACTCCTGGCGCGACCAGTACGGCGCCGCAGGGCTGGGGCTTCGACGACGTGCTGCCCTACTTCGTGAAGGCCGAGGGCAACACCCGGCTCGGCGGCCCGCTGCACGGGCAGCAGGGGCCGCTGCACGTCGAGGACCGCGTCTACACCCACGAGCTGAGCCACGCGTTCGTCGACAGCGCGGTCAGCGCCGGGCTCAAGCCCACCGACGACTTCAACGGCGCCGAGCAGGAGGGCGCCGGGCTCTACCAGGTCACCTGCAAGAAGGGGCGGCGCTGGTCGGTCAACGAGGGCTACCTCAAGCCGGCGCGCTCGCGCGCCAACCTCACCGTCGAGACCGGGGCGTTCGCGACCGCGCGTCGAGCTGGACGCCGGCTCGAGCCGGGCGACCGGCGTGACCTTCCGCCAGGCGGGCGCCGAGCACACGGTGCGCGCGACCCGCGAGGTGGTGCTCAGCGGCGGCGCGATCAACAGCCCGCAGCTGCTGATGCTGTCGGGGATCGGTCCGGCGAGCCACCTGCCCGAGGTCGGCGTCGAGTCGAAGGTCGACCTCGCCGGGGTCGGCGCCAACCTGCAGGACCACCCGGCGGCGGGCTGGCTCTGGTACACCAAGGGCACGACCGACCTCGCGCAGCTCAACAACGTGCGCAACTTCGCGCGCTGGAAGGTGCGCGGCACCGGGCCGCTCGCCTCCAACGTCGGCGAGGCGGGCGCCTTCTTCGCCAGCCGCGACGGGCTCGCCGGCGCCGGACATCCAGATCCACACGGCGCCGGCCGGCTTCTACGACAACGGCATGCACGAGCCCACCAGCGCGATGGTGACGGTCGCGACGACCCTGGTCGGCGTCGCGAGCCGCGGCTCGATCCGGCTGCGCTCGGCCGACCCGAGCTGGCACCCGGCCATCGACGCGGCGTACTTCGACGACCAGGCCGACCTCGACGCGATGCTCGCCGGGATGAAGCGGACCTGGGAGATCGCCACCCAGGGCGCGCTGGCGCCGTACCTCGACCGGCCCTGGCAGGTGTCGGACTCGCCCACCGACGACGAGACCCTCGAGCACATCCGCACCTGGGCGCAGACGCTCTACCACCCGACCTCGACCTGCGCGATGGGCTACGGCGAGGACGCCGTCGTCGACCCCGAGCTGCGGGTCCGCGGCGTCGACGGGCTGCGCGTCGTCGACGCCTCGGTCATGCCGGCCGTCCCGCGCGGCAACACCAACGCCCCCACGATCATGATCGGCGAGAAGGCCGCCGACCTCATCAAGGAGTCACGATGACCACGACCGCAGCCGACCGTCACCGAGGCCACGACCTTCGAGTCGCTCAACCCGCGCACCGGCGACGTCGTCGGCACGCACCCGGTCAACACGCCCGAGGAGGTGCAGGCCGCGGTCGACCGCGCGCGCGACGAGGCGGCCTGGTGGGGCGCGCTGACCTTCGACGAGCGCGAGAAGCACCTGCAGACCTGGAAGGGCGCGATGACCCGGCGGCTCGCCCAGCTCGCCGAGGTGATGCACCAGGAGACCGGCAAGCCGCACGGCGACGCCACGCTCGAGGCCGCGCTGGCGATCGACCACCTCGCCTGGGCCGCGTCGCACGCCGAGAAGGTGCTGAAGCGCCGCAAGGTGCCGAGCGGGCTGCTGATGGCCAACCAGGCGGCGTACGTCGAGTACCAGCCGCTCGGCGTCATCGGCGTGATCGGGCCGTGGAACTACCCGGTCTTCACGCCGATGGGCTCGATCGGCTACGCGCTCGCGGCCGGCAACGCGGTGGTCTTCAAGCCCTCCGAGTACACCCCCGGCGTCGGCGAGTGGCTGGCCCGGACCTTCCTGGAGTCGGTCGGCCGGCCGGTGCTCCAGGTCGTCACCGGCTTCGGCGAGACCGGCGCACGCGCTGTGCACGTCGGGCGTCGACAAGGTCGCGTTCACCGGCTCGACGGCGACCGGCAAGAAGGTGATGGCCGCCTGCGCCGAGACGCTCACGCCCGGTCGTCATCGAGGCCGGCGGCAAGGACGCGCTGATGGTCGACGAGGACGCCGACCTGGAGGCCGCGGCCGACGCCGCGATCTGGGGCGCGTGCTCCAACGCCGGCCAGACCTGCACCGGCGTCGAGCGGGTCTACGTGCACGAGCGCGTCTACGACGAGTTCCTCACGACGCTGACCGCCAAGGCCCGCGAGGTGACCGCCCATGAGGGGCTGGACTCCAAGATCGGCCCGATCACGATGCCCAAGCAGCTCGAGATCATCAAGCGCCACATCGACGACGCGCTCGCGCGCGGCGGCCGCGCCGTGGTCGGCGGTGCCGACGCCGTGGGCGAGCGGTTCGTGCAGCCGACCGTCCTGGTCGACGTACCCGAGGACTCCGAGGCGGTGCAGGAGGAGACCTTCGGGCCGACCGTCACGGTCGCCAGGGTGAAGGACATGGACGAGGCGATCGAGCGCACCAACGCCACCCGCTACGGCCTCGGCTCCACCGTGTTCTCGAAGAAGCGGGGCATGGAGCTCGCCTCCCGCATCCGCTCGGGCATGACCGCGGTCAACGGCGTGATCACCTTCGCCGCGGTCCCGTCGCTGCCCTTCGGCGGCGTCGGCGACTCCGGCTTCGGCCGCATCCACGGCCCCGACGGCCTCAAGGAGTTCACCTTCGCCAAGGCGATCGCCCGGCAGCGGTTCAAGCCGCTGCTCGCGCTGACGACGTTCGGCCGCACCGAGAAGGCCGACACCCAGCTCGCCTCGATGATCACGATGCTCCACGGCCGGGGTACGACGATCCCCAAGCCGTAACGCCCGGGGGTGGCGGTGGGCCAGCAACCGTTGTCCCCAGGTGGGCGGTGGCTTGGCAACCGTTGTCCCCGTGGAGAGTGGTTGCACACCCACCGCTGCTCGGTCGGGCCTCGGGCGGCGGTGGCCAAGCAACGGTTGTCCCCGTGGAGAGTGGTTGCACACCCACCGCTACCCGGGGGCGAGCCGGGTGACCTCAGCGCAGTGAGTACGTCGCCATCGAGATGCCCACGTAGTGGGTCGCGAAGGCGAGCACGGTGAACGAGTGGAAGACCTCGTGGAAGCCGAACCAGCGGGGCCACGGGTTGGGGCGCTTGAAGCCGTAGACGACGCCGCCGAGGGTGTAGAGGAAGCCACCGGCGCCGATCATCACGAAGACCGCGATGCCGATGCCCAGGCCGAGGGCGGTCGCGCCCTCGAAGAACGCCGGGATGAAGAAGATCGCGGCCCAGCCCAGGGCCATGTAGATCGGCACGTAGAGCCAGCGCGGAGCGTCGGTCCAGAAGATCCGGAACAGCACGCCCAGGACGGCGCCGGACCAGACCGTGATGAGCAGCACGCGCTGCGAGGTGCCGTGGAGCAGGAGCAGGCTGAACGGTGTGTAGGTGCCGGCGATGAGAAGGAAGATGTTGGCGTGGTCGAAGCGGCGGAGGAACGCCCAGACCCGGGGTGACCAGGTGCCGGTGTGGTAGATCGCCGACACGGTGAAGAGCACCAGCGCCGAGGCGATGAACACGACCGAGCCGATCCGCGCGTTGCCGGCGGGAGAGAGGCTGATCAGCACGATCCCGGCGGCCAGCGTCAGGGGCGCCGTGGCGAGGTGGAGCCAGCCGCGCAGCCTCGGCTTGACGTTCTCGAGCCTCTCGGCGACCTCTGCGACCGAGTCGTGGAGGCTGTCGATGCCTGCACGCACAGCGTCGGAGACCGAATGACTCATGTTGCGAAGGTACCCAACGCACATGGACTTCCGGCGACGATGCGCCGAAGGTCACCCGATCGGCTCGTTACCATCATCACTGTGGCGGACTGGAAGCGTGGCCTTCGGAGGGTCATCTACCCCGTCTACGAGGCGCGGATGCTCCGCCGGATGGCGCTCGACCAGGTGCCCAAGCACGTCGGCGTGATGCTCGACGGCAACCGGCGCTGGGCCAAGGCCGTGGGCCTGGGCACGGCCGAGGGCTACCAGGCCGGCGCCGACAACATCCGTCCCGCTGCTCGGCTGGTGCGAGGAGGTCGGTGTCGAGGTCGTCACCCTGTGGCTGCTCTCGAGCGACAACCTCACCAGCCGGCCGCCCGAGCAGCTGGCGGACCTCCTCACGATCATCGAGGGGGCCGTCGACTCGCTCGCGGCCGAGGGCCGCTGGCGCGTCCACCCCGTCGGAGCGCTCGACCTCCTGCCCGCAGCCACCGCGGAGCGGCTGAAGGCGGCCGAGGAGGCCACCCGCGACGTCGACGGGATGCTGGTGAACGTCGCCGTCGGCTACGGCGGCCGCCGCGAGATCGCCGACGCCGTCCGGTCGCTGCTCCACGAGCACGCCGCGGCGGGCAGCAGCCTCGAGGAGCTCGCCGACATCATCGACGTCGAGCACATCGCGCGAGCACCTCTACACCAAGGGACAGCCCGACCCCGACCTGGTCATCCGTACGTCGGGCGAGCAGCGGCTCGGCGGCTTCCTGCTCTGGCAGAGCGCCCAGTCGGAGTTCTACTTCTGCGAGGCCTACTGGCCCGACTTCCGCCGCGTCGACTTCCTGCGCGCGATCCGGGCCTACGCCCAGCGCGAGCGGCGCTTCGGCGCCTGATTGTCTACCCCCGCGAGCTTCGGCCTCCAATCCGTGGCGACGCTCGCTGCGCTCGCGGCGCCTGGCTCGCTGCGCTCGCTCCGGCGCTGTCGCCGCGGCCCGGAGGCCGATCGCGGGGCGCCTCGCTTCGCTCGGAAAGACCGGGTCGCTTCGCTCCCACCGCTCCCATCGCGCTTCATACCCCCGCGAGCTTCGGCCTCCAATCCGAGGCGACGCTCGCTGCGCTCGCGGCGCCTGGCTCGCTGCGCTCGCTCCGGCGCTGTCGCCGCGGCCCGGAGGCCGATCGCGGGGCGCCTCGCTTCGCTCGGAAAGACCGGGTCGCTTCGCTCCCACCGCTCCCATCGCGCTTCATACCCCCGCGAGCTTCGGCCTCCAATCCGAGGCGACGCTCGCTGCGCTCGCGGCGCCTGGCTCGCTGCGCTCGCTCCGGCGCTGTCGCCGCGGCCCGGAGGCCGATCGCGGGGCGCCTCGCTTCGCTCGGAAAGACCGGGTCGCTTCGCTCCCACCGCTCCCATCGCGCTTCATACCCCCGCGAGCTAAGCCCCCAGTCCGTGGTCGGGTCAGGTGACGTGGTCGCTCACGAGGTCTGGACGTCACGTGCTCTTCACCTCATGGTCGGGCGTGTCGCACCGGACCGCCGCGCCCGGCGGCGTACGTTCGATGCATCGGCGAGTGGGGAAGCTTGCCGTATCGGGAGGCCCGAATCTTGCGTGAGCACGATCCACACCTGACCAGCGACAGCTCCTTCGGGGTTGGCCAGCCGGTCTCACGTGGGGGCCGGCACTCCGGCCTTCGGGCTCCCTCCCGGTCCGTCTGCAGCTGACTGTGGCGACCGGGCGAGGAGTGCGCGCGCCGGTCCGCGAGGAGTGACCCGTGCCCACCAAGGCCAGCTCCAGCTCCAAGACCGCCGCCACCCCTGCGGCGACCGATGCGGTCCGCACCTACGTGCTCGACACCAGCGTCCTGCTGGCCGACCCGGGAGCGCTGCGGCGCTTCGAGGAGCACGAGATCGTGCTCCCGGTGGTCGTCATCACCGAGCTCGAGGGCAAGCGGCACCACCCCGAGCTGGGCTACTTCGCGCGCACGGCGCTGCGGATGCTCGACGAGCTGCGGGTCGTCAACGGCCGGCTCGACGAGCCGGTGCCGGTGGGTGACCTGGGCGGCACGATCCGGGTCGAGCTCAACCACACCGACGCCGACTCGCTGCCGTCGGGGTTCCGCCTCGGCGACAACGACACCCGCATCCTCGCGGTCGCGCACAACCTCTCGCGTGAGGGCGCCGACGTCACTCTCGTCTCCAAGGACCTCCCGCTGCGGATCAAGGCATCCGCGGTCGGCCTCGACGCGGAGGAGTACCGCGGCGAGACCATGAGCGACTCCGACCCCGGCTACTCCGGGATGGCGGAGCTCGAGGTGCAGGCCGCCGACCTCGACGAGCTCTACGACGACGGCACCCTCGACCTCGAGGCCGCCCGCGACCTGCCGTGCCACTCCGGGCTGGTCCTCCTCTCCGACCGCGGCACGGCGCTGGGCCGGGTCGGCGCCGACAAGCAGGTCCACCTCGTCCGCGGCGACCGTGAGGCGTTCGGCATCCACGGCCGTTCGGCCGAGCAGCGGATCGCGCTCGAGCTGCTCCTCGACCCCGAGGTCGGCATCGTCTCGCTCGGTGGCCGGGCCGGCACCGGCAAGTCCGCGCTGGCGCTGTGCGCGGGCCTCGAGGCGGTCCTGGAGCGCAACGAGCACAAGAAGGTCGTGGTCTTCCGGCCGCTCTTCGCGGTCGGCGGCCAGGAGCTCGGCTACCTGCCCGGCTCGGAGTCGGAGAAGATGGGCCCCTGGGCGCAGGCGGTCTTCGACACGCTCGGCGCAGTGACCTCCCGCGACGTCATCGAGGAGGTGCTCGTCCGCGGCATGCTCGAGGTGCTCCCGCTGACCCACATCCGCGGCCGGTCGCTGCACGACTCCTTCGTGATCGTCGACGAGGCGCAGTCGCTGGAGCGCAACGTCCTGCTGACCGTGCTCTCGCGGATCGGCGCGGGCTCCAAGGTGGTGCTGACCCACGACGTCGCCCAGCGCGACAACCTCCGGGTGGGGCGCCACGACGGCGTCGTCGCGGTGGTCGAGAAGCTCAAGGGGCACCCGCTCTTCGCCCACGTGACGCTGACCCGCTCCGAGCGATCGCCGATCGCCGCGCTGGTCACCGAGATGCTCGAGAACGTCACACTCTGAAGTCGTCCTGGTCTACGCCGCCGGGACTGGTGTGACTCCTGTGACTCCTGAGTCATGCGAACGCACTAGGTTTTCTCGTTCGGTTTGCAACCACTTCCCGGGTCGGGCAAGGTAACCGGGATTGACCAGCGCAAGACCAAGCGCCCAGCACCAGCGCCCCTCGTCACCCATGGATCGAGCCCCGAAACGTGTCGTCGCCACAGCCGCAGGCCGGTAAGCACCGCGCCTCCAGGGCCCGACGCGCGCCCCGGGCGGCGCTCAAGACCTCGCTGACGCTGTCGTCGATGGCGGTCGTGGCGACCGGCTTCGCGGTCGGCAGCGGCGCGCTGTCACTGAGCGCCGACGATGGTCCCGACGGCTCCAGCACGACCAGCATGTCCGACCTCGCAGCGGCCGCGGCCGGCACCAGCTCGGCAGCCCTGCCGGCCGGCAGCACGCACGCAGGACGAGGCCGCCGCCGCCGTGGCCGATCGCGCCGAGGCGCCGGTCACCCGGTCCGACAGCCGCGCCAAGGCCGACCCGCTGAAGAAGGACACCCTCACCCTGGGTGCCGGCAACACCATGTCGCGCTCCGAGGACCTCTCCGACGAGGATCCCCGCGACATCGCGCGCGCCCTCCTGTCGTCGTTCGGCTGGGACGACGACCAGTTCGGCTGCCTCGACTCGCTCTGGACCCGCGAGTCCAACTGGAACGTGCACGCCGACAACCCCCACTCCTCGGCCTACGGCATCCCGCAGGCCCTCCCCGGCTCCAAGATGTCCTCGGCCGGCGCCGACTGGGCGACCAACCCCGTCACGCAGATCAAGTGGGGCCTGGGCTACATCGAGGACCGCTACGGCTCGCCGTGCTCCGCGTGGGGCCACAGCCAGAGCCACGGCTTCTACTGACTTTCTACCCCCGCGAGCTTCGGCCCCCAGTCCGTGGCGACGCTCGCTGGCGCTCGCCAGGCGCTCTCGCTCGCTGGCTATTTGCCCCGGCGAGCTTCGGCCCCGAGGCCACGACGACGTTCGCTTCGCTCACGGGCTTCGCAGTCGTCGTGCCCATCGGGACCGATCGCCGGGCGCTCGCTTCGCGAGTGGGCTCGCTCGGCGCGGTCGCCGCGGCCCGGAGGCCGATCGCGGGGCGCGCGGGCTTCGCCCGCAAGACCGGGTCGCTGCGCTCCCACCGCTCCCATTGCGTGCGGGGTGCTCAACTGGCGATGAAGACCGTCGGGTAGCCGGCGTAGTCGCGCGGCCAGCCGTCCTCGGGCAGTGACCAGGCGACGCCCTCGTTCGACGAGTCGAGGTAGGCCAGCGCCGCTGCTCGGTCGGCGAAGTGTGCGCGGGTCTCGAGGTCGGTGCGCTCCACCGTGTCGAAGTGGCGGAGCAGCGCCTCCTCGCCGTTCTCGCGGCTGAACGTGAGGTGCACGGCCTGCCCGCCGGCGTCCCGGCGGAGGTCGGCGGTGTGCTCGTCGCTGACCGTCACGGCCACGAACCGGCCGCCGGGCCGGAGCACCCTGCGCACCTCGGCGAGGCCGCGGTCGAGGTCGGGAACGTGGTAGAGCATCGAGAACGCCAGCACCACGTCGTACGACGCGTCGGGGGCCAGCAGCTGCTGCACGTCCTGCACCTGGGCCGGGACACCGCGCTCGCGGGTCAGCTCGACCATGCGGAACGACGTGTCGACGGCCAGCAGCGCGAGGCCCGGCAGCTCGTCGACCAGCCGGGCGGCGAAGGCGCCGGTGCCGCAGCCGACCTCGAGGACGTCGGGCATGCCGCCGCTGGTCGGGAGTGCCGCCTGGAGCGTGTCGAGCACCAGGTCCTGGAGGTCCGACCCCGGACGGCCCGGGCCGCCACACCGAACGACGGGTCTCGAGGTTGGCCTCGCGGCTGTACTGGCGTTCGACGTCGAACATGGGGTGGGAGGCGATGCTCGGGTAGCGAGCCATGCTTGGGTCGGAGCCTCCGCTGGGGTCGGGTTCTCGAGGGTCGTTCGGGTTGGGGGTCACGTGCCCTGACACGGCGCTAGTGGTCATCTCCGGAAGTTGTTCGGGGGTGGCCCGTGCTCCGGGTGCGTGCATGGCACGACGGCGGAGCGATGGCATACCGGGTCGTCTTCCGAGCTCCGCCGACACCGCCAGGTGCGTGCCCGGAGTGCGGGACACCCGAAGAACTTCCGGAGATGACCACTAGCTGCCCTCCTCCGCTTCGCTCCCCCGAGCAGCTACTGCCGGGTCAGCGTGGGGGACACTTCGTGTCCCCGTCATCGACTCCACGTCGAGGGCCTCGTCGAGCTGCTCCTCGGTGAGCTCGCCGCGCTCGACGTAGCCGAGCGCGATGACCGTCTCGCGGATGGTGGCGCCGTCGGCCAGCGCCTGCTTGGCGATCTTGGCGGCCGCCTCGTAGCCGACGTACTTGTTGAGCGGGGTGACCACCGACGGCGAGGACTCGGCGTACTGGCGCATCCGGTCGGCGTCGGCGGTGATGCCGTCGACGCAGCGCTCGGCCAGCAGCCGCGAGCAGGCGGCGAGCAGCCGGACCGACTCGAGCACGTTGCGGGCGATCACCGGCATCGCGACGTTGAGCTCGAAGGCGCCGCTGGCGCCGGCGACGGTCACCGCGGAGTCGTTGCCGACCACCTGGGCGCAGACCATGAGGGTGGCCTCGGGAAGCACCGGGTTGACCTTGCCGGGCATGATGCTCGACCCGGGCTGCAGGTCGGGGAGGTGGATCTCGGCCAGACCGGTGGTCGGGCCGGACGACATCCAGCGCAGGTCGTTGCAGATCTTGGTGAGGCCCGACGGCGTAGGTCTTGAGCACGCCGCTCAGCTCGACCAGCGAGTCGCGGGTGCCCTGGGCCTCGAAGTGGTTGCGGGCCTCGGTGAACGGCTCGCCGGTCGACTCGGAGAGCGCCTCGATGACCGGCGGACGGGAAGCCGTCGGGCGTGTTGATGCCGGTGCCGACCGCCGTGCCGCCCAGCGGCAGCTCGCGCACGCGGGGGAGCACCGACTCGAGCCGCTCGACGGCGTAGCGCACCGTGGCGGCGTAGCCGGAGAACTCCTGGCCGAGCATCACCGGCGTCGCGTCCATCAGGTGGGTGCGGCCCGACTTCACCAGCCCGGCGAACTCCTCCGCCTTCGCGCTCGAGCGAGGAGCCCAGGACGTCGAGGGCGGGCAGCAGGTCGCCGGTCACCTCGCGCGCAGGCGGCCACGTGGATGGCGGTCGGGAAGGTGTCGTTGGACGACTGCGAGGCGTTGACGTGGTCGTTGGGGTGCACCTCGACGCCGGCCCGCGTCGCCAGCGTGGCGATCACCTCGTTGGCGTTCATGTTGGAGCTGGTGCCCGAGCCGGTCTGGAAGACGTCGATCGGGAACGCGTCGTCGTGGTCGCCGCGCCGCCACCTCGCGGGCCGCCGCCTCGATGGCGGCCGCCGGCTCCGCGTCGAGGACGCCGAGAGCGCCGTTGACCTTCGCCGCCGCGGCCTTCACCTCGCCGATGGCGTGGATCAGCGCCGGCTCGATCGGCGTGCCGCTGATCGGGAAGTTCTCGACCGCGCGCTGGGTCTGGGCCCGCCACAGCGCGTCGCGAGGCACCTGGACCTCGCCCATCGAGTCGTGCTCGGTGCGGAACTCCTGCTCACCCATGCCTCGAACGTACCCAGCAAAACCCGTTGCCGGTCCGCGCCGCGGTCAGTGAGGCTCGTCGCATGGCCGACGACATCGCGGGCCTCGCCAGCTCTGGCCGCCGTTCGGCCTGCGCGTGACCTGCGGCCCGCTGGTCATGCGGCCGCTCCGCGACGCCGACTTCCCCGAGGTGCTGGCGGTCGTGCACGCGGGGATCCACGCGCCCGACTTCATGCCGTTCTCCTTCCCGTGGACCGACGCGACCGGGCGCCGACCAGGAGCGGCAGTTCCTGCAGTACCACTGGCGCAGCGCGGGCCGAGCTGACCCCCGAGCGGTGGCAGCTCGACCTCGGGGTCTGGCACGACGGCCGGTTCGTCGGCGTCCAGGGCGTCAGCACCCACGACTTCCCGGTCACCCGGACCGGCGAGACGGGGTCGTGGCTGGGCCAGGAGTTCCACGGCCGCGGGCTGGGCACGCTGATGCGTCAGGCGATCTGCGTGCTCTGCTTCGACCACCTCGGGTTCGAGGAGGTCACCTCGGCGGCGTTCGCCGACAACCCGGCGTCGCAGGGCGTGAGCCGCAAGGTCGGCTACCGCCCAACGGCGAGCAGCGCTACGCCCGCAAGGGCGCGCCCGCGACCGATGCGTGCAGCTGGTGCTGCCTCCCGACGACCTGGTCCGGCCGCCCTACGACGTGGAGGTCGAGGGCGCGGCGGGCTTCGTCGACTGGTTCAGGCGCGGGCGACGTAGAGCCAGTAGTGCTCGTCGCGCTCCTGCAGGCGTACGCCGTGGGGCTGGGCCTCGACCGCGCCGAACAGCGTCCGCAGCGACTCCTCCAGCTCGGGCGACTCGGACGCCGACCAGACGACCAGCGCGCCGCCCGGCCGCAGCACCCGGCGGGCGTCGGCGAGGGCCGGCGGCTCGTAGAGCGCGGCGTTGGCGGCGTGCACGAGGTAGCCGGGCCCGTTGTCGACGTCGAGCAGCACCAGGTCGTAGGACGCCTCGCGAGCCTCGGCGAGGGCGACCGCGATGTCGGCCACCACGACGGTGACCCGCTCGTCGGCCAGCAGCGCCGGCCCGTCGGGCACCAGCCCCGCGCGCAGCCAGTCGACCAGGGCCGGCTCGATCTCGACGACCGCGACACTTCTCGACCCGGGAGTCGGCCAGCAGCTCGTGCATCGTGTAGCCGAGCCCCAGGCCGCCGAGGACCACCGCGCGCGGCTCCTCGACCAGCGCGAGGGCGGCCTGCGCCATTGCCCGCTCGGTGCTGACCTCGACGGTGTCCATCACGAAGACGCCGTTGGCCCGCAGCTCGAGCGAGGTCGGCCCGCCGTCGACGGGCCGCCGCTCACGCAGCACCAGCTCACCGCGCTCGCTCTCGGCGCGCGCGACCTCGACGTACTCCACCTCCGTCACCCGCCCACCCTGTCAGGCTGGTGGGTGGCCCAGTCGAAGAGGTCCGCGAGCCGCTCCTTCAGCCCGCCGGCCATGAACGACTCGATGGCGGCTCGGGCCTGCCGGGCGTAGCGTCGAGGGTGTGCACCGCCTCGCCGCCGTCCTCGTCCTGATGCTGGTCGGGACCCTGGCGGGCACGTCACCCTCCAGCGCTCGCGCGGCCAGCGGGATCGACTGGGGCATCTCCAACTGGGTCGCCGGCGTGCAGATGACGACCAGCTTCCCCTCCGCGACCGACCCGCACATCCACGTGAGGTTCAAGAGGGTCGGTGGCGAGGGCCAGCGCCAGGTCCGCATGGGTGAGCGCATCAAGGTCGAGGGCAAGCACCAGTGGACGCCGTACGCCTTCGCCAGGACCGTCAAGCTGCAGGTCGGCGAGAAGGTCGTCTTCACCACTGTCAACGCGCTGCCGTGCGAGCCCGCGAGGGAGCCCGTCGGCATCAAGGTCGACATGCGGATCAAGGCGCCCGGCAAGCCGTGGGGCAAGTGGGTCACCTGGATCAGCGAGGACCACTTCCTCCTCGACTGCGACGCTACTCGGCCGAGCGCACCCTGATCCCGGTGACCGGCACCGTCACCGTGCCGGACGGGTCGGTGAAGAAGTCGTTGCCCTTGTCGTCGACGACGATGAACGCCGGGAAGTCCTCGACCTCGATCTTCCAGACCGCCTCCATGCCGAGCTCTTCGTACTCCAGCACCGACACCGACTTGATGCAGTCCTGGGCGAGGCGGGCGGCCGGGCCGCCGATCGAGCCGAGGTAGAAGCCGCCGTGGGTGTGGCAGGCCTCGGTCACGACCTTGGAGCGGTTGCCCTTGGCCAGCATCACCATCGAGCCGCCGGCGGCCTGGAACTGCTCGACGTAGGAGTCCATCCGGCCGGCCGTCGTCGGCCCGAACGAGCCGGACGCGTAGCCCTCGGGCGTCTTGGCCGGTCCGGCGTAGTAGACGGCGTGGTCGCGCAGGTAGGCCGGCATCTCCTCGCCGGCGTCGAGCCGCTCCTTGATCTTGGCGTGCGCGATGTCGCGCGCGACGACCAGCGGGCCCGGTCAGCGAGAGCCGGGTCTTCACCGGGTGCTTCGTCAGCTCGGCGAGGATCTCGGCCATCGGCCGGTTGAGGTCGATGCGCACGACATCTGTCTCTGCCGGCCGAGCTGGGTGGCCCGGCGTCGCAGGCAGGTACTTCGCCGGGTCCGTCTCGAGCTGCTCGAGGAAGACGCCCTCGGCGGTGATCTTGCCGAGCGCCTGCCGGTCCGCCGAGCACGACACCGCGATGGCGACCGGGCACGAGGCGCCGTGCCGGGGCAGTCGGACCACGCGCACGTCGTGGCAGAAGTACTTGCCGCCGAACTGGGCGCCGATGCCGAACGACTGGGTCAGCTTGAAGACCTCCTCCTCCAGCTCGAGGTCCCGGAAGCCGTGGGCCGCCATCGTGCCCTCGGTCGGGAGGTGGTCGAGGTAGTGCGCGGAGGCGTACTTCGCGGTCTTGAGCGCGAACTCCGCCGACGTGCCGCCGATGACGACCGCCAGGTGGTACGGCGGGCACGCGGCGGTGCCGAGCGAGCGGATCTTCTCGTCGAGGAACTGCAGCATCCGCGTCGGGTTCAGGACCGCCTTGGTCTCCTGGAAGAGGAAGGACTTGTTGGCCGAGCCGCCGCCCTTGGCCATGAAGAGGAACTTGTACTCCGGCGCCCCGTGGTCCTCGGTCGCGTAGATCTCGATCTGCGCGGGCAGGTTGGTGCCGGTGTTCTTCTCCTCCCACGTGGTCAGCGGCGCCAGCTGGGAGTAGCGCAGGTTGAGCTTGGTGTAGGCGTCGTAGACCCCGCGCGAGATGGCCTCGCCGTCGTCGGCGCCGGTGAGCACGCCCTCGGACTTCTTGCCCATCACGATCGCGGTGCCGGTGTCCTGGCACATCGGCAGCACGCCGCCGGCGGAGATGTTGACGTTCTTGAGCAGGTCGAGCGCGACGAACCGGTCGTTGGCCGACGCCTCAGGGTCGTCGATGATCCGGCGCAGCTGGGCGAGGTGCGCCGGGCGCAGGTAGTGGGCGATGTCGTGCATCGCCTCGGCGGTCAGCCGCTGGATCGCCTCCGGGCTCGACCTGGAGGAACGTGCGCCCGCCCGCCTCGAACGTCGACACGCCCTCGGTCGTGACCAGCCGGTACGGCGTCTCGTCGGCCCCGATCGGGAGCAGGTCGGAGTACCGGAAGGCAGGCTCGTCAGGCACGGCTCCCGAGCGTACTGTGAGCGGCGCCGGTCACAGTCGTCAGTCCGTCCTTCACCGGGCGGACCCGCTTGGTCCTCGCGGTGTTCACGTGCCCGGTGCCCGACCCGGCGACGGTTCGGCAGCGCGATCTCGCGCATCGACTCAGGAGGTCTTGTGAAAGTTCGGAAGTGGTTTGTCACCCTGGTCGCGCTGAGCGCCACCACCGCTCTCGCGGCGTGCGCAGCGCCCGACGACGACAAGCGACAGTCGGGCAGCAGCGGGGGCAAGGACGCCACGTCAGCCACCTCGGCAGACGACCTCGGCGGGATGGACGCGCTGGTCAAGGCCGCCCAGAAGGAGGGCAAGCTCAACGTCATCGCGCTGCCGCCCGACTGGGCCAACTACGGTGCGATCATCGACGCGTTCTCCGAGAAGTACGGCATCGACGTCCAGTCCGACCAGCCGGACGGCGCCAGCCAGGACGAGATCAATGCCGCCGACCAGCTCAAGGGCACCGACCGGGCGCCCGACGTCTTCGACCTCGGACAGTCGGTCGCCCTCGCCAACACCGACAAGTTCGCGCCCTACCAGGTCGCGACCTTCGACGAGATCCCCGACGAGTTCAAGGACGCCGACGGCGCCTGGGTCAACGACTACGGCGGCTTCATGTCCATCGGCTACGACTCGGCCGTGGTGCCCGACGTGACCTCGATGGACGACCTGCTCGGCCCCGACTTCAAGGGCAAGGTCGCGCTCAACGGCGACCCGACGGCCGCGGGCGCCGCCTTCAGCGGGGTGCTGATGGCCTCGGTCGCCAACGGTGGCTCCGCCGACGACATCGCTCCCGGCGTCGAGTTCTTCAAGCAGGTGAAGGAGGCCGGCAACTTCCTGCCCGGTCGACCCGACCTCCGCGACGATCGAGTCCGGCCAGACGCCGGTCGTCCTCGACTGGGACTACCTCAACGCCGCCGAGACCGCCAAGCTCCCCACCTGGAAGGTCGTGGTCCCCGAGGGCGCCGCGATCGCGGGCTACTACTTCCAGGCGATCAACGCCGATGCCCCGCACCCCGCGGCAGCCCGGCTCTGGGAGGAGTTCCTCTACAGCGACGAGGGCCAGAACCTCTGGCTCGCCGGCGGAGCCCGCCCGGTGCGCGCCGACGCCATGGTCGACGCCGGCACCATCGACCAGGACAAGTACGACGCACTGCCGACGGTCGAGGGCACGCCCGTGATCCCGACCAACGAGCAGACCGAGGCCATGGCCGCCTACCTGGCCGACAACTGGGCGAAGGCGATCGGCTGAGCACGCGGGGAGGCTCCTGGTCGACGCGTCGTCGCGAGCGGCGCGAGGGGCGTGCGATGGCAAGGCGCCGGCGCGATGGCAGGCTGGGCGCCTTTCGAGCGTCGGCAACGCCGCCAGCGTGCGTCCATCGCGGCGCGCAGCAGACGGGTCGGCCATGAGCCTTCCTCATGCGCCGGTGGCGGCTCCGGCCGCCACCGCACCGCCCGAACGGACGGGCCGACGCCTCAGCGTCGGCCCGTCGGTCGGGCTGCTCCCGTTCCTTGCCTACCTCGGGATCTTCCTGATCATCCCCACGGTCACGGTGCTGGTGGGCGCGTTCCAGGACGACGACGGCGGCTACTCGCTGGAGAAGCTCAGCAAGCTCAACGACGAGACCCCGCTGCACGTGCTCCGGGAGAGCCTGCTGCTGTCGTTCTCGTCGGCGCTGGTCGGCGCGGTGCTGGGCGCTCTGCTCGCCTACCTGGTGGTCACGGCGTCGCCGACCAGCGTCCTGCGCCGCGGCGTCACCGCCGTGTGCGGCGTGCTTGCGCAGTTCGGCGGCGTCACCCTCGCGTTCGCGTGGATCGCGACCCTCGGGCTTCAACGGCCTGCTCACCAAGGTGCTCGCGGACACCGTCGGCACCGAGCCCGACCGGCATCTCGCAGCTCTACGAGCTGCCCGGACTGATCCTCGTCTACACCTACTTCCAGATCCCCCTGATGGTGATCGTGTTCCTGCCCGCGCTCGAGGGGCTGCGGCCGCAGTGGCGTGAGGCCGCGGTCGGCCTCGGCGCGACCACCTGGCAGTACTGGACCCAGGTCGCCTTCCCGCTGCTCCGGCCGGCGTTCCTCGGCTCGATGCTGCTGCTCTTCGCCAACGCGTTCGCGGCGTACGCCACCGCCGCGGCGCTGGTCAGCCAGGGCTCGCCGATCCTGCCGCTGCTGATCCGCAACTCGCTGACCAGCGAGATCGTGCTCGGCGAGAAGAACTTCGCCTACGCGCTCGCGCTCGAGATGGTCGTGGTCGTCGCCGTCGTGATGTCGCTCTACGCCTGGCTCCTCAAGCGCACGTCGAGGTGGCTGCGTGACGGCCACCGGGGCAGGCAGCGTCGTGTGGCGGGTGCTGCGCTGGCTGCTGCTGCTCGTCTTCGGCGCCTTCTTCGCCGTTCCCGCTCCTCGCGCTGCTCAACTTCAGCACCAAGGACGTGGCCACCAAGGAGCGGTCCGGCGCCGCCTGGCGAGCGCTCACCCAGGACCCGACCGATGACCGACGCGATCACCACCTCGCTGCTGCTGGCCCTGCTCACGGTGGTGGGGATGATCGTGCTGCTGGTGCCGACGATGATCTGGGTGCGGCTGCGGGTGCCCGGTGCGACGCGGCTGGTCGAGTTCCTCTGCCTGCTCCCGCTCACCATCCCCGCGCTGGTCATCGTGGTCGGGCTCAAGAACGTCTACTCCTGGGTCAACTACCTGATCGGCGACTCGGCGCTCACCCTCGCCTTCGTCTACGTCGTGCTCGTGCTGCCGTTCGCCTACCGGGCCATCGACTCGTCGCTGTCCTCGCTCGACGCGACGACGCTCGCCGAGGCGGCGCGGTCGCTCGGGCGCGAGCTGGTTCACCGTGATCACCCGCGTGATCGTGCCCGAACCTGTGGCCCGGCGTCCTGGGGGCGGCGTTCATCGCTGTCGCGCTGGTGCTGGGGGAGTACACGATCTCGTCGCTGACGCACTACAACACGCTGCCGGTCGTGATCGTCCAGATCAACAAGTCCGACGCGCCCGAGTCGATGGCGGCGGCTCTCGCCTCGCTGCTGTTCGCCGCGATCCTGCTGGTGGCGCTGTCGTTCCTCGACCGCCGCCGACACCTGACCACCGGAGACAAGTAGATGACCACACGGCACCGACCGCCAGCCGACAGACCAGCAACGGGGTCGCCGTCGAGATGACCGGGCTGCGTCGCTCCTACGGCGACGTGCACGCGCTCGACGGGCTCGACCTGCACATCGAACCGGGCGAGATGGTGGTCCTGCTCGGGCCGTCCGGCTGCGGCAAGACCACGGCGCTCCGGATCCTGGCCGGCCTCGAGCGCCAGGACGCCGGCACGATCAGCGTGGGCGGCAAGGACCTCAGCCGGGTGCCTGCCAACAAGCGCGACATGGGGATGGTCTTCCAGGCCTACAGCCTGTTCCCGCACCTCACCGTCCTCGACAACGTCGCCTTCGGCCTCAAGCTGCGCGGCAGGTCACGTGCGGACCGGCGCCAGCGCGCGGGGGACATGCTCGACATGGTCGGCCTCGGTGAGCACAAGACCCGCTACGCCAACCAGCTCTCCGGCGGGCAGCAGCAGCGCGTCGCCCTGGCCCGGGCGCTGGCCATCGAGCCGGCGGTGCTGCTGCTCGACGAGCCCCTGTCCGCACTCGACGCGAAGGTGCGGGTCCAGCTGCGCGACGAGATCCGGCGGGTCCAGCTCGACGTCGGCACCACCACACTGTTCGTCACCCACGACCAGGAGGAGGCGCTCGCCATCGCCGACCGGGTCGGCGTCATGAACGCCGGGCGGCTCGACCAGCTCGCGCCGCCCGCGGAGCTCTACGCGTCGCCCGCCACGCCGTTCGTCGGCCAGTTCGTCGGGCTCAGCAACCGGATCCCGGCGACGGTGACCGACGGCGCGGCCGACGTCCTCGGCGTCGCCGTGCCGGTGCTCCCCGGCTCGGCCACCGGCTCCGGCGTCGCGCTGGTGCGGCCGGAGTCGCGTGCGCGTCGTCGCGGACCCGGCGGGCACCGCGACGGTCGTCGCGGTCGCCTTCCTCGGACCCGTCTCGAGGGCGACCCTCACGCTCGCGGACGGCACCCTGGCCGTGGCCCAGCTGCCGAGCTCCGACGCGGCGGAGCTGGCGGTCGGCCGGCGGGTGCGGGTCTCCGTCGCACCTGTCCCCGTCCTGGTCGTGGCCGACTGAGCACTTCCGCCTAGGCTTTCCCCATGGCGGGCGAGGCAGTGCCGTACGGCGGGCAGCCGGGCGGGGGGAGCGACCCCGCCCAGCTGCGCATCTCCGACACCGAGCGCCACCAGGTCGCCGAGATCCTCCGCGAGGCCGCGGGGGAGGGCCGGCTCGACATCGACGAGCTCGACGAGCGGCTCGAGGCGACGTACGCCGCCCGCACCTACGCCGACCTCGTGCCGATCACCCTCGACCTCCCGGCGCACCCGCACCAGCGACCGGTCGTGAGGCCCGCGGCCGCGTCGCCCGACGTGGTGCCGGGCGCCGACAAGGAGAGCCACTTCGCGATCCTGAGCGGGCTGAGCCGCAAGGGCGTCTGGGTGGTGCCCAGGCAGATGACGATCACGTGCATGATGGGCGGCGCCGAGCTCGACCTGCGCCGCGCCAAGTTCGCGGCCCAGGAGGTCGTGATCACGATCAACGCCTTCATGGGCGGCGCCCAGGTCATCGTGGGCCCGTCGACCCGCGTGCAGATGGAGGGCACCGGGATCATGGGCGGCTACTCCGAACCCTCCGGCCTCGTCGACGCCACCCTCGACGAGAGCTCGCCGGTGGTGCGGATCAAGGGCGTCGCCATCTGGGGCGGCGTCAGCGTGGAGCGCAAGCACCTCTGACCGTCCCTCCCGCGGACCTCCGGCCGCTCACCGGTTCGTTCCGCGGGCCACAGGTGGACAGATCGGGTACCCACCGACTAGATGGGTGAGGTACGGCACCCCATCGGGAGGGCGCGTATGACCCAGCGCATTCGCACGGCCACGAGCCGCCGGACGACGAGGTTTCGACCATCGGCGTACCTGGGCCTCGGGGGCCGCGGCGGTGCTCTTCTGCGCGGCTCTGAGCGCGCTGCTCGGGAGACTCGGGCAAGGCGACGCTCAACTGGTACGTCAACCCCGACGGCGTGGACACCCTCAAGGCGCTGGCGAAGTCGTGCAGCACCGACGACTACGACATCGACATCCAGCTGCTGCCGTCCGGAGCGACCGACCAGCGCACCCAGCTCGCGCGCCGCCTCGCGGCCAAGGACTCCTCCACCGACCTGATGAGCCTCGACCCCGTCTTCGTCGCGGAGTTCGCCAACGCCAACTGGCTGGAGCAGCTGCCCGACGAGGCCGCGACAAAGCCACCGACGACGACGTGCTCAAGGGCGCGGCCGAGACCGTCACGTGGGACGACGGTGTCTACGCCTTCCCGCAGTGGGCCAACACCCAGGTGCTCTGGTATCGCAAGTCGCTCGCGGCAGGCGGCCGGGCTCGACATGACCCAGCCCGTCACCTGGGACCAGATCATCGACGCCGCCGCCGACAACGGCGGCACGGTCGGCGTCCAGGCCAACAAGTACGAGGCCTACGTCGTGCTGATCAACGCGCTGATCCAGGGCGCCGGCGGCGACATCATCTCGGACAACGAGGCCGGCAAGGACGCGAAGATCGACATCGACTCCGACGCCGGCGCGAGGCCGCCGCCGCGGTCATCCAGAAGCTGGCGTCGTCCAAGGCCGCGCAGCCCGACCTCACGACGTCCAACGAGGGCACCAGCCTCGGCCAGATGTTCGGCGGGCGCCGGCGAGTTCATGACCAACTGGACCTTCGTCTACCAGAACTACAAGAGCCTGGTCGACAGCGGCGACATCACCCAGGAGCGAGTTCGACGACCTGGGGTGGGCCCGCTACCCGGCGACGGTCGAGGGCGAGGAGTCCAGGCCGCCGATCGGCGGCATCGACATCGGCGTCGGCGCCTACTCCAAGCACCCGGACTTCGCGCTCGAGGCAGCCGCCTGCGTCACCTCCTCCGACGCCCAGGTCGACCTGGCCGTCAACGAGGGGCTGATGCCGTCGCGCACCTCGGCCTACGCGTCGCCCGAAGCTCGCCGAGGCCTACCCCGCCGACCTGCTCGCGCTGTTCAGCGACAGCGTCGACAGCGGCGGGCCGCGACCCAAGAGCGCCTACTACGCAACCATCTCGGCCGCCGTGCAGAGCGTCTGGCACTCCCCGACCTCGGTCGACCCGGACAAGACGCCCGAGGAGTCGGCGAAGTTCCTCCGAGACGTCCTCGACGGGAAGGCGCTGCTGTGACGCACCGACGACGCTCCGCGCGCGGAGCGAGAAGGAGCACAAGCCCGAGCTCAGCGACCGGGCCCGGGCCGAGACCCGGCTCGGCCAGAAGCTGGTCGCGCCCGCCATCGTGCTGATGCTCGTGGTCACGGCGTTCCCGATGATCCGGGCGCTCTACCTCTCGCTGTTCAACTACTCGCTGACCGCTCCGGAGGACCGCGAGTTCGTCGGGCTGTCCAACTACGCTCACCGCGCTGACCGACTCGCTCTTCTGGCGCGACACCGGCGTCACGGTGCTCTACATGCTCGTGACGGTGAGCGTCGAGCTGGTGATCGGCTTCGTCTTCGCCATGGTCATGCACCGGGTGATCTTCGCGCGCGGCGTGATCCGGACCTCGATCCTGATCCCCTACGGCATCATCACCGTGGTCTCCGGCTTCGCGTGGCAGTTCGCGTTCAGCTTCCAGAACGGCTTCGTCAACGGCTGGCTGCCGTTCCTCGACACCGACTTCAACTGGTTCGGCCAGACCACGCCGGCCGTGATCGCGATCATGGTCTCGGAGATCTGGAAGACCACGCCGTTCATGTCCCTGCTGCTCCTGGCCGGCCTGGCGCAGGTGTCCGAGGACATGATCGAGGCGGCCAAGGTCGACGGGGCGACCTGGTGGCAGCGGCTGTGGAAGGTGATCCTGCCCAACATGCGGGCGGCCATCATGGTGGCCGTCCTGTTCCGCGCCCTCGACGCCTACCGCATCTTCGACAACATCTTCGTGATGACGTCGGGTGCGGTGAACACCGAGTCGATCTCCTTCCTCACCTATCGACAGACCATCGAGCAGTTCCAGCTCGGCATCGGGTCGGCGCTGTCGGTGCTCCTGTTCCTGTCGGTGCTGGTGATCGCCTGGCTGATCGTCAAGCTGTTCAAGGTCGACCTTGCGGCCGCCCGGCAGGAGGGCTGACATGCGCCAGAAAGTCGGAACGGTCGTCGGCTGCGCTGCTGATCCTGGTCTGGTGCCTGCTGCCGGTCGCCTGGATCATCTCGCTGTCGTTCAAGTCCCAGACCGCGATCACCAACGGCAGCCCGGGATTCTTCCCCGCCGACGGCGACAGCGCGGGCTGGCAGAACTACAAGGACGTGCTCGACAACGAGCAGTTCCGCCGGGCGATCCTCAACTCGATCGGCATCAGCCTCATCGCGACCGTGCTCTCGGTCATCATCGCCACGCTGGCGGCGTACGCCATCGCCCGGCTGGAGTTCCAGGGCAAGAAGTTCGTGCTGACCACGGCGCTGGCGATCGCGATGTTCCCGGTCGTCTCGCTGGTCGGGCCGCTGTTCGACATGTGGCGGACCTTCGGCCTCTACGACACCTGGCCGGGGCTGATCATCCCCTACATGTCCTTCACGCTGCCGCTGGCGATCTGGACGCTGTCGGCGTTCTTCCGCGAGATCCCGTGGGAGATGGAGCAGGCCGCGCAGGTCGACGGCGCCACCTCGTGGCAGGCGTTCCGCAAGGTGATCGTCCCGCTGGCGGCGCCGGGAGTCTTCACCGCGGCGATCCTGACGTTCTTCTTCGCCTGGAACGACTTCGTCTTCGGGATCTCGCTGACCTCGACCGAGCGGGCGCGACCGATCCCGGCCGCGCTGTCGTTCTTCGTCGGCGCCGACCCGTTCAACCGGCCGGCGTCGCTGCTGGCCGCGGGAGCCGTCGTCTCGACGATCCCGATCGTCGTCATCGTCCTGATTTTCCAGCGCAAGATCGTGGCCGGCCTGACCTCCGGCGCAGTGAAGGGTTGACCCATGGCTGCCATCGAGATGAAGAACATCGTCAAGAAGTACGGCGACGGCTTCCCGGCCGTCAACGACGTCAGCATCGACGTCGCCGACGGGGAGTTCGTGATCCTGGTGGGTCCGTCCGGCTGCGGGAAGTCCACCCTCCTGCGGATGATCGTGGGCCTCGAGGACATCACCGAGGGGGAGATGGTCATCGGCGGCAAGGTCGTCAACGACCTGGCGCCGCGCGACCGCAACCTGGCGATGGTCTTCCAGAACTACGCCCTCTACCCCCACCTGAGCGTCTACGAGAACATCGCCTTCCCGCTGCGCCTGGCCAAGGCCGACGAGAAGACGGTCGACGAGAAGGTGCGCGAGGCGTCGAAGACGCTCGAGCTCGACGAGCACCTGGAGCGCAAGCCGGGCAACCTGTCGGGCGGCCAGCGCCAGCGCGTCGCGATGGGGCGCGCCATCGTGCGTGACGCCGACGCGTTCCTCTTCGACGAGCCGCTGTCCAACCTCGACGCCAAGCTCCGCGGCCAGATGCGCAGCGAGATCTCGCGGCTGCAGAAGAAGCTCGGGCATCACGACCGTCTACGTCACCCACGACCAGACCGAGGCGATGACGCTGGGCGACCGGGTCGCCGTGCTGAAGAGCGGGCTGCTGCAGCAGCTCGCCACCCCGCGCGAGCTCTACGAGCAACCCGGGCAACCTCTTCGTCGCCGGGTTCATCGGCTCACCGCCGATGAACTTCCTGCCGGCCACGGTGGAGGGCACCACGGTGGAGCTGCCGTTCGGCACGGTGGAGATCTCGGCCGAGAAGGCCGAGCGGGCCGCGGGCAAGGGCCTCCTCATCGCGGGCATCCGCCCGGAGGCGTTCGAGGACGCCTCGGTGGTCGACGCCTCACGCAACGGATCGACGTTCCGCGCCACCGTCGACGTGGTGGAGTGGCTGGGCAACGAGGCCTACGCCTACATCCCGTTCGAGGCCCCGCCCGAGGTGCGGAGCAGCTCGAGCAGCTCGAGCGCGACCTCGACGGCGAGTCCCTGCGCACCCAGCTGGTCGTCGGCGCTCGACGGCTCCAGCACGATCGCCGAGGGCGACGAGGCCGAGATCTGGGTCGACACCTCGAAGATGCACCTGTTCGACCCGGCCACGGGCGAGAACCTCACCGTGGACCGCGAGAACGCCGGCGAGATCCCGGCGGCTGCGGCGGGCCGGACCGCCGACTGAGCGCTTGGCCTGGATCCGTGGATGGGCGCGTAGCAGGCGGCCATCCACGGATCGAGGCTTAGTCATCCATCTCCTCTGTCGATGAGGCCCGTTCCGGGCTGAAAATGGTGGTCCGGTCGCCCGCCGACGTCGTCGTTCTATGGTCCCGCGAGGCCGTGGCTTAGTCGGGCGCTGGGAGCCGCGCTGTGGGCCCTTCCGTGTTGCCTTGAGCACGAGGACTAGATTCCGCCTTTCCCTAGCGGCTCCCGCGGGCGATCGGGCTTGTCCGAGACGGATCGCAGGAGGTGAGCAGCAGTGTTGGAAGAGACCGAGGAACGTGAGGAGATCATCGAGCGGATCGCCGCTTTGGACATCGGCAAGGCCGAGTTGGTCTGTTGCATGCGGGTCCCGGGTGGGCCGGGGAAGAGCAGACGCGTGCAGGAGGTCACGACCTACAAGACGATGACCCGAGCGTTGCTGCGGATGATCGACCGGCTCCACGAGCTGGGTGTGACCCGGGTGGTGATGGAGGCGACCAGCGACTACTGGAAGCCGCCGTTCTACCTGCTGGAGGCCGCCGGGTTCGAGACCTGGCTGGTCAACGCCAAGGACGTCAAGCACCTGCCCGGACGGCCCAAGACCGACCGGCTGGACGCGGTCTGGTTGTGCAAGGTCGCCGAGCGGCAGATGCTGCGGCCCAGCTTCGTCCCCCCGCCACCGATCCGGGTGCTGCGGGACCTGACCCGCTACCGATCCGACCTGGTCGCGGTGCGGACCGCGGAGAAGCAGCGGGTGGAGAAGCTGCTCGAGGATGCCCAGATCAAGCTCAGCGTGGTCGCCTCCGACATCTTCGGGGTCTCCGGTCGCGACATGCTGGCCGCGTTGATCGCCGGGGAGCGTGACCCCAAGGTGCTCGCGCAGTTCGCCCGGGGGCGGATGCGCGGCAAGATCACCGACCTCGAAGAGGCCTTCACCGGCCGGTTCAGCGACCACCACGCGTTCCTGCTCACCAAGATGCTCGCCCGGATCGACCAGGTCAGCGCCGACCTGGCCGACCTCGATCACCGTATCGAGGCCCAGATCGCCCCTTTCGCCGCAACGGTGGCACTCCTCGATGAGATCCCCGGGATCGGGGTCATCGCCGCACGGGTGATCATCGCCGAGGTCGGGGTGGACATGACCCGGTTCCCGACCGCGGCACACCTGTGCTCGTGGGCCCGGTTCGCTCCCGGTGTCAAGGAGTCCGCCGGCCGCAAGAAGGGCAACGGCGCCACCGGCCACGGCAACCGCTACCTGGCCGCCGTGCTCGGCGAAGCCGCCGTCGCAGCCAGCAAGACCAACACCTTCCTCGGCGAGCGTTACCGACGCATCGCCCGACGACGCGGGAAGAAGAAGGCCATCGTCGCGGTCGGCCGCTCCATCCTGGTCATCGTCTGGCACCTGCTATCCGACCCCGAGGCCCGCTTCATCGACCTCGGTCCTGACTACTACGACACCCACCTCAACACCAGCACCAAGAAGCGCAACCACGTCCGCCAGCTCGAAGCCCTCGGCTACAACGTCACCCTCGAACCCGCCGCCTGGCTTGGCTCACGACTGCGACGGGGGGCCGGTGCTGCCGCGCTCCAGCAGCGAGGTCGGCAAGATCACCTGCTCGGGCTGCCAGCCCGCCGCGGTCGTCGAGGCGGCGATGGCGTCGAGCACCTGCTGGGCCGCCAGCCGCCCCTGTTCGAGGACGGGTTGCGAGACCGTCGTCAGGTCGAAGAACGCCGCCAGCTCGTGGTCGTCGATGCCGACCACCGACACGTCCTCGGGGACGCGGAGGTGGAGGTCCCGGGCGGCGCGGAGCACGCCGATCGCCATCTCGTCGGAGGCGGCGAAGATCGCGGTGGGCCGGTCGCGACGGATCAGCAGCTCCATGCCCGCCTCGGTCCCGCCGGCCAGCGTGAACGCACCGTCGACCTCGAGGCTCGGGTCGTGCGGCAGCCCGGCCGCCGCGAGCGAGTCCCGGTAGCCTGCCTGCCGGGCGTTGGGAGCGGTGAAGTCGAGCTCGCCCGGGCCGCCGACGTAGGCGATCCGCCGGTGGCCCAGCTCGATCAGGTGCTCGGTCGCCGTCCGCGCGGTCTGCTCGTCGTCGATGCGGACCGTGGCCCAGCCCGGCACGTCGGCTCCGACGAAGGTGACCGGCCGGTCGAGGGCGGTGAGCCGGGTCAGCTCGTCGGCGGTCGGCTGCAGGCTGAGCACGAGCACGGCGTCGACCCGCTTGCTCAGCCGACCGCCCTCGAAGACGCGGTGCCGCGCCGCCGCCGACCCGGCGAGGTTGTAGAGGAGCAGGTCGTAGCCGCCCTCCCGCAGCACCTCCTCGGCGCCCTGGACCACCGAGGCGAAGAACCAGCGGGTCACGAACGGCACGACGACGGCCACCGTGCGGGTCTGGCCGCTCGCCAGCCCCGCTGCGCTCGGGGACGGGACGTAGCCCAGCTGCTGCGCCGCCCGCTGGACCCGCTTGCGCGTCGTGTCGGAGACGCCGGGCAGGCCGCGCAGCGCCCGGGAGACGGTCGCCGTGGACATGTCCAGCTCGCGCGCCACGTCCTTGATCCCGGTCATCGTGGGAGCGCTCCCGCGATCTGGGCTAGGTTGGTCCGGTGCCCAGCAGCCTGCCCAGCGGACCGACGCTCGCCTACGGAGTCGCCACGGCGGCCTACCAGATCGAGGGGGCGGTGGCCGAGGACGGCCGCGGCCCGTCGATCTGGGACACCTTCGCGGCCCGCCCCGGCACCGTGCGCGACCGTTCGGACGGCTCGGTCGCGTGCGACTCCTACCACCGCTACGAGGAGGACCTCGACCTCGTCACCGCCATGGGAGCCGGGTGGTACCGCTTCTCGATCGCCTGGCCGCGGATCGTGCCCGACGGCGTCGGCCGGGTCGAGAGCCGCGGACTCGACTACTACGACCGGCTGGTCGACGCGACGCTGGCCCGCGGCGTATTGCCGACCGCCACGCTCTACCACTGGGACCTGCCGCAGCCGCTCGAGGACCGCGACGGCTGGCTGAACCGCGACACCGCCGAGGCGTTCGCCGACTACGCCACGGTCGTCCACGATCGGCTCGGTGACCGGGTCGCCGTCTGGGCGACGCACAACGAGCCCTGGTGCGCGGCCTACCTGGGCTACGCCGCCGGAGTGCACGCGCCCGGACGGCGCGAGGGCGGCCGCGCCAACGTGGCCGCGCACCACCTCCTGCTCGGGCACGGACTGGCCGCCGCACGGCTGCACGAGGCCGGCGCCACGGATGTCGGCATCGTGCTCAACCTGGCGCCGTTCTGGCCCGAGGACCCCGACGACGCCGACCTGCTGGCCGCCACCGACGAGCTCGACGCGCTGCGCAACCGGGTGTGGCTCGGCCCTCTGGTCGACGGCGCGTACGACGACGGCCTGCTCGCCATCGCCCCCGAGCTGGCCGACTCCGGTGTGGTCCGTGACGGCGACCTCGACACCGTCCGAGGGTCGGCCGACTGGGTGGGCGTCAACTACTACACGCCGTTCCGCACCGCGGCGCCCGGCGTCGCCGCGGAGCCGCACCCCGAGGCCGAGGCCTACCCCGGCGCACGGCCGGTGTCGTTCGTGGTGCGCGAGCCCCGCACCGACATCGGCTGGGAGGTGGACGCGGCCGGCCTGGAGGAGGTCCTGGTCGACACCCACCGCCGCACCGGGCTGCCCGTGCTGGTCACCGAGAACGGCGCGGCCTATCCCGACGGCGTCCGCGTCGCGGGCTCGGAGCACACCATCGACGACCAGGACCGCATCGGCTACCTGCGCGACCACGTCGCCGCCACCCTCCGGGCGCGAGCCGCCGGAGCGGACATCCGCGCGTACATCGTCTGGACCCTTCTGGACAACTTCGAGTGGGCCGAGGGCTACACCAAGACCTTCGGCATCGTGCACGTCGACCCGCGAGACCAGACCCGGACGCCGAAGGCGTCCCTCCACTGGCTCGCGGAGCACATCAACAGCTCGGCAGGGGGCCTGCAGGTCACCCCTTGACGCTTCCGGCCAGCAGCCCGCGCACGAAGTAGCGCTGCAGCGACAGGAAGACGATCAAGGGGATGATCAGCGACACGAACGCGCCGGCCGACAGCAGGTGCCAGTCCTGCCCGCGGGTGCCCGACAGCTCGGCGAGCCGCACCGTGAGTGGCGAGACGTCGAGGCTGCCGCCGCCGAACACCAGCGCCACCAGCAGGTCGTTCCACACCCAGAGGAACTGGAAGATGCCGAAGGCCGCGATGGCCGGCCCCATCAGGGGCAGCATGATCCGGCTGAAGATCTGCACATGCCCGGCGCCGTCGACCCGCGCCGACTCGATGAGCTCGCCCGGGATCTGGGACATGAAGTTGTGCAGGAGGTAGATCGCCAGGGGGAGCGCGAAGATCGAGTGCGAGAGCCAGATCGTGTAGAAGCCACCACCCGGCGCGTCGCCACCGGCCAGGGACTGGAAGTGCGCGCCTCCGATGTGCGGGTCCACGTAGAGCTTGAGCAGCGGGATCATCGTCACCTGGATCGGCACGATCTGCAGCGCGAAGACGGCGACGAAGAGGAAGTCGCGTCCGGGGAACTTCATCCAGGCGAAGGCGTAGGCCGCGAGCACGGCCAGCGAGATCGGGATCAGCACCGAGGGGATCGTGATCACGATGGTGTTGATGAAGTACGTCGCCAGGTCGACGTCGGTGCCCTTGAGCACCGAGTTGTAGTTGTCGAAGGTGAAGGGACCGGTGAGCCCGGTCCACCACCCGCTGGTCTTCACCTCGTCCTCGGGACGGAACGACGAGATCAGGAGGCCCGCGGTGGGCAGCGTCCACAGGATGGCGATGACCACGGCGAAGAGGGAGGCGGTCGGCGACGACAGCCGCTTCTTGGCGGAGGAAGCGGCGGACTCCTGATGAACGGGGTTCTCGACCGAGACGTCGGGGTCGGCGATGGTCATCGGGCCTCCAGCTTGCGCATCTGACGGACGTTGTAGATGACGACGGGCAGCACCAGCACGAAGATCAGCGTGGCCAGCGCCGCGCCGAGGCCGGCGTTGTTGGAGCGGAAGCTCTGCACGTAGAACTCGTAGGCCAGCACGCTCGTGTCGAAGTTGCCGCCGGTGGCGGTTCGCACGATGTCGAAGGCCTTGAGCGTCGTGATGCTGATGGTGGTGAGGACGACGATCAGGGACGGCCGGATGCTCGGGATCGTGATGAAGCGGAACATCTTGAGGCCGCTGACGCCGTCGAGCCGGGCCGCCTCGACGATGTCCTCGGGGATGGCCTTGATGGAGGCGGAGAGGATCGTCATCGCGAAGCCGGCCTGGACCCAGATCATGATCACGATGAGGAACAGGTTGTTCCACGGTTCGTTGAGCAGGAACTGGTAGGTGTCGAGCCCCACCGACTTGAGCAGCTGGTTGGCCAGCCCGATCTGGTCGTTGGTCTTGTCCTTGTAGTCGTAGACGAACTTCCAGATGATCGAGGCGCCGACCAGGGAGATGGCCATCGGCAGGAAGATCAGTGCCTTGGCGAACTTCTCGAACCTGGAGCGGTCGACCAGGACCGCGTAGACGAGCCCGATGAAGGTGGACAGCGTGGGCACCAGCGCCACCCAGAGGGCAGTGTTGCGGAGCACCCTGAGCTGCTGGGTGTCGGTGAACACCGTGTGGTAGTTGTCGAGGCCGACGAACTCGGCCCCGGTGTTGTCCTTGAACGATGCGTAGATCGTCGAGATCGCCGGATAGAGCAGACCGATCGTGATGAGCGCGATGGCCGGGACGACGAACGCAATGAACTGGATCCGCTCGCCGCTGCGTGACCGGAGCTTCGAGGTCAGCGCCAGGATCAGTGCGACGACGCCGAAGAAGACGGCGACGCAGATCAGCAGCTGGAAGAACTTCTCACCTGCAGACATGGACACTCCAGAGGTCTCGTGCGGCGGCGCCGCCGGGGCCGGTCTTGGGGACGCCGCGGCCCGCTGGCTCGGCCGTGCGCCCTGGGCGAGCCCGGCCCGGCCCCGGCCCCGGCCGGCACGAGGCCGGCCGGGACGCGGGTCGAGTCAGGCGTCGATCAGATCTACGGCCAGGAACTCTCGATGTGGTCGAGGGTGTCCGTGGTGCTCTGGCCGGTGATCCAGGCGGTCATCTCCTTCCAGAAGGAGTTGGCGCCCACCTCGCCCGGCATCTGGTCCGAGCCGTCGAAGCGGAACACTGCGTCCGGGTCCTGGAGGATCTGGGCGGAGAGCTGGTCGATCGGGCTGACCAGGTTTTCCACCTGCAGGCCCTTGTTGGCGCTGACCCAGCCGCCGCCCGGTGTGGCCTTGGCCTTCTCGTTGGCCCACACGTCGGTGGACAGGTAGGTCTGGAGTGCCTGGACCTGGATGTCCTTCGAGAACGCCGTCACGAACTCGCCACCGCCGAGGACCGGTCGCCCGAAGTCCTCGCTGATGGTCGGCAGGTAGAAGGCGAAGACGTCGCCGTTCTCGGAGACGTCGGTGCCCTCCGGCCAGTTGGCGGCGTAGAAGCCCGCCTGGCGGTGCATGGCGCACTTGCCGTCGAGGATCGGCAGCCCGCCCTCCTGGAAGGCCGTCGTGGCGATCGACTTGACGTCACCGATGCCGCCGTTGACGTACTTGTCGTTCTTCAGGATCCCGCCGACCTGGTCGAGCGCGGTGGCGACCTGGGCGTCGTTGAACGGGAGGTCGTGGCTCACCCAGTCGTCGTAGACGTCGGGGCCGGCCGAGCGGAGCAGGACGTCCTCGAGCCAGTCGGTGGCCGGCCAGCCGGTCGCCTCACCGGACTCGATGCCCGCACACCAGGGCTTGATGCCGCTGGCCGCGATCGTGTCGGAGAGCGCGAGCATGTCGTCCCAGGTCTCCGGGATGTCCCAGCCGTTGTCGGCGAACATGGAGGGCGAGTACCAGACGAACGACTTGACGTTGGCGCCCAGGGGGGCGGCGTAGAACTTGCCGTCGACGCTGCCGTAGGCCTTCCAGTCCTCGCCGAAGAACTCATCGACGTTGTCCGCCGTCTGCGAAGGGGCCTCGACCACCTTGCCGGTGGCGACCAGGGTCTTCAGCAGACCGGGCTGCGGCACGAAAGCGATGTCCGGGGGGTTGTTGGCCTGCACGCGCACCGGCAGCTGGGCCTCGAACTCCTTGGAGCCTTCGTACTTCACCGTCGCGCCCGTGCACGTGGTGAACAGCTTGTAGCTGTCCTTCTGGGCCTGGTCCTCGGGGGCCACGATGGAGGTGTAGACCCCCACCTCCTTGCCCGACAGGTCGCCGAAGTCAGCGAGCTGCTCCAGGTCCTTGCACTCGGACTTGTCGGCTCCGGGCCAGGTCCCGCTCGCGGAGCCTCCGCCCTTGTTGTCATCGGCACAGCTCGCCAGAGCAAGCCCCGCGCCCAGCACCGCGGCAGCCAGGGCCGCCACTCGACGCGTGTTGCGTGTTCGCATGCCTTTTCCTCTCCTCATGGTCGGCAGGTTCAATCGCTTTCCCTTGACCGCCTGCCCGCTCCGTTACGAGCATGTAAACGCTTACGCCGGAGGCGGTCAATAACTGCGGATAACGTTTCCGTAACGTAGGTCACATCCGTGGGAACGCTCCCACCATCCGACCCTGAACGTCAACAGCGGAGCCAGAGGCAAAGGTCCCCGAGGGCCCTCCACGGGGGCCCACTTCCGCTGACCTCACCCATCCACCTAGGGTGATGCGCGTCACTTCACTACGGATCGTCCGGCACGTACCTGCCGGTGAAGGGAGCACATCAGCATGGCCACAGTGACTTTCGAGAAGGCACAGCGCTGGTATCCGGGGGCGGACAAGCCCGCGGTGCCCGGCATCACGCTCGAGATCGGCGACGGGGAGTTCATGGTCCTCGTCGGCCCGTCGGGGTGCGGCAAGTCCACGACCCTGCGGATGCTCGCGGGGCTGGAGGAGGTCAACTCGGGGAAGATCTTCATCGGTGACCGCGACATCACCCACATGCCGCCCAAGGACCGCGACATCGCGATGGTCTTCCAGAACTACGCGCTCTACCCGCACATGTCCGTCGCCGACAACATGGCGCTTCGCCCTGAAGATGGCCAAGGTGCCGCCGAGGAGCGCAAGAAGCGGGTCGCCGACGCGGCCAGGATCCTGCAGCTGGACGAGTACCTCGAGCGCAAGCCCAAGGCGCTGTCCGGTGGCCAGCGCCAGCGGGTGGCGATGGGCCGCGCGATCGTGCGCAGCCCGCAGGTCTTCTGCATGGACGAGCCGCTGTCCAACCTCGACGCGAAGATGCGGGTCGCGACCCGCACCGACATCGCCAAGCTCCAGGCCGACCTGGGGGTCACCACGGTCTACGTGACCCACGACCAGGTCGAGGCGATGACGATGGGTGACCGGGTGGCGGTGATGAAGCTCGGCGTGCTGCAGCAGGTCGACACGCCCGCTGAAGCTCTACGACAAGCCGGTCAACCTGTTCGTCGCCGGCTTCATCGGCTCACCGGCAGATGAACCTGCTGCGAGGCCAAGGCGCCAGGACGGGCCAGGCCAAGATCGGCAACTACCTGGTCCCGGTCGACCCGGCGCGCCTCAGCAAGATAGACTGCAGCGCACCAACATCACCGTCGGCGTACGGCCGGAGTCCTGGCGGATCGTCTCGGCCGACGAGGGCGGGCTGCCGGTCAACGTCACGGTGGTCGAGGAGCTCGGCGCCGACGAGCTTCGTCTACGGCACCTGCGACGTCGAGGGCACCCCGGGCAACGTCATCGTCCGGGTCTCCGGCCGCGCGACAGGCCCACAAGGGCGACACGATCTACGTCACCACCGACCCCAAGGACGTCCACGTCTTCGACACCGAGACCGGCGAGCGCCTGTCCGACTGAACACCCCCGCAAATTTCGACCCCACCCCCGTGCCGACGCTCGCTGCGCTCGCGGCTTCGCAGTCGGCACGGGCGCGAGGTCGAATCGCGGGGCGCGCTCGCTCCGCTCGCGAACCCACATCCCCCGCTGGCGGGCGGCGGGAGCACGAGTCGGTGCGAAGGAGCGCCCCCGAGTTGCCGAGTCGGCCCAACGGTCCGGCTGGCGATGTGCTGACCCGCCGACTCGACGGGCTGGGCGTGTGCCGTGGCGCCGACTCGGCCTCTTGGCGCGCGAGCGTACGCCGGATGCCGTCGGCGAAGGTCTCGTAGAGGGCGGGCGGGAGGTCGTGGCCCATGCCGTCGATGAGCAGCAGCTCGGCGCCGGGGATGGCCGCGGCGGTGGCGCGGCCGCCGGAGACGTGCACCATCTTGTCGGCGAGGCCGTGGACGACCAGCGCCGGCATCTTCAGGGCGCGCAGCCTGGCCGACCGGTTGGGCTGGGTGAGGATCGCCATCATCTGGCGCAGGGTGCCGCTCGCGGTGACGCCCCGGTCGAAGGTCTCGGCGGCGTGGGCGCGGGTGCTGCTCCTCGGTGGTCGGGGTAGCCGGGGGAGCCGATCATCTTCCAGGTCTTGACGCTCGTCTCGATGTAGCCCGTCCGGCCGGCCCGCCGGCCGAGCAGGTTGGGCAGCAGCGAGGGGTGCTGCCAGCCGACGGTCCGCTTGCCGGTGGTCGACATGATGCTGGTCAGCGAGCGCACCCGCTCCGGCTGCTCGATCGCCATCGTCTGGGCGATCATGCCGCCCATCGAGACGCCGCAGACGTGCGCGGACTCCAGCCCGAGGTGGTCGAGCAGCCCGAACGCGTCGTCGGCCATGTCGGCCAGGGAGTACGGCGCCCGCGCGCGCCGCCCGGCCGAAGGCCCGGAGCAGCGTGGCTCGGGTCACCCGGCCGGGCCCCTGCTGGAGCGACCGGAGTCGCGGTTGTCGAAGCGGATGACGTGGAAGCCGCGGTCGACGAGCAGCTGGCACAGCTCCGCGTCCCACCACGTCATCGGCCCGCCCAGCCCCATGACCAGCAGCAACGGATCGCCATCGGGGGTACCGAACGTCTGATAGCAGAGCTCCACCTCGCGCCCCACGGGGGCGAACAGCTCCTCGGAAGCGGTGACGGTCACGATGAAGAGTCAACCAAAGCGGTGGATGTCCGCCGACTCGGGGTTACCACCGCGTAACCTCGATGCAGGTGAGCAGTCAACGGCGACCAGCTCCCGCGCACGACAACCCGACCCTGGCTCGTTCCTCCTGCCGGAGGGGTTCCACCGTCCGCGCGCGCTCGAGGTGCTGCGCGAGGGCAGCGTGGTCCTCGAGGCCGGCCGCTACGCCGTGAGTCGCTCGACGAGCGCCGCCGCCGGTGGGCGACGTCGTACGCCACCCGGCGCGTGCCCCGCACCGAGGAGCCGGTGATCCTGGTCCCGGGCTTCATGGCGGGCGACCCCACGCTGCGCGCGATGAGCCGCACCCTGCGCCGCCGCGGCTTCCGCACCTACCGCTCCCACATCCACGCCAACGTCGGCTGCACCCTCGCCGCCGTCGCCCGAGCTCGAGACCCGCATCGAGTCGATCGCGATCAAGCGCGGCAGCCGGGTCCGGATCGTCGGGCACAGCCTGGGCGGCATGCTGGCCCGGGGCCTGGCCGTGCGCCGCCCCGACCTGATCTCCGGGATCGTCACGATGGGCAGCCCGATGCTCGCGCCCGGTGCCCACCACGTGCTGCTCACCACCGGCGTCGACGTCCTGGTGCGGCTCAGCCGGGCCGGCGTCCCCGGGCTGATGGCCGAGGAGTGCGTGGCCGGCAGCTGCGCCCGGCAGAGCTTCGACGAGAGCCGCGAGCCGATGCCCGCCGGCGTCTCGTTCACCGCGGTCTACTCCCGGCGCGACGGCATCGTCGACTGGCGGGCCTGCGTCGACCCGGAGGCACACGCGGTCGAGGTCACCGGCCTCGCACGTCGGCATGGCTCTCGACCCGCGGGTGATCGACGTCGTCACCGACGCGCTGCACCTGCCGGCGTACGCCGGCCGGCCGGGGCTGCGGCCGCGCTCAGGGCCTCAGTGCTCGAAGTCGATCAGCGGAGAAAGCGCGTAGCTTCGAGAGCTGGTGCTCGCTCCTGATGGAGCGGATGGTGCCGCTGCGCGAGCGCATCACCAGGGAGTCGGTGGTGCAGCCGCCGGCCCGGTAGCGCACGCCGCTCATCAGGTCGCCGTCGGTGATGCCGGTGGCGACGAAGAAGCAGTCGTCGCCGGTGACCAGGTCGTCGGTGGTGAGGATGTGGTCGCGCGTCGAGGTTGTGCCCGGCGTCGAGCGCCTTCTGCCGCTCCGCGTCGTCCTGCGGCCACAGCCGGCCCTGGATCACGCCGCCCATGCACTTCATCGCGCAGGCCGCGATGATGCCCTCGGGCGTGCCGCCGATGCCGAGCAGCAGGTCGACGCCGCTGCCGGGCCGGGCCGCCGAGATCGCGCCGGCGACGTCGCCGTCGACGATGAACTTGATCCGCGCGCCGGTGGCCCGGATCTCCTCGGCCAGCTCGCGGTGGCGCGGCCGGTCGAGGACGACCACGGTGACGTCCTCGGCGCTTGGTGCCCTTGGCCTTGGCGACCTGGTGGATGTTCTCGGCCACCGGGTAGCGGATGTCGACGACGTCGGCGGCCTCGGGCCCGGTGATCAGCTTCTCCATGTAGAAGACCGCGGACGGGTCGTACATCGAGCCGCGCGGTGACACCGCGAGCACCGCGACCGCGTTGCTCATCCCCTTGGCGGTCAGCGTCGTGCCGTCGATCGGGTCGACCGCCACGTCGCACTCGGGTCCGGTGCCGTCGCCCACCCGCTCGCCGTTGTAGAGCATCGGGGCGTTGTCCTTCTCGCCCTCGCCGATGACCACCACGCCGTCCATGCCGATCGTCGAGATCATCACCCGCATCGCGTTGACCGCGACCGCGTCGGCGCCGTTCTTGTCGCCCCGGCCGACCCAGCGGGCCGCCGCCATCGCAGCCGCCTCGGTGACCCGGACCAGCTCGAGGGCGAGGTTGCGGTCCGGCGACTGGGGTGAGGGGACCAGGCTGTCGGGCTCCATAGCCGCGAGACTAGGGCACGTCTAACGGGCGACGAGCGCCAGCGTTCCGACCCCGAGGAAGAGGGAGACCGGGGTGATCACCAGTGAGACGCGGTGGAACGCCGCGCTGGTCACCCGCGGCCGGAGCGCACCAGGGTGCGCCGCCACAGCAGGTTGGCCAGCGAGCCGGTCCAGGTCAGCCCGGAGCCGATGTTGAGGCCGAGCAGCGCCGCCAGCACCGCGGTGGTGCCGAGCGGCGCGACCATCGGCACCAGCAGGATCGTGGCCGACAGGTTGGTGAGCAGGGCGGCGAGCACGCGTGGCGAGCACCGCCACCGCCAGCAGCGCGCCGAAACGACGTGCCGCCCGGCACCAGCCGCGCCACCAGGTCGCCGAGGAAGCCCGGTCGCCACCGCGGCCACGGCCACGCCGAGGGCCAGCACCAGCAGCGCGAACGACGGGTGGCGCGGCGCGGGCGACGTCGCGCGGCCGGACCAGGCCGCGTCGCGCCGGCCCAGCCGACGAGCACCAGCGCAGCGGCCGACGACACCCACGCCGGGCGCGACGTCCCAGGGCGACAGCACGGCGAAGCCGACGAGCATCAGCGCGACCACGACCACCGGCACCACCGGCACCGGCGGACCGGACACCTCGCCGTGCTCGGGCGACTGGGCGGTGCCAGGTCGCGCGCGGAAGAGCAGCCGCAGCCCGACGTACTCGACGACCAGCACGACCAGGAGCACCGGCGCCATCCGGGCGGCGAACCCGAGGAAGTCGAGGCCGAGGTAGGGGAGCGCCAGCAGGTTGGTGAGGTTGGAGACCGGCAGCAGCAGCGAGGCGGAGTTCGCCATCCGCAGGCAGGCGAACGCGCCGGGCCGGTCCGAGGTGCCGAGGGTGGCCGCGGCGCCGACCACGATCGGGGTGAGCAGCACGACGGTCGCGTCCAGGCTGAGCACGGTCGTCACCAGCGCGGCCAGCAGGAAGACGCCGAGCAGCAGCCGGGCCGGGCCGACCGCCGCTGGCCCGGCCCACCAGCCGGGCCGCGGCCGCGAACAGCCCGGCCCGGGCGCACACGTCGGACGACCACGAGGATCGTGACCAGGAAGACCACGACGGGCAGCAGCGCCCGGACCGTGTCCTCGAGCTGCGTCCACGGTCGACCAGCCCGGTGGCGAGCACCACGACGGTCGCCGCGACCGCGACCGCCGCCTCCTGCCGCCACGGCAGGTGCAGGATCGCGGTCACCAGCAGGGCGGCGAGCGCCGCCAGGGCGACGGCGTCCGCGAGGACCCGCGGTCGCCGGTCAAGGCGCGGTCGTGAGCGTGAGGTCGTCGTAGTCGCAGCTGGCCGCGTCGCCGTGGGTGGCCACGCCGACGGAGGTGGGCGGCCTGAGCCCGGGGTCGACGACGGTCGCGACCCGGCGGCCCCGACGAGCACGGCGAGCACGCCGCCGTCGTCGACCACGGACAGCGTCGCCGGCGGCGCCGGCGGGAACCGTGAACGGCTCGTTGTGGGTGTTGCCGAGTCCGGCTGAACCAGCCCATGGTCCCGGTGCCCGCCGTCGCGGTCGAGGGTGATCGCGACAGCTGGGTGGTGCCGTCGCTGACGGTAGAGGCCGCACTCGCCCGGCTGCGGCCCTGGTGGCTGCCGACCGCCCAGTGTCGCCGGCGCCGGTGTCGTGGTCGACTGCCAAGCCGTGTAGCCCGCACCGACGCCGGTGACCTCCATGCGGTAGCGGCCGCTCCTGATCGAGGTGGTGACGGTGCCGGTCGAGAGCTGCTGCTCGCCGGTCCGAACGCCGACGCGCCCTCGAAGGTGTCCTGGAAGGCCACCGTGCGGGGGTGCTCACCTCGGCACCGCGCCGACGTCGGCCGAGGTCGAGACCTTGAGCGGCGCGGGTGTCGGACCGGACCGGATCGGGGCAGGGGGTCTCGAACGCCTCGCCGCTCGAACGCCAGCTCCCAGCTGTCGGCGTCGATCCGGCTGCCGAACTCGCGGCACAGTGTCGTCGGAGAGGTCGCCCGCGACCTCGGTCTCGGAGGCGCGCGGGTCCCACACCCGGAGCGAGCCGTCGACGCTCGGCGGTGACGAGCAGCCCGGCGTCGTTGAAGAAGGAGTCGGACACCAGCGAGGTGTGGCCGCCGGTCAGCCCGGTGAGCAGGTGCCCGTCGCGCGGTGTCGAAGACGTAGCCGCGGCCGGCCAGGTCGAAGCTGGCCACCGTGCGGCCGTCCGGCGAGAGGCTCGAGGTCCAGCTGACCGGCGGCAGGGTCGGACGGCGGGGCGCTCGGGTCCGTCGCGTGGTAAGCTGCCGACCGTCGCGCCGGTGGCGATGTCGACCACGGCGACGTCGTCGAAGCTGGGGTAGTCGATCAGCGCCGTGCGCGCCGTCCGGCGGCGACGCTGAGGTGCTGGACGCCGGTGTCGGTGCGCGCCCTGGCACCAGCGTCGGCCGAGCTGCCGTCGCCGAGCGCGTTCCACACCGCGAGCTGGGTGGTGGCCGAGGCGACGAGCACCCGCCCGTCGTCGAGCACCGCGACCGCCGTCGGATCGCCGACGTTGCTGTGCCAGGCGCCCAGGTGCCGCGGCGACGGCGGGTCGCGCAGGTCCCAGAGCGCCACCCAGGAGCGGCGCCCCTCGGCCAGCAGCGAGCCGTCGGGGGAGAACGCCAGGACCGGCACGGACTGGTCGTTGGCGCTGAACACCGTGAGCGGGGTCGGGTTGTCGCCCTCGGACGTGAGGTCGTAGACGCTCAGGCCGTCGGCGTCGTCGGCCGCGACGTAGACCCGGCCGTCCGGCCGGACCGCCTGGGCGCCGGCCTGCGGGAAGGTCCGGACCGTGCGCCCGCGTCGGTGTCCCACACCAGGGTCTGGTCGCCCGTGGTCACCGCGCCCGACGGAGCCGCCCACGCCCAGCTGGAAGAACGTCGCCTGGCCGGGTGCGCGGTAGACGTCGCGGGCGGGGGAGCGCAGCAGCTCGCGCGCCAGCTTCTGCAGCGCGCCCGCGTCGGGGTCGAGCTCGAGCCCGCGCAGCAGCGCCGCGGCGGCCGCAGCCGGGTCGTGCACCAGCTCGCGCTGGGCGATCGCGGCCAGCTCGCCGAGCCTGGCCTCGTCGGCGCGGCGCCGGTCGGCCCGGGCGTTGACCAGCAGCACGAGCGACCAGTGCTGACCGCCAGCGCGGCCACGACCGTGGCCACGCCGGCCCGGACCATCCGGCCCGCGCCGCTGCCGGGTCGCCGAGGCGTCGACGTACGCCGCCACGTCGGTGGTGGCCAGCGCCGGTGTTGCGCTGCCGCCAGTCGCGGGCCTGGTCGAGCTCGAGCCCGGACAGCAGCCCCGACTGGGTGCCGCCGCCCTCGCGCCAGTCGGTGGCCCGCCGTTCCAGCCGGCCCGCGCAGCACCAGGTCGTCGCGGCGGCGCTCGATCAGCTCGACCAGCGGCGGCCAGGCCGAGAACAGCGACTCGTGCGCCGGGGCGTAGACCTGCTGCTCGTTGACCTCGTTGATCACCACGAGCCGGGCGTCGACCAGGTCGTCGAGGATCTCGCGGTGCTGCGGCGGCACGTCGGCCGCCCGGGCCAGCCGCTTGTGCGGGGTCTCGTCGGTGAGGTTGACCAGGTGGAGGATCGCCTCGGCCACCTGCTCCTCGGTGCGGCCGCCGGTCGCGACCTCGCCGGCCCGCGACGCGATCGCGCCCTTGACCCCGCCGATGGCGTCGTACTCCGCGTGCGTGAGCCGGTCGTCCTCGGCGTCGGTCGCCAGCCGGGCCAGGGTGAACGCCAGCAGCGGCAGCGCGTCGCCCGAGCCGGTGTCGTCGACCAGCCGCTGCACGAGCCCGTCCTCGAGGGTCAGGTGCGAGCGGCGGGCCGGCTCGCTGATCACCTCGGCCAGGTCGGAGCGCGACAGCGGCGGGACGTGCAGCACGGTCGGCGCGACCGCCATCGCGAACTTGCCGGTCTCGGCGGCCACCTTGTCCCACATGTCGGTGCGCGCGGTCATCACCACGCGCAGCGGCGAGGGCGCGGCGCAGCTGGTCGTGAGCGCCTCGAGGAAGGCCCGGCGCTCGGCCTCGGGGGTCATCGTGACCAGCTCCTCGGCCTGGTCGACCACCACGAGCACCTTGGTCTCCGGCGGAGCCGTGGCCGGCCTCGCGCAGCTCCCGGACGTAGTCGGCCATGCCGCCGGCGGCTGGTGAGCAGCTCCTGGCAGCGGTCGGCGTCGAGGTCGGCGCCGCTGCAGCTTGGCGGCGTGGGCCAGCGCGAGCGACATCTCGGCCAGGGGCACGTCGGACGGAGTCCACGGGTCGGTGATCACCCAGTCCGGCGAGACCCGCAGCGCGGGCACCGAGCCCGGCCCGGACCAGCGACGACTTCCCGCTGCCGGACGGCCCGAGCACCGGGATGATCGCTCCCTCGTGGCTGCGGCTCGGCGGGTCGACGAGCTGGCGGAGCTGGTCGATCTGGCGGTCGCGGCCGAAGAAGACCGCGGCGTACGACTCGTCGAAGGCGCGCAGCCCCGGGTACGGCGAGCGCGACGCGTCCCAGCGTGCCTCCTGGTCGAGACCGAGCGCGGTGAGCGCCGAACGGACCCGCTCGGGGTCGATCGTGTCGGAGGTGACGTGCAGCCCCTGGAGGTCCTGCGGTCAGCGGGTGCGAGTCGCAGCCGTCGACCAGCAGCGCGAGGATCGGCTTGCGCAGCCAGCGGGTCAGCGCCAGCTCGGAGTGGCACCACTGGCTGGCGTTGGACTTGGGCGTGGTGATGAAGACGACCGCGTCACAGGCGTCGAGGTTCGTGAACAGCTGGTCGCGCCAGGCCTGGCCCGGGGACCAGCCCGCCGGTCGGATCGAAGTCGAGGAAGACCGACTCATAGCCGAGGTCGGCCAGGCAGTCCTTCACCGTCGCTGCGAGCTGCGTTGTCGGCGGAGGAGTGCGACACGAACAGCTGTGCCACGGCTCACCTCCCCAGAGTCTTCCTCGCGCCGGCCGGCCGACGGCCGGGCCATCATCACCGCTGACGCGACGCCTGTGAAGATTAGTGCCGTGAGCGAGCAACCGGCGGCAACACCCGGCCCGGCGCCGGAGCGGCCGAGTCGCTACGACCGGAACTTCGGTGGGCTGCTCGCGGCGATGGTCGTGACGGTGCTGTTCGTGGCCGCTTACGTCGGCTTCCGGGCGCTCACCCGCGACCAGCCGGACGCTCGAGCCCGACGTCGACTACGCCTCCTGCGTGGCCTACCTCCAGGGGGCGGACGTGGCGGTCGTCCACCCGCAGGGGCTGCCGCCGGGGTGGCGGGCCAACAACATCCACTTCACCCGCGGCACCCCGCCGCAGTGGCGGATCGGCCTGCTGACCAACGACGACGAGTTCGTCGGCGTGGTCCAGGAGAAGGACGGCGTCGATGACCTGCTGGCGACGTACGTCGACGAGAACCCCCGCCAGGGCGAGGACGTGGCGCCGACGAACGGCCTGGGTGCCACCTCGTGGCAGACCTGGTCCGACGCAGGCGGTGACCACGCCTTCTCGACCGTGCTCGGCTCCGGCCCCCTCGCCGGCCAGACGCTCCTGGTCTACGGCTCGGCGCCGGTCGACGACCTCCTCACCGTGCTCGGAGGGCTCACGCTCGACCCGGTGTCGACCGGCGTCTCCGCCAGCGACTGCGACACCGACGACCTGGGCTGAGACCACTAGTGGTCGGCCTCGAGGGTCTCGTCGAGCCGCTTGCGGACGCCGTCGAGCCACTGCTGGCAGATGGTCGCGAGCTGCTCGCCACGCTCCCAGAGGGCGAGTGACTCCTCGAGCGTGGTGCCGCCCGCCTCGAGCCGACGGACGGTCTCGACCAGCTCCTCGCGGGCGGCCTCGTAGGACAGCTCCTGCTGCGGGTCCTTCTCGGGCTTCTTGTCAGCCATCGCTCTCATCCAGTTGCTCATCCAGCTGCTCGGTGCGGGTCGTGGTGGCGTGGACGCGGCCGTCGGCCACCCGCACGCTGATCGTGGACTTCGGCTCCAGGCCGGCGACCGAGGTGACGACGTGGCCGGCGTCGTCCTGGAGCACGGCGTAGCCACGCTCGAGGGTGGCCAGGGGCGACAGGGCCCGGGCGCGCGCTCGCTGGTGGGCGACGTCGTCGTGGGCGCGGTCGAGCCGGTGGGTGAGCGTGCGACGCGCCCGGTCGCGCAGCTCGCGCACCTCGACGGCCCGATCGTCGAGCAGCCCCCGGGGGTCGCCGAGCACCGGACGTGACCGGAGCGCGTCGAGCCCGGCCTGCTCTCCGGCCAGCCAGCCCCCGAGCAGCTGGCGGAGGCGGTGCCTGGCCCCGTCGACCAGCCGGAGCTCCTCGACGACGTCGGGCACGACCAGCTTGGCCGCGTCGGTCGGCGTCGAGGCGCGGACGTCGGCGACGAGGTCGAGCAGCGGCTGGTCCTGCTCGTGACCGATCGCGGAGACGACCGGGGTGCGCATCCCGTGGACGGCGCGGATCAGCGCCTCGTCGGAGAAGGGCAGCAGGTCCTCGACCGAGCCGCCGCCCCGCGTGACGACGATGACGTCGACCTCGGGGTGGCGCTCGAGCCGGGCGAGCGCCTCCATCACCTCGGCGGCGGCGCGCTGGCCCTGCATGGTCGCGTGGGCGACCTCGAAGGCGACGTGGGGCCAGCGGCGACGGGCGTTGTCGAGCACGTCGCGCTCCGCGGCCGACTCGGGCGCGGTGACCAGCCCGACCCGCTGGGGGAGGAACGGCAGCGCTCGCTTCAGCTCGCGGGCGAACAACCCCTCAGCGGCCAGCAGCTGCCGGCGCCGCTCCAGCCGGGCCAGCAGCTCGCCCAGACCGACCATCCGGATCTCGCGGACCGCGAGCGAGAACGAGCCGCGGTTGGCGTAGTAGGACGGCTTCGCCAGCACCACCACGCTCGCCCCCTCGACCAGGGGCGTGGCCAGGCTGTCGACGGTCTGGCGCGGCACGGTGAGCGGCACCGAGATGTCGGCCACCGCGTCGCGCAGCGTCATGAAGACGGTCTGGAGCCCGGGCCGGCGGCTGATCTGGGCGATCTGTCCCTCGACCCAGACGGCGCCCAGCCGGTCGACGTACTGGGAGATGAGGTTGGCGATCTGGCGGACCGGCGCAGGAGACTGCGCGGACGTTTCCAGTGCCATGGCCGCGACTTTAGGGCGTGGCGCCGACGCCCGTAGGCTGGGTGCCATGACCACCGACCTCGGTACGCCGCGCGTGCTGCCCACCGACGAGGCGGAGCGCTCCGTGCTGCTCGCCGCGCCGCGCGGCTACTGTGCGGGCGTCGACCGTGCCGTGGTCACCGTGGAGAAGGCGCTCGACCTCTACGGCTCGCCCGTCTACGTGCGCAAGCAGATCGTCCACAACAAGCACGTCGTGGCCGACCTCGAGTCGCGCGGCGCGATCTTCGTGGAGGAGCTCCAGGAGGTGCCGACCGGAGCCACTGTGGTGTTCTCGGCTCACGGCGTCTCGCCCGAGGTGCACCGGCAGGCCGAGGAGCGCGAGCTCAAGACCATCGACGCGACCTGCCCCCTCGTGACGAAGGTGCACCACGAGGCGAAGCGGTTCGCGGGTGACGACTACGACATCCTCCTGATCGGCCACGCCGGTCACGAGGAGGTCGAGGGCACCGCGGGCGAGGCGCCCGACCACATCCAGCTCGTCGAGAGCCCGGCCGACGTGCCCAACATCGTGGTCCGCGACCCGGCCAAGGTGGCCTGGCTCTCCCAGACGACGCTGTCGGTCGACGAGACCCTCGAGACCGTGGCCGCGATCAGGGAGCGGTTCCCGCTCCTGCTCGACCCGCCGAGCGACGACATCTGCTATGCCACCCAGAACCGTCAGCTCGCGGTCAAGGAGATCTCCGCCGGCGCCGACCTGGTGATCGTGGTGGGCTCGGCCAACTCCTCCAACTCGGTCCGCCTGGTCGAGGTCGCGCTCGACGCCGGCGCCAAGGCGTCCTACCGCGTCGACGACGTGTCCGAGATCGACGGGGCCTGGCTCGAGGGAGTCGACACCGTCTCGGTGACATCCGGAGCGAGCGTGCCGGAGTCGCTGGTCGAGGAGGTGCTCGCCTTCCTCGGCGAGCGCGGCTACCCCGACGCGCGGGCCGTGCACAGCGCCGAGGAGTCGCTGATCTTCGCGCTCCCCAAGGAGCTGCGCCGCGACCTCAAGGCCGCCGGCCGCAGCTAGGGCGTGTCTGGCAATTCATGGCGGCTCCGGACGCCGCCCACCGTCGCCGCCATGGATTGAGCGGGGCACCAGCTACTTCCGGGGCCGGCGGCGCCGCTCGATCCGACGCGCCGGCGGGGGAGTGGGGTCGGGTTCCGGTTCGGGATCTTCGCTGGCCCTGAGGGTCTCGTCGTCCTTCGCGGACTCCTCCTCGAGCGGCTCCTCCACCGGACCGGTCGCGGACTCCGGGCCGGCCTGGTCGTCCTCGTCGTCCGTGGGACCGCCGGCCTCCTCGGCATCGGTTGCCGCCTCCACATCGACGTCGTTCCCGTCGTCGGCAGGCTGGTCCTCGGCGGGCTGGTCCTCGGTCGGCTCGTCCGCGGGGGGTTCGTCCTCGGTCGGCTCGTCCGCGGGGGGTTCGTCCTCGGTCGGCTCGTCCGCGGGGGGTTCGTCCTCGGTCGGCTCGTCCGCGGGGGGTTCGTCCTCGGTCGGCTCGTCCGCGGGGGGTTCGTCCTCGGTCGGCTCGTCCGCGGGGGGTTCGTCCTCGGTCGGCTCGTCCGCGGGGGGTTCGTCCTCGGTCGGCTCGTCCGCGGGGGGTTCGTCCTCGGTCGGCTCGTCCGCGGGGGGTTCGTCCTCGGTCGGCTCGTCCGCGGCGGGTTCGTCCTCGGTCGGCTCGCTCTCGGCGGGCTCGTCCTCAGTCGGCTCGTCCGCGCCGGGCTCGTCCTCGTCCTCGTCGTACTCCTCGTACTCCTCGCCGGCAACCACGGGGATCTCACCCGTGTCGTCGAGGTCGTCGAAGCCGTAGGCGAGGGGAAGCTCATCCTCGCTCTCGGGCTCTTCCTCTCGATCTTCCTCCAGCTCGTCGTCGAGCTCGTCCTCGTGGTCGAGGGCATCCTCGTCGTCGAGCTCGTCCTCGTCCTCGTCGCCGTCGTCGAACTCGTCGAACTCGTCGAGGTCTTCGTCAGCATCGCCGTCATCGGCTGCCGGCTCCTCGCGCTGGGCGGCATTGTCGATGACCTCCAGGTCGTCCACGTCGCCGAGCGCGTCGACCTCGAACTCCTCGTGGTCCTGCCCATGGTCCTGGCCGTCGTCCTGGTCGTCGTCCTCGACGTAGGCCGGGCCGTCCTCGTAGAACTCATCGTCGCGCAGCCGCGCGAGCCTCCGGTCGCGCCGGACGGCGATCACCACCTGGATGGCCAGCACGAGGAACAGCGCCACGATCCCGAGGACGAACCAGGTGATGTAGGACTTCTCCTTCTTCACCTCCGCGTGCGGCGCCAGCGACCTGCTGGCGGCGACGAAGGACGGGTTCGCCCCGTCGGCGATGACGAGGTCGCCGTTGAGGTTCTCCCAGCCGGCGTTGACCACCGCGTCGACGACCTTGCGGGCCAGCTCGCCCGGAGCCGCCTTGTTGTCCGGCGCCCAGCTGCCGAGCATCAGCACCAGCCGGTCGTTGCGGTCGATGGACTCCAACGCCGCGTAGGGGTCCGGGGACTCCAGCTCGACGACCTCGTTGTCGCGGTCGAGCAGCCGCGTCGACGACAGCTTGAGCGGCGCGTCCAGCGACTCGGAGTCGGCGGCCAGCGCACCCACGATCAGCCCCGACCGGTCATCGGCCAGGAACGCGTCGGGCTCCATCAGCTGGATCTCGAACGGCGACCCCGCGGCCCGCTGGAGCAGGGCGATGAGGGCGGCGGCGTTGATCGCGGCGCTCGCCTCGCGTCCCGGGGCGCTGCGCAGGGCGACCGGGAGGACGCCTTCGAAGATCTGCGGGAAGAGCTGGAACCCCTGCGTCCGACCGGTCCCGTGGGTGACGGTGGCAGTCGAGCCAGCGGTGTCGAGGTCGACCTCGGCAGGCGGGATGGACGGCGGGGTGCAGGCCGATCCGTCAGGCGCGACCGCGTTGAGGGTGAGCTCGATGTCGTTGACCGAGCGGAGCTTGCTGCTCGGGACGTGCACGTCGACGTCGAACGTCGCCTCCTCGGCGAGCACCGCGGAGTCGACCAGGTCGCCGTTGACCCGGACGTCGAGCCGGGCGCCGCTGCCGTCGGAGAAGGCCGTGTGCGAGCCCTCGAGATGCAGGTCCAGCGAGGAGATCGGGACGCCGAAGGAGTCCTGGCTCAGGTCGAACTGCTGGGTGACCGAGCCGTACCCCGTGAGGGCCACGGTGCCGATCCCGAGGTCGTCGAGGGTCCGGGTCTTGGCGGTGTTGCGCGGCTTGACCTCCTGGGAGAGGTTCGCCGGGTCGGAGCCGGACAGGCCGAGCACGTCCGTGGAGAGCACCCGCGCCGCGTCGACGAGTGCCTCGCCCGCCCCCGTCAGGGTGAGCATCGGGATGCCCGACGTCGTCGACACCGCGGTCGTGACGTCGCCCTCGTCGCCGGCGACCAGGGCGACCACGCGCTGGCTGGCAGACGCCGTCTCGGCCGGCGGCACGGTGAGGCTGAGCTTGACCGGGACGTCGTCGTAGCGATAGGCGAGAGCGGCCACCGCGGTCAGACCCGCGGTGATCATCTCGGGGCCCGCGTCCTCGGGGATCACCACGGTGATCCCTGCGGAGCTGGCCGGAAAGAAGTCGGCGACCGACGTCGGCGCGACCTCGGCGCCGCGGTAGTCGAGCTCGAGCTTCCGCATCGAGGCGACCCCGCCGGCCGGGACGCAGGTGGCTCCCGCCTGGAGGGGCCCCTCGGTGGTCATGGTCAGCCCGATCGTGCCGTCGGCGATCACGTCGGCCGGGTCGACCGGGATCCGGACCTTCTGGTAGAGCGAGGACGGCACGGACTCCCGCACCGCTCCGTTGACCCGGAACGTGATGGTGCCGCCCTCGACCACCTCGGGCATGGTCACGACACCGGTGATCGCCCTGACCTCGACCCCCCGGGGGACGGGCACGGCGAAGCTGGCCGTGTTCTGCGCCGCGGTCGACATGGTGCCGGGCACGAAGGTGATGTCGGCCCGCGCCGGAGCCACGGGCACGGTCAGCAACGCGGCGGCGGGCAGGCAGGCGAAGGCGCCGAGCAGGGTCCACGGCGTACGGCGTCGGCGCCGGTGCGTTCGGGTGCCCCCCACGACAGCCTCCTGGACCGCGGCTGTGGCCAGCGTGGCCTCAGTGATAGATGGTTCTGATGGTGTCACAGTGTGCCGGGCGGGGCCCGTCATCCGCAGCCTAACCGCGGCACCCGGACGGGTCAGGGCCTCCCAACCCGTCCGGCCTAGGGTTGACCCTGTGGCGAGGTACGTCGACATCCACCCGGACAACCCGCAGGAGCGGCTGCTCCAGCAGGTGGTCGACGCGCTGCGCGAGGACGCGCTGATCGCCTACCCGACCGACTCCGGCTACGCGCTGGGGTGCCGGATCGGCAACCGCGAGGCGCGCGACCGGATCCTGCGCATCCGAGGACTCGACGACCGGCACCACCTCACCCTGGTGTGCAAGGACTTCAGCCAGCTCGGCCACCTCGCGCAGGTGGACAACGCGGCGTTCCGGGCGATCCGGGCCGCGACGCCCGGGCCCTACACCTTCATCCTCAAGGCGACGCCCGAGGTGCCGCGCCGGCTGCTGCACCCGAAGAAGCGCACGGTCGGGGTCCGGATCCCCGACCACACCGTGGTCCACGCGCTCCTCGACCTCCTTGGGGAGCCGCTGGTGTCGAGCACCCTGATCCTGCCTGGCGAGACCGAGCCACGGACCCTCGGCTGGGACGTCAAGGAGGAGCTCGACCACGCCGTCGACCTGGTCATCGAGGCCGGCGAGACACCGGCCGAGCCGACGACGGTCGTCGACTGGTCCGAGGGTGCGCCCGAGGTGCTGCGCCACGGCGCCGGTGACGCGAGCCGCTTCGTCGCCTAGGAGCCTGCTGAACAAGCATGCGGCGCCAGCGCCGCGACAGCCGCACGCTGGCTTCGTTGCCGCCCCTTGGAAGGCGCCCAGCCTGCCATCGGGGACGGCGTCGAGACACCACCCCACGGAATGCGCTCGCTGCGCTCGCGATTCCGCGGGGACCCCGGACAGGCATCGCACGACTCTCGCGACGCTGGCATCCACACGCATTGTTCAGCAGCCTCCTAGACCTCCGCCCGGGCGGGCCGGTCGGCGCGGGTGAACTGGTCGCGGACGGCGAGGCAGAGCAGGCACGCGGCGTACCCGACGCCGAGGGCGACCGAGTGGTGCGACAGGCCGGTGACCACTGCCTGGAGGACGCCGTCGCCCTCGCCTGCGATCGCGACGCGGTGCCACGTCGCGACGAGCACCAGGACCGTCAGCATGATCAGCGGTGGCAGCACGCCGACCGTGAAGAAGTCCTGGGGCCGCACCAGCATCGCCACTGTGAGGCAGACGGCCACGAAGCCGACGTCGAAGAAGAGGCCAACCTGGCCGCCGAGGCCGACGTCGAGGACCACCACGCTGAGCGAGAGCGCGAGGCCGAGGGCCACCATCTGGCGGCCCGGTTCGTGACCCTCCTCCCAGAGGGTGCGAGCCCCGCTCACATCCGTCACGGTAGAGCCGGTGCCCGCCCCGGGGCGGGACCCACGCGCCGCGCGGCGCGCCGTCAGGCGAGGTCGACCAGCACCGGCGCGTGGTCGGAGGCGCCCTGGCCCCCGCGCTCGTCGCGGTCGATGGAGGCGTGTGTCACTCGCGCGGCGAACGACGGCGAGCCGACGATGAAGTCGATCCGCATGCCGCGGTTGCGCTCCCATCTCTGGCGGAAGTAGTCCCAGTAGGTGAAGACGTCCGGCCCGGGTGTGTGCGGGCGGACGACGTCGACCCAGCCGTCGTCAAGAAACGCCTGGAACGCCGCGCGCTCGGGCGGCGTGACATGGGTGTCGTTGACGTAGGCCGCCATGTCGAAGACGTCCTCGTCCTGCGGGGCGATGTTCCAGTCGCCGACCAGCGCCACGTCGTCCCCGAGCCAGCCGTGCGCCGCCTCGCGGAGCCGGGCCAGCCATTCGAGCTTGTAGACGTAGTGGGGGTCGTCGATCTTGCGGCCGTTGGGGACGTAGAGCGACCACACGCGTACGCCGCCACAGGTGGCACCGATCGCCCGCGACTCGGCGGCTGCAGGGTCGCCCCAGCCGGGCATCCCGCCGAACCCCACCGAGACGTCCTCGATCCCGACCCGGCTGAGGATCGCGACGCCGTTCCACTGGTTGGTGCCGCTGTAGGCGAGCTCGTAGCCCATCGCCTGCAGCCCCATCAGCGGGAGCTGGTCCTCACGCGCTTTGGTCTCCTGGAGGGCCAACACGTCGACGTCGTGGCGGTCCAGAAACGCCTCCACGCGATCGATCCGGGATCGCAGTGAGTTGACGTTCCAGGTGGCCAGCCGCACGCCTCCAACCTAGTGACCCCTACCGACCCCGTAGCGTGGCCCCACATGGAGCGGGTGTGGGCGTGGCTGGTGCATGCCTACACGACCGCAGGCGTGGTGCTGGCGTTGCTGATGGTGCACTTCGCCTACCAGGGCGAGGTGCGCACCGTGCTGTGGCTGTTCCTCGCAGCGATGGTGGTCGACGGCACCGACGGCATGCTCGCGCGCCGGTGGCGGGTCAAGGAGCTGGTGCCGTGGTTCGACGGGGCGCTGCTCGACAACATCGTCGACTACCTGACCTACGCGTTCGCCCCGATGGTGCTCCTGTGGACCGCCGGCTATCTCCCCGGCGACCCGTGGGGAGGCATCGTCGCGGCGCTGCCGCTGGTCGCCTCGTGCTTCCAGTTCTGCCGCACGGACGCCAAGACCGAGGACCACTTCTTCATGGGGTTCCCGAGCTACTGGAACGTGGTCGCCTTCTACGTCGTCGTCTTCGAGCTCGGTGAGGTGGCGACGACCGTCGTCCTGCTGGCGCTGACGGTGCTGATCTTCGTGCCGATCAAGTACGTCTACCCCTCGCGCACCGAGACGCTCTGGTACACCAACATGGCGCTGGCCACGGCGTTCCTGGTCCTCTTCGGGGCCATCACCTCGCAGCTGCCCGACGTGCCGGTCGTGCTGACCGGGCTGTCGCTGGCCTATCTGGGCTACTACGTCGGCATCAGCCTCTGGCTGACGCTGCGCACTGGGAACTCGGCCGCGCCGGCCGCCGTTCAGTCGTCAGCCTGATCGGCCCCACCCCTACATTGCCCTCATGAAGCGCACCATCGAGGTGATGCTCGTCGGCGCCATCGTGCTCGACGTGGCGTACTGGTCGATCTGGTTCACCTCCCGCGACACGCTGGCCAGCGAGCACACCACGGCCTACTACGAGTTCGAGAACGCCTTCCCGTTGGCCGACGCCTGGCTCGGGCTCGCCTGCCTGCTGGCGCTGGTCGCCTTGCGACAGGGCCGGCCGTCGGCGCACTTCTGGCTGATCTGCTCGGGCGCCGCGGGGCTCTACCTCTTCGGCATGGACTTCCTCTACGACGTCGAGAACGGCATCTTCACCTCCGGCGGCGGGGGCGTCGTCGAGGCCTGCATCGTGGCCGTGACCCTGCTCTTCTCGCTGACCGCGCTGCGCTACGCGTGGACCCGTCGCGACGAGCTGCTCGCGGGTCAGCCCAGCTGAAGCGCTGTCGCTCCCGGCTCCGCGGTGGGTTGGGGGTCCGTCCCGACACCGATCAGGCAGGCGGTCCCGTCGAGCTCCGCCTTGATGTCCACGTGGGTAACGGTGCCGCCGTTCGGGTCGCCGCCCGGAGGCCCGTCACCGGTGACGATGTGCGGGAAGTCGCCGATCAGCCGCACCTTGAGCACCCGGTCCCCGGTGCAGGGGTGGCCGGTGTTGGACGGCGCGTTGGGGCCGGCGTTGTGCTTGACGACGGCCGTCGCGCTTGTCACCGTCGCGTCCTGGGCCTCGACCTCGTGGCGGGCGAGGTTGACCGCCGCGTCGTATTCCGCCCGGGTGAGGCCGCCGGTGTCGACCGGACCCGGGTCGTCGCCGTCCGACGTACACGCCGACAGTGCTGTCGCCAGGGCGGCGACGACGATGAAGGCGCGGCTGCGCATGACATCTAGAGTGGCACGCCGTGGCTCTCACGATCGGCATCGTCGGACTCCCCAACGCCGGGAAGTCGACGCTCTTCAACGCCCTGACCAAGAACGACGTGCTCGCGGCGAACTACCCCTTCGCCACCATCGAGCCGAACGTCGGCGTGGTCGGTGTTCCCGACGACCGGCTGCCGCGCCTCGCGGAGCTGTTCGGCTCCGAGCGGTTGGTGCCGGCCACGGTCGAGTTCGTCGACATCGCAGGCATCGTGCGCGGCGCCTCGGAGGGGGAGGGGCTGGGCAACAAGTTCCTGTCCCACATCCGCGAGTCGTCGGCCATCTGCCAGGTCACCCGGGTCTTTCGCGACGCCGACGTCACCCACGTCGACGGCGAGGTCAACCCCGGCAACGACATCTCGACGATCCAGACCGAGATGATCCTGGCCGACCTCCAGACGGTCGACAACGCGCTGCCGCGGCTGGAGAAGGAAGCGAAGATCAAGAAGGAGACGCAGCCGAAGGCCGCCGCCGTGCGCGAGGCCAAGGACGCGCTCGAGGCGGGCACGCCGATCATCGCCACCAAGATCGACCGGGCGCTGCTGCGCGAGCTCTCGCTCCTGACCGCCAAGCCCTACATCTACGTCTTCAACTGCGACGCCGACGAGCTCTCCGACGAAGACCTGAAGGCGCAGATGCGTGCCCTGGTCGCGCCGTCCGAGGCGATCTTCCTCGACGCCAAGTTCGAGGCCGAGCTGGTCGAGCTAGGCGACGACGACGAGGCCCGCGAGATGCTCGCCGAGATGGGCGTCGACGAGCCCGGCCTCGACGTGCTCGCCCGGGTCGGCTTCGACACCCTCGGCCTCCAGACCTACCTCACCGCCGGCCCCAAGGAGTCGCGCGCCTGGACGGTCCGCAAGGGAGCCACCGCGCCCGAGGCGGCCGGCGTCATCCACACCGACTTCCAGCGCGGCTTCATCAAGGCCGAGATCGTCTCGTTCGACGACCTCATGGCGGCCGGCTCGATGCTCAAGGCCAAGGAGCTCGGCAAGGTCCGCATGGAGGGCAAGGACTACGTCATGCAGGACGGCGACGTCGTCGAGTTCCGCTTCAACGTGTGATGCGTCGGTCCTCGCGCGTCGTCCTAGTGTCCCGCGGGCGGAGTTCGCAATATAAGTCGTGCTCCCAGTGCGTGCATCGCGAGACGGCGGCGCGCCGGCAGACTGGGCGTCTTTCCAGCGTCGCCGACGAAGTGAGGTGCGTGCTGGGGGTGCGAGTAATGCAGCGAACTTCGTGTGCGGGGCACTGGACCGGTAGGTCTGGCGTCACCAGCGACCCTGGTCGGCATGCGAGACGGGCACGTGCGCCGGGCTGGACCAGCCGCGAGCGCGAGCCGATGGCTCTGGTTGCGACGTGCTCGCGAGCCAGCCCATCGCGAGCGCTGTCATGCCCCAGGCAAGCAGGTCGACCCAGGGGAGGCCGAGGAAGACGGTGGTGACGAAGTGCAGCGGCTGGGAGATCGTGAGTGCCCAGGCGACCGCGGTAGGCAGGATTCGGCTCCGTAGGCAAAGGACGCCGAGTAGCACGGTGCCGATCACGTGAGCCGCGACGAAGACGCCGAGCCCAGTGCCGTACGCCGGGTGCAGTCCGTCGAGCAGGTGTCCGGCCGTGGTGGCGTCGAGGCCCTTGTTCGTCGCTGTCCAGAGCACGATGTCGCCCACGAGCACGATGGGGAGGCTGAGGTAGCCGACCAGGGTCAGTCCGAACGCCACGGGCCGCAGGCGTCCGGCCGGAAGGCGGTCCCGGACGGCGTACAGGCCGGGGACGAGCGTCAGCGTGGCCACCAGGCCGAGCCAGAGCACCGCGCTCTCCTGGCTCGGGTGGGCTGCGACGTCGCGAGCTGACGCCGCGCTGTCTGCAGCGGTGTAGTAGGGCAGCAGGAAGCGCAGGATCCCGACCGATGCCGGCCCGAGAACAGCCAGGCCGATCGTCGCCACGCGGTTCATCCGTGCACCCTGACGCTGCTCATCGGACGGGCGACGAGGACGACACCGACGATCGTCAGACCCACGATCACGGCCGCGAGGACGACCGCAGCCGTCGGGACCCCGCCGACCACGAATGCGGGCACCGCACTCAGCGCTGAGACCGAGCGGAGTGCGACGAGGGGGGCGACCGCCCAGCGGCGTCCACGCCAGCAGTACGCCACGAGGATGAGCGATGCGAACCCGAGCGCGGCGCCGACGATGGCGATGGAGTACGGCGGGTGTTCGCCGTCGGTCAGCGCGAGGTCGGCGATGTCGACCAGGGACAGGACGGCGAGGATCACCAGGCCGGTGGTTCTGTTCATGACGTCCTCCTGAGGAGTTGGTGGCCTCCACCCTCGGGTTCGGCGCCGCCCGGATGTGAGGCCAACCTGCCCGCCCAGCCGGGAACCTGCCCGGGTGACCGGGGAAGATCGCCCGAGACAAGGTGGGTTCTCAGGGTCGAGACTCGGTGCGTGCGATCCAGGGTTCTCGTCGGCGTGCTCGCGGGAGGCTGCGTCCTGCTCGCTGCGGTCGCCGGGATCGCCTGGGCCGTGGTCGGGTGGTCGTTCCACGAGGCGGTCGGCGCGTTCGTCGTGAGCAATCTCGTCATCGGTCTGAGCTTCGGCGCCTGTGGCGCGCTCGTCGCGTGGTACCGCCCAGCGCCATCCGGTCGGGTGGCTCTACCTGGTGGGCGGTTCGTGTCAGGCGCTGAGCGCGGCGGCGGCATGCATGGCCCAGCTGACCGTCGCCCATGGGGACCCGCTGTGGCTGACCCGGCTGCTGGTGACGGTCTTCGCGTTCGCCTGGCCGTTGAACATCGGCATCTGTCTGCCGCTGTCCCTCTACCTGCTGCCCGACGGGAGACTCCCGTCACCGCGATGGCGCCCGTGGTTCGTGCTCGTCGCCGTCACGGCGCCGTTGTTCGTGCTCGAGAACGGCAACGGCCACTCCGACGGGACGTTTCCCGACGGCTTCTTGCTCCTCCCGCTCGACGGTGCCTGGTCGGCGCTCTGGTCGGCCAGTGAGCTGCGTTGGGTGCTGTCGATGTTGGTCGGACTGGCCGCGCTGGCCACGCGCTACGTCGCCGGCGGAGAGGTGGTACGCCGACAGCTGCTGTGGGTGGTCCTGGCCGCGGGGCTCCTGCTGGCCGCCGTCACGCCGTGGGCACTTGTCTCCGACACGCCGATCATCGTGCTGTTCGCGATCCCCGTCCTGCCCGCCGGCATCGCCGTCGCCGTCCTCAGGCATGGCCTTCTCGACATTCGCCTGGTGATCGCGCGGAGCGTCGCGTACCTGCTGCTGTCGAGCCTGGTGCTCGCTGGTTACGCCGTGCTCGTCCTGGTGCTCTCAGGAGTCGCCTCGGCACTGCTCGTGGCGATGCTGGCACTGCCGCTGCGGGCGCGTTTGCAGTCCGCGGTCGAGCGGGTGCTGTACGGGAATCGTGGTGACCCCGCGAGGGTCGCAGCCGAGGTGGGCGGTGCCCTGCAGGACCTGTCCGAGGGTCTGGCCGCGGTGCGAGCCAGCATGCGGCTGCCCTACGCCGCCATCCGCGACGACGAGAACCGCATCCTCGGGTCGTCGGGGAGCCCGGGCAAGGAGGTGGTCGAGCTGCCACTCGGTGCTGGCGCAACGCTCGAGGTCGGGCTGCGCGCGGGCGAGCGGCGCCTCTCCGCCGCCGACGCAGACGTGCTCGCCATGCTGTCGGGACCCCTCGCGGTCGCCGTCTCGGCGACCTGCGCGGCCCGCGACGTGCAGCTCGCCCGCGAAAAGCTGGTCAACGCCCGCGAGGAGGAACGGCGCCGACTACGGCGCGACCTGCACGACGGGCTCGGAACGCTCCTCACCGGAGTCGTCCTTTCCGCAGATGCTGCTGCGAACACCGCTGCGTCCCAGCCAGGCGAGTCGGCCGCTCTGCTCGCCACGGTGCGGACAGACCTTCGTTCCGCCGTGCACGAGGTGCGACGCCTCGTCGACGACCTTCGCCCCGTCGCCGTCGACGACCTGGGGTTGGTGGCCGCGCTGGAGGTGCGGGCTGCGCAGGCCGTTCGTCGGGCCGACGGAACTCCGCTCGAGGTCAGTGTCGAGACAGATCTCGACGGTCCCCTACCGGCTGCTCTCGAGGTCGCCGCCTACCGCATCGCCACCGAGGCGTTGACCAACATCGTGCGCCACTCCACGGCGTCGCGAGCAAGGATCAGTGTCGGCGTCCGCGACGGCGCCCTCGAGGTCGAGGTCCGAGACGACGGCTCGATGCAGGAATGGGGAAGCGGAGTCGGCACCACGAGCATGCGCGAGCGGGCGGAGGAGCTCGGCGGCACCTGCGAGCGCGGACCGGGTCCGGGCGGCGGCCTCGTGCGCGCTGTGATCCCGATCGGGGCGTCATGATCCGTGTCCTGGTCGCCGACGATCATCCGGTTATGCGCGACGGGCTTGCGGCGCTGCTCGGTTCCCTCGACGGGATCGAGGTGGTTGCCCGAGCGGCAGATGGCCGGGAGGCGCTGAGAGAGGCGGTCCTCCACCGGCCCGACGTAGTGCTTCTCGACCTGCAGATGCCCGGCACGGACGGGTTCCAGGCGCTGCGCGAGCTGTCCCGCTCCCTGCCCGACACAGCGGTGTGCGTCCTGACCATGTTCAGCGACGACGACTCGCTGTTCGCCGCGATGCGCGCCGGCGCACGCGGCTACGTCCTCAAAGGGGCCGAGCAGGAGGAGATCGAGCGAGCAGTACGCGGCGTTGCGGCCGGCGAAGCCGTCTTCGGGCCCAGCGTCGCGCAGCGCGTACTCGCCCAGCTCACCGCTCCGCCGAGGCCGGCAGATCCGTTCCCCCAGCTCACGCCTCGGGAGCGGGAGGTCCTCGACATGATGGCTGCAGGCCGGTCTCCCCGGGAGGTGGCGGACCGTCTCGGGTCTGGCCGCCAAGACCGTGGGTAACGTGGTCTCCAACATCCTGACCAAGCTCCAGCTCACCGATCGAGCGCAGGCGGCGATCGTGGCCAGGGAAGCCGGTATGGGCGGGTCGGGTGCGCCGGGCAACGGGCCGACAGGCTGACCGGCGGCGCTCGTAGAGAACGGGGCCGGGGACCTGGTTCAGTCGGCGATGACCAACAACCACCGAAACCCGTGATCGTTCGGCTTCACCGCGTGAGTCCACGACCTGACCGGCAGATGCATCGTCCAACCGAAGAAGGGGGACTCATGGGTCTCTTCAAGGTCAGCAGAACTCCGCAGGAGCAGGCGGCGCGAGCCTCCAGGATCGGGTCGCGGCATGGCCACCGGAGCCTCGATGAGCTCAAGGAACAGCTCCGAGCCGTCGGAGACCTCGGCCTCGACCTCGACGAGACCGCGCGGAGCCCGGCCCAGCGCCAGAAGGTAGACGTCGCCACCCTTCTCCGGGGACTGACCATCGCGACGGAGACCGCTGAGCAGGCGCTCGCAGAGGTCATCAAGCTGCGCGAGGAGCTGAACGGCAGCTGACGGTTGATCCCTTCGCCTCGGGGCATCGCGTTCCGACCCAAGGAGGCTGCACTGCGAGCGACATGCGAGGCCGTGGACGCCCGCACCTGCAGCCGCAAAGCAGGGCCACGCGGTGCGGGCGCGGCGTCCTTGTTCAGGACAACTAGGGCGTGTCCCGTAATTCATGGCGGCGCCGGACGCCGCCCAGATCACGCCCTGGCGGCGTCGCCGACACTTCGAAGACGCCCAGTCTGCGCGCGTGCCGGCGACTGGCCAGGCCGCACCTGGACGACGCCGGCATCCACCAGCAATTACGGGACACGCCCTAGACGATGACTGGGCCTGAAGGCGGCTGGGTCTTCGCCGACACCTGGGTGCTCGCCTCCATCGGGGTCTACCAGCGGCGCTGCACGCTGGTGGAGCTGATCGCCGCCGGCGACTGGATGAACCACGCGATCCTGGAGGCCGCCGAGCTCGACTCGGCGCTGGGCAAGCTGGTCGGTTCTGGGTTGACGCGGATCTACGACGACTGGACCTTCGAGCTGACCGACGAGGGGACCAGCCTGTTCGCGGCCGAGAACCGGAGCATCCAGACCCAGCTGGAGCTCATCGAGGCCGAGCTGGCGACGCGTACGCCGGAGCCCGCCCCGGTGCGGCTTCCTCAGGGCGCGGTGGCGAGGGCCGTGGCCGACTACCAGCGCGGCGGCGACTGACCGCCGGGTCGCCGCCACCGGGTCAGCGGTCGGCGTTGCCCAGCTCCCCGAACCCGTCGCGCCAGCTGCTGTAGCGGGGTCGCCAGTCGAGGCTGAGCCGGGCGCGGGCGTTGTCCGCGCCGCGCAGCCGGGTCATGTAGGCGACGCCGAAGCTGCCGGCGGCGAGCCGGGCCAGGAGGGCCGGCACGTTCTTCGGCGACCTGGCGCCGACCACGTCAGCGAAGTAGGGGAGCCAGGTCGACATCGGGGCCGGGTCGTCGTCCACGACGTTGATCGGGCCGATCGGACGGCGGTCCACCGCGGCCACGACGGCGGTCGCGACGTCGTGGACGTGGCTGAACGAGAACACCGAGGTGCCGCCGCCCACCATGGGGGCCTGGCCGGCCCGCACCTGCTGGGTGAACGACCCGTCGGCCGCGTAGATGGTGCCGGGCCCGTAGAGGTGGCCCACGCGGAGCACCGTGCCGCCCGCTCCGACGGTGAGCCGCTCGAGCTCGCGCAGCGCCTCGACGTTCGGCGCGAACTGCCGGGGCGGCTGCGCCCAGAACGGCGTCTCCTCGTCGGCGGCCGCCGGCTCGGCGGCCCGTGTCGGCTCGTAGGCGTAGGCGAGCCCCTCGGAGACGAGGTGGACGTCGGGCAGCGCGCTGGCGGCTGACAGCAGGTGGGCGGTGCCCTCCCGGCGGAGCCGGTTGGTCAGCTCGAAGTCGCGGGCGAGGTGGCGCGGGTCGATCCGGTGGGGGATGGCCGTGAGCAGGTTGACGATGACGTCCGGCCGGGCCGTCATCACCAGGCGCTCGACCGCTGCGACATCCAGGGCGTCCGCCTGCACCATCTCGACGCTCCCCGACAGGCCGTCGAAGGCCGTCGTCGGCCGCCGGCTGTGGGCCACGACGTCGTGGCCCACCGAGCTCAGGACCGGCACCAGGGCGCGGCCGATCGCTCCGGTGGCTCCCGCGACCAGCACTCTCATCTGACGTCCTCTCCTCAAGCCCTCGGGTGGTCTGGGGCGCTCGAGAGGAAGGACTTCGCGGTGGTGCCGAACGTGACCGGTCTGGCTGTGGGAGATCTCATCGGCGTCCTCGTCACGCCGCGGACTGCCAGGTCGTCGCCCGGAGCAGCCCGGTCAGGGCTTCGAGGTCGCCCGTCTGCGCGGCGGTCAGGAATGCGGCTACGAAGCCGGCGTGCTCGCGCTGCCCGGGACGGAACCGGTCCGCACCCTGCTCCAGCTTGTGCGCTGCCCGACGGTGCAGCTGCCGGCAGTGCGCCGCGGACCTGCCCACGACCGGGGCGATGTCGTCGTAGCTGTAGTGGAAGGCGTGGCGGAGCAGGAAGACGGCCCGCTCGGCTGGGTTGAGGCGCTCCATCAGGAGCAGGCTCGCGTCGGCGACGGTCTCGCGGAGCTCGGCGCTCTCGAGCGGACCGAGGAGCTGCGTGGCCGCCGTCTCGGGGAGCCACGGTCCGAGGTAGGTCTCGTGGCGGGCCCGAGCCGAGGTCCGCAGGTCCATGCAGAGGTGGGTCACCGTGGTCATGAGGTAGGCCCGGGCGTTGCGCACGTCGTCGCGTGCCGTGCTGCTCCAGCGGAGGTAGGCGTCCTGGACGACGTCCTCGGCGTCCCACGTGCTGCCCAGCAGCCGGCGGGCGAGCCCGAGCAGCAAGGGGCGGTGTGCCTCGAAGACGTCGATGGTCGTCATGGCTGTGCTTCCTCATGGTGTCGACGGGTGTCTACGGTCTGCCCGACCCGGATCCGGCCGGGGTGGACGACGTCGGCGTAGGTGTCGAAGCAGGCGGCCCGGCCGAGGCCGGGCACCGGCCCGCGGTGATGGCGCGCGAGCGCGCTCAGGAGCTCGCGGTCGTGAGGGAGGCCGCGGTGCGCGAGGCCGGGTACGACGCAGCGCGGGGTCGGCAGGACGACCCGCAGCGCGGCGTCACCCACGTGCAGCTCCGTGCCGGCTGCCGGGTCCTCCGGCGCGTCAACGACGAGGTTGGGCCGGAACCGACGCGCCGCCGCGGCCCGCGCCCGAGCTGCCGCCCCAGCCGGGCCAGGGACCCGGTCGTCACGAGGTGCACGGCGCCGAAGTCGACGAACCTCCCGACTCGACCCGCGCCGGACATCGACGTGACTGCCTCCCCGCCGGGGCCAACGTCGTCCAGCCACTCCGGCACCAGGCCGGCACTGTCGGGCAGCCGGCGGTGCAGCCGGGCGTCGGCCGGTGGCCGGTCGGAGAGGTGGACCCCGCGGCCCAGGTGGTCGCTGAGCGCTTCGTCGGCTTCCGGGGTGCCCGCGACGTGGACGCGACCGGCGACCCGCACCTCGACCGTGCGCCAGTCCGCCGCCGTGGTGGCGCGGACCTCGAGGAGCCGGCCCCAGCGCGCTGGGTGCTTGGCGCTGCCGATGGTGCCGTCGTCCGGGTCCAGACAGGCCCAGGCCCGGTCGCCGGGCAGGCCGGTGTGGTCCAGGTCGACCGCGTCGAGCCGCTCGCCACCGGCGCTCTTGAGCGGGTAGCGCGCGAGTGCGACGACGGTCGACCTGGCCACTGGGGGAGGGGAGATGGTCTGCGGTCAGTCGCCGACGGCGGCGTCGGCGTAGCGCGGGGCGTAGGTCGTGCCCTCCGCGTCGGCGGCCTCGACCTCCGGAGCGTCTCCGGTGTTGACGGTGTCGGCCGGCTCGAGCAGGAGGATCTCGGCGCCGTCGCGCGAGACCGGACGGTGCTCGACGCCCCGCGGCAAGTAGACGTCCTGGGCGCCGAGGGAGACCCGCCGCTCGCCCACGGCGTCGCGCAGGTCGATGTGGAGCTCGCCACTCACCACGAGGAACAGCTCGTCGGTGGCCGCGTGCCGGTGCCAGACGAACTCGCCCTGCACCCGGACCGCCTTCACGGCGTAGTCGTTGATCCGGGCCAGCGGGCGCGGGCTCCACAGCTCGTCGATGTCCGCGAGCGCCCGCCCGACGTTGCTGACGGTGTCGTTCATCTCTTCCTCCTGTTGCTCTCGAGCATCAGCCTGCGCGGTGTGACGAGCCTGAACATCCGCCACCTGACGGATCTCCGGCGAGCGGCGATCGCGGAAGGTCAGTTCCGGACACCTGACCGCGCCCGCGGCCGAAGCCGATGAGAAGGAGCCGCGCATGATCCTGGAGCTGGAGACCTACGAGGTCCTCGACGACCGCTTCTACGCCGTCCGCGGCGACGCGGCTCTGACCACGCACCACACCGGGTGCCGCTGGGCCGAAGGACCCGCCTACTTCCCTGCCCACCGCACCGTGGTGTGGAGCGACATCCCCAACGACCGGCTGCTCCGCTTCGACGAGCTCTCGGGGACGGTGTCCGTCTTCCGCAGCCCGGCCGGCCACCCCAACGGCAACACCACGGACGCGCAGGGCCGGCTCGTCACCTGCGAGCACTCGAGCCGCCGGGTCTCCCGCACCGAGCACGACGGCAGCATCACCGTGCTGGCCGACCGCTACCGCCCGAACCAGCGGTTCAACAGCCCGAACGACGCGGTGGTGGCCGCGGACGGCGCCCTGTGGTTCACCGACGCGAGCTATGGCATCGACAGCGACTACGAGGGGCGCCGGGCGTCCACCGAGCTCGACGGGTGCTACCTCTTCCGCGTCGACCCCGACACCGGCGAGGCCCGGGTCATGGCCGACGGTTTCCAGCGGCCGACCGGGCTCGCGTTCTCCCCTGACGGTGCCCTCTTGTACGTCGCCGACAGCCGCGCCAACACGATCCGGAGGTTCCGCATCGGGAGCGACGGCTCGCTCGAGGACGGTGAGGTGCTGGTCACCGGCACCGCGCCGAGCCTCGACTCGATGAGGACCGACGTCGAGGGCCGGATCTGGATCGCCTGCAGCGACGGCGTGCGCTGCTACGACCCCGACGGCACCCACCTCGGGACCATCCGGACGCCCGACGCCGCCGCCAACGTGGTCTTCGGCGGCCCGCGACGCAACGTGCTCTACATCTGCGCGACCACGAGCCTCCACTCGATCATGCTCGCCACCAACGGTGCCGCCTGACGGCGGGATGGCAGACCCGCACGTCCCATTCCGCACGCCAGCTTCGTCGAGAAGGGTGGCAACCTCACGAGAGAGAAGACACATGACCAGGATCGCAGTCATCCTCGGCAGCACCCGCCCCAGCCGCGTCGGCGCCGATGTCGCGACGTGGGTGCACGGGAGCGCGGCCGCACGCGGCGACGTCGAGTGCGAGCACGTCGACCTGCTCGACCATCCGCTGCCGCACCTCGACGAACCTCTGTCGCCGATGCTGGGCCTCTACGAGCACGAGCACACCCGTGCCTCGACCCTGACGACGGACTCCTACGACGGCTACGTCTTCGTCACCCCGGAGTACAACCACGGCGTGTCGAGCGTGCTGAAGAACGCCA
>CAWBZR010000002.1:0-287403 GCA_963793315.1 uncultured Actinomycetota bacterium | reverse complement strand
ATCGCACAGGCCCCGCCAATCATCATGCCGAATAGAGTCACGAACGCGAGCGTGCCATCTGAATTCGGTTTCCCCGGCTCGAAGAGGCTTAGCCAGAAGCAGAGCGGCACAACGGCCAAGACTACGAACGCCTCAAGCAGCATCGCCAGGAACAGAGTTCTGGCCCGATTCACCCCTTCGCCGATCCAGATCTTCATCCCGGAGCGATAGGCCGCCAGCAGGCCCCAGGCCGCCAGTAATCGCCGAGGCCGTAAAACCGCCCATCCAGAGGAGCATCGCGGCGAAAGACGCCGCGGGAGGCTCTCCGTGTCCACCCTGCACGTGGAAGAACGGGATCGTCGCAAGCAGACAGGCGAACGCCGTCGCCCCGATCTTCCACGCGCCCCAGCGCATACGCGAAGCGCGCACAGACCTGGCCTCCGGCCTTGTCGCCGATGGTTCGGGAAACTTGCCAGCCCGACCGAAAATCTGCGCACCGCGACCGCCCAGCAAACCGCCAGCACGGCCAGGGGCGGATATCGCAGCAGCCCCAGCACGATCAGGCCGGCGACGACCAGCCACTGCCCATACGGAAAGAACCGTAGCCCCGCGCCTGCCGGCCGGGGAGCAGCCTGGGGAAACAGCTCCCAGACGGGGTCGCCGGCCAGACGATCATCGGCTTCGTTCATGGCATACCCAGCCGAAGGGGAAAGGCGTGACGACCTGTCGTGTCTCCTACCGTCGCTGGCATCGATGACGTGCGCAAGGCTAACCTGGGGAAGGGCGATCCCGCAAGGAATGAGGAACGGTGAGCGTTCCGAACGAGGACAGAGGGAGACGATTGATGATCATGCGTCAACTTGGCAAGAGCGGCCTCCAGGTTTCCGCCATCGGCCTCGGCTGCATGGGGATGAGCGAGTTCTACGACCCCAGGCAGATGGACGACCCGGAGTCGATCCGCGTCATCCACCGCTACCTGGACGCTGGGCGGCAACTTCCTCGACACCGCCGACATGTACGGCGTGGGCCGCAACGAGAGCCTGGTCGGCAAGGCGATCCGGGACCGGCGCGACCGGGTCGTGCTGGCCACGAAGTTCGGCAACGTCCGCGGACCCGAACGGCGAGTTCCTCGGCGTCACGGGCGACCCGGAGTACGTGCGAGGACTGCTGCGACGCCAGCCTCAAGCGGCTCGGCATCGACACGATCGACCTCTACTACCAGCACCGCGTCGACCCCGAGCGTGCCCATCGAGGACACCGTCGGCGCCATGGCCGAGCTGGTGCAGGCCGGCAAGGTGCGCTACCTGGGCCTGTCCGAGGCTGCGCCCGCGACGATCCGCCGGGCCGCCGACGGTCCATCCGATCGCCGCGCTGCAGACCGAATACTCGCTCTGGACCCGCGAGGTGGAGGAGGAGATCCTGCCGACCGTCCGCGAACTGGGCATCGGCTTCGTCGCCTACAGCCCGCTGGGCCGCGGATTCCTCACCGGCCGGTTCAAGACGCTCGAGGACCTGCCCGCCGGACGACTACCGCCGCAACATGCCCGCGGTTCCAGGGCGAGAACTTCCAGAAGAACCTCGACCTGGTGAAGAAGATCGAGCAGCTGGCGGCCGCGAAGGGCTGCACGCCCAGCCAGCTTGCCCTCGCCTGGGTGCTCGCCAGGGCGACGACATCGTGCCGATCCCGGGCACCAAGCGGCTCACGTATCTCGACGAGAACCTCGGCGCGCTCGACGTTCGCTTGACCGCGGAGGAACTGGCGGAAATCGACGCCGTCCTGCCGCGGGCGGCACGGCCGGCGACCGCTACCACGCCCAGGCCATGCGGGCGATTGACCGATCCTGAACTCGCGAACGGCAAGCAGAGACGCCGCAGAGCAGAATTTTGGTGTCAAGTTATTTTTTCGTGTCGTTAAATAAATCTGACACGGATACTATTTGGCGATCGGCGCGTACGATGTCTTGAGCATCTTCCTGCGTCAGAAGGGCTCACCCGAGTCCAAGCCCGTCGAGAGCCGTGACGAGAGACGGGTGAGACCTACATGCAGCGCAGGATTGCGACCCACGCTGATCCCGTACGGCGCCGGCGGCCTGGGCCTGTTGGTCTTCGCGAGCAGCGATGCTGGTCGCTCATCATCGCCAGCGCGCCGTCATCTGGCTCCGCCTTGCTGAGGCCAGACCTTCAGCGTGATCGCGCCACTTCCCGGATGCTCGAATGGGCCGGGAGTCGGGTTTGAAAGGTCTCTCGGCCTTCCAAAGTAATCGGTGTCGATGCGAATTGGCGTGCCATCGGGCGCTCATAGGGAAGGCCCGGAGTGGCCGCCTTGCCGAGCAGATCGGTGGTGACTGCTTGCCGCACCGCGGCCGCGCGTCCAGGCTGGGTCGAACTGGAACGAGAGCGAGAACTCTGCCCGATTTCTCGGACAGTTTCAGGCGCGGATCGAGGGCGGAGTCCGTCACGGGCGTTTTTTCCTGCTTCGCCGGCCTGGCGCCGTTGAGGAAGACGTTGCCGTCCATGCAGAGGGCAGACGCGCCGCGTCGTACGGGCTCAGGTCGCCGCTGCCGACGAACAGGTTGTTGTAATAGCGGTCGTCGCCGCACGGATTGTCGTGCATGCCCGGCCACCTCGGTGGAATGCGCCTTGTGGAACGGGGTCTGGCGGCCGTCGTAGGGGTTGATGACCAGCCCCCGGCGATGAGGTTGTGGACATAGGCGCCGCCCTGCGACACGCTCAGCAGCGTACGTGGGCGAGAGGAAGATGTTGTTGTCCACCAGGAACGGGCCGTGGTCCACCTCGACGAACAGGTCCTCGCTCGTGGTTGTCGTGGAACAGGTTGCGCGAGACGCGCGTGCCCTGGGCCATCCAGTCCAGCCAGAGCCCCAGGCAGGTCCGGTAGATGTGGTTGCGGCGGATCTGGACGTCGATGGCGCCGTGGAACTTGATGCCCGCCATCTCGGCGCCGGAGAAGAGCTGCCGCACGTGGATGTCGTGGATGACGTTGCCGGTGACCGTGCTGAACGCGGCGCCCAGGCTGCCGACGATGCCCGCCTGCTCGCAGTGCGAGATGGTGTTGTTGCGGACGATGTGGTGGCCGATGGTCTCCTTGTTCCAGCCGTTCTTGAGGCGCCGCTCGATGGTCTTGACGTAGCCCTCGGCGGTGTCGGCGGAGGTGTTGTCCCACTGGTCGCCGTACTTCCCCAGCGAGATGCCCGAGCATATGGAGTGGCTGATCGACGTTGTTCTCGATGATCCAGCCCTTGCTCCAGTGGGTGCCGATCAGGCCGATCTGCTCGGCCGTCGGCGGCGCCCAGGGCGTGGCGGCGTGCGCGCATCGTGAAGCCGCGCACGGTGATGTAGTTCACGCCCGTCTTCTCGGGATAGAACACCGTTTGCCGGACGTTGATCTCCACCTGCTGCTCGTTCGGATTGACGCCCGGGAACTGGGCCCAGATCGTGGTCTTCTCCTGGTCAACCTGGCCGAACCAGAGTTGCGGATTCAAGGCCCCACGGGACCTGCCGCTGCTCTGGTGAACCATGCCGGCTTGCTTCCGCAGGCATCATCAGCTCTCCAGCTTGGCCGCCTCGGTCAGCCAGTCGCCGTTGAGATAGACGGCGCCGGTGTGATGCTCGCGGCCTCTGGGGTCGAACCAGTCGCCGTGGATGCAGGTCGCTGTAGGGGTTGAAGCGTGCCGAAGAAGGAATTCGGCAGGGTCACCTTCCAGACGTCGCCCTGGACCTTGACCCAGTTCTTGACGACCTCCGAGCCTCGGATCTCGACCTGTTCTCGCCCGGCGCGGCCTGGTAGATGATGCGGTTCCGGTCCGACGTCGCCGCCGCGCGGCGGGCTGATCCGTTCGCGATAGATGCCTGCATGGACGGTGATCATGTCGCCCGGCTGCGCCAGTTCGGCCGCACGCTGGATGGTGCGCAGCGGCGCCGTCCTGCGTCCCCGGGATTGGTGTCCTTGCCGAGGATCGCGACGTGATACTCCGACGCGGGCAAGGCGACAGTCATGGACGCCAGGGTCAGCAATGCAAGGAACGTCGTCTTCATCGTTCACCACCATCTCCTGGAGGGGAGGGACTCGAGCGTCGAGTCTGTCTGGGCAATCCACCCGGGGAAGCCTGTTCGTCGACCTCGTATTATACAAGCTGCCCAGGCGGCATCGCGATGAGGGACTGAGGCTCTGACCAGTTCGCTCCGGAAACGCAAAGCGGCATGGGGAGCCTTGCACGGATGGACCGGTTCTTCCACAATAAATGCACGCGGACCTGGTCCGTGTCGCGGTGCGCGTTCCCTCCGACATGCCGCCCGTTCGCTCCGTCCTGTTTCCTCCCCGCGGGGCCCCCATGAGCCGAAGCCTTCTCCTGTCCGGGATAGTCGTCTCTGCTCTGTCACTTTCGCCCTGTTCGGCGTCGGAGCCGCCGATCGCGGTCGGCAAGAACCAACCCGCGCCGGACCGAGCAGTGGCGTTCACCAGGGATGTGCGGCCCATCCTGGCGCGCCATTGCTTCGCCTGTCACGGGCCCGACGAGAACCAGCGCAAGGCGAAGCTGCGGCTCGACCTCAAGGAAGGGGCCTTCGCCGAGCGCGACGGGTCGCGGCCGTTCGTCCCCGGTTCCGTCGACGACAGCGAGGCCCTGCGCCGGATCCGCTCGGACGATGCCGACCGAGCAGATGCCGCCGGGGGGCAAGGAGAAGCGGCTGTCGGCCGAGCAGATGCCGCCGTTCTCACGCAGTGGGTCGAGCAAGGGGCGAAGTGGGAATCGCACTGGGCCTTCGAGAAGCCCGGTCAGGGCTCCCCTTCCCGCCGTCAAGGACTCCGGCTGGCCGCGGAACCCGATCGACCGGTTCGTGCTGGCCCGGCTCGAGCGGGAGGGGCTCGCGCCCTCGCCGGAAGCCGATCGGTCCACCCTGATCCGCCGCGTCTGCCTCGACCTGACCGGTCTGCCTCCCACGCCCGAGATGGTGGATCAGTTCCTCCAGGACACGCGCCCGGGCGCCTACGAGCGGCTGGTGGACCGGCTGCTCGCGCTCGCCCGCCTACGGCGAGCGGTGGGCCAGGATGTGGCTCGACCTGGCCCGGTACGCCGACACCAAGGGCTACGAGAAGGACCTCACGCGGACGATCTGGCGATACCGCGACTGGGTGATCGACGCGTTCAACGGCGACATGCCCTACGATCGGTTCACGATCGAGCAACTTGCCGGCGACCTGCTGCCGGACGCCACCGAGGACCAGCTCCTGGCCACGGCCTTCCACCGCAACACCCTCACCAACGACGAGGGGGGAACCGACGACGAGGAGTTCCGCATCGCCGCCGTCAAGGACCGGGTCGACACGACCGTCCAGGTCTGGATGGGACTGACGCATGGGCTGCGCCAAGTGCCACAGCCACAAGTACGATCCCGATCGCTCAGAAGGAGTACTATCAGTTCTTCGCCTTCTTCGATCAGACCGCCGACCACGACCGCTACGACGACAGCCCCGCCGAGCCGTTCCCCACCCCCGCGCAGCAGGCCCGGATCGACACGCTCCAGGGCCAGATCAAGGCGATCGAAAGCTCCCTGACCAGCCCCACGCCCGAGCGGCTCGCTGGCACTCGGCCGCTGGGATGCAATCAGCTGCGTGCGCGGGCGGACCTGGTCCAGCGTCAAGCCCGGCCGCATGCAGCGCGGCGAGCGGCTCGCAGTTGAAGACTTCAGACAGACGGCTCGATTCTCGTCAAGGGCCCCGGACCCGCGAAAGAGACGTACACGCTGGAGATTCGATCCGCGGCATCTGCCCGGATCACCGCCCTTCGCCTCGAGGTGCTGCCCGACCCGTCGCTCCCCAAGAAGGGCGTTGGCCGCTCGCCGGAACGATGGCAACTTCGTCCTCTCGGGCCTCGATCTGGCACTCGTCTCCCCGGACGGCAAGACGACGAGTCTGCGGCTGAGCCGGGCCGAGGCGGACTTCGCGCAGGATGGTTATCCCGTCGAGCACGTGCTCAAGAACCCCGACGTGAAGAAGCATGGCTGGGCCGTCGCCCCACGCCAGGGAGAACCTCACGAGGCCGTGTTTCACCTGGCGGAGCCCGCGGATGTCGAAGCCCGGGACGAAGCTGATCGGTCCGCCTCGATCACCAGTTCGAGTTCGGCTATCCCGGCTTCAGCCTGGGCCGGTTCCGGCTTTCCGTGACGGACGGCCGCAAAGCCGGGGTTGAGCCCGCAGTTGCCGCCAGGCCATCGCGGAGATCCTCGCCGTCCCGGCCGCTCAAGCGGACCAGGGAGCAGGACGAAGACACTGCTCGAGCATTACGTGGCGACCGCCCCCGAGACCAAGGCGGAACGCGACCGAGATCGCCGGCTTGAAGAAGGAGATCGACGCGATCCTCGCCTCGGTCCGGACGCCGATCTTCCGCGAGCTTCCGCCGCAGCAGCGGAGGATCACCAAGGTCCATCGGCGGGGAAATTTCCTGGATCCAGGGCGAACCCGTCCAGCCCTCCACGCCGGCCTTCTTCCCGCCCCTGCCGAAGGATGCCCCGCGGAACCGCCTGGGCGTTGCGCTCTGGCTGGTCGATCGGGAGAATCCCCTGACGGCGCGGGTCGCGGTCAATCGCATCTGGGCGCAGTTCTTCGGCCGAGGACTGGTCGAGACCCAGGAGGACTTCGGCTCACAGGGCCAGCCGCCCAGCCATCCCGAGCTGCTCGACTGGCTGGCCTGCGAGTTCCGCGACGGCGGCTGGTCCATGAAGCGGCTCTGCCGGCTGATCGTGACCTCGGCGACCTATCGCCAGACCGTCCCGCGTCACGCCTGAGCAGCACCAGGATGACCCGGCCAACCGGCTGCTCGCGCGCGGGCCCACGGTTCCGCCTCGAGGCCGAGATGATCCGCGACAGTGCTCTGCGGGTCTCCGGCCTGCTGAGCACGAAGATGCACGGCCCGTCGGTCATGCCCCATCAGCCCGAAGGGCATCTGGCGGAGCACGTACAACACGGACAAATGGATCCTCAGCCCCGGCGAGGATCGCTATCGGCGCGGGCTCTACACGTTCCTCAAGCGGACCTCTCCCTACCCGGCGCTGAACGACGTTCGACGCCCCCAGCCGCGAGGTCTGCACGGTGCGGCGGATCACCACGAACACGCCGCTGCAGGCGCTGGTGACCCTCAACGATCCGGCCTTCATCGAGGCTGCCCAGGCCCTGGCCCGGCGCATGGTCCGCGGAGGGGGGAACCTCGCTGGATTCGCCGGATTTCACGGGCGTTTCGGCTGGCCTTGAGTCGCGAGCCACGAGCCACGCGAGGTCGAATGCTCTGGCGGAACTCTACCGGAAGCGCTCGAGTATTACCAGCCTCCTATCGCATCACGACGAGGCCAGGGCACTGGCCACCGACCCGCTCGGCCCGTTGCCCGAGGGCTGGGACGCCGCCGAGCTCGCCGCGCTCACGTCCGTGAGTAACGTGATCCTGAACCTCGATGAGTTCCTGACCCGGAACTGATGCAGACGAGTCACCTGTGAATCGCCCAGTATAAGCCAGCCGGAGTCGGTGATGAATCTCGAACATGAGCTGGTCGAGGGCGATCAATCGCCGCCACTTCTTCGGACGCTGCGGGGCAGGCCTGGGGCTGGGGGCGATTGCCCTGGCCAGCCTGTTGAAGGATGAGGCGCGGGGCGGCGGAGTCGGAGGAAGCGCGGCCGGTGGATCAGGCCGAGTCCCCTGGCGCCCCGGAAGCCGCCCCTGGCCGCACGGGCCAAGCACGTCATCTACCTGCACATGGCCGGCTCGCCCAGCCAGCTCGACCTGTTCGACGACAAGCCCGCGCTCCGCAAGTACAACGGCAAGCCCTGCCCGCAGGAGCTGCTCAAGGGCAAGCGGTTCGCCTTCATCTCGGGCGTGCCCAACATGCTGGGCTCTCCGTTCACGTTCGCCCGCCACGGCCAGTCGGGCATCGAGCTCAGCCAGCTCTGGAAGCATCTGCCGGGCGTGATCGACGACTTCGCCGTGGTCAAGTCGATGCAGACGGACCAGTTCAACCACGCCCCCGCCCAGCTCTTCCTGCACACGGGCACGCCGCAGTTCGGCGGGGCCTCGATGGGGGCCTGGGCCACCTACGGGCTGGGAACGGAGAACCAGGACCTGCCCGGCTTCGTGGTGCTGACCAGCGGCGGCAAGACGCCCGACGCCGGCAAGAGCGTCTGGGGCAGCGGGTTCCTGCCTTCGGTCTACCAGGGGGTCCAGTGCCGCTCGCCCGGCGACCCGGTGCTCTTCCTGTCGAACCCCAAGGGCATGGATCGCGCGGGCAGGCGACGAGACGCTGGACACGCTGAACCAGCTCAACGCGTGGCAGGCCGAGGCGATCGGCGACCCCGAGACGCTGACCCGGATCTCCCAGTACGAGCTGGCCTTCCGCATGCAGCTCTCAGCGCCGGAGGTCATGGACATCTCGCGCGAGCCGCAGCATATCCTCGACCTCTACGGTGCGCAGGCCGGGCTTCGTTCCCGATTCGGACGCGGCCGCCGACCCTCGGGTCGCCTACAAGGGAACCGACGCCGCGTTCGCCAACAACTGCCTGCTGGCCCGGCGGCTGATCGAGGCGGGCGTGCGGTTCGTCCAGCTCTACGACTGGGGCTGGGACCATCACGGCGTCAGCCCCGGCGAAGACATCCCCAACACCCTGCCGATCAAGGTCCAGCAGGTGGACCGGGCCCTCAGCGGCCTGGTCCGCGACCTGAAGCAGCGCGGGCTTCTTCGACGAGACCCTGATCGTCTGGGGCGGCGAGTTCGGCCGCACGCCCATGGCCCAGAACAGCCCCGGTCCAGCCCTTCGTCGGCCGCGATCACCATCCCTACGCCTTCACGGTCCTGCTGGCCGGCGGCGGCATCAAGGGGCGGCCAGACCTTCGGCCGGACCGACGACATCGGCTACTACGTCACCGAGAACCCGATGGACGTCCGCGACCTCCAGGCCCTGGTCCTCCACCTGCTGGGCCTCGATCCCTGGAAGCTGACCTACGCCTACCAGGGCCTCCAGCAGCGGCTGATCGGCGTCGAGGGGAAAGCGAAGATTCACAAGCCGCTGCTCGCTTGAGCCGGAACCCGCGTTCGAGGCCGATCATGGCGACGATGGTTGATGAGATCCTGATCACCAGAAATCCCGCGACCGGGGCCGAGGTTGGCCGGGTGCAACCCACGCCGCCGGAGGAGGTGGCCGAGGTCGTCAAACGGTCGCGAACCGCCATGAGGCGGTGGGCCGAGCAGCCCTGGAGCGAGCGGAAGGCCCTCCTCACGCGGTGGTGGAAGATCCTCAGCCGCGATGCCGAAGGCTGGTCCGAGCCTGATCCGCGACGAGATCGGCAAGCCGCGAATCGAGGCGATGGCGGGGGACGTCGTTTCCACGCTCGACGGCCTGCGCTGGACGGTCAAGGCACGGGCAATCTGCCCTGCGCGATCAGAGGATCGGACCGGGCTGGCAGCGCCTGCTTGCTCATGCCCGCGGGCCGCGCTGCGCTGGTGCCCGGTCGGGCGTCGTGGGGATCATCGGCACCTGGAACTATCCTCTTTTCCTCAATGCGTCCCCGATCGCCCAGGCACTGGCGGCGGGAAATGCCGTCGTCTGGAAGCCCTCGGAGCTGGCCGTCGCGCACGGGGCAGAAGCTCCAGGAGAGCCTGGAGGAGGCAGGCGTGCCGGCGGGCCTGGTGGCGGCCGTCTACGGCGGGGCCGAGGTTGGCCGTGCTCTGGTGGAGTCGGACATCGACAAGGGGATGTTCACCGGCGGCATCGACAACGGCCGGCGAGTCCTGGCCGCGCTCGGCGCCCGGGGCATCCCCGCGGTGGCCGAGCTCTCGGGGTTCGACCCGGCGATCGTCCTGCCCGATGCGCCCCGGCAAAGCACCGTCCGCGCGCTCACCTGGGCGGCGTTCGTGGGCTGCGGCCAGACCTGCGTGGCCGTCAAGCGCGTCTACGTCGTGGGCGATCCGGGTCCCTGGGCCGAAGCCTTCGCCGCGCAGGCCCGGGCACTCAAGGTCGGCGATCCCGCACGGCCCGAGACCGACGTCGGGCCCCATGATCACGGAGCCGGCCCGCGACCGGTTCGACTCGCATGATCCAGGCCGCCGTCCAGGCCGGGGCACGCGTCCTGGCCGGCGGATACGCGCGCTCCCGGTCCCGGCTGGTTCTACGCGCCGACCGTGCTCCTGGCAGAGACACCCGGAGGCCGAGGCCGCCCTGGCCGGCGCATTCGGCCCGGTGATCCTGATCCGGGGCGTTGCCGACGTCGAGGAGGCTGTCGAAGCCGCCAACGCCAGCGACTTCGCCCTGGGAGCCAGCGTCTGGGGCAAGGATCGGAGAACGTGCCATGGCCATCGCGCGGCGGATCGAGGCGGGCATGGTCTCGTCAACGAGGCCGTCACCCCCACGGCTCACGCCGGCGCGCCCTTCGGCGGCTGCAAGGCCAGCGGGTTCGGCCGCACTCACGGGGCGCATGGGCCTGCGCGAGTTCGCCGCAGCCCCAGGTCGATCTTCGAGCGGCGGACCGGGCGGGTTTCGCCCCCAGCTCTTCCCGTACACGGGAGCCCCGACGGTGGAACGCTTCCTCGCGGTCTATCGCCGGCTGTTCCATCCGAAGGCATGATCCCGGCCGGAATGCCCCGGACCTCGGACACGGTGTCGAGCAACCGCGATTGCCGACAGCGGCTGTCGGCCTATAAAGTAAGTGGGGCATTTCTGCAGCGAACCATGCGACGGCTTCCTTCAAGCATCCGGAGCTCGGTCTTGTTGAATCGCCACGTGACAGCAATCTTGGGCTCTGCTTGGCCTCTCGGCCCTTCTGGGGCTGAGCGTCTGGGTGATGCGGTCGCCGAGCCAGGGTCTCCTCTTCCAGCGGAGTGCAAAAGCGATGTCCGGCGCAGCCTGACAAACTCGAATCCCGAAGCGTCGTCAAGACCGACGACGAGTGGAAGACACAGTTGACCCCCGAACAGTACCACGTGACTCGCGAGAAAGGGACCGAGCGCGCCTTCACGGGCGCAGTACTGGAACAACAAGGAAAAGGGGGTCTACAAGTGCGTCTGCTGCGGCGCGCCCCTGTTCGATTCCGAGCACAAAGTATCGACTCCGGCACCGGCTGGCCCAGCTTCTGGAAGCCGGTCGATCGAGGAGAATGTCGGCACCGAGTCGGATCGCAGCTTGTGGATGGAGCGCAACGAGGTCCTCTGCCACGATTGCAACGCCCATCTGGGCCACGTCTTCGAGGACGGCCCCGCCCCGACCGGCCTGCGCTACTGCATCAACTCCGCGGCCCTGAACCGTTCGCAGGAACGAGCCCAAGGCCGACGGACTCAGGCGACGCAGGGAAAGCGGACTTCCGCCGCGGAGCGCGATCAGGCTCATCTGAGTGGCTCGCGACCGGCCCGAGCTCGCACTTCGCCGAGACCTAGCGCCTGCAACTCTTGTCCGGCTCCGCTGCAGCGAGTAAAATTTCTGTAGAAACTGTTACTCCAGTCCAGGCGGAACTGTACCGTGAACCTCACACCGGCCGCTCAGAAGTTCGTGCTCCACTGGGGCGAGATGGGCCAGGCCTGGGGCATCAACCGGACGATGGCCCAGGTTCACGCCCTGCTTGTTCGTCTCGCCCGACGCCGCTCGACGCCGAGGAGATCAGCAAGCTGCTGGACGTGAGCCGGTCGAACGTATCGACCAGTCTTCGCGAGCTGATCACCTGGGGCGTGGTGCGCCGGGTCCACATCATCGGCGACCGCCGCGACCGCTTCGAGGCGCTCAAGGACGTGATGGAGACGTTCCGGGTCATCATGGCCGAGCGGAAGCGGCGGGAGATGGACCCGACGATCGCGCTGCTGGAGCACTGCGTGCGCGAGGCCAAGGCGGGCGACGAGTCCGAGCAGTACACGCGCGAGCAGCTCGAGAAGATGCTCGAGTTCACCCGGATGGTGACCACCTGGTACAGCCATATCGACAATCTCTCCACGCCCGCCCTGTTGCGGCTCTTCCGCGGCGGAGCGATGCTCGCCAAGCTCTTCACCCGCGGCAAGCCCCGCAGTGCCTCGCGGAAACCGAGCCGAGACGGCCGAGGCGGGCGTCGTCGATCGAGCCTGAGGCGGGCAGCGTCCTCGAACTCGAGTCAGAACGGAACCGAGCCCGGCTTCGGCGCATGCCGGTCTGGCGGTGTCGCCGGTTCCCGACGGACCGGCGCGGTCGGCGTCGGATGCCGGTCGCCGGGGGCGGGTTCGCGCTCGCTCCGGCCGCCGTGGCGTGCTTCGTCTTCGCCTTGGCCGGCCTCGGCCTTCTTCGTCCGTCCTTGCGCTCGAGGGCCTCGGTGTAGGCGGCGAAGGCCTCGTCGTCGAGGTAGCGGTCGATCAGGGCCTGAAGCTCGTTGAACCGGGCCTGGATGTTCTTGGTCAGCACGGCGGTCTTGGTCTCGGCCTGCTGCTTGGCTGCCTCGTCCTTGAGGCTGGTGAGCCGGTCGGCGAAGAGTTTCCCGCGGTGGCAGCAAGGCAGTATTCCTTGAGCCCCTGCTCGAGCCCCGGCAAGTCCTCCCCCTGCAGCCGCGCCTCCATGCGCTTCTCCAGCCGGGCCCGCTGGGCCACCAGGTCGATGACCTCGTCGCGCAGGGCGTCGAGCTGACCTGGTAGGCTCACGGTCAGCGGCTTGGGGTCGATGGGGATGTCGCGTTCTCTCGGAGCTCTCGCCGGGCATGACGGGGAACTCGACCATCGGCTCCGAGTTCGCCGGCCAGCAGCCGGAGGATGACCAGCCCGTTGGCGAAGCCCGGCTTGAGCGTCGATCCGGCCGGCCCGGTCGGTCATGCCCAGCTCGCGGGGCAGGCCTCGGGAACGGTCCGGGACGTCAGCGTGTAGCCTGCGGCCGGGGCCTTGTCGGGGCGGGTGACGAACCGGAACCGAACTGGCTGTCTGCCCGGCTTGATCCCCAGCGCCGCCAGGCGTGTTGGGCCGCGACACGCGCTGGGTCAGCGGGTCGCGCAGGGCGGAGACGATCGCGCAGCGGGCCACCGAACCCTCACGATCCTCCACCTGCAGGTAGGTGAAGAGGATTCTTCGAATGACGACCGAGTTGTCGTTCATCGTGACCAGGCGAAGCGGGACGAAGACGGTCCCCTGCTTGACGACCCGGCCCAGCTCGCTCGCCGGCGGGATGGCCGCGCCCCGGACCAGCAGCAGGGCTCGGCCCCCCTCCTGGCCGGTGATCACGCGGTCGGGCTGAACAGTTCGAGGGCGAACTGGAGCAAGGCCCGCGGGGCATCGGCCAGCACGAGAGCCTTGTGCACCTGAAGCGGGCCCAGCCGCCGGGTCGCCGCGTCGTACTCGCGGCCTGTGAAGACCAGGCCGCCGCGTCGCTCGCCGGCCGAGATGCGGACCAGCCAGATCTTGTCGAAGGCGGGGTCGAAGCGGGCGAAGATCGTCGCTCTCCAGCGACTCCGAGGTCGCCGCTGGCCAGGGGGCTGGGCTGACTGGCGAGCGCTGACGATCCAGGGCGGGCCGACGAACCGATGCACCAGCGACTGCCATTCCTTGAGCAGCACCGCTCGGCGGGCCGCGTCGATCCGGGCCGAGGGGTCGAGCGCAAGGTGAAGCTCGATCCGGTAGGGCTGCCGGTCGATCGGTCTCCGTCGCCGCGGCCGAGTCGGCCGGGCGCCGCACGACGCGAGGCTGAGAGCGATCGCCAGCCACGGCAGAGCCGAGGCGGAAGAACGCGATGGCCGAGCACCGCCAGCAGGGATCGTCAGCCGGCTCAACGGCTTGGTCCAGGGGTCCCGGGCAATCCATGGTTGGATCTCCCACGTTTCGATGCCTTGATAAAGCCGGTCGGCGGTCTCGGCGGGCCCCTTGAGCCGGGTTCGCCAGGCGTAGTGGTCGACCACCTGCCAGAGCGGCAGCACGGGCAGTTCGTCGCGCGCCTCGCGGTCGATCTGGATCGCCAGCCCTCGCGCGGTCGAGACCTCGGCGGCGCGCTCGAGCTGGAGCAGGAGCTGGAGGATCCGCGGCTGGCGGCCGACGCCAGGGCGTCGGTCTCGGGCGGCGCGTCGTACCCCGGGCAGAGCAGGGGCCCGCGTCCAGGATCGGCTCGTCGCAGCGCAGGCGCGCGGTAGGCCAGGTCGAACCGCCGTCCGGCTCGCGAGCTCCGCCTCGAGCTCGGACTCGGGCCGCTCGATCGTCTCGATCCGGAGCCCGGCGAGCCGGAACGCCTCGGCGATGCGCGGGACCACCGCCTGCGCCTCGGGGATGGCCGGATACTCGAGCTTCAGCTCGATCGGCGAGCCCCCCAGCTCCTTCCGCGCCGCGGCGACCAGCATCATGGCCAGAGCAGGGTTGTACTCGAGCGGCTTGACGCCCGGGGCGTCGGCGTAGATGCCCTTGGGGAACGGACCATCGGCCACGGTGTTGTCGGCGTCGGGCGGCCGGCTGCAGCACCGTCTCCTCGAGGATCGTCCGGCGGTCGATCGCGTAGCGAGAGGCCCCGGCGCAGCGACCGGTTGCGGAGCGCCGGGTTCCGGCCGTCCAGCGCGATGAGATGGATCGACGGGGTCGTGTACCGTCCCACCTTGATCTCGGGCTTCGCCTCCAGGCACGGCGACCTGATCGGCGGCGACGTGGGCGACCAGGCTGACCTCGCCCTGCAAGAGCGCCCCGACCATTGCTCGGGATGGCGAACCGGATCTCGCGGAGCCGTCGAACCTCGCGGCGACGGTTGCGCGGCTGACGGCTCCGCAGATCAGCTCGATCGATTGCTCGACGAGTCGAGGCGCAGCGGAACGGGCCGTCGGTGACGAGCAGACGGTCCTGTGTCCGCGTGGCGATCACGGCCGTCGATGCCGGCGTGCGCCGGTCCCACCGGCCATTCGAACCACGAGCCCAGCTTGATCAGCGGGCGATTCAGCCGGACCTCGACACGGTTGTCGTCGGGCGACCTCCACGCGGTCCAGGATGTCGGCCCAGCGCGCCTGGAACTTGGGCGAATTCGGGATCGCTTGCGATCGATCAGCGCCCGCGCGACGTCCACCGCGGTCGACCTGCCGCGAGCCGTCGGACCAGGCGATTCCCGGCTGCAGCGCGGAGCACCAGCCGCCGGCCCAGGTCCGACGACTCGAGCGCGGCGGCGAGCTGGCCGGGGACCTTTCCCTGCCTCGCGTCGTCGCTGTCCGCGCCCAGGATCGGCCGGTAGAGCAGCCGGCTCACGCGGGCATCCGCGGGCGAGCGCACCCAGGGCCCGAGGGATGAGGCACGTCGGCAACGCCCACGTCGAGCGTGGGTACTCCTCGAACGCCTTGCTGATACAGCCCCTCGGCTCCCTTCAGCGTCGGCCAGATGCGCAGGGCTCGACCAGGGCGTCCAGCCGGGCCGGGCCGCTCAACGATTCGGCCGCCTTGACCCGCGGCCTCGCCTGGCGATGAACCGGTCGCGCATGTCGCGCACCACCGCGTGTTCGGCGGCCATCTCTTCCAGCTCGTGGAGGAACCGCCGTCCCTTGGCGAACTGGCCGCAGCTCCAGCGCCCGGGCGATCCATCCGCCGTAGGCCGAGGCAAGTTGATCGAGCAGGCCCGGGTAGTCTCGCTTCCGCGCGAGCAGCTCGCGGAGCAGCCGCAGCCCGCGCTCGTGGTCGCCCGCGATCAGAGCCGTGCTCCCCTCGGCGAAGAGCAGCCGGTTGACGTGGTCGTCGAGGCCCGGCCAGTCCGGGTTGCGGGCCTTGACCCGCAGCAGGCACTCGAAGGCCCGGGCGAAATCCCGCGCCAGGATCAGCCGGTCGGCCTCGGCGAGGAGCATGTCCTCGAAGTACTCGATCGTCCGGATGCTGCTCCGCTTCACCGTGAAGTCGCGGACCTCGGCCTTCTGGAGCAGGTGGATCTTGATCGAGCGTTCGGGGCTCGTCCTCCGCCTCCTCTTCGCCTTTCTCCTTGTCGGGCTGTCTTGAACTTCGAGGGCTCGCCGGGCAGGCCGATGTTCCCTTCGAGGGGAATCTCGGTCTTGCTGCCCTTGAGGCGGGCCTTCTCTGCTTCTTCGCCTTGGCGGATCGAGCGGCGGCAAGGGGCCGCGGGCTGACCGGATCGACGATCAGGACCGTGCCGTCGACGAGCGTGATCCGGTCGAAGGGCAGCGAGCGCAGCACTTCGTGGTCACGGGGCCGGCAGCCGGCCGCGGGTGCGGGCTCCTGTCCCAGCCCCGGTCGAACGCCGTCAGAATGAAGACCAGAACGCCGACGTGGACGCCAGGACCACGAAGAACCGGGAGGGCGAATCTGGAGTGCAACATCCCGGAATCCCTCCGGTTCACGGCTTGCGGGACTGGTTCGATTGGAGTGACAGGGCGGAGACGCTGCCCCGCGCAACGTGGAGCGATCGGCTTGTTGCCGATGGCGAGCATGCCGCCCGCGGGCAGGATGCCCAGGTCGAGCTGTTGCGCGGGACGCCGTCATTCAGCGACCGCGTGCGTAAGCCGTCCCTGGCGGTCGAGCAGCCAGACCGAGTCCCCCTCGATCACGGGAATGCCGGTCGCCGGGGCGTCGAGCTTGATCGACCAGAGCTTGCCGCCCTCCCGGCCGAAGAGCCAGCACGCCTCCGCCGCCGTCGAAGACGAACGCGTAGCGTCACCGACCACCACGGGAGAGCCCGACAAGCGGGCCTCCAGCGGCCAGGCACCGACGGGGCTGAGGTCGCGGGCGGAGAGAACCGCACCCGCTGGTCGGCCGTGGCGACGATGACGGCGCTCGCGGTCGCGGCCGGGTCGGCGATGATCCGCTTGTCCAGCAGCGTCTCCGCCTCGACGACCAGCCGCGGGACCGGCTCTTTCTTGAGGCCCAGCCGGCGCACGCGGCCGGCGTCGTCGGCCAGGACCACGCTCGTGGAGTCGAGCCGCACGGGCGCCAGCCACCGGCCCCGCGGTCACGATCGAAGACCGGGACCAGAGGCTCGGCCTTCGACTGGGCCGTGACGCGGGTCGATCAGGTAGGCCCTGCCGTCGGCGCCGGGGACCAGGAGATTGCCGGCCCCAGGCCAGGGGCGTCGCGGCCAGCGGGCCAGGGCAGCTCGAGTTGCTGCCAGTCGTCCCGGCTTACCGGCTTCGTGTACCCAGACGACATCCGATTCGCCCCCGGGGCGCGATCACGTCGGCTCCCTGGCCGGCCCCTCCGAGCGCAGATCAGGCTCCGGACGGGATCCGGGCTTCGCCCGGCCGCGGCAGCGGCAGCGTCGACGAAGCCGCCGGCGTCGAGCTTGCTCGAGCGAGAGCGGCGCTCCTGCGCCGGTCTGGCCGACGCTCGCCGAGTCCCGCCTGTCCTCGGGACGGCTCCAGGGGCGTGGGCCAGGCTGCGCCCAGGACCGTCGCCAGGCGATCGAGCCGGAAGTGGGATCCAGGCCGAGGAGCGACGTCCCGCCGGTCTCGGGATCCTGGAACGTCGAAGACGACGTGCCGTGCCGCGATCTGCAGCGGGGCCAGCGCGGGGCCAGCTGGCCCAGGGGCGAGCGCGAGCGCGATCTCCCCGCGCTCCGGGTCGAGGTCGAACTTGCCCGATCGGCCGGCCGCCAGCCAGAGCTCGCGCTCCGAGACGGCCAGCCCGAAGGCCGGGCCCGATGCCGAGGCGTCGGGGTTGAGCCGGGCGAGCGAGTCGCAACGGCGTCTTGCTGGCGTAGTCGCCCAGCGCGTACGCCTCGACGCCTCCCTTGTCGCCGGTCGCCCAGATGACCGAGCCCGACGACGCCGGGGCTGCCCAGGTCCAGCCGGGCACGTCGACCTGCTGGACACGGGCCGGACCTTGGCTCCCTCCTCGTCGAGCACCAGCACGCGCCAGCGGCTGTCGGTGGGACGATCGTTCTCGGCGATGACGAGGAACCTCCCCAGCCGCACCGGGGAGCACGGAATCGAGCCCTCCTCGTGACCCAGGTACTCCACCCCAGGCAGGCCAGCGGGTCTCGCGCCAGCACGAACAGGCAGTCCCGCCGGCCGATCAGGTAGAGGAAACGGCCCTGCTCGTCGCTGACCGGAGAGCCGCGAAAGGGGAAGCCCCAGGCTGACCGTGGCCTGCCGCTCTCCCGACCCCAGCGCGATCACCAGCAGCTTGCCGCTAGGAAGAGCCTGAAAGAGCTGGTCCCCCAGCACCAAGGGGGGCCCCTCCACGGGCTCGCCCAGCTCCAGCCGCCAGAGCAGCCGCCCGCTGCGGGCATCCAGCCGAAGCAGCTCGTTGTGGCGGGCGTCGACGACCAGCACCGTCGGTCGCCGGGGACGGACTGAGGTGCGAAACGGCGACGCGAGCCCCACGGAGCGCTGCCAGACGGGAGCGCCCGTCGCCGCGTCGAGACAGTAGGCCAGCCCGTCGGCCAGGCGCGTAGACCAGGGCCTGCGGGGGCGGACCGGTCGCCGCCGGAGTGATGGCAGATCGCAGCACCAGGCTGGTGGGCGGCCCGAGCAGGTTCGGACGCTCGCCTGTCGCGGCGGGCCATGCGGTCGTGTCGACCTTCACCGCCTGGCGAATCAGGTCGTTCGCCTGGGTCATCCGCTTGATCAGCTCGGCGATCCTGGGCCAGGTCGGCGTATTGCTCGACGAGCGCGTCGCGCGCCTTGTACACCCCGAGCGGCGGAGCCTTGCTGAAGCGCCCGGTCCATCGCCGCGATGGCGTCGGCCCGGATCCGGGCCTTGCGCACCGCGGCGCGCGCCTCATCCAGCAGGCCGGGCAGGCGCGACCGCTTGAGGAAGCTGGCCGCCGGCTCGCCGGCGATCTCGCGCGTGCAGCGGCACGGCCGATTCCGCCTCCTGCCAGCGACTTCGCGTCGGCCGACCGGCGGGCGCGGTCGGCCAGCCCCTCGCCGATCCGGATCACCAGCTCCGCCAGCTCCACCCGCTCGTCGCGGAATTCCGGCAGCGTGCCGACCGTCTCGAACATCTCCTGGGCGGCCTCCAGCGCCGTGGACCAGGTCCCGCCCGAGACCGAGATGTACTGCCGGACGTTCGCCAGGGCGCGAAGTACCCGCGCCTTGCCGACGCGCGTGTCCTCGGGATGGGCGTCGAGGAAGCGTCGAAATCGCGGATCGCCGTGCGGTAGTCGCCGTCCTCCATGACCTCGACGGCCCGGTTGTACCGCTGGTCGGCCATGGTCCTGGCGATGATCGAGCGCAATCCGAAGCCCAGCAGCACCAGCAGCCCGAGCGCGAGCACGAGCCCCAGCACCAGCGGCGAGGAGACGATTCGCTCGCGTCCCGGCATGGCGGTGCAGCTCATCGCGGAGCGTCTTGTCACCACTCCCGGATTCGAGCGAATCGCGATGGCGACCTGGCCGGCCTTCTCTGCCGCTCGGCCGGTCCGTCTCCTGTCGCGGTCGGGGATGCTCGGGCTCGACGTCCTCGGCGGCCGTCCTTGTCGATCTCGAGTTCGGCGAGCCAGTCCTCACGCTCCAGCGGCGACGGGGCGGCCTTGGCGCGCGTGCCCGGCGGCTCGGGACCCGTGCGCTCGTGAACGTTGCCGACCGAGGAGGCGACGGGAAACGGTCCCTCGAGGACCCGGGTTCGCTCCTCGTCGGGATGGCTCGCCTTCGCTTTCGCCGGCCGGGCCTGCCCCGTCCTCATCGACACGGACAAGGAACAACCGGCAAGGGCCGACGGCCATCTCGTCCCCTTGATGAAGGCTGGAGGAGGTCATCTTGTGACCGTTGACGACGACGTACTCGGCATCGGGCGAGGCTTCGACCCGGTACCGGCCCTTCTTCCAGCGAATCCGCCCGTGGACCGGGATTGATTCCCTCGCCGGAGAGGACGATGTCGCAGGCTGCGCTGGTGCCGAAGAGCAAGGGATGATCGCGCGCCAGCTCGACGAACTGCACGCGACCCTGTTCGTCGTGTACTTCCAGGGTGGCCATGCGAGACGCTCTGGCTCCGGGGCTAGAATCGTGTCTCTGGAGTCCTCAAGGGAAGATCGAGCGAGGCGGACGTCGCTCAGCGCAGGGTTTCCTGGGCAATCACCTGGAAGCCGTAGCCGTCTCCCTTGGGGACGACGCTGAACCGGGTGACGCGGATCTCGCCGGGCTGGCGGCCTCGGTAGCGCACCTCGAGCTGGGCGAGCTGGTCCTCCACCCCCTTGGGATAGAACTGGAGCACCACGCCCTCACCGACCTCGATGCCGGCCTTCCGCAGCAGCGCCAGGTCCGACGCCTTGCGGCCGCGTCCCTGCCAGAGGAAGTAGAGCCGGCCGTCGCTCCGGCCGGAGCCGCACCGCTTGGTCGGCTCGGGATTGGAGAAGTTGGAGAGGTAGATGAGCTGATCGCGGCCCGGCGACGACGGCCAGCTCCACGCCCAGCGCGTCGAGCTGGCGGGCGTATTCCTCGGGGCTCTGCTCGGTGTTGTAGACGATGCTCCAGCGCTGTTCGCGGGCGACGCCGCCGTCGCCGGGCCCGAAGCCCAGGCCCGGGCCCTCCCGTCCCCAGCTTGCAGGCGCGCTTGCCGCTGGCGACCGGTCCGCCGCTGGGCATGACGGCCCCCAGGTCCACCTCGGCCAGTCCCGAGCCCGCCTCGGCCACCGCGTCGAGCATGGCCCCGGGCGTGCTCTGCACCGAGGGCTCCTCGAAGTCGCCCGCCTCTTCCTCGTTGTTCGAGGCGAACGGGCGCAGCATCCGCGCCGGCGACGTCGATCTTCTCCGTCGAGCCCGGCGTCCCTTCCGGACTGCCGCCCCCGCCGCCGGAGACCTCGATGATCTGCAGCGGAGACGTCACCCGCGAGGCGTACGCCTGGTTCGTCAGGTAGATCAGGCCCATGCAGCCCCACGATCATCAGCGCGCCCAGCACCACGGCGATCAGGAACGAGGACACGCGATCGTAGATCGACTCGCCGAGGATCCGGGACTCGAACTTCGTCGCGGCCGACTCTCGGCTGGACTCGCTGCCGTGGATGTCATGGTGCGGGGCTCCGGGCAGGGCCTGGCGGCGGTCGGAGCGGCCGATGGCCGGCAGGTGGCTTGCGAATCACCTGGTCGTCGCCGTCCCCGTCCACATCCAGCGGACGGATCGCCTCGTACCATGCGCGCCAGGCCTTGGCGGCCTCCTGCCGCTGCTCGGGCGTCGAAGGGCTGGGAGGGCCCAGACCGTCGATCTTCCGGCTCAGGAGCTGAAGCCCGGTGCGCGCGGCGGTCACGACGTTCTCGTCGGGATCGACCAGTGCCGTGATCAGGTCGGGAACGACGTCCAGGTCCGCCGGTGTGCGCCAGCGCCCAGGCCGCCACCTGGCGCATCCCCGGGTCGCGGTCGGTGAGCAGCTTGCGGAACCGGTCCTTGTACGGTCGCAAGGCGTCGGGCCCTCTCGCTGGAACCGGTCGATCAGGCCCGAGACCGCCGTGTCCGCGTTCTGGGCGCGGGGGTCCTCCAGGACGGCCAGCATCCCCTCGACGGCGCCGTTCATGGGGCGGCTCATGATCCGCCCGCCGGCCACCGTCATCGAGGTCAGGTCGCTTGGGCAGGTAGCGTCCGCCCACCAGCGTCCCGGCGCCCAGCCGCTTGATGTTCACCCGCTTGATCGACTTGGCCGTCGACTTCGTCAGGTAGAGGATCGCCCAGACCGTGTTCATGTCGTCGGTCTGGGGCAGGGCATGCCAGGAGCCGTCGGGCTTCTGGCTCGACCGGATGAAGCTCCGCCCCTTCTCCATCAGGTCCACCCGGCCGATCGTCTGCCGGTCCGCGAACGCCGCGATCCGCTCCAGGCCGTACAGCGCATAGTAGATCGACTGGCCCACCATGTTCGCGTCCGCCGTGGTGTAGTTCGACGCCAGCCAGGCCATGCCCTTCTTCGACCGCCTGGTCGATCTGCACGAGCGACGTCTGGACCTCGTAATTCTGGCTGGAAGTCTGCGGCGCGAGCACGGTGAGCAGCGGATTGCTGCCGCGCTTGGACTGGCGAAACGCCTCGAGCTGCGCGCTTGCAGAGCAAGCAGGCTGCCCACGCCGGCGGCGGTCATCGACATGGTCTCGCCATACTCCGGCTGGTCGCGGTGGTAGTTCCAGCTTCCGCCCGAGCGCCTGCACCGACAGGTACCAGCCCGCGGCCCGGTCCCAGACCGAGGGGGGAACGTCGAAGCCCGCGTTCTCGCACTCCCAGAGACCGAGCAGGGCGTACTGCGAGATCGAGGTGTCCCCGAACGGCCGGCTCGCGTAGTCCCACGAGCCATTCGCGTTCTGACGGCCCAGCAGGAAGGTCGCCACCAGGTTGATCATCGCCCCGGTATTCCTCGCTTGTCCAGGTTCGAGAGCGCCATCGCCACGACGGCCGCCTCGTAGACGTCTTGCCCGCCGGACCGCTGCGGAGCATAGCCGCTGCCGGTGAACCGCTTCTGGATGGTGGCGATGCACGAACTGAGCACCGGATCGGACTTCGGCGTGTCGCACTTGATCAGCGCCAGGGCGATCATCGCCGTCTCGCCGACCTGCTTGTTGGGCGGAGTGCTCCTCAGATACTGAAGCCCACTGAGCACAGTCTGTTCCTGCTGCCCGCGCGCTGGCCCTGCCAGAGCCCAGAGAAGCCCGGGAGCAAGCAGCAAAACCATGATCCCATGAACTCGGCGTTGCGACATGCGTTCATCGCTGCGGGAAAGGAAACCGTTGGACGCGACCGTACGATCTGTACGACTTCCGAACTGTACAGGTTCATTGTACCTTGCGAACCAGGGATTTCGAACTGCATCACCCTGCGCAATCCTGGCAGTGGCAGTACCAGGCTCCAACCCATTCCCGTCCAGACCTCAGTCAAGAGCCCGCACGCGAATGTTCCGGAAGGCGACCGGGCCGTGGTCGGCCTGGAGCATGAGCGGGCCCCGGCGCACCTCCGGAAGCCTCCAGGCATGCCCGGTGGCCGCCTGCAGCTCCTGATCTTCCTGCACCACCTTGCCGTTGAGCACGACCTTCACGAACCTTGCGTTGGCGATCTTCTTTCCGGAATCATCGAACCGCGGAGCGCGGAAGATCGAGGTCGAGCGTCTGCCACTCGCCCGGCGGTCCGGCCGCGTTGACCTTCGGAGCGAAGCCGTCGTCGAGATAATGATACCGCGGCAGCAGCTCGGCCCGCGGATAGACTCCGCCGCAGTCGCTGCCGGTCAACTTCTTCGCATTGCGGCTGTCGCAGATTTGAATCTCGTACAGCCCCTGCAGCTTCACTCCGGAGTTCGAGTCCTTGGGAATCAGGAACTCGAGGTGCGCCTCGATGTCGCCGAACTCCTGCGCGGGTGTAGAGATTGGTGGTGCGGCCCTGCGGCCCGTTGACGATCACGCCCTGGCCCGGCACGCCCGCCAGGCGCGACGGATGTTCCGGGTCAAGCCGTGCATCACCGGCCACGAACCAGGCTGCCCGTGGGCTGCCGCCAGGCCGCCAGCCCATGATCGCCAATGAGGTCCGTCCAGTCCTTCTCCTGAGCGCCGGCCGCCAGCGGAAACGCCAGCAGTGCGACGCAAAGCACTGCCCAGGAGCGGAAGCTACCGTGAACGCGAACAGGCATCGCAGGTCCCTGAATCTGAGGAACGAGGATCGGTCGACTCACATCAGGAGGAGCAATCGCCTCACGCTCCGCACTTCATCTGCACCGGGTCCCAGCCCAGGATCTTACCTTCGTTCAGGCTCTGCGTTGCAGAGCAGGGCAGGGGCCGCGGCGCGGAAGCCGAACGTCGCGTTCTCGTAGACGGGCTTCTTCTCGCGGACCGAGGTGAAGAAGTTGACGAAGTGGTCGTAGCCGCTCGTCATAGCCCGCGCGGAACCGAGTACTTCTCGGGCCAGCTCGCGGCTCTTCGACGAGGATCTCGGCGGCGGCTCGATCGTGCAGCTTCTCCGCCAGCTCCTTCTGCATGGCCTTCGAGAACGTCACGACCGAGTTGTACCCCTTGAGCACCTCGTTCCGGCTGGGCTGGACGATGCCGGCGCGGTTGAGGGTGAGCTGGGTGAAGCTGACGTTGATCACGCCGTCGCTGCCGACGAACCGGAACATCGTGTCGCCGCCGCCGCCGTCCTCGAAGTTGCACTGGAGCGCCAGCGTGAACGCCGGGTGCTTCTCGGTCTCCGGGTAATCGAGCAGGCCCATGATGAAGTCGTAGACGTCGCGGCCGTCCTTCCAGTACCGCTGCCCGCCCATGCCGGCGATCCGTGTCGGGCCCAGCGAGCCGGTCGCGTGATGGATGCCGGTCAGCAGGTGGACGAACAGGTCGCCCGCGACGGCCGTGCCGTAGTCCGAGTAGTTCCGCCAGCGGAAGAAGCGGACGGGATCGAACGGCCGCTTCGGGGCCGGCCCAGGAACCGGTCCCAGTCGACGGTCTCGGCGAGGCGTCGGTCGGCAATCGTGTACTGCCAGGCGCCGATGGGCGAGTTGCGGTTGTACCGCGCCTCGACCGAGTTGATCGTGCCGATGGCCCCCTGGGAGATCAGCTCGCGGACCTTCTCGTAGAGGAGCGAGCTGGCGTACTGGCTGCCGACCTGGAAGACGGCGCCGGTCTCCTTCTCGGCGGCGATGACCCCGGCCCCTCCTCGACCTGCCGAACCATCGGCTTCTCGCAGTAGACCGCCTTGCCCGCCTTCATGGCGTCGATCGAGATCCGCGAATGCCAGTGGTCGGGAACGCAGACCAGGACCGCGTCGACGTCCTTGCGCGCCAGGATCTCGCGATAATCGACGTAGGCGTCGATCCGGTCGCCGAACCGCTCCTTGGCGTGGACCCGCCGGCCCTCGTACAGGTCGGCCACCGCGACCAGCTCGACCCCCGGGACCTTGAGCGCCGTCTCGGTGTCGATGAAGCCGATGATCCCCATGCCGATCGTGGCGATCCGCACCCGGTCGTTCGGCCCGTACGTACGCGCGGCTGAAGAACTCCTCGGGCCGCGACAGCTCGAACAGGCTCTCGCCGCGCGCGGTGGTGACCACCGCGGGCAAGGCCGCGCCCAGGGCGGCCGACTTGAGAAACGACCGCCGCGTGCCGCCGCCACGTTCCTCGTCCCCGTTCCGCGAATTCAATTGTTCCAGCATGTGCGTCTCTCCTGTGATCCTGCGCCGGGCTGCCCTCGAAGGCTCCAGCTTCCGTCCCTCAGAATACGGCCCGCCGGCCTGCGCAGAAAGCGGGTTGTCCGACAATCCGCCCTTCTCGGCCCTCCCTTTTCTTTCCAGCGCGTGTCATCAAGTCACTCGCTCGTATCATATAATTTGGATAGGGAAACGGGGTTTTTCGAACCACCAAGCGTAACCGTCAACAGCAATACTATTCGCATGTACATTAAACGTATCAAGGACGCTCGTATCTTTATGAGTCACGATGGATCCGGGGGAAAATGGTTGGACCACCTATGTCGCTCCGGCGACGCCGGAGCTGGTCGCACTCTTGACGTCAGCTCAGAAGGACCGGACGGAAGAGACAAGCGATGTGCCGAGCAATGCGGCAACAGGAAGAGGAACACCAGAAATTACTTGATCAGGCATGGAAGGATGTCAAGGCCAGGTGAATCGAGGCCATGGAGGCGGCCGGTTATCACAATCCCAAGGGGCGCGGCTGTGCAGGCGCCGGACCGATGAAAGAGGGGGATCATGAACGTTCCCGCACGACGAACGAAAAACGATCCAGCGATTCTGCAACGGCTCGAGGCAGCACCCCGGCCATCGACCTGGCCGCCGTCGGTCGCGTTACGCATCTGAATCATCTCGACGCGGATCGGAATCGGCATCTGAGAGACGATGTCGTCCAGCCGCCCGGAACTGGCTGGTCCCTCTCCGTCGCCGCTGATCCAGACCCTGGCGCTCGACGGTCGCCCTCTGCGAGCACGAATTGCGAGCGCGGCAGACGACCGACGGACCCGCCACCGATCACCCGATCCGCCAGCGCCATCTCGACCGCCGATGCGCCGCTATCTTGAAGCCTGTAAAACGCTGGCCGCGGTGCAGAAAACCGATCTCCCGACCCTCCAGGTCAACCTGGCACAGAACCAGATTGTCAGCGCAGACACGGTGTGCAATGTAACCCCTGTTCGACGTCACGAACGGGGGCGAGGATAGTGTGACGAGAACGTCGAGCCGGAATCAAGTATCCGTTTCATGAACCGCATGTCGCCGAGCGCGGATCAGGAATTCGCCGCGAATGCCGGCTTCCGGGGGCCCCTCTCTTCTTGATCGGCTCGTATTGCAGACGGACCGGACGGCCACCGGGCGGACGAGGGGGAGAACGTGTCCGATCGAGTCATCCTCCCCCCAGCTGCACCTGGCTCACTGGCCCGCGTCGGGCGGTGCAACCACGAGCAAGGCCCAGGCCGTCTTCCAGGTGCCCTCGTGCTTGCGGAGGACCGCCGCGAAGCGACCCCGAGACGGTCCCCCCTCGGTCAGTTCTCGCAATTCCCAGGTGCCCTCATAGAGGAGGACGTCCGAGGAAAGCCGGCGGGCGGATTCGGCGGCGATCGTCGCTTTCACGCGCGGGTTCTTCGAGAGGAGCGCGGCGTAGGCCGCTTCGATCTCGGATCGTCCCCGTTCGCGACGGGTGACTCGGCCCTCCGTGATAATGACACGCTCGGCATCCGGAGTATGCCGGGCTGCTCTGGGCGGCGGGGTCGTGCGAATTGAAAGTTTCCTGGATTGTCCGGGCCGCCTCCCGGGCCAGTTGCATGGTCTCCTCATCCGACCGCCCCTCCTGTGCCCACGTCGGGGGGCCGATTAGCAGGGCCAGACTGGCGAACACGGGTGTGAGATTCCGAGCCGAGGTTGTCATCGCGTGATCTCCTGAATTGAGGGTTCTCTGGACTTCAGTCACACCAACCGAGAGGACGTTCCCCCACGGAATTGGCCTGCGATTCGTGGGTACGATGCTCAATCCAGCGGCCGGGCGTCCCAGATGCGGACGGTGAAGTCGATGCCGCCCGAGGCGAGCAGGTTGCCGTCGGGGCTGAACGCGACACGGAGGACGCCCTGGGTATGGCCGCGGAAGGTGAAGACCTCCTCGCCGCGGGCCGTATCCCAGAGCTTGACCGTCCGATCCCAACTGCCGGAAGCGAGACGCCGACCGTCGGGGCTGAAGGCGACGCACATCACCCCGGCCGAGTGGCCGGAGAGCGTGAGGAGTTCACGGCGCGTGGCTACTTCAAACAACTTGATGAGGCCGGGCCCCTCGTGCGGCTCGCTCCATCCCACAGCGAGCCGTGTCCCATCGGCATTGAACGCGCAGCACGTAACATCGAGTTCCCCAACGCGTGGCAGCGTGGCGACGACTGCACCGTTAATCGCATCCAGCAGGACCGGTGAACCTTTTTCGGCGGCCGCCACGGCAATCCTCCGACCGTCGGGGGAGATGGTGCGAACGATCCAGGGGCCTGACCAGGTCTTCCACCATGTCTCCCGGCCCGTCTCCAGGTCCCAGCACGCCACCGTTCCCTTGAGATCCTTGGAGATGCCCCCTGAGATCAGGTGGGTTCCGTCCTGCGTGAAGGCGAGGGCATACGAGGTCTCTTTCGGGGTCCTCGAGACCCCGGACGAGGTTCCCTGTTGCCCTGTCGCGGATCCGGATGGTGTGAAATCGATCCAGCGTGGCGATGTGCTTGCCATCCGGACTCCAGGCCACCGCGGCCCAGAAGGGATGCCCGGTCGGCGGCTCAAGACCGCGAGCCCGGAGGGCTTCGGTAAACGAGGGGGCCGAAATCGGGTCCCACGGGCCCGAATCCACGAGCGATTCGCCCGTGGTGGGATTCCAGAGCTGATACCGATCGTTGAATGCCTCCCCGTGCGCCTGGGTAGCGAGCACCCGATGACCGGGGTCGGATCGAAGGCGAGCCCATTGACCCAACCGAAATGCCACTTGACGATCGGCCGGCTCTTCCGCACGTCCCAGAGCTTGATCAGCGTTGTCGGCGCCGCCCGAGGCGAGCGAAGCCCATCGGGGTGCCAGGCGACGGCTCACCGCTGACGGGCATGGCCATGGAAGACCGCGACCGGATTGCCCGTCTCCACGTCCCAGAGGCGGATCGACCGATCTTCGCTCGCCGAGGCGAGGGAGCGGCCATCGGGACTGAATGCCAGGGCGCGGACGAATCCCTGGTGGTCGTCCAGGCGCCGGACGAGCTTTCTCGTCTTCGCGTCCCACAGATGGATCGTCCGTCCCCACCCCGCCGAGGCGAGGTAGCGGCCATCCGGGCTGAAGGCCAGGGCGTAGAGACAGCCTCGTTGCGTGTGTTGATGATGTCGATCGGCTCCTCGCTCCTCGAGGTCGTAGAGTCGCGATTCGTTCGAACGAGCCCGAGTGCGACCGTACGGCCGTCGGGATGGAACGCGACGGCGCCGAACCCGACCTCATCCGGACCGAGGCCGGGGAACGTTCGGGATACTCGCCCGTCACCGATCGAGGACTTCCGCCACACCGGATTTCCTTCCGCGGGGAGTCGCTCGTCCCGTAGCCGACGAGGACTCTCTCGATCCTCCGGGCTGAACGCCACGGCATTCGCCCACCAGGGGCCGGGGGCGGGGTGACGCCAGCGGATCTCCAGCGTCCGCGCCTCGCACAGGAGGACTTCACCCCGCGAGGCGTCCCGGTTCCCTGCGATAGTGCCCGATGCCGACCGCGACCCACTCGCCATCCGGGCTGACATCGATCGAGCGGATGCTCCCCGGCCACGGAGAGCCGATCGAGGATCTCGCCCGTCTCGGCGTCACGCTTCACCAGTGCGGCCTGGTCGGTCGATCCACGGGTCATACATCACCCCCTCGGCCGCGAAGAGCCACTTGCCGTCCGGGCTGTAAGCGAGGCTCACGGCGTCGCCCTTCACGCCGGTGAAGCGGGGGATGTCGAGGTGGGCACGGCGGCGGACGTAGCGGTACTCGACCTGGTCGCGGAATTTCTTGGGACATCCCTCGAGCAGGTCTTCCGCGGCGCCGATGTTGCTGGCGTCGATCTCGCGATCGGCGCGGGCGAGGCGATGCACGTAGTCTTTCTGGAGGAGTTCCTCGTTTTGCTCGTTGGCCGCCTGACGGAGCTGGGTTTCCCGTTTAGCTTGCACCTTGGCTTCCTGGTGGTGCCGGCTTCCCGTTCGGCCACCTCCTGATACCACACCGCGGCGATCGTCGATCCGACGGCGACGTCACCAGCAGCAGGCCCACGGCCGCCAGCGACGCCGCCAGCCCCTTGTTGCGACGTGCCCAGCGGGCGAGCCGCTCCGCCGCCGGGACGCGCCGCGCCCGGATCGGCCGGTCCTCGAGGAACCGTCGCAGGTCCTCGGCCAGCTCCTGCGCCGTCGCGTAGCGCTGCGCCGGGTCCTTCTCGATCGCCTTGTGCACGATCGTCTCCAGGTCGCGCGGGATCGCCGGGTCGAGCCGGCGGAGCCGGGGCGGCTCCTCCTGCGTCACCTGGCGGATCGAGGTCGTGCCGGTCGCCCGCCGCGAACGCCGGGCGGAAGGCCAGCAGCTCGTAGAGCGTCAGGCCCAGCGCGTAGACGTCGGAGCGGGCGTCGCACTGGCCGCGGAACCGCTCGGGGGCCATGTAGCGCAGCGTGCCGACGATGTCGCCGGTGTGGGTCAGGTCGTCGTCGTCGGTCGCCTTGGCCAGGCCGAAGTCGGTGACCCAGACGGTGCCGTGGGCGTCGAGCAGCAGGTTCGACGGCTTGATGTCGCGGTGCAGGATCCCCTGCTGGTGGGCGTACTCCAGCGCCTCGGCCACCTGCACGCCGATCCGCGCCACGCTCCGGACGTAGCGGCGGGCCGAGTCGGTGACCGCCGAGAGGCCGGACTCCCCCGGCAGCGTGACCGAGGACGAGGAGTCCGACGGCTTCAGCGCCCCGGGCCGAGCGCCGTCGGGCCCCGGGGCTCGTCCTCGGTCGGCGCGGCCGTCGCGGCGGGGGGGAACTGACCGGTCCAGAGCGACCGGGCCACGTCGGCCGCCGAGACCTCCTGCCCCCGGGCATGCCGCGGCCCCTTCCGTCCTCGAAGGGTCCTTCCGGGCCCGGAGTCGCTTCAGCTCCTCCAGCACCGTCGTCCAGGCCCAGGCCCGGGATGAACTGCATGACGTAGTAGTGCAGGCCCGTCCTCCTCGCCGACGCCGAAGACCGGCACGATGTTGGTGTGGTGCAGCCTGGCCGCGGCCCGGGCCTCGCGCTGGAACCGGCGGAGCTTCCGGGGGTCGAGCAAGGTCGACGTGCCGCAGGACCTTCAGCGCCACGCGGCGGCCGAGCGACTCCTGCTCGGCCTCGTAGACGACGCCCATGCCGCCGCGGCCGATCTCGCGGAGGATGCGGAAGTCGCCCAGTCGCTCCCGTGGTGAGCCGCGCCGAGCGACGCCGCCCCGGCGAAGCTGTCCGTCGCATCGTCCGGAGCCGGGCTTGAGCTCCTCGACCAGCGCCAGGGCCGGGAAGAAGGCGCGGATCTGGTCGGCCAGCTCGGGGTGTTGCTCCGCATACTCCTCGATCGAGGGATGCTCCCCCCTGCGGCGGCGTTCGGCGAACTCGGCGGCGAGGGCCTCGACCGGGTTCTCGTCGGCGGACGAGTCGTCCAGCATCGCACACCTCCGTCGAGCGAGGCTGACCGAGGGCGCCCATGTCGCGCTGATCATGGTTGTCCTGCCTCCCTGTGTCGAAGTCAACTAGCGGAGTAAGATGGGTCATCCGTCGGGCCGGTCGAGCAGGCCCGGCATACGCTCCAGGACAGCCTGGAGCCGCGTCATCGCACGGACATAGCGATTGCTGGCGGCCGCCTTGGACAGGCCGAGCACCTGGGCGGCCTCGGAGTTGCTCAGCTCCTCGAAGTGACGCAGGGCGATGATCTCGCGGTCGACCGCATCCATGCCGTTGAGCGCCTGCTGGAGCTTCAACTGCCGTTCGGCGCGGACGGCCACCTCGCTGGCCGAGGTGAACCGACCGAGCAGCCGGGCGGCCAGCGACTCGGAGCTGGCCGGCGGCATCGCGCCGCGGTGCAGCGAGACCTCGCGGCCGGCGTCGCGCATCGCGGCCCCCAGGTGCTGACGGTGCACGCGCATCAGCCGCTGGCCCGTCAGCAATCGCAGCCAGAGGAAGAACGGCATCGCCTCGCGCCGCTCGACGAAGGAGCGGAACTGCTGCGTCAGGTCAAGGAAAGCCTCCTGGAGCACGTCCGAGGCGTCGACGCGGCCCTGGAGCCGTCGGTCCAGTCGCAGGCGGACCATCTGCCGTAGCCGCTTGCGGTAGCGGCCGAAGAGTTCGGCCAGCGCCGTCTCGTCCCCTTCGGAGGCACGGCTCAAGAGGCCATCGGTCTCGCTCGGATCGGTCGCCATGATTCGGCCCATATCGGGATACTTGCGCGGACCGACTGAGCGTACACAGGGAGTTGCCCGGATTGTATCCGGATGACCGTTGGGCTCGGAAGCAGGTCGGGGTGACTCTTCGATGAGCGGATACGCCATCGCCTTGCGACGTGCCCGGGAGTGTGCCACGAACCAGGCATCGGGCAGCAACTCCACGAGCCGGTCCATCGTCTGGGTCAAGAGGCGTGCGAGTATGTTCTGGAGAAAGGCGAAGGGATAGATGTCGTGCTGCTTGCAGGTCCCGGCCAGGGTGGAGGACCGACGTCCGCCCGCCGCGGTGGCGCCCAGGAAAGGTCCAGTGCATTCCTCCCCGTGCCTGGGCCCGGAGCGGAGGGAAAGGGGTCAACGGAGGAAAAGAGGTCAGACACGAATGGCACTTCCTTAGCCCTTAAGCCGCATGGAGCAAGCGGTTACGCGCCTGCTTCCGGGGTTCGGTGAGCAGGTCGTGCGGCTTGGGGCGGCGTTTGATAGCGCGAGGTTCGACACGGCCAGGGCGGTTACCCACCTCGTGGGTCGCGATGGCACGAAGCATCACATCCACGAGATTTTGATGTGTTTCCAGCGGAGCCAGATGCAGCAGGTCGCCGAAGGCGGCCATGGTCTGCAATGTCCCCGCGAAGCTGATCTGTCTGGGCTGTTTGCCATGAGCCTCGGCTGCGGCCGCTATCACGCCGCGAATCAAGTTATATGCAAGCGAATGCATCCAAACCTCCTTCACAACCATCTCTGGCGTCTCGCACCGCAGCACGTCCATCTGCATCACACACTTGATCGAGCGTAAATCTAATTCAATGTTCCATCTTTCAAAGTAGAGCGTCGCCAGTTCTTCCTTGGAGTACTCCAGCGGATCGAGCAGTGTCGTCGCCAGAACCAGTTCATCGACCCGGAACCCTGGCTGCTGGATGGTCACTCGCAGTTCGCGAACCCGGAGCGTCTCGGGGAGACTATCGTACATCTCCTGCGACATCCAACGAGGCCGGAGCGGCTTCGTCCAGCAGACGATGTGATCGCTGATCCCCAGCCGCTGACCACGGCGGAAGTCATATTTACGGAGTTGGTGCATGCGAAAGAGGCCATCGACGTCGCGCTGATCCAGGAGCGTGATGCCGAAATACGAGGCAAAACAGCGGTCTCCCAGCAGAATCTCGCCTCCCTTGAGTCGACCCAGAAGTTCACGCAGCAGTGCCGGTTCGCCGGTCTCCTTGCCCTTATAGGGACCGATGGCCAGATCGCGAAGCACTCCGGTGGCCAGACTGATGATGGCGACCACTCGGGCAATGGGGAATCCCACCCCAGGGGCTTGGGACTTGGACTGCGGAAAGGCCTTCTGGTTCTGCACCGTGTCTGGCATCGACACGGTTGTACCGTCGACCAGCAAGACCTCTCGACCTTTCCAGAGCCAATCCATTGGCGCGTGCTGCTCGAGAACCGCCGCCGTGCGATGGACCAATCGGGTGATCACCCCAAGCGGTAACCGCTGGCGTGCTTTGCAGTAGCTGCCAGTTTCGGCGGAACACGGTTCCTGACCGTTCGCCGTGCGGTAGGCGATCAGGCGAGCCACAGCTTTCAGACAGCAGTGGTCGAGGCTCAGCACCTGGGTCAGGAACGTCCAGATGGTCACCAGCGGACTGAAGATCCGCTCCCGATAGCGGACCCCTTCCTCCTTGAGTACTTCCTCGACCATGCTGGAGTCCAAGAGGTCACAGAAGGGAAGTTGGGGTCGAGAACGTAAGAAACTGATCTGGTCACGAATCCGTTGTGAGGTAGTCTCTGACACGAACGGCCTCCTTGCCGAGAACGCCTGGTTATGGTTGACACCCCAGGTTCTCGCAAGCGAGGCCGCTTTTGTCTATCTCGAATTCTCTACACGGGTTACCGCTAAGGAAGTGCCATTCGGGTCAGAACTATTTATTAAGAATGTGTCGCAGAACGGTTCATTAAGAGTGCTGACCCTTCTGAATGTGCTGACCCTTTTGAATGTGCCGCCAGGTCAACCTGGCGGAGAGCCAGATCGCGAACGCCGGCACCGTCTGCGACGTGGCACGCCCCCGAGACCGAAAGCAACGGGTCCGGTAAGTCGCATAGCGAATATCCGGTTCCCGCCTTGCCCAATCCGGTTATGGATCACATCATGATCCTTGCAGAGTAGGCAAGCGAGCACACAACGCTGTTCCTCTTCAGGTGCTTCATGTCCGCCGACCGTCAGCTACTCTTCGGCCTGCTCGCGCTCCAGAACGGGCTGATTGACCAGGTCAAGCTCGTGGCCGCGTTTCAGGCCTGGACTCGCGACAAGGCGCAGTCGCTGGCCGACCACCTTGTCGGCGCTGGGGTACCTGACCCCGATGCAGCGGACGGTGGTCGATGCCCTGGCAACCATGCACCTGGAGGCCCACGGCGGCGACTCGGAGAAGAGCCTGGCCGCGGTCCCGGCAGGTCCGGCCACCCGGGAGAGCCTGGCTCACCTGCGCGACCCGGACATCGAGCTGACGCTGAATCACCTGGCGCTCCGGCCTCCCGTCGACCCGGGACGGCCAGGACGATCGCACGGCGACGTACGCCCTTGGCACCGCCAGCTCCGACGGCCAGCGGTTCCGCGTGCTCCGGCCGCATGCCCGCGGGGGCCTGGGTTCCGTGTACGTGGCGCTTGACTCGGAGCTGAACCGGGAGGTCGCTCTCAAGCAGATTCTTGAGCAGATTGCCGACGACCCCGTCAGCCGCGAGCGGTTCCTGCTCGAGGCCGAGGTCACCGGGGCGCTCGAGCATCCGGGGATCGTCCCGGTTTACGCCCTGGGCAACGATGACCGCGGCCGCCCGTTTTACGCGATGCGATTCGTGAGAGGAGATTCGCTCAAGGAGGCCATCGAGCGGTTCCACGCCCCCGACCGGCCCAGGAAAGATCGGGGCAATCGTTCACTTGAGCTGCGGCAATTGCTGCGGCGGTTCCTGGACGTCTGCAACGCCATCGAGTACGCCCATAGCCGGGGCGTGCTTCACCGCGACATCAAGCCGGGAAACATCATCGTCGGCAAGCACGGCGAGACGCTGGTGATCGACTGGGGTCTGGCCAAGCCGGTCGGCCGTCGCGAGCAGCGATCGGAAAGCGCCGAGGTGACGCTGCGGCCGTTCTCGTCCAGTCGTTCGGCCGACACCCAGATGGGCTCCGCCCTGGGAACTCCTGCTTACATGAGCCCCGAGCAGGCCCGCGGCGAGCTCGACGAGATGGGCCCGACCACCGACGTCTACAGCCTGGGCGCCACGCTCTCTTTCCTGCTGACGGGCAAGCCGCCCTTCGAGGGGAACGATGCGCTCGAGGTGCTGCGCAAGGTGCAGCGCGGCGAGTTCGTCGCGCCTCGCACGCTGCGACAAGACCATTCCCCGGGCACTCGACGCCATCACCTTGAAGGCGATGGCCTTGCGCCCAGCGACCGCTATCCCTCCGCGCGGCCCTGGCCGACGACATCGACCGCTGGCTCGCCGACGCGAAGGTCTCGGCCTACCGTGACGAGGACCTGCTGGACAAGTTCGCCCGCTGGATGCGCCGGAACCGCGCCGGCACGCTGGCCGCGGCGCTGGTGCTCATCACCATCACGGTCTCCGCGGTCGGCGCGCTGCTCTGGACCGAGGCCGCCCGCCGGGAGGCGGAGTCCCGGAGAATGGAGGCCTGGCTGGCGCGAGGCAGGGCCATTGATAACCTACGGATCGCTCAGGATCTGAATCGCATGACCTTCGCGACCCTCGCCTCCTCCACGCTCGCCGAGATCCCCGGCGGCGAGTCGCTGCGATTTCAGCTTGCACGAGCTGCTTTGAAAACGAGCTCGAACCTTCTCGTACGAGACCCTACCAACCTGACAGTGCGATCGGACGCGATTGCAATCGACAGGATCATGGCAGGGCTGCATCACAGAGCCAATGAACCGAGAATGGCGGAGCTATTCACAAGGGAGGCACTGAATGTCGCGCGTGCCCTGGTCAAGGATCGTGCCGTACGAGCGCCAGAACAATCCGAAGGAGTATTGCCATCTTCTTGCCCGGGTCTGCCTTGATGCCGGTTCGATGTACCGCGAGCGGGGCCGCCATGCCCAGGCCCTGCCACTCCTGGACGAGGCGCTCGGGCCCGAAGGGATCGGGCGGTGGCTGACCATGCTCGAGCAGTTCAAGAAGCCCGACATGAAGTACCCCATCAACGGTGAGAGTCCCTACAAGACGGAAGGGCGGGTCAAGCTGGAACAGCGCGCGGATTCATCTGGAAGAAGGCCGCTCTTCGGAGGCGCTGTCACTGCTCGACCCCCTCGTCGGCTTCTTTCGCAAGCTCGCGGACGACGTCGATGCAAAGGAGGCCGCCCGCCTGATGAAGTGGGACTCGGGCGGCGTGTACAAGCAGGATGTCGAGTCGCTCGCTCAGGCGCTTCTCGCAAGAGCAACGGCACTGGACGGCATGGGACGCGGCGCGGAAGCGGAGGAGGCATTCGCCGAGGCGATCCGCCGCCTGGAGGTATTCGAGCAAAGCGACACTGCGGCTGGCTCTGGCGCAGACCCTGACCCGCCGGGGGATCGCCCGGTCCGTTGATACCGAGCGTCGATCGAACGCTCTGTCGGACTTCGACCGTGCTCTGGAAGTCAACGAGAAGCTGATGCACGACCTGAGCGAGACGGTGCCGCGACTCCGGCTCAAGGCCGTCACCCTGCTTGGCCGGGGAACGTTGCGGACCGCGGACGGCCTGGCCCACCGCGACCAGGCCGCGGCCGACCTTGGGGCTGCGCGGAAGTTGCTCGAACCCCTGATGGAGAAGTGCGACGGGCAGCCAGCCGTCTGCGACCTGGTCGACATTGCCGAAGCCGAGGGCGGCCTCGCGGCCCTGGCCCGGAACCGCGGCGCCCGGGACGAGGCCCGATCGCTGCTCGAAAAGGCATCCGCTCACGTGAAGAAGGCGCTGGAGTTCTGTCCGCAGCACGCCGCCGCGCTCCGGGCACTACAGCGTCTCGCGGCAGAACTCGGCTCTCTTACTCGCCGATAGGCCTGCTGATCTGCATCCCCCGATGAAGAAATCGTCAGTCGTTCATCGACTGGAAAGGATCCAAAAAGCCTGGCCGCCAGAGATTCGACTTGCCCGTTCCGCGGCGAGAGACTCTGTTGCTGAAGATGCTGGCGGAAGCAACGCGTGACCTTGCCGTCTCTCTGTTCCCGAGAATAGATTGAGGATGTTTCATGTCTACACGTCTCATTTTCTTTGTCGCATTGCTGTGCTGCGGCCGCAGCGCACTGCGCCGGTGATCCGACCCGCTATCTCGCGTTTCAGATCTTCACCGCGGGGTTTGATTCGAAGGAGATGTGCGCGAGCTTCCCGCCGCAGCCGGACAGCCTGCGCAAGACCGTTCTGGACCTGCGGGAGCGGATCGGCATTGCCTCGGAGGGCGATCGGCGGCTCGGCTTCGTTCTGGGACCGATCGCCTTCGACCACACGGACGATCAGGTGCGCGCATTGATCGCCGCCGGCTTTGACATCGCGCTGCACTCCGGCGTGGCGGTCGGCTTTCATCTCGACGATTGCATGTTCTGGGGCCGCCTGACGGAATTGAACACGCCGGAGAACATCGAGTGGCTGGACTGGAACGGCACGCCCTGTACCGGTCGGCGCCTGGACTGGTCGTCAAAACCTTTGAAGATCCGGCCGCAACTGTGCTTCAACAGCAAGGACGTGCGCAGCGCCGTGGCAAAGCGTGCGGCGCTCATCGGCGGTGAGGTCGCCCAGGGCGTCAAGAAGCTGCATGCGGCGGGCAAGGATGACCTGTTCCTGGGCGTCATCGCGGGCTGGGAAACGCAGAATGGAAGGGATTTTGAGACGGGAAAACTGGCAGGCCACCACGCCCTGAAGAATGCGGGATACACCGCGTCCAGCCCGGCCGCCGATCTCGACGCGGCACGGATCCGGATCGTCCAGGATTTCATCGATCACTGGGCGCAGGCGCTGATCGCCGCGGGCGTTCCCAAAGGAAAGGTTTATTCGCATATCGCTTACCAGTCCGAGGCGATCTATCAGTTGTCCCGCCGCGTCAATCCGACCGGGGTGACCGCACCGTATCTCCAGACGGTCAATTTCACGCCGCCCGCCGCGGCGTTCTGCGATTCCTGCATTCCGGGCTTCTCCACCTACCCTCAGGCAGGTCATCTGGAGCAGTGGCAGGGGGAATTGAAGAAGCACGGCAACCCGCCCTGGGCTTCCAGCGAGGGGACCGCCATTGATCCCGGCGACGCCGAAACCGGAGGAAAAGGCATGAACATGGAAGTTTACCTGGGCAATTTATTCAATCATGGGGCGGTCCTCGTGACCATCTTCGGCTGGGGGGTCGGTGAGCAGGGGAATCCGTTCCGGAGGATCGCCGAGAACGACAACGCGCTGGCGGCCTATCGGAGGTTTCTGCAAGGGGGAAAGCTGGGCGAAGCGGTGATTCCCTTCCCCAAAGTCCCCCCCGTGGGCATGGTGGAGAAGATCCACAGGATGCAGGCGGCGCTGCCGGGCTGGATCGCCAAGCATGGTCCCGCACAGGTTCAGGCGAACGTCCAGAAGCTCGACACGCTCTTGAAAGAGAAACGGTTCGAGGAAGCGGCGAAGGTCGTCGACGACATCCTGAAAACCATCGAACAATGAACTGACACTGGTTTCTGCTTGACACCGGTTTCTCGCTCGCGGCGAGGAAGTGGGTGGGCGGTGCCCACCCTACGAGACGCCCTGCCGGTTGACAAGCGGGACCAGCGCGGCGCCGAGGACGGCGGCGAACCAGGCAAGCAGACAGTGGCCGACGGTCAGGAAGGCATCCTGGGGCGCCGCCTGGAGAATTTCCTCCTCCCCGAAGTGATCACCAGGACCCCATCCTTCAGCATGTAGTCGAGCCCGAGCTGCCTCAAGCGCAAGCCGCAGGCCTGTTCCCAGTCGTACGTTTTCCAGGTCGATCGTGATAGGCGTAACGTAGTGTTTTGTCCGCCTCCGCAAGTCCGAGAGGATCAACGATAGATCGGGAATGGAATGACCATCCGGTCCCTTTGCGGCGGACCGGATGTGATTGAGCACGTCTTCCAGTGGCGTCTCATTCGGGAATCGAAGGCGATCGGCTGATCCAGGGCCCGGCGAAGACGCTCGTTCGCGGCGAGGATGGCGTTCGACCCGGGCGGAAATTCGACTACGGGCCGAAGGAAGTGAGTCTCGGATGTCCGCCCAGGAGGCAGATCGACGACGGAGCGCGGCCAGCTCGGCGTCTCGCCGCCGCCCCACGCCATGAGCACAGAGTAGCCGATGCCGAAGACCGCCGCGCCGAGCCAGATTGCACGATTTTCTCCCTGTCCGAGCAATCGCACCGACAGCCGCGAGGCCCAGCAGCGCCCAGATCAAGAAGCAGGCCACCGCCGGCCACACGTCCGGCCGCAGCCCGAGACCAACGGCCGTGGCGCATAAAGCGAGCAGAGTCCCACCACTCCCGATAATGCCGAGGGTGGACAGCGATGCGCTTTTGCCCCAGACCGGGAACGCCGCGAGATCTCGCGGTCCTTCGCCGGAGGCAGCCGGTCCACCAAAGAGGAAGCGGGCGATGAGGCCACCGACCGTGGCGAACAACAGACTGATCAGGCAATGTCCGACCTCGGTGTAGGGACAAGCGAACCCGCCGAAAATGCCGCTGTACCCGGGCCCCCGAGGCCGCCGACGCTTCCAATGCGGATTGCTGTGCCGGGCCACCCAGGACCCACGACCATAACCAATCGAGCAGCTGCGTGGTCGGGAACTGACTGAAATCGAGTCGCGATACAAAGCAATGCGAGATATCCTCCGCCGAGCACGGCAAAGCCCAACCAGCCTGCACGCTCCGGACCGGTCCGGCAGGCGGCCCCGACAGCGGCAAGCCCGATCAGGGCACACGTGGCGAGTGCCGTGGCTCCCGACCAGGCCCAGGAATCTGACCGCAGGGCAGTCAGTGCGAGTGAGACAACAAGGACTGCACCCATCAAACCCGCGATCGAGACTCGGGCCGCTCGCATCTCAGACCTCCGCTCAATGTCGACTGCGGCCGCACATGAGATCCTCCTCACGCTGGGTCGTGCCAGACACCGTCGACGCATGTTCGCATGATCGTGAACCGACCATCAGTCATCGATCTGAAACAGAACGAGGTTCGCCGGCTCGCCGGGTTCCAGCTTCGGGACCGGGTGGCCCAGGAGCGCGGCCGGGTTGCGGGTGACCGTGGCCAGGGCGTCGGCCAGCGGCCAGGAGGTGGCGGCCATCAGGTTGCGCAGGCCGACGTCGAGCCCCTGGTTCGAGCCGGCGAGGTAGGGCGTGCCGGCCACGACGATCTTGCCCGAGGGGTCGACGGCCCATTCGCCGTAGGTGCCCGGCGGCAGGCCGGCCAGCGGGCTGGCGTCGCTGACCAGGATCGACCCGGTCCGAGCCCCTTGGCCCGGGCCAGGACGCGGAGGGTCGTCGGGTCGAGGTGGTGGCCGTCGGCGATGAACGAGGCCGCAGAGCCGATCGTCGGCCGCCTGGTGCCAGATCGGGTTGGGGTGGCGGGGAAGCTCGGCGGCGATGCCGTTGCCCAGGTGGGTGCTCAGCCGTGGCCCCGGCCTCGACGGCCGCGCGGAGCGTCGCGCCGTCGGCCGCCGTGTGGCCCAGGGCGACGATCACGCCCGCTGCGCGCGGCCCTGTCGGATGAACTCGATCGCGCCCGGCCGCTCCGGGGCGAGGGTCATCAGGACGACCCGGTCCCCCGACGCCTCCTGAAGCTCGCTGGAACTCGTCCCAGTCGGGATCGCGGATGGCCTCGGCGGGTGGGCGCCTCGGTAGCCGTCCACGCTCCGAGAGGTACGGCCCTTCCAGGTGGATGCCCAGCGACCATCCGGGCGACGTCGGGATCGGCGTCGCAGGCCGCGGCGATCGTGCGGACGCCGTGGAGCATGTGCGTCGAGCGGGGCCGTGATCAGGGTCGGGCAGAGCCGGGCCGTGCCCAGCGCCGCCTGGGCCCGGACGATCTCGACGACCTGCTCGACCGTCAGGTCGGGGCTGGAGAACGAGTGGCCCCAGCGGCCGTTGGTCTGGATGTCCCAGAACGCCGGCGCGACCCAGATCGGATCGTCACGGACTCGGCCGGCGCCGGCCTCGATCGGCGTCGACCGACGGCGATGATCCCGCCCTCGATCGTCGAGCTCGATCCACTCCGACGTGTCCGCAATGCTCGGCGCGATCAGGTCCATGGCTCGCCCTGATCCTGCGATCTCACGACGCGGCGCCTCGCCGTCCAGCTCCGGCCTCGTGCGGCCGGCTTCGCGGCTGGATGCAGGGCGGCGGCGATGAAGTCGCGGAACAGCGGGTGGGCCTTGGTCGGCTTCGACTTGAACTCGGGGTGGAACTGCACGGCCAGGAACCAGGGGTGGTCGGCGCAGCTCGACGATCTCGACGATCGTGCCGTCGGGGCTGGTGCCCGGTGGCGATCAGGCCCGTTCTCCTCGAAGGCGCTTGCGGTAGGCGTTGTTGAACTCGTAGCGGTGGCGGTGCCGCTCGCTGATCTGGTCGACGCCGTAGGCCTGCCGGGCCAGGCTGCTCGGGCGCGAGCACGCAGGGCCAGGCCCCCAGCCGCATCGTGCCGCCGCGCTGGCTGACCGACGCGCTGGTCTTCCATCAGGGCGATGACCGGGTGCTGCGGTCGTCTTGTCGAACTCGGTGCTGTTGGCGTCCTCGCAGCCCGAGCACGCTGCGGGCGAACTCGACGACCGCGCATCTGCATGCCCAGGCAGATGCCGAAGAACGGGATCTTCTGGGTCCGGGCGTAGCGGATCGCCTCGATCTTGCCCTCGATCCCCCGCATGCCGAAGCCGCCGGGGACGAGGATGCCGTCGACCCCGCCGAGGATCGCCTCGGCGCCCTCGGCGCTCGACCTCCTCGGCCTCGACCCGCACGACCGAGCACCCGGGCCCGGTGGGCGATCCCGGCGTGGTCGAGCGACTCGTAGACCGACTTGTAGGCGTCGCGATGCTTCATGTACTTGCCGACGACCGCGATCCGCACCTCGTGCTTGGGGTTGCATGATCCGGTCGACCATCTCGCGCCAGTCGCGATCAGGTCCAGCGGGCCGGCCTTCAGGCCCAGCCGCTTGACCAGGATGTCGTCGAGCCCGTTGCTTGACCAGGCTGAGCGGGACCTCGTAGATGCTGAACTGCTTGTCGCGCTCCTCGATGACCGCCTTGCGCTCGACGTTGCAGAAGAGGGCGATCTTGTCCTTGTCGTCCGCGGAGATCGGGTGCTCGGTCCGGCAGATCAGGATGTCGGGCTGGATGCCGATCTGCCGCAGGGCGCCGACGGAGTGCTGCGTCGGCTTGGTCTTCAGCTCGCCGGCCGCCTTGAGGTAGGGGACCAGCGTCAGGTGGATGTACAGGCAGTTCTCGCGGCCGACGTCGAGGGCGAACTGGCGGATCGCCTCCAGGAACGGCAGGCTCTCGATGTCGCCGACCGTGCCGCCGATCTCGGTGATCACCACGTCCACGTCGTCGGTCGCCAGCCGGTGGATCGGCCGCCTTGATCTCGTCGGTGACGTGGGGGATGACCTGGACGGTCTTCCCCTCGTAGTAGCGTCCCCTCGCGCTCCTTCTGGATGACCGAGAGGTAGATCTTGCCGGTCGTGTAGTTGCAGTCCCTGGTCAGGGGGGCGTGGGTGAACCGCTCGTAGTGGCCGAGGTCGAGGTCGGTCTCGGAGCCGTCGTCGAGGACGTAGACCTCGCCGTGCTGGTACGGGCTCATCGTCCCCGGGTCGACGTTGATGTAGGGGTCGAACTTCTGGAGCCGGACCCGCAGCCCGCGCTGCTCCAGGAGCATGCCGATCGAGGCGCAGGTCAGCCCCTTGCCGAGCGAGCTGACCACGCCGCCCGTCACGAAGATATGCTTGGCCATCGCGGTCACCTTTGAATCGATCCGTACAGGGCAGGTAAAAGCATAGTATAACAGACGGGCGTTTCCGAAGGAACGGGTAGCGCGTCGGAGAGCCCCTTCAAGGTTCAGGCCGGCGGAGAAAGGATGAGGAGAATGGCGAAGTTTATTGAATACAAGCCACGCCCCGGACTCACCGCTCTCCTCACGATCTGCTGCAGCTTGGCGATACCGCTGGTAGCGTCGGTTTTGTTCATCCGGGATGCCATCTCGCCGATCGGCTTCTGTGCGATCATTGGCGCCGGCATGTGCGGTTTTGCGATGCTCAACAGGCGGCTCGAGGATCGCTCCCGCAACGTGGTTGATGTGGCGGGAGGCAAATTGTGGAAGTGGCCCTTGCGAACCGGCAAGCATGCCGTACAAGTTTTCGGGGTGCAGCCTTTTCGAATTGCGATGCTGACACTGGCCGCCGTCTTCCTTCTGAGCCTCTTGCCGAGGTGGCTGTGGCGCATCTACCAGAAGCAAGAAGCCTGGAGGTCGGTCAGTGCGTTTCTGGGTGTCCTTACTGCCCTTCTGGTGATCGCAATGGTCGGAGTCAGTCAGAGTCAGCTCCAGATCGAGGGCGAGCATGTCCGGGTCACCATATCCCTACCTGGGAAGGTGGAGGGCACGCAGGTTTGGGTTCGGCGATATCGATTCCGTCGAGGTCAAGGAGGTAGGGAGGGGCGGCAAACAGGTCCGGATCGTTCTGCTCGACGGCTACTGCGTGGTGTACAGGACGTGCAACGAGCGGGCCGTAGATGAACTGGTCGAGGCGCTCAGGCGAGGCGTGGCCGAGGCGAAGCCCAGGCTGATCGACTGGGATGAGCTGGCGTGACAGGCAACAAGGCGGAGCGACGACTACGCCCGGCCGATCCAAGGCGCGACGACCCACCGGACTCAGCGCATGTGGCGATTCTCTCCCGGAACGACGATCTGGAACGGTCCTTCCCTGGCCAGGAGAGCCTGGCCCTCGCGGCCATTGGCCAGGAGGATGGCCCGGGCGTTGAACTCCGGATCCAGGTCGGGAGGAGCGAAGACCGCCCGGCAGCCGTCGATCGAAAGGCCTTCAGCAAGGGAAGGAGTTCAGGAATTCGTGGGGGGAGTCTGCTGTTTGTGTCGGATGATGACTCCTTCCTTGAGGTAGACGATCGTCTGGGCGATGCCGACCGCGTGATCGGCGATGCGCTCGAAGTTGCGCGCGGAATTCCAGAGCAGCAGCCAGGCGTCCACCTGCTGGGGATTCTGGCTCATCTGGGCCTTGAATTCCTTCCGGAGGGCGCGGTACCGGGCGTCGATGACGCTGTCATCGGCGATCACACCGCGGGCCTCCGCGGCGTCCTCCGTTTGAAGTGCCTTGCCGCAACGTTGCACCTGGGCCAGCACTTCACGGGCCAGTTGCTTGAGCGGCTCGGGCATGGAGACACCGGCTGGTGACCGCGCCAGTTTTCGGGCCCGCCGGGCCACGCGGAGTGCCAGGTCGGCAATACGCTCCCAGTCGCGGTTCACTTTCAGGACTGTGGCCATGCGCCTCAGGTCCGACGCCAGCGGCTCATACAGCGCCAGGATGCGCAGGCACTCTTGCTCGATCGTCACCTCCTGGCGGTCACAGAATTCTTCGTCGTTCTCCACTTCCTGGACCAGGTCGAATCGTTCCTCGCAGACGGCCTGCACGCTCTTGCCCAGCGAATCGACGACCGAGGAAGCCAGGGCGAGGAAGTCGGCCCAGAGGGTATCTTGCTCACGAAGTGCGTGTCGGGCAGGCACGGGCTGGCCGGGGCCGGCCTTCGGGCTGAACGTTTCCTGGTCGGACCGGCTCGCTGCCATGCCTCGTCTCCTTCGCTGTCAAACTCCTCGCGTGCCGTTGCCAGGCACAATCCCTCCGTAAACGGACCTTTTATTCTTCGCGCGCTGCGGGTGGACTTCAAGGCCCCGGTTGACCTTCCGCCGCACGGAGCCAGACGAAATCATCCACTCTTGACGGAACTACCGAAAAGTGCGCTTGACATGGACTAAGATATGAGTAGAGAGAGAGGCGAGAATGCGGTGTCTGCGTTCTCACCATGTGCGTGCGGCGCAAGGAATGCTAGAGCCAGACCGTCCGGTCTGCCGACGAAGTCAAGAAGAAAGGAACAGAGCCAAACCAAGGAAGCCGACAGTCAAGGAGAACACTCTGCCAGGGTCTTCGCCGCCAACGGGCGGCTGATCTACTTCCATGCGAGCCAGTCCGGGGCCGGGGACGCGGAACACCCGTCGGGCCATAGCGGTCAGGCTTCGTCTGATCGTTAGCGCGACGGTTCACCCCATCCTCATCCCGGTCTCTGCTCGACCGGTCCTACTGCCCGCCCGACGACAAGCCCTACGTCACAACCCACGCGAGGTGGCCGAGGCCGCCTCGGTCGAACGAGGGAAGACACCCTGCGCCCGAAGAGGGGCGACGTCACTTTCCCCGTCCTGACTCCGTAGCAAGCGTCCCTGTGGGAGCCACTCCCGAGCGGGCGCATTGCCCGCTCCCTTTACGTACCGGAACCGAGAAGGGGAGAAGAGATGAATCAGAACACACTCATTCGAATGCGGACCATTTTTGGTACCAATGACCGCAACGAGGAGGTCTGCGAGCGTCACATCGCGCTCCATGACATCCCCAGCGAGATCACCTGGCAAGCCCATCGCTGCCACCTGGACGGCGACATCAAGGTCGTCAAGCTGACCATCGCCCCCGAGGTTGAACAGCCCCCCCAGGAAGAGGAGGAACCCGAGTTCTTTCCGGTTTACGGCGTGCCTGACCTCAGCCGTTTCTACGACGAGCTGTGACCCAATCTCTTGACCCGAGGAACCCGCCGTTGCGCGGGTTTCTCTTTGCGCTGGGGCCTGGCACGTTACGGTGTCTTTCGTGGGACAGGATCCCAATCCTGTCGCGCTTTTTCCGGAAAAGGACAGGATCGGAATCCTGTCCCACCTCGGAGGGGAAACGAGGCGCATGGTGCTCCGATTCGGGCCGCTTGCCTTCATGATCCTCGTTGCCGCCGCGTCCGGGGCGATCCCTCTTGCGGGCGAGCCCATTCGGCTGCCCGAGGTAAGGACCTGGTCCACCAGCCGCTGAATCCTCCCTTCTGGTCGATGCGGGCCTACCGGGACGCCTGGAAACGCTGGGACGTGCAACACGCAGACCCGATGACTACCCCCGGGCCTTTCGCGATCGCTACGGGCTGCACGAGGCCCCCTATGACAACGGCGGATTGCCCATGGGCCTCACCCGGTCGGCGGGGCTTCTTGGCCTCGGAACCGGGCTGGGCAGCGACTGCGTGCTCTGCCATGCCGGAAGAGTGGCCGGGCAGACCATCGTCGGACTGGGAAACTCCGCGCTCGACATGCAATCGCTGTACGAGGACATGGCGGCCGCCGACGGACTGGACCCGGTCATGCCGCTGACCCTTTGCAATGTTCGCGGCACCAGTGAGGCCTCCAACTTCGCCATCTACCTGATGCAGTTCCGGGACAAGGAACTCCGGACCCGCCTGCCGGTCCCGTACACGCTCTGTCCCAACCTCTGCGAGGACATTCCCGCCTGGTGGCATCTCCGCAGGAAACGGACGATCTACCACCTTGGCGTTGCCGACACGCCGCTCGGTCCGGACGCTCATGCCGTTCCTGCTGATCCCGGGCAACTCCGCCGACGTCGATCAAGGCCAGGGAACCGGACTTCGCGGACATTCGCGCCTACCTGCTGAGCCTGGAGCCTCCCCGTTATCCCTTCCCTGTCAATCGCCCGCTTGCCGAGCAGGGTCGCGCGGTCTTCGAGCCGCACCTGCGCACGATGCCACGGCTCTTACGGGCCGCATGGTCGCTATCCCAACAAGCTGGTTCCTCTGGACGTGATCGGGACCGACCCCACCCTGGCCCATGCCTTCGCACCTGACGGCGTGGCGCATTACCTGGAAAGCTGGTTCGCGCGCGAGCACGGACCGAACGGAGAGCCCCTCCACGGCCTGGGCGGCGGCGGCTACCAGGCCCCTCCGCTCGACGGTGTCTGGGCCACGGCCCCCTACCTGCACAACGGGTCGGTGCCGACGCTCCACCACGTGCTCGAATCCGACGTCGCGCCCCGAGCATCTTCACCCGCAGCTTCCGGGGAGACGTCGAGGAATACGACCCGGTCAACGTGGGGCTGAGAATCCAGTCTCTGACGCACGCTCCGGATTCGCGCATGCCCGCCCCGAACGACGCAAGGTCTACGACACGACCCAGCCAGGACGCGGCAACGGCGGACACACCTTTGGAGACGCGCTCACGGAAGAAGACCGGGCCGCGGTCATCGAGTATCTGAAAACGCTCTGACCGGATTCTCGATTTCGCACCCGGGATTTGAATCCTGGATCAACGGACGGTGCGGCCCAACAAAAACACCTCGGGTGGTCCCGAGGTGCGCTCTGCTCTGTATTTGCTGTCAATCCAAAGGCCAGCGTAGAAGGGGCACACGCCAGCGGAGGGCAGGTCAAATTTGATCAAATCCGGTTCATGCGAGCAAATCGAACGCAGAAGTTACCGGTGATTGGAAACAAGGGTCGAGGCCAATCCCGGCGGTCAGACTTCGACGAGCGCCTCTTGCCGCTCTTCGCTTTCCAACTCATCAGAGCTCGATGTCGACTCCAGCCCTTGCACCAGAGCGCCGAGCTGCAAGCGCCAGAAGCCGGTCTTCGGGGCTGGGTCCGCGGAGGATCGAGAGAAAAGCCTCGGCGCCGATCAGTACGGCCTTGGGCTTGCTGTGAATCGTCAGGACGCAACGTGCATTGGGGTTTTCCAGGTTCTCGAGAACTTTCGGCAAATCGCGATGTAGTTCACGGCTTCCAATAAAACGAACACGAGACTGAGGCATCAGTATCCTCGAGGCCGGAAACGGCCTGAACAAGGGTAAGTGAGGCGATCAGACGGGAGCCGCCTCGTCATGCGATGGGTCAAACAAAAGGTTATCCAACCTGATATCCCCCCGTCAACCAGGGATCTTTCGTTAATTACGGAATTCAGTGACAAAACGTTGGACAATCTTCTGCGAGAATCTTTCACGAAGGTTGTTCCGCGGCGATCGGCCGGATCATTCATGGGAACATCCAGAATCAAGCGATATGAAGTTATCATGCAGCCTTGCGAGCCGGAGGACTGCCGGGCACGCGGCCAGGGGCTACCGATCACCGGCCGCGGCCGCCGGATGCCGTGCCTTCCTGGCCGTGCCCTGGGAGCTTCCGGGCGCCGGGGCTGTTTCCTGGCTCGCTCGGGGGGCAGCCGGGAGGCTCCAGGCCAGGACGGGCCGGAGGCACCGAGCAAGTCGGTCAGATCGGTATAGTGTCCATATTTCTCCTCGAGCATGGCGCGGATGGCTGCCGCCTCTTCGGGGCGTCCCGCCGCGAGCCGCCTCCTCGGCCCGGGAGAGCTGATCGGTCACGAAATCCCGGCGTTCCTTGATCTTGGATTCCAGTTCCTCGGCCCGGGCAAGGGCCAGCAGGTACCACGGCCGCTCCTCGGGATCGTCCGGCTTGAGCAGCCGGGCCATCTCGCGCCAGTATCTCGGCCGCCGCTTCGTTGCCCGCTTCCACGGCCTTTGCTGCCAGGGTGTCGAACGAGACGTACTGCCGCTCGGCGTTGGTGTGGGGCTCGGAGAACTGACGTCTTGCACCGTGCTGCTGAGAGATTCCGGGCGCGGCCCTCGGCCTCGTCCAGGAGGATCTTGTCGCGCCACTTCTGGAGCTGTTCCTTGTAGGGATGGTCGGGATGCTTGCGGTCGAGGGCATCGAGATACTCTTCCCGGGCCGTGAGCCAGTCGGAGCGGTGCGATGAGGCCATGAGGGTCTCGGCCTGACGGATAGAGGTACTCGGCGCTCGGGGGCCAGAGCCAGTAGCCGATGAATCCGCCGATGACGACCAGCGTGGCGACCAGCCCCAGGGTCTCGAGCACTGCCACGACTGAGCCAGGCGCGAAAGCAGGCCGCCTCCGTCGGTGTCGCGTGCTGGCGAAGCCCGATGAGAGCCCGCTCAGCGATGCCCGGTCTTGCGCGTCTTCTTCCGCGTCGTCTGCGGTGGAGCCGCCCGCGAGCCCGCGCGGGCGGGTTGGCCTGCGGCGAGCCCGGCTCCGGCCAGACCATGGGGATCGGCTCGCCCCGGTCTGGCCTTGTCTCGCAGCTCCTTGAGCGAATGCTCCACCGCGGCGGCGTCCCAGGGTCGATCGGCGGGTGCCTTGGCCATCAGCTTGACGACCAGGTCGTCCAGCGCCTTGGGGATCTCTGGCACCTTGGCGCTGGGCCGGGGCGGCGGCTCGTTCAGGTGGCAGTGCATCAGCACGACCGCCGACGCCCCCTCGAAGGGCGGCTTGCCGGTGAGCATCTGGTAGAGCAGCACCCCCAGGGCGTAGAGGTCGGTCTTGTGGCTGACCGCCGGCGTGCCGCGGATCTGCTCGGGGGCCATGTAGGCCGCCGTCCCCAGGGTCCGCCCGGGGGCCGTCAGCTGCGGTCGCGTCCAGGTCCTTGGCGATCCCGAAGTCGGTCAGCTTGAGCTGGCCGTCGGCGGTGACCATCAGGTTCGACGGCTTGAGATCGCGGTGGACGACGCTCGTGCTCGTGGGCGTAGTGCAGCGCGTCGCAGAGCTGGATCGCCCAGGTCGACGACCTCGCGCCAGGGGAGCTCGCCCGCGCTCCTGGAGGACCTGTTCGAGGGTCACGCCCTCGACGTACTCCATGGCGAAGTACGACGTCCCCTTGAACCGGCCCCAGGCCAGCCAGCGGACGATGTTGGGGTGGCGGAACTGCTTGAGGATCTCGGCCTCGCGCTCGAACCGCTCGAAGACCTTGCCCTTCTGGGCGAGCTCGCTGTGGACGATCTTGACGGCCGCCGGCCGGCCGGTCGTCTCGTGGGTGGCCCGGAAGACCACGCCCATCGCGCCGGAGCCGAGCGATCTCCTCGAGGCGGAAGGAACCGAGCTTTTCGCCGATGAAGCCCTGACTCATGGTCGTTACCAGAACCTGGCGGACGGCTCGACTGCACCGTCGCGGACGTCCGAGAGCCCGATCGGACGAGATCGCTCGCGACATGGTCATCCGCCGAGCCACGCCCGATCGGCGATCCGTCCCGACGGCGGAACGATGCGTCAGCCCCGGGGCATCACGCACGACACGCCGCCGGCCGCGGGAAGGTAGCTGTGCTGGACGTAGTCCATCACCATCCGGTCGGCGTTGAACCGCCAGGCCAGGGTCCGGAACGCGTTCTTCTGCCGGGCGATCCAGCTCGCGGGGCAGGCCCGAGGCGTCGCGGTCGTAGTAGAGCGGGACGACCTGTTCGGTCAGCGTCTCGATCAGCGACTTGTGGTCGCGCTCGTCCTGGACCGAGGGGACCGCGTGGGTCTGGCCGATGCCGATGGCGAAGCCGTTGGTGCCATCATAGGCCTCGGCCCACCAGCCGTCGAGGATCGAGAAGTTCAGGCCGCCGTTGAGCAGCGCCTTCTCGCCCGAGGTGCCGCTGGCCTCCTGCGGCCGTCGCGGGTTGTTCAGCCAGACGTCGACCCCCTGCACCAGGTGCCGGGCGACGTTCATGTCGTAGTCTTCGACGAAGACGATCCGGTTGCGCGAACCGGTCCTGCGCGGGTGATCCGGACGATGTCCTGGATCAGCTCCTTGCCCATGCGGTCCTCGGGGTGGGCCTTGCCGGCGAAGATGATCTGGATCGGGCCGGTCGGTGGCCTTGACCATCTCGGTCAGCCGCTCGACGTCCTGGAGGACCAGGCCGGCCCGCTTGTAGGTGGCGAACCGCCGGGCGAAGCCGATCGTCAGGGCGTTCAGGTCGAGGGCCTCCATCGCCCGCTGGATCGGCCGCGTCGGGCTCGTTGCGGCGCCGGGCCTGGGCGACCAGCCGGTTGCGGACGAAGTCGATCAGCCGGGCCTTGAGGACCTGCTGGGTCTCCCAGAGCTCGGCGTCGTCGACGGTCTCGATCCCCTCCCAGGTCTCCGGGATGCCGCTGGTCGCTTGGGCCAGTCGGCGCCCGAGGTGGCGGTCGAAGAGCAGGTGCATCTGCGGGGCGACCCAGGTCTGGACGTGGACGCCGTTGGTGATGTGGCCGATCGGCACGTTCTTCCTCGGTGCGGTTCGGGTAGAGCGGCTGCCACATCCGCCGCGAGACCGTCGCCGTGCAGGGCGCTGACGCCGTTGGCGTGCCGCGAGAGCTTCAGGGCCAGCACGGTCATGCAGAACGGCTCGTTGGGGTCGCCCGGGTAGACCCGGCCCAGGCCCATGAAGTCGTCGTAGGAGAGGTGCAGCGCCTCGCGGAGCTTGCCGAGGTGCTCCTCGACCAGCGCGGCGGGGAACCGGTCGTGGCCGGCGGCGACCGGCGTGTGCGTGGTGAAGACGGTCATCGCCGCGACGTCGCGCACCGCCTCGCCGAACGGCAGGCCGCGTCGCCTCCATCTCCGAGCGGATCATCTCCAGCGTCGGCGAAGGCGCTGTGGCCCTCGTTGAGGTGGAGGACCGAGGGATGGATGCCCAGCGCGTGCAGGGCCCGGACGCCGCCGACGCCCAGGAGCAGCTCCTGGCGGATCCGGACCCGGGCGTCGCCGCCGTAGAGCCGCGCGGTCAGGGCGCGGTCCGACTCGCTGTTCTCGGGGACGTTCGAGTCGAGCAGCAGCAGCGTCGTCCGGCCGACCTCGACCCGCCAGACCCTGGCCTGCAGCACGCCGGTGTGCCGTCTCGATCGCGATCTGCAGCGGCTTGCCGTCGCGGGCCGTGCACGCTCTCGATCGGCAGCAGCTCGGGGTCGGTGTTGAGGTAGAGCTCCTGCTGCCAGCCGTCGGCGTCGAGCGTCTGGCGGAAGTAGCCCTGGGCGTAGAGCAGGCCGATGCCGATCAGCGGGATGCCCAGGTCGCTGGCGCTCTTGAGGTGGTCGCCGGCCAGCACGCCCAGGCCGCCCGAGTAGATCGGCAGGCTCTCGTGCAGGCCGAACTCGGCCGAGAAGTAGGCCACCGGCCGCGACCGCAGGATCGAGGCGTGGACCGCCCCCCAGGAGTCGGTGTTCTTGAGGTACTCGGCCAGCCGGCGGAAGGCGTAGTCGATCCGCGAGTCGAGGGCCATCTCGGCCGCCCGGCGCTCGAGCTGCTCGGCCGGCAGCCGCTTGAGGAACTCGACCGGGTTGTGATCGACCTTCCGCCACAGGGCCGGGTCGAGCTCGCGGAAGAGGGCGATGACGTTCGGCTGCCAGGTCCACCAGAGGTTGCGGGCCAGTTCCCGGAGCTTCTCGACCAGTTGACTCTGACCGTCTTGACTCTGACTCTGACCGACCATCATCTCCCCCTCTGGAGCGGTACGAAACTGCAAGACACCGTCGACGTGCCACTGGAGACCCACCACGAAAGAGAGGGCGGTGACTCGTGCCGACGCGCAACGGGTCTCCCATGTGGTCCCCAGTATGTCCCAACCCGTCGAGAAATCCAAGCCCATGCCGACAATCAGACCAGCCCGCGGGACTTTGCCGCCGGTCCACTCCATCGGACCGGATTCCCCGCGCAAGTTGTCGTCTGACGACATGTTGCGGGTCGATTGCGGAGCAGCGCCACAGATCGAGGATAGGATATCAAAGCGAACATGTCAGAGGGCGAAGGAAGGTCACTTCGTACCGCTCACAGATCCGCTCGATCGCTTTCCAGCCGCAACGGCGAGGGGAAAAACATCAATGACCCTACACAGGGCTAAGATCGTTGGATTTCGTAGGGTGGGTCAGCGAAGCGCAACCCACCGCAAATGCCAGGGGGATGGTGGGTTGCGCTTCGCTGACCCACCCTACCAGGATTGCCTTTCTAGCTTGCTATCGGCCCGTTGAAAAACATTGATGCGCCCGGAAGCCAGTTCAAGCGAGAGCGCAGAGCCTTGGATGTCGGACAAGGGAATATCCGTCATCTGCCATGTCCATTGCTCTTCGCCATGGCTGATCCCTGGACTCAAAGGGGGGCGACGCGGAGAACGCGACTTGTCCGGGCAGGGATGGTCGAGGACCTGAGAAGGAGAAAGCGGGGAGTAAAATGGGCGCAGACCGATTCGAACAGTCGACCTCACCCTTATCAGGGGTGCGCTCTAGCCAACTGAGCTATGCGCCCTGGCGTGTGACTGAGCACCTATTCTAATGGTCTGCCCTCCAGAGTCAACCACCGAGCCCAAAGGTCTGGGCGGCTGGTTCAGCCGGCGTCCGCCGCCGCGGACTCTGCGTTGGTCGACTGCAACTGGCTCATGAACCGCTCCAGGCTGAAGCGGGGCGGAATCTCGTACATGTCGTCGGTCAGTTCAACCTGCTCGATCTGATCCATGGGGACCAGCGTGACGCGGCAGTGCCAGCTCGAACGACCGACCAGGCACCAGAGCTTTCCGACCCTGGTCAAGCGGTAGATCGCCATCTTGGTGGTCTGCGAGGTCTCACCGGCCCCACCGCGAAGACTCAGCCGCACCTGCCGGCGCTGGACTACGCTGGCGAGAATCACGTTTTCAATCTCCGCCAGCTCGGATGCCCTACCGGCCGCCCCGGGAAGCTCTCCCACGATCTCCGCGACGTCCAGGAACCGCGTGCGAAGCGGTTCTGGAAGACTCTGGATCAGCTTCTCGACTGCCTGGATGGCATCGGAACGTAGCCCCAGGTCCTCCTCGTGAGTCCAGTATCGGCAAAGCACCAGAAGCGCGAGGATCTCCCGCTCTTCCATCCGCGGCGGTTGGAGGAAGAGGCCGCGGGCGACCTCGTAGCCCTGCCGATCAGCGCGGTAGAGCACAGCAATGCCGGCATCGGCCAGGATGGCCAGGTCGCGGTAGATCGTCCTGGGGCTGACCTCACATATCTCGGCGAGCTGCCGCGCGTTGGGACAGCGCCCGGACTGGAGCAGGACAATCAACTGGATGAGCCGGGAGATCGGGAAGCGGCTCGCGGGCAGGTTCCGAGCCAGCCCGATGGCGGTCCCCCACGTTTTTTCCCCCTTTTCCGGTCTCGCGTTTCCCACGCTGCACCTCCGCAACCCTGACGCGGACGACGGTTCAAGGAGCCCGTCCCCAGCTTACTCTAGGATGGCAGGTGCGAAGGTGAGAACTCATCATGCAGAAACCTTCCAGGATGGCCCAAATTCAAGACTTACGGGCTTTCCCAGAGCATTCAGGTCCGCTGTTGACAACCCGCTGACCCTCTTCTATCCTGGCATACATACATGACCGCACCGGGCAGATAGCTCAGTTGGTAGAGCACAGGACTGAAAATCCTGGTGTCGTGAGTTCAACTCTCACTCTGCCCATTAGACTTACGTCAATTCTCAGAAGCCTTGGTCGTCTTACTTGGTCGTCTTATCCTAGACTTGGACAGGTAGCTCAGCCGCTACAGCACGGCCCGGAAAGGCCGGTGGTGTCGGGGTTTTCCCGACCCTGTCCAATTCGAGGTGATCGATGGGAAGACCAAGCCAGCCCTTTTATCGCGCCGATCGCGATGCCTGGGTGTCGAGGATCAACGGCAAGCATGTCACGCTCGCCAAAGGCAAACGCAACAAGAGTCAGGCCCTCAAGGAACTCTACCGGATCTTGACCGGAGAGCATAAAAAGGCCAACGCCCCGGTCACGGTTCGCGAAGTCGCGAGCTACTGCACCAGTTGGACCAAGCTCAACCGCGCCGAGCGCACTATTGAAGGATACGAGCGGTACCTCGGCCAGTTCGTCAAAGTCCATGGCGACATGGATGCCTGCCTCGTCACACCAAGGGTCGTGACCGAATGGCTCAGCACCAGGACCTGGGGCAAGTCCACGAGGTACAACGCCATTACTCATTTGAAGCGGGCCTTTAACCTCGCCGCGAAGCACGGCGTCATCGCCGTCAACAGTCTCGCCGGCATCGAGAACCCGGCCCCGCCTGTCCGTGACGAGGAACTTGATGAGGCCACGATCAAGCGGTGGTTCGAGGGGATCAGGAGTCCCCGGTTCCTGGATCTCGTGACCTTCATCTTCGAGACCGGATGCCGGTCCTGCGAGGCACGCAAGCTCGAAGCCCGGCACATCGCGATGAACGGGCACGTCGCCGCCCTCAAGAGCAAGACGACCGACGAGACCGGCAAGCTGCGGCGAATCTATCTGAGCGCCAAGGCGGAAGACATCGTGCGGCGGCTGTCAGCGAAGTATCCCGAGGGGCCGATCTTTCGCAATAAGCTGGGCAATCCCTGGACCAACTACGCGGTCAACTGCCAGATGAGACGGCTCAGAAGCCGCGCCGGGATAGGCCACGAGGCGGTGCTTCGCATGCTTCGTAAGCACTGGATCACCGACGCCCTGGAGCGCGGCGTTCCGATCGCCACGGTCGCGGAGCTTGCTGGCCACCAGAACACCAAGATGATCGAGAACGTGTACAGCAAACTGAGTCAGCGGCATGATTACTTGATGCAAGCCGTCAAGGCCGTCCGGCCACAAGTTGACGCAGATGCGACACATCGTACGATTGAGGCAGGCCAACAACAAACAAGATGATGGGGAGCGACGATGACCGAGAAGACACGCAATGACATGCTGAGGTGGGTGGCGGAGCGCAGTCCTACCTCCAGGAGAGGTCCGATTTCTTCGAGGATGCGGAAGCGCGCGGTGTCTACGTCGCACTCCTGACCCTCGAAGGCTCCATCCAGTTCGACGACGTCATTGAGTTCGGCGAACACTGCGGCGAGTTCTGCAAGCAGAAGCAGCGAGAGACGATCATTTCCGAGCCTCTTCAAGACGCCTCCGCTCCGCGTACTCCCTAGCATTCCTCTGCATCGTCGTCAGGAGTCGCATGTTCTCGACCTCCTGCGGCGTCATCAGCTTCATCTGATCCGGCTTCACGTACCAGTTGGTATAGGGGGTCAGATGAGGCTGCTGATCCAGCATGTCGTGCAGCGCGTCCCGCATCTCGATCGCACGCTGCTTGTCCACATCGACGTCCTGAACCCTCACGCCTGTACCCAGGTTCAGGAGCTTGGCCCACAGCGGCTTGCGCGGGTCCACCGTCCGGTCGATGCTGGTGAAGAGCCGGGTGAACGGCGTGTTCGCCATGACCTGGGCGAGCAGTTGCGGGTTCTCTTCGCCGAAGATACGGCCCACCGTCCTGGCCGACGTCGGTGCCTGCAAGTCCGAGAGCTTGCGGCCCGAGTAGAACTGGGTATCAAAGAGCCGCTCGGCTGGACCCTTGATGAGCGGGTTCGTGTTGGCCAGGAACCCCTTGATCGTCGAGCCGACGTCGGGCAGGCCGTTCTTGGTGTTGAACCGGCTGAAGGCTTCCTCGATCGGCAGGCCGAAGGTCGAGATGAAGCGGGCCTTGCCGGGCTCGGTCTCGCCCAGGCCCACGGACACGTTTCCCGCCATGTAGTCGGGGATGTACTCGTTCTGGTGCCGACGCTGGTAGGCCGGGTACATCTGGGCCAGGCCAATGCCAGGCTTGGTCAAGAGCGTCTCGGCCTGGAGCGGGATGTTGCGGCTCATGAAGGTATAGAACGGGAATACCCGACGCATGAACTTCTTTTCAAACTCCGTGAGGTTCCCGTAGTCGAAGTGGACCTTGTTGATGATCTGCCCGGCCTGCTCGGGGTTGTATCCCTGCCTCATGAGCCCTTGCCACTCGAGCGCCCCGGAAGAAGTCCTCGACGTTCATGCTGGCCTTGCGGCCCGCGTGGACGGCAGGCAGCGCATCGGAGTCTGGCCGAAGACGCCCTTGATCCCCAGGTTCTCACCGATCGCTTCCTTCCAGCGGGTCGGGCTCCACGGCTTACCGGCGATGCCGAGCGCCGCCTTGCCGGTGTTCTTGGCGGTGTCAAACACGCCTTCCTTGAGCATCAGATTGCCGATGTCGCCGAGGATGTTGCCGGTCGGGCCGCGCCGATCCGCGCCGGGCATGGGCATCGTGATGCGGGCTCCCTGCTGAATGCGGGTCGGCAGATCCATGCCAGCGAGTTCGGCGGACGCATCGCCCCCGGCGTAAATCTTCGCCGCCGAGAACTGGATCCTTGCGGAGCGCGTTGACGACCGGGTCGGTGATGCTCGGGTCCCGCATCAGCTTGAACTGCTTGGCGTAGTCGGCGAGCGTCGTGCCCGTCCGCAGGTTGTTGATCCCTGCCGTCACCGCGTTCTTGACGTGGCTCGCTGGCCAGATGGGATAGGCCAGCGCCTTGAACATATTCGACATCGAGTCCCAGAACTTGAGCGGACCCTTGAGCGACTTCGCTCGCCTGCCACACGGCGTAGTTCTTCATGTAGTCGGGCAGGCTGGCGGCAGGCACCGCCCACTGATCCAGGGCTTTGTTGATCCCCTTGAGATCCTTCATCCGGAGCCAGCGGCTCGACGGCTGCGGCCCCCTTGGGAGCCAGCGCCTTGAGTAGCTCGACGCCCGCACCGTGATGCTCGGTGAACCCCCTGGCGGCGTCGGCGGCATGGGTCTCGAAGCCCATCCGCCTGAGCACCTCGCGGGCAGTGAGGTACTGCTGGCCCTTGGCGATGAAGTCGGCGGGCGATGCGGCCTCGTGTGCCATGGCACCGTAGAGCCCCTGAGCCGCTGCCATCTTGCGTCCGTGCTGGTAGGCGTAGTCACCCATGTTGCCGACCACGTCGGGATTGAACAGCGGCACTTGCTGGGTGACGTGAGCGGGCGTCATCGTCTTGTAGAGTTTCGCCAGTCCCTCCGACTGCTGCTTGAGCGCCCGAAGCTCGTCCCTGGTGAGCGGCGTGCGGACGCCGTTCATGGCGTTGAAGTCGATCTTGTCCCGCACCAGATCCTTGAACATCATCCGCTCGGTCTGCCTGGCCGGTCCTCTCCACCCTGAGTACCGCAGCGACCAGTCCTGAAGACGCTCGGTTCCACCCGCCTGGTTGAAGAGCGGTTCGCGGTGGAGGTCGATCGACGTCATGTTGGGATGCAGACTGTATCGCGGCCTGAGCAGATCGCGTTCGCCCCAGACGGATTGACGGCGGACGTAGTTGAGCGCCTCGGGATTCTTCCACTCTTCCAGAGGCAGGCCCGCCAGCCGCTCCTGCGTGTAGCGGTCCTTGTAGTGGCCGGACAGGTAGTCCGCCGCACCGTTGCCGCCAAGCGCTGCGTTCTCGGTGGGATTGCGGAACTGAAGGGGTGAGCCCTCGGCCCGAGCCTGCAAGGACGAGAGGATCTGCCGCTCACTATCCTTGAACTGAGGATCACGCAACATGGGCTCCAGCTTTTCGAGCATGTCGTGCTGAGCGCCCCGGCCTTCGCTCATGGCCCGCTCGAATTCCCTGGCTCCCCTCGTGAAGTAGCCGCGCTGGCTCGACTCGTTCAGGGCACCGTAGGTCCGGTTGTCGAAGAAGCGGTTCCAGGCCCGGCCCACCGGGTTGCCGAACTTCATCCAGTCGCCCGCCTTGTCCATGGCTCCGGCGAGCATGCGGCCCGGCGCCCGCCGCCAATGGTCAGCTTGCTCATGTACGGCAGGCCGAACCCGACCATGCCGCCCAGCCGCTCGCCCGGCTCGATCGCCCGGCCCAGGGCGTTCTGGGCCAGTTGCTCCTGCTGTGCGCTGGCGACACGCCAGGGCGTCGTGTTGAGCCCGGAGATCAAGCCGCCCCGCTTGAGGTGGGCAATCTCGTCCGCCGTCCGGCCTGCGGCCTGAAGCCCGCTCTCGGTCGCGTGGAAGCCTTCCAGCATCCCCTTGCGGGACCAGTTGGATAGCTCGCCGGTCTTGGACAGAGTCCTGCCCAGCGGCGTCAGGGCGTGCTTGGCACCGAACGTCGTGTAGGTCAACGGATCGGTGGCGATGTCTGCCCCGAGCCCGAGCCCCCACGACAGCCATCCCTTGTCGTGCTTGTCGGTGATGTGCCACTTGTCGAGTAGCTCGCGACCGCTTACCCGATTGCCCAGGTCTCCGGCCAGGGCACCGCGCACGTAGTCGCCGGGAGCCGAGAGGGTCGAGAAGATCCCGCGCAGGCCAGTCCCGCCGTAGTCCAGGAGCTTCTGCTGGAACGGCTTGAAGTCGTCGGGCGTGAACGGCTTCCGGTACTCCGGCGTTGCGCCTCGCCCCATCCCTGGTGTCATGCGGGAAAAGACGTCGTCGATCCGGCTGAACGGATCAGGGAAGTCCATCATCTCAGCCTCCCGAGAAGCCCGCCGCCAAGAAGCTCGGCCTGCGAATCTGCTTCGATCCGACGTTCGCGCTCCTGCTGTGCAGCCAGTTCCCGCGCGGCGGCTTCCGCCTGGAGTTGCTCGCTCGTCCTCGATTCGCCGGGCGGATGGGTCAGGCGATAGCCAGCGTATCCCAGGCCCGCGACCGCCCCCAAGCCGCCCGCCGTCCCCAACCGCTTGCTCTGGATCACTCGGTTGCCGACGCTTGATACGGCGTCCAGGAGCGACTGGGGAGTGGCGGCGAGCATGGGGCTTGCGCTGGGGCGTTGGTCTGCGTTCTCAGCTATCCAGGCGTGGATCGCATCCTCAAGCGACCGCTTCTCCGGCATGGCCTGGACAACCTCCGGTGGCGGGACGTAGGTCTCGATCGGCGGGGCAGGGGGTCTCGCGGCCTGGTCGCGGTAATACGCCGCGAGCATCTCGTCCGCGTTGGCGTACTTGGGCTTCACCTCCGGGACCGCGAACCTCAGGCAAGTCGATGTCAGGTTCGCGCTTGAACGGCCTTCCCGCCTTCATCGGAGTACCCCTTTCGCCGGTCGGCTCGACCGTCACGCCATGCTCGGGAACCGCCGCCGTCTTCCTGGCCTTGGCCAGACCGTAGGTGTCGGCCGTCTTTGCGGGACGCCGACTCGCCTGTGGGTCGTATCGAGCTTCTCAAGCAGGGTCGGATTGCTGACGACCGGGCCTGGCTGCTCGGCGTACCGCTCCATGGCGCGAAGCCGAAGTGATCGGCCCATCGCTGCTGACGGTGGCTCGCAAGCCACGCACGCTTGGCGGGGTCCGCAGAGAATCTCTGTGGCTTGCCGCTGAGGGATTCGAGGTTCATTCCCTCGGGAACGCTGATGGGGTTGGGTGGAATCGGCTTCGCTTTCGCCATCGTCGTGCCCTCAGCCAGTTCGCCAAGAGCTTCAGTCCCTCTACCAGGTGTGTACCCCAAAATCGAAGCAGCCCCGCCCGTTGCCCCGCCAAGCAGGGCACCAGCCAGCCCGCCAGCGATCGCGCCGCCGAGCCCGTTCTCCCTGCCTCCCTCGGTGGCTCCCGCGCTGCCGCCCGCCACGGTTCCCGCTACGGCTCCCGGTGCGGCATGGTAGAGCGAAGCGGCCAGCGGCGAGTGGTGGGCGAACTGCTCGTGGTAGCCCCGGTGCGATGCGGGGTCGAGCATGAAGTCCATGAAGCCGCCGATCTGCTTGCCGAGCCCGCGCTCCGAGTAGGTGTGCCCGCCGATCTCATCGAGGACGTTGCCGAGTCCGCTGTGGAAGTTCACGTACCCTTCGGGGTTCAGGCCACCGCGATACGCCTTGGCCGCGAGCCGGTTGAACAGCGGGAGATTTTCCTCGCCGCCGTTGACTGCCGCGTGCTTGGTCATGCCGTGGAGGATCTCTTCGCGGGCGATCCGGGAGCCTGGATCGCGGCCCAGAGTGAACCCGGTTCCCGCCATGCCCTTGTCTGCCGCCTGGCGGTTCCAGGGGCTCAGCATCATCCCCTCGACATCAGAGGGAACCTCCTGGGCAAGATCGGCCCAGGAGGACTTGAGATGGTCGGCCAGGCCCCGCGCGCCGCCGATCACCCGCTCCGTGTCGCCGCCAAGATCCTTGACCAGGCCAAGCGGTTGACGGAGGCCCCGCACGCTGCTGAAGCGGCTGGCTTCCTTGCCGCCCGCCAGGGCGTGGTGGGCCGCGCCGACGCCCAGGTAGCTGAGCGGGTCGGTGGCGAGATCCAGGCCCATGCCGATCGCCGCCGAACCCAGCGCGTCGTCATCCCTTGCCAATCCGAATCGGCTGGCCAGATCGCTGCCGGTCACCCGGTCGTCGGGGTTCGGTGATCCCCAGCGTGTCCGAGAACGGCACGACCGAGAGCAACTCTCTCGGCTTGCCGCCCAGCAGTCCCCGGATCGCTCGACCGCCGAACTTCTCTTCGATGCCGCCTGCGTATTCGAGGGGTTTGGTCAGGGATTCGAGCAGATCCATGTCTCTCTCCTGGTTCTGCACCGTCCAAGAATCTGGACGGTGCAGCCGGTGGCTTGACGCCCCGGTTTTTTCGGCCTTTACTTCTCTGAGGGTGAACTTATGACCGACAAAGACTTCGACCTACTGCGGCCCAAGGACTACCATGAGCGGACTGCGGCGGACGCCGCCCGAGACACGCTCGACACCATCTCCAGGACCATCCGGTTCTGGAACACGGTCCTGAAGGTGATCTTCTTCATCGGCGTGATCCTTGGGCTCATGGTTCTCTACGCCTTCGATAAGGCGCGCAAGAGAGAGAGAAGCCCACTACCAGAGAGTCCTTGCAGCCCGCAAAGCCCAGGGCTTGACGACGGCGGGCTTCCCTCTGCCCAAGACGTCTAGACCATGATGCCGGGATTGCCCCGGTCAAAGGGCACGCCCGAGCCGCCAGGCGGGACGCCGCCGCCCACGCCTGCGCGGCTCATGGCGATCATCTGGATCAGTTGCTCCAGGCCCATGTTCGGGTCGCCGGTCCCCATGCCCTGGAGATCGGCGTGCCCCTCCGGCCCGGCGTCGTAGCCGACCGCTCCATGCAGTGCCTGCAAGAGCGGCGAGCCGTTCATGTCCGGCGAGTAGAGCGGATCGACTTCGGGCATCGAGCCGCCGATCGGCAGTCCACCGGGACCCATGGGAGCCCCTGGAGCCGGAGGCGGGCCAGGCATCGGCGGCATGCCGTTGAGCATGGCCATCATGGGATCGACCGGCTGACCTGGCTTGGGCATGCCCGGTGGAGGCACCGTCAATCCGGGAGGTCCGCCAGCCGGAGGCATTCCGGGAGGCATTCCCGGTAGTCCGCCTGGCGGCGGGCGGCATGGCTGGCCCTGGCTTCTTTGGTGGAAACATTGATCATGTCCTTACTGTTGGAACGCGGTGTTGGTTGGATCATATTCGCGGATCGCGTTCTGAAGATCCGTTGGACTGCTTCGCTCTGCTGGAACCATCCGCCAATCAAAGGTAGCCCACTGAGCCGAGACGGCTTGGCTCCCTCGTACTCGTCCGCGACGTTGATGCCGCTGTCCTGGACGGCGCTCTGGATGACCGGGCTGCTGACTTCCAGGCCCATCCTCTTGGCCATCGCGAACAGGTCGCCGAGCGTGTGCTCCTTGTTGTTGACCCAGTTCCGGATGGCCGGGTACTGGTCATACTCGTGGGGAGCCAGCACGCCTGAGCCCCGGCGTGATCGCCGCGTTTCTGGCACCGATCATCCCCTCGAAGTCCGCGCTGGGTCGATGCCATACTCTGGCAGGCTGTCGAGCCCGTAGGGGTCTCGCCCTTGAGTCCTGGCAGTGTTCCGCCTGAGCCCTGGCAAGATCGGCTGACGTCGTGCCGTGCAGGTAGCTGTTGAGCATGGCGGTACGATCGGCGACCAACTGGTGGATCTGGTCGAGGCTCATCCCGCGAGTCATCTCGCCGCCGCTCATCGCCTCCCTGATTGCCCCTCGCAGGTTGCCCTCGATCGGGTCCGGCTGCGGAACCGCCTGAGCCGGTGGAGTGCCTGGGGCACCTGGCCCTGCGGGCTGGCCTTGAGCCTGGGCGGCTGCGGCCTGCGGCCTGCTGGCCATCCCGATCTGAGACGGAGCTTGAGACGCCATGCCGATCTTCGCCTCCGGATGTTCGCGCTGATACTCGACCAGCCACGGAGCATTCGGATTGCACGGTCGTTTTGCCCGGCTGGATGTTGTAGGGATTGTCGCTGGACGCCGCTTGCTGCTGGTGAGCCAGCTTCGACCGGATCGCCCGCACCGAACAGCGTCTCGGCGATCCGCTGGCGACCGGCATTGAAGTCGCGGTAGAGCGCGGCTGGCTCGGTCAATCCCCTGGCGACCGTATTGCCCATGTTGAGAGCGGCCTGGCCGATCGTCTTCGCCCCGGTCCCGGTGGCGACCGCGTTGCCGAGTTGCCCCCAGGAGTAATCGCCCGTTGCCAGGGCGTGCACGCCCTCTCGTGAGATTGTCCCAGGTCCAGCTACTCGGCTCTTGCGGAACTCCGGCCCCGCCAACCAGGCCGAATGCCGCCTCGGGATTGGCGACCGCCTGAGCCGCCAGCATGACGCCAGCGCCTTTGCCGAGATTCGCCGCGCCGCTCGCCAGCCGTCCCATGCCACCGGTGATGCCGCTGATATTGCGGGGATCGAGGTTCCGCAGAACCCCGAGAGCGCTGGAGCCAGCTTGACGCAAGACGCCCGGTTGCGGCTCTCCGGCGATCTGACGAAGGCTCGGAACCGGAGCGGTTGTCTTGGTGTTGGCCAGTTGCGGAGCGACCCGGTTTCCCATGAACGAGTCGCGAGGCTGGATCACCTTGAACGACTCGGCTGGCGCTGCCGCAGAAGGCGCTGCCGTGGTGGCGACTGCGGTGGACGCGGACGTTGGGGAATACTCGGCCATTGGGATCTCGCCGCGTGCGCTCGGAGCCGGGATGGAATGCCCGCCCATCTGCGGCGCGGCGATGCGCTGAGCCGCGGCTTCCTGCTGGCCCATGAGCCCGTAGCCGTGCTCCGGGATCTGCCCCGCGACGCCCGCGTTCGACGGAGGTGGCGGCGCAGGCTGAGCCGCCCTGGCGGCATCGATGGCCTTCGGCGTGATGGCGTAGCCGTTGCGCGGAATCGGCCCCTGAACTCCAATGGGCCGCGCGGCGGTCTCGCCCGCGAACATCGAGGGAATGCCGCCGCCCGCACGCCGGGACATGATCGAGTTGTAAAGATCCATGGTTAGACGACCCCTGCCAGGAGGCTGGCTGCTGCCTGGAACATGCCCACGTTGAGCGACACGGCGTTCTTCTCCAGTTCGGTGAATGCCTCGGCTTCCTTGCTGAAGACCTCGACTGCCGCCTCGCTCGACTTCACGATCATCTCGGCGTTGGCCTGAGCCGCGTCGATCTGGATCTTGGCGGCTTGCTCGGTGGACGCCGCGAGGCCGAACCCCTCGTTGCCCATGCGGATGGCCTGCATGATCGGCGAGTCGCTGGCGAACCCGCGACCGGCCAGGTCGATCTCAGCCGTCCGCGTGTTGCTCTTGGCCTTGAGATCGGCCCGCGTGTAGATCGCGTTCACCTGCTGCTGGATCTGCTGGGGAGTCCAGATCGGGAAGGGCTTGAGAACCGGGGCAGTCCCCACAGCGTTCATCATGTCCTTGTAACGAGTGCGCGCTGCCCCCGCCACCCTGGCCATTGACGAAGCTCTGGATGAACGGCCAGACCTGAGTCCACCGAGCATCGATCCACGCCAGCTTCTGAGCTGAGCATGGCCTTGTCGGTCGAGTTGCGATCCACGACGCCAGCGTACTGCTTGTCGGCGCTGTACTTGGTCGCATCCGAACTCTTGTCGGCGGCATGCTCGGTCGCGGACGCCTGGGCTTGTGCGGCCTGGACGTCGGCGGCTGCTCGGGTCTGAGCCGACGCCGTGGTCGCGTTCGCCTGGGCCTGGGATGCGGTCACGGTGGCCGCAGCCTCGGCCTGAACCCCGGTCAAGTGGGTCTGGGCGACGTCACGCTGGTGCTCGCGTTCAGGTCCGCGACGTCACGCTGGGCATCCGCCTCGGTTTGCGCCGCCGTCTTGGTCGCGTCGGCGTGGGTCTGGGCGACTTCCTTCTGCGCGTCCGCGTTTGTGCTGGCGACTTCCTTCTGCGCGTCCGCCTCGGTCTCCGCTACATCGCGCTGCGCATCAGCGTGGGTCTGGGCGACATCACGCTGGGCTCCGGCGTTGATGTCCGCGACTTCCCGTTGGGCATCGGCTTCGGTTTGAGCCGCCGTCTTCATCGCGTCGGCGTGAACCTTGGCCGCTTCGACGGTCGCACTGGCGTGAGTCTTCGCGACCTCCTTCATCGCGTCGGCCTGGGTCTTGGCGACGTCACGCTGGCGCTCGCCTCGGTGGTGGCAACGGTGGCCTGGAATCCCGAGTGCAGCTTGGCGGCTTCGATCGTGGCGTTCGCCTGAAGCTGAGCGGCCTCGCATGTCGCGTCCGCCGCCTTCTCGGCGGACTGGACGGCGGCTTGCACACGCGAGGATGCCTCCTGGATGGCGATCGAAATCATCGCCGAAAGTTCGTTCATGTCGGCCATGAGCAGTCCCCCTTTGGTTCTAGGGGAAATCTACCCGAGAGCCGCTATAATCAGGCGGGAGCCGAAACCCAAACGCAGGAGACGAATTGTGACCACTGCCACCGCGAGTCAGCCCCTGTCGTTCTACGAGCGGCCTATCGGGCGTCTTACCATCGAGAAGTACGAGGCAATGGTCGCTTCCGGGTTGATCACGGAGGCCGACCGGCTCGAACTCATTGAAGGAGCTTTGGTAGAGAAGACAGGTAAGCGAGAGCGACACGCCACCGGGTCGGCCAATACGGGGCTGGCGATCAACCACGTCCTTCCAACGGGTCGGCACGTTCGGTACGACAATCCGGTGCGAATCCCCAGCCGGGACAGCGAGCCCGAGCCCGACATCTCGGTGGCGCGAGGCATCCCCGACGACTACATCGAGCATCATCCCAACCCCGAAGACCTGGCCCTGGTCGCCGAGGTGTCGCAGTGGACGCTCCAGGCGGATCGGGCCTTGGCCGAAACCTATCTCGGCGGGGGCATCCCCGTCTACTGGATCGTGAACGTCCGCGACCGCCAGCTCGAAGTCTACACCAGAGGGTCCGACGCCCCGGTGATTCTCGGGGAAACCGAGTTCGTGGATCTCGTCATCGACGGCGTCAACGTGGGTCCGATCGCCGTGGCGGATCTCCTGCCGGTGGCAACGGAGGAGTGAGCGATTCAGAGGTCCGCTCCGGTCTCGGGGTCGAAGCCGAAATGCCCGGCGATCAGACTGACGAGATAATCCTCCGTGACCCGGGAGGACCCGCCCATGTACTCGAAGGCGTCCGTCATGCCGAGAGCCTGATTCAGATCATCACATTGCTGCTGCATCCAGAGGGCGTGTATGAACTGATAGCGGTAGAACATCATCTTGTACGCATTATTTGCCGACTCGACATACTCGTGAGTCCACTGCACGAGCGGATACAGAGACCAGACGGAAGGAAGATAATCGCCGGGGTCTGCGTACACGTCATACGAAAACATACAAGTGCGGTATCCAATCTCGAACTTCTGGTAAACTTCCGCAGCGCGTTCCAGAAGGCTCGGCCAGTAGTTGGAGTTCCAGAATTCGACAGCCGATTCTAGCTCCTCCTCCGGAGGCGAGAAGTAGTGCCAGTGGCCACCGGCTGTTCCAGCCATGCCAGCGATCCAATCTGGCTGCTGACTGCCATCGGAAATCAGCAGCGGAGCATTGTAAGGGAGCCAGACGACGCCGTCTGGAGTTCGCGGATATCCCACATAGACGTGGAGGAAGTTCGTTGTCATGTAGGGCGTGTCGGGAAACTGCGGAATCAGTACGGTCGAGATGCGATCTCCTGACACGTCACTGGCGTCGTGATACCGATTGACCAGCGTCCTCGGCCCTCTGATTCTGGTGATCCGGTTCCTGACGGCTTCAAAGACGTCGCCCAGTCTGTTCGTCTCATCCGCGCAGGGAAGACCTGCTCCGACGTCCGGCCCTTGGTCCGTCAGTAGCTGGACCTCCACATTCATGTTGTTCCTGGTCAACCAGACAACCTGGGGGCACCGCAGAAGCGTTCCGGCTTTCGGCCAGTCTTCAGGCGGATTATATGGGCTAAAGCTCCCCATGCTCGCGATTTGATCCGGGCCATAGAACACCTGGATGTCGCCGTTCAGGATGCGTGAGCGGCTAAAAACGAATCGCTTGCCATTGAAGAGTCTCGGGAGCTTGTTCATGGCACCCACACCGGAGGCTGAGCCCAGTAGTACGGCGTGACGTTGCCCTGGCTGTCGGCAAGATCGATCTCCATGATCGGGAAGAGCCACATCTCTTCGGGCAGGGTCTCATCCTCGTCGAGCACGAGGCATTTCACGTCGATCTGTCCCATTGGCTCGCCGTTCGGGCCGGTTGTGTCTGCGGATTGGTCGGGACCCTGCGAGTAAAGCTGGACCACGTAAGGGCCGGGTCCTGGCCCGCCTGATACGACCTTGCCCATGTAGATCGGCACTCCATGCTACCCCCTGTCGGCACCTGCGGCGAGTCCCAGTCGGGAATCGGCACACGAAGCTCGTAGCTCCGCTGGATCGGTCGGGTCCTCGGGCACGCGAACGGGAGTCTGACTGAAGTCCGGATTGACGGTCGCCGCCTCTCCGCCGCGACTTCGAGCCGTGCCTAGCGGATCGCCCATCGAATACGGCGTGGACTGCTCGTAGGTGATGCCACCTGGCCGGATGGGTGGCGACTCGGCCTGCTCCGGCTGCGGAGCGGATCGCCGGGCGGGAAACCGATCCTGCACCGTCCAAGAGTTGGACGACGCAGGGGCTGGTTGCTGTCGGCCACGCGACAACGGTGGTTGCTCAGGAGTGAAAGCAGGGGCAACCGGGCGACGGCTCGGCGTGGTCGGTTGTGTGGCTGGCAATACGCCAGGAGGTTGCGGACGTGCCTTGAACCGCGCGGGTTCGGGGGCTGAAAGGACAAGGTCTCCTGCTCTGGCGACAACGATGCCGGGCACGGACGGCTCGTCTCGCGACGGTCGCGTCATGTCCGGAGGAACAAACGGCTGCGGGGTCTGCCAGGGCGTCTCCGTGGCCGCAGGAGCGGCCTTGGTGATGGATAGCTCCATCTGGCCGGGTGTCTCCCGGTCGCCTGTTCTGCGGGCTGCTGCGGCCCGCCGCTGGGCTTCCTCCGAGACGGCGGACATCGGCTCGACGGCGGGCGGATCACGGCGAGCGGCCACGGACTCCGAGAGCATGGAGTAAAGCTCCTGCGCCAGGCTGGTGGCGTCGGACCACCGCTCGCGCAGCAGCCGGAACGACTGCTTCGAGAAATCCAGGAAGTCGCTCATTGATCCTCCCGATAGACCCCTGCCAGATTTACCTCAAAGATCCGCGTCGGCTCGGCTCCCTGGACGCCGACCAGTTCGATCGACACGAAGTAATCCGAGAGTGCGTACCGTTCACGATGGGATGCCATCCGCTGGATCGCGTAGCCGCGAACCTTGTTGGTGTCGATCACGACGTCGGTGTCTCCGGCCAGAGTCGAGATGCCGTCGATCGACCGGGACACGCCCCACTGCTTCGGCGTGTCCGCGTAGTCGTGATAGAGCCGGAAGGCCAGGGCCCCGGAGCCAGCAGTCGGCTTGAACACCACTCCCACATCACGGGCGTTGTCGTTCTCGTCATCGACGTAGGGAAGCCAGCCGCCCCGCCAGGCCCAGGGGATGCCGCCGATCTGGAACATGTCGCCGGTCGCCGGAACGATGGCCAGCGGGCTGACGAGCGTCAGGGTATCCGCCGTTGAGTCGGCGATGATCGACCGCTGTCCTCCGGCCGCTCCCGAAGTGATGACAACAGGAACCCCGGCGAGAGCGGAGGCAAACACCCCGGTCGCCGGATCGATCGAGATCGTGACGTCCGTCGCGTGCAGCACGGTTCCCGAGAGCACTCCGGAGATGTCAGTCCCAACGCCATCCAGAGTTCCCTCGCCCAGGACGACCACTCGCCTGGCCGTCGTGCCCGCGAGCACGCGACGGTAGCCGATCGTGCTGAGGCAACTCGAAGTGACCGGCTCAGGATACTCCTCCAGCCACCAGCGGTCGCGCCTGTAGTCGTAGCAGATCGCATGGGTCAGCCGCTCCTTGCCGACAAAGTCCACGAACCAGCGGATGACTTCGGCCACCGGGTCCTGCACGGCATGCCAGAGCAGCGGGTCCGCCGACCAGTCGAGCCGATAGGGGAACGTCGGGTCGTTGAACAGGTTGTGGATCTTGGCGGAAAGCGCCGTCGAGCCATCGCCGTCGAACGAGTGGATGCCCGCCTCATCGAGCATGTAGGCGTTGCCCTCGACGATCACCCAGCATCGATTGTTGACGCAGCCCCGGTTCGCCTTGGGGAAGATGAATCCGTCCCGTCCCGGATCGCTCTTGAAGGTGAAGCTGTGAATGTTGCGTTTCTCGATGATGTACAAGAAACTCTTCATGCACATCAGGCCGGTGATCTCATCGCCGGTCTCGGGAACCGCGAAGGCGTTCCAGGCGGGCCACGCCTCGGGCATGTTGGGCTCGGAGTAGTAGACGAGCCGACGCTCGACGTGTGGCGGTCTATCCTCACGGCTCTGGAAGGGCTGACATGAGCATCGCCTGGGGTGAGGTGGAGTACGCCGGACTGCGCGAGATCCGCGGTCCGCTGGTCGTGTTGAGCGGAGTGCAGGGGGTCGGCTGGGACGAGTCGGTGCGGATCCGGCTGGAGTCCGGCGAGACCCGGGCCGGAACCGTCCTGGAAGTGGACCGCGACCTGGCCGTGGTCCAGGTGATGGAGGGCACCCACGGGCTGGAGCTCGCCGGAACCAGGGTCGGATTCACCGGCGACGTGCACCGCATCCCTGTCGGTGAGAGCTGGCTCGGCAGGGTCTGGAACGGCCGCGGCGAACCACTCGACGGTGGGCCGCCGGCCATGGGCAGCACCCGCGCCCCGGTCGACGGGTTGCCGATCAACCCCACCCGGCGCGAGCCGCCCCGCGAGCCGGTGCTCACCGGGGTGTCCGCGGTCGATGCCCTGGCCACCCTGGTGCGCGGGCAGAAGCTCCCCGTGTTCTCGGTGGCCGGGCTTCCCCACCTCGAGCTCGCCACCCAGATCGCGGCGCACGCGTCGGTGGGCGACGAGCCGTTCGCGGTGGTCTTCGCGGGCATGGGGCTGACCCACGCCGACAGTGCCCGGGTGCAGGAGGCACTGGAGGAGCGTTCGGCCGCGGGCGAGCTGGTGCTGCTCCTCAACACCGCCGACGACCCGGTGATCGAGCGGCTGCTCACCCCCCGCATCGCCCTGACCGTGGCCGAGCACCTGGCGTTCGTGCGGGGACGACACGTGCTCGTCGTGATGGCGGACATGACCAGCTATGCCGAGGCCCTGCGTGAGGTCTCGGCCGTACGCCGGGAGATAGCGGCCCGCCGCGCCTACCCGGGCTACCTCTACAGCGACCTGGCCTCGCTGTATGAACGCTGCGGCCGGATCCGTGGGCTGCCGGGGTCGGTCACCGTGCTGCCGGTGTTGACCATGCCGGCCGGCGACATCACGCACCCGGTGCCGGACCTGACGGGTTACATCACCGAGGGTCAGGTGGTGCTCTCCCCGGAGGTGCACGCGCGCGGCATCTATCCGCCTGTGGACCCGCTCGCCTCGCTCTCGCGTCTGATGCGCCACGGTGCTGGCCCCGGGCGCACCCGTGAGGACCACCTGGACCTGGCCGCGCAGGTCCTCGCTGCGCTGGCCCGGGCCCGGCAGGTGCGCGAGCTCGCCGAGCTGCTGGGCGCAGCCGCGCTCAGTGAGACCGACCAGCAGTACCTGGCCTTCGAGGGCAGTCTCGAGACCCGGCTCCTGCACCAGGGTGGCACCGAGTCGCGCACCCTGGACGAGACGCTCGACCTGGCCTGGCAGGCCGTCGGGCTGCTGTCGCGTCGCGAGCTGTCCGAGCTGGACCCACGGATGGTCGCGGCCCACCTCGACGCCGCCCACAGCGGTCCCGACGGCGTCCACCGGGAGGACCAGTGAGCGCGCTGCGCGGACAGCCGCCGGGACGAGCGGGTCTGATGTGGCTCCACCACCGGCTCGGGTTGGCGCGCCGGGCGGCCTCCAGGTTGGACCAGAAGCTGCGGATCCTCCGCACCGAGCAGGCCGCCTTCGCAATGCTCCAGGAGCGCACCGGGCTGACCTGGGAGCGGCGCTGTCGCGAAGCCGACCTGTGGTTCCTGAGGGCGGCCCTGCTCGGAGGCCAGGAGGGGGTGCGACCAGCGCCGGGGACGTCGGCGGCCGAGGTCAGGATCGAGTGGACGACCGCACTCGGGACCACCTATCCCGTGCGTGGGAGCTGTGTCACGCCGGACCCCGACCCGCAGCTCGCCGCCGTCTCGTCGGCCGCCCTCGTCGAGGCCACTGCTGCCTACCGTCGTGCGCTGGAGGCCGGCGTGGAGCATGCGGTCGCCAGCACGGCCGCGCGGGCCATCGATGCCGAGGTGGCCACGACCCAGCGACGGTTGCGAGGCGTGCAGAACCGGTGGGTCCCCCGGCTGGAGAGGGCCGCCGACGTGCTGAGACTCAGCCTCGACGAGGCCGAGTACGCCGAACAGATCCGGCTCCGTCGAGCCGTCGACCAGAAAGGAGCCACCCGGTGATCGAACGGATCCTGGTCGCCACCGACGACTCGCGTGCGGGTCTGGAGGCCCTCCAGAGCGCGGTCGAGCTCGCGCGTCAGTTCGCAGCGACCTTGCGGGTCATCCACGTCCACGTCGACTCCGACGTGACGGCGGCGCTCCTGACGTCAGGCGCTGCTCGGATGGCCGAACGGCGCACCGAGGCCGTGCAGTCACTGTTCCGCCACGCGTCCCGGCTGGCCGCCGAGGCAGGGGTGGACGTCCAGACCCTCGAGCTCCAGGGCGAGCCCGCCCACCAGATCCTCGAGCAGGCCAGGTCCTGGCCGGCCGACGTCGTGGTGATCGGACGTGGCGAGGAGCGCGGACGTGGGCGGGCCCTGGGTCGGCAGGCAGACCCGGATGGTGCTGGAGTTCGCCGACCAGCCGGTGCTCGTCGTACCCCCGAACGCACGGGCAGCCGGGGCCGCGAACCGGTATCCGAGGCGCCTGACCGCGCGTCCGGGCACGCCCAAGGTCTCGCCTCGGGGAGGACGAACGGCCCTGTCCGATCGAGGTATTCACGCGCACGCTGGAGGCAGCGGGGCCAGGAGGTGTGCGATGTCGGACACGCCGGCGAAGCAGATCGTGGTGGGCGTCGAGGACGCGGACTGCGACGCGGCACTGCGTGTTGCGGCCGCGGAGGCGGGTCGCCGCCGGTGCGGGATCCACCTCGTCCACGTCGTGACCCCGGTCTACGTCGGCCGCCCGGAGATCGCGGAGCTGAACTCCATCGCCCTCGGCATCCGAAGGGCCGGTCAGTCCGTGCTGGCCGAGGCGCGTCGTCGCCTGGTGCTGCTGCTCGGCGAGGACGCCGGCGCGATCCCCGTCAGCACCGAGCTGTGCCACAGCTCGGTGGTCCAGGCACTCGTCGCCGCCGGTGACCATGCCCATGTGCTGGTGCTGCAGCACCACGGGATGGGACCCGGTGGTCACACCCGACCGGCTCTCGATCACCCTTGGCGGTCGCCGCCCGCGCCCGGGTGCCCGTGCTCGCCGTGCCCGACACGTGGCATGCCGGACAGCCGGACGGGACGCTCACGGTCACAGCCGGGGTCGTGGACCCCGCCACGTCCTCCGGCGTGGTCCGGGCCGCAGTCGCGCGAGGCGAACCGGATGGGTGCCCGCCTGCGCCTCGTCCACGCCGCGGGGCGACCTCACGCCGGCGAGGGTCGAGCCCGACGAGGGAATCGTCAAGACAGCAGCCGCGCTGCGCCGTCAGACGCGCGAGCTCGAGGCAGGCTTCGTCCGGGCGTGCCGTGAGCGTCCACACGTCCAGGTCGAGCTCGAGGTCGTGCCCCGGACGCCGGAGGTGGCGCTGACCGAGCGCGCGTGGGGGTCGAGCCTCCTCGTGGTCGGCCGGCACCATTCCCGCCTGCCTCTCGCGCCCCGCCTGGGTCACGTGGTCCGTGCGGTCCTGCGCCGGGCGAGCTGCCCGGTGCTCGTCGTCGATCCGGGTGCCCCGATCGTTCCCGAGCAGCGCGACCTGGCCACGGTGGCCATCCCTTGAGCGCGGGGCGGGACCGATGGACCGGGTCGGTGACCTTGGCCCCTGCCACACACCGGCCGGATCTGGTGCGCTGGAAGGTGAAGACGATCCCTGATCGAAGGAGGCAGTCGTGACCACCACACCGGCCGTCCATCGTGACGGCGCCTCGCTCGTGAGCGAGCTGATGAGCTGGTTGGACGGTGTGCCCACACAGCATGAGATCCGGGTCGAGGAGTTCCAGGAGGGTGAGCGCCGCATCATCCGGGCAGACCTTCCAGGGGTCGACCCCGACGCCGACATCGCGGTGACCGTTGACGACGGCCTGCTACGCCTGCACGGCCAGCGTCGGGCCGAGGAGCACGACAAGTACCGCACCGAGATCCGCTACGGCAGCTTCGAACGGGTGTTGACCCTGCCCGCCGGCGCCAAGCCCGAGGACATCACGGCCGAGTACGCCGACGGTGTCCTGACGGTGTCGATGCCGGCTGCCACCCGGGCGGCGCCACAGAAGATCCCCGTCACGCACAGGGAGCTTCCGGTCGAGTGACCTCGACCGCTGCGGCGTCGGCCTCGTCCCGGCCTCTGACAGCTTGTCTCCTCCAGGGACACGCACGAGGAGGCCGGGCACGGGACCGGCCGATCGGTTCCCGAGCGGCCGGCTCCTGCACGGGCGGCTCAGGTCGAGCGCTTCTCCTCGTCCCGGGGCTGCCCCCGGCGGGAGGCGGCGAGCACGAGCGCGGTCAGGTCGCGGGGGGTCGAGAAGGCGCGCGAGCGGCCGTCGGTCAGCTCGGTGACCCGGCCGCGCAGGACCGGTCGCGCCCAGCGCCGCTCACGCGACTCCCACCAGACCTCCACGAGCAGCCGCGTCAGAGGGGCGCCCAGCGGTCCGCTCTCGTCGGGGACTGCCACGCGGGGGAGTCTCGTCAACCCCGATCACGAGACGGTCACCGCGAACGGCTGTGGGGGACCAGCTGGCCGCGCAGGGCGCTGATGGAGTGCTCCACCTGACCGGTGATCACGCGCAGCTCCTCGCGGGTGCGCTCGAGCTCGCCGAGCACCTCGAGGAAGGTGCGGGTCGCGCTCGGGGTCGTCAGCCCGCCGGCGGCGGGGCCGAGGCCGGCCTCGCGGGTCTCCGGCAGGGGCGCGACGCCGAGCTCGCCGGCCAGCAGGGCGCGGAACCATTCGTAGTGCTGGACGGCCATCTCGGGGAGGCCGGCGCGGCGGTAGTGCCGCATCAGCAGCCGCTGGAGATCCTCGCGCAGCGGCTCGGTGGCCGCGGCCGCTCGCGCGTACTCCAGGGCCGGCTCGGCCTGGCCGCTCTGCTCGTGCCAGCGGACCAGCCGGAGCAGCGTGGATACGTGGAGGTCGCAGAGCCGGGTCCGCTCGGCTAGCGCCCAGTCGTCGTAGAGCCCCTCGAGGAACTCTCCGCCGTAGTGGTCGAGGCCGCGGCGCACCCCCTGCACGTCGTCGTCGGTCCACTCCGCGACCGCCCGTGCGACGCGGCAGGAGCGGTCGAACTGCTCGACGTCCACCCACACCGCGCCGTCGGCGATGGCCAGGCCGTGCGACGTCGAGGTGACGACGTCCTCGCGGGGGACGCCGTCGACGGACAGCACGCACCGCAGTCGCCAGACAGCAGTGTTGAGCCGCCGCCGCGCCGACGCCTCCGAGTCGGCCTCGCCGAGAGCACCCATCAGCTGGGCGCGGCTCGCGTGCCGGCCGGGCCGGGTCAGCAGGAACGCGAAGAGCCGCATCGAGGCGGGTGGCACCGAGACCGGGCGACCGTCACGAGCGATCCGGGGCTCACCGAAGAGGTAGGCCGTGACGGAGTCGTCGTGGTTCACCGGGGGACCTGTCCGAGCCTGCCCCATCAGACCCTGCGTCCGAGAAGTGCTGCAAAGCGGGACAAATCCACCCTGACGGACACCGGCGGGCCGGGCCATAGCCCGAATTCACTATTGCGTGATCAGCCGGTGACCGAGGGGTGATCCGGCGCAGGGCGACGAGACCGTTCGGTGATCGAGAGCCCTTAGAACAAACGACATCCGGTCCACTCACCCCCAGGAGCCTCGATGTCGCTCACTCCCGTCCAGACGAGCTACCCCGGTGTCTACGTCGTGGAGGTGCCCTCGGGGGTGCGCACCATCTCCGGCGTCGCCACCTCGATCACGGCCTTCGTCGGGCGGGCGCTGCGCGGTCCCGTCAACGAGCCGGTGACCATCCACACCTACGGTGACTTCGAGCGGGTCTTCGGGGGGCTGTGGACCGAGAGCCACCTCGGCTACTCGGTCCAGGACTACTTCCGGCTCGGCGGCGGCAGCGCGATCATCGTGCGGGTCCACAAGACCAAGACCAACGACACCGCGAAGCTCAACGTCGGCTCCGGCAGTGCCCAGCTCAAGCTGGAGGCCGCCAGCCCGGGCGCGTGGGGGTCCGGCCTCGTTGCGACCGTCGACAAGGAGACGGCGGACCCCGCGGACACCTCGCTGTTCAACCTGACGGTCACCGACACCGGCCGCGACTTCACCGAGACCTTCCGCAACGTCTCCTTCTCGCTCACCAGCTCCCGGAAGGTCGACCTGGTGCTCGCCGGCTCGTCGACGCTGGTCCGTGTCGCCACACCGCTCCCGACCGCGGCGCAGGGCTCGGCCACGGTCTCCTCCGGCCCCGCAACGGGCGGCAACGACGGCGACCCGATCACGGCGAACGAGGTCAACGCCGGCGCCGGGATGCAGGCCGCCAAGACCGGCATGTACGCGCTGGAGAAGGCGGACCTCTTCAACCTGCTGGTCATCCCGCCGTACGACGGGACCGGCCACGTCGGCGAGCGCAACATCGCCAACAGCGTGGTCACCAATGCGCTCGCCTACGTCGAGGACCGGCGCGCGGTGCTGATCCTCGACGCCCCGACCGGCTGGTCGACCAAGGCGCTCGCGGAGACCGGCGCCGCGACCGCGCCGTACGACCGGGGCGACCACGCGGCGGTGTACTTCCCCCGCATCAACCAGCCGGACTCGCTGCACGATGGGCAGGTCACCCAGTTCGCGCCGTCGGGCGCGGTCGCTGGCCTGATCGCCGCCACCGACGCCAGCCGCGGCGTGTGGAAGTCGCCGGCCGGCCTCGACACCGCCCTCTCCGGGGTCGCCTCGCTGGCCATCCCGCTCACCGACCTCGAGATCGGCGACCTCAACCCGCTCGGCGTCAACTGCCTGCGGATGGCGCCCGGCGCCGGGCACGTCGTCTGGGGAGCGCGGACCCGCGACGGCTCCGACCGGCTGGCCTCGGAGTGGAAGTACCTCGCGGTGCGCCGGACCGCGCTCTTCCTGGAGGAGAGCCTCTTCCGCGGGCTGCAGTGGGCGGTCTTCGAGCCGAACGACGAGCCGCTGTGGGGCCAGATCCGCCTCAACGTCGGCTCGTTCATGAACAACCTGTTCCGCCAGGGCGCCTTCCAGGGGCGGTCGCCCAAGGAGGCCTACTTCGTCAAGTGCGACCGAGAGACGACGACCCAGAACGACATCAACCTCGGCGTCGTGAACATCCAGGTGGGCTTCGCCCCGCTCAAGCCCGCCGAGTTCGTGGTCCTGCGCCTGCAGCAGATGGCCGGCCAGATCAACGTCTGAACCCCGCCCACCAAAGCCGGCCTACCGAAGGAAGCGTCCCATGGCCACATTCACCGTCAACGCCACCCGGTTCGACCCCTACAAGAACTTCAAGTTCCGCGTGAAGTGGGACGGGCGGTACGTCGCTGGCGTCAGCAAGGTCAGCGCCCTCAAGCGCACCACCGAGGTCATCGAGCACCGCGACGGGGCCGATCCCTCGACCGCCCGCAGGTCGCCGGGGCGCAGCAAGTACGAGGCGATCACCCTGACGAGGGGGGTGACCCACGACGTCGAGTTCGAGCAGTGGGCCAACAAGGTCTGGAACCTCGGCAGCGGCCTGGGCTCGGAGGTCTCGCTCAAGGACTTCCGCAAGGACATGATCCTGGAGCTCTACAACGAGGCCGGCCAGCTCGTCATCGCCTACAAGGTCTTCCGCGCATGGGTCTCGGAGTACCAGTCGCTGCCCGAGCTCGACGCGAACGCCAACGCGGTCGCGATCCAGACGCTCAAGCTGGAGCACGAGGGCTGGGAGCGCGACTACGACGTGACCGAGCCCGCGGAGCCCAGCTTCCTCGAGCCGGCCTGACGCCCACCCAGGTCCCCCGAACCCACACCCCCACCCCATGACTCTCGACCTGCTCACCCTCGAGGACCTCGGCGAGGCCCTGTCGCCACCCCGGCGGGCCCTCCTGCTGGCCGCGCACGCGCCCGGGTCGCCTCCGGAGCCCGGTGAGCCCGTCGGCCGCACGCATGCCCGGCTCCTCCGGCTCCACCAGGAGCTGGCCGGGTCGACGCTGGAGGGCACGGTCGGCTGCCCCTCGTGCGCGGCCGCCGTCGAGCTCCGCATGGACGCCGGGGAGCTGCTGGAGTCGGAGCCCGAGGTGCGCGCCGAGCCCGCGCCGCTGACCACCCCCCAGGGCGCCCTCACGTGGCGGCCCGTGTCCTACGACGACCTCGCGGCCGCCGCCGATGCCGGGGACGACGGGCAGGCCGTCGCCGCGGTGCTGTCGCGCTGCGTGGACGGCGAGGTGACCGAGCAGCTGCGGCCGACCCTGTGCGCTGCGATGGCGGAGGCGGACCCCCTGGCCGAGATCGAGGTCGAGCTGGCCTGCCCGGAGTGCGGCGAGCCGGTGCATGCGCTGCTCGACGTCCTGGAGTTCACCTGGGCCCAGCTGGTCGTGCGGGCGCACGCGCTGCTCGCGGAGATCGACGTGCTGGCCCGGGTCTACTCCTGGAGCGAGCCCGAGATCCTCGCGCTGCCCGACGCGCGCCGCCGCCGGTTCGTCGAGCTGGCTGTGGGTGGCAGCTGATGGCCGACCTCCTGGACCGGCTGGTCGCGCGGTCGCGCGTCCCCGCCCCGCAGCCGCGCGGGCTCGGTCGTCCGTCGTTCACGGTCGAGGACGAGGTCTCCGTCGCCCCGAGCGCTCCCGCCGCTCCGGTCGCAGCCCCGCCCGCTCGCGCGTCGACCATCCCCGCCCCGGCGGCTCCTGTGATGTCATCGACCCGGGAGCCCACGGCGCCGCCGCGCGACCCGGAGCCGGCGGTGGTCCGTGTCGAGGTCGCCACGCCCGCCGCGGTGGAGGCCGACGCCGCGGCTGTCGAGACGGCCGCGCCTGACGAGGTCGCCCGGGTCGCGCCGGCCGGGCAGGTCGTCCCAGCAGCTCCTGCGCGGACGAGCATCCTCCCCGCGCGGCCCCGTTCCGAGCCGAAGCAGGAGCAGGCCGCTCGGGAGCGCCTGGTGGAGCGCTCGGTCGAGGTGCGCACCGACGTGCGCACCGAGCTGGTCACGGATTCCAGGACGGAACACGTCACGGTGGTGGCGCCCCAGGTGGCCAGGCCGGTGGCGGCCACGCAGCCCCGGCTCGCGGTGTCGACGCAGCCCGTCGTCGTGCCCGGCGCAGAGCAGGCGCCACCCGCTGTGCACATCCACATCGGCCGGCTCGACGTGCGGGGGGCCGACGAGCCGACACCCGCGGCCACGGCCACCCCGGCGCCCGCAGGTCCGGCCACCTCGGTGCTGTCGCTGGGCGACTACCTGCACGGACGCGCGGAGGCTCAGTCGTGAGCCCAGTCGTGAGTGCAGCCGAGGGCACGGGCGGCGAGGTCCACGTGACCATCGACCACCTGGTGGTGAGCGGACTGTCGGCCGCCGAGAGCCGGGCCTTCGTCGGCGAGCTGCGTGCGGGTCTCACCGCGGTGCTGTCCGGCCGTGCCGAGGCGAGCGCACTCGCGTGGCCGCAGGGCCGGTCGCGGGGACGCGACCTCGGCCGCGTGGCCGCCTCCCGCGTCGCGCGCGCCGCGGGGAGGGTGTGATGTTCGCGCGCGTGGTCAAGGGCGGGCTGGTCACGGTCGACCCCGAGACCGGCGTCGTGCAGCGGGTGATCGCGCTGCAGTACAACCCCGAGACGCTCACGCGCACGATGGCGGTCCAGGCAGCGGGCACCGACCCCGCCCAGGCGCTGCGGCTCAAGGGCGTCGCGGTCGAGACCCTGCGGCTCGAGGCCATGATCGACGCCACCGACCAGCTCGCCGAGCCGGACAGCCACCCCACGCAGGTCGAGGTCGGCGTCCACCCCGAGATCGCCGCGCTCCAGGCCCTGGTCAACCCGACGGTCAGCATCCTGAACCTCAACCAGCAGCTCGCGGCCAGCGGCGTGCTCGAGGTGCTGCCGGCCGAGGTGCCGCTCTGCCTCTTCGTGTGGTCGAAGGAGCGGGTGGTCCCGGTGCGGGTCACCGAGCTGAGCGTCGCCGAGGAGGCGTTCGACACCCGGCTCAACCCGATCCGCGCGAAGATCACGCTGGCGATGCGGGTGCTGTCGGTGGACGACCTCGGGATGGCGCACCGCGGCGGCACCATCCACCTGGCCCATCTGGAGAACCAGGAGCGGCTGGCCAAGCGCGCACAGTCGGCCGCGATCAGCACCCTCGGACTGGCGGCGATCTGATGGTCGACCCGATCCAGGCCATGCTCGCGGCCGGGGTGGTGCCCACCGAGTCGCTCCCGGGCACCAGCCGCTACCGCGACGTCGGCACCGCGACGTACGGCGAGCAGCCGGACGCGATCCGCTACTTCCGCCGGCGCCTGGTGCCGCCGCCCGAACAGCACCGGCTGCTCCACTACGTGCAGGTGCGCGAGGGCGACCGCCGCGACCTGCTCGCCCACGCCCAGCTCGGCGACGCCGCGCTCTGGTGGCGCCTGGCCGACGCCGAGGGCGTGCTCGACCCCGCGGAGCTCGAGCAGCCGCCGGGCCGGTGGGTGCGGGTCACGCTGCCCGCCGACGCGCGGCCGCAGGCGGCCGGGGACGAGGGGGTCGACGATGCGTGACCTGCCTCCCGGTCCCGTCCGGGTCCAGCTCTTCCTCGGGCCGGCCGTCCCCGTGCCGGTCCCGGCGGAGGTGCTCGACGCCCTCACGGAGATCAAGGTCGAGACGGCCTCCGGCGACACCCAGAGCGGCTTCGAGCTGACGTTCTCGATCCCGCGGGAGTCGCCCGTCCAGCTGCTGTTCCCTGTCGACGTGCCGATCCTGCGCTGCGTGATCGCGGTGACGCTCCGCGGCACGACCACGGTGCTGATGGACGGACTGGTCACCCACCACGACCTCGACGACCAGCGGTCCGACCGCGACCCTGCACGTCAAGGGCAAGGACCTCAGCGCGGCGATGGACATCATCCCGGTCGACGGGCTGCCCTACCCGGCGATGTCGCCCGCGGTGCGGGTGCTGCTTTGCCTCGCGCCGTACGCCGCCCTGGGCTGCGTGCCGCTGGTGATCCCGACGATCATGGAGGACATCCCGATCCCCACGGACCGGATCCCCGCCCACCAGGGCACGCGACTACGAGTACCTCAAGGCCCTGGCGACCGAGGCGGGCTACGTCTTCTACATCGACCCCGGGCCGGTGCCGGGCGTGAGCAGGGCCTACTGGGGCCCGGAGATCCGACTGGGGCTCCCGCAGCCGGCGCTGACCACCGGCTTCGGCAACCACCTCGACAACATCTCGACGCTCTCCTTCACCTTCGACAAGGAGAAGAAGGAGCTGCCGCTGGTGTCGATCCAGGAGCAGAACTCGCACGTCCCCCTGGTCCATCCCGATCCCCGACGTGACCCCGCTGAACCCACCCCTCGGCCTGGTCCCCCCGCTGCCGCCCAAGCTGCACCGGATGACCGAGACGGCCCAGCTGTCGCCGATCGCCGCGATCGTGAAGGGCATCGGCTACGCCGCGACGCACCAGGACAGCGTCTTCGGCTCCGGCACCCTCGACGTCGCGAAGTACGGCCACGTGCTGCGCTCGCGCCAGCTCGTCGGCGTCCGCGGCGCCGGCCTGGCCTACGACGGCCTCTACTACGTCACCAAGGTCGTCCACGAGATCAAGCGCGGTTCGTTCACCCAGCAGTTCAACCTCGCGCGCAACGCCGCGGTCTCCTCGCTCCCGGTGGTGCCGGTGTGACCGACCTCCAGGAGAGCACCCGCACCCGCTACTTCGGCAAGCACCGAGGCGTCGTGGTCAACAACGTCGACCCGATGATGCTCGGCCGGATCCAGGTGATGGTCCCCGACGTCTCGCCGGGGCTGTCGTCGTGGGCGATGCCGTGCGTGCCGATGGGTGGCATGGGCCACGGCGTGTTCACGGTGCCGTCGATCGGCGCCGCCGTGTGGGTGGAGTTCGAGCAGGGCGACCCCGACTACCCGATCTGGGTCGGCTGCTACTGGGGCAGCGCCGCCGAGGTGCCGGTGATGTCGCACTCGATCCCGCCGGGCGTCAACGGGCTGACCATCCAGACCCAGCTCGGCAACTCGCTGCAGATCTCGGACACCCCCGGCCCGACCGGCGGCATCCTGATCAAGACGGTGACCGGCGCGATGATCTCGGTCAGCGACGTCGGCATCACGATCAGCAACGGCAAGGGCGCGGTCATCACGATGATGGGCCCCTCGACCGACATCAACGCCGGCGGGCTCACGGTGCTGTGACATGAGGAGCACCTGATGCCCGGCCCCGTGGTCACCATGACCTCGACGGTGATGTGCGCCCACGCGGGCACGGCCACCGCGACGACCCCGGCCGCCCGGGTGCTGATCGGCGGCACCCCCGCGGTCACCATCGCCGCGCCGTACGTCGTGGCAGGCTGCGCGCTCACCGGCACCGGCGCCCCGCCGTGCGTGAGCGGCCAGTGGCTGGTCGGCGCCGTGCGGACCACCACGACCGGGCAGCCCCTCGCCCTCCAGTCAGGGAGCTCGCTCACCACCCCGCCGGGCACGCCGATGCTGCCCGTGGTCGTCCAGCCGAGGGTGCTGGCGACATGACCGGGCCCGTCGCCGGCTCGCTGCCGCCGCCCACGCCGCCGCGGATCAGGTTCCCCTACGGCACCGACAGCCGCGGCCGCACCGCGTCGTGCCCCGAGGGCCAGCACGTGCGCCAGCTCATCGAGCAGGTGCTCCTCACCGCACCCGGCGAGCGCGTGATGCGGCCGACGTTCGGAGGCTCGCTCATGCAGCGGGTCTTCGAGCCGGGCGGGCCGGAGCTGCTGGCGTCCACGAAGTACCTCGTCCAGGCCACGCTCAGCCAGGAGCTCGGTGGCCGGATCACCGTGGACGCGCTCGAGCTCGAGTCGCGGGACGCCGCCCTGGTCGTCACCGTCACCTGGACCCTGCAGCGCACCGGCCAGCAGCACACCGCCGGCGTGACGATCCCGGGGGCGGGGTCATGAGCGGCACCACCAGCGGCACCTCTGGCGGCACCGAGCGGTTCGACTGCCGCAACGACCACCGGCTGCGGGTCCTCAAGGAGTCGACCTTCGCGGGGACGCCCAACGCCATCGAGTACGTCGAGGTGCGCGACAGCGACGAGCCGGTCACCGCCTTGCGCCAGCGCACCCTCTACGTGCGCACGGTGCGGACCCTGCCCGCTCCGGGGGCGCCGGACGAGATCAAGCCCGCCCAGGTGTCCATCACCGGCGGCGACCGCATCGCCAGCGTGCCGGTCACCTGGGTGGTGCGGGCCGACGCGTCCGGGGCGGCGATCCCGGGCGGCGTGTCGCCCGCGGACTGGTCGGCGCTGGTGGCCGGCGTCGACGAGCCCGACCACGTGCTGGTCGCCCGGACCGAGCTGCGCGGCGACTTCTCGACGTACACGCTGGCGCTGGTGCTCGCCGGGTCCACCGTGCCCCTGACCGGCTTCGACGCGGAGCTCAGCACGGTCGCGCTGCGGTTCAAGGTCGAGTGCCCGACCGACCTCGACTGCGCGGCTGCGGACGGCTGCCTACCCGACCCCGAGGGGGACCGGCCGCGGATCGACTACCTCGCCAAGGACTACACCGGGTTCCGGCGGGTGATGCTCGAGCGGCTCTCGCAGCTCTCGCCGTCGTGGTCGGAGCGCAGCTCCGCGGACGTCGGCGTCACGCTGGTCGAGCTGCTGGCCTACGCCGCGGACGAGCTCTCGTGGCGCCAGGACGCCGTGGCCACCGAGGCCTACCTCGGCACCGCCCGCAGCCGGGTGTCGCTGCGCCGGCACGCGCGGCTGGTGGACTACCGGATGCACGAGGGGTGCAGCGCCAGGGCGCTGGTCCGGGTCACGACGACCGCGGCCAACGCCAACCTCCCGCAGGGCACGCTGATGTTCACGCGGGTGGAGGGTGCTGGCGCGACCGTGGGGGTGGGCAGTGCGGAGCTGGGGGCCGCGCTGCTCGCCCACCCCGAGGTCTTCCTGAGCTGCGAGCACGCCCTGCTCCACCAGGACTGCAACGAGATGGCGCTCTACGGGTGGGGGGATCCGGAAGCCTGCCTGCCCAAGGGTGCGACGACCGCCACCCTCGCCGGCCACCCCACCCTGGCCGTGGGTGACCTCGTGGTGCTCGCCGAGACCGCCAGCCCCGACAACGGCCTCGCCGTCGACCGCGACCCCGGCCACCGCTACGCCGCGCGGCTGACCGAGGTGGACCCCGACGTGGATCCGGCGGGCGGGCTGTTCGACTCCCCGCCGACGCTGACGTCCAAGCAGGTCACCCGCATCGCCTGGCACGCCGACGACGCCCTGCCGGCGGCCCTGCCGCTCTTCCACGCCGAGACCGGCACCCCGACCGCCGCGGCGTGGGGCAACATCGTGCTGGTCGACCACGGGCTGCCCGTGGTGGGCGAGGTCGTCGACCCGGACGACCCGAGGCTGGCCCGGGCGCCGCTGGCCTACGTCGTGCCCGCACCGCCCGCGACCACGTCCGCGACCTCCACCCTCACCGGCTCCGAGCCTCGCGAGGCCCTGCCCGCCATCCGGCTGACCGGGACGCACCTGGCGATCGCGACGCCATGGCAGCCGATGGCGGACCTGTTCGCCAGCTCCCGGATCGACCCGCACTTCGTGGTGGAGCGGGAGAGCGACCTCGACGCGCGGATCAGGTTCGGCGACAACCGGCACGGGAAGCGTCCGGAGGAAGGCACTGCGTTCGTCGCCGACTACCGCCTCGGCGGTGGGGTGGCGGGCAACGTGGGCGCAGAGTCGATCACGCACGTGGCCACCAACAACGCGACCATCGTCGAGGTGGTCAACCCGCTCCCGGCGGCGGGCGGCACCGACCCGGAGTCGCCCGAGGAGGTACGACGGGACGCACCCGCGGCGTTCATGGTGCAGGAGCGCGCGGTGACGCCCGCCGACTACTCGGAGATGTCCCGGCGGATGGGCGCCGTCCAGGCCGCGGAGCGACGTTCCGGTGGACCGGCTCGTGGCACACGGTCTTCGTCACCGCGGACCGCGAGGGTGGCGTGGCCGTCGACGCCCACGTTCGAGGAGGACCTGCGGAGCTGGCTCGAGAAGTACCGGATGGCGGGCTACGACCTCGAGGTCGACGTGCCGGTCTACGTCCCGCTCGAGATCGACGTGCTCGTGTGCGTGGAGCGGCACGTGCTGCGCTCCGACATCGCCGCCCTCGCCCGCGGCGTCCTCAGCGCCGGCACCAACCCGGACGGGACGCCTCGGCCTCTTCCACCCCGACCGGCTCACCTTCGGGACCCCGGTCTACCTCTCGTCGCATCCACGCCGCGCTGCACTCGATCGAGGGCGTGGAGTCGGTCACCGTCCAGACCTTCGAGCGGCACGGCCAGCCGCTCACCTCCGGGCTCGACAGCGGCGTGCTGCCGATGCAGCGGCGTGAGATCGCGCGGCTCGACAACGACCCGAACTTCCCCGAACGCGGCCAGCTGACCATCCGGACGGGAGGTGGCCGATGAGCGAGCCGAGCGCCGGCTGCGGCTGTGGCTGCACGCCGGCGGACCACACCACACCGCTCGAGGTGCACAACCGGCCGGGGCTCAGCGAGATCGGCTACCGCAGCGGCACCTGGGCGACTTCCGGGCGACCATGCATGGCCGCGCTGTCCGACTCCAAGCGGCCGCCCTGGCCGAGCTCCGCACGCGGGACGACGACGACCCGACGATCGCGCTGTTGGACGCGTGGGCGGTGACCTGCGACGTCCTGACGTTCTACAACGAGCGGCTCGCCCAGGAGTCGTTCCTCGGCACGGCGGAGGAGACGGTCTCGCTGCAGGAGCTGGGCCGGCTCATCGGCTACCAGCTGGACCCGGGTGTCGCGGCCGAGACCCAGCTCGCGTTCACGCTGGAGCGCCCGCCCACGGTGCCCGCTCTGAGCACCGACCCGGGGCTGGCCCCGCCGACGACGCCCGCCGAGGTGACACTGCCGGTCGGGCTGCGCGTGCAGAGCATCCCGGGTCCGGGCGAGACGCCACAGACCTTCGAGACGGTGGAGGAGGTGGTGGCGCGGCCCGAGTGGAGCTCGATGCCGGCCGCGCGTACCCGGCCCGATCCGCCCGGGTTCGGCGACATGAGCGCCTGGCTCCGGGGCACGAACCTCAACCTCAACCCCGGCGCGGCCATCCTGATCACGGGGCGTACGCCGGCCACGACCGACTTCGTCAACGACCACTGGGACGTCCGGCTGGCCACCGACGTCACGCTCGACCGCGGCCTCGACGCCACCCGGGTGGAGTTCGAGTGGCCGCTGGGCTCGTTCAGCCCCACCAACCTCCCGGCCGGCGAGCCCGCGGCCTACGTGCTCCGCCGACGCTTCGACGTGTTCGGTCACAACGCGCCCGTCTGGCCGACCCTCGACCCGACGTACCGGGCCGGCTACGCCCGGTCGATCACGTCTGACACCAACGTGCAGGGCACCATCGTCGAGGCCGGGGAATGGTGGGACTTCGCGGCGGCCTCGACCGCGGGCAGCGACCTGGTCGTCGACCTCGACGGCGCGCACGCCGACGTGGTGACCGGCTCCTGGGTGGTCGTGTCGCAGGAGGACGGCACCTTCTACCGCGAGCTCTACGAGGTGGTCGAGCGCGCCGAGCTGTCCCGCGCCGAGTTCGGGATCAGCGGCACCGTCACCCGGCTCACGCTCCGCGGCGAGCTCCGCACCTTCGGCACGCCTCGCCAGGTCACCGTCTTCGGGGTGTCCGAGCCTCTCGAGCTGACCGAGCGCCCCGACGAGTCCGACGTGACGGGCGACGAGCTCGTCGTGGACGGCGATGCCACCACGATGCAGGAGGGTCGGACCATCTGCTGTGTCGACCCCGTCGACCGAGGGCGCGGCCGAGGTCGCCGTGGTGGTGAGCGCCATGTCCGCGGGGGTCTCCCCGGCCGGCGTGCCGCGCACGCGGATCACCCTCCAGGCGGACCTCACCCGCAGCTTCGACCGCACCACCACGGTGGTGCTGGGCAACGTCGTGACGGCGACGCACGGCGAGACGGTCCAGGAGATCCTCGGCAGCGGCGACGCCCGGCGCAGCTTCCAGAAGTTCGCGCTCGCGCAAGGTCCGCTCACCTTCGTCCAGGCCGCGACCGCCGACGGGTCCGCGTCGACACTGCGGGTGAGCGTGGACGACGTCGCGTGGCCGGAGGTGCCGTCGCACTTCGGCGCCGGGCCGAGCGAGCGGACCTTCACTCACGCGCGCTCCGGGGACCCGAACCCCGCGACGGGCGGGCCGTTCGACCTCGTGGCCTTCGGCGACGGGACGCACGCCGCCCGGGTGACCACCGGGTCGCACAACGTCAGAGCCGTCTACCGCAAGGGGCTGGGTCGGCCGGCAACCTGGCCGCCAACCGGCTCGCCCAGCCACTGGACCGCCCGCTGGGCGTGAAGGCCGCGACCAACCCGCTGCCCTCCGCGGGCGGCGCCGACCCCGAGCCCGCGGAGAGCGCCCGGCGCACCATGCCGATCTCGGTGCGCACGCTCGGCCGAGCCGTCTCCCTCCAGGACTACGCCGACTTCAGCCTGGCCTTCGCCGGCATCTCCCGCGCCGAGGCGCGGGTGCTCGCTCTGCGGTCGGGGCGGACCGTCGTGGTCAGCGTGTGCGGCCCGGACGCCGGCCCGGCCGCGCCCAGCACCCTCACGCACCTGCGGGACGCGCTGGTCGACCTGGGGGACCCGCTGGTCCTGGTCGAGGTCGTTCCGGCCGAGATCGCGCTGTTCCGCGTCGCGCTCACCGTCGGCGTCGACCCGGCCTACGAGAAGGCCGCGGTCCTCGACGCCGTGGACGGAGCTCTGCACGCGGCATTCGACCCGGCTGCGGGCGAGCTCGCGACGCCCGTCGCGGCCTCGGCCGTGATCGCGGCCGCCGCTGGGGTGGCCGGCGTGGTCGCCGTCGACCTCGACCGGCTCTACCGGCTCGGCTCGGGTCCGCTGCTGAGCCCGCGGCTGTTCGCGACGGTCGCCTCGGTGGCGGCCGATGGCACGCCCACCGGCACCGAGCTGCTCGGGCTGGCCGAGGAGCCGTTCGACTGGCTGGAGGCGATGACGTGACCAGCGCGCCCGTCCACCGCGGACCGGCTCTACGACCTGCTTCCGCAGGTGGTCCGGCTCCGCGACGTCGAGACCGGCCGGGCCCCGCTGCGCGAGCTGATCGGCATCCTGGCCGACCAGCTCGACGTGCTCGGCGCCGACCTCGACCAGTTCTACGACGATCAGTTCATCGAGACCTGCGCCGACTGGGTGGTGCCCTACATCGGCGACCTCATCGGCTATCGGATGCTCCACGGCGTCGTCGCCGCACGTCGCCCTCGCCCCGCGCCGAGGTGGCCAACACGATCGCCTACCGGCGCCGCAAGGGCACCGCCTCGATGCTCGAGCAGCTCGCCCGCGACGTCACGGCTGGCCCGCGCGCGCGGTGGAGTTCTTCGAGCGCACCGCGACCACGCAGTACATGAACCACCTGCGACCGCACGCGGTGGCCACCGCCGACTTCCGTCGCCGAGAGGCGCTCGGCGAGATCACTCGGCTGGCGGGCGCCTTCGACGACGTGGCCCACACCGCCGACGTACGCCGGATCGACGCGCCGCAGTCGCACGGACGCGGGCGCTACAACATCCCCAACCTGGGCATCTTCCTGTTCCGCACCATGCCGATGCCGCTGCGGCGCAGCATGCTCGAGGCCGCACTCCAACGACCAGCAGCGGTTCCGCTTCGACCCGCTCGGCACCGACACCCAGCTCTTCACCAACGTGGTGCCGGAGACCGAGATCACCCACCTCGCCGACGCCTGCGAACGTCCCGCTGCCTCTCACGGTGCGCTGGTTCGACGACCACCTGGCGGAGTCCTACGCGGCCGACCTGGGGCTGCTGGTCGAGGTGGCCTCGGGTGCGTCCGTGACGCAGGTGCCGCTCGCCGACGTGCTCCCGTCCGACCTGCGCGACGACGGCGCGGGCTGGGCGAACTCCCCGCCTGCGGGCAGGGTCGCGATCGACCCCGAGCGGGGTCGCGTGTGGTTCGGCACCCCGCCTCTCGGCGGGTGACGTGCCGTTGGGCAGCTTCCACCTGGGGCTGGCCGTGCCGGTCGGTGCGCGGACCGTCGCCCGCGTCGGGCTGGCGGACCGCAGCGCTGGACTGGGGCTGCCCCTCGAGCTCCCCGAACCCGTCACGACGGCAGCGGGCGGAGGCGGGCTGCAGCCGCACCTCAACGGCATCACGGGCGGCGGGACGCTGCGGCTCCAGGACTCGGCTCGCTGGACCCCCAGCCCGACCGTCACGGTCGACGCGCCCACCGCCGGCCAGCCGCCGCACGTCGTCGCGGTGGTCAGCGAGCCGAGCGCGCGTCCGGTCGATCGCACGCGCCGCTCCGGCGTACGCCTGGACCTCGCGCCGGGCTCGACCGTGCTGCTCGACGGGCTCCTGGTCCAGGGCGGACCGGTCTTCCTCGACGAGGTGGGCGACGACCAGCCACGGACCATCGCCCTGACCGACTGCACGCTCGTGCCGGGGCTCTCCCGGACGACCGACGGCGGGCCGGCGCAGCCCGGACGCCGCCAGCCTGGTCGTGCTCGACCCCTTCGCGATCGTCATCCTCGACGGCTGCGTCATCGGCCCGATCGTGGCAGTCGAGGGCGTGACGCTGGTGGTCAACGGCTCCGTGGTCGACGCCAGCAGCTTCGCCGGCGTCGCCATCGCCGGCCGCGAGCCGGGTGCGGCGGTCTGCGCACCGTCACCGCTCCTGTCGACTGGCTGGTCGGTGACGGCACCGCCGAGGGCGGTGACGTGCGTGTCACCGCGTCCACGGTGATCGGAGGGATCCATGCCGTGCGCCTGGACGCGACCGACGCCGTCATGCTGGCCGAGCTCGGCCGCCGCCGACCCGCGGGCCGCGGCCGTGTGGACCCAGCGGCGCCAGGTCGGCTGCCTGCGCTTCTCGTTGCTGCCGACCGGCTCGCGGACCGGACGCCGGTTCCGCTGCCAGCCGGACCGGGAGGACCCGCCCAGGTCCAGCGGCGGATGCTCCCGGCGTTCACCTCGCTGCGCTTCGGCGACCCGGCGTACGCCCAGCTCACCGCCACGCACGCCGACGCAGATCCGACGCGGCGCCGAGGACGAGAGCGAGATGGGTGCGACCCACGACCTCTACGCCCCGCAGCGCGAGGACGACGTCGTCGCGCGGCTGGACGAGTACCTGCGCTACGGACTCGAGGCCGGGTTCTTCCATGCCACCTGACCACCAGGCCATCCACCAGGCCATCCACCAGGCCAACCACCAGGCCAACCAGCCGACGCGGACCGCGCCGGACGACAGGGGGAGGACCGATGGGCGCCGACCTCAGCCGCGTGCGCTTCGACGCGCGCGCCGACATCAACAAGGTCGTGCAGCAGCAGGGCAGGCTGCTCCTCGACGCCGACTGCAACGAGCAGGCGCGACCTGCTCGACCGCCGGATGCGGGCGCGAGTCGGCGGACCTCGGCGTCGCTACGGCCTCGATCCCGGACATCGCCGGGACGTGCGGTCGTCCCGCGCACGACGCCGGACGGCTTCAAGCTCAGCCTCGGCGCCGGCGCGCTCATGCATCGGCCGCGGACGCATGTACGTCGACGGGCTCTGGCCGAGAACCACGGCACCGGCCCCTCGAGCTCGACCCGCTGCTGGGCGAGCTGAGCGGCACCGACCTCACGCCGTACCTGCAGCAGCCGTACTGGCCGACCCCCGACCCGCTGCCGACCGACCGGCCGCCACCTCGTCTACCTCGAGGTCTGGCGAGCGCGAGGTCACCCAGCTGGAGGACCCCGACCTCGTCGACCCGGCCATCGGCGTCGACACGACCGCCCGCACGCAGGCCGTCTGGCAGGTCAGGCTGCATGCACCGGCCACGCCGGGCACCACCTGCGCCACCGCTGACGCGGACATCCCGGGCTGGGCGGCCGTGATCGCGCCGCCGCGGTCGCGCTCACCGTCGGCACGGTGCCGGTGCCGCCGACGCGACAACCCGTGCAGCCTCCCCCCGAGCGGCGACTACCGGGGGCTGGAGAACCAGACCTACCGCGTCGAGGTCCACGCACGCGGGCCCGGGTGGCACCGCCACCTTCAAGTGGTCGCGCGACAACGGCTCGGTGACGGTGCCGGTGACCGAGGTGACTTCTTCGAGCCGGCTCCGGCTGGCCTCGCTCGGCAAGGACGCCGACGCGCTCGGGCTGGCCAGCGGCCAGTGGGTGGAGGTCCTCGACGACCGCCACGAGCTCGCCGGGCTGCCCGGGGAGATGCGCCAGATCACCGTGCACCCGGAAGACCGGTCGGTCTCCTTCGCCCCTGCGCTGCCCGCCGGCTGGCCGACCACGACCACCGAAGCCGTGGACCGCCACCTGCGGGTGCGACGGTGGGACGGCAGCACCGGCACGACGACGGTGCCCGCCGTCGCCACCGCGGTCGAGGTCGAGCACGGGATCACCGTGACGCTGACCGCCACCGGGGGCAGCTTCCGCACCGGTGAGTACTGGGTCTTCGCCGCCCGCACCGCCACCACGTCGGTCGAGGAGCTGACCGCGGCGCCGCCCCTCGGGCCGCACCGCCACGTCGCGCGGCTCGGCATCATCGAGGCGGGCAGCGTCGTCAGCGACCAGTGCACGCCGCTGTGGCCGGCCGACTGCGAGTGCGACGACGACTGCGCCTGCACCGTCTGCGTGAGCCCCGAGGACCACGCCAGCGGGACTCTGACGATCCAGGACGGGCTCGACCTGGTCGCACCGACCGGCGGCACCGTCTGCCTGTCCGTCGGCACCTACCAGCTCGAGAAGCCGCTGAGCCTGGCGGGCGCGGCCGGCGTCCGGCTGCGCGGCCAGGGGTGGAGCACGCTGGTCACCAGCGGCGGCGACGCCCTGGTCGTGGAGTCGTCCGTGGACACGACCGTCGAGGACATCAGGTTCGTCTCCGCGGGGGAGGACGGCGTCGACCCGGGCGGTGCCGCCGCTCCGACGGCGGTGGTGCGGCTCGTCGGCTGCTACGGCAGCACGCTGTCCGGCCTCACCGTGGAGGTGGAGGGCGGCCCTGGTGACGAGCAGGGCGCGATCACCCTCCACGACCTGTGCGTCACGCTGGTCGTGCGGGACAACGACGTGCACGCACCAGTGGGCGTGCGGGCCGCAGCGGACCTCAAGCTGCCGCTGCTGCTCGACGACGTCACGGTCACCCGCAACCGGTTCGACTGCGCGACGTTCGGGGTGCTGGCCGACGAGGCGGTGCTCCACTCCCACGACGTGCACGTGCGGGACAACCGCATCGAGGTGAAGGGACGGGCCGGCATCCTGCTCGGCGGGGTGGTGGACGGCGGCGCGGCCGTGCGGGTCGCGGACAACCACGTCACCAGCCGGGTCGACGGCATCGTCGTCACCGGTGGCATGACGGTCGTCGACAACACGGTCACCTCCGGCAAGAGGGGCACCGACGACGTGCGCACCGGGATCGCGGTCCAGCCCTCCGTGCTGCCCGGCAACGCTCCCACGGCGGTCGTCGGCAACACCGTCACAGGCTTCGACCGCGCGGTCGCCGTCGACGGCGCCGGGGAGCCGGTGCGGGTGAGCGGCAACGAGGTGGCGGCCTGCGGCACCGGCATCGGCGTCACCGGCACGACGATCGGGGTCGACGTCCAGGTGTGCGAGAACGTCGTCCGCGACATCGGCCTGGAGGACGGCAAGCCCGGCGTGTTCGGGGTGATGGTGTCCGGCGCCGGGACCGTGCTGGTGGCCGACAACACGGTGGGCAACGTGGGCACGAAGCGCCAGGGCGAGGAGGTCATCGGCATCGGGGTGCTGGGGAGCGCCGCGTGCCGGCTGACCGGCAACGTCGTCGACGCCGTGGGCTTCGCGGGCGAGGGCGGCCAGAGCACCGACTACGCGGTGTCCGGCGTCCTGGCGACGACAGTCCAGGGCAACCAGTCCTTCCACGACCTGGAGGGGGTGGCGCAGCAGTCCTACGGCCTGCGGCTGCTCGCCTCCGGCAAGCTGACCATCTCGGGCTCCAACCCCGGCGTCGGGGACGGCTCGTCGGGTCAGGTCCTGTTCGCCACCGACGACCTCGTCATCGTGCAGGCGCTCGACGACCTGGAGGGCTCGGCGATCGTCGGCGAGAACACCTTCATGGGCGGCGACCGCGGCGCGGCCATCGACGCCAACCTCCGCGCCGGGACGGTCCAGCTGTCGCACAACCACTGCACCTGCCCGCGCGACACCAAGGGTGCGGTCCAGGTGCAGGCGAGGGCCGCGGCCGTGACCGGCAACCGCGTCCAGGGCGGCGCCCCCTCGATGCAGCTGGGCGTCACCGCGCAGCGGCTCACCGTGCTCGGCAACCTGGTCAGCAACGGGATCTCGGCGTCCGGTGGGCTCGACCCCCGCTGGGTGCCGCTCAACCTGGACGGAGTGTCCTGATGCCCATCCTCATCACCCACGCGAAGGCGAGCCTCGACGAGCTGGCCGACCAGCTGCTCACCAGCAGGGCCGGCAGCGGCCAGCGGGAGGCAGCCGTCCGGGCCCTGCGGGCCGCGAACCCGGGGCTGACCGGAGCCGTGGCCAAGGGCACCGCGGTCGTGCTCCCGGAGCTGCCGCACCTGCGCGCCAAGCTCGACGCGGGCACGCTGATCGCCGGTGACCGACTCGCTGACGTCGAGGCGGTGGTGGCACCGCTTCCGGACGCCGTCGCCGAGCTCGCGTCGCGGGCGAAGGCTCGGTCGACCCGCAGCCTCGGCGACATCAAGAAGCTGGGCAAGGTCGCGGAGGACGCCCAGGTGAAGCGGTTCCTCACCGCCAACCGCGCCAGGGCCGCCGCCGAGCGAGCCAGGGCCGAGGCCAAGGAAGCGGCGGCCCTGGCCAAGGCGTTCAGCGACGCCGCGCCGCGGTGGAGCGAGGAGCTCGCGAAGCTCAAGGCGCTCCTGCTGCGCACCGGATGAGGAGTCGTCGATGAGCAACCCGCTGGCCGTGCCGACCGTCACCGCCGCCCTGGTCACGCTGGTCCAGGCGGCGGTGGACACCCTCGGGCTCACCCCGGGTCCGGTGGTGTCGGTCCGCAACCTCGAGGACGTCGGAGACAACGGCCGCGTCAGCGTGCATCTCTACCGCGTGAGCCGCCACGAGTTCCTCAGCAACGAGATGCTGCCGGTGCGCTCCGGCGACGGCGGGCTGCGGGCCCGGCCGACCGTGGCGCTGGACCTGCACTACCTGGTCTGCTTCCGCGGCGACGGAGAGCTCGACGCCCAGCAGATGCTGGCCGTCTCGGCGGTCACCCTCGAGGCCAACCCCGACGTCTCGCCGGCCCTGCTCACGCTCATGGAGGCCGACCCCGGCAACGTCGCCCTCCTGGGCAACGACCTGCGGGACTCGCCGGTGCGCGCCCATTGGTGCGCGGACAGCCTCGGGGTCGACGAGCTCACCAAGATCTGGGCGCTCTACCCCGCGGGGTCCTACGCCATCACGCTGGCCGTCCGGGCCGGCCCGGTGCTCGTCGAGGCCGCGGCGGTGCCCGCGGCGGGGCTCCCGGTGCAGGCACTGGCGCTCGGCGCCCGGCCGCTGGCCGCCCTGCGCCTCGACAGTGTGGGCGGCCCCGGTGGACCGGGCTCGCAGGTCCGGGCGGGCGCTCCGATGCCGGACCTCGACCTCCGCGGCGCGGGGTTCGCCACGCGCGAGGGAGAGACCGTCCTGGCGGTCGTCGACGGTGTCGAGGTCGCTCCGACCGACGCGGACGACACCCACCTCGTCGTGCCGGGGAGTGGCCTGGCGCCGGGCCCGCACCGGGTGCAGGTGCGCAGGTCCGGCCCGCCGCTCGACCCGGCGCTCTCGACCACCCGCACCTCGGTCACCAGCGAGGTCAGGGTGGTGATGGTGGTCCCCACCCTGGTGAGCGCGACGAAGGTGGCGAACCGGGTCGACACCACCGTGCATCCGGCGGTGTCGAGCGCCGAGCGGGTGCGGCTGCTGATGGATCCGGTCGCGGGCGGCGGCTCGGTGGCGGCCTCCCCGGCGCCGGCGCTCCCGGCCGGGGGCACGTCCAGCCCGTCGTTCGACGTGAGCGACGTGCCGGCCGGCACCTACCGACTGACCCTCGAGGTCAACGGGGTCCGCAGCATCCCGGCGCTCGACGCGTCCGGCCACTACGTGCACCTGGAGGTGACAATGTGAGCAGCGTGGATCTCGGCGTCGACGTCGGCCACGCCGACGAGCGGACGGTGGTCTGGCACCGCGACAGTCAGCGGCACCTGGCCCTGCGGGCGGCGGCGGTGGCGGCGCGGCTCGATGCCCGCCCCGATGATCAGGACGAGCCGGCGTACGCCGCGGACCTGCTGGCCCAGGAGGTGCACGAGCGCACCGGACGGCGGGTCGCCCTCGACGAGGTCGCCGCGCTGTTCGGGCTGAGCGCGTTCGAGGTCGACGTGCTGCTGGCCGCCGCGGCGCCCGAGCTGGGGCTGCCGGCGGCCGGGGGAGCGGTCACGTTCGCGCGTGCACTGGCCCTGCTGGCCGACCCGCACTGGAGCGCGCTGCTGCCGGACTCGCCCCTGCGCGGGTGGCGGCTGCTCGACCTGCCCGACGGCCTCCCGGCCGCCGAGTACGGCGGGCTCAGCCAGCTCAGCCTGTCGGCGGACGAGCGTGTGGTGCACGCCCTCGCCGGCGCCCAGACCCTCGACAACCGGCTGGCCGGGCGCGCCGAGGTCGGCGTGCCGACGTGCGACGTCACCGCTGCCCAGCACCAGGCCGCCGCCGATCTCGGGCGGCTCCTGCTGCCCGGACCGGGCGTGGCCCCGGTGTGGCTCACCGGCGAGGACCGGCTCACCCGGCGGCAGGTCGCCCTGCTCGCGGCGACCGGGCTGGGCTTCGCGCTGCTGGTGGTCTCGGGCGAGGAGCTGCCGGGCAACCCGGCGCAGGCCGACCTGCTGGCCCGGATGATCGCCCGGGAGTCGGGGCTGGGCCACCGCGTGGTCGTGGTGGAGTCGGGCGAGCCCGGCCCGCTGGTGGCGTTCGCGCAGCGCTCGGCGTTCGTCGGCGTCCCCCTGGTGCTGTCGACCCCAGGCCAGGACACCTCGGCCACCCGGGAGCTGCCGGGCGTGCACGTGCCTCGGACGACCGCCGTCGAGCGCGTCGACCTGGTCTCGCGGGCCCTAGCTCTCCGCGGCCTCTCCCTGTCGGCCGAGGGAGTCGCCCGGGTGGCCGACCACCCGTTGACGCCGGCCCAGATCGCCCTCGCCGTCGACCGGGCCGGTCGGCTCTGCCGCGACGAGGCCGCCCTCGAGGAGCAGCTGGCCGCGGTCTGCCGCTCGGTGTCCACCCAGCCGCTGCACGACCTGGCGACCGTGCGAAGAAGCAGGGCGGGGCTCGACGACCTGGTCCTTCCCGACAGCGCCCGGCGCAGCCTGCAGGCGATGGTCGCGACGGTGCGCCAACGCCACCGCGTCCACGACGAGTGGGGCTACGCCGAGCGCGGCCGAGGACTCGCGGTGACCGCGCTGTTCGCCGGCCCGTCGGGCACCGGCAAGACCATTGCCGCCGAGGCGGTCGCCCACGAGCTGGGGCGGGACCTCGTGGTGGTGGACCTCAGCCAGGTGGTCAGCAAGTACATCGGGGAGACCGAGAAGAACCTCGCGCTGCTCTTCTCGGCGGCCGAGGACGGCTCGGTGCTCCTCTTCGACGAGGGCGACGCGCTCTTCGGGCGCCGGACCGCCGTGCACAACAGCCACGACCGCTACGCCAACCTCGAGGTCGCCTACCTGCTGCAGCGGCTCGACACCTTCGACGGCATCGCCGTGCTCACCACCAACGCGCGGGAGAACGTCGACCCGGCGTTCATGCGCAGGCTCCGGTTCGTGGTGACGTTCCCGTTCCCCGACGCGGGCCAGCGCGCCGAGCTGTGGCGGCTGGCGTTCCCGGACGGCGTACCGACCCAGGGGTTGTCCTACGAGCGGCTGGGTCAGCTCGCGGTGAGCGGCGGCACCATCGCGCAGCTGGCCGTGCACGCGGCGTTCATGGCCGCCGACGCGGCCGAGCCGGTGGCGATGCGGCACGTGCTCGACGCGGCCCGGATCGAGTCCGAGAAGCTGGAGCGGCCGCTGGCTGCGAGCGAGACCAAGGGCTGGGTGTGAGCGTCGCCGCCAGCGGCCCCGGCCCGCCCGCGCCGCCGGCCGCCCGCGGCCTGTCGGGAGCCGGCCGGCCGCTGGAGCCCGGCGTCCGCGACCTGCTCTCCACGTCCTTCGCGCACGACTTCTCCGCCGTCCGGGTGCACGCCGGCCCCGAGGCCGCCGAGGCCGCCCGAGACCTGGGCGCGCTGGCCTACACGGTCGGCAACGACGTGGCCTTCGCGGCCGGTGCCTACGACCCGCTCACCGGCTCGGGCCGGCACCTGATCGCCCACGAGCTGGCGCACGTCGCCCAGCACGGGGGTCGCCCCTACGCGCCCAACTTCCTGACCGCCGATCCGGGCGCGCCGGTGCCGGCCGCCGACCGTCGCCTGGAGCGCCAGGCACACGTGGCCTCCGACCTGGCCGCCGCCGGGCAACGGATCCCGAGCGGCTGGTCCTGGGCGCGGGCGCAGCGGCCCTTCCTCGGCCGGGCCGATCCCACGGCGACAGCTGCAGCAGCCACGGCGCCGGTGACGCCGACGGCCGCGGGCGACGGCTGGACCGCCCCGCCGGCGCCCTACGACGTGACCTACGCAGGCGGGCCGCGCACCATCACCCGCGAGCAGTGGAGCCCGGACGACCCCGCGGTCGCGCGGATCGACCTCGGTGAGTTCGAGGTGCCCGTGAAGAAGGGCCCGTGGGTCGACGCCTACGACCGCATCGCGCGAGCCCAGGGGCTGCAGGCCACGGTGCAGGTCAACCGGGGCCGGATCCGCACCGATCTGTGGCAGCAGCGGGCGCCCACCCCCGAGCTGCGGCGGGCCTGGCTGCTCCGGGTGGGCTGGCCGGCCGCTCAGGCGGCGCAGTGGTGGGAGGACGCCGGCGGCTCGCACAGCGCCGCGGGCTTCGAGCCGCGCACCACCGGCGGAGCCGCGCAGATCGACCACATCGTGGAGCTCCAGCTCGGTGGCACCAACGTGCCCGACAACCTCGCGCCACACACCGGGCCGGACAACGAGGCCAGCGGTCGCGAGATCTGGGCGATGATGCGCGGCGCGGCCCAGGACGCAGCCACCCAGATCTCCCGGCGCCCCGGCGGCAACAACCTGCGCAGCCTGATCCTGTCCTTCACCTCGGCGCGCCAGTCCGGGGCCTACGACGACGTCTCGCCGCTGCCGGCGCTGCCGCCCGAGGGGCCGACCCGCGACGCCGCGATCGCAGCCCGGCGCAACCAGGCCGCCAAGGCGCTCAAGGTCCACTTCACGGCGCTGGGGGACGCGGCCGCCGGCACCCGGCCGAGCGACGCGGACCGGCAGGCGCAGGGTGCCGCGATCGCCGCACTGTCGGCGTACCCGGTGGTCGCCGGCCCGAGCACGGCGACCCTGCGCGTGCCCGCCACGCCAGGCGCCCAGCCCGACGCGATCGAGAACTCCGAGGTCCCGGAGAACCACGCCGCCCGCGAGCTGATCAGCGGGCTGGTCCTGGCCAAGCTCACCCGCCCCCGCAGCGGCACCGGGACCCACCGGGTCGAGGCCTGGCTGAACTCCACGAGCCACCCCGTGCGCGCGGGCTCCCGGCTGCCGCTGCTGATCGAGAGCGAGGCCAGCCAGCGGGTCGCGATGCTGGTGAGCCAGCCGGGTGGTGCGCTGCGCCTCGACGGCGGCACGAAGCGGATCGCCTTCACCTACCCGTACCTGTCGGCGGGCACGATGAACCTGACCACCGACGAGGCGGGCAACCTGGCCGGGCACGGGACCATCACGCCGAGCGTGCCGCTGCTGTCGCGGGTGCCGATCACCGTCGACTGGGACCGCAACGGCCTGCGCGGGTCGATCCAGGCGCCCACGGACCAGCTCTCGCTCCCGCCGTTCCGCATCACCGAGGCCGCGCTCACGGTCAGCATCGCCCCGCAGCTCTCGGCCGGCGGCCATGTGGCGTTCGTGCTGGGCCAGGTCGCCGAGGGGCGGATCGAGGCGGGCGTCGACGCGCGCGGCTTCTTCGCCCGCGGCAACGTCACGGCGCACATCCCCGGCCTGGACGCCGCCCAGGGCCAGGTGGAGTACCGGCAGGCCAGCGGGCTGACCGGCTTCGTCGTCGTGCGGGCGTCGCGGCCGACGGGCATCGTCCGCTCGGGAGAGGTCCGCCTGGAGCTCGCGCGCGGCACCTGGACGGCGACCGGACAGGTCAACGGCATGCTGCCCGGCGACAACCCCGTTGAGCTGAGCGTCCGCAAGACCGGCGAGCGGGTCGTCTACACCGGGCGGGCCACCCTCAACGTGCCGGCCCTCCGCCCGGTCGACGTCGAGGTGAGCTACGACGGCGAGCACGTCTCGGGCTCCGCCCGGACCACCTTCACGCTGCTCGGGGCGAACGGCGAGATGCAGCTGCGCTACCGTGACGGCCGCTTCTCCGGAACCGGCGCGGTCACGCTTCAGCGGGGCCGCTTCTCGGGACGCCTCGAGGCCGCCATGGACGACGAGGGCCGGCTCAGCGGTCGCGGCACCGGCTCGGTGGAGATCAGGCCGGGCCTGGTGGCCACCATCGGCATCGAGTACGGCCGCGACCGGCGGCTCAAGACCACCGGTGAGCTGCGCTTCCCGCCGTACCGCTTCCTCGAGCCGCGCGGCAACCGCTACCAGATCTTCCAGCGCAGCCTGCCCGACATCCCGATCTTCGCGATCCCGCTGGGCATCGGATCGGTGGGGCTCGTGGCCCGGATCGGCGGCGGCCTGGCCGCGCGCTACTCCTTCGGGCCGGGCGAGATTCGCGACATGGTCATCAGCGCCACGCTCTACCCGCTCGAGCCCGACCTGCAGGCCGAGCTGTCCGCGTCGGCCCGGCTGGTGCTGCCGGCCGAGGCCGGGCTGGAGCTGTCGGTCCGGGCCGGCATCGGAGCATCGGTGGCCTTCGCCAGCGCCACCGGAGGCATCACCGTGACCGGTGGCGTCCTCCTCCGCGGCGGGCTCGACGCGAGCGCCACCCTGGCCTACGCCCGGGACCTGCTGACCTTCGACGCGATCGCGACGATCTCGGTCCAGCCCGTGCTCACGCTGCGGATCGAGGCGGACTTCATGATCGAGGCCGCGGTGGGCGGGCCGTGGCGGTGGCCCTACGAGCTGGCGTCCTACGAGTACGGCAGCGGGCTGAGGTTCGGCATGGTCGCGCCGTTCCACTACCGCAGCGACCAGCCCCTGCAGCTGCCGTCGCTGAACGACATCCAGTGGATCGTTCCCCAGATCGACGTCTCCGAGCTCGCGATGCAGATCGCTGGCCGGGTGCGGAGCGGGATCGGCTTCTGATCCGGGCCCGGCGGGCCCATCGTCCTGACTTCTAGGGCCGTCGGTCCTGAATGGCTCTCGGACCGGCCGAAGTCGGTCATTTCGCTCCTAGAGTGCAGGTCGGGAGGGAGTTCGCTCCACGAAGCGGCTCCGGCGACTCCAGCATGCGCGCGGCCCTGCCGGCGCGCTCGTCGGCCTGCCCGGGCCCGGCCACCGACCCAGGAAGTTGGCGAGGACAACGCATGAGCAAGCAGGCAACGCTGCGGAGACAGGAGCTGCTGCGCGCCCAGCTGGCGGAGGCGCGCCGGCGGTCCAGGCGGCGGCGGCTCCTCACCGCGGTCGGTGTGCTGGTCATCGTTGGGCTACTGGGCGCCATCGCCGTGGTGGTCGTGCGCGCTGCCAGACACGAGCGCACCCTGCCCGCGGTGACCGGCGAGGTCGTCGCACCGCAGCACCTCACGCCGGGTGGCGCCATCCCCGTCGGGGCAGACGACGCGCCGGTGACGGTCGAGATCTACGTCGACTACATGTGCCCGGCCTGCGGCGCGTTCGAGGCTGCCAACGGCGGGGAGCTCGACCGGCTGGTCGCTGACGGGGTGGCCAGGCTCGAGGTCCGACCCATCGCGTTCCTCGACGAGCAGTCGAGCGGCACCGAGTACTCCAGCCGCAGCGCCAACGCCGTCGCGGTCGTCGTCGACGGCGCCCCGGACCACTTCTGGGCGTTCCACACCGCCTTGTACGAGCACCAGCCGAAGGAGGGCAGCGAGGGCCTCAGCGACGAGCAGATCGCGGTCATTGCCGCGGACGCCGGGGTGCCGGCCGCGGTCGTGGAGACGTTCACCGAGGGCAGCTACCGACCCTGGGTCGCCTCGATGACCCGAGACGCGTTCGCCTCGGGTGTGCAGGGCACACCGACGGTGAAGATCGACGGCACGGTCTTCGCGGGGAACGTCTACACCGTGGGCCCGCTGACCAAGGCGATCGAGTCCGCCGCCGCCGACCAGTGACCGCCACGCTCGAGGACCCGCTGACCGAGCCGGGCAGCTCGAGGCTGCACCGGCTCCGTCACCACGACGTGACCGTCTGGGTGACGATGCTCATCGCCTCGGGTCGCCAGCCTCGTCGCGTCGTTCGTGCTGTCCGTCGACGCGCTCGCCCTGGCCAAGGACCCGCACGCCGACCTCGGGTGCAACATCAACGCGGTGATCAGCTGCGGGACGGTGGGCACCTCCTGGCAGGCCTCGCTGCTGGGGTTCCCCAACGCCTTCCTCGGCCTGGTCTTCGAGCCGGCCGTCATCACCGTGGCCGTCGCCAGCGCTCGCCGGCGTGCGGTTCCCGCGCTGGTTCATGCTCGCGCGCGCAGGTCATCTACACCATCGCCCTGCTGTTCGCCTACTGGCTCTTCGAGCAGGCGATGTTCGAGATCGGGGCCCTGTGTCCCTGGTGCCTGCTGGTGACCCTCGCGACGACCCTGGTGTTCTTCGAGATGACCTACGTCAACATCCGCGACGACAACCTGTTCCTGCCCCGGCGCGTCGCAGGCCGCGCTCACCGCGTTCGTGCGGTCGAACCTCGACCTGATGCTGGTGGTCGCATGGCTGCTGGTCCTCGTGCTGGCCGTGGTGTTGAAGTACGGCGAGGCCATCCTGGCCTGAGCCTGGATTCACCGATTCCCGGCTACTACGCGCCACCACACGGGCGCGCTCGCGGCGTGCCGACGCTCAAAGACGCCCATCTGCCTTCGCGCCGGGACCCAGGTCCCGGCGACGTACCACCCTCAGGGGTGAATACCGGCCCTGACCTGCACGGATAAAACGGATTCCATGCACAACAGCCCGGTGCGGGTGGCCGTGATGAGCGAGAGCGTGATCGTTCGCGAAGGGCTCGTCAGCCTGATCGGCAGGCTGGGCGACCGCGCGATCGTCGTCGACACGGACCTGTCGGCCGAGCACCGCGGGCAGATCGACGTGGTCATCTACGACCTCGGCGCCGCGCCGGGACCGACCGGGTTCCCCGACCTGCGCCGACTGGCCGGCCTCGGCCTCCCGATGGTCGCCCTGGTCTACGACGCCCCGGGTGGCCGGGCGATGGCGATGGATGGCGCCGGCGCCCAGCTGATCTCACTCAAGGTGACGGCCGAGGAGCTGGGGGACGCGCTCGAGCGGATGGCCCCGTGCCGGAGCCGCTCGGCGGTCGAAGGACAGGACACGGGCGACCCCCGGCTGCCCGCCGGCCTGACCCATCGCGAGCTCACGGTCATCGCGCTGATCGGCGCGGGGCTGTCGAACAAGCAGATCGCCGAGCAGATGTACATCAGTGGCAACACCATCAAGACCTACATCCGGACCGCCTACCGCAAGCTCGGGATCCGGTCACGCATCCATGCCGCTCTGTGGGCGATGGAGCACGGGCTGGTGGCGCGGCCGGTGCGCGAGAACGCGACGAACGTCGTCCTCGACCCCTCCCGCTAGGGTGCCTCTCACCGGGTCCGGTCGGGTGACCAACGGACACTCCGCACAGCGTCCCGGCGTCGGAGGTCGGGTGAAACGTCACCTTCAGCCACGAGCCTTTCGTCGTGACCGAGTCCCCGTCATGACGGGAGTGCCCGCCTGGCCGCAGCCGCGGTCACTCGGACCCGCTGAACGCCGGAGCTGTGCCGTTCTCCTCGGGGACGTCGCTGCCGTCGCCGAGATCGCGGACGATCAGGACGAGCGCGACCAGGGCGCCGAGGACGACGAACGCGACCACGACCCAGCGGGTGGACATGCGGCGCGCCATGCCGTGCGGGTACCCGACGACGCCGCCGGGCACGCCCGGAAGGGGCTCCGGGCGTGCGGGTGGGTCCGCCAGGTCACCGGGCCGGGGTGACCGTCTACCTGGCCTGGACCTCCGAGCCGCCCGCTGACCTCGACGGGCCGTGGCGTGAGGCGCGGCCGATCGCGCCTGGGCTGCTGCTGCTCGACAGCCCCGAGACGCTCACGTGTCCTGTCAGCGAGATCCGCACACTAATTCCGTGTCCCAGGCACGCACCTGGCGGCGTTGCCAACGCTGCGAAGACGACCAGTCTGCGTGCGCGTCGGCGCCTTGCCATGCACGCACCTGGACCACGGACTTATCGCACGCATCTCGCTGACAGGACACTCGGTCGTCTACCACGCCCTGACGTGGTCGCTGCCCGACGCCGCGCCGCTGATCGTCACCCCCGTCCCCCAGACCCCGAAGTCGCGGGGCATGCGCCGGGCACGACGGCGTGGCTGCGGCGGCGTACGTCCCGGACGTCCACCTGAAGGGGTGGGCTGCCGGAGCCACGCTCCGGTTACCGCCGATCCGTGACCGACCTGCCCAAGCCGCGCGGCCCCCTGAGCGACGCCGTGCTCGCGGCGCTCCGCGACCTGCCGGCCGTGAGCGTCCCGGTGATCGAGGTGGAGCCGGAGTCCGCGGACGACGCCGCGGTGACGCTCTGGACGCTCCACGAGCTCAGCTACGGCGGCTTCGAGGACGTCGACGACGGTGCCGAGGGCGAGCCGGAGCTGGTGCGTGTCCGCGGCCGGCTCGAGCGCAGCCTGGAGGACGACCTGCGGGCTCGGTGGCCGGGACCGCCCGACGTCGGGCTCGCCTCGGGGTTCTTCGACTGGGTGGCCGACCACGACGGCCCTTCGATCGCCCACCACGTGCAGACCGAGGCCACGCGCGAGCAGGTGCTCGACCTGATGAGAGTCCGGTCGGTCTACCACCTCAAGGAGGCCGACCCGACCTCGTGGGTCATCCCGCGCCTCCCGGCGACGGCCAAGGCCGCGCTCGTCGAGCTCCAGTACGACGAGTACGGCGCGGGCGACCCGGCGCGGCTGCACGCCCACCTCTTCGCCCGCGGGATGTCGGCCAGCGGGCTGCGTCCCGAGTACGGCGCCTACGTCGACGAGGCACCGCTCGAGGTGCTCGAGCAGAACAACGCCGTGTCGATGTTCGGGCTCCAGCGGCGGCTGAGGGCTGCCGCCGTCGGTCACCTGGCGGCGTTCGAGGCGACCAGCTCGATGCCCTCGCGCCGGATGGCGCAGGGGCTGGAGCGGCTCGAGTTCCCCGAGGAGCTGATCGGCTACTACACCGAGCACGTCGAGGCGGACGCCGTGCACGAGCAGGTCGCCCTGCGCGACGTGTGCGTGGCGCTGGTGCGTGAGGAGCCCGGCCTGGAGGCCGACGTGTGGTTCGGTGCCTGGGCCTGCCTCGACCTCGAGGACCGCACGGCCCGACGGATGCTCGCCGCGTGGGGGGCTGCCGCGTGATGCCGGAGATCGAGCCGCGGGCGGACGTGGAGCTCTGCCCGGGCGGCCCGATGCTGCTGCGCGGCGACCACGTGGTCCTCGACGACGACGGGGTCCAGCACACCACGCACCGACCGGTCTCGGCGGTCTGCCGCTGTGGCAAGTCTGCCTCCAAGCCGTGGTGCGACGGCACCCACAAGGTGCTGCCGCCCAAGCTGCGCCCCTGAACCCGGTCGCGGATCAGCCCGCGTCGGGCGGTCTCCGGTCGACCTGCAGCAGTGCCCCCCGCTCGAAGTCGCGGACCTCGGCAACCTCCAGCTCGTCGCACGCCGCGGCGAGCGCGGCGACCCGGTGGGCGTGGTCGTGCGGACCGACCTGCAGCAGGGCCGAGCCGCCCATCATGAGGTGACGGTCGATCACGTCGAGGCAGGTGCGCGCCAGGTCCAGCCCGTCGTCCCCGCCGTCGATGGCCCTGACCGGATCGTCCGGGAACTGGCCCACCTCGGCGGTGCGGACCCACGGCGGGTCCGCCACGATGACCGCGAACTCCTCCTCGACGTCGAGCACCTCGTCCATCCGGCCCTCGCGCACGTCGACGGGGATGCCCGCGAGCGCGGCGTTGCGGCGCAGGAAGCCGCACGCCACGGGGTCGAGGTCCACGGCCACGAGCGGTCGTGGGGCGAGGTGCACCGCGAGCAGGCCGATGTGGCCCGCGCCGGCGCAGACCTCCAGCACCGGTCCGGGTGGGGCGTCGCGGATCAGCTCCGCGGCCCAGCGCGACTGGGCGGCGGTCCACGGGCGCGGCGCGAGCACCCGGGCGTCGTACTCGATGCGCAGCCCCTCGAAGTCGAAGAACCTTGCCTCGGTCGTGGTCATGCCGGGCGGTAACCCGCGGGCGGCGGTGATCTGCTCACCCCTCGGGGGGAAGGCGTCCGCGAGGCGCCATGGGTTACCGGGCACCCATGACGGAAGAGACTGCGACGGGCACGGTCGTGCTGGACGTCGACGGCACCCTGATCGACTCCAACTACCACCACGCGTTGGCGTGGTCGCGCGCCTTCGAGCACCTCGGTGTGGCGGTGCCCGTCTGGCGGATCCACCGCGCCATCGGGATGGGCGGCGACAAGCTCGTCGGTGCGGTGGCCGGCGACGACGTCGAGCGCGAGCACGGCGACGCCGTGCGGGAGCGGTGGGAGAAGGAGTACGACGCGATCATCGACGAGACGAGGCTGCTGCCCGGCGCCAGGGAGCTGCTCGCGGCCCTGCGCGAGCGCGGCGTCGCCGTGGCGCTGGCGAGCTCGAGCATCCCGAAGCACGCCCAGCACGCCTTCGGCCTGCTCGACGCCGATGACCTGGCCGACACCGCGACGACGGCGGAGGACGCCGAGGAGTCCAAGCCCGACCCCGAGCTGGTCGAGGAGGCGCTCTCGCGGGTCGAGGGATCACCCGCCTGCGTGGTCGGCGACTCGGTCTACGACATCGAGGCCGCGCGAGGGGCGGGCGTGCCGGCGTACGCCGTGCTGACCGGCGGCTACGGCCGGGCGGAGCTGGAGGAGGCCGGCGCGGTGGGGGTGTACGTCGACCTCACCGAGCTGCTCGAGCGGCTCGAGGAGTGGCTGCCGCGCTGACGCGCCGCCCCGTCACGGCGCTTCTTCGCGGAGCCTCTCGAGGCCGGCCTCGGCGAACCCGTCGGCGAGCTCGCGCCCGACCGTGCCCTCGGGTGCTCCGTCCTGGTAGGAGCTGACCCGGTCGACTACTGCCTGGATGGCTTGGAGCGCTTCGGTGCTGTGTGTGGACATGGCGAGCCGGTACCCCCGGGTCCACACCAGGCACCGTCCTCGAAGGGGTGGTCCGCCTCTCAGAGCGCCGCGAGCTTCGCCCGGGTGGGGACGTACGGCGAGAACCTCAGCCGCAGCCGCGCCTCGGCCGGCGTCCGGTTCGCCTTGCGGTGGTTGCACGACGCGCACGCAGCGACAGTGTTGAGCCAGGTCGACCCGCCGCCGCGGCTCTGCGGCACGAGGTGGTCGATCGTGGTGGCGTGCCGGCCGCAGTAGGCGCAGGTGCTCCGGTCGCGGACGAGGACGCCGGCGCGCGACCACCCGGCCGGGCGGTAGAGCCAGTGCGCCGCGACGTAGCGCACGAGCCGGATCACCCGCGGCCACGGGTGGGGGCCGATCATCCGGTCGCCCTGCTGCTCCTCGACGAGGGCGACCTCGCGGAAGAGCATCCGGACGGCGTGCTGGAAGGTGACCTTGCCGAGCGGCTCGAAGGAGGCGTTGAGCAGGGCGACCTGTTGGGCGGTCACGGCTGACGCCTCCTTTCCGTCGTCTCGGTCGTCGCCGACGCGTCAGGGTACGGTGCGGGCAGCCGCGCTGACGAGGGTTTATGCCCTGTTCAGGATGGCGTGGCGCGCCTCGGCGTAGCGTTCGCGCACCGCCGGCGTCGGGTCTGCCTCGAGCCGCTCCACGTCCGGCACGTGCCAGGTCGGGGGCCGGGAGTCGCCCGCCAGCGCCCACGCCGCCTGCCGGGCCGCACCGCTCGCGACGGCCTCGATCTCCGGCGGCACGAGCACGTCGATGCCGAGCACCTGCGGTGCGATGCGACGTACCGCCTCGGACCTCGCGGCCCCTCCGACCATGACCACCCGGCGCAGGTCGACACCGGAGTCGCGCAGCGCATCGAGTGCGTCGGCCAGCCCGCAGAGCACGCCCTCCACGCAGGCGCGCGCCACGTGTGCGGGCGTCATCGTGCCGAGGGTCAGGCCGTGCAGCGAGCCGGTCGCGTCGGGGAGCGCCGGGGTGCGCTCGCCCTCGAGGTAGGGGACCAGCACGAGGCCGTCACACCCAGGGGGAGCCGTCAGCGCCAGCTCGGCGAACGCCGCGTGGTCGACCCCCAGGAGCCGGGAGCCGGCGTCGAGCACGCGGGCGGCGTTGAGGGTGGCCACCAGCGGCAGGAACCCGCCGGTGGCGTCGGCGAACCCGGCGATGGTGCCGGTGGGGTCCGACGTCTGGTGCGTCGCCACGGCGCACGCCACGCCGGAGGTGCCGATGCTGAGGATGACGTCGCCCTCCTCGGCCTGGAGCCCGAGCGCGGCGGCCGCGTTGTCACCGGTGCCGGCGGCGACCAGGGCGCCCGGCGCGAGCACGGTGGCCTCGCCGGCGGCCTGGCTCGGCGCGAGCACGGTGGGCAGCACGGCGTCGTGGCCGAGAGCGAGCTCGACGAGGTCGCGGCGGTAGGTGTCGTTCCGGGCGTCGAACCAGCCGGTACCGCTGGCGTCCCCGCGGTCGGTGGCCAGGGCCTGGAGCCCCGGCGCGCCACGCAGCCGCCAGCTCAGCCAGTCGTGGGGGAGGCAGACCGCGGCGGTCCGGCCGGCAGCCTCCGGCTCGTGCTCGGCCACCCACCGCGCCTTGGTGATCGTGAACGACGCGACCGGCACCGATCCGACCGCGTCGGCCCACGCTGCGGCACCGCCCAGGTCTGCGATCAGGGAGGCTGCCTGCGGTGCCGAGCGGTTGTCGTTCCACAGGATCGCCGGGCGCACCACGTCGCCCTGCTCGTCGAGCGAGACATAGCCATGCTGCTGAGCGCCCACGGCGATCGCGGCGACGTCGTCGAGCCCGCCCGCGGCGGCCGCGGCCTCGTGCAGGGCCGCCTCCCACGCGTGTGGGTCGACCTCGGTGCCGGGCGGGTGCGCCGCTCGTCCGGAGCGCACCTCGGTGCCGTCGTCCGCGTCGAGCACCACTACGGTGCACGACTGCGTCGACGAGTCGATCCCTGCCACCAGCGTCATCTCTGTCTCCTCCGGGTTTCGTGGCTCACGGCAGCAGGTCCTTGAGGCGGTCGACGAGCGACGCCTTGACCGCTCGTTCGACCGCCGCGTTGATCTGGTCGTAGAGGTCATCCTCGTCGTCGAGGTCCTCCAGGATCGCGCGCAGGTCGAGGTCGTCGATCGTGCGGACCAGGACGTCGTCGGTCTTCAGCGCCGCGTCGATGACGCTGTCGGGGAGGGCCCGGATCGCGATCTCGAGGAAGCGGTTGAGGTCGGCGTTGTCGAGAGCCTCGTCGACCAGCTCCGAGGCAGGCGGCAAGGATCCGTCGTCCTTCATCCGCTCGACCGCGGCCAACAGGCCGTCGTGTAGGGCCTGGACCTGGGCGTCCGTACGAGGTCCGGGCTGCGCGAGCTCCAGGGTGAGGGCCTCGCGGCTCACGTGCAGCCGGCAGGCCGCGCCGTCGATGCCGAGCAGCACGAGCCGCTCGGTGAGGGCGTCCATGCCCTCGGCCTGCGACGTCACGTGGCGTGCGACGCACGGGTCGGCCGACTTGAGGGGCTCGAAGGTCCCGCCTCCGTGGGCGAGCTGCACGCCGAGCACGCCACTCACCAGCAGCAGCGCGACGACCGGCATGCCGACCAGGCGCGCGATGCCGGTCATGGGGTCGCCCTCCGACCGGGCACGACCACGCTGACCAGCGCGAGGACCGCGAGGCCGGCGCCGATGAGGAACGAGTCGCGGAAGGCACGCGTGGCGGCTCGCTGCAGCTGCGCGTCGAGGTCTCGCTCGAGCTGGGCTGCGGCAGGTCGCTCCTCGGGCTCGATCTCCAGCGAGGCGAAGGCGCGGCGCAGGTCGGGGATCCGGCCCTCCTCATTGGTCAGCTCACTGCCCAGCGCCTGGGCCACTGCGATCTTGTCCTTCGGCTGGAGCGGTGCGTCGAGGACCAGTGACGTGATCGCCTCCTGGGCCGGCACCTGGGCGTCCTGCAGGTCGGCGGTGAAGACCGGGGTGAGGATCGCCAGCCCCACGACCACGCCGACGTGGCGGGCGGCGATGGTCCAGCCCGCGTGCCGCACCCGCGGCAGCCGCAGCTCCATCGCCTGCGAGGTGAGCCGGTCGACGGTCAGCCCGAGCCCGAGGCCGACCAGCGCCTGGGGAGCGACCGTCCAGGCGAGGTGGGCCGACGGCAGGATGGCCAGTCCGGCCAGCCCACCCGCGATCAGGAAGCAGCCCGCGGCGACCTCGACCTCGGGCGGGGGTCGCAGGAGGCGGGCAAGAGGGCGGGCGGCGAGCGCCGCGACGGGCACGACGGAGACCGTCAGGGCCGCCGTCCCGGGACTCCGGCGCCAGCCCTCGACCAGGAGCAGGACCAGCAGGAACAGCGCCGCCGTCAATGCCGCCGACAGCAGGGCCAGGGTCAGGTTGGGCCGCAGCGCCGGGCGATGACGGTCCGGCGTCTGCACCGCCTTCGCCGACACGGCGAGCGCCGCCGGCACGGCCAGCACGGCGAACGGCACCTGCACGATGAAGATGGCCTGCCACGAGAACGCCTGGGTCAGCACTCCTCCCGCGAACGGGCCGGTGGCCGTGCCCACCACGCCGGCCGCGACCCAGGCCGCGACGCCGCGCCGCTCGCCGTACGCCGCGACCAGGAGCTCCAGGCAGCCGACCAGCGCGAGCGCACCGCCGAGCGCCTGCAGGCAGCGGGCCGCGATCAGCACGTCGATGGACTCAGCAGCTGCGCACCACGCCGAGGAGCCGGCGAAGACCGCGATGCCGATCGCGCTGATGATCCTCGGCTGGGCGCGGGCGAACGTGATCGCGATCGGGACGGCGCCGAGCCCGAGCACGAGGTTGAACGCGATGAGCACCCAGGCGACCTGTCCGACCGTCGTGTGCAGGTGGCGGAGGATGTCGGGCAGGGCGAGTGTCACCACCGCGGAGTCCGCGAGCACCAGCCCCACGGTCACCGCCAGCAGGGGAGCCACGGCACGACGCACGCGGCCATCCTCGCAGCGAGGCGGCCTACGTGCGCCGCGGCCGCCAGGGCGAAAGGTTGTCGAGGGATCTTCAGGTCGCGCCCTGCACGCTCGGCAGCTGTCAGCGCTCAGGTGACAGCTGCCGAGCGCGGGGGACTCGCCTCGCATCGGACGTGGATCAACTCGCGAGCTTGCTGCCGTGTCCAGGCCACGTTTCGCGCCCGGGTCAGGGCCATGCGAGCGCGTGAATGCGGCCGCTCGCCTCTTGGGGTGGGTCGACCCGGACGGCGCGGGCGTGGGCGGCGATGTCGTCGGGGAACGGTGCGGACGAGCCGCCGGCCACGTGCACGCCGAGGACCTCCTCGGTGGCGCGGAGCCGGCCGTCGACCCAGAGCTCGTGCCAGATCCACAGCAGCTTGCGCGGTGGCGCCGATGACCGACGAGCGCACCTCGAGGTCACTGGCCGGCCGAGACCTCGTCGAGGTAGCGGACGTGCGCCTCGACCGTGTAGAGCGAGGCGTCGTTGGCCTCGCGGTACGCCGGGCCGAGCCCGACCAGGTCCATGACCGCGTCGGTCGCGTGCCCGAAGACCAGCACGTAGTAGGGCTCGGACAGGTGGCCGTTGTAGTCGATCCACGCGTCCTGGACGGGCTCCCGCCAGACGACCGGGCGTCAGGCACGGCCGAGCGCCCGCAGGATCGCGATCACGCCGCGGTCCCGCTCGGCCACGAGGTCGTCGATGCTGCGGCCGTCCGCCTCCCGCTCGCAGCCCGTCGACGACGGCGTCCCGCAGCTCCGGGCGTGAGCTCCGGCGCCTCCAGCCGGGTCCACGGCGAGAGCAGCGAGGGGCCGAAGTGGTCGAGCATGTGCGCCATCCCGCCCTGGCCGCCGGCCAGGTGGAAGGTGAGCATCGGGCCCTGCAGCGCCCAGCGCAGGCCGGGGCCGTCGGTGATGGAGAGGTCGATCTCCTCGACCGTCGCCTCGCCGGCCTCCACCATGTGCAGCGCCTCGCGCCACAGCGCCTCCTGGAGCCGGTTGGCGACGAAGCCCGGGCACCTCGCGGTCCATCGTGATCACCGACTTGCCGGCGTGCCGGAAGAACGTCCGAGGTCCACGCGACGCCTCGGGCGAGGTCGTCGGTGCCGCCGACCACCTCGACGAGCGGGATCAGGTACGGCGGGTTGAACGGGTGCCCGACCACGGTGCGCTCGGGATGGGCGCACTTGGTCTGCATCTCGCTCATGCCGTAGCCCGACGTCGAGGAGGAGATCACCACGTCGTCCGGGGTCGCCGCGTCGATGTCGGCCAGCAGCGTGCGCTTGAGCTCGAGGTCCTCGGGCGCGCTCTCCTGAACGAAGTCCGCCTGCGCGCAGGCGGTGGCCAGGTCGGGCTCGACGAGCGTTCGAGGTTGTCGATGCTCGCGCCCTCGGCCAGGCCCAGCTCGGTGAGCGCCGGCCAGGCCGCGGCGACCAGGTGCCGCAGCCGGGCCTCGGCGTCCTCGGCCGGGTCCCACGCCACGACGCGGTAGCCGCGCGCCAGGAAGTACGCCGCCCAGCCGCCGCCGATGACCCCGGCGCCGATGCAGGTGACGGTGCGGACCCCCTCGGGTGCGGGGCGCGTCATCGGGGCTTCAGCGCGAGGATCTCGCGCCCCTCGTCGGGGGTGGCCACGTGGGCGCCCATGCTCTCCACGATCGGCTTCGCGCGCTCGACCAGCTGCGGCGTTGGTCGCCTTCACGCCCTTGGCCAGGTAGAGGTTGTCCTCGAGCCCGACCCGCACGTGGCCGCCGAGCAGCACCGACTGGGCCACCCACGGCATCTGCATCGGGCCCAGGGCGAACGACGCCCAGACGGCGTCCTCCGGGAGCTGCTGCGACCATTGCCGCCAGCGTCAGCGGGTCGGCCGGCGCGCCGTACGGGATGCCCATGCAGAGCTGGTACATCGCCGGGCGCGTCGATCAGCCCCTCCTCGACCAGGGTCCTGGCGAACCACAGGTGCCCGGTGTCGAAGATCTCCATCTCGCAGCGGACGCCGAGCTCCTGGATCTTCTTGGCGCCCTCGCGGAGCATGTCGGGCGTGCTGACGTAGACCAGGCTGCCCTCGCCGAAGTTGAGGCTGCCGCAGTCGAGGGTGCAGATGTCGGGGAGCAGCTCCTCGACGTGGGGGAGCCGGTCGACACCGCTCACGAGGTCGGTGCCGTCGACGAACGTCGTGGGGTCGTGCGGGTCGAGCACCAGGTCGCCGCCCATCCCGGCGGTGGTGTTGATGATGACGTCGACGTCGGAGGCCCGGATCCGCTCGACGACCTCGCGGTAGAGCGCGACGTCGCGAGACCCCTTCCCGGTCTCGGGATCCCGGACGTGGACGTGGACGATCGTGGCCCCCGCGCGCGCCGCGGCGATGCCGGACTCGGCGATCTGCTCGGGGGTCACCGGCACGTGCTCGGAGCGGCCGACGGTGTCGCCGGCGCCGGTCAGGGCGCAGGTGATCATGACGTTGCGGTTCAAGCGAGTCTCCTTCGTGTGTGGGGGTGTGGGGGGTCAGCGGCCCTTCCAGACCGGCTTGCGCTTCTCGGCGAAGGCCCTGAACCCCTCGAGGCCGTCCTCGGAGGTGTAGAGCGTCGCCACCGTCGGGAGGGTGCTGGTGGTGACCAGGTCCATGCGCCTCCTGGAACCGCAGCGACTCGGCCGCCCGGGCGGTCTCCTTGATCGCGGCGAAGACCAGGGGCGGACCGGAGGCGAGCAGCCGGGCGGTCTCCCAGGCGCGGGCCCGGACCGCCTCCTCGTCGGGCAGCACCTCGTTGACCACGCCCCAGCGCGCCGCCTCCGTCGGCCGGCCATCCAGCGTCCGGTCAGGAGCAGCTCCATCGCGACGTGGTAGGGCATCCGCTTGGGCAGCTTGATCGTCGCGGCGTCGGCGAGGGTGCCGGCGTTGATCTCCGGCAGGCCGAACCGGGTGGCCTCCGAGGCGTAGATCAGGTCGCACGACAGGGCCAGCTCGAAGCCGCCCCCCATCGCCAGGCCGTGGACGGCGGCGATGACCGGCTTGTTGAGGTCGGGCAGCTCCTGGAGGCCGCCGAAGCCGCCGACGCCGTAGTCGCCGTCGACCGGCGTCGCCGTCGGCCGCCGCCTTGAGGTCCCAGCCGGCGCAGAAGAACTTGTCGCCCTCGGTGCGCACGATCGCCACCCGGAGGTCGGGGTCGTCGCGGAAGGCCGCGAAGACCTCGCCCATCTCCCGGCTGGTGGCCAGGTCGATGGCGTTGGCCTTGGCGGCCGGTCGAGGGTGACCTCGAGGACGCCGTCCTCGGCCCGGGTGTGGAGTACGTCGGCACACGTCAGGCTCCCAACGGCCGCAGCAGCGACCGGCTGATGATGTGGCGCTGGATCTCCGAGGTGCCGTCCCAGATCCGCTCGATGCGCGCGTCGCGCCAGATCCGCTCCAGCGGCAGCTCGTCCATCAGCCCCATGCCGCCGTGGATCTGGATCGCCTCGTCGGCGACCATCGCCAGCATCTCGGTGGCCTTCAGCTTGGCCATCGCGATGTCGGCGTCGGTGGCCGTGCCCTGGTCGTACTTCCACGCCGCGTGCAGGGTCATCAGCTCGGCGGCGCGCAGCTCGGTGGCCATGTCGGCCAGCTTGAAGCCGACGCCCTGGAACCGGCCGATCGGCTGGCCGAACTGCTCGCGGGTCGCCGCGTGCCTGATCGGACAGGTCGAGGGCCCGCTCCGCGCGGCCGAGGCAGGACGCGGCGACCTGGAGCCGGGTCGAGCCGAGCCACTCGCCGGCCAGCTCGAAGCCCTTGCCCTCCTCGCCGAGCAGCGCGTCGTCGCCCACCCGGACGTCGTCGAAGTCGAGGATCGAGTTGGTGTAGCCGCGGTGCGAGACGTTGCGGTAGCCGTCGTGCACGGTCAGGCCGGGGGTGTCGAGGTCGACCAGGAACGTCGACATCGCCGGGCGTCCCGGCGTCGTCGGTACCCGGTCACCGCGACCAGGATCACGAAGTCGGCCTCGTCGGCGTGGCTGATGAAGTGCTTGGTGCCCTTGATCCGCCAGCCCCCGCCATCGCCGGCGTCGCGGGTGGCCCGGGTGCGCATCGCCCGCATGTCGGACCCGGCGCCGGGCTCGGTCATCGCCAGGCAGTCGATCTTCTCGCCGCGCACGCAGGGGTAGAGGTAGCTTCTCGCGCTGGGCCTCGGTGCCGGCCAGCAGGATGTTGGAGGGCCGGGCGACGCCGGTGTAGTGCAGCGCGTAGTTGGCCTTGCCGAGCTCCTTCTCGTAGAGCACCCAGGTCACCGTGTCGAGGCCCGGCCCCGCCGACCTCCTCGGGCATGTTGGCGGCGTAGAGCCCGGCGGCCAGGGCCTTCGGCGCGGATCTGCGGCGGCGAGCTCGGGCCGCAGCACGCCGGTGCGCTCGACCTCCTCCTCGTGGGGGTAGAGCTCGCGCTCGACGAACGCGCGCGTCACCTCCACGATGCTGCGCTGCTCGTCGGTCAGGCCGAAGTCCATGCTGGTCCTCCTCCTCGGTCAGCCTGGGCGAGGGCGGCTGCCGCGGCGCCCCGGCCGGTGCGGACGGCGCCCTCCATGTAGCCGGCGACCCACTGGTCGGAGCCGCAGACGTAGAAGGGCGGCTCGTGGGTGCCGTGCAGCGGCCCGACCGCCTCGACGTCGCCCGGCTGCCAGGTGGTGACGTAGCCCTGCGTCCACGGGTCGGTGCCCCAGAGCCGGGTCCAGGTCTGCAGCGGCGAGCCGGCCTCGGGCCCGAAGAGCTCCGCGATCTGGGCGAGCGCCTCGCCGGGTCGCGTGGTCTCGGGGTCGGTCGCCGCGAAGGCGGCGTAGCGCTCGGGCGGCACCAGCGCCGACAGCACGCCGTGCTGCTGCGGCCAGGTCGAGCCGAGCACGCCCTCGCTCTCGGCCAGCGCGTTCTGGCCGCGGGCGCGCCAGAACGGCTCGTCGTACGCCGCCACGAACTTGGCCGCCCACGCGTGCCGCTGCCGGCGCAGCGAGGCCAGCCGCGCCTCGCTGACGCCCGTCGATCTCGATGTCGCGCGCGGGGCCCGACGGCACGGCGATCACGACCGCGTCGGCACGCAGCTCCTCGCCGTCGTGCGTGGTCACCACGCTCGGTCGGGCCGACGCGGATGCGGCGCACCGGCGTCGACGAGGCGGACGTCGCGCAGCCCTGCCGCCATCGTCAGCGCCACGGTCGCCGACCCCTCGGCGACCCGCTGGTTCTCCCACTCCGTCGACGTCGTAGGCGGCGGTCCCGCCGCCGACGGCCTGCTTGCGCGCGTAGGCGAACAGGCTCTGCCGCTCGATCGAGCCGTCGGACAGGCTCAGGTGCACCAGGTCCATGGCCCGCAGCACGCCGGGCGTGGCACCGCCTCGCGCAGCCAGTCGCCGACGCTGAGCCGGTCGAGCCGGTGCAGCTCGGGGTGGGCCCACGGGTCCGCCGGGTCGATCGAGGAGACCAGCTTCTCCAGCAGCCGCCTCGACCTCCTCGTGCGAGGCGCGGTCGGCGTCGGAGTACCAGGACGGCCAGTCGCCGACCGACGACCGTACCGGGGAGCTGGCGGGTGATCTCGCCGGGCTCCGCGACGTACGACGCGGTCAGGGTCAGCCCGAGCTCCTCGACCAGGCCGAGGTAGCTGGTGTGGGCGTTGCCGACCACCTCGCCGCCGAGCTGGACCAGCCGCCCGTCGGGGAGCTCGACCTGCTCGACCCGGCCGCCGACCCGGTCGCCGCGCCTCGAGCACGGTGACCTGCGGCGCCGCCGGCCTCGAGGTCGCGGGCGGCGGACAGGCCGGCCAGGCCCGCGCCCACGACGACGACGTCGTGCGCTCGATGGAGCGGCGGTCACGTCAGCACCACCGTGTGCTCGGGCAGCCAGCCCATCTCGACCCGGTCGCCGGGGTTCCAGCGGTCCTCGGCGCGCATCCGGGGGAGGTTCTGCTCCAGGACGGTGAGGGTGAGCGTCGGGCGTGATCGAGACGAGGTACTGGGTGGTCGCGCCGTGGTAGACGGTCGGACACGATGGTGCCGGGCAGCCGGAACATCTCGGGGGTGAGCTCGCTGAGCCAGATCTTCTCGGGCCGGACCGCGACGCTGACCGCGTCGCCCTCGGCCGAGCCCTGGTGCTCCGGGGCCGGGATCGAGACCGTGGCGGAGATCGTCACTGCGCCGCCGGACCAGGTGCCGCTCATCAGGTTGCTGGTGCCGATGAAGCCGGCCGCGAAGACCGAGGTCGGGTGCTCGTAGACGTCCTCGGGCGTGCCGCACTGCTCGATGACGCCGTCGTTCATGATCGCGACCCGGTCGCTCATGCTGAGCGCCTCGTCCTGGTCGTGGGTGACGAAGAGGAAGGTGATGCCGACCTCGCGCTGGATCGACTTGAGCTCGGCCTGCATGGCGTGGCGCAGCTTGAGGTCGAGCGCGGCCAGCGGCTCGTCGAGCAGCAGCACCTTGGGCTCGTTGATGAGCGCCCGGGCGAGCGCGACGCGCTGCCGCTGGCCGCCGGAGAGCCGGCCCGGCCGCTCCTTGCCCTTGTCGCCGAGCTCGACCAGCTCGAGCATCTCGGAGACCCGCCGCGTTGAGCGTCGGCCGGTCGAGCCCCTTGCGGCGCAGGCCGAAGCCGACGTTGCCGCGGACGTCGAGGTGCTCGAAGAGCGCGTAGCTCTGGAAGACCGTGTTGACGTCGCGCCGGTGCGGCGGCGTGCTGGTGACGTCCTCGCCGCCGACCAGGATGGTGCCCGAGGTCGGGTCGCTGAAGCCGGCGATCATCCGCAGCGTCGTGGTCTTGCCGCACCCCGACGGGCCCAGCAGCGAGAAGAACTCACCGCTCGCGATGTCGAGGTCGAGGTAGTCGACGACGGTCGTGCCGCCGAAGACCTTGGTCAGCCCGCGCAGCGAGACCGAGGGCGTGCCGGGGTGTCGGTCATCGGTGCTGTGCTCATCTTCTGGCCTCCGGTGATCAGGTCGAGGCTGGAGGTCCCGCGGCCGAACAGGCGCGGGAGGGTCAGGGCGGCCACGATCAGCAGGCGCCGAGCCGAGCAGCATCAGCGTGCCGATCGCGTTGATGGCGGGGGAGACCCCGAAGCGGATCGAGGAGTAGACCCGCACCGGGCAGCGGCTGGGGGTCGACGCCGGTGGTGAAGAAGGCGAGCACGAAGTCGTCGAAGACCAGCGCGAAGACCAGCAGCCCGGCGCCGACCAGGGCCGGCACGAGCGTGGGCAGGATGACCAGCCGCACGGCCTGGAACGGCGTGCAGCCCAGGTCGCGGGCGGCCTCCTCGACCTCCAGTCGAGATGCCGGCCAGCCGGCCGCGGACGATCACCGTCACGTAGGCGATCGAGAACGTGATCTCGGCCAGGATCGACCGTGGTCATCGACAGCTTGAGGCCCGACCCCGGTGAAGAGCAGCAGCGCGGCCACGCCGGTGACGATCTCGGGGGTGACCAGCGGGAGCAGGGTGACCGCCCCGATGACCCGGCCCCGCCGCGAGCCGGATCCGCTCGAGGCCGAGGGCGAGCATGGTGCCGAGCACCAGCGAGCCGACGGTCGCGACGGTCGGCGATCTCGAGGCTGGCCACCAGCGAGCCGATCAGGGCGTCGTTGTGGACGAGGTCGTCGTACCACCGCAGGCTGAAGCCGGAGAACGTCGAGAGCGACTTCTTGTCGTTGAAGCTGAAGAGCGCGACGGCCAGGATCGGCAGGTAGAGCCAGGCGAAGAAGACCGACGGTCACCACCACGGCGAACACGCGGCTTGCGCTCGAGCTTGCGGCGCGCCATCAGAGCTCCCGCGCCTGGGTCGGTGGTGGCGCGGAGGTAGGCCACCATCAGCACGGTCAGCGCGGCCATCATGCCGACGGTCAGCGCCGAGCCGAGCGGCCAGTTCTGGCCCTCGACGAACTGCTGCTGGACCAGGTTGCCGATCATGTAGGTGCTGGCGCCGCCCAGCAGCTGCGCGCTGACGAAGTCGCCGAGCGCCGGCAGGAAGACGAGCAGGACGCCGCCGTACAGCCCGGCGCGGGTCGCGGGCAGCGTCACGCTGAAGAAGGTGCGCACCGGGCCGTGGTAGAGGTCCTTGCCGGCCTCGATGAGCGAGACGTCGAGCCGCTCGAGGGAGGCGTAGATCGGCAGGATCATGAAGACCACGAAGCCGTAGACCAGGCCGCCGATGACGGCGCACGGCGTGTTGAGGAAGGTGAGCCCGTCGCTGAGCCCGGTCCTGCGCAGGCCGCTGTTGACCAGGCCGTCGTCGGAGAGCAGCGCCTTCCAGGCGTACATCCGGATCGAGGTAGCTGGCGAAGAACGGCACCACGATCGCCGCGATCAGCGCGTTCTTGTAGCGGCCGCCGTGCAGGGCGATGGCGTAGGCGACCGGGTAGGCGATCAGCACCGAGATCACCACCGTGGCGAGGGCGTAGGTCAGCGAGCGCAGGAACAGCTCGAGGTAGACGTCGTTCCAGATCGCGCGGTAGTTGGCGGTGCTGGTCGCGAAGACCGGGAAGCCGTCGTTGGTGGTGCGGCCGAAGGACAGCAGGACGACGATCACCATGCTGGAGACGAAGAACGTCACCATCCACGCGGTCGGCAGCGCCAGCAGCAGCCCCCACAGCCAGGTCCGCTGGGCGGACCGCGGCGGCTCGACCTCGGGGCCGTCGTGGCCGCCGCCATCAGCTCGCCTTCACTTCGGTCCACATCGCCGCGCGGCGCTGGATCTCGTCGGCGCCGAGCAGGCGGAAGACGTTCTCGTTCTCCAGGTCGGAGATCTCGACGTTGCAGGCCGGCACGTCCTTGGCGAGGTCGGCGAACGCCGGCAGCGCGTCCTTCACCGGGAACGGGTAGTAGAGGTAGTTCATGTTCTTGATGGCGTTCTCGGGGCGGAGCAGGTAGTCGATGAACAACATCGCGGTGCCGGGGTGCTGGGCGTTGGCCGGGATCGCGTAGGTGTCGGAGTTGATCGGCGTGCCCTCGCGTCGGCGCCTCGAAGTCGAACTTCGTGGGGTCGTTGGCCAGCCCCTGCTGGAGGTAGAGGAAGTCGCCGCTCCACATGTGGTGGACCCAGGCGTCGCCGCCGATCATGTTGTTGATGTCGTCGGAGGAGTAGGCGCGGAGATACTCCTTCTGGCTGATCAGGAGCTTCTTCATCTCCTCGAGCTCCGAGGCCTTCGCGGTGTTGACGTCGTAGCCGAGGAGCAGGGCGGCCATCGCCAGCGCCTCGTCCTGGTCGTCGAGGGTGAAGACGCGGCCCCTGGCCTCGTCGTTCCAGAGGTCCTGCCAGCTGCCGGTCATCGACGACACCTTGTCGGTGCGCCAGCCGATCCCGGTCTTGTAGACGGTGAACGGCACCGACACCGCCGACCCGGCGTCGTACCACGGGTTCGTTGAAGTAGGACCCGGAGTAGAAGACCTGGTCGGCGTTCTGCAGCTGCGCCGGGGTCGATGGCGCGGAGCTTGCCCTCGCGGCGCAGCTTGACGACCCACTTGGCGATCGGGAAGACGATGTCGTACTGGTTGCCGGCGGCGAGCTTGGCGTACATGCCCTCCATCGAGTCGTAGTTGGACTCGATGACCTTGACGCCGTACTCCTCCTGGAAGCCCTTGACCACCTTCGGGGCGAGGTAGTCGGCCCAGTTGAAGTAGACGAGGTCGCCGTCGATCTCGGCCTTCGCCGACGTCGGCAGCGGTGCGTCGACGGGAGCGTCGTCGCGGATGTAGGCGCAGCCGGGCAGCGCCATCGGGCGCCCGAGCGCCAGGCCGCCGGTCAGGAGGCCCCGCCGCGAGGGCCGGGGGAGCGCGAGACCGCTGCGCGGCCGTCACGGCCTCGACCTGCGTCCTCGAACGGGCGCAGGCGGAGGCAGCGGCCCGTCGTGGCCGACCAGGATGCCGATGGTGGTGGCGATCATGTGCGCGCCTCCTCGAGCCCGAGGTTGGGGTCGTCGGCCAGCACCCGGCGCGCCGAGCCCGTCGGTCAGGGCCACCGCCGTCTCGGCCAGCGATCGCGGGTCGAGCGTCGGTGTCGAAGACGCCGGCGGCGACGCCCTCGCGTGACGATGTCGGCGACGGTGGCGTAGAGGTCCTCGTAGAGATCGGCGCCGACCTTGGCGAGGTGCGGGTCGCGGATGCACAGCAGGGCCAGCTCCTGCCAGAGCAGCCACTCGTGCGCGCGCTGCTCGTCGCTGGGCAGGCAGCGGTCGAGGAAGGACGACAGCCGTTCGGCGGGGCCCTCGCCGGCCCTGGCCATGGCGCGCTGGTTGAGCTCGGCCGAGACCGCGTGGGAGTAGGTCAGCACCTCGCCGAAGAGGAGCTCCTTGGTGTCGAAGTGGTAGTGCAGCAGGCCGGCCGACACCCCGGCGGTGCGGGCGATCGAGGCCATCCGGACCTGGGCCAGGCCGTCGCGGACGATGCAGTCGGCGGCGGCGGCGAGGATCCGGGTCCGGGCCTCTGCGGCCGCCTGCTCGCGCTGGGTGGGCCGCTCGCGCCCTGCTGCCTGCCGCCATCGCGGCCCCCAACATTGCTTGACTGTTCAGTCAGTCAGCGATGCTAGGGTCGCCTCGCGTGAGGCGTCAAGGGCCGCGCGCGGGTGTCGGACGCCGCTGGACGCCCTGTTCTCACCCGCGCACCGTGGCCGTCGTCGGCGCCAGCGACGACTCCGCGAAGTGGGGACACATCATCGCGCAGCGGGCCCTGGCCGTCGCGCGGGCGACCGCACGGTGCTGCTGGTCAACCGACGCGCGGCGGCGAGGTGCTCGGGCAGCCGGCGTACCCGTCCGCCCGGGCGGCGGCCGCAGCCACGGGCGCGACCGTCGACCTGGCCGTCGTCTGCGTCCCGGCGGCCGGCTTCGTGGCCTCGGTGACCGACGCCGTCGCCGCCGGGGCCCGGGCGATCGTGGCCATCACCGCGGGCCTGTCCGAGGCGGGCGCCGAGGGCGCCCGACTCGAGGCCGAGGCGCTCGCGATCGTCCGCGCCGCGGGCGCCGTGCTGGTCGGTCCCAACTGCCTGGGGATCGTCGACACCACGACCGGGCTCCAGCTGGCCCACGCCGTCCTGCCCGCCGGGCGACGTGGCCGTGCTCAGCCAGAGCGGCAACCTCGTGCTCGACCTGGCCGGGCTGCTGGCCGACCGCGGGCTGGGCGTGTCGCGGTTCGTCTCGCTCGGCAACCAGGCCGACCTCGGGGTCGTCGACTTCCTGCGCGCCTGCGTCGGCCACGACGGCACCCGGGCCGTCGCCGTCTACACCGAGGACGTCGTCGACGGTCGCGGCCTTCCTCGACGCCGCCCGGGCACTGCGGGACGCGGGCAAGCCACTGGTCCTGCTGGCTCCGGGGCGGACCGAGGCGGCGGTGCGCAGCGCGGCCTCGCACACCGGCTCGCTGACCAGCTCGTCGATGGTGGTCGACGCGGCGTGCGCGGCGGTGGGCGCCCGCCGGGTGGACCACCCGACCCAGATGGCCGACCTGCTCGTCGCCCTGCGCGCCCGCGGCGGATGCGCGGGCCGCCGGGTCGCGATCCTCACCGACGGGGGCGGGCACGGCGCGGTGGCCGCCGACGCGCTCGCCGCGCGTCGGGCTGCGGACCCCGGTGCTGGCCGGCGCGGTCGACCGCCGAGCTCGAGGCGGCGCTGTGGGCGCAGGCGACGGTCACCAACCCGGTCGACCTGGCCGGCGCCGGCGAGCAGGACGTCGCGAGCTACGCCCGCGGCGGTCGCGACCCTGCTCGGCCTCCGACCAGGTCGACGGCGTGCTGCTGACCGGCTTCTTCGGCGGCTACTCGACCGAGCAGTCCAACCTCACCGAGCCCGAGCTGGCCGCGGCCCGGCAGATGGCCGACGCGGTCGCGGCGCAGGGCAAGCCGCTCGTCGTGCAGACCATCTACCCGGACAGCCCGGCCAGCCAGGCTGCTGCGCGCCGTCGGGCATCCCGGTGCACCGCGACGTCGACCGCGCGTGCACGGTGCTGGCCGGCCTGGTCGAGCCCGCGACGGCCGGCCTCGCCGAGGAGCTCCCGCCTCCGGCGCCGCCGGTCAGCGACACGTCGTACGCCGCGGCGCGGGCGCTGTTCGAGGGACTGCGGCGTCGCCTTCCCGGCCGCGGTCTCGGTGACCGACGCGGCCGGGCTGGAGGCCGCGCTCGAGGCTCCGGCTGGGCTTCCCGGTCGTGCTCAAGGCGACCGGACGGCTGCACAAGTCCGAGGGCGGCGGAGTGGTGGTCGGCCTCGCCGACCGCGCACGAGGTGCGGGCGGCGTACGCCGACCTGGTGGCGCGGCTGGCGCCGCCGGCCGTCTCGGTCGAGGCCATGGCCGACCGTCGCCGACGGTGTCGAGCTGATCGTCGGCAGCGTGCGCGACCCGAAGTTCGGCCCGGTCGTCATGGTCGGGCTCGGCGGGGTCTTCACCGAGGTGCTCGACGACACCGCCTGCGCGATCGCCCCGGTGTCGGCGCGACGCCGCCCGCGAGCTCCTGCTCGTCGCTGCGCGGGGCGCCGCTGCTGCTCGGCGCGCGAGGGCGGCCGCCGGTCGACCTGGACGCGCTGGCCGACGTGGTCGCCCGGGTGTCGCAGCTCGCGGCCGCCCATCCCGAGCTCGTCGAGCTGGAGCTCAACCCGGTGCTCGCCGGCCCGGCCGGCGTGCTCGCGCTGGACGCGCGGGTCGTCCTGGGCTGAGGCGGCGCTCAGGCCGTCAGCGTCCCGCCGGCGCTTGCCGTCACTCCGCAGCCGTCGCCATCGGTCCCGACGTCTCGCAGGTAGCGCTGGTCGAACGCGTGGACCCAGCGAGTCCTTGGCCGGGAAGACGCCGTGCTCGAACGCCCGGGACGTCACGCCGCGCTGGACGCGCTCGCAGGCCTCGTTGTCCTGCCGGGTCACCCGCTCGTTGAACTCGACGACCGGCGTGCGGGTCGAAGTCGGGGTCGTCGAGCGCCTCGGGGCTGAAGAGGTACTCCGTGACCAGCAGGCAGCTCTGCGGGCCGGTCGGGAAGACCGCGGTGGCCAGGCAGCTGGACCCGTCGACGTCGAGGAACATGGTCGGGTAGACCATGCGCGCCGAAGTAGGACTGCGGGTCGCCCCCGGCCCTTGAACCCCGGCAGCAGCGGCAGCCGCAGCCGCGGCGTCGTCGACGATCGCCGTGCGGCCGTCGGCCAGCGAGACCCCGCCGTCGTGACGGCCGCTCTCGAAGATGTCGCCCTTCTTGTACGCCGGCACGACGGCCACCAGCTCGGGGTGGATCGTCGGGCAGTGCAGGCACTCGTTGTAGTTCTCGAGGACGATCTTCCAGTTCGCCTGGACCTCGTTGGTGGTGACGTGGCCGATGCGCAGGTCGGCCAGGCCGTACCTGGCCAGGCCGAGCGGGTCGTCCTGCTGGTCGGCGAGGTGCTCGAGCAGCGGCCGGGGCTCCTCGCGGGAGAGGTTGACGAAGACGAACCCCTCCCAGACGTCGACGTGGACCGGCCACAGCGACGTCGACTCCCGGTCGATCTCGTCCTTCTCGATCATCGGCGTGGTCACGAGCGTGCCGTCCAGGGCGTAGCCCCAGGCGTGGTAGGGGCAGCGCAGGTGGCTGCGCACCTCGCCCTGCTCGTCGTCGCAGATCCGCGAGCCGCGGTGCCGGCAGACGTTGTAGAACGCGCGGAGCCGCTCGTCCTTGCCGCGCACGACCAGGATGCTCTCGTCGGCGATCTCCACCCGCAGCCAGGCGCCGGGCCTGGCGACGCGCTCGGCCCGCCCGACGTAGACCCAGTTGCGGTAGAAGACCCGCTCGGTGTCGACGGCGTAGGTCTCCGCGGAGTGGTAGGCCGGTCCCGGGCAACGTCTTCCGGATCTCACCTTGCCGGAGCTCTGTGGCCATTCGCTAACTGTACAGTCAGTCAGTTGGGTCTGTCATCGGCCAGCTCGCCCGTGGTGATCGTGTGCCGGTGGGGCTAGCACCACCACGACCGGGGGTCTGGCACTCCTGAACGCCGGACCGCACGCCGGTTCGCTGGACGCATGACCACCACTGAGCGGCAGGAACGGCCAGCCACCGCCACCGGCAGCGACTTCGCCGAGCTGAGCCGGCGGATCAACGCGGCCGGGCTGCTCCGCCGGCGGCCGGCGCTACTACGCCGTGCGGCTGGGTCTGGTGGGCGCGGCGTACGTCGGCGGCTGGACGGCCTTCTTCGCTGGTCGGCGCCTCGTGGTGGACGCTGGCGGTCGCCGCGCTTCCTCGCGGTGGTCTTCGCCCAGCTCGCGCTGGTCGCCCACGACCTGGCGCACCGCCAGGTGTTCCGCACGAACCGGCCGAGCGCGCCGGGCCGGGCTCGTCGCCGGCAACCTGGCGATCGGCATGTCCTACGGCTACTGGATGGCCAAGCACACCAGGCACCACGCCAACCCCAACCACGACGACCTCGACCCCGACGTCGGCCCCGGGCGTCCTCGTCTGGAGCCGCGAGGCGGCTCGCGGCCGGGGCTTCCTCACCGCGTCACCAGGCGTTCCTCTTCCTCCCGCTGCTCACCCTGCTCGGCATCTCGCTGAAGCGCGACAGCGTCCAGGCGCTCGCGCGACGGCACGGTCAAGCGTCGCCGGCTCGAGGGCGGCCTGCTCGCGGCCCACTTCGTGCTCTACCTCTCGGCGCTGCTGCACCGTGCTCGCCCCGCTCCAGGCGGTCGCCTTCCTCGTGGTGCACCAGGCGCTCTTCGGCGTCTACCTGGGCCTCACCTTCGCGCCCAACCACAAGGGCATGCCGCACCCCGACGGCACCGAGGACTTCCTGCGCAAGCAGGTGCTGACCTCGCGCAACGTGCGCGGCGGCCGGCTGGTCGACGCTGCGCTCGGCGGGCTCAACCACCAGATCGAGCACCACCTCTTCCCGGCGATGCCGACCCCCAACCTGCGCAAGGCGCAGCCGATCGTGCGGGCCTACTGCGCCGAGATCGGCGTGCGCCTACGAGGTGACCGGCCTGGTCGACTCCTACGCCCGGGCCTTCCGCCACCTGCACGACGTCGGCGCCGAGCTCAGGTCAGGGCGGCGCGGAGCCCGGCAGTGACCACGACGGCGACGACCACGGCGAGCACGACGGACCGGCCGCGCCACAGCAGCACGCCGCCGGCCAGGACGCCGACGGTGTCGGCGCCGGCGCCGAGGTGCCGTCCGTCGGCGAACGCGGATGTGACGACCAGGGCCGCCAGCAGGGCCGGCGCCATCATCGCGACCACGCGCAGGAACGCCGGGTGCGGCGTGCGGCCGCCGAACACGACGGGGCCGGCCGCCCTGAGCAGGGCGGTGGTCACCGCGAGCCCGGCGATCGTCCACCAGATCGTCACCGGCCCGCTCACCGGCGCAGCCCGAGGAGGGCGGCCGCGGCGGCGGCCAGGATCGGCACGCCCGGTGGGGTGAACGGCACCAGCGCCAGCGCGATCGCCGCGCCGCAGAGCGCGACCACGCGCGAGCGCGGCGCGCGCAGCTCGGCGACCAGGATGCCGAGGAAGAACGTGGGGAACACCGCGTCGAGGCCGAACCGGTCGGTGTCGCCGAGCAGGTCGCCGGCCGATGGCGCCGACCACCGTGCCGAGCAGCCAGGTGACGTACTGCGGTGCGGTCGTGCCGAAGAGCAGCCACCGGTCGAAGGTGCCGTCGCCCCGGTTGGCCAGTGCCCAGGAGGAGTCGACCATCGTCTGGCCCTGCAGCGCCCGAGCCAGCGGGCCGCCGGGCAGCGAGGGCGCCAGGGCCGTGCCCATCGCGAGGAACCGGCCGTTCATCAGCGTGCCGGCGACGACGGCGGCCAGGGCCGTGCCGCCGCTGGCCAGGACCGCGAGCGCGGCGAACTGGGCGGACCCCGCGAAGACGATCGCCGCGGTGACGATGGCCTGGAGCGGCCGAGAAGCCCGGCCTGCCGGGCGAGCACGCCGAAGGAGAGCGAGAGCACGAACCCCACGACGGCGAACGGGATGCCCAGCCGGACCCCGGCTCTGAACGACTCCCGCACCGGCCACACCGTAGGCGGGGCACGAGGCGGGGAATCCGGCGGCACCCCGCCGCGTTGGTTGAAACATGAAGAACATCGGCTTCCTGTCCTTCGGCCACTGGAACCCTTCGCCGCAGTCGCAGACCCGCTCGGCGTCGGACGCGCTGCTCCAGTCGATCGACCTCGCCGTCGCGGCCGAGGAGCTCGGCGCGGACGGCGCCTACTTCCGCGTCCACCACTTCGCGCGCCAGCTCGCGTCGCCGTTCCCGCTGCTGGCCGCTGCCGGCGCGCGCACCAGCCGGATCGAGCTCGGCACGGGCGTCATCGACATGCGCTACGAGAACCCGCTCTACATGGCCGAGGACGCCGGCGCCGCCGACCTGATCGCCGGCGGGCCGGCTCCAGCTCGGCATCAGCCGGGGATCACCGGAGCAGGTCATCGAGGGCTACCGCTACTTCGGCCACGTGCCCGCCGAGGGCACCGACCACGCCGACATGGCCCGCGAGCACGCCCGCATCCTCCTCGAGGTGCTCGAGGGAAAGGGGTTCGCCGAGCCCAACCCGCGGCCGATGTTCCCCAACCCGCCCGGGCTGCTCGGCATCGAGCCGCACTCGCCCGGGCTGCGCGACCGCATCTGGTGGGGCGCCGGCACCCGCCAGACAGCGGTGTGGACCGCCGAGCAGGGCATGAACCTGATGAGCTCCACGCTGCTCACCGAGGACACCGGCGTCCCGTTCCACCAGCTGCAGGCCGAGCAGATCCAGATGTTCCGCGACGCCTGGACATGCGGCCGGCCACCCAGCGCGAGCCGCGGGTCTCGGTGAGCCGCAGCATCTTCCCGCTGGTCGACGACCGGGACCGCGCCTACTTCGGGCACGACACCCGCAGCCAGGACCAGGTCGGCCAGATCGACGGCGGGCTCGCGCGGTTCGGCAAGTCCTACGCCGGCGAGCCCGACCAGCTGGTCAAGGAGCTGGCCGAGGACGAGGCGATCGCCGCGGCGGACACGCTGCTGCTGACGGTCCCCAACCAGCTGGGCGTCGACTACAACGCGCACGTGCTCGAGAGCGTCCTGCGCTACGTCGCGCCGGACCTCGGCTGGCGCTGAGTGAGCCTCGATCCGTGGATGGGCGGCGTAGCGAGCGTCACCAGAGGGGTGTGAGGTCTTTCCGGCGCAGGCGCGAGCGTCGTACTGGTTGTCCGTTGAGCGTCTGCGACGCCGCCAGCGCCCCGGATTGTGGCGCTGCGCCGTCGGAGATCGGTGGATCGAGGCTGAGCCAGCTCGGGCTCGCGCAAGGGAGCCCGGTCGACCCGTCACGGTGAGCCACGCCGTCGGCGCCACTCTCGCACCGGCGGTGGCCCCGGCGCGCGCTCCGGTGGGCAGCCGTCCGCCGGGGCCACTCGCTCTTTGTGGCCCTGAACTGCGGCTTCGCGGCGCACTACGTCACGATCGCCACCGAGTCATGCCCCTTGCCCAAGCATTGCCACAGAGGACTAGACCGGGTTGACTGAGTCGGCTGATACCTCGCGGAGTTCCCCGATTCCGCCGCGAGGTGTGAGGAGTGAAACCTATCGTGAATTCGACCTTGACCGGTGTCGTCGCCGATCCGCGTGACGACTCGATCTCGACCAACCTGGGTGGACGCGAATGTCTGAGGAGAAGCGTCGCGACAGCGCTGGGCGGCTGCGCCTCCGCCATCGCCCTTCCCGAGTGGTCCCTGCGTCGCAAGCTGGCGCTGGCGCTCACGATCCCGATGCTGCTGGCCGCGACGTTCGGCGGCCTGCGCGTGCACACCGAGCTGTCCCAGTCCGACAACTACTCGGCGACCGCCAAGCAGATCACCGTGCTCCGCCCCGCCGCCGGCTACCTCGCCGCCGCCGAGCGCGCCATCATCATCTCCCGCCAGCGCCCGGCCCTCGACGACCCCGGCCGGGTCTCGGCCATCGCCGCGGTGGACGTGGCCGGCCAGCGGCTCGAGGACATCGGCAAGAAGGCCGACCTGACCTCGGCCCAGCGCAAGCGGCTCGACTCGGTGCATGAGCCTGAGCGAGCAGCTGCGCGACGGCCGGCGCTACGTCTCCGCGGGCCAGGCGGTCTCCCAGGTCCGCCAGCTCCAGCGCGGCGTGACCAAGCTGATCGACGCGATCGTCGCCGAGCAGCTCGAGCCCGAGGCCAAGCTGCCGCGCTCCAGCAGGCGCTCGACGGTCGCGTGTCGCTGGCCATGCAGCAGTACATGGTCAACGTCGCCGACCCCAAGTCGATCAACCTGGTCGACCTCTCCGCCGAGCTCGGCGTCGAGCAGGTCATCATCGACCGCCTCGGCTCCATCCTCGGCACCACCGACCCGGCGGTGCAGAAGCTCAACCAGCAGAACGCCGCGCACTTCGGCGTGATCCGCGGCGGCGGCCACGACCTCGGTGACGCGGAGGCGTTCGAGGCCTACGACGACCTGAGCGTCGAGCTGCTCGACGACATCGACAAGGACCTCACCAGCGCCGCCAACGACGCGCGCGGCCTGGCCATCGCCAACGCCGTCGTCACCATCGCGCTGCTGCTGGCCGCGATCTTCCTGGCCCTGCTGGTCTCCCGCATGCTGCTGAACCCGATCCGCCGGGTGCGTGAGGGCGCCCTCGAGGTCGCCAACACGCGGCTGCCCGAGATGGTCGCGAAGATCCGGGCCGGCGACGACCCCGGCGAAATCGTCCACGATCCCGGTCGACACACGCACGAGGAGATGGGCCAGCTGGCCCGCGCGGTCGACGACCTGCACCGCCAGGCCGTGCACCTGGCGTCCGGCGAGGCCAAGCTGCGCTCGCAGGTCGGCGAGATGTTCTCCACCCTGTCGCGTCGCAACACCTCGCTCATCAACCAGCAGCTCGGCCTCATCGAGCGGCTGGAGAAGGACGAGGAGGACCCCAACCGCCTCGAGTCGCTGTTCCGGCTCGACCACCTCGCCTCGCGCATGCGCCGTACGGCGGACTCGCTGATGGTGCTGGCCGACGCTCCCGATGCAGACCAGCGACACACGACGCGCTCGCCCTCGGCGACGTCTTCCAGGCGGCCATGGCCGGTGTGCAGGAGTACCAGCGCGTCCAGATCGAGTCCTCGCCGCCGCGAGAAGGTCAACGGTGCCGCCGCCGCCGACGTCGTGCACCTGATGACCGAGCTCGTCGACAACGCGCTCGCGTTCTCGCCGCCGACCGCGCCGGTGAAGATCTCCACCAAGCAGGCCGGCGACAGCACCATCGTCGAGATCAGCGACGGCGGCCTCGGCATCGCCCAGGACGTCCTCAACTCGCTCAACGAGGACCTGCGCTCCGGCGGCGAGGTCACCGTCGAGACGGCGCGCCGGATGGGTCTGCTCGTGGTCAGCCGGCTCGCGACCCGGCACGGCATCACCGTCTCGCTGGCCCGCAACCCCCGCGGCGGCACGACGGCCACGGTGCTGCTGCCGCCGGCGCTCCTGCGCGGCCGCCCGACCCAGGTCCAGCCCAAGCAGCGACCCGGGCCTGGCCGGGCTCAAGCCTCGGCCAAGTCGGTGCTGCCCGCCGCGGTCACCGAGCGGCTCAGCAACGAGGCGCGAGCCGAAGCAGCTGCCGACCCGTCCCGAGCCGGCCGCCCCGGTCGGCCCGGTCAGCCCGGCCGGTCGTCCGCCCCCGCCGCGTTCGCCAGCCGGCCGCGCGGTTGCCCCGACGGCCCTGTCTGCCCGCCGGCTGCCGCAGGCGCCGCGCAGCTGCGCCGCGGCGAGGGGAGGCCCGACGCGCCGAGGCCGCCGAGGTCGGGAGTCGACTCGATCGCGGCCGCCATCAACGCCGTCACCGCGGCTGCCCGCAGCGCTCGCCCGGCGCCACCCGCGCCGGTGGCGCCATGCCGGGTGCGCCGGTCGGCTCGACCGGAGGCTCGCTGTTCCAGCGGCTGCACGGGCCAACGGCACCGCGCAGCCCGCGCAGCCGACCTGCCGCAGCGTGAGCCGGCCACGCCCACGGCGGCGTTCGACGCCATCGACAGACGCTGCGGACGACGACGAGGCCGCGCCGAGCCGAGGCCGGGACCGAGAGCCGGACGAGGAGCCGGAGCCTGCGAGGAGCCGTGGAGCCCGTCCGGGACCGAGGCGCCTGTGCGAGGAGCCCGAGCCGCCGAGGCGTAGCCGTGGCCGAGCCCGACGACCGGACGAGGAGTCGACGAGCCGTGCCGAGGAGCCGACGAGCCGTGGCCGACGCCGAGTCGAGGAGCCCGTGTCGAGGCCGATGGCGGTCTGACGCGGACGCCGGCACGACCGTCGCAGTCGGCAGCTCGCCGGCGCGCAGCGCGGTCCGCAGCCGGCACGGCCCCGCGTCGCCCGCCGGTCGGTGCCGCGTCGACCCGGTCGACGCCGACCGGCCGCCGAGGCGCCCGCCGAGAGCTGGGTGGCCGCGGCGCCCGCGACACCGACGCCGCCGCCGGCGCCGGCGCCCGCCTACGACCTGCTCGACTCGCGCAGCCCGATGCCGGAGGCGACCGAGGACGAGACGCCGATCTTCCGGACCCTGCGGTCCAACTGGCTCACCGCCGGCGACGACGAGAGCACCTGGACGACGTCCGAGATCGAGGCCGGCTGGGAGGCCGCCGAGCAGGTCGCCGAGGCGCCCGCGCTCCAGTTCAGCGAGTCGGGCCTGCCGATGCGGCGTCCCGGCAAGCGGCTGGTGCCCGGCGGTGTCTCGCCGGCGCCCGCCAGCGTCGACCGCGACCCGGAGGCGATCCGGGCCAGGCTCGCCGCCCACGCCGCCGGCGTGTCCCGGGGCCGGACCGCCGCCGTGGACGAGACCGTACCCGCATCGCAGCACCGAGGAAGGTCCTGCATGACCGAGAACCTGAGCCGGAGACCGACGAGCGCGGGCTCGACTGGGTCGTCAGCAAGTTCGTCGACGAGGTGCCGTCGGCGGCGCACGCGATCCTGGTCTCGGCCGACGGACTGCTGATGGCCAAGAGCGTCAGCCTCCCCGACGAGCGCGCCGAGCAGGTCGCGGCCGTCTCCTCGGGACTGGCCAGCCTGGCGGTCGGCGCGGCCCGCCTCTTCGAGGGCGGCGCCGTGCTGCAGACCGTCATCGAGATGCAGAACGGCTACCTGCTGCTGATGAGCGTCGGCGACGGGTCGCACCTCGCCGTGCTCACCGAGGACTCCGCCGACATCGGCCAGGTGGGCTACGAGATGGCCCTCCTCGTCGACCGCGTCGGCCGCATGGTCCAGGCCACCGCCCGCGTCCCGCTCAGCGGCATCTGAAGGACGACCAGGACCCGTCATGGCACTGCCGACCCAGCCGTGGACCCCGGACGACGACGCGCCAGTCGCGCGCGTCGTCCGGCCCTACACGCTGACCGGCGGCCGCACCGCGCCCAAGGTCGAGCTGCCGGTCGAAGCCACGCTTCGCCGGGAGGGCGGTGGGTCCGAGGAACCCACCGACGCCAACCTCGCGCCGCATCCTCGAGGTGTGTGACAAACGCTCGGTCGCCGAGGTGTCCGCGCACGTGCACATGCCGATCGGTGTCGTCCGGGTCCTCCTGGGCGACCTGATCGAGCAGGGGCACGTCCGGGTGCAGGCGACCCTGACCGCAGACTCGTCGCAGGACGAGCGACGAGAGCTCATCGAAAGGACCCTCCGTGGACTACGCACGCTCTAGCGCCCAGCGCTCCGCGGCGTCGACCAAGATCGTCGTCGCCGGCGGCTTCGGCGTGGGCAAGACCACCCTGGTGGGATCGGTCTCGGAGATCATGCCGCTTGCGCACCGAAGCTCTCGTCACCAACGAGTCCGAGGGCGTCGACGACCTCGCCGCCGTCCCGACCAAGGCCACCACCACCGTCGCCATGGACTTCGGCCGCATCACGCTGGCCGAGGACCTGGTCCTCTACCTGTTCGGTACGCCGGGACAGCGGCGGTTCTGGTTCATGTGGGACGACCTGTGCCTCGGCGCGATCGGCGCCATCGTGCTCGTCGACACCGACCGGCTCGACGAGGCGTTCTCACCGCTGGACTACTTCGAGTCGAAGGGGCTGCCGTTCATCGTGGCGGTCAACCAGTTCGACAACGCCCAGCGCTACCCGCTCGAGGAGGTCCGGGCGGCGCTGGCCGTTCCCGAGCACGTGCCCGATGATCGAGGTGGACGCCCGCGACCGCGAGTCGTGCAAGCACGCGCTGATCCGGATCACGGAGTACTCGCTCGAGCAGCTCACGGCCACGGTGGCGGCGCCGGCGTACTGGACCTGTCCGAATTGCTGGGGATGCCGGGCCACGGCCGCGCAGCGCCGGGCCCCCACGGTGGCCCCCTGAGCACGCCGCAGGGACCCGGCGATAAGTCCTCAGTTGCCAGAGGCGCGGGCTTTGATACCGCCGCCTGTGATGGCCCGGCTGGTCCGGCTCAGCTGCTCGCCAGGAGCGCCGCGGCGACGTCGACCAGCCGCTGACGGCTCGATCGCGCGCGCTCGCGGAGCCGCTCGAAGGCCTCGTCGACGGTGATCCCCTCGATGCGCGCGAGGGCGCCCTTCGCCTGCTCGATGACGATCCGGCTGTTGAGGGCGCCCTGGAGCTGCTCGGTCAGCGCCTCGGCCCGCGAGATGGTCCGCTCCTGGAGGATCGCGATGCTGGCCACGTCGGCCAGCGACTGCACGATGCGGACCTCCTCGGGCTCGAACCGGGTCTCGGTGATGCTGAACAGGTTGAGTGCGCCGATGGCCTGGTCACGCAGCCGCATCGGGAAGGCGTGCACCGAGTGGAAGCCGGCCTCGATCGCGTGGGCCGCGAACTCGGGCCAACTGCCCGCCTCGGCCAGGTCGGTGTTGACCACGGGTTGCATGGTGCGCACGCAGTCGAGGCAGGGGCCTTCCCCGAGCCGCAGCTGGGACTGCTCCAGGTCGCGGCCGGCGTCGTTGGAGGCGGCCATGAACGCAGGTCGCCGCGGTGGTCGCTGAGCATGATGCCGACGGCGTCGGCACCGCTCACCAGCGTCGCGTGCTCGCACAGCGTCGTGAGGAAGTCGACGACGTCGAAGTCGTCGACGAGGGTGTCGGCCACGTCGACGAAGAGGTCTGAGAGATGTTCGGTGGAGATCATGCCGGGAGGGAGCCTTCCAAGAGGTGAGGTCGGCCCGCGGGCCGCCTCGTGGGGAGAGTCGGTGCTGGTCGAGTCATGGGTGGTCCGTCCCACGGAGCGTGCGGCGCCCGGCAACGATGTCTGCGGCGAGCTCCTGGAGGGAGACGCCCTCGGCGAACGCCGCGGCGCGCATCCGGGCGAGGGCCACGTCGAGGGTCACCGCCAAGTCAACCATGACCATGCCCTGCGCCTGGTAGACCTCGTCATGGACGTGCATGGCGGCACGCAGCTGCGGGTCGGGGTGGTCCCCGGTGGGCGAGCTGTCGAGCAGCAGCTCGGTGGCCACCTCGGCGAAGATCAGGCCGGCGCTCAGCTCGCGCTGGCCCAGGGGTCCCGCCGCGCGGCGGACGCAGGTGAGCACGCCGAAGCGGACCGCTCCGAGCTGCAACGGGAACGCGAAGACCGCTGCCATCCCTCGCTCGATCGCGGTCGTCGCGAATCCGGGCCAGCGAGCCCGGCAGGTCCGCAGGTCGGAGATGAGCACCGGCCGCCCTGCGGCGTACGCGTCGGGCCCCGGGCCCTCACCGAGGTCGAACTGGAGCTCCTGGATGCCGGGACCGGGTCGGCCCGCTGAGGCCACCTGGACCGACGATCCGCTCGTGGTCATCAAGGTCACGGAGACCTGGTCGAGGCCGAGCTCGTCCACGGCCGCCCGGCACAGCCGGTCGAGCCCGATGGCCACGTCGGGTACGACGTTTGGCTCGGCGGGCAGGACGGCGCGCGCCTGCTCGCGCAAACCGTCACCATGGTCGTCGGTGACGCGGTAACCGGCGATGTCAACCCTCCTCGCCGTGGCCCGGGACCGGTCCGCACCCGGGGTTTCCGAGGCTACAAACTTACTACGCGGCCGAGATCAGCGGCATGCTCGGCTGCCTCGAGGTCCGGCGCGCAGCTCGCCGATCACCTTCGTCAGCAGCCGCGAGACCTGCGCCTGCGTCAGGTGCAGCACAGCGGCGATCGACTGCTGGGTCTGGTCCTCACCGAACCGCAGCCGCAGCAGCTCGCGGTCTCGTGGCGCCAGGCGGTCCAGGACGGGCGTCAGCACCGCGCGGAGCTCGATCGCCTCCTGCTCCTCCGTCCCGACCCGGTCCTCGGCGCCGACGGTCCGCGACGGGGGCCAGCTGCCGTCCTGGTCGATGGAGGCGGGGCTGAAGCAGCCCCGGGCGCGCAGGGCCGCCTCGACCTCGCGCGCGGGCAGGTGCAGGAGTGCGGCCAGCCGGTGCACCGTCTGCACGCCGTAGCGGATCTCGTCGGCCTCGGGCAGCCCCTCCCGGTCGATGAGGAGCTGGACCTCCTGCACGCGGCGCGGGACCCGGATCGCCCAGCCGAGATCGCGGAAGTGCTGCTTGACGCCGCCCACGATCGTCGGCACCGCGAAGCTCATGAAGTCGTGGCCGCGCTTGGGGTCGAAGGTGCGCACGGCAAGGACGAGCGAGAGACAGGCGGTCTGGTCGAGTCATCGCCGTCGATGCCGCGGCCGTGGTAGCGCCGGGCCACGGCCAGCGCCACGCCGGTGTTGACCAGCACGATCTGCTGCCGGAGGTCGTCGCGCTCGGCGTCGAGGGCGCTCTCCAGCGCTCGAACAGCGCTGCCGTCTCCCGCGCCCGGCCCGACCGCACGGACTGGATCGTCCGGCCGCTGGAGCCCGTGATGCGGCCAGTCGTCGAGATCGAGCACGGGACCTCCCGGGCAAGCACTGGCGCGTGCCATCGGGGTCCGGGACGGCCGTTCGGCCAGCATAGCGACGGCCACGCCGAAACGTGGCCTGCCAGCGGCGGCTGGGTCAGAACTCGTAGCCGTACTCGCGCAGGTCGGCCTCGAACAGCTCGGCCACCCGCTTGCGGGTCTTCGCGGTGTAGACGTCGCGGTAGTCGGGCCGACCCGGGTCGATGTTGACGCTCTTGAGCTCCGATCCACTCCAACCCGAGGTGGTCGTAGATCGTGCTGCAGGTCGGCCTCGAGGCTCTCCTGGCGGCCGGTGAAGTCGGCGCGCTTCTGCTCGTTGTTGAGGAAGGCCACCTGGGGCTTGCGCAGCCGCGGGTGCTCGTCGGGCGCGTGCATGACGAACGACTCGAAGTCGGGGTGCTTCTCGATGATCCCGGCCACGAACCGGTTGCGCTGCAGGTGGTCGACGTAGCGCTCGATGCCCTGCGCGGCGCCGTCGCGGAACCGCTCCATCATCCGCCACCACGACAGCATCCGGGCCCACGGGTTCCGCACGAACCCGGCCGTCCAGTAGTCGGCCAGCCCCGGCTCGAGCTGGAGCAGCCGGTCGAGCGGCGCGTGCCGGTTGGCCGCCGAGATGCGGCGTACGTCGCCGAGGGCCGCGGTCAGGCCGTTGTCGATCGTGGACCCGCCGGTCTTCTGCACGTGCACGAAGAGGAACCGGTGCGAGTCGGAGATGAGCACCGGCTCACGCTACCCAGCGGAGCGCTCGCCCGGTGGTTGAGGAGGGCGTCCTCCGGCCCGTCTCGAACCCAGGTGACCCGGGCTGGGACCCGCTGGGAGCTCCAGCGCGTCCTTGCGAGGTTTCGACGACGCTCGCTAGCGCGAGCTCGTCGACCAGCGATCCGTGCGAGGCTTCGGCCATGCGCGAGCTCGGTGACCTGGTCGTCGACCTGAGCGCGCGCGGCGACCGGGCCACCGCGGTCTACCGGGCGCTGCTCGACGCGGTGCGCGAGCGGGCGGCTCGAGCCGGGGGAGCGGCTGCCGCCGACGCGGGCGCTGGCCGTCGACCTGGGCGTGTCCCGGACGACGGTGGCGACGGCCTACGACCGGCTGGTGGCCGAGGGGTTCCTGACCGCGCGGGTGGGCGCCGGGACCTTCGTGGCCGACGCGGCCCGGCCGGTGCGGCCGCCGCGCCGCGGCACCGACCTGGCGCCGCGGCCGGGCTGGGACCGCGAGCCGCACCCGACGAGCGGCTCCGCCGCCAAGCCGGCGCACGACTTCCGGGTCGGGATCCCCGACGCGCGGCTGTTCCCGTTCGACACCTGGCGGCGGCTGGTGACCGCGGAGCTGCGGGTGGGCGCCCACGACCTCGGGGTCTACGCCGACCCGGCCGGCTACCTCCCGCTGCGCGAGGCGATCGCGCGCCAGCTCGCGCTGTCGCGGGGCGTGACCGCCGCGCCCGACGAGGTGCTGGTCACCTACGGCACCCAGCAGGCGCTCGACCTGGTCACGCGGGTCCTGGTCGCCCCGGGCGACGTGGTGGCGATCGAGGAGCCGGGCTACCCGCTGGCGCGCGACGTGTTCGCGTCCTACGGCGCCAGGGTGGTGCCGGTCCGCGTCGACGTCGAGGGGCTGGTCGTCGACGAGCTCCCGGCGGCGGCCCGGCTGGTGTTCACGACGCCGTCGCACCAGTTCCCGACCGGGCCGCCGCTCTCGCTCGACCGGCGGCGCGCCCTGCTCGACTTCGCCGGCCGGCACCGGTGCGCGGTGATCGAGGACGACTACGACAGCGAGTTCCGCTTCACCGAGCGGCCGCTCGAGACGCTGCACTCGATGGACGACGCCGGCCGGGTGCTCTACCTCGGCACCTTCTCCAAGTCGCTGGTGCCCGGGCTGCGGTTCGGCTACCTCGTGGCGCCCGAGCCGCTCCAGGCCGCGCTGCGGGCGGCGCTCCAGCTGAGCGTCGGCTACGTCGACGTGCCCGAGCAGGCGGCGCTGGCCCGGTTCCTCGAGGACGGCCTGTTCGCCCGCCACCTGCGCCGGGCCACGGGCGGCGTACGCCGAGCGCCGCGCGCTGGTGCTCGAGGCGGTGCACGGCCCGCTCAGCCCGCACCTCGAGCTGGTGCCGTGCCAGGCCGGGCTGCACGTCACGACCCTGCTGCGCGACCAGTCGGTCGACGACGCCGACGTGGTCGGGCCGCGCGGCCGAGCAGGGCGTGGTGGTCGAGGCGCTGTCGCAGTACTCCACGACCGGCCGGCCGCGCGGGATCGTGATGGGCTACGGCGCCGCCGACCCCGCCTCGATCACGCCGGGGCTGGCGCGACTGGCCGGCGTCCTCGGTGCCACGCCGTCCACGCCAGCGCGCCCGCCCCGATGAGCGCCGGGCCCAGCAGGTGGGTGCCGGTGAGCGCCAGCAGGCCGAGGGTGGCCACGAAGCCGACCGCCGGCGCCGCGCCGCACCCACGCCGCGAGGGAGCAGCCGCAGCGCGGCGGCCGTACCCACGGCGTAGACCAGCGCGAAGGCGCCGGTGGTCATCAGCAGCGGCGCGTTGAGCGAGAGGTCGCCGACGGTGATCACCGCCAGGGACGCCAGGCCGCCGAGCGTCGACCACGGCGAGCGAACGGCGGGGCACCTCGCCCGGCGCTCGAGCCCTGGGCCAGCCAGGCCGGGAGCGAGCCGTCGCGGGCCAGCGCCGCGCCGAGCCGGGCGCCGCCGGCGAAGTAGGCGTTGATCGCGCCGACCGAGAGCAGCACCGCGACCACCGTCGGTGACCGGCCTGGCCGCCTCGCCGAAGCCGAGCACCAGCAGGTCGGACAGCGGCGCCTTGCCGGGGTGGTCGCCGAGCACGAGCGACGGTCGCGAACGCGATACCGAGGTAGAGCACGCTGATGACCGCCGATCGCGATGCCGGTGGCCCGGCCGATGTCGCGGGCCGGGTTGCGGTACTCGCCGCTCAGCGACGTCACCGCCTCCCAGCCCGCGAACGCCCACACCAGGAGCGCCGCCGCGGAGCCGACCGCGAGCCAGCCGTGCGGGGCGAACGGCGTGAGGTTGTCCGAGTCGGCGTGGGGGAGCGAGACCAGCGTGGCCGCGAGCAGCAGCCCGCCGAGCACGAACGCGATGACCAGCTGCACCCGGCCGCTGACCCGCAGGCCGAACCAGTTCATCGGCGCGACCAGGGCGATGATCGCGCCGGTGGCCAGCAGCTGGGTCTGCCGCCCGCCGCCGAGCGGAGTCGGCGACGTACGCCCCGGCGAAGCCGGCCGCGGTCGGCGCCCCGATCGGGATCGCGAAGTAGAAGCACCAGCCGACCACGGTGGCGGCGCCGGCACCGAACGCCTTGCGCGCGTAGGTCGAGACGCCGCCGCCGTCGGGGTAGCGGGCGCCGAGGGCCGCGAACGTCGTGGCCAGCGGGATCGACAGGAGCAGCAGCGCCGCCCAGGCCAGCAGCGAGGCGGGGCCGGCGGCGTGCCACCGCCAGCGCGGGCAGCGAGATCACACCGGTGCCGAGCACGGCCCCGATGGTCAGCGCGGCACCCTGCGGAACGTCGAGCCGGCCACCCGCCGCCGGCCTGTCGGGACGGCGGGTGTGGTGGGCGGCGCCAGCGAGGTCATGGCCCAAGTCTGGCGTGATCAATGGCCGGACAGAACGGCCAATTCGATGAGCTCGTTTGCGACAGGGCCAATCGGCCGATGGAGTCGTGAACCGCGTGACGCGTGGCCCGGGCGGTCGCTCAGGCTCAGGTCGGAGATCTTCTCGATCAGCGCGGTGGTGGAGATGGCCGGCGTGCGCGGCAGGTAGACGACCTCGCAGACGTCCATGAACTCGTCGAACCGGCCCGCCCAGTCGTCGCCCATGACGAGCACGTCGGCGGCGAACTCGCTCGATGTAGTGGCGCTTCAGCTCGAGGCTCTCCTCGACGAAGACCTCGTCCACCGGCTTGAGGGCGCCCACGATCGCCAGCCGCTCGGCCTGGCTGAAGACCGGCTCGCGGCCCTTCTTGCCCATGTTGAGCGCGTCGGAGGAGACGCCGACGACCAGCCGGTCGCCGTACTGCGCCGCCCGCTCGATGACCCGGAGGTGTCCGACGTGGAAGACGTCGAACGTGCCGAAGGTCAGGACGGTGCGAGGCATGGCCGGATTCTCCCAGCCACGCGCGCGTTCGGCGAGAATCGGCGCCAATGACCGACACCGCGGCCGCACGGCCCCGCTCACCCCTCGATCGCCGGTGACCCCGCCGCCGACGCCGCTGCGCCGCGCCGGGCTGCGGCGGATGCGCACGGTCGCGCTCGGGCTGCTCGTGTTCGCCGCGGTGGTGTACGTCGTGACGCGGGACCGCGGCGGCTTCCTCGGGTTCGTCAACGCCGGTGCCGAGGCGTCGATGGTGGGCGCCATCGCGGACTGGTTCGCGGTGACCGCGCTGTTCCGGCACCCGCTCGGGCTGCCGATCCCGCACACCGCGCTGATCCCGAAGCGCAAGGACGACCTCGGGCCGCGGGCTCGAGGAGTTCGTCGGCGAGAACTTCCTGCAGGAGGCGATCATCCGCGACCGCATCGGCGCGGCCGCGATCTCGCGGCGGGTCGGCGATCTGGCTCGCCGCAGCCGGCCAACGCGCAGCGCGTGGTCGACGAGGTGGCCGAGGTGGCCGCGATCGCGCTCGTCCAAGGTCCGCGACGACCACGTCGAGTCGCTGGTGCGCGACGCGCTGACGCCGCGGTTCCGGGAGGAGCCGATCGCGCCGCTGCTCGGCGGGCTGCTGTCCGAGGCGCTCCACGACGACCTCCACCACGGCCTGGTCGACCTGGCCCTCGAGGAGCTGCACGGCTGGCTGGTCGAGAACCCCGACACGGTGGCCGAGGTGATCGGCGAGCGGGCGCCCTGGTGGGCGCCGCCCCGGCTCAACGAGGCGGTGACCGGCCGGATCCACACCGAGCTGGTCAACTGGGTCGAGGACATCCGCGACGACCCGCGGCACCGCGCCCGGGTCGCGCTCGACTCGGTGCTGACCCAGCTGGCCGACGACCTCCTCCACGACCCCGACACCCAGGCCCGGGCCGAGGCGCTCAAGGAGCGGATCCTCGACAACCCGGCCGTGATCCGCTCCGCGGTCTCGCTCTGGGACGCGCTGCGGCGCGCGCTGACCTCGTCGCTCCAGGACCCGCGGGGCGCCGTGCGCCAGCGGATGCTGACCGAGGTCGACGGCGTTCGCGGACCGGCTCAGCTCCGACGCCGCGCTCCAGGCGCGGCTCGACGGGCTGGCGGCGGACGCCGCCGTCTTCGTGGTGGACCGGTACGGCGCCGAGGTGACCGCCGTCATCACCCACACGATCGAGCGCTGGGACGGCCGCGAGGCCGCCCGCCGGATCGAGCTGCATGTCGGCCGGGACCTGCAGTTCATCCGGATCAACGGCACCGTGGTCGGGGGCCTGGTCGGCGTCGTGATCCACGCCGTCAGCGTGGCGATCCCTGACCGGCGTGTGATTTGGGGTTCGCGACACGCCCGAGTGGGAGAATTGGGCAGCGTGACCGACTACAACGACGTGCCGGTGGAGGACGACTCGATCAAGCTCGGGCAGTTCCTCAAGCTGGCCAACCTCATCGAGTCCGGCGGCGAGGCCAAGCGGGTCCTCGCCGGTGGCATCGTGCGCGTCAACGGCGAGGTCGAGACCCGCCGCGGCCGCCAGCTCGAGCGCGGCGACGTCGTGAGCGTGGCCGCCAAGTCCGCCCGCGTGGGCGGCGAGCGCGAGTGGGAGTGAGCTGCCTCAGCTCACACCGAGCAGGTCGACCACGAAGACCAGCGTCTCGCCCGGCTTGATGACGCCGCCGGCGCCGCGGTCGCCGTAGCCGAGGTGCGGCGGGATCACCAGCTGTCGCCGGCCGCCGACCTTCATGCCCTGGACGCCGGTGTCCCAGCCCTGGATGACCTGACCGACGCCGAGCCGGAACTGCAGCGGCTCGCCGCGGTTGTAGGACGCGTCGAACTCCTCGCCGGTCGAGTGCGCCACGCCGACGTAGTGCACCTCGACGGTGTTGCCGGCCGCGGCCTCGGCGCCGTCGCCCTCGGTGAGGTCGGTGACGACGAGGTCGGTCGGCGGCTCGGGGTCGACGAAGTCGATCTCTGGCTTCTCCATTTCGGCCGACCCTAGCCGACGCCGGCGTCCTCAGCGACCGCCGGCCACCCGCAGCGTGGTGCCGGTGACGTACGACGCCTCGTCGCTCATCAGCCAGGCCACTGCGTCGGCGACCTCCTCGGGCTCGCCGGCCCGCTGCATCGGGATCAGCGGCGCCACCCGCTCGAGCCGGCCGGGCTCGCCGGCGTCGGCGTGGATTGTGGTGCGGATCATCCCGGGCGCCACGCCGACCACCCGGATGCCCTGGTCGGCGACCTCCTCGGCCAGCCCGAGGGTGAGCGCGTCGACGCCGGCCTTCGCCGCGGCGTACTGGACGTACTCGCCGGGCGACCCCCTCGTCGCGGCCCCCGAGCTGATGTTGACGATGACGCCGCCGCGCGCCGCCGTACGCCGTGCGCCAGCGCGCGCACCGCGGCGCGCGCCACCAGGATCGCCGAGGTCAGGTTGAGCTCGATCGTCCTGCGGATCACCTCGACCGGCGTCTCGGCCAGCGGCCCGATGTGGAAGGTCGCCCCGGCGTTGTTGACGACGCCGGTCAGCGACCCGGCCGCCGCGAACAGCTCGTCGACGCCGCCCGGCGCCGAGCAGGTCGGCCCGCACCAGCGTGCACTCACCGCCGGCCGCCTCGACGTCGGCCTCGGCCAGCTCCGCGGCCGCGTCGTCGCGGGCGTAGCCGAGCACCAGGTCGTGGCCGGCCCGCGCCAGCCGGTGCGCGATCGCGGCGCCGATCCCGCGGGTGCCGCCGGTGACGAGGGTGCGTGGACGGGGTGCGGACCTCGGTCAAGTCTGGTGCACGTAGGAGTCGAGCTGGTCGCGCTCGAACTCCAGCTGGCTCATCTTGTGCTTGACCACGTCACCGATCGAGACGATGCCGACCAGCTTGCCGTCCTTGACCACCGGCACGTGCCGGATCCGGCGCCGGGTCATGACCTCCATCAGCTCGTCGAGGGTGCTGCCGGGCGCGCAGGTCTCGACGACCTCGGTCATGATCGCGCCGACGGTGTTGTTGACGACGGTGCCGTCGTGGTGGAGGTGGCGTACGACGTCGCGCTCGCTCACGATGCCCTCGACCGTCTCGCCGTCGGAGCTGACGATCAGCGCACCCACGTTGTGCTCGGCCAGCTTGGCGATGAGCTCGCGCACGCCGGCGTCCGGGGTGATGGTGATGACGCCACCAGCGGGCTTGGCGTTGAGCACTTCGACGATCTTCATCGCGACCTCCCGAGGGACGGTTGGAACCTCGACGGTAGCGAGCCGACGGGGCGCTGAACAGGGGATCGCTCAGGACTCGGGATCGGGTCCGTCGTCGAGCGCGACATCCTCGGCGGCCCGCGGCCCGCGCGGCCGCAGCTCGGACACCGAGCCCGGGCCGGAGGGCTGCCAGTCCGGGTCGCCGTCGTCGTCGTCCACCGAGCCCAGGAACGACAGCGCCACGTCGTGCAGGTGGCCGTTGGTGGCCAGCGCGTTGCCGCCCCAGGGCCCGTCCTCGCCGGCCAGCGAGGTGAAGGTGCCGCCCGCCTCGCGGACGATCACGTCCAGCGCCGCCATGTCGTGGAGCGCCAGCTCCGGCTCGGTGGCGATGTCGACGGCGCCCTCGGCGACCAGCATGTAGGACCAGAAGTCGCCGTAGGCGCGGGTCCGCCAGACCCGGCGCATCAGGGAGACGAAGTCGTCGCCCTGGCCGCGGTCCTCCCAGCCGCGCAGCGAGGAGTACGACAGCGAGGCGTCCTCGAGGCGGCGTACGTCGGACACGTGGCACTGCGTGGCCTTCAGCAGCGAGCGGCCGGTCCACGCGCCGGCGCCCGAGGAGGCCCACCAGCGCCGCTGCAGCAGCGGCGCCGAGACCACGCCGAGCACCACCTCGTCGTCGACGGCCAGCGCGATCAGCGTGGCCCAGACCGGGACGCCGCGGACGAAGTTCTTGGTGCCGTCGATCGGGTCGATGATCCAGCGTCGCTGGCTGTGGCCGGTCGAGCCCTGCTCCTCGCCGGTCACCGCGTCGCGCGAGCGCACCCGCGACAGCGTGCGCCGGATGGCCTCCTCGACCGCCTCGTCGGCGTCGGTGACCGGGGTGAGGTCCGGCTTCGACATCACGTGCAGGTCGAGCGCCTTGAACCGCCCGGTGGTCAGCGAGTCGGCGTCGTCGGCCAGCACGTGCGCCAGGCGGAGGTCGTCGGTGTAGTCCGCCACGGAGGCTCACCCTATGCTGCGGTGAACCATTCGCAGCGGAGGGACGTGAGCAAGACATGTGGGAGATCAACGGGTTGCCTCTCCACCCCCTCGTCGTGCACGCCGCGGTGGTCCTCGGGCCGCTGGCCGCGCTGTCGGCGCATCGGCCTACGCCGCCTGCCGAAGCACCGCGACACTGCTGCGCTGGGTCACCCTGGCGGCCGTCCTGATCGCCTTCGCGTCGATCTGGGCGGCGTACCTCACCGGCAACAACTTCTTCTCCAGCGGCCGGCTTCGACCACTTCTCCGGCGAGATCCAGGACCGGATCCACACCCACCAGAGCTACGCCCGGACGCTGCGGTGGATCACCACCGGCTTCGCCGTGGTCACGCGTCGCTCGCGGTCTGGCAGCACAGCCGCACGGCGCCGCGCGGCCCGTCGCTCAGCGCGCTGGTCGTGGTCGGTGCCGTGCTCACCCTGGTCTGGACCGCCCTCACCGGCGAGGCCGGGGCCCGGGCGGTCTGGGGGAGCATAGGGAGCCACGCCACCGGTCCTCAGTACGCCGGCTCGCTCCGCGCGGCGAGCAGCCGCCGGAACGACGCCACCCGGTCGGGGTCGGCCAGCCCGGCCGCGACCGCCTCGTCGAGCCCGCACTCCGGCTCGTCGGCGCCGTGGGTGCAGCCGCGGGGGCAGTCCTCGGTCAGCTCGTCGAGGTCGGGGAACGCCTCGATCAGGTCCTCCGGGCCGCACGTGCGCCAGCCCGAACGACCGGATGCCCGGGGTGTCGATGATCCAGCCGCCGTCCGTCGTCGGGCAGCGGCGAGCATGTAGGCCGACGTCGACGTGTGCCGACCGCGGCCGGTGACCGCGTTGACGACCCCGACCTCGCGCATCGGCGTCGGGCACCAGGGCGTTGACCAGCGTCGACTTCCCGACGCCGCTGGAGCCCAGCAGCACGCTGACCCGGCCGGCCAGCCGCTCCGCGAGCCCGGACAGGTCGCCGCCGCGCTGGGTGACCACCCACGGGACGCCCAGGGAGCGGTAGGTCGACAGCAGCTCGTCGGGCGAGGTCAGGTCGGACTTGGTCAGGCAGAGCAGCGGCGCCAGCCCGGCGTCGTAGGCCGCCACGAGCGCGCGGTCGATCAGCCGCGGCTGGGGCTCGGGGTCGGCCACCGCCACGACCACCGCCAGCTGGTCGGCGTTCGCGACGATGACCCGCTCGACCGGGTCGTCGTCCTCGGCCGTGCGCCGCAGCGTGGTCAGCCGCTCGTTGACCTCGACGATCCGGGCCAGCGAGCCCTCGTCGCCGGTGACGTCGCCCTCGACGCGCACCCGGTCGCCGACGACCACGCCCCGGCGGCCCAGGGGCCGCGCCTTCATGGCCGTGACGACTCGCCCCTCGACGAGCAGCGGTGTAGCGGCCGCGGTCGACCGTGACGACCACGCCGTCGGCGGCGTCCTCGTAGGTCGGGCGCTCCTTGGTGCGGGGCCGGGTCCGGCGGCGCGGGCGGTCGTAGTGCTCCACGTCCTCGTCGGAGTACCGGCCCGTCGGCATCAGCGTTCCACCCCCGCGAGTCCTGGGGGAGGGACGCTGAACAGCCCGGACCAGAAGCCGGCGAAGTCGGGGAAGGTCTTGCTGGTCGTCTCGACGTTCTCGACCAGCACGCCGTCGACGGCTGCGCCGACGATCACCCCGGCGTGCGCCATCCGGTGGTCGGCGTAGGTGTGGAAGACACCGCCGTGCAGGGTGGCGGGCCGCAACGACAGCCCGTCCGGGTGCTCGACTCGACGTCGGCGCCGAGGCCGCCGAGCTCGGCGGCCAGCGCGGCCAGCCGGTCGGTCTCGTGGCCGCGGATGTGGGCGATGCCGCGCAGGTGGCTGGGGCCGGTCGGCCAGCGCGCAGAGTGCGGCGACCGCAGGAGTGAGCTCGCCGGGTCGTGCAGGTCGACGTCGATCCTGCAGCCCGTCGACGCCGGGTCGGGACCGGTGACGGTCAGGCCTTCGTCGAGCGCCCACGACACCCGTGCAGCCCAGCTGGCCCGAGCAGGTCGCCGAGCAGCTCACCGGCTGGGTCGTCTTCGTCGGCCAGTCGCGGATGGTCACGGTGCCGCCGGTGACCGCGGCCAGCGCCAGGAACGGCGCCGCGTTGGACAGGTCCGGCTCGATCAGGTGGTCGACCGGCCTCACCACGCCGGGGGCCGACCGCCCAGCGGTTCGCCTCGGAGTCGTCGACGTCGACGCCGTGCTCGCGCAGCATCGCGACGGTCATGTCGATGTGGGGCAGCGAAGGGACCGGCTTGCCGTCGTGGCGAACGTCCACGCCCTCGTCGTAGCGGGCGCCGGCCAGCAGCAGCGCGGAGACGAACTGCGACGACGCCGACGCGTCGATGACCACCCGGCCGCCGCGCACCGAGCCGGTGCCGCGGATCTCGAACGGCAGGGCGCCGCGGCCGCCGTCGGCGACGTCGACGCCCAGCGTCCGCAGCGCGGCCAGCACCTCGCCGATCGGGCGGGTGCGCATGTGCGGGTCGCCGTCGAAGGAGACCGTGCCGCTCGACAGCCCGGCGGCCGGAGGCACGAACCGCATCACCGTCCCGGCCAGCCCGCAGTCGACCGGCCGCGTCCCGGTCGAACCGGCCCGGGCGTCACCGCCCAGTCCTCGCCGGTGGTGTCGACCGCCGAACCCGAGCCCGGTCAGGGCTGCGGCCATCAGCAGGGTGTCGCGCGACCGCAGCGCGCGGCGTACGACGGAGGGGCCGTCGGCGAGGGCGGCGAGCAGCAGCGCGCGGTTGGTCAGCGACTTGCTGCCGGGCAGCGAGACGACGGCGTCGACCGGACCGGCCGCCCGGGGCGCGGGCCAGCCCGACTCAGGTGACCTTGGCCTTGGCGAGCGCGGCCTCGCGGCGCGCGCTGCGAGCCAGGTGCTTGGCCTCGCGGCGGGCGTCCTTGGCGACCCGGCGGGTGCGCCACACGACGCCCGGCTGGCCCTCGGTGTCGCCTGCGGCGATGACCAGGCCGCCGAACATCGAGACGTTCTTGAAGAAGTGGATGCGCTGCTGGGCGCGCTCGGCCGGGTCCTGCTCCTCCCAGAACCGGTGCCCGGCCGCGGTGGTCGGGACGAGCGACAGCCGCGAGCGACGGCCGCCGAGAGCCGCGGCGCCTTGCCGGCGGCCAGGGCGGCAGCCGGCCGCGAGCTGGAGGCCGCCGTTCATCCGCGCGAGCGTCGCCGGGTCGGAGGGCAGCATCGGGATCGCCCGCTGCAGCAGCGGCACCAGCCGGTCGGTCACGGCGGCGGCGCGCGGCGCGACCTTGTCGGGGTTGCGGACGGCGTTGAAGCCCCCGACCAGGAACATCGAGGCGAGCATCGGACGAGCGAACACCCTGCTGATGGCCATGGCTCAGTCAAACATGTCGGCGGAATCGACGGAGACTCAGCCGAGGGAGACTCAGCCGAGGGTCAACCGGGCCGTGTTGTCGCCCATGGACGGGTCATGCAGCCCCGTGCCGGGCGAGGCCGTGATGGTGAGGGTCGTGGGGTCGAGCAGGCCGAGGCCGGCGGCCAGCAGCTGGAGCCGCCCCGCGCCGACCACGTGGCAGCTGGCGGTGTTGACCCCGAGGAGGGTGCAGCGCGGATCGAGGTCGAGGCTCGCGGCCAGCCGGTCGGCGGTCACCGTGACGGTGCCCGCCTGGCCGGCCCCGAGGCCGGCGACGTCGACCGTCACCAGCGCCGCCGGCCCGATGCCCGCCTTGGAGGCGCTGACCCTCATGTCGACGGCGGTCGGGTCGGGCGCGGTCGTCGGGTGCGTTCCGGTCGGGTCCTGTCGCCGTCGGGTCCTGGGTCGGGTCCTGCGTGGGCCCGTGCGTCGGCTGGTCGGTGGGTCCCTGCGTCGGCGGGGGAGCTGGTGGCGGGGTCGCCGCCTCTGTCGGCCGGACGGCGGCCGGCCCGGCCGCCGGGTCACTGCCCGCCGACGGTGTCGCCGTGATGGGCTTGCCCGGCTTCCCCGGACCGCCGGACGGGAGGCTGGCGGGCGGCGGCAGCTTCGCGGGCGCGTCGGCGACGACGTTGCGGTCGTTGCCCTGAGGGTCGGACGTCATCAGCGCCGTGCCGCCGAGGACGAGAGCGGTGACGGTGAGCCCCGCGGCCGCCGTACCGGCCAGCACCTTGCCGGGGCCCGTCTTCAGGAAGCCGACGAACGACGAGAGCGCGGTCGGGGCAGCGGACACCGGTAGGTCGGCGAGGTAGGCCGCTGCGGCGCCGCCGAGCAGCAGCGGCGCCAGCAGCCCCCGCAGGTCGGTGTCCACCTCGACAAGCTCGAGGTAGATCGCGGTGCACGGGCGGCAGCACTCGAGGTGGGCGGAGACCCGTGCGGCGTCACGGCGGGAGAGCCCGGCCCGGATGTAGGGGCCGAGGTTTGCTCGGGTGGCCTGGCAGGCCGAGCGCGGCTCGCCCCGGTCGTGCACGTGCATCGACACGAACGCCTGGCGGAGCCCCTCGCGAGCGCGGTGGGCGAGCTGGGAGACCGCGTTGGGGGTCAGGCCGAGCAGCGGCGCCACCTCGGCCGGCCGCTGGCCCTCGACCTCGGTGTGCCACAGCACCACCTGCCAGCGCTCCGGCAGCGACGCGAAGGCCCGCGCCGCGGCCACGGACTCGAACCCGGCGACCGCCAGGTTGCTCGGCGTCTCGCTGGACGGCAGCCCGGCATCGAGGACCGCCTCGTCGTCGGTGGGACGGGTGCGGGTCAGCGACCGGTGCCGGTCGACGTCGAGGCGGCGTACCGCCGTGAGCAGGTAGGGGCGGAAGGCGACGTCCGGGCCTGCGCCGCGGACCAGGACCGGGAGCACCTTGGCGAACGCCTCTGCGACCAGATCGTCCGCGTCGCCGTCGCGGGCGAGGGTGCGGGCGAGCCGGCGTGCTGCGTCCACGTGGCGCGCGAAGAGCACCCCGTAGGCGTCGGTGTCGCCGTCGCGGACCGCCGCGATGAGGGTCGCGTCGTCCCGCTCGTCGAGCACCTCGGTGGTGGCCGTCACGGAATGACAACGGCGCAACACCGCAAAGGAGCACGTGGCGGTCTGGACCAGCGACAGGTCCTGGCCCGGAACCGCGTAAGGCAAGCCCGTCGCCCGCCGTTTCTCCTGTGCACCGGCCGACGAGCCGGCGGCGGACCAGGGGGAATCACATGGGTCTGGGAGTGCCCGGGGTCTGGACTGCCGCCGGCCAGGTCGATCCACTGACCGGCCTGGCGCCGCTGAGCGCCCTCCGCAGCGCGCTGTCGCAGGCACTGACGACGGGCGATCGGCTGCCCCTGGCGGTGGTGGTGGCGGAGCTCCCGGGTCCGGGTGACCCGGTGCGGCACCCCGTCGAGCTGGCCCGCCGGCTCACGCTCGCGGGGGCGATGGCGCAGACCGCGTTCGGGTCGGCGCTCGCGGTCGGTCGGCTCGGCGTACGCCGGGTCGGCGTCCTCAGCGGCCGCGACCCCGACCTGCACGTGCGCGCCGAGCTGCTGGCCCGGATGGTCCACGACCTCCCGGCCACCATCCGCCTCGAAGCGGTCGCCGGCAGCCCCGAGGTCGCTGACTGGCTGCTCCGCGAGCTCTGTGTCTGATACCCCCGCAAGTCTCGACCCCCAGTCCGTGGCGACGCGAGCTTCGCTCGCAGGCGCTGTCGCTCGCTGGCTATTTGCCCCGGCGAGCTTCGGCCCGAGGCCACGACGACGTTCGCTTCGCTCACGGGCTCCGCAGTCGTCGTGCCCATCGGGACCGATCGCCGGGCGCTCGCTTCGCGAGTGGGCTCGCTCGGCGCGGTCGCCACGGCCCGGAGGCCGATCGCGGGGCGCGCACTTCGCGCGAAGAACCGGGTCGCTGCGCTCCCACCGCTCCCATTGCGTTGATGTCCCCCACCCCGGCGAGGCGCCGGCGGTGGGTGGGCCTTGACGGATCGGCCGCTCCTCCGGTGGTTGAGGAAGTTGCGCGGCAACTGTCTCGAAACCTCGTGACCCGGGGCTGGGACCGACTGTCCGCCTCGACACCTAGGCTGGTCCCATGTGCGGCCGCTACGCCTCCAGCCGACGCCCGGAGGACCTCATCGAGGAGTTCGAGGTCGTCGACAGCCGGGTGCCCGCGCCTCTGGCCCCCGACTACAACGTCGCGCCGACCAAGGAGGTCTACGCCGTCGTCGAGCGGCCGCCGTCGAAGGACGTCAGAGGAGTCGCCGCAGCGGCAGCTCCGGGTCGTGAGGTGGGGGCTGGTGCCGTCGTGGGCCAAGGACCCCAAGATCGGCAACCGCATGATCAACGCGCGCATGGAGACCGTCGCCGAGAAGCCGGCCTACAAGCGCGCCCTCGCCGTGCGCCGGTGCCTGCTGCCCGCCGACGGCTACTTCGAGTGGTATCCCACCGAGGAGAAGACCAAGGCCGGCAAGCCGAAGAAGCAGCCCTTCTTCATCCGCCCCAAGGACGGCGGCTCGCTCGCGATGGCCGGCCTCTACGAGATCTGGCGCGACCCGACCAAGGACGACGACGCCGACGACCGGTTCCTCTGGACCTGCACGGTGATCACCACCGACGCCGAGGACGACCTCGGCATGATCCACGACCGGATGCCGCTCATGGTCGAGCACGAGCGTTGGGCCGCCTGGCTCGACCCGCGCACCGACAAGGAGCTCCGTGCTCGACCTGCTGGTCCCGGCCGCGCCGGGACGGCTCGAGGCCTACCCCGTGTCGACGATGGTCAACGCGGTCCAGAACAACGGCCCCGAGCTCCTCGAGCCGCTCGAGCTGACCTGAGCCGCTGATGGCCGAGCTGCGCAGCATCGACACCCCTCTCGGCGAGGCGCGGCTCGACGTACGCCGGGCGCGGTCGCCGTTCGTGACGCTGCTGCTGAGCCATGGTGCCGGCGGTGGCACCGGCGCGCGCGACCTGCAGGCGCTGGCGAAGCGGCTGCCGCGCCAGGGCGCGACCGTCATCCTCCTCGAGCAGCCCTGGCGGGTGGCGGGCCGCAGGATCGCGACGCCGCCGCCCACCCTCGATGTCGCGCTCGTGGCCGCCGCTCGATCCCTGCGGCTGCGCACTCCGCTCGTCGTCGGCGGCCGGTCCGCCGGGCGCGCGGTCGGCCGCCAGGTCGGCTGCCGGGCTCGGCGCGGCGGGCTGCCTCGCGCTGTCGTTCCCGCTCCACCTGCCTGGCCGTCCGGAGAAGTCGCGGCTGGAGGAGCTCCGCGCCGCCGGCGTGCCCACCCTCGTCGTCCAGGGGGAGCACGACGCGATGGGTCGGCCCGAGGAGTTCCCCGACGACCTCGAGCACGTCGACTTCGCGGTGGTGCCCGGTGCCGACCACGGCCTCCGTGTCGCGAAGTCGTCCGGACTCAGCGAGGCCGAGGCGATGGAGATCGTCGTGGAGTCCACCCTGGAGTGGCTGGTGCGTGAGGTGGGCGGGAGCCGCGGCTGAGCGCGCGGCCACGTCGGTGACCGGTCGGGGAATGACGCAGGTCACCGGTCTGTTCTACCAGTGTGATCGCGCTGCTGGAGCCACCCGCCACCCGCGTAGGCTGGGAGGCGATGACCGAGAGCCCTGACCTCCACGCGCCCGATGACCTGTCGGCGCTGGATCCCGTCGACGACGCGACCGAGGTCGACGTCGCCACCGAGAGCGACGAGGACCGCGCCGCTCGCTTCGAGCGCGACGCGCTGCCCTTCATCGACCAGCTCTACTCCGCCGGCGATGCGGATGACCCGCAACCCCGCCGACGCGGAAGACCTGGTGCAGGAGACGTTCGCCAAGGCGTTCTCGTCGTTCCACCAGTTCCGGCCCGGCACCAACCTCAAGGCGTGGCTCTACCGGATCCTGACCAACACCTTCATCAACAACTACCGCAAGAAGCAGCGCCAGCCGCAGCAGTCGATGTCCGAGGACGTCGAGGACTGGCAGCTCGCCAGGGCCGAGTCGCACTCGTCGTCGGGGCTGAAGTCGGCGGAGATGCAGGCGCTGGAGCACCTGCCCGACTCCCAGGTGAAGGACGCCCTGCAGCGGCTGCCGGAGGAGTTCCGGCTCGCGGTCTACCTCGCCGACGTCGAGGGGTTCGCCTACAAGGAGATCGCCGAGATCATGGAGACGCCGATCGGCACCGTGATGTCGCGGCTCCATCGCGGACGGCGCCAGCTTCGTGACATGCTGTCCGACTACGTGCGGACCAACGACCTGCTGCCTGCCGGGCGCGTGCCCGGGAACGATGGGGGCGACTCGTGATGCAGTCTCATGACCACGCGTGGACCCGTCCGCCGGCGAGTGCGCCGACTTCCTCGAGCAGATCGTCTACTTCATCGACAACGAGCTCGACGCCGCCGACTGCGCCGTGGTCCGCGCCCACCTCGACACCTGCAACCCGTGCCTGGAGAAGTACGACCTCCAGCGCACCGTGAAGTCGATCGTCGCCCGCTCCTGCTCCGAGGCCGCTCCCGAGGAGCTGCGCCAGCGCGTGCTGCTCCGCATCCGCGAGGTCCAGGTCCGCATCACCGACGGCTGAGTCGGTCTGCTCGTTCCCCGTCGAGTGACCCCGTGTGGTTGCCGAACGGGCGCTTTGGCGACCACACGGGGTCACTCGACGGCCCCCTGGTGGCCGATCTCTGACTCGCCCGAGCTGGTGACGGCCGACAGCCTCAACGGTCTGGCCGGCAACCCGTCCCTGCCGGACCGTGTTGGAGCACACAACCGGTCGCCGCTGACGACCGGGAGCCGGTCAAGGAACGTGTTGAGGCCGCCTGCAGTCGTCGTGGCTGTTGGCCAGGGCGGGGCAGGCTCCTGGCTGAGGTCGCGTACCCGTCGCCATCGGCGTCCGGCTCGACCCAGCGGATAGGTCCAGCCGGAAGCCAGCCCGAGCCGTCCCGTCGGTGACGATCGCGGCTCCGACCGGGCTCCTGGCGATCGTCGCCGCTACGGAATCGAATGACGTCCGGACCGTTGCCGGTGAGGTACTGGCGGCCGTACCTGACTGTGCAGACCGCGGCGCGATTGCGTCCGGTCTTGCCCGGGATGCGGGTCGGAGCTGTCCTGGTCGATCGATCACAAGCTCAGCCCGTCGCAGCCCCGGTGACCGTGCAGATGTTGTCGGGACCCTCGCGCGCGGTCCGCAGTGCGACGGTGCCCAGGTTCGCCGCGGAGCCATGGACGACCACGACGTCACGACCCCAGCCGGTGGTGGTGTAACGCGGCCAGGTCGCTACGACATCCTGGAAGAAGCTGTCCGGTCGGACACGGCGGTCGTGTCCGCCTGGGCCGCCGTCGAGCCGACGTCGACGCTGTCGGTGACGCGACCAGGTCCGGAGCTGGTCAGGACGGCCATGCTGGTCACGCGAAGCACTGACGGCAACGCCTCGGACGCGCATGACGGGCAGCTAGCCCAACCTGCCGATGCGGGAGAGGAACCGGTCGGCGTCGACGACCACCCGGGTCACCTCGCCGGAGGCGACCACCTTGCCGTCGCCGGTGTGTCGCGCCGCGACGGTGAAGCGGTGCAGCCGCCCGTCGACGTACGCCGTCGTGGCGGTCACCTCGACCTCGGCGCCGACCGGGCTGGCGGCGAGGTGCTCGAGCTGGACGCGGGTGCCGACCGAGGTCTCGCCCTCGGCCGAGGGCTGCCTCGATCTCGCGCGCAGGTCGCCGCCTCGCACCAGGCGAGCAGCCGCGGCGTGCCCAGCACCGGCAGGCTGCCGGAGCCGACCGCGAGGGCGGTGTCGTCGTCGGTGACGGTGAACCGCAGCGGCGGTCACGACGAGCTCCAGCCGGTAGGCGATCAGCTGCGACGCCGGGCAGCGGCTCCCAGTCGCGCTCCGGGCAGCGACCGAAGCCGAGCCGCTCGTAGAGGCGGTGGGCGGCCACCATGCCGCGGGGTGCTCGAGAGGACGACCGCCGCGGCGCCCTCCTCGCGGAACCGGTCGAGCACGTGCCGCGCGAGCGCCTCGCCGACGCCCTGTGCCCTGCGCGCTGCGGTGCCACCGCGAGCATCCGGAACTCACCCTCGCCGGCGAACCCGATCTCCCGCCACGGCGACCCCTCGCGGCAGAGCGTCACCGTGCCCGAGCACGTCGCGGTCGTCGGGCGCCGACCGCCACCCAGAGCTCGGCCTCGAGGTCGCGGGCCTCGGCGTTGCGCAGCTGGTCGGCGTACGGACGACTCGGCGCTCGCCCAGCAGCGGCTCGGTACGCCGCGACGCGTGACGTCGCCGATCACGGCGTAGTCCTCCCGGCGGGCCCGACGCAGGTGCACGGGTGTCCTCAGATCCCGAACGTGGCTCGCGGGTAGCCGGCGTCGACGTCGGTGATCACGTTGACGAGGTAGGGGACGCCGCTGTCGAAGGCGCGGTCGAGGGCCGGGCCGATCTGCCTTCGGGTCGGTGACCGTCTCGCCGGCGCCGCCGAGCGCCTGCACGACCGTCGTCGTACGGCGTCCGCGGCGCCAGGTCGGCGATCACGTCGTAGCCGTAGAGCATCTGCATCGGCCCCTTCTCCAGCGCCCACGCCGAGTTGTTGCCCATCACCATGACCACCGGCAGGTGGTGTCGGACCATGGTGTCGACGTCCATCAGCGAGAAGCCGGCCGCGCCGTCGCCGAGCAGCAGCACCACCTGCGACGACGGCCGCGCGAGCCGGGCCGCGATGGCGCCCCCGAGGCCGGCGCCCAGGCAGCCGTAGGGGCCTGGGTCGAGCCAGCCGCCGGGCCGCTTCGGCTCGACGAACTTGCCGGCGAAGCTGACGAAGTCGCCACCGTCGCCGATCACCACGGCGTCGTCGGCCAGCCGGGGCACCAGCTCGCCGTAGATCCGCGCCGGGTGGATCGGGTCGGCCTCGGCGCCGAGCAGCTCGGCGTCGCGGGCGGCGGCCGCGGCGACGGTGTCGGCGAGCGTGGCGCGCCACGACGACCAGTCCGGCTTCGGGCCGCGCTCGATCGCCGCCTGCAGCCCGTCGAAGACCGCGGTCAGGTCGCCCGACACCGAGGCGGCGAGCTCGGCGTGGGTCGCGACCTGGCCGGGCGAGTCCGCGACGTGCACGACCCGGGCATGGGGCGGAGCCTCCCGTGGCGCTTGGCCTTGCCGCCGAAGACGCCGTAGCCCAGCCGGAAGTCGAGCGGCGTCCCGACCACCACCACCAGGTCGGCGCCGCCCAGCGCGACGCTGCGGGCCTTGGTCACCAGCAGCTCGTGGCCGCCGGGCACGACGCCGCGGCCCATCCCGTTGGTCAGCGTCGGGATGCCCGAGGTCCTGCACGAACCGCAGGGCGGCCTCCTCGGCGCCGTCGGCCCACACGTCGGTGCCGAGGATCAGCACCGGCTGCCGGGCCTCGGCCAGCAGCCCGGCGATCCTGGTCAAGCGCGTCGCCGTCCGGCTCGATCCGCCGCCGCTCCGGGGGCTGCGGGGCCGGGACCCGGAGGCGTGAGTTGAAGAACTCGTCCATCGGCACGTCGACGAAGGCCGGCCCGCGGTGCGAGCTGCGCGCGGCGAGGAACGCCTCGTCCATGCCGGCCAGGATGTCGCCGGCGGTCGGGATGGTGCGCGCCAGCTTGGAGACCGACTCGACGATCGGCGGCTGGTCGAGCTCCTGGAGGCTGCCGCTGCCCCAGCGGTTCTGCGGGGCCCGGCCGCCGACCACGACCATCGGCGACCCGGCGAACTGCGCCTGCGCGATCGCGCTGACGCCGTTGGTGACCCCGGGCCCGGCGGTCAGCACCGCGAGCCCGGGCACCCGGGTCAGCTTGCCGGTGGCCTCGGCCGCGAACGCCGCGGTCTGCTCGTGGCGTACGTCGAGGAGCCGCATCGGCGGGTCGGCCTTCACCGCGCCGTCGTACATCGGGAAGACGTGCGCTCCCGAGAGCGTGAACATGGTCTCGACGCCGTGCGCCCGCGCGACGGCCACGGCGAGCTGGCCGCTGTGGCCCTCGATGGTCTCGGTCATGGGCTCACTCTTGCAGGGCCGCGGTCAGCTGGGCCGCGCGGCCTGGAGGTAGGCCGGGTTGGTGGCGCGGAGCGCGTCCACGAGGACCAGCAGCAGGTCAGGACGGACCTCCGGCGGCTTCGGGCCGAGCGCGAGCTGGAGGTAGAGCGCGCGCAGGAACGCCTCGGCGTTGCCGCCCTTGAGGTGCGGGTCGCGGTCGTCGTACGACGCCCGGGCGCCGGCGGTGGCCGCCAGCCGCGCGATCCACGGCTCGATGACCCGGAGCGAGACGATGTTGCGGCGCAGCACCGCCATGGTGGCGCGCGGCCAGCCGGTCCGGCTCGCCGTTGGTGAACAGCCGGTCGACGGGGAGCAGCACCCGGTCGGCGATGACGTCGAGCACCACGGTGAGCTCGTTGGTGGCGACGTGCGGCGACTGCGCCAGGGTGCGCGAGCGCGTCGGCGCCGTGCGCCACGGCGTGCGCCCAGCCCTTGCCGGGCACGAAGCCGCGCAGGTCGCGCTCGCGCAGCAGCCAGGTCGCGAGCCGGTCGCCCCACTCGAGCACCTTGTTGCCCGGCACCAGCGGTCGCTGGTTGTCGCGGGCGATGCACTCAGCCGAGGATCAGCGCCGAGAAGCTGCGGCGGAACACCGTGTCGGTGTCCCGCTCGCCCAGCCCGACGCCCAGGCCGGCGGCCATCCCGTCGCCCAGCCCGGAGAGCAGGTCGTCGTAGACCCCGCGGGCCACCCAGGTCGCGAGCGTGGGGTAGGCCGTGCCGTCGCGGGCCTCGGGGTCGGTGTCGCCGAGCATCCGGGTGAGCTCGGCGGTGAGGTCGTCGAGCGGGCGGTCCTGAGGAACGGCCAGTCCGGAAGCTGCGACCTGCTTCCAGTACTGCCCCGGCATGGCTCCCATCCTGCCAAAGCATGCCGGTCACTGCGGCCGCGAGGGCAGTCTTGTCTTGTCGGCCAAAACGTGCATTGCAACCCAGCAAGCAGTAAGGGCCATCGCCGCGACCCCTACGCTGACCTGCGTGGCGTCACTGATCGAGCTCGTCCGTGCCCACACGGACCTCGACGCGACGACGTCGCGTGGCTCCAGCTGCTGCAGGCGGACTGGCAGATCATCGCCGACCTGAGCTTCGCCGACCTGATCCTGTGGCTGCCGGACCGCGACGGCACCGGCTTCTGGGCCGGCGGGCAGATGCGGCCCACCACCGGCCCCACGGCGTACGTCGACGACATCGTCGGCACCTTCGTCCCGGCCGGCCGACGGCCGCACCTCGACATCGCGTACGCCGAGGGGCGGCTGGTTCGCGAGGGCGACCCCGAGTGGCGCGACGACGTGCCCGGTCCGGGCCGAGACCATCCCGGTCCGCCGCGGCCAGCGGGTCATCGCCGTCGTCGGCCGCAACACCAACCTGCTCGGCGTTCGCACCCCGAGCCGGCTCGAGCTGTCCTACCTGCAGACCGCCGCCGACCTGACCCAGATGATCGCCGGCGGCCACTTCCCGGTGCCCGGGACAGCGCAGCGACCACGCGGACACCCCGCGGGTCGGCGACGGCTTCCTGCGCGTCGACGAGCAGGGCCGGGTCGTCTACGCCAGCCCCAACGCGCTCTCGGTCTACCGCCGGCTCGGCCACTCCGGCGACCTCGACGGGCTCCGGCTCAGCGAGGTGACCCGCGAGCTGGTGCCGCCGCGGCTGCGCCCCGACGAGGAGACGCTCAGCGCGGTGCTCGGCGGCCGGGCCAACCGGGACGCCGAGATCGGCACCGAGTCGGTCTCCCTGATCGTCCGGGCCATCCCGCTGCGGCCGCACGGCCGGCTGATCGGCGCGCTGGTGCTGGTGCGCGACGTCACCGACCTGCGCCGCCGCGACCGCGAGCTGGTGACCAAGGACGCCACCATCCGCGAGATCCACCACCGGGTGAAGAACAACCTGCAGACCGTCGCCGCGCTGCTGCGGCTGCAGGCCCGCCGGATGGACAGCCCGGACGCCAAGGCCGCGCTCGAGGAGGCGGTCCGCCGGGTCGGCTCGATCGCGATCGTGCACGAGACGCTGAGCCAGGCGGTCGAGGAGAGCGTGGTCTTCGACGACGTCGCCGACCGGCTCGGCGCGATGGTCGCCGACATGGGCTCGACTCGGCGGCCGGCTGCGGGTGCGCCGGGAGGGGTCGTTCGGGGTGCTCCCCTCCGAGACCGCGACCACGGTCGCGATGGTGCTGACCGAGCTGCTGCAGAACGCCGTCGAGCACGGCTACCCGGGCGCCGACGGCGTCGGCGGGCACCATCGTCGTGACCGCCGCCGCGCGCCGAGGACCGGCTCGCCTTCACCGTCGACGACGACGGGCAGGGGCTGCCGGCCGGGTTCGACGCGGCCGGGTCGAGCACGCTCGGGCTCTCGATCGTGGGCACGCTGGTCGAGTCGGAGCTCGGTGGCCGCCTCACCCTCGGACCGGCACCCTCGGGACGCGGCACCAGGGCCGAGATCAGCATTCCCCTTGGCTATCCGAAATGAAGGTGAGTGGCACGCCGCAGGCTCCCGGCGAAGCCGGGAAGCGGTCGGTTTGAGGCCGGGCTCAGGCGCGGGTTCGAGGGTGACTTTGTAGCCGAGGGCTTCGAGTTGGCGGATGTGGTTGCGCTTCTTGCGTGCTGGTGTTGATGCGGTTGTCGTAGTAGTCTGCGCCGAGGTCGTGGAAGCGGGCCTCGGTGTCGGATGAGCAGGTGCCAGATGATGACCAGTATTGATCGGCCGACCGCGACGATGGCCTTCTTCTTCGCCGCGTCGTCGAGCGATGCGTCGGTAGCGCTCGCCGAGGAAGGTGTTGGTGTCTCGCGGCTGCGACCGCGGCTTCGCCGAGCACGGCGGGCCAGGTATCCGTTGCCGTGTCCGGTCGCGCCGTTGCCCTTCTTCCGGCCGGCGGACTCCTTCACTCCGGGGCGAACCTGGCCCACGAGCACAGGTGGGCCGGCGGTCGGGAAGCGGGTCATGTCGATGCCGATCTCGGCGATGATCGCCCGTGCGGCGGTGACGCCGATCCCGGGGATCTCATCGAGGCGTTCCACCGCTTCGGCGAAAGGGGCGATCTGGTCCTCGATCCGGTGCGTCGACGTCGGCGATGTCGGCGCTGAGCTGCGTCGATACGGGCCAGCATCTTGGTCAGCAGGAACGCGTGGTGGTCGCTGAACCGGCCGACGAACGCCTCCTCCAGGTCGGTCATCTTGCCGCGCATCCTGCCCCGGGCCAACTGCGCCAGCTTCTTCGGGTCACGCTCCCCGGCGATCAACGCTGCCATCATGTCCCGACCAGAGACCCCGAAGATGCTCGGAGGCGACCGACGCTTAGCTTGATCTGGGCGTCCTCGAGCAGCTTCTCCACCCGCTGCTTCTCCGCGGTCCGCACCTCGACCAGTCGGACTCGGTAGCGGGTCAGGTCCCGCAGCAGCCGGATCGGTGGCGGTGTCACGAAGCTGGGCCGCAGCATCTGTCGTTCGGCGACCTTGCACAACCATACCGCGTCCAGCCGGTCAGTCTTGGGGCATACCGGGCAGGTGCTTAACGTCCTTGGCGCTGACCAGCCAGGTCTCGAACCCCGCGGCCTCGAAGCCTGGATCCGTGGCTGGCCGCCTGCTACGCGCCACCACAGGGGCGCGCTGGCGGCGTTGCCGACGCTGGAAAGACGCCCAGTCTGACGGCGCGCCGGCGCCTTGCCAGTCACACCCCTCTGGTGCCGCTCGGTACGCCGCCCATCCACGGATCCAGGCTAAGGCGGTGTCCCGCTCCGGTTTTCAAAGCAATGGGAGCGGGGGAGCGAAGCGACCTGGTCTTTCGCGCGAAGCGCGCGCCTCGCGATCGGTCCCGGTGCCGACGATGGACGGCGAAGCCCGCGAAGCGGAGCGAGCTGTCCGTCGTGGGCCCGGGCCGAAGCTCGCGGGGGTATTTAGGCAGTTCTGACGCGGGCGCGCGCGTTGCGACGCTTCAGCGCCCGCCGCTCGTCCTCGCTCAGGCCACCCCAGACGCCGTGGTCCTGTCCCGCCTCGAGGGCCCACTGCAGACACTGTTCGCGCACCTCGCAGCGACGGCACACCTGCTTGGCCTCCTCGATCTGGAGGATGGCCGGACCGGTGTTGCCGATCGGGAAGAACAGCTCCGGGTCCTCGTCGAGGCACGCGGAACGGTGGCGCCAATCCATGGCTGGGGTTTCCTTCTTTCTGGACACATTCGGGCGGCCCGAGTGGTGGTCTGTCTGCTGGGGTGGGGGCTGCCGCGGTGGGCACACAGCGGGCACGGCAGGACGCAAGTCCCGCCGTGTGCCTCCAGCGTGCCGAGAATTGGACCGTTACACAAGGGGCATGCCAGGTCTCGTGGATCACAGGCGCCCGCCACGACGACTCGATGCGGATGGCCTCTCGCACGCTCTCGCGCTGGACCGTAGGCTCCGACGGTGACCGAGGACGTCCGGCCCGCCCCGGCCCCGCACTCTGGTGGGGGCCGCGGTGCTGGTGGGGCTGGAGGGGCTGTTCCTGCTGCGTCCTGGCGGTGCTGGAGGTGGTCGCCCTGGACGCCGGGCGGGTCGCCCTGGGGATCACCACCGCGCTGTTCTTCCTCGTCCTCGGCGGCGGGCTGCTGTTCTGCGCCCGGGGGCTGCTCGCGCGTGCAGTCGTGGGCGCGCGGGCCGGTCGTGGCCGTCGAGCTGATCGGCGTGCTGCTCTCGTTCAGCTTCTGGGGCGGCGAGACCACCGCCGTGCGCCGTGCGTGATCCTGCTGGTCTCAGTGGCCGCCCTGGTCGGCGTGCTCCACCCCGCCTCGACCCGGGCGCTGGCCGCCGACGAGGATAGTCCAGGCGATGACCGTCTGGACGTCCAAGGCTAAACGTCCGAGCTGTCGGACCCTGGCCGGTCGGCGTCGCCGCTCTGCTCAGCGAGGTGCGCAGCTGCTCGAGGGTGCGCGAGAGCAGCCGGGAGACGTGCATCTGGGAGACGCCGATCTCCTCGGCGATCTGCGACTGGGTCATGTTCTTGAAGAAGCGCAGCAGCAGGATCCGCTTCTCCCGCGACCTCGAGTCGGTCGAGCAGCGGCTTGATCGACTCCCGGATCTCGACGTGCTCGAGGTTCTCGTCGTCGACGCCGATGGCGTCGAGCATCGTGCCGGCGCCGTCCTCGTCGCCGTCGGCGGCGTCCAGGGACAGCGTCGAGTAGGCGTTGCTCGACTCGATCCCCTCGAGGATGTCCTCGACCGAGCAGCCGATCCGCTCGGCGAGCTCGCGCGCGGTCGGGGAGCGACCCAGGCTCTGGGTCAGCTCGGCGCTGGCCGCGCCGATCTGCATCCGCAGCTCCTGGAGCCGCCGCGGGACCCGGATCGCCCAGCCCTTGTCGCGGAAGTAGCGCTTGATCTCGCCGATGATCGTCGGGGTGGCGTACGTCGAGAACTCGACCCCGCGGTCGAGGTCGAACCGGTCGATCGACTTGAGCAGCCCGATGGTGCCGACCTGGACCAGGTCCTCGAACGGCTCGCCGCGGTTGCGGAACCGCCGCGCGCAGTGCTCCACGAGCGGCAGGTGCAGGTGCACCAGCCCCTCCCGGGCCTCGTCGCGGGTCGGCTCGGGCGCGGATTCGTCGCGCAGCTGCGCGAACAGCTCGGCACTTCGTCCGCCGGGTGGCCTCAACCCCGCCGGACGCTTCCGAGTCTTCGTCCATTCGTCGGGTCGCCAGTCATGTCAACCAGTCATGTCAGGAGTCGGGCTCCTGGAGGGCCGAACGCATCGACAGCGTGATCGTCAACCGACGGTCGTCGGTGGACGCCGACGCCTTGGTCGCGAGCGTGGTGAGCACCTGCCAGGCGAAGCTGTCCTCGTCGGGCGGGCGTCGGGTTCGGGCGAGGCGACGCCGACCTGGATGGTCAGCTCGCCGGGGCGCATGAAGAACTCGCACACCAGGTCCGAGCCGGGCTCGGCCTCGGGCAGCACCAGCGCGCTGGCCTCGCCGACGGCCATCCGCAGGTCCTCGATGTCGTCGAGGGTGAAGTCGAGGCGGGCCGCGAGCCCGGCCGAGGTCGTGCGCAGCACCGACACGTAGGCGCTGTCGGCGGGCAGGCGCAGCTCGACGTCGGCGCGTGACTGGTCACCGGGTCCGGTCGGGGACATGCAGGTCAGTCCTTCGAATGGGGTCGTGGTGGGAGCGTAGACCGTCCGTCTCAGCCCAACGTCGTTACCCGCGCCGCCGGCGTCGCCGAAACTCGAGTGACGCTCCGCGCTCCGGCATGCGGCGTCAGACGCGCCAGTCGTGGGCGCCGTCGGCCGGGCAGCTCGGCCCGCTCGGCGGCCCGGAGCAGCCCGATCCGCTCGATCCAGGTCATCCCCTCCGACCAGGCGCAGCGCAGGGACAGGTGCCCGTCCGGCTCCTCGACGGTCAGCAGCACGACTGCGCCGCAGACGCTCTCGTCAGGATCGATCTGTTGCCTGACCCCGAGCTCGTCGATCAGGTCTCCGAGCTCCCGTCGGTGCGCCACCGCAACCACTTCTTCCCGTGTCAACTGCCCCAGTTGTCTCAGCCAGTGCACGGTGCCCGCGGTGGCGCGCGGCGTATGCGTCAGGCCGGGACGGCATCTCGCTCCGAGCTCCGGCGCGCAGCTGGTCGAGGATCCGCTTGAGCAGCCGGGAGGCCTGCATCTGGGTCACGCCGAGCTCGTCGCCGATCTCCTGCTGGGTGCGGTCCTCCACGAAGCGCATGTGGAGGATCCTGCGGTCGCGGTCGCTGAGGTGTCGCATCGCCGGCCCGAGCATGAGCCGTGCCTCGAGCGCGCGCTCGTCGCCGTTCTCCTCCTCGGTGAGCTGGTCGATCGCCGGTCGGCCGTCCTCGGTGACCGGGACGTCGAGCGAGACCGGGCCGGAAGCAGCCCTCGGCCTGGAGCGCCTCGGAGACGTCCGCGACCGGGAGGTCGAGCTGCTCGGCGATGCGCGCCGCTGACGGAGGAGCGCCGTGCTCCTCGCCGTGGTGGTAGGCGTGGATCACCTTGGACTGGATCTCCTGGACCCGGCGCGGCGGCCGGATGGTCCACCCCTGGTCGCGGAAGTGGCGCTTGATCTCGCCCGAGATCGTCGGGACCGCATAGGTGAGGAAGTCGCGGTTCTGGTCGACGTCGAACTTCTGCGCCGCCCGGACCAGCGCCATGCACGCGACCTGCTCGAGGTCCTCCACCGGAACCGAGCGGTTGCGGTAGCGGTGCGCGATCGCGTGCGCCACCCCGATGTTGAGGACGATGACCTGGTCGATGACCTGGTCTCGCTTCTTGCCCGGTGAGTGTGCGAGGCCTCCGAGAGGAGTCGTGCGGTCTCCTCGCGTCGCACTGCTCGTGACGGAGCCTCGTCAAGCGTCGAGATCGTCATGCCAAAGGCCCTACCCCGGGCAGGAGTGGCCAGAAACCTCGAAACTCGCTGAAATTCGTGAAGGTGTGACTTTCACCCCTGGGGGTGGAGGGAAGCGCACGTCTGGTCAAGACGGCCTGTACGTCGAGTCAGGACCACCTTGCGAGCCAGGTCAGGGTCGCCTGTACGACGGTCTGCCCGTCCAGCCGGCTCCGAAACGCGCACCGGGCCCGGCCGTTGCGGCCGGGCCCGGTGCGGAGACGAGTGGTGGAGCGAGGAGCTGTTCAGCCCTGCTTCGTCTCCTTGAAGATCCGGTCGATCTCGGCGATCTTGTCGAGCAGCTGCTGGGCCACGTCGGCGTCGAGCGCGCCCTTGGTGCCGCTGGCGCCGGCGAGCTTGGTGGCCTCGTTGACCAGCGTGTGCAGCTCGGGGTACTTCTCGAAGTGCGGGGGCTTGAAGTAGTCGGTCCACAGCACCCACAGGTGGTGCTTGACCAGCTCGGAGCGCTGCTCCTTGATGATCAGTGCCCGGGTGCGGAAGTCGGGGTCGTCGTTGTCGGCGACCTTCTTGATGATCGCGGCGATCGACTCGGCCTCGATGCGGGCCTGGGCGGGGTCGTAGACGCCGCACGGCAGGTCGCAGTGGGCCGAGACCTCGATCGTGGGCGCGAACAGGGATCGGAACATGCCAGTCCTTCCGGTGGTCTCTCGGGGTGTGTCCTACGTCAGTGTCCTACCGGCTTGCGACACTACTCGCGTGTCCGGCAGCCATGGAGCGGTACCCGGCGACCGGAACGCGACACCCCGGTGGGGTCTCGCGAGGGTGGTCAACGACTCGATGCGGCCGACCCTGGTGCCGGGTGACCGGTGCTGCTCGGCTACCGGCGGACCCCTCGCCCCGGGGACGTCGTGGTCGCTCGCCTGCCCGGTGGTGTGCTGGCGATCAAGCGGGCTGCCGAGCGGCGTACGACCGAGCTCGGCGAGCCGGGCTGGTGGCTGCTCAGCGACAACGCCGGAGGAGGGCTCGGACTCCCGGCAGTTACGGCGCGGTCGGCGACGCACGACGTCGTGGCCGTGGCCATCCGGCGGATCTGGCCGCTGCTGGCGCCGAAGCGCTGTGCCAGACTCGAGCGGTGCCTGACCCCACCCCACACCAGCCATCCCCTCGCTGGCGACCCGGTCTTCGACCTGCACGTGGGCGGCAAGATGGAGGTACGTTCCACGGTCGGCCTGGGCAGCCGCGACGACCTGTCGATGGCCTACACACCCGGCGTCGCCCGCGTCTGCGAGGCGATCGCCGAGGACCCGTCCCTGACCCGTCACTACACGTGGGTGCCCAACGTGGTCGCGGTCGTCACCGACGGCACGGCGGTGCTGGGGCTGGGCGACATCGGCCCCGCGGCGGCGATGCCGGTGATGGAGGGCAAGGCGGTCCTGTTCAAGGCCTTCGGCGGCGTGGACGCCGTCCCGATCTGCCTCGACACCACCGACGTCGAGGAGATCATCGAGACGGTCGTGCGGCTGGCGCCGTCGTTCGGCGGCATCAACCTCGAGGACATCTCCGCGCCCCGCTGCTTCGAGATCGAGGACCGGCTCAAGGAGCGGCTCGACATCCCGGTCTTCCACGACGACCAGCACGGCACCGCGGTCGTGGCGCTGGCCGCGCTCACCAACGCGCTCAGGCTCACCGGCCGCGACCGCGAGGCTCGACCCGGGTGGTGATCTCCGGCGCCGGCGCCGCTGGCGTCGCGGTGGCCAGGATCCTGCTCGAGGCCGGCATCAAGGACCTCGCGGTGACCGACCGCAAGGGCGTGCTGCACAGCTCGCGCGGCGACCTCACCCCGGTGAAGCGGGCGCTCGCCGCCATGACCGCCGACCAGACCGGCCGCAGCGGCACCCTCGCCGACGTGCTGGTGGGCGCCGACGTCTACATCGGTGTCTCCGGCGGCACCGTGCCCGAGGAGCACGTCGCCCGATGGCGCCGGAGTCGATCATCTTCGGGCTGGCGAACCCCGACCCCGAGGTGCACCCCGACGTCGCGCACAAGTACGCGCGGATCGTCGCGACCGGCCGCTCCGACTTCCCCAACCAGATCAACAACGTGCTCGCCTTCCCCGGCATCTTCCGGGGCGCGTTCGACGTCCACGCCACGGCGATCACCGAGGGCATGAAGCTCGCCGCCGCGCTCGCGCTGGCCGGGCTGGTCGGTGACGACCTCGCCGAGGACCACATCGTCCCCTCGCCGTTCGACCCCCGGGTCGGCCCGGCGGTGTCGGCCGCCGTGGCCGAGGCCGCACGGCGCGACGGCGTGGCGCGAGCCTGATACCCCGAGCCTTGACACAGCTGTCAGCTGGCCGGCCACGGACAGCTGACTGCTGGCTGGCTTGATACCCCGGCGAGCTTCGGCCCCAGTCCGCGACGACGCTCGCTCCGCTCGCAGGCGCCTGGCTCGCTGCACTCGCTTCGGCGCGGTCGTCACGGCCACGGAGCCGATCGCCGGGCGCGCGCTGCGCGCGACAAAGCCGGGTCGCTGCGCTCCCGTCACGTGGCTGGTGAGCGGGTGACGTAGCGCTCCCAACTGAGGTCGGTCATCGGGCCAGTGGATGGGAGCGCAGCGACCCGGTCTTTCCGAGCGCAGCGAGGCGCCCGGCGATCGGCCCGATGGGCACGCCGGCTGCGCCGTAGCGAGCGCCACCGAGCCAGGCGCCTGCGAGCGCCAGCGAGCGTTGGCGTGGCCTCGGGCCGAAGCTCGCCGGGGTATCCAGGCAGCCAACATGGTCCTCCTAGTGTCCCGCGCGCGGAGTTCGCAATATAAGTCGTGCTCCCAGTGCGTGCATCGCGAGACGGCGGCGCGCCGGCAGACTGGGCGTCTTTCCAGCGTCGCCGACGAAGTGAGGTGCGTGCTGGGGGTGCGAGTTATGCAGCGAACTTCGTGTGCGGGGCACTAGAGACTGGCGAGCGTCGGGCAGGCGCGTCGCGGCTAGCCGAGCCACTCGACGCGGGTGATGGCGTACTCCACCTCGCCCTGGTCGGTGCCAGGCACGGGATCGTCGAACTCCTCGTGGTAGCTGCGGACGTAGGTCATGCCGAGGGACGCCATCACGGCGCGCGAGCCGGCGTTCACGGCCATGGTCTGCGCGATCACCCGGTCGAGGCCGACCGTCTCGAAGCCGTGCCGGAGCAGCTCGAGAGCACCCTCGCGGGCGAAGCCCTGGCGCCAGCGGTCGCGGCGGATGCGGTAGCCGAGGTCCGCCAGGTCGGGCACCCTCGGCTGGCTCGGACCGTGGGGCGGGGTGAGCATGTAGAGCCCGACGAACGACGCCGCGTCGCGTGACCCACCGTCGTCGACGAACCCCATCCACATGCCCAGACCGTCGACCTGCCGACCGCGCGCCAGACGCTCGGCGTGCTTGGCGCGCGTCTCGTCGGGGGTGTGGGCGCGAGGGAACAGGTAGCGCAGCACCTCGGCGTCGGAGTCGAGCTCGATCTCGAGGTCCAGGTGCTCGTCGGCGAGGGGTTCGAGGACCAGGCGGTCGGTGTGGAGGACCGGCTGTGCCACTCAGCCCACCCGGGCTGCGACGGCCTCGACCTCGACCCGCCACTCGGGCTCCAGCAGCTGCTGGACCACAACGGTCCGGCAGGCGACGTGGTCGCCCAGGTGCTCGCGGATCAGCGCGACGTTGGTTGGGTCGTCATCGGCCGAGGCGAGGTAGAAGCGCAGCAGCACCAGGTCGGCGTAGGTCATCCCGGCGGCGTCGAGAGCCGCGCCGAGGTGTCGCCAGACCAGTCGGGCCTGGCCCTCGAAGTCGGGCGGCATGGTGTGGCCGTCCGGCTCGAAGCCGTTGAGGCCGCTGACGTAGAGGGTCCGCGCCCCGGGCGGCACCTCGACCGCGTGGGCGTAGCCGGCGTACGGCGGGAACAGGGTGTCCGGGTTGTACGGCGTCACGAGGCTCATGCGGGGAGTCTCTCTGCCCATGGCTAGCGTGGGCGACATGTTTGCCGTCTACGCCGAGTCCTTCAGCTCCGACGACCCGCTGTCCGGCTTGGTGGTCGGCGAACGACCCGAGCCCGACGTGCCGGACGGCTGGACCACCATCGAGGTGAAGGCCGCGTCGCTCAACCACCACGACCTCTTCTCGCTGCGGGGGGTGGGGCTCAGGGAGGAGCAGCTGCCGATGATCCTCGGCACCGACGCGGCCGGCCTCGACGAGGACGGCAACGAGGTCGTCGTGCACGGCGTGATCAGCAGCCCCGGCTGGGAGGGTGACGAGACCTTCGACCCGAAGCGGTCGCTGCTGTCCGAGCGGCACCAGGGCGCGATGGCCGAGCGCGTGGCGGTGCCGCGCCGCAACGTGGTGCCCAAGCCGGCGTCACTGTCCTTCGCCGAGGCTGCCTGCCTGCCGACCGCGTGGCTGACCGCCTACCGGATGCTCTTCAGCCGCGGCGAGCTCCGGCCTGGCGAGACCGTCCTCGTGCAGGGCGCGGGCGGCGGGGTCGCCACCGCGGCGATCGTGCTCGGCCGGGCGGCGGGGCTGCGCGTGCTCGTGACCAGCCGCGACGAGGCCAAGCGCGCGAGGGCGCTCGAGATCGGGGCGCACGAGGCGTTCGAGTCCGGTGCCCGCCTGCCGGAGAAGGCCGACGCCGTCATCGAGACCGTGGGGAAGGCGACCTGGTCGCACTCGATCCGTTCCCTGCGCCCCGGTGGCCGGATCATCACCTCCGGCACCACCTCGGGGCCGAACCTCGACGACGCGGAGCTGACCCGGATCTTCTTCCTCCAGCTGTCGGTGATCGGCTCGACCATGGGCACCCGCGACGAGCTGGCCGCGCTGGTCACCATGCTCGACTCGACCGGCGTCCGGCCGCTCATCGACCGCGAGCTGCCGATGGACCGGGCGCGCGACGGCTTCGCCGTGATGGCCGAGGGCGACGTCTTCGGCAAGGTGGTGTTCACCCGATGACCCGGCACCCATCTGCTCACCGGTGCCGGCTCCGGCATCGGCGCGGTGCTCGCCGAGCGGCTGCTCGAGCGCGGCGACTCGCTCGTGCTCCTGGCCCGCTCGACCGAGCGGGCGCACGACCTGCGTGCCGACCTGCCCGACGCCACCGTCCTGGTCGCCGACCTCGCCGATGCGTCCGCGGTCGAGGCGGTCGCCGACCAGCTCCCGGACCGCTCGACTCGGTCGTGCACGCCGCTGGGGTCGTCGACCTCGGTCCGCTCGGCGAGCTGACCACCGAGGCCTGGCAGTCGCAGCTGGCGGTCAACCTGGTCGCCCCCGCGGTGCTCAGCCGGGTCTGCCTGCCCGCGGTCCGCGCGGCCCGCGGCACGTTCGTCTTCGTCAACTCCGGCGCCGGCCTGGTCGCGCATCCCGGCTGGTCGGCGTACGCCGCCTCGAAGTTCGGCCTGCGCGCCCTCGCCGACTCGCTGCGCGCCGAGGAGCAGGGCCGGCACGTGAGAGGGGCGTCCGTGTCACCACGGTCTACCCGGGCCGCACGGCGACGCCCGATGCAGCAGAAGGTGCACCGGCAGGAGGGCAAGGAGTACGACGCTGTCCGACTGGATCGACCCGGGCACCGTGGTCGACGCCATCCTGCACGTGCTCGACCTGCCCGACGACGCGACGGTCAGCGACCTGACGATCCGGCCCTCGTTGACGAGGCTCAGCGCTTCAGCACGCGTGGGGTGAACTCCGTGGTCGGTCCGTCCGTCGTGGGGTTGTCGGTGAAGAACGTGGCGTCAGGGAGACGGAGCACGTTGTGCAGCCGGACCCGCACCCACGGCGGGTCACCGACCATGGCCCGCGGGAACCGCAGCGTCACCACGTCGGTGGCGTAGTCGACGTGGTGGGTGACCCCGGGCACGCGCAGCCACTCGCCTTCGACATCCTGGAAGACCGTTCCCTGGCCCTTCCTCACCTCGAGGATGAACCACGAGGTGACGCCCGGGGTGTGGATGTCGCAGTAGAACCACTGGAGCCTCCCCCGCTGGAGGTCGCCGAAGACGAGGCGGACGCTGACGGCGTAGGACCCGTGCGTGACGCGGGCTCGCAGCACGTCAGCCGCCGGCTGCACGGCGAGCTCATAGCCAGAAGTGGAGTCGGAGAAGGTCCAGACGTCACCCGGTCCGTCGTGCAGGACGACGGCATGCACGACCGACCGGAGGCCGGTGGGGGCGGCTCGACCGGTGCCCTGAGCGGCGCCCGAGCCGGCAGCGAGCAGGGCGACGGACGCGACGAGCGCAGCGAGCTTCCTGGTGCAGCTCATCCCTCGACGGTAGGAGCTCAGTCCCGATCCCGGCAGAGGCGAAAGTCGGTCGGCAGGCGGGCTGTCCCCGCGGCAACCGTCAGTGCCCCGGGTCTCGGCTGGATCAGGCAGTCTCGAGCACGAAGATGCGGAGCTCGCCGGCGGCCCTCGATGCGCTGCTGGTACTTCCGGTAGCCCGGGTAGACCGGGCCCGAGCTGGCGAGCACCTGGGCGAACTCCGCCTCCGAGGCCGGCCGCGCGATCACGGAGGCGGTGCGGTCTCTGTAGCGGACCGTGGCCCGCGGGTCGGCCTCGAGGTTGAGCACCCAGGCCGGGGTGGCGGGCTGTCCGAAGTTGGTGCCGAGCAACGCCAGCGTGCCGTCGATCGGCACCGAGATCAGATGCGAGGTCCGCGGCTGCCCGGACTTCCGGCCGGTCGTGGTCAGGTCGAGCACCGGCAGCCCCGCCAGCAGCTCGGGCACCGTGGTCCGGCCGCGGGTCAGCTTCTGCACCAGGTCGTCGAGGTGGCGCAGCACCCGGGAGAACAGCCAGGCGCCGGGTCGGGTGGCGGCGAACGCCTTGATCGCGCGCTGGAACCAGTTGGCGCGGGGGACCGCGTAGGACAGGTCGGCGGCCAGGCCCATGTCGCCGTCAGAAGTGGAACGGTGCCGGCACCAGGAGCTCGACGTTGCGGTCCTCGATGCCGTCCGCGTCGCCCGTCCTGCCCGGCCGGCGACTTGCCGTCCTGCCAGTCGTTGGCACCGAGCTCCCGGGAGAGCGAAGCCAGCTCGAGCGCCGACTTCGGGTGCTTGCCGTACGACCTCGGCGCGACGTGGTCGACGATCGTGCCGAAGATCGACAGGGTGCCGTTGCGGTTGTCGACGATCTCGACGGTGCGGGCCTGCTGCGGCCAGTCGACGTGAGCGGCGGTGTTGACCTCCCAGAAGCCGCCGGGCACCTTGGCGTGCTTCGAGCGCGCGAACGGCGTCACCGTGTTGCGGTGGGTGTGGCCGTTGACCCACAGCACGACGTTGGGGAAGCGCAGCAGCAGCTCGACGATCTGCGGCCCGAGCACCCGCCCGGGACCGGTGTCGTTGTCCATGGAGCCCATCGTGTGGTGGGAGAAGATCACGAACAGCCGGTCGTGCTTCCCGCCACGGACGACGCGTCCCGACTCGTCGAGGTGGTGCCGGCTGCCCGCCCTCAGCTTGCGACTCCAGCCAGGCGAGCTGCGCCTGGTCGATGGAGCCCTCGGAGCCGCCGTACGGGTTGACCGTGTCGAGCGCGATGCCCCGCACCCGCCCCTTGCCGAAGGTGTAGTAGGCGTTGGTCGTGGCGAGGTTCCACGGCGGAGTAGCCGTGCCCGTGGGGCGTCCCGGTGGTGCGGAAGTACTCCGCGATGGTCTCGGCCCGGGACAGCGGTCGCCGGTTGGGGTCGGCGGTCACCTGGCGCGAGGGGCCGCCGAACAGGGTCGCGAGCCCCTGCGGGTCGTTGGTGACCAGCTGGGCGGCGAGCTGGCCGATGTCGACGCCGGGCGGAAGGTCGATGATCTTGGTCGACCCGGTCGCGATCTGGGCGACGAGCGGGCTCGAGGGCACGTTGCCCTGGACGAGGCCGTCGTGGTTGCCGAACACCGAGAGCCAAGGCATCCCGAGCCCCTTGGTGCCGAACGGCTTGCGGCACGCGTCGAGCAGCCCGGGCACCTTCGGGAAGCCGTACTGGCTGATCCGCAGGTCGGCCGGCTGGCCCGGCGGCGGTCCGTCGGGGTGCCAGTAGTGGACGTCGTAGGCCGTCTGGTCGGCGACGCCTTCGTACTTGGTCAGGTCACCGGAGTCGGGACGGATCCGCTCGCCGTCGAGCAGGTCGATCTGCCAGCGCAGCTCGTTGTACTGGGTGTTGTCGACGTTGTCGCCGGTCGTGACGGTGAACGACAGTGGCAGCCCGGTCACCGGCCCGCGCCCGACCCTCCGGAGCGCCCGCACCGTGGCCTCGGCGACGTGGGTCGTGAGCATGTCCTGGGCCCGGTAGGCGCCCTGGAACGGCAGCACCGCGGCGTACGGCGAGCCGGGGTCGTCGAGCCGGTCGAGGAACTCCACCCGGGCCGGCGACTGGGCGTCCATGAGGTGCATGTCGGTGAGCTGGCCCATGGCGACGATGCCGCGCCGCCGGGCTGGTCCGGGCCGCCGGACGCGCTTCATCAGCTCGTCGCGGACCAGGTGGGGCTCGCCGGGGCCGACCACGATCTTCTGGTAGCCGTGCTTGCCCTTGGGTCCCTGGACCAGGGTCCGCGCCAGCGTCGTGCCGCGCTCGCTGGGTGCGGCCCGCCCTGCCGAAGCCGGGTCGAGCGCGCCGGCTGCCGGCTGCGAGTCCACCGGCGAGGCCGGCGCCGAGCACGGACCGTCGGGTGATGCTGCTGTCGACGCTGCTGTCCGCCTCGTCGTCGTCCCAGCCGTTGTCGATGTCGTCCGGCATGTCGGGCTCCCTCGCGCTCTGTGTCGACCCGTCCGCCTCCCTCGTGCTCCCCGGGCGGAACGGGCTACCGCACAGTAGTCATCAGGTGAGGCGCGTGGGAACAGCCGCGCGGCACTCGTTTCACGTCCGTGACTTCCAGTTGAGCGCGCCGACCAGCACCATGCGCAGCTGGGTCCGGGCATTCTCGACGATCAGCTTCTCGGCGCCGGGACGGCCGACCGCGACCATGATCTGCTCCGCGGTCGCGACCATGGCGGTGACGATGAGGTTGGAGAGCACGCGCAGGTCCTCGGCCGTCCACGACTCGGTGCCGGGCAGCCGGGCCAGGTCGGTGGCCAGCTCGCGCTCGCAGAGCTCGATCTCGTGGCGGATCGCCTCGCGGACCGCCGGGGGCCCGGCGGCGCGCTCGCGGGCGATGAAGAGGAAGTGCGCGCGCTGCTGCTGCACGTGCTCGTAACAGGGTCTCCACCGACCGGTCGACGATGTCTGCGTACGACGGGTCGCCGCGGCGGATGTCGCGGAGCATCGCCCGCAGGGAGACGAACGACTCGTCGACCAGCGCGAGGCCGAGCGACTCGATCGAGTCGAAGTGCCGGTAGAACGCGGTCGGCACGATGCCGACCTCCTTGGCCACCTGGCGCAGCGAGAGCGCGACCAGGGAGGAGTCCTCGCAGCAGGTGGAGGGCGGCGTCGAGGATCGCGCGGCGGGTGCGCTCCTTGCGCTCGCCGCGGGTCTCCGTCACGCGACCCAGTCCTAGTTGGTGGACGTGTGTGCACCCTCACGCGCGCGGGTGCTTGACCGTGACCACGGCCAGCCGTCATCGTTTGAGTGTACGAACGTTCACTGAATCCGATCCCCGGAAGGAGGCTCCCCGATGAGTCTCACCACCACCATCCTCCGCTCCCGAGCGGTCGCCGCGCTCACCTCGCCGCACGGCGTCGACCGCTACCTCGAGCAGGTCAACCCGATGTGGGCCGCCCACGAGGTCCGCGCCCGCATCGTCGACGTGCACCGCGAGGTCGACCTCCCGGGCCACCCGCCGGTCGCCACGATCACCCTCCAGCCGACCTCGACCTGGCAGGGCCACCGCGCCGGCCAGCACGTCCAGCTCGGCGTCGAGGTCGACGGCGCCCGCCGCACGACGCGGGTCTTCACGATCTCCAGCCCCGACTCCCGCCGCGGCGACCGGTTCACCGTCACCCTGCGCGCCAACCCCGCAGGGCGTCGTCTCGAGGTACCTCGTCGAGCGCGCCCGGCCCGGCACGATGGTCCACCTCTCGCAGGCGCAGGGCGAGTTCGTGCTGCCCGACCGGGTGCCCGAGCACGTGCTCTTCATCTCCGGCGGCTCCGGCATCACCCCGGTGATGTCGATGCTGCGCTCGCTGCAGCGCCGCACCCACCGCGGCCGGGTCACCTTCGTGCACTACGCCCAGAGCCCCGAGCACCAGATCTTCGCCGACGAGCTCGACGAGATCCGCCGCTCCGGCCACGGCATCGACCTGCACCTGCTGCACCCCGAGCTCGGCGACCCGAACCTGTCGCCGGCCTACCTCGAGCGGCTGGTGCCCGGCTACCGCGACGTCCCGACCTGGGCCTGCGGCCCGGCGCCGCTGATCGAGGCCGTCCAGGCGGCGTACGACGGGTCCGAGGCGCTGCGCGTGGAGTACTTCCAGCCGCCGCGCACCTCCGGCACCGTCCGCCGAGGGCGACGTCGCGTTCGCGAGGTCCGGCGCAGGAGGCGCCGAACTCCGGCGCCACCCTCCTGGAGCAGGCCGAGGCGCTCGGGCTGAAGCCCGAGTTCGGCTGCCGGATGGGCATCTGCTTCTCCTGCACCGCACGTCAAGAAGGACGGCATCGTCCGCAACGTCCTCACCGGCGAGGAGTCCTCCCTCGACCGACGAAGACATCCGAGTCTGCGTCAGCGCCCCCGTCGGCGACTGCGTCGTCGACCTCTGAGCCCAGTCCCGGACCGTCTGAGCAGCGCCGAGCCGAGTCTTCCATGAGCCGACCACCACTCGATCACAAGGATCCCAACGAAAGGATTCGAGATGACCGCAACCAAGACCACCAAGATGAAGAACAACACCACCGCTCACCGACGAGCAGCTCGAGACGTTCGGCGAGGAGCTCGACGCGATCCGCCAGCGCGTCCTCGCCGACCTCGGCGAGGAGGACGCGGCCTACATCCGCAGCGTCGTCAAGCGCCGCAGCAGTTCGAGGTCGCCGGCCGGGCGCTGTTCTACCTGCCGCCGGCCTGGCCGCTCGCGGTCGCGTCGCTGAGCATCTCCAAGATCCTCGACAACATGGAGATCGGCCACAACGTCATGCACGGCCAGTACGACTGGATGGGCGACCCCGGCCTGAACTCGCGGATGTACGACTGGGACACCGTGTGCCCCGGCGAGCAGTGGAAGTACAGCCACAACTACATCCACCACACCTACACCAACATCCTCGGCAAGGACCGCGACATCGGCTACGGCATCCTGCGCATGGACGAGGACCAGCCGTGGCGGCCCTACTACCTCGGCAACCCGGTCTACGCGCTCCTGCTGATGACTCTTCTTCGAGTGGGGCGTGGCGCTGCACGACCTCGAGGTCGAGAACATCGTCGCCGGCAAGCGCAAGCTCGAGGACAACAAGCCGCTCTACCCCGGCCTGATCCGCAAGATCCGCAACCAGACGCTCAAGGACTACCTGCTGTTCCCGGCGCTGACCGGGCCGCTGTTCCCGCTGACCCTGGCCGGCAACGCGACCGCCAACCTGGTCCGCAACATCTGGGCGTTCAACATCATCTTCTGCGGCCACTTCCCGGCCGGCGTCGCGACGTTCTCCGAGGAGGAGTGCGAGGACGAGACCCGCGGCCACTGGTACTACCGGCAGCTGCTCGGCTCGGCCAACATCACCGGCGGCAAGCTGTTCCACCTGATGTCCGGCAACCTGTCGCACCAGATCGAGCACCACCTGTTCCCCGACCTGCCGGCCCGCCGCTACCCGGAGATCGCCGTCGAGGTGCGCGAGATCTGCGAGCGCTACGGCCTGCAGTACAACACCGGCCGGCTCTCCAAGCAGCTGTTCAGCGTGGCCTCGAAGATCTGCCGGATGGCGCTGCCCGAACCGCAGGTCGAGCACGACCGGTCCGGTCGCGGTGGCCGGACCCATCGCGGCCTGACCCCTCGCGTGGCTTGAGAGAACGTTCGTTCGATATCGAACGAACGTTCTCTCAACCGGGTGAGGGCTGTGACCGAGGACGCGTTGGCTGGCCGTGCGATCCGGGTCAGACTGTGCCCATGACCGAGGACCACGATGGCCGGGGCGAGAAGCTTTCCAACGCCGAGATCGGGAAGGACGCCGTGCAGACCACGATCGATGCGGCGGCCGGCACCGTCGGCCAGGTCGCCACGATCGTCGTCCAGGCGGTGCAGGACGTGGCGTCCGCCATCGGCGACTTCGCGACCGAGGTGTTCGAGATCCGGGACGCCTCCCGCAAGGCGTCCGCGGACGGCGCCGACGTGCCGATCCCCGCTGTCGAGGATCAGCTCGAGGACTGAGCCCCGGGCACCTCACACCTGATCGAGTCGGCGCACCAGCCGCTGGGGCGCGCAGAACCGGTAGCTCTCGGTGACCAGCTCGGCCACCTCGCTCCAGTCGGTGTCGTCGTCGAGCACCATGCCGACGACCGTCGGTGACCACGGTGGTCGGTAGAACGGCGGGCCGGCGTGCACCAGCGCCAGCAGCTCGTCGCCGGACGAGCGGAAGGTCAGGACCGTCGTGGGCTCGTCGATGCCGGTGACGTCGCGGATAGGCCGAGGTGTAGCCCTCCTGGGCGACCAGCACGTGGGCGAACGTCCTGGCGCGAATGCGCCAGCGGACGCCGGTCCAGGCGTCCTGCTCGTGGGCTTCGGGAAGCGCGAGCGCGATGGCACCCAGCCGGGCCACGACCGCGCCGTCCGGCTCGATCCGCGGCTGCTTCGGCACCGTCCGAGTCTGTCAGCAGCCACCGACGGCGCCCATCGGTGCCCGGTTCAGGACAGGCCCACGATGGTCCCGTCGTCGAGCAGGTCGATCCGGGAGGCGGCCGGAGAGGCAGGCAGGCCCGGCATCGTCATCACGTCTCCGCACACGAGGACGACGAATCCCGCGCCCGCCGAGAGCCGGACCTCGCGCACGTGCAGGTTGTGTCCGGTCGGCGCACCGCGGAGGGTGGCGTCGGTCGAGAACGAGTACTGCGTCTTGGCGACGCAGATCGGCAACCCGCCGTAGCCCTCGGCTTCGAGGCGGTCGAGCCGCCGCTTGGCCTTGCCGTCCCACGTCACGCTGGAGGCCCCGTAGAGCCGGTGGGCGAGGGTCTCGGCCTTCTCCCTGATCGGGAGCTCATCGGGGTAGGTGAAGGAGAACGTCGACGGCCCGGCGTTCTCCAGCAGGTCGAGCACGCCCTTGGCCAGGTCGGTCGCGCCGGTGCCGCCGTCGACGAAGTGAGTGGCCGGATGGGTCCGCACGCCGAGCACGTCGACCAGCTCGACCACCCGTGCCACCTCCGCGTCCGTGTCGGTCGGGAACCGGTTGAGCGCGACGACGCAGGGGATCCCGTAGACCTCGCGGACGTTGCGCAGGTGCCGCGCGAGGTTCTCCATGCCCCGCTCCACGGCCCCGAGGTCCTCCCGGCCGACGTCGGTCACGTCCACCCCGCCGTGGAACTTGAGCGCCCGGACCGTGGCCACCAGCACAGCGGCATCAGGACGCAGCCCGGACTTGCGACACTTGATGTCGACGAACTTCTCTGCGCCGAGGTCGGCCCCGAAGCCCGCCTCGGTGACGACGTAGTCGACCAGCCGCAGCGCCGCGCGCGTGGCAATGACCGAGCTGCAGCCGTGCGCGATGTTGGCGAACGGTCCACCGTGCACGAAGGCCGGCGTGTGCTCCAGGGTCTGCACCAGGTTGGGGGCCAAGGCATCCCTCAGCAGCACGGCCATGGCGCCGTGGGCGTCGAGCTCGCGCGCCGTCACCGGCTTCTTGTCCCGGGTGTGACCTACCACGATGTCGCCGATGCGGCGCTTCAGGTCGGCCCACGACTCGGTCAGGCAGAAGATCGCCATCAGCTCGGAGGCCACCACGATGTCGAAGCCGTCCTCGCGCGGGTAGCCGTTGGCGGGGCCTCCGAGCCCGACCACGACGTCCCGGAGCGCGCGGTCGTTGAGGTCGAGCACCCGCCTCCAGTCGACCGAGCGGACGTCGATGCCCAGCGCGTTGCCGTGGTGGATGTGGTTGTCCACCAGCGCCGCCAGCAGGTTGTTCGCGGCGGCGATCGCCGCGAAGTCACCGGTGAAGTGCAGGTTGATGTCGGTCATCGGCACCACCTGGGCCCAGCCGCCGCCGGCCGCGCCGCCCTTCATGCCGAAGACCGGACCCATCGACGGTTCGCGCAGGCAGGCCATGCTGCGCAGCCCCAGCCCTCGCAGCGCGTCCGCCAATCCGACCGTCGTCGTCGTCTTGCCCTCGCCGGCCGGTGTCGGGGACATCGCCGTCATCAGGATCAGCTTGCCGAGGGGCCGCTCCTCGAGGGACTGGAGGTAGCCGAGGTCGACCTTCGCCTTGTGGTGGCCGTACGGCACCAGGTGGACCGGGTCGATCCCCAGCTCGTCCTGCGCGAGCTGCGTGATGGGCTGCAGCTCGGCGGCGTTCGCGATCTCGATGTCCGACAGCACTAGGACCTCCCTCTGGTGACGCCCATGCGCCGGAGCAGGTGCGACCGGCTCTCGGAGTCCGGCAGCGTGCCGACGTTGGACTCCACGTTCATCCTGGCGATGGCGGAGCCGGCCCTGGCGACCTCACCCGCCGCGACCAGGTCGGACAGCAGCCCGCCCTTGGCGGCCGGACGCAACAGGGTTATCAGGACCAGCACCTCGATGGCGGCCTCGACCACCTGCGCCTGCGGCTCGGAGGCCGTCAGGAGCGCGTCGCCGATGGCCGAGCGCCGCTTCTGGTCGTCGACCGACGTCCCGCGGGGGAGCGCCCACGCTTCGGCCACTGCACGGAAGGCCCGCTCGTCGTCCACCATCAGCTCCCGCGCCTCGACGACGAGCCGTTCGGCGCGCTCGACCAGGCCCGGGTCCTCGCAGTAGCGCGCCACCATGGCCACGAGAGCAGCGGCCTGGGCGACGCACAACGCAGCGACCGAGCCGCCCGCCGGCGTCGGCGTCCCGGCGGCGAGACGGTCAAGGAAGTCGGCGACCGTCCCGGCATCCGCTCCAGCGTCGTGCACCACGCGCTCACGCTAGTGGTTGCCGCAACCCCCCGGGGTCGCGAGCGGGACCGTCAGCCGAACGACATCCGGAACGCCGCCTGACGGAACGACGCGAGCTGGCGGGCACCGGCCAGCCAGCCCAGCGGACCGTCCGGGTTGATGTCCCAATGCGCCCGCGCCGGCAGCGCCTTCGACGAGCCCTGCAGGGTCGCGGTGCGCTCCTCGCCGCCCGTGTCGTCGATGCCGGGCTGCCAGGTGCCGCCCTTGAACGGCAGGCGCAGCGCCGCGCGGGAGACGTCGCGGAAGTGCGCGCTCGCGATCGGCGTTCGGCCCACCGTGGCGGTCCACTCGGTCGTGGTCAGCGGGCCGGTGTGCGATGTCTCCAGCGTGAAGTCGCACAGCCCCTTGGGGATGGCCCAGAGCTCGCGGCCGCCGGCCACCGACTCGGGCGAGTCCACCCAGATGTCGGTGATGGAGACCCGGCGGCCGTGGGCGTCGGTCGAGATCGGGCGGGCGACGAGCAGCTCGCTGTAGGTGAGCGGGCTGCCCTCCTCGTAGGAGACGAACGCCGCGCCGTACACCCCGGCGGGGCGGAGCTCGTCGACCGGTTCGCGCACGCGGAACAGGGTCAGCCACAGCGACCCGACCATCTGCCACGGGGCCGCGGGGTAGGACACCTCCGCCGTCGGCGACCGGACCCACTCGATCTGCGTCGTCATATCCGCAGCCTAGAACCTGTTCTCGTTCTGGCGGCGCGTCACGCGCTGGCCGGCTCCTCGAGACGACCGGGCATCTGCCAGCCCGAGGCCAGCCGCGACGGGATCAGCGGCCGGCCCTCGCCGAAGAAGTCGCAGAACTTCATGATCAGCGGGTCCCACGCCTGCGGGTCGACGTAGTCGGTGCCGGCCAGCCGGACGGAGTCGGAGACGTGCGCGCGGACGCACCTCGACGTGGATCGCCTGCGCGGTGACCGAGTCGTTGGCGATCGGATAGTGGCCGGACACCCGGCACTCGAGCTGGATCGGGCACTCGGCCACCCGGTGCGGGGCCACCAGGTCCGACGGTTCCGGGGTCAGCCCGGCGGCCTCGAACTTGCGGGGTTCGTAGCGGTAGCCGGTCTCGCGCTTGTGTGGCGTCAGCTCGGGCTCGCCGGTCAGCATGGCCAGCCGGTCGACGTGGTCGACCAGGTCGGCCGAGGCGAGGTTGAGCACCGCTTCGCGGGTGCGCAGGAGGTTCTGCGTGGTGCGTGACCTGGCGCCCAGGCCGAGCATCGCGTTCTGCCCCAGCCACCACGCCGAGGACATCGGCGCGAGGTTCGTGGTGCCGTCGGGGTTGGTCGAGGAGACCAGGACGACAGGGGTTCCGTAGTAGTGGACCTTGAGGGGAACGACTCGGTGCATGCCCCAAGTCTGACCACCTGTGTGCCGCACTTCTGGCGGGAATCGGACACCGCGTCACAGCGGCTCGCTAGTGTGAAGGCATGACCACGCTCAGCCGTCGCGGCGTCCTCGCCGGCGGTGCGCTGGTCGCTCTCGCCGGCTGTCACGGTGACGACCAGGGAGCTCCGGTCGGGCCTGCGGACGGCTCCGCCTCGACCACCGCCTCGACCACCGGCGCGACCCGGACCGCGGCCGGCCTCGGTCCGAGCCATCCGACTGGGCCAGGTTGCGGCGCACCGTCCGAGGCAGCCTCGCGCTGCCGCCGACGCCGGCTACGACCGGGTGCGGCTCACCCAGAACCCGCGGTACGACGGCGAGCGGCCGCTCGCCGTCCTGTCCGTGCGCTCCGCCAAGGACGTCGCCACCGGGATCACTTCGCGCAGGACCACGACGTGCCGGTGGCGATCCGCTCCGGCGGTCACAGCTACCCGGGCTGGTCGGGTGGCGGCTCGCCCCAAGGCGCTGGTCATCGACGTGCGCCCGCTCAGCCGGGTGCGGCTGGCCGGCGCGCACGCGACGATCGGCTCCGGTGCCGCGCTCGCGCAGGTCTACGACGCGCGTCAGCGCCCGCGGCCGCGCGATCGCGGCCGGCTCCTGCCCGACCGTGGGCATCGCCGGGCTGACGCTGGGCGGCGGAGTCGGCGTGCTCACCCGCGCCTACGGCCTCACCTGCGACTCTGGTGAAGCGCGATGCAGGTGGTCACCGCCGACGGGACGGTGCGCACGGTCGAGCCAGCACGCACGACCCGGACCTGTTCTGGGCGCTGCGCGGCGGCGGCGGTGGACACCTCGGCGTGGTCACGTCGTTCACGCTGAGGACCGTGGCGGCGCCGACCCTGCAGACCGCGTTCCTCCAGTGGCCGGTCGTCGGCGCTGCCCGAGGTCCTCGCGGCCTGGCAGGCATGGGCGCCCGACCGCCGACGCGCGGCTGTGGTCGACCCTCAAGGTGCTCGGCGGCACGAAGCACACGACCGGCCCGATCGTGCTGGTCTCCGTGACCTGGACCGGCCCGCCTCGGGTTCCTTCGAGGGCCAGCTGGCCGGACTGCTCGCCCACGTGCCGCAGCCGTCGGTGAACAGCCGGGCCACCCGGAGCTACCGCGCAGGCGATGTTCTCCTACGCCGGCTGCAGCAACATCCCGGTCGGCGCAGTGCACCACCGGCCCCGGGCGGCGCGCTCACGCGCGAGTCCTCTCGCGCCACGTCGCACGTCGCCTACGACCCGCTCGACGACCCCGGCATCGCCACCGTGCTCGGCCAGGGTGCCGACGGACCCGGGCTGCTCGAGGCGGGCATCTCGATCGACGCCCTCGGCGGCCGGGTCGCGGACGTCGCCACCGCCGCGACGGCGTTCGTGCACCGCGAGGCCCTGGCCACCGTGCAGTACACCGCGACGTACCCGCCCGGCACGGCCGACGCAAGGCCGACAGGTTCGTCCGGGGCTTCCGCGCCGCGATGGTGCCGCACTGGGGCAACCACGCCTACGTCAACTACGCCGACCCGACCATCGAGGACTACCGAGCAGGCCTACTTCGGCGCCAACGCCGCCCGGCTCGCCCAGGTGCGGGCGACCTACGACCCGCACGGCTTCTTCACCCAGCCCCAGGACTACTGAGCCTGGCGAGGCTCGAGCTCAGTCCTCGGGGTCGTCCAGCCGGGCCAGCCAGGTGGCCAGCCGCTCGACGGCGGTCTCGAACTCCGGGTGCACGTCGGTGAACTCGCTGAGCCGGTCGGCCAGCCAGGCGAGGGAGACCTCCTCCTCGCCCCGGCGCGCGGCCAGCTCCTCGATCCCGCGGTCGGTGAAGTACATGGTTGCGTTCCAGCCTCTTCTTGCGAGGTTCCGGGAGGCTCGCAGCGCGAGCTCCTCAACGAGCGGTTATGCGAACGCCCGGGCCATCAGGTCCTTCTGCTCCTCGGCGTGCCGCTTGGCGGTGCCGACCGAGGGGGAGGAGGACTCCGGGCGGGCGACCGGCTCGACCCTGGCGTCGACGTGCGGCCAGACGTTGAGCTGGTAGTTGGGCCACGGGCCCATGTTGAGCGGCTCGTCCTGCACCCAGCGGACGGTCTTGAGGTTGGGGTAGCGCGCGATCTCGTGCTTGATGTCGTCGACCGGCCGCGGGTAGAGCTGCTCGACCCGGCCGATGGCGAACCGCTCGGCGTTCTCCAGCTTGGCCCGCTCCACCATGAGGTCCCAGGTGACCCGGCCCGAGCAGAGCAGCAGCGTGTCGACCTTCTGGGCGTCGGCCGTCGCGTCGCCGATGAACGGCCGGAACGTGCCGCTGACGAAGTCCTCGGGCTGCGAGGCCGCCTCCTTGCGCTTGAGCATCGACTTCGGGCGTGAAGACGATCAGCGGCCGGTGCTGCTGGCCGAGCGAGTGCCGTCGCAGCAGGTGGAAGTACGACGCGGGGGTCGACGGCTGGGCGACGACGAACGCCTCGTCGGCGCACATCGTCATGAACCGCTCGATCCGGGCCGAGGAGTGGTCGGGGCCCTGGCCCTCGTAGCCGTGCGGCAGCAGCAGCACGACGCCGGACTCCTGGCGCCACTTGGTCTGGCCGGAGGTGATGAACTCGTCGATCACCGTCTGGGCGCCGTTGACGAAGTCGCCGAACTGCGCCTCCCACAGCACCAGCGCGTCGGGCCGGGCCACGGAGTAGCCGTACTCGAACCCGAGTGCGGCGTACTCCGAGAGCAGCGAGTCGTAGACGTGGAAGCGGGCCTGGTCCTCGGTGAGGTTGGCCAGCGGCGTCCACTCGTCGGCGTTGTTGCGGTCGATGATCGTCGCGAACCGGGAGACGAAGGTGCCGCGGCGGGAGTCCTGGCCGGCCAGCCGCACCGGGCGGCCGTCCATCAGCAGCGCGCCGAAGGCCAGGATCTCGCCGGTGCCCCAGTCGATCGGGCCGTCGGTGATCGCCGTGGCGCGGCGCTGGAGCTGTGGCATCACCTTCGGGTGCACCGTGAAGCCCTCCGGCGGCGTGACGTAGGCGTCCGCGATCCGCTTGAGCACCTCGGGCACCACCGCGGTCGCGGTCTCGCCCTGCGGCTTGTCGGGGTAGTCGGGGACCGTCGTCCACTCCGAGGGCTGGCTGGTCGCCTCGCGCACCTCGGTGAAGACCCGCTCCAGCTGCTGCTGGTAGTCGCGCAGGACCTGCTCGGCCTCCTCGATCGTGATGTCGCCACGACCGATCAGCGACTCGGTGTAGAGCTTGCGCACCGAGCGCTTCTGCTCGATCAGGTCATACATCAGCGGCTGGGTGTACGACGGGTCGTCGCCCTCGTTGTGGCCGCGCCGGCGGTAGCAGACCAGGTCGATGACGACGTCCTTGTTGAACGCCTGGCGGTACTCGAAGGCCAGCCGGGCGACCCGGATGCAGGCCTCGGGGTCGTCGCCGTTCACGTGGAAGATCGGCGCCTGCACCATCCGGGCGACGTCGGTGCAGTAGAGCGAGGAGCGTGACGAGCCCGGCGAGGTGGTGAACCCGACCTGGTTGTTGACGACCACGTGGATGGTGCCGCCGGTGCGGTAGCCGCGCAGCTGGGAGAGGTTGAGCGTCTCGGCGACCACGCCCTGGCCGGCGAACGCCGCGTCGCCGTGCACCAGCAGCGGCAGCACGGGGTAGGCCGCGCCCTTGTCGAGCACGTCCTGCTTGGCCCGCGCGATGCCCTCGAGCACCGGGTCGACCGCCTCGAGGTGCGAGGGGTTCGCGGCCACCGAGACCTTGATGGTGTCGCCGGAGCCGGCCTCGAACTCGCCCTCGGCGCCGAGGTGGTACTTCACGTCGCCGGAGCCCTGGACCGTCCGCGGGTCGATGTTGCCCTCGAACTCGCGGAAGATCTGGGAGTACTTCTTGCCGACGATGTTGGCGAGCACGTTGAGCCGGCCGCGGTGCGCCATGCGCCATGGCGACCTCGTCGAGGCCGGCCTCGGCCGCCGCCTCGCAGATCTCGTCGATCACCGGGATCGTGGTCTCGCCGCCCTCGAGGCTGAACCGCTTCTGGCCGACGAACTTGGTCTGCAGGAAGGTCTCGAAGGCCTCGGCCTGGTTGAGCTTGAGCAGGATCCGCAGCTGCTCCTCGCGGGGCGGCTTGGTGTGCGGCTGCTCGAGGCGCTCCTGGATCCAGCGGCGCTGCTCGGGATCCATGATGTGCATGTACTCGATGCCGGTGGTGCGGCAGTAGGAGTCGCGCAGGATGCCGAGGATGTGGCGCAGCTTCATGAACCGCCGGCCCTCGCCGCCGAACGAGCCGGTCGCGAACTCGCGGTCGAGGTCCCACATGCGTCAGGCCGTGCGACTCGACCTCGAGGTCGGGGTGGCTGCGCTGGCGGTACTCCAGCGGGTCGGTGTCGGCCATCATGTGGCCGCGCACGCGGTAGGCGTGGATCAGCTCGAGGATCCGGGCCTGCTTGCTGATCTCGTCGTCGTGGGACGTCGAGATGTCGCTGCTCCAGCGGATCGGCTCGTAGGGGATGCGCAGCGACCGGAAGATCTCGTCGTAGAACCCCTCCTGGCCGAGGAGGAGCTGGTGGATCCGCTTGAGGAACTCACCCGACTGCGCGCCCTGGATGACGCGGTGGTCGTAGGTCGAGGTCAGCGTCATGACCTTGCTGATCGCGTTGCGGGCGATGGCGTCCTCGGAGGCGCCCTGCCACTCGGGCGGGTACTCCATCGCGCCGACGCCGATGATCGCGCCCTGCCCCTTCATCAGACGGGGCACCGAGTGGCTGGTGCCGATGCCGCCGGGGTTGGTCAGCGAGATCGTGGTGCCCTGGAAGTCCTCGACGGTGAGCTTGTTGTCGCGGGCCTTGCGGACGACGTCCTCGTAGGCCGTCCAGAACGCCGCGAAGTCCATCTTCTCCGCGGCCTTGATCGACGGCACGAGCAGCTGGCGGGTGCCGTCCGGCTTCTTCATGGTCGATCGCGAGGCCGAGGTTGATGTGCGCGGGCTTGATCAGGTTGGGCTTGCCGTCGACCGATGTCGAAGCCGACGTTCATCTCCGGGGTGGCCCGGAGCGCCTTGACCAGCGCGTAGCCGATCAGGTGGGTGAACGACACCTTGCCGCCGCGCGCCCGGGCGAGGTGGTTGTTGATGACCGTGCGGTTGTCCCACAGCAGCTTGACCGGCACCGAGCGGACCGAGGTCGCGGTCGGGCACGGTGAGCGAGCCGTCCATGTTGGCCGCCGTGCGGGCGGGCGCGCCGCGGAGGACGGTGTAGGTCGGCTCGTCGCTGGCGTCGGCCTGGGCGGTCGGGGGCTGCTCCTTGGGCACCGGGTTGGTGGTGCCCTTGGCCGGCTCGGCGGCCTTCGACTCGGGCCGCGGCTTGGCCACCGGAGCCGGGGTCGGCGTCGGGTCGACGTGCGGACCGGGCCGCGGCCCGCAGTCGGCCCTCGGACGTCGCTCGGCTCGGGCTTGGGCTCGGCCTTGCCTCGGCTCGGGCTTGCTCTCGGTCGCTGGTGCCGTTGGTGCTGGCCGGGCTGCCGTTGGACGACCCGCCCTGGGGAGCGCCGTTGCCGTGCGCCTTGAAGTAGTCCACCCACGTCTGGTCGACGCTCGAGGGGTCGGCCCGGAACCGGTCGTACATCTCCTCCACGAGCCACTCGTTGGCACCGAACTCCTCCGGCACGGTGGCCGACGAGCCCGGAGACCCGTGCTCGACGAAGGGGAGGATGGAGTTGTGTCGGGCACGGCGTGCTTCGCCTCTTTCATGCGTACGGGTGGGTGGTGGGTGCCAGGGGTCTTACTGCTGTCAACGTTAGTCCTCCACGCCAGCAAATGCAGGGTCGAGGTGCGCCGTCCATGTGAGGCTGTCCCCATGACGTCCGTCACCCGGCTCCGAGCGCGGTCCGCGCTGGTCAGTGGGGCGGCCCTGCTCGCTGCTGGCGGGCGCCGGTCGGCTGCGACTCCGGCGACGACATCGGCGACGGCACGACGAGGGGTCCCCGTCGAGCACCACGGCGTCCGACGTCCCGGAGGTGGAAGACGGTGACGACGATCGAGCACGGCGACGGGCTCGACGCCGCCCACCAGGCCCGGGTCATCGAGCACGTCACGGCGGCGATCGACCCGTGGTTCGACGAGCGCCTTCCTCGGTGACTTCCCGCGTTCGCGACTTCTCGCCCGGCGTTCGCCGGCTTCACCAAGGGAGCCGCCGCCGACGCGCAGCGCGACCTCGACCTCCTCAGCAACTCCGGCGCTCGCCGACCGGATCGACACCGCCACGGCGACCAACCGCCGGGTCCGGCTCGACGTCTTCGCCCCGGACGGCCGCCCGCGCGGCGTGACCGCCAACTTCGTCCTCGACTTCGACACCACCGGCGACCGTCGAGCAGCATCTCCGGGTGCACGGCGCCCTCTACCTGACCAAGGTCAAGCACAGTGGAAGATCTTCGGCTACGACGTGGACGAGGCGGTGCCGCTGTGATCATCCCGGCCCCGCCCGCTCCGCGCCTCTGGCGCGCGGTCCGCCTCGTCGCGGTGGGAGTGGTCGCTCGCGGTCTGCGCCACCCTCGCGCCGTCGTCGACGGTCAAGCCGACCGACATCGCGCTGGTGAAGCTCAACCACGCGAGCACGGTCGACGTCAGCCCCGACGTCGTGTGGATCCTGGCCGTCGGCTCCGACGCCCGCCCCGGCGAGGACATGACCCACGTCCGTGGCGACGCCCTGCAGCTGATCGGGATCGACACCAAGACGGGCGCGGCCGCCGCGATCGGCGTTCCCCGCGACTCCTACGTCGACATCCCCGGCGTCGGCCACGACAAGATCAACGCCGCGCTCTACTACGGCGGCCCCGAGCTGCTCGGCGAGACCGTCGGCAACCTGATCGGCATCCAGCCCGACTACGTCTTCGTCACCCGCTTCGAGAAGTTCCGGGCCATGATCGGCACGATCGGCGGCATCGAGGTCGACAACCCGATCGCCTTCGGCGACTACTACGCTCAAGCCGGAGCGGCTTCCCGGCCGGCAAGATCCACCTCGGCCCGTGGGACGCGCTCGTTCTTCGCCCGGATCCGCCACGACCTGCTCCGCGGTGACTTCGACCGCTCCGCCAACCAGCAGCGCGTGCTGCAGCGGCATCCAGGCCAAGATCCGCGAGAGCGCGCGAGCCACCACGGCTTCATCGAGAAGGGCGTGCTGTCCGCCATGGAGAACATGGACACCAACGCCTCGCCGTCCGAGCTCTACCGGCTGGCCCGGGCCGCGGCCGCCGATCAAGCCGTCGCTGATCACCCACTGCGTCCTCCAGGGCGGGATCGGCGACATCGGCGGCGCCAGCGTCGTGCTGCCCTACGTCGACCAGGCCCAGGAGATGGGCGACGAGGCCCGCGACGACGCCACGCTCGAGGACTGCCCCTGATTGTTTACCCCCGCGAGCTGCGGCGCGCAGTCCGTGCGCGACATCTCGCTGCGCTCGCGGGCGCCTGGCTCGCTGCGCTCGCTTCGGCGCGGTCGCCACGGCCCGGAGGCCGATCGCGAGGCGCGCGGGCTTCGCCCGCAAAGACCGGGTCGCTGCGCTCCCGTCCCGTGGCCTGCGCCCGGCGTCGGGTCTGCTCCAAGAGTGCGGTCTGGCACCACACTGGCAGGTAGGCACTCACTGACGGCCGACGCAGTGGGAGCGGTGGGAGCGAAGCGACCCGGTTTGTCGCGCGCAGCGCGCGCCCGGCGATCGGCCCCATGGCCGTGACGACCGCGCCGAAGCGAGCGCAGCGAGCCAGGCGCCGCGAGCGCAGCGAGCTGTCGTCGCGGACTGGGGCCGAAGCTCGCCGGGGTATCAACAGGGCCGAAGCTCGCCGGGGTAAAGGATGGCCCCGTGATGTGCTTCGCCGACCGCGGCTTCGTCTTCCTGTCGATGCCCAAGGCCGGCTCGACCGTGCTGCAGAAGCACTTCGCGCGGCACGCGATGATCCTGTTCCGGCAGCCGCCGGGGATGAAGCACATGAGCGCGGTGACCTTCGAGACGACCATGGCGCCGTGGCTGGAGCGCTACGGCCACCCGCGCGACGGCTACGAGACGATGTGCCTGGTCCGGCACCCGCTCGACCGGGCGGTCTCGTGGTGGAAGTACCGCGCCCGGCCGGAGGCGCAGGGCCAGCCGAACTGGACCGGTGACCTCAGCTTCGCCGAGTTCGCGGACCGGCTGGTCAGCGGCGAGGTGCCGCTCGGGACGTCGTCCAACTTCGTCACCGACGCCGAGGGCACGGTGATCGTGGACCGGATGTACCGCTACGAGCACCTCGACGTCGCCACCGCGTGGATGTCCGAGCGGCTCGGGATCGCCGCGCCGGCAGCTCGAGCCGACCAACGTCTCCCCGGCCCGTGAGGGCGAGATGGATGGCGCCACCCGCGCCCGGCTCGAGGAGCACTTCGCCAGCGACCTGGCCATCTACGAGAAGGCCTTGTAGGAGGCGTGCCGAAGCGGGCCGGAGGAGGCTCCCGACCTACGATGGCGGCCATGAATCCGGGCTTCCGACAGGACATCCAGGGGCTGCGCGCCCTGGCCGTCCTGCTGGTGATCCTGGACCACGCGAGGATCGGCCCGTTCCACGGCGGCTTCATCGGCGTGGACGTCTTCTTCGTGATCTCCGGCTTCCTGATCACCGGCCTGCTGGTCTCCGAGGCCGAGCGCACCGGCCGGGTGTCGCTGCTCGGCTTCTACGCCCGCCGGGCCCGCCGGATCCTGCCCGCGGCCACCCTGGTGATCGTCGCGACCGTCGCCGTGGGCGCCTACTACCTGAGCGCCGTCGAGGCCAGCGGGGCGATCAAGGACGCGCTCTGGGCGACGTTCTTCGCGGCCAACTTCAAGCTCGCCCGCGACGGCACCGACTACTTCCAGAACGACACCCCGCCCTCGCCGCTGCAGCACTTCTGGTCGCTGGCGGTCGAGGAGCAGTTCTACGTCGTCTGGCCGCTGCTGGTCCTGCTGCTCTGCCTGTACGCCGCGTGGCGGGCCCGGCGCAGCGCGGGCCAGCGCAGCCTCGGGCCGCGGGTCCGCGACCTCGGCGTCTCGCCGCTCGTGGTGATCGTCGGCTTCTCGTTCGCCTACTCGGTCTCCTACAGCACCACCGACCCGGTCGTCGGCGTACTTCTCGCCGTTCACCCGCGCGTGGGAGCTCGGCATCGGCGCCCTGGTCGCGTGCCTGAGCACCCGGCTGATCCTGCTCAAGCCGGCGGTGCAGGCCGCGCTGTCGTGGGGCGGCCTGGCCGCGGTCGGAGTCGCCGCTCTGGTCTTCGACGGCACCACGGTCTTCCCCGGGCTACGCCGCCGCCCTCCCGGTGGTCGGCACCGCCGCCCTGCTGGCCGGTGGGCTCCGTGCCGGCCGCGTGGGGGCCGCAGCGGCTGCTGTCGCTGCTGCCGATGCGGGCGCTGGGGGACTGGTCCTACTCGCTCTACCTCTGGCACTGGCCGGCGCTGATCATCGCCGCCGAGGTGCTCGACGGCCTCGTCCGGCTGGCGCGGCGGCTGGCGGTGATCGCCGCTCGTCGTGCCGCTCTCGGCGCTCGACCTACTACTTCGTGGAGAACCCGGTCCGGACCGCGCAGGTCTTCCGGGTGCGGCGGCTGCGCGGCGTGCTGCTCTACCCGGCGGTCGTCGTCCTGACCCTGCCGATGCTGGCCGCCGCCAACGCGGTCGTCGAGGACGAGGTCAACGGCGGCGGGCCGCCGATCACCGTCGACGAGTTCGGGCAGGGGACGGGTGAGCCCGACGCCGGGGTTCAGCCAGGACCCGGTCGTCGCGCTCGTGCAGGCGTCGGTCAAGGCCGCGCAGAACGGCTACGAGATCCCGGCCGACCTCAAGCCGTCGCTGCTCGACCTCAGCACCGACATCCCCGACCTGGGCAAGTGCCAGTACTTCGAGATCAACAACGACCGGCCGCTCTGCCCACGCGGCGACACGGACGGCGACAAGACGCTGGTGCTGATCGGCGACTCGCACGCCCGGCAGTGGGTGCCGGCGCTCGACGAGCTGGCGCAGGCGCTACGGCTACACGGCGTACTTCCTGATCCGCGAGGGCTGCCCGTCCTCCGACGTGACGCCGTGGATGGTGCACGGCGGGCCGAGCACCGACTGCGAGGCGTTCCAGGACTGGGCGCGCGCAGCAGGTCGAGGAGCTGCAGCCGGACGTCGTGCTCCTCGGCTCGGAGGCCAACCGGCGCGGCTTCACCGACGACGACGGCGAGCTGGTCGACGACGAGCCGACCATGGCCACGATGTATCGCGAGGGCATGGAGCGGGAGATCGACTACCTGTCGCCGAACGCCGGCCGCGTCGTCGTGATCGGCGACCCGCCCGCGGTCATGCAGCACCCGGGCCGCTGCCTCTCCGAGCGCGACGCGACGCTCAAGAGCTGCCTGTCCACCGAGGACAAGGTCTCGCTGACCTACATCGACTCGCTGCGCCAGGCCGCCGGCAACAAGGGCGTCGAGTTCGTCGAGACCGCGGCGTGGTTCTGCTCCGACGGGCTGTGCCCGAGCGTGGTCGGCGACTACATCGCGCACCGCGACCGCACCCACATCAGCCAGAGCTACGCCGGCTACCTCACCGACGAGCTCGAGGGGCAGATCCACCTCGGGCCCCCAGGCCCGACCGACGTCCACGGCCTCCGTCGCAATGACACGAGACCGACCGCGCGCCCCGGGCCGACGCTTGCGGCACCGGGACGACATCCAGGGGCTGCGCGCGATCGCGGTGCTGACCGTGATCGCCTCGCACGCCAAGTGCCGTTCCTCCCCGGCGGCTTCGTCGGGCGTCGACGTGTTCTTCGTGATCTCCGGGTTCCTGATCTCCCAGCTGCTCTTCCGCGAGGTCGAGCGGTCCGGCCGGGTCTCGATCCCCGGCTTCTACGCGCGCCGCGCCCGCCGGATCCTCCCGGCGGCGACGCTGGTGACGCTCGCGACCGTCGTGGCCTCGGCGATCTGGCTGAGCGCGATCGACCTGGTCGAGGTGGTCAAGGACGCCCTGTGGGCGGTCTTCTTCGCCGCCAACATCCACTTCGCCGCGGTCGGCACCGACTACTTCGCCGCAGGAGGAGCCACCGTCGCCGCTGCAGCACTACTGGTCGCTGTCGGTCGAGGAGCAGTTCTACCTCGTCTGGCCGGCGCTGCTGCTGGTGCTCGTGCTGGTCGCGCGGAAGCCGTGCGCTGCCGAAGCGGCTCGTCCTCGGCGTGCTGGCTCGCGGTGACCGCCGCGTCGTTCGTCTGGTCGGTGGTGAGCACGTCGTCCGACCCGCTGGCGGCGTACTTCTCGACGCCGGCGCGGGCCTGCGAGCTCGGCCTCGGTGCGCTGACCGCGCTGGTGGCCAGCGCCGTGGCCGGCGCGCTGGTCCGGCGCTCCGTCCGCGGCCTGGTCTGCTCGGCCGGGCTCGGCGCTGATCGCTGGTGGCCTGCGTCGCCTACGACGACCAGACGCCGTTCCCGGGCTGGGCCGCCGCGGTGCCCGTGGTCGGGTCGGCGCTTGGTGCTGCTCGCCGGGGCCGGCGCGCAGAGCGGCGCAGCCGCTGCCGGTCCGGGCGCTCGGCGTGCTCCCGATGCGGACGGTGGGCGACTGGTCCTACTCGCTCTACCTCTGGCACTGGCCGGTGCTGATCATCGCCCAGCGCAAGCTGGACCCGACCCGCCACGGCCTCGGCTTCTGGCGGACCGTGCTCTGCATGGCGGTCGGTGTTCGTGCTGTCCGCGCTCACCTACCGCTTCGTCGAGCAGCCGTTCCGGTCGCCGCAGCGGTTCCCCGTCCGCCGCGCGCTCACGCTCTACCCCGCGGCGGTCGCGATCGTGGCGCGTCGGAGCGGTCGGCGGCCACTACTACAGCCAGTACGCGTCCGGCGCCCTCGGCGACAACCCGGCGATCTCGCTGACCAACTTCGGCGTGAAGGACCCGTCGAAGTACCAGCTCGACAAGGACAAGACGGTCGCGCTGGTGCAGGCCTCGGTGATCGCGGCCCGGCACCACATGGCGATCCCGAGCAAGCTCGAGCCCGACATCCTCACCGTCCGCGACGACGAGCCGGACGTGGGGGCCTGCGACTACGAGAACGACTCGCGCGAGCTCTGCCCGCGCGGGCGACACCGACGCAGACCGCTCGATCGTGGTCTTCGGCAACAGCCACGCCCGGATGTGGATCCCGGCCTTCGACAAGATCGGCGAGGAGCTCGGCTACCGCACCTACTACTTCGTGAAGCCCAACTGCTCGGCCACGCTGGTCTCCGTCGGCGAGCTGGTGCCCGGGTCGCCGCTGTGGCCCGAGTGCGACGACTTCCGCGTCGTGGGCGCTCGACCAGATCGCGACGCTCGACCCCGACCTGGTCGTCGTCGCCTCCAGCGGCCCCAACCCGGTGCTCTACGACGACGACGGCAACCGGATCCCGAAGGAGGCGATCGACGACGCCGCCCGCGAGGGCTACGTCGACCTGTTCACCCGGCTCTCGACCACGGCCCGAGCGCACGGTCCTGCTCCGCGACGTACCGAAGTCGCGAGGAGCTGCCCGACGAGTGCCTGACCAAGAAGGGCAACGACCTCGGCGACTGCCTGTTCAAGCCGCTCGCCGCCTCGGTGGTCGACGCCGACCTCTCCGTGGAGGCCGCCGACCAGACCGGCACCGACGTCGTCGACCCGACGAAGTGGATCTGCTGGGACGGCGCCTGCCCGACGGTGATCGGCGACGTGCTGCCCTACCGCGACCGCGGCCACCTCACCACCGTCTACGCCGCCTCGCTGTCCGACGAGCTGACCAAGGCGCTCGGTCTGTCGTGACGGTGGCGTGCCCGACGCCGATCGATCAGGCGCTGACCATCACCCAGCCGTTGACGTAGTTGTTGTTGTTGATCGTGCTGGCGCCGTTGTTGCGGATGCACATCCCGACCTTGTAGCTGCCGGGCGGGAGGACAGCCGTCGCGGCCACGGCGTACGTCGCACGCGCGGTGGTGAAGTAGTCCGTCGCGAAGTCGCTGCCGTAGAGGTTCGTCACGACGCCGCCGGACAGAGCCTGGCGGCACATGCCGACGTCGGCGAACTGGGCACTACCGGTGTTGAGGCCGAGTGACGCCGAGGCGGAGCCGGTCAACCTGGCCCGGTCGGCGGTGGTCGTGACCTGCGCGGGGGGACCCACGAAGACGTAGCTCCCGGAGTTCGGCAGGATCGAGGCGACCGGACCGACGAGCGCAGCGACCGCGGCCACCCCGTCGGCTCCGTCGGCTCCCGGGTCGCCCGCTGGGCCGTCCTGGCCGTCGTGACCGTCGTGACCGTCGTGACCCGGCGCGCCGGGCGCGCCCGAGAGGGCGGTCCGTGTGGCGGGGTCCAGGTCGCGGAGCCTGAGGCCGCCGTCCCGCACGTCGCGTGAGCGGATGCTGTCGTCCGCGATCTGCTTCGACCCGATGGTGACGGCCGCGATCGCGCCGCCGAGAGGCCCGAGCACCAGCGCGACCAGGGCTCCGGCCACGCCCGCGCTGACGAGGTGGGTGAGGCTGCGCCCTCCTGCCTCTCTGGTCGACCTCACGACGCCACCGCCACGGCACGTCGAGAGGGGGTCAAGGGGGAGCGATGGCGGCGGTTGGTGTGGGAGCGTCCCTCGATCGTGTCGAGCAGCGCTCTCTGGGCGCCTGGGCCGAGAGCCTCGACGACGAGACCGTGAGCGAGGCCGAAGGCCCGCTGTCGCGCGACCTCCGACCCGTCCCAATCGACGAGGGCCGCGGCGACACCGGGGCTGACGTCCCGGATGGCAGCCGACATCGCCTCGAGGACGGGCCGACAGCCGAGGGGCCCCTCGCTGGCGATCTGCTCCCCAACACGTCCTAGCAGGTGGTGCAGACCGGTGGGTTCGATGATGTTCATGTGTCCTCCGTACGCCTCCGTATGGAGGATGTCCGTACGCTAGCGTACGGAAGCCTTCTATGGAAGCGCGGGGGGCGTCCCGGCCGCGACACGCCGAGCCGTGCGGCGACGGTGTCGGGTGCTGTCGGTCCATGCTGGGCACGTGGCCCTCGACCTGCCCTGCCCGTTCTGCTCGACCCAGATGTACGCCGAGCAGGCGCACAACCGCTGTCCCGCCTGTCTCTACATCGAGCCGTGCTGCGACGGCGCCCCGCAGCCGTGCCGGCTGCCGGCTCCGACACAGGACAGCGTCACCGGCTGACGTCACCGGCACCCCGACCTGGTGCCACCGGTCACCTCCTGCCCCGCAGGCAGCCGGTCGCCTGCGCCGGGCAGTGCAGCGGGCCGATCAGCCCGGCTCGGCCGCCCGCTCCATGCGGCTCCAGCCCGTCCAGCCCCGCTCGACCATCAGCTCCTGGAGCCGTTCGACCATGGGGTGGGCGTCGGTCGCGAACGAGTCGAGCAGGGCGATGAACGCATCGTCGTTCATCTCCTCGCTCTGTCTGTCGAGCTCGCCGCGCGCCGCCGACTCCTCGGCCATCTCCGCGACCAGGTCCGCGACGGCGACCAGCCGGTCGTCGTCGACGCCGTCCTCGGCCAGCTCACCGATCAGCTGGTAGAGGCGCACGGTCCGCGGGTCGTCGAGCTGGGCCATCTTGTCGGCCATGAACTCCGGGATCTTCTCCGGCCACCGGGCGGCAATCAGGATCCAGGCGTCCCGCTCGGCTTCGACCATCGCATCCGATGCTCCGCTGGCTCGCAGCTCGTCGAGGTAGGTCACCACCTCGGGGGGTGCGGCGAGGGTGTCACCGGCCGCGAGCAGGGCGATCCGCCGCCGGTGCTCCTGGAGCTCGCGGATCCTGGCGCGGAGCTCGGCATCGATCTGCCCGACCGCGTGGCTGAACTCGTCGGGTGTGGCACCGAGGAGCTCCTGCACCCGAGCCAGCGGAGCGCCCGCCTCGGCCAGGGTGCGGATCCGGATGAGACGGACGACGTCGCCGGCGCCGTACCTCCGGTAGCCGGAGCTGTCGCGCGGTGGCTCGGGCAGGAGGCCGCGCTGGTGGTAGTGCCGGACCGCGCGGACCGTGACGCCCGCGTGGCCGGCGACCTCGGAGATCGTGAGCACAGGACCGGCCTACCCCGTGACCTTGCGCTGGTACAAGCGCACGGCCCAGGTCGCGCTCAGGACCGTGATGGCCAGGCACCACACGACCGCTTGCACCGCGTCGCTGCCGGACGGGTGCCCGGCCAGCAGCCCGCGCAGGGTCTCCATCACGGGGGTGAAGGGCTGGTACTCCGCGAACCATCGCACCCCGACGGGCATCGAGTCGGTCGGGACGAAGCCGCTGCCCAGGAACGGCAGGAGCACCAGGGGCATCGGCGTGTTGCTGGCGGTCTCGACGCTGTCAGCCAGCACGCCGAGCGCCACCGTGAGCCAGGTCAGAGCGAGCGCGAACAGCACCACGATCGCGACCACGCCCAGCCAGTCGGCGACGCCGGCACCCGGACGGTAGCCGAGGGCCAGGGCCACGCCGATGGACACTGCCACGGCCAGCACGGACTGGACGAGCGCACCCCCCACGTGCCCGGCCAGGACGGACACCCGCGCGATCGGCATGGTGCGGAAGCGCGCGACGACGCCCTGGGTCATGTCCATGGCCACCCCGACCGCGGTGCCGAGCGCGACGCTGGCCACGGCCATGGCGACGATCGCCGGGGTGATGTAGGTGAGGTAGTCCGCCCGGCCACCGCCCGCCCCGGCGATGCCCGCGCCGAGCGTGTTGCCGAACACGAAGACGAAGAGCAGCAGGAACAGGATCGGCTGACCCAGCAGCATGATCGTGAGCGAGGGGTAGCGCCGCATGTGCAGCAGGTTGCGGCGCAGCATGGTGGCCGAGTCGGTGACGGCAAGGGTGAGGCTCATCGCAGTGTCTCCAGCTCCTGCGCGTCGTCCGACGCGCCTTCGTCGTGGGTGGTCGGGCGGCCGGTGAGGGCCAGGAACACGTCGTCGAGGTCAGGGGTGCGCACGGCCAGCCGGGCGATCGCGACCCCGGCCCGGTCCAGTCGGTCCAGGACCTCTCGCACCTGACGCACGCTGCCGTCGCCGGGCACCTCGACAGCGTTCGCGCCCGCCACGCGCCGGGCGTCGCCGGCCAGCGCCGAGAACGCCTGCTCGAGGGCGGCCGCGTCGGCGAGATCCAGCCGCAGGTGCCCGCCGGGCACCGACCGCTTGAGCTCGCCCGGCGTGCCCTGCGCCACGATCCGCCCGCCGTCCAGCAGGGCGATCCGGTCCGCCAGCCGGTCAGCCTCGTCGAGGTACTGCGTCGTCAGCAGCACGGTGACGCCCTCCGCGACCAGCCCCTCGACGAGCTCCCAGACCGCGCGGCGGCTCCTCGGGTCGAGGCCCGTGGTGGGCTCGTCGAGGAAGACGACCTCCGGCCGGCTCATCAGCGTCATCGCCAGGTCGAGGCGGCGCACCATGCCGCCGGAGTACGTCGACGCCACCCGGTCGGCGGCGTCGAGCAGGTCCAGCAGGGCCAGCAGCTTCTCGGCCCGGGTCGCGCCATCGGCACGGTCGAGGTGCCACAGGTCGGCCATCAGGTGCAGGTTCTCCCGCCCGGTCATCAAGGTGTCCACGGCCGAGAACTGGCCGGTGACGCCGATCGCGGAGCGCACGCCGTGGGGATCGGTGGCCAGGTCGTGTCCGGCCACGGTCATGGTGCCGGAGTCCGCCGGGAGCTGGGTGCAGAGGATCCGGACGACCGTGGTCTTGCCGGCGCCGTTCGGACCGAGGAGCGCGAAGACGGTCCCAGCCCGCACGTCGAGGTCGATCCCGTCGAGCACGACGTGGTCGCCGAAGGACTTCCCGAGCCCGGTCGCGGTGATGGTCGATGTCGTCATGGATCGAGTGTGGAACCTTGACGCTGCGTCAAGGTCAAGCCCGGATCGGAACTGTGAGCCACGAGACAGGTCGGGTGACCGGAAATGGTCGATCGTTGACCGCCGGACCTCTCGTGCGCGAGCCCTCGGTGGCGCACCGTCGAGGTGTGCAGACGCGACGCCCCCTCGTCGGTTCCCGGTGGGGGTCCTTGAGCGGCGGCCCGGTGCGCACGGGCGGTCGGCACTACCGCCTCGTCGTCCTCCCGCCGGGCACCGACGCACGGGAGCGACGGCTGCTCCGTGCCTGGCAGTGCTGGCCGTTCGCGGGCCTCTGGCCGGCTCTGGTCGCCCTCGGCTTCCTCAGTGCCCCGGTCGGGCTCCCGGGTGCCGGCGTGTCCGCCACGCTTCTGTACGTCGGTCCGCACCTGTGGCTGCGACGAACCGTTCGTCAGGCTCGGCGCGACCTCTGCGTCGTGCACGCGGACCACGGCTTCGGACCCAGCGCCCGGGTTGACCTCGCTCGCTGCCGCGAGCTGGTGGCGCTGGCCCGGACAGCGTCGGAGGCCGAGCGTGCCCTCGATCGGGGCGAGCTCACCCCGGTTGACTTCCAGCGGATCTGGGGTGCCGTGCACGCGCAAGCGCGCGACCTCGCGTCGGTCCGACGGCGCGAGCCCGGGGTGGCGCGTGGTGGGCGGCGATCCACGGAGCGAGGTTGAGTTCTCGATCGTCGCGCTCCTGCAGACGTAGCCCGAGGATGCCCGCGTACTCTTGCGCTGATGAGTATGCCCACCGCCTCCGCCTCGAGAGCACGGCGTCTACTGGTTGAGGTGGTCCGCTTCCTGAGCGTCGGCGGCGTGGCGAGCGTGGTGTCGTTCGTGGGTTTCAACGCGTTGGTCCACGGGCTGGTCCTCGGTGTGGCTCCGCTGAGCCAGCTGCCCATCCTGGCGTTCGTCCTGGCCAACCTCGTGGCTGGTCTGGTGGCATACGTCGGCATGCTCACCTGGGCCTTCCAGCACCGCGAGGTCGCTGATCCGGTCGCCGGTGCGGTGAGGTTCTTCACCCTGGGCGCGCTCACCATGCTCATCCCGGTGGTCTGCTTGGCGTTCAGCCGCTACGTGCTCGGGCTCACCTCACCGGTGGCCGACAACCTGTCCGCCAATGTGGTCGGGTTGGGCCTCGGTGCGATCACCCGCTTCTGGGTGTTCCGGCGCTACGTCTTCGAGGGCGTCGCCACGCCCGACACCGGGCTGCAGCCCGGATGACACTCACCGACCACGCGCCTGCCGAGCCTCTGCGCGACGAACAGGAACTGCGGAACAGGAGAGCTGGGTTGAGCAGGGGAGACCACGTCTTCGTGCGCCGGCGCCGCTTCGTCAGCCGCTACACCCACCACGGCATCGACTGCGGCGACGGGACGGTGATCCACTACGCCGGCGGGCCTGGGACGGTGCGGCGGGTCGAGCGGACGTCGATCGACGCCTTCGCCGAGGGGTCCGAGGTGTTCGTCCGGACCTACCGGCGACGCCTGCCGGTCGGGGAGGTCGTGGCCAACGCAGAGTCGCGCCTGGGCGCCGACGGGTATCACCTGGTGTGGAACAACTGCGAGCACTTCGCGACCTGGTGCTCGAGAGGCTCCGCCGCCAGCAAGCAGGTGCGCGGATGGGTGGCGGCGGGCCCGGGTGCTGTCGCCTCGATCGGCGCCGCCGAGGCCAGCGGGATACACGTGATGGTGCTCGGGACCTTCGGCATGGGGATCTACGCGCTGGCGAAACCGATGCGGCGGCGTCGGCGCGAGGGGCGCAACGCTCGGACCGGTCGCACTGCCGCAGCCACCACGCTCGACTGACGCGTCGACTGCTATGAGCCGGCGTGCGGACGGACGAGCGCGGTGGCGGCCAGGCAACCGATCGCGAGGATGACGAAGGCCGCCGCATAGCTCCCGAGAGCGGATGCGAGCAACGTGCCGATCCACGGCGCGAACGCCGAGGCCGTGAGCACGCCTCCGGACAGGATGCCGCTGCGGGCGCCGTAGTCGTGGGTGCCCCAGCGATCGCTCACCGCGGTTGCCTGGATGAGGGTGAAGATGCCTCGCGCGATGCCGGCGGCGAACGAGAGCGCGCAGACCACCGCGACGGGCTGGTGCACCAGCGCCAGTGCCAGGGTGCTCACGCTGGCCGCCGCGAGAGTGGCGACAGTGCGCGCGCGTGGCGACCACCGCGTGAGGACCGGGGCGTAGAACAGGCGGCCCGCCACCTGACCGGCGCCGCCGATGCCGAGCGCGACGGCCGCCTCGGTGGTGCCGATCCCGTTCTGGTTCAGCAGCGGCACGAGGTTGACGACGACTGCGTAGACGCAGAAGCCGCCCAGTGTCATGGCCGCGACGAGGAGGAGGAACTCGGGTTGACGCACGACGCGTCGTCGACCCGCCTCCTCGGAGCCGGCTTGGCCCCTGTTGGTGAGTGGCGCCCAGGGGGCGCTGAGGCCCCACCAGTGCAACGGGAGGGTTCCGACGAGGACAATCGTGAGGACGAGATAGGTCTGGCGCCAGCTGAGGTGCTCGAGGAGGACGGCCGTGAGCGGCGCGAACACCGTCGAGGCGAGGCCAGCCACGAGGGTGACCGCGGTCAGGGCCTTGACCCGCCCGTCGCCGGCCCAGCCGGTGACCGCCGCGAACGCCGGCGGGTAGAGGGTGCCGGCCATGGCCACGCCGGCGAGCAGCCAGGCGAGCAGGAAGAGCCAGAGCGTCGGCGCAGCGGCGATCGCGAGCACGGCGAGCACGCCGAGGGCGGAGCCCCCCGACATGACGCGACGGGGTCCGTGGGCGTCGATGTGGCGGCCCACCCAGATGCCCACCGCAGCCGCCGCCAGCTGAGCCGCGGTGAAGCAGGCCACCAGCCACGGCAGCGACCAGTCCTCGGTGTCCCGGATGGTGGTGCTCATGACAGGGAACGCGTAGAAGAGGATCCCCCACGAGACGATCTCGGTGGTGCACAGGACCGCGACGATTCGGCGTAGCGGTCGGCCGTCCAGGGCAGGCGCCGCGGGGGCACCGCCACCGGTTGTCATAGCAGCAGTTTCGCGGTCGAAGGGCCGGGAGGAGCCACCGGCCCGTCCATGCCACGGTTGCGACGAGCAGGGATTGCAGGCCAGCTTGACGTCTCCATGTTCAGTCAGTCAATATTGAGGCAATGAACATTGAGGCAGTCGCGTCCATCACGCAGCGCGCTGCGGTCTTCGCCGCGCTCGGTGACCCGGTGCGGCTGCGCATCGTCGAGCAGCTGGCCGCCAGTGACGGGCTTCCGTCCGACCTGGCCCGCGACCTCGGCATCGGCAGCAACCTGCTGGCCCACCACCTCAACGTGCTCGTCGGCGCGGGACTCGTGCGGCGGCTGCGCTCCGAGGGCGACCGCCGGCGCACCTACCTCCAGCTGGTGCCCGACGCCGTGCCGACCGTTGCTGGCCAGACAGTCGAGGTGCCCGCGCGGGTGCTCTTCGTCTGCACCGCCAACACCGCGCGATCCCAGCTCGCCACCCTGCTGTGGCATGCGCTCAGCGACGTCCCGGCGGTCTCGGCCGGCACTCACCCCGCCAAGGCGGTCGACCCGGGCGCGGTCGCCGCAGCCGAGCGCCACGGCCTGCGGCTGGCCAAGCGCACGCGCCCCCGCGACCTTCGGCGAGGTCCAGCGACCAGGAGACCTGGTGATCACCGTGTGCGACCGGGCGCACGAGGAGCTGGCGAACCCCGCAGCTCTGCACTGGTCGGTCCCCGACCCGGTCCCGGCCGGCACCAACCCGGCTTTCGAGGCCGCAGTCCGCGACCTCGACCACCGTGTCCACGGGCTGGCCCAGCGCCTGTCCACGGCATCCTGAGAGATCTCGGAGGAGACATCATGCTCGAGGACCTGTACCAGCGCGAGGACATCTCGCTCGACCAACAGCTGGCGCTTCGTCGCTCGGCCGCCCGTCTGGCCACCGAGTACGACGGTGTCTTCGGGTCCGAGACCATCGAGCGGTTCCTGCACACCTCCTACGAGGAGTTCGCGGACACCTCCAGCGTTCCGAACTTCCTACCCCTTCTCGCCGAGAGGTTCGCTCGCCAGCGACTCCACGCCCTGTCGCGCGTCGAGGGCAAGGCGAACGACGGCAAGCCCGTCGTGCTGTTCCTCTGCGTCCACAACGCCGGCCGCTCCCAGATGGCGCTCGGCTTCTTCGCCGCGCACGCGGCCGGCCGCGCGGTCGCCTGGTCGGGCGGATCGGCGCCGGCAGCCGAGGTCAACCCCTCGGCCGTCGCGGCCATGGCGGAGCGCGGTATCGACATCTCCTCCGAGTTCCCCAAGCCCTGGACCGACGAGGTCGTCCGTGCCGCCGATGTCGTCATCACGATGGGTTGCGGCGACGCCTGCCCGATCTTCCCCGGCAAGCGCTACGAGGACTGGCGGCTCGACGACCCGGCCGGCCAGGAGCGTCACTGCGGTCAGGCCGATCCGCGACGAGATCGAGCGCCGGGTGATCCACCTGCTCGAGGACGGGCTCGGCATTCCTGTCGAGGCACCCGCCGCGGCGCTTCCGGGCTGAGACGCTGGAAAGACGTCCAGTCTGCCGGCCGCCGCCGCCTCGCGATGCACGCACTGGGAGCACGACTCATCTTGCGAACTCCGCGCGCGGGACACTGGCCGGGTGCGATGGCCAGGCGCAGGCGCGAGCGTCGTACTGGTGGTCCGTTGAGCGGCTGCGACGCCGCCGGCGCCCCGGATGGTGGCGCTCAGCCGTCGGAGATCGGTGGGGCTGAGCGCGCCTGCGTTGCTCCTCACGACCCCGCGGCGGTGAGCAGGTCGCGCATCTCTGCGGCGCCCGGGACGCGACCGGTCGAGACGACCTTCTCGTCGACGACCAGGGCGGGCGTCGCCATCACGCCGTAGCCGGCGATGGTCGGGTAGTCCTCGACCTTCGTCACGGTAGCGTCGAGCCCGAGGTCGGCGAGGGCCTGGCGGGCGGCCTTCTCGAGGTTGACGCAGTTGCGGCAACCGGGACCGAGCACCTTGATGTCCATGGTTCTTCCTTCTCTCATTGGTCAGCCGAGTACGGCGTTGAACAGGTAGCCGACGGCGGTGATCGACGCGCCGATGACGCCGACATAGATGGCTAGCAGCGGGACCTTGAGGACCCGGCGGAGCAGGATCAGCTCGGGCAGCGAGAGCGCGACGACGGCCATCATGAAGGCGAGCAGCGTGCCCATGGGCAGCCCTTTGTCGTAGAGCGCCTGGACAAGGGGCAGGATGCCGGCGGCGTTGGAGTACAGCGGGATCCCGATGAGCACGGCGATCAGGACCCCGAAGGTCGCATCCTCTCCGGCGTACTTGGTGAACAGGTCCTCAGGTGCCCATCCGTGGATGACCGCGCCGAGACCGATGCCGACCAGGAGGTAGGGCCAGATCCTGCGCACGATGCTGGCGACCTCCTCGGTGGCCATCTGGATGCGCTGGTTGAAGGTGAGCCCCGCGGTGGCATCGACGACCTGGCCGCCGAGGGTGGTCTCGAAGACGAACGGCTCGACCCATTTCTCCGAGATGGAGGCGTCCGAGCACCCAGCCGGCCGCGATCGCGATGAACAGGCCCGCCCCGATGTAGAGGGCGGTGATCTTGACCCCGAACAGGCTGAGGAGCAGGCCGATGGCGATCTCGTTGACCAGCGGGCTGGCGATCAGGAAGCTCAAGGTCACCCCCAGGGGCACCCCGGCGGCGACGAAGCCGATGAACGCCGGCACCGCGCTGCACGAGCAGAACGGGGTGATCACACCGAGCCCGGCGGCCATCACGTTGCCGGCCCCCTCGCGCTTGCCGCCGAGCAGGGCGCGGGTGCGCTCGATGCTCATGTACGAGCGCAGGATCGTGACCAGGAAGATGATGCCCGAGAGCAACAGCGCGATCTTGACTGTGTCGTAGAAGAAGAAGTGCAGCGAGGAGGTCAACCGGTCGGCCGGGGCCATGCGGAGGAGGTCGTAGAGGATCCGGTCCCACAGCCAGCTGTTGACCCAGTAGGCAGCAGCCCACAGCGCCGCGACGCCGGCCAGCGCCCCGGACCGTCCGCGGGTCGAGGAGGGCAGGCGCTCGAGGAGACTCATGGCCGTGCAGGCCCTGACACGGGCAGCGCGGCGGCCAGGCGGGCCGCGGCATCGGTGGCCAGCTGGTAGTCGACCCACCGACCACGCCGACTCGTGGTGACGAGACCGGCGCCGCGGAGCACCTTGAGGTGGTAGCTCAGCAGGTTCGGCGCCACTTCGACCGATGCCCGAAGGTCGCACACGCACGCCTGCCCGGCGGTGAGCTGCCGGAGGACGGTCCAGCGCACCGGGTCGCAGACGGCGGCCAGCAGCCGGATCGCCTCGGGGCTGGCAGACGCCTCCAAGCCCTTGGGTGCCATGTCGATGGCGGTTGAAGCAACCACGATTGAATCGTCCCGCCTCGGAGGACGATCGCTCAGAGGCTTTGGGACCGACTCACCGGGACCGCGGGCCCGACTGGTCGTCCGATGAGGCGAGGAGTCAGTCAGCCTCCCAGTACGGGCCACCGGCTCGGGCGTCGTCCGGCTCGACCGTGGTGACGGGTCGCCGGACGATCGAGTAGCGCTTGCTCATGGTGCCGTCGGAGTCCCGCACCATCCGCGCCACCCTGAAGTTGGTGTAGGTGGTGGTGTAGGCGTCACGGGAGTTCCGCTTGTGGTCCCACTCGTAGTTGAAGTTCCTGAGATACCTGTCGGCCACGGTCCGGCCGTGGATGGTGAACCAGATCTCGTCGTTGGCGGTGCTGAGGCTGGCCCAGTTGGACGAGCCGGTGAGCACCATGTTGGTGTGGGGGACGCCGTTGTAGGTGCCTTGGATGATGAAGTACTTCTGGTGGCTGTAGTAGTCGAGGATGACGTCGTCCTCGCCGTCGTGGTTGAGGTCGAAGTTGTCGTCGGGGTGGTAGTCGAGACCGGTGGATCGAAGCGGGATCCGGCCACGGGCCGTGGCAGCGCCGAGGATCTGCTTGGTGTGGTAGCCGATCAGCCCGTAGTCGACCCGGAAGTCGCAGCCCTCGGCGTACTTCTGCCGGATCGCCGAGGCGAGGTAGTCACCCCGGGTGCCGCGCATGGTGTGCATGGCCAGGGCCAGGTGGGTGCGGGCCTGTCCGCCGTTGCCGTCCGGCGTGAGGCACTGGATCTTGTTGAGCATGTCGAGCACCAGGTCGTTCTTCGGCCCGGACAGCTTGGGGAACGCCCACGCGGTGTACTTGTCGACCGAGTCGTCGCAGGCCCGCCCTTCGGGGTCCCGCAGAAGGACCGGGCCGGCTGGCGCTTGTTGTAGTCGTGCTTCATGTCCTTGAACAGGGTCGCGAACTGCTGGAAGAGCGCGTGGTCGCCGGACATGAAGTAGAGGTCGTTCCACTGGTGCAGATCGGCGTTGAGCATCATGTTGGCCGAGCCGACGGCGATGACGTCCTTCGACCTCCCGACCTGGGTGAAGGAGTAGAACTTCGAGTGCAGGTTGTTGTACTGGTTCGCGGTGCCGCGGCAGCTCTCCTTGCACTTGTAGATGAAGCTCTTGGCGAACCTGTTGGTGCCGATCGCCGCGCGGATGGCCTTCATCGCCTTGGTGTCCTGGTGGTCGTTGAGCAGCATCTGGACCTTCACGCCGCGGCGGTGGGCCGCGATCAACGCGTCTGCGACGGGCTGCCGGTCGAAGGAGTAGACCGCGATCCGGATCGTCGCACCCTTGGGCACGTGCCGGATGGTGTCGATGACCTGACGCTCGATCCTGAAATGGCCCGCCTTGAGGTGCGGATCGTTGAAGAACGGCCCGCTCGGCGCCTTGTATCGTCGTGCCGCGGCACCGTGAGTGCCCGACCTGGCAGTGGGCGAGCTCCCCCGCGGCCCCCCGTGGGCGACTTTGTGGGCCGCGCGGCTCCTCGCCAGCTTGGGCCTGGCGGCGTTCGCGACGCCCGACATGGAGCCTGGTGACGCCAGCCCGCTCCCCACGAGCAGGGCGGCACACAGAGCCACGGTCACACCTGTCTTCACTCTCACCCCAATGATTGATCCGGTCGGGCCTGAGCGGCTCGCCCCTGCAGCTCGTCGATCTGCCGGGGCCACGCGGGCTCCAGAACCAGAAAGTTGATCGCGGCAACAATAGACGGGCCGAGGTGAATGCCGAAAGCGCATCGCGCCTGCGGAGCCTCGTGTCGTCGTCCACGTGCGGCTCAGCAGGTGACGCACTCGTCCTGAGCTTGAGCTTGAGCCTCGTCCTCCCGGCGGCGCTCGAGGAACACGGTGTCTCGCCAGACGCCGTCCAGCTGGGCGATCCGGCTGCGGACCGCGAGGGTCCGATACCCCGCGGAGTGGTGCAGCGCGATGCTCGCCCGGTTCTCCGGGAAGATCGAGGTCTGCAGGGTCCAGAGACCGCCGGCATCGGCCTCGGTGACCTGGCGGTACATGAGCGCCTTGCCCACACCCTGGCCCCGAACGTCTTCCGCGACGTACACCGACGTCTCGCCGACCCCGACGTAGCAGGCGCGGGAGGAGACGGGACTGGTGGCCGTCCAGCCCACCACGCGACCGTCGAGCTCGGCGACCCAGCGGTGCTCGGGCAGCCACCTGGTGCGCAGCTGAGCCACGGTCGGGGCCTCCGTCTCGAAGGTCGCGTTGCGGGTCGCAACGCCTTGGGCGTAGATCTCCCGGACGGCCGGCAGGTCGTCGTCGCTCATCGCACGCGTCGACACATCGGCCGGCCAGTCAGTGGGGCAGCAGGGCCGGGTCTCGGTCGTGCCCATCACCACGTCGGCGGCGTGGGGGAGGCCGGTGCAGCACGACTGGTTCACCGACACGACGCTGGTGCGACCGACCCGGTCCACGATCAGGAAGCCGACCTCCTCGAGCTTGCGCACGTGGTGGGAGCAGGTCGACTGGCTGACGCCGAGGCGGCCGGCCAGGTCGCCGACGGTGAGCGCTCCCGAGGTCGACGAGGCGACGGCGTGAAGGAGCTTGAGCCGCGTGGGATCGGAGATCGTCCCGAACCACTCCGCGTAGGTGGCCGCGACGTCGTCGGCCAGCAGCGGGTCGCGGGTGTCCGTGCGTTCCACGCCGAGGGGCTCGACCGTCATGCTGCCATCATATCGACCACGATCGATGGTTGCATTCATCGACTCGCGTCGATACGATCGGCCAAGACATTGACATTCATCGATATGAGGAGCCCTCATGCCCACACCCCGTCGTGATCATCGGCGCCGGACCGATCGGCCTCGCAGGTGCCGCGCACGCACAGTCGCGCGGACTCGACACCATCGTCCTGGAAGCCGGGCCGGCGGCCGGGGCCGCGGTGAGCGAGTGGGGGCACATCCGCCTCTTCTCGCCGTGGTCGGAGCTGGTCGACCCCGTGGCGGCGGCCCTCCTTGCCGACACCGGCTGGCAGGCGCCCGCGGCCCCGTCCTACCCCACGGGCGCCGAGTGGGTCGCCGGCTACCTGCAACCCCTGGCCGACGCGCTCGAGAAGACGGACGAGGTCGACATCCGCTACGGACACCGGGTCGTCGGGGTCACCCGCTTCGGCCGCGACCGTCTCGTCGACTCCGGTCGACACGACGAGCCGCTCGTCCTCCAGGTCGACACCGGCCACGGGCTCGAGCGCATCACGGCGTCGGCCGTCATCGACGCCTCGGGCACCTGGGGCCGACCCAACCCGCTCGGCGCCGACGGTCTCCCGGCACTCGGCGAGGCGGCCAACGCCGACCGGATCAGCTATCGCGTCCCGGACCTGCGCGGCGAGGAGGGCAGGGGGAGGTACGCCGGCAAGCACGTCGTCGTCGCTGGCACGGGCGCCTCCGCACAGAACGCCCTCGTCGAGCTCGCCCACCTCGCCGAGTCCGAGCCCGGCACCCGGGTCACGTGGCTGGTGCGCCGACCGAGCGTGGGCAGCACGTTCGGCGGCGGCGACAACGACCAGCTCGAGGCCCGCGGAGCGCTCGGCAAGTCCGCCGAGCGCGCAGCGGGAAGCGGGGTGGTGAGCGCCCGCACGTCGTTCCGCGCGGCGTCGGTCGAGCGGCAGGATGACGGCCGGCTCGTCGTGACCGACTTCGGTGGCCAGAGCGTCACCGACGTCGACGAGATCGTCGCCGTCACCGGCTTCCGACCCGAGCTCGGTTTCCTCTCCGAGGTCCGGCTCGACCTCGACCCGGTCCTGCACTCGCCCCGCACCCTCGCACCGCTGATCGACCCCAACGTGCACTCGTGCGGCACCGTCTACCCCCACGGCGCCAAGGAGCTCGCCCAGCCCGAGCCCGGCTTCTACCTGGTCGGCATGAAGTCCTACGGCCGCGCGCCGTCGTTCCTCACCCTGACCGGGTGCGAGCAGGTCCGCTCCGTCGTGGCCGCCATCGCCGGCGACCACGAGGCGGCCGAGCGTGTCGAGCTCGTGCTGCCTGACACCGGTGTCTGCGGTGGTTCCGGGACGTTCGACGAGGCCGACCAGGGTGGCGGGTGCTGCGCCCCGGCCGAGGCGGAGCTGCTGTCCATCGGCGGGATCACGGCACGCTGAGTGGCTTCGAAGGAGCGGGCCCGGGAGGATCCTGGGTCGGCGACGCTGTCGGTCCGATGACCCTGCACCGGACGAGGCGCGCAGGGGTTCATTCCTGGCCCCGAGCCTGCTCACAGCGAACCCACAGGTTGGGCCTCCACGCTGCTGGCATGACGACCGTCGACGACCGCCCGACCGGAGTCCTGGCCAGCACCCTGGCCGCGGCGACCGGCCAGCACCACCGCGACGACCCGGTCCTTCCCAGGACCGGTGGTCCCGCGGGGAACGCGATCCTGACTGCCTGGACCGGCCTCACGCTCCTCGTCCTCTCCGTCGCCGAGCTGCTCACCCTGTTCAACGTTCGCGGTCTCATCACGTGGCACGTCGCCATCGGTGCCCTCCTGGTGCCTCCGGCCCTGATGAAGACCGGCGCGACGGCCTGGCGGATGGTGCGCTACTACCGGGGCAACGGCCCCTACCAGCAAGCGGGTCCGCCACCCCTGCTGCTCCGGCTCCTGGGTCCCGTGGTGGTGCTGTCCACGTTCGCCCTCCTCGCGACCGGGGGCCTGCTGCTGCTCCTCGGAGCAGAGACGAGCCGGAACGCCGTGGTCACGCTGCCGCTCCTGCGCGTCGACTGGGTCTCCCTGCACCAGGCTGCCTTCGCCGTCTGGGCGACAGCGACCGGCCTGCACCTCATCGGGCGCTTGGTGCCTGCCCTCCAGGTCGTCGGACGCACGGTACGGCGTTCGCGCCTGCCCGGAGCCGTCGGCCGCTCACTTGCAGCGGTGAGCGTCCTCGCGGCGGCCGTGCCGCTCGCCGTGCTCGCCGCCCACTCGGTAGGCGCGTGGTGAGGCGAGGTCTCGCGCGCCGCTCTCACGAGCGGCTCGGACGTCGGCTGTCGTGTGGCCGCAGCATGGTTCCTGACGACCCGAAGATGACCGAAGGATGACGCAGCGTTTCGGCCGCTGGTCGCCCTTGCTCAATGCGTCGAGAGCCGTCCTGTGAGGCGTTCGTGCCGGTCGGCGCTGGAGTCGTTGAGACCGACGATGGTGACCGTCTTGCCCTTGCGGGCGTACTTGGTCGTGATGGCGTCGAGCGAGGCGACGGTGGAGGCGTCCCAGATGTGGGAGTCGGTGAGGTCGATGACGATGCGCTCGGGATCGTCGACGTACTCGAACTGGGTGTAGAGGTCGTTGCTGGAGGCGAAGAAGAGCTCGCCGGTGACCCGGTAGACGGCGGTGGCGTTGCCGTGGGTGTCTTCGACCAGCTCGCGGTGGGTCTCGGTCAGGTGCGCGACGCGGCGGGCGAAGAGCGTCATGGCGACGAGCACGCCGACCACGACGCCGATGGCGAGGTTGTGGGTGGCGACGGTGACCGCGACGGTGGCGACCATGACAGTCGTCTCGGACTTCGGCATCCGGCGCAGGGTCCTGGGATGGACCGAGTGCCAGTCGAAGGTCCCGACCGAGACCATGATCATCACCGCGACCAGCGCCGCCATCGGGATGACGGCGACGACGTCGCCGAAGCCGACGACCAGGATGAGCAGGAAGACGCCGGCGAGGAACGTGGACAGCCGAGTGCGGGCACCGGAGACCTTCACGTTGATCATCGTCTGGCCGATCATGGCGCAGCCACCCATGCCGCCGAAGAACCCGGTGATGACGTTGGCAGCACCCTGACCCCACGCTTCCCGAGTCTTCTGGGAGTGCGTGTCGGTGATGTCGTCGACCAGCTTCGCGGTCAGCAGGGACTCGAGGATCCCCACCAGGGCCATGGCGAGGGCGTAGGGGGCGATGGTCTGCAGGGTGTCGAGGTTGATCGGCACGTCGGGGGCGAACAGTGAGGGCAGGCTGTCCGGGAGCTCGCCCTGGTCGCCGACATCGGGCACGTTGACGGCGGCGAGGATCGTGAAACCGGTGAGGGCGATGATCGCGACCAGGGGCGCGGGCAGGACCTTGTTGACGCGGGGGAAGCCGACGATGACGGCGATGCCGACGGCGATCATCGGATAGACCGCCCAGGGCACGTGGAGCAGGTGGTCGACCTGGGCCTCGAAGATCAAGATGGCCAGGGCGTTGACGAATCCGACCATGACCGAGCGCGGGATGAACCGCATCAGCTTCGCGACGCCGGTCAGCGCGAGGGCGATCTGGATGATGCCGCCGAGAATGACGGTCGCGATCAGGTAGTCGTAGCCGTGGTCGCGCATCACGGGGGCGATGACGAGGGCGACTGCGCCGGTGGCTGCGGAGATCATGGCGGGGCGACCGCCGAGGAACGAGATCGCGACGGCCATCGTGAACGAGGCGAACAGGCCGACGCGAGGGTCCACGCCAGCGATGATCGAGAACGAGATCGCCTCGGGGATCAGGGCGAGGGCGACGACGAGCCCGGCGAGCACCTCGGTGCGCAGCATCCGGGGTGATCGCAGCGCATTCATGACCGTCGGTTCGAGCGTGGTCTCGGACAGGGTGGTGCTCAAGGCAAGGGCTCCGTTCAGCGCGGCGGACACGGCAGAGGCCGCGTGCGGCCTCGACCCGTCCGAGCAGAGCGGCGGTGCGGCACCGCCGAAGGTGATCGGCGCCCCCGGTAGGATTCGAACCTACGCTCCCGCCTCCGGAGGGCGGTGCTCTATCCCCTGAGCTACGGGGGCTCTGGGCGGGGACGACCATACCCGCGGGCGTGTCCGCCGGAAGAAACTGGTGCAGAGGGCGCGCTGGGCGCGCCGATACCCTTGGCCGGTGACTCCCGAGCAGCTGTCCGCAGCGATCGTCGACGTGCTGGCGACGCTGTCCGACGAGGGTGCGCTCACCCTGCCGGACGGCGTGCCGAGCGCGGTGACGGTCGAGCGGCCGCGGCAGAAGGAGCACGGCGACTACGCGACCAACGTGGCGCTCCAGCTGGCGAAGAAGGCGGGGCTCGAACCCGCGCGACCTCGCGGGCCAGATCCAGGACCGGCTGATGAAGCTCGAGGGCATCGCGAAGGTCGAGATCGCGGGCCCGGGATTCCTCAACATCAGCGTGGCCGCGAGCGCGCAGGGCGTCGTCGCCGAGCAGGTGGTGGCCGCGGGGGAGCGCTACGGCACCAGCGACACCGGCGCGGGCGAGCGGGTGAACGTCGAGTTCGTGAGCGCCAACCCGACCGGCCCGGTGACGCTGGCCAGTGCCCGCTGGGCCGCGGTGGGCGACACCATCAGCCGGCTGCTCGAGGCGACCGGCTCCGAGGTGGCCCGCGAGTACTACTTCAACGACCACGGCGCCCAGATCGACCGGTTCGCCAACAGCCTGCTGGCCCGCGGCCGGGGCCGCGAGGTGCCCGAGGACGGCTACCAGGGCAGCTACATCACCGACATCGCCCAGGCAGGTGCTCGAGCAGCACCCGGAGGTCGCCGACCAGGACGACGAGCGAGGCGCGGGAGTCGATGCGCGCCTACGGCGTCCCGCTGATGTTCGAGGAGATCAAGCAGACCCTCGAGCGACTTCCGGGTCGACTTCGACGTCTGGTTCCACGAGAACGACCTGCACGAGAGCGGTGCCGTCCAGCAGGCCATCGACCGGCTCGACCGAGCTCGGCAACATCTACGAGAAGGACGGCGCGAAGTGGCTGGCCACCGAGAAGTTCGGTGACGACAAGGACCGCGTCATCGTCCGGTCCAACGGCCAGCCGGCCTACCTCTCCGGCGACCTGGCCTACTACCTCAACAAGCGCAACCGCGGCTTCGACCGCTGCCTGATCCTGCTCGGCGCCGACCACCACGGCTACGTGCGCCGGCTGATGGCCATGTGCGCGGCGTTCGGCGACGAGCCGGGCAAGAACCTCGAGATCATCATCGGCCAGATGGTCAACCTGCTCAGCCACGGCAACGTCGTGCGGATGGGCAAGCGCAGCGGCAACATCGTCACCCTCCTCGACCTGGTCGAGGAGATCGGCGTCGACGCCGCCCGCTACGCGCTGGTGCGCAACTCCCTCGAGACCAACCTCGACATCGACATCGACCTCTGGACCAAGGCGACCAGCGACAACCCGGTCTTCTACGTCCAGTACGCCCACGCCCGGGTCAGCTCGATCCTCCGCAACGCCGCGGAGCTCGGCCTGGCGCCGCGAGTCGCACCCCGAGCTGCTCACCCACGAGAAGGAGGGCGACCTGCTGCGGGCGCTCGCGGAGTTCCCGCGGGTCGTCCAGGCGCGCCGCCGACCTGCGCGAGCCGCACCGGGTCGCCCGCTACCTCGAGGACACCGCGGCCGACTACCACCGCTTCTACGACAACTGCCGGGTGCTCCCGATGGGCGACGAGGAGGCCACCGACCTCAACCGGGCCCGGCTGCTGCTGGTCGACGCCACCCGCATCGTGCTCGCCAACGGCCTGGCCCTCCTCGGCGTCACGCGCCCCGGAGCGGATGTGACGGCCGATGACCCACGAGGCCGGCTGGGCCCACGCGCCCGGCGCCCTGCGCGCGCCGTCGTGGCTGCGCGAGCCCAGCCGACCCCAACGCGCTGGTCGCCCAGCTCTGGTCGAGACCGCGCACAAGGCGGACGGCGTGCTCACCGTCGGCGGGGTGCCCCTCACCGACCTCGTCGCGCGAGCACGGCTCCCCGGCGTACGTCCTCGACGAGGCCGACTTCCGGGCCCGGGCTCGCGCGTTCCGCGAGGCGTTCGCCGACTACGACGTCTTCTACGCCGGCAAGGCGTTCCTCTGCACCACGGTCGCGCGGTGGGTGGCCGAGGAGGGGCTCTCCCTCGACGTCTGCTCCGGCGGCGAGCTGGCGGTCGCGGAGCGGGCCGGGTTCGACATGGCGCGGGTCGGCTTCCACGGCAACAACAAGAGCCTCGACGAGATCGAGCGGGCGGTCACGCTCGGCGTCGGCCGGATCATCCTCGACTCGTTCCACGAGATCGAGCGGGTGGCCGAGGTCGCCGAGCGGCTCGGCCGCACGCAGCGGGTCATGGTGCGCGTGACCGCGGGCGTCGAGGCGCACACCCACGAGTACATCGCCACCGCCCACGAGGACCAGAAGTTCGGCTTCTCGATCACCAACGGCGCGGCGCTACGACGCCGTACGCCGCGTGGTGGAGGCGCCGAGCCTCGAGCTGCTCGGCCTGCACTCCCACATCGGCAGCCAGATCTTCGACTCCTCCGGCTTCGAGGTGGCCGCGCGGCGGGTGCTCGCGCTGCACGCGCGGGTCTCCGAGCGAGCTCGGCGCTGACGTTGCCCGAGATGGACCTCGGCGGCGGCTTCGGCATCGCCTACACCACCCAGGACGACCCGTCCGACCCCGCGCAGCTGGCCATCGAGATGAGCAAGATCGTCGAGCACGAGTGCCGCGCGCTCGGCATCGAGCGAGCCGCGCCTCTCGATCGAGCCGGGCCGCGCGATCGTCGGGCCGGCCATGTGCACCCTCTACGAGGTCGGCACGGTCAAGGAGGTCGCCCTCGACGGTGGGGCCAGCCGCACCTACGTCTCGGTCGACGGCGGCATGAGCGACAACATCCGCACCGCCCTCTACGACGCCGACTACTCCTGCACGCTCGCGAGCCGCCGCTCCGACGCGCCGCCGATCCTGACGCGGGTCGTCGGGAAGCACTGCGAGGCCGGCGACATCGTGGTCAAGGACGAGTTCCTGCCCGGCGACGTCCGCCCCGGCGACCTGGTCGCGGTGCCCGGCACCGGCGCCTACTGCCGCTCGATGGCCTCCAACTACAACCACGCGCTGCGGCCGCCGGTCGTCGCCGTGCGCGACGGCGAGTCGCGCGTCGTCGTACGCCGCGAGACACTCGACGACCTGCTCGCCACCGACGTTGGGATGGGCTGACGCTGATGAACGACAGACGGCTCAAGGTCGCGGTGCTCGGCTGCGGCTCGGTGGGCTCCCAGGTGGTGCGGCTGCTCCAGGAGCAGGCCAGCGACCTGGCCGCGCGCGTGGGCGCGCCGGTCGACCTGGTCGGCGTCGCCGTGCGCCGGCTCGACGCGCCGCGCGAGATCGAGGTGCCCGAAGGGCTGCTCACCACCGACGCGGCGGCCCTGGTCGCGCGCGACGACGTCGACCTGGTCGTCGAGGTGATCGGCGGCATCGAGCCGGCCCGGTCGCTCATCCTGGCCGCGCTCGAGAACGGCGCCAGCGTGGTCACCGCCAACAAGGCGCTGCTCGCCGAGGACGGCCCGACCCTCTTCGAGGCCGCCGAGAAGGCCGGCCGCGACCTCTACTACGAGGCCTCGGTCGCCGGTGCGATCCCGATCCTGCGGCCGCTGCGCGAGTCGCTGGCCGGCGACACGGTCACCCGGGTCCTCGGCATCGTCAACGGCACCACCAACTTCATCCTCGACAAGATGGACAGCTCCGGCGCCGGGTTCACCGAGGCGCTGGAGGAGGCCCAGGAGCTCGGCTACGCCGAGGCCGACCCGACCGCCGACATCGAGGGCTTCGACGCCGCCGCGAAGGCCGCGATCCTCGCCTCGCTGGCGTTCCACTCCCGGGTCACCGCCTCCGACGTCCACCGCGAGGGCATCACCGAGGTGACCGCCGCCGACGTCCAGTCCGCCCGCGACATGGGCTCGGTCGTCAAGCTGCTCGCGATCTGCGAGCTGAAGGCCACCGACGACGGGCAGAGCGCCGTCGCCGTCCGCGTCCACCCCGCGATGATCCCGAGGAGCCACCCGCTGGCCTCGGTGCGCGAGGCCTACAACGCCGTCTTCGTCGAGTCCGAGGCCGCGGGCCAGCTGATGTTCTACGGCCCCGGTGCCGGTGGCGCTCCCACGGCGAGCGCGGTGCTGGGCGACCTGGTCACCGTCGCCCGCAACGTGCTGGCCGACAAGCGCGGCGCGGGCGAGTCGGCGTACGCCGACCGGGCGGTGCTGCCCGATGGGCGAGACGGTGACCCGCTACCACGTGGCGATCGACGTCGACGACAAGGCGGGCGTGCTCGCGACGGTCGCCCTGGCCTTCGCCGAGCACGGCGTCTCCATCCAGACGGTCCGCCAGGAGGGCCGCGACGACGACGCCCAGCTCGTGGTCGTCTCCCACAGCGCCACCGACGCCCAGCTGGCCGCGACGGTCGAGCACCTGCGCGGCCTCGACATCGTCCGCGAGGTCACCTCGGTCATGCGGGTCGAGGGCGGCGACGAATGAATCGCACCCATCAGTGGCGCGGCGTCATCGAGGAGTACCGCGACCTGCTCCAGATCCCGGAGGGCTACGCCGGCGATCACCCTCGGCGAGGGCGGCACCCCGCTGGTGCACTCCGAGTGGCTGTCCGGCCTGACCGGCGCCGAGGTCTGGCTCAAGGTCGAGGGCGACAACCCCACCGGCTCGTTCAAGGACCGAGGGATGACCGCGGCCATCTCGGTCGCGGTCCACGACGGCGCGAAGGCGGTCGTCTGCGCGTCCACCGGCAACACCTCCGCCTCCATGGCGGCCTACGCCGCGAAGGCGGGGCTCACCCCGCTGGTGCTGGTCCCCGAGGGCAAGATCGCCGCCGGCAAGATGGCGCAGGCGATCCTGCACGGCGCCCGCGTGATCATGGTGCGCGGCAACTTCGACGCCTGCCTGGGCCTGGCCAAGGGGTTGGCGTGGGAGTACCCCGTCGCCCTGGTCAACTCGGTCAACCCCGCGCGGCTCGAGGGCCAGAAGACCGCCGCCTTCGAGATCGTGGACTTCCTCGGCGACGCCCCGGACTTCCACCTGCTGCCCGTGGGCAACGCCGGCAACATCTCGGCGTACTGGCTCGGCTACACGCAGTACTTCGACCTCGGGATGGCCACCCGCAAGCCACGGATGCACGGCTTCCAGGCCGAGGGCGCGGCGCCGCTCGTGACCGGTGAGCCGTTCCCCGACCCCGAGACCCGCGCCACCGCGATCCGGATCGGCAACCCCGCGTCCTGGAAGCTCGCCGAGGCGGCCGCGCACGAGTCCGGCGGACGGTTCCGCGCCGTCAGCGACGAGCAGATCCTCGCCGCCCAGCGCGAGCTCGCGTCCAAGGACGGCGTCTTCGTGGAGCCGGCCTCCGCCGCCGGCATCGCGGGGCTCCTTGCCGACCTCGCGCAGGGCGACTCCTACGCCGGCAGCACCGTCGTGGTCACGGTCACCGGCCACGGCCTCAAGGACACCGTGACCGCGCTCGAGGGGTTCGGCCCGCTGGTCGAGTCGGTCGTCGACGCCGACGTGGCGGAGGCCGCCGAGGCGGCCGGGCTGCGCTGATGGCGCACGTCTCGGTGCCGGCGACCTCGGCCAACCTGGGTCCCGGCTTCGACTCGCTCGGCCTGGCCCTCGACCTGCGCGACGAGCTCGAGGGCGAGCTGGCCGGCTCGGGCCTGGTCGTCGAGGTGACCGGCGAGGGCTCGGGTGTGGTGCCCCTCGACGAGGACCACCTCGTGGTGCGCGCGATGCGCCGGGCCTTCGACGCCCTCGGCGGGCAGCCGACGGGGCTGCGGCTCAGCTGCCGCAACACGATCCCGCACGCCCGCGGTCTGGGCTCGTCGTCGGCGGCCATCATCGGCGGGCTGGTGCTGGCGCGCGCCCTGGTCGACGGGGGAGCCGAGCGGCTCGACGACGCTGCGCTGCTCGAGCTCGCGGTCGCGATGGAGGGCCACCCCGACAACGTCGCGCCGGCGCTGCACGGTGGCTTCGTGATCTCCGGTCGCGACGACCGTGGCGAGGTCTACGCCGTCGGTGCACCGGTCGACGCCCGGGTCGGTGCGGTGCTGTTCGTGCCGCCCGAGCCCGCTGTCCACGGAGGTGGCTCGCGGGCTGCTGCCCAAGACGGTCCCGCACGCGGACGCGGCGGCGGACGCCGGCAAGGCAGCGCTGCTCGTCGCCGCGCTCGCGAGCCGCCCCGACCAGCTCTGGCGGGCCACCCGCGACTACCTCCACCAGGACTACCGCCGGCCCGCGATGCCGGCCTCGCTCGACCTCGTCGACCGGCTGCGGACCGCCGGCCTCGCCGCGGTCGTGTCCGGGGCCGGCCCGACCGTGCTGTGCCTGGTCGCCGACGGCACCGACCTTGCGGCGTACTGCCCCGACTGGCTGGGCGCACCACCGGCTCGAAGTCGACACCCGCGGCGCCGTGGTCGGGTGACGCTCCGGGGTTTGCTACATTGATCGTGCGCCGGTTCTCGGCGCGGCACCGCATCTGAGGTGCGAACCAACCTCTTCCACTTGGCGCTGACCCCTGCTTTCGCAGGATGCGTTGGCGCAGCGAAGGAACACAGTGACCGACACCCAGGACAAGACCCCGGACGCGCCCGCCAAGAAGGCGGCGAAGAAGAGCGGTGGTCTCAACAGCATGCTGCTGGCCGACCTCAAGTCGCTGGCCGGCGGCCTCGGCATCAAGGGCACCGGCTCGATGAAGAAGGCCCAGCTGGTCGACGCGATCAAGGCGCCCAGTCGGGCGGCCAGTCGGGCGGCCAGTCGAAAGGTCAGTCGGGTGGTTCAGGCGGCGGACAGCCGGCCGCCAAGGCCGAGTCCAAGCCCGAACGCCAGCAGGAGCGCGAGCCCGAGCAGGAGCCGGAGAGCCAGCCGCAGCAGGAGCGCACGCAGGACCGCGAGCCTCGTCAGCGGCAGCGCCAGGACCGCGAGCAGCGCCAGGACCGCGAGCAGCGCCAGGACCGCGAGCAGCGCCAGGACCGCGAGCAGCGTGACCGCCAGGCCGAGGACGGCGCCGACGACGAGCGCGCGGGCGGCAACCAGAACCGCCAGCAGAACCAGCAGCGCAACCAGAACCGCCAGGGCGGTCAGGGCCAGGGCGGCCAGGGCCAGGGCGGCCAGGGCGGCAACCAGCAGCGGAACCAGCAGCAGGCCAAGCAGAACCAGCAGGAGCGGCAGAACCAGCAGGAGCGGCAGGACCGGCAGAACCAGCAGGACGACCAGAACGACGACCAGAACGACGACGACAGCGAGAGCGGCCGCCGCAACCGGCGTCGCCGGGGCCGCGACCGCGACCGCACCCGCGCGGGCGGGGGGCGCAACGAGCCCGACACCACGATCCTCGAGGACGACGTCCTGGTGCCCGCGGCCGGCATCCTCGACGTGCTGGACAACTACGCGTTCGTCCGGACCAGCGGCTACCTGGCCGGGGCCGACGACGTCTACCTGTCGCTGTCGATGGTCAGGAAGTACGCCCTGCGCCGCGGCGACGCCATCGTCGGGCAGGTGCGCCAGCCCCGCGAGGGCGAGCGCAAGGAGAAGTTCAACCCGATGGTGCGGATCGACAGCGTCAACGGCGCCGACCCCGAGTCGGCCAAGAACCGGGTCGACTTCACCCATCTGACGCCGATCCACCCGCAGCAGCGGCTCCGGCTCGAGACCGGCCCGGACAACCTGATCGGCCGGGTCATCGACATCGCCACGCCGGTCGGGCAAGGGCCAGCGCGGCCTGATCGTCGCGCCCGCGCAGTCGGGCAAGACGACCATCCTGCAGTCGGTGGCCACCTCGATCACGACCAACAACCCGGAGTGCCACCTGATGGTGGTCCTGGTCGACGAGCGGCCCGAGGAGGTCACCGACTTCGAGCGCTCGGTCAAGGGCGAGGTGATCGCGTCGACGTTCGACCAGGCGCCGGGCGACCACACCACGGTCGCCGAGCTCGCCGTCGAGCGGGCCAAGCGGCTGGTCGAGCTGGGCCATGACGTCGTCGTGCTCATCGACGGGCTGTCCCGGCTCGGCCGCGCCTACAACGTCGCGGGTCCGACGTCCGGCCGCACCCTGGCCGGCGGCGTCGACGCCTCCGCCCTCACGGCGACCAAGCGGCTCTTCGGGGCGGCTCGCTGCCTCGAGGACGCCGGCTCGCTCACCATCCTCGCCACCGCGCTCGTCGACACGGGCTCGACGGTCGACGAGCTGATCGTCGAGGAGCTCTCCGGCACCGAGAGCCTGGTGCTGCGGCTGGACGGCGACCTCGCGGACGCGCGGGTCTTCCCGGCGGTCGACCTGGCCCGGTCCGGCACCCGGCACGAGGCCGAGCTGGTCGGCGACCAGGAGCATGCCGTCCTCGAGAAGCTGCGGCGCGGGCTCACCGGCGACCGCGGCGCGGGTGCGAAGGGGCTGCTCGACCAGCTCCGCAAGACCGGGACCAACTACGAGCTGCTGAGCGCCGCGCAGCGCTCGTAAGCCGCTGTCGAGCGCCGGACTCGGGCGGCCATCGCCCGAGTCCGGCGTTTTTTCCGGTTCTCCCACACCGCGCGCCTCCCTGCTCGATACTCGGGGTCAGAGACGTGCGGGGAAAGGGACGATCAAGTGGCGCTCATCGTGGTGGCCGACGACGACGTGGACATCCGCGACCTCGTCGAGTTCAAGCTTGCGACCCTGGGACACCAGATCGTCACCGTGGCCGACGGCAGCTCAGCCGTCGACGCCTGCCGCGACTCGCACCCCGACCTCGCCGTGCTCGACGTGATGATGCCCGGCCTGACCGGCCTCGAGGCGGTCCGCGAGATCCGGAACAACCCGGCGCTCAAGGACATCCCGGTGATCCTGCTGACCGCCCGGGCCCAGCAGTCCGACGTGCAGACCGGCTACGACTCCGGCGCCGACGACTACATCACCAAGCCCTTCTCGCCCAAGGACCTGGCCAGCCGGGTCGAGGCGCTGCTGTCGCGCGCTGGCTGATACCCCCGCGAGCTTCGCCCCCAATCCGCGGCGATTGCTCGCTGCGCTCGCGGGCGCCTGGCTCGCTGCGCTCGCTTCGGCGCGGTCGCCGCGGTTCGGAGGCCGATCGCGGGGCGCCTCGCTTCGCTCGGAAAGACCGGGTCGCTTCGCTCCCGCCGCTCCCATTGCGCGTGCGAGCGTGGGATGGGAATTCGCACTCGCTCAGTGGCGTTGACTACTCTGGACCGCTGGCTCCGGTTCACGTCTCGCCTCGATGGCGATGGCGACCCGGGGCACGAGAGAGGAAACCATGAAGGCTGACATCCACCCCGACTACGTGGAGACCGAGGTCACCTGCACCTGCGGGGCCACGTTCACCACGCGCAGCACCGCCAAGAACGGCGTGCTCCACGCCGACGTGTGCTCCAAGTGCCACCCGTTCTACACGGGCAAGCAGAAGATCCTCGACACCGGCGGCCGCGTGGCCCGGTTCGAGGCCCGCTACGGCAAGAGGGCCGACAAGAAGACCGCGGACGCTGCGAGAAGGCCGACGCCGACAACTAGCTTCTCCACAGCGCCGACCCGTGCCCTCTGGGGCGTGGGTCGGCGCTTGCGATTTGTGCCAATCCAGCGCAATTGCGCTGATTCGGTCCAGGGGGACGGAGGAGGAGCGGTGTTCGAGGCGGTCGACACGATGGCGGTGGAGCACGCCGAGCTCGAGCAGCAGCTCGGCGCGTCAGAGACGCACGCCGACGCCCGGCTGGCCAAGCAGCTCAACCAGCGCTACGCCCACCTGAGCCGGATCCTCGCAGCCAAGAAGGAGTGGGACGACCTCGGGGGTGACATCGAGGCGGCCCGCGAGCTCGCGGCCGAGGACCCGACGTTCGCCGACGAGGTCGAGACCCTGTCCGACGCGCCGCCACGCCGACCGAGGAGCGGCTGCGGATGCTGCTGGTCCCGCGCGACCCGGCCGACGACAAGGACGCGATCCTCGAGGTGAAGTCGGGGGAGGGCGGCGAGGAGTCCGCGCTGTTCGCCGGCGACCTGCTCCGCATGTATTCCCGGTACGCCGAGCAGCGGGGCTGGAAGGTCGAGCTCCTCGACGCGACCGAGTCCGACCTCGGCGGCTACAAGTCCGTCACCCTGGCGGTGAAGGCGAAGGGCACGCCCGAGCCGCGGCGAGGCGCCCTACGGACTGCTCAAGTTCGAGGGCGGCGTGCACCGCGTGCAGCGGGTGCCCGGTCACCGAGTCGCAGGGCCGGGTGCACACCAGCGCCGCCGGCGTGCTGGTGCTGCCGGAGGCCGAGCAGGTCGACGTCACCATCGACGACAACGACCTGCGCATCGACGTCTTCCGCAGCAGCGGCCCGGGCGGCCAGAGCGTCAACACCACCGACTCCGCGGTCCGCATCACCCACCTGCCGACCGGGATCGTGGTGAGCTGCCAGAACGAGAAGAGCCAGCTCCAGAACAAGGAGCAGGCGCATGCGCATCCTGCGCGCTCGGCTGCTGGCCGCCGCTCAGGAGGAGGCCGCCGCCGCGGCCAGCGACGCGCGGCGCAGCCAGGTCCGGACCGTCGACCGCTCCGAGCGGATCCGCACCTACAACTTCCCGGAGAACCGCATCTCCGACCACCGCACCGGCTACAAGGCCTACAACCTCGACCAGGTGCTCGACGGCGACCTGCAGCCGGTCCTCGACTCCTGCGTCGCGATGGACCTGGCCGACCGGCTCGCCGCCCTCGACCAGCCTGAGGCGCTGGGCGGTCCTCAGACGACCGCGGCGGCACGGCTCGGAGGCCGCCGGCGTCGCCGAGCCCCGACCACGACGCCGAGCCGAGCTGCTCGCCCACGTCGCTCGGCATGGACCGCGTCCCGCCTCGCCCTGGTCGACGAGGTGCCGGCCGAGGCCGTCCTGGCGGCTTCGAGGCGCTCCTCGTACGCCGCGCGCGCCCGCGAGCCGCTCCAGCACCTGACCGGCGAGGCGTGGTTCCGCCACGTCCGGCTCGAGGTCGGCCCGGGTGTCTTCACGCCCCGCCCCGAGACCGAGCTGCTGGCCGGCTGGGCCGTCGAGGCCGGCGAGCACGCCTGGAGCGTGCCGCGTGGTGGTCGACCTCTGCACCGGCTCCGGCGCGATCGCCAAGGCGATCGCCGACGAGGTGCCTGACGCCCGGGTGCACGCCGTCGAGCTCGACGAGCTCGGCCCACCGCTGGGCCGAGCGCAACCTGGCCGGCACCGGCGTCGACCTGCGGCTCGGTGACGACTTCCCACGGCCTTCGACGACCTGGCCGGCACGGTCGACGTGGTCGTCTGCAACCCGCCGTACGTCCCGCTCGAGGCGTGGGAGTCGGTGGCCCCCGAGGCCCGCGACCACGACCCGCACCTCGCCCTGTTCTCGGGCGCCGACGGCCTCGACGCGATCCGGGTCCTGGCGGTCCGGGCGGCGGTGCTGCTGAGGCCCGGGGGAGTGCTCGGCGTCGAGCACGCCGACGTCCAGGGCACGGATGCCGAACAGGGGGGCGTGCCGGCCGTCCTCGCTGCCACCGGGCGGTGGAGCGACGTGCGCGACCACCGCGACCTCGCGGGCCGTCCCCGGTTCACGACCGCCCGACTGGCACGATGAGCGCGTGCAGCGCTACCCGACCACGACCGACGAGGAGCGCGAGGCCGCCGTCGAGGCCGCCAGCCTGGCCATCCAGCGGGGCGCGCTCGTGGTGCTGCCGACCGACACGGTCTACGGCCTGGCGGCCGACGCCTTCGACAAGGACTCCGTCCAGGAGCTCCTCGACGCCAAGGGCCGCGGGCGCGACATGCCCCCGCCGGTCCTGGTGTCCGCCGCCACCACGCTCGACGCGCTGGCGGTGCGGGTGCCGACCTGGGCGCGGGCGCTGGTCGAGGAGTTCTGGCCCGGCGCGCTGACCCTGGTCTGCCACGCCCACTCCTCGCTGCAGTGGGACCTCGGCGACACCCGTGGCACCGTCGCCGTGCGGATGCCCGACCACCCGGTCGCCCTCGAGATCCTCGAGCGCACCGGCCCGCTCGCGGTCAGCTCGGCCAACCTGACGCGGCCGGCCCGCCGCGACCGAGGCCGCCGAGGCCGAGGAGATGCTGGGCGACGACGTCGAGGTCATCGTGGACGGCGGTACGTCGCCGGGCGGCTCGGCCTCGACCATCGTCGACGCCACCCGCACCCCCGGCCGGGTGCTGCGGCTCGGCGCGGTCAGCCTCGACCAGCTCAACGCGCGTGCTGGAGCCGCTGGGCCACGCCATCCCCGATCCCGACGCGCCCGCCGACCCGGCGGACTCCGGCGAGGACCGAGGACTCCGAGGACTCCGAGGACGCCGGCAAGGACTCCGAGGACTCCGACCGAGGCCCCGAGGCACCCGAGGACTCCGGCGCGTGAGGGAGTACATCCTCGTCTTCCTGGTGGCCGCGGCGGTCACCTACCTGCTCACGGTCATCGCCCGGGAGATCGCGCTCCGCTCCGGCGCGGTCGCCAAGGTGCGCGACCGCGACGTGCACGACGAGCCCATCCCCTACCTCGGCGGGCTGGCGATGCTCGGCGGCCTCGTCGCGGCCTACTTCGTCGCCCGCGAGCTGCCGTTCCTCTCGGCGAGCTCGCCGCTCGTCTTCCGCGACGCCGGCATCGTGCTGATCGCAGGCGCGCTGATCTGCGCGGTCGGGGTGCTGGACGACCTCTTCGAGCTGGACGCCCTCACCAAGCTCGGCGGGCAGGTGCTGGCCGCGGGCTTCCTGGTCGCCTTCAGCATCCAGTTCGTCTTCTTCTCCGACGTGCAGGGCAACCAGTTCTCCCTCGACCCGGCCCAGGGCGCCCTGCTCACCGGGCTGCTCGTCGTGGCCACCATCAACGCCGTCAACATGGTCGACGGTCTCGACGGGCTGGCCGCCGGCGTCGTCGGCATCGCGTCGCTCGCCTTCTTCGTCTTCTGCTACAGCCTGACCCGGCTCAACGGCACCGACCGGGCCAACACGGCGGCCTTCCTCAGCGTCGCCCTGGCCGGCGTCTGCGCCGGCTTCCTGGTCCACAACTTCCACCCCGCCCGGCTGTTCATGGGCGACAGCGGGTCGATGCTGATCGGGCTGGTCCTCTCCGCCAGCGCGGTGACGCTGTCGGGGCAGTTCTCGCCCGAGCAGCTCAGCGAGGGCGGCGGCGGCTCGGCCGCCAGCCTGCTTCCGACCCTGCTGCCGGTGCTGCTGCCGATCTCGCTGCTGATCGTGCCGCTGGCCGACCTGCTGCTCGCCGTGGTGCGCCGCACCCGGGCCGGCCGGTCGCCGTTCGCCGCCCGACAAGCAGCACCTGCACCACCGGCTGCTCGAGATCGGCCACAGCCAGCGCCGGGCCGTCCTGATCATGTGGATGTGGGCGGCGCTGGTCGCCTTCGGCACCGTGCTGGCCAGCCTCTACAGCGGAATGTGGGTGGTCTCGGCCGTGGGCGGCGTGACGCTGCTCACGGTCGTCCTCACCTTCCTGCTGCCCCGGCTGCACCGCCCCCGGTTGCCTGTCGCCGAGCAAGGCTGAGAGGGTGGGTGCCTGCCCCCGGGTTCAGCGCCCCCGGGACTTTGTGCTAGTTTTCACAAGCACTCAGGTTGCACGCAGATTCACCCTCGACCAGGACGGCCGCCGACGATGACGACTGCCCCGCTTCCCCGGCTCCGGGGACGGGTGCGCCGTGTTAGGTTCGATCGATGCCAGAGCCCGGTGCCGACCAGTCGCCGGCGACGCAGGCCTTCGAGGCCGCGACCTCATCGGGCTCGGGGGTCTTCTGGCCGCTGCCGTCATCGCCGGCACGCTCCTCGGCCTCGTGCTCGACCACGCCGCCGGCACCAGCGCCGGTCTTCACCATGGTCGGGCGTCTTCGGCGGCATCATCGCGGGCGGCCTCGGCTTCTGGGCCCGGGTCCGCGCTGCCTCAAGCTGAGGGGTCGCGTCCGTGCGCTGAGCGCCTGCGCGACCTCCGCCGACCTCGCGCCCCAGCGCCCCAAAGCCGGCCTCGGTGCGAGGTGATCCGCGACCAGCGCAAGACCATCGTCGTGGGTCTCGTCCTGGCCGTCGCCGCCTTCTGGATCCTCGGCCAGCTCGACGAGTGGCGGCTCGCCATCTCCCTGGCCATCGGCGTGGCGCTCGGCCTGGTCAACCACCTGGCCACCGAGCGCTGGCTGCTCGGCCTGCTCACCAGCGGTCGGGAGCCGACCCGAGCGGTCATGATGCGCTCGACCATGGTCCGCCTGGTGGTCCTGACCGTGGTGGCGGTGGCCGTCGCCGTGCTGTTCTGGCCCGACGGCATCGGCGTGCTGCTGGGTCTGGCCATCTTCCGCCTCATCGCCCTGGCGATGACCACGCATCCCCTTGCTCAAGGAGCTGAAAGAGCAGTGATCCTTCCGCTCGAGATCGAGATCCACCCCGGTGAGCACCCGACCCGGCAGTTCCTCGGCATGACCTTCAACATGGACACCATCTGGGTGACCGTGGTCGCCGGCGCGATCGTGATCGGCCTCGGCTTCTGGGCCAGCGGCCAAGCTCACGGCCAAGACCCGACGACCACGTGCCGACCAAGATCCAGCTGTTCTGGGAGACCGTGGTCAACCAGGTCAACGACCCAGGTCGAGGACGAACCTCGGCCGGCGTGCACCCCTACGTCGTGCCGCTGGCCACCGCGCTGTTCTTCTTCATCCTCTTCGCCAACTGGCTCGAGGTGATCCCGACCGAGCTCAACGAGAAGACCCACCTGCTGCCCTCGCCCACCGCCGACACCAACCTCACCTACGCCATGGCGCTCCTCGCCATGGTCAGCGTGTGGATCTACGGCATCCGGGTCAAGGGGTTCAAGGCCTACTTCAAGCACTACCTCGAGCCGTACCCGGCCATGCTGCCGCTGAAGCATCCTCCAGGACCTGCTCAAGCCGGTCACCCTGGCGCTGCGACTCTTCGGCAACATCTTCGCCGGCGGCATCATGCTCGCCCTGATCGCGGGGCTGGTGGCCTGGCCCTCGGCGCACATCCCGGTCGGCAGCGTCCTGACCATCGTCTTCAACATCATCTGGAAGCTGTTCGACACGATGTTCCTGGGCGGCTCCAGGCCTTCATCTTCGCGCTGCTGACCGTCCTCTACTTCGGCGATGGCGGCGGCTGGCCACGGCGACGCACGACGAGCACGGCACGACGAGCACGACGCACGACGACGACGGACCAGAGACGCCCGTGCAGCCGCTGCACTGACCGCGACTCAGCAAGAAGCCGAGCGACGATGCACCGCCGTCGCCGAACCTAAGGAGAGAAACTGATATGGCAGTAAGCGACGACGGCCGTCAAGGCCGCTGGCGCGTTCATCGGCGGTGGCATCGCCCTCGCCGGCGGCGCGATCGGCGCCGGTGTCGGTGACGGTCTGGCCGGTTCGTCCTACATCGAGGGCGTGGCCCGGCAGCCCGAGGCCCAGGGCCGACTGCAGACGATCTTCTTCCTGACCGTCGGTCTGGTCGAGGCGATGTTCTTCATCAACCTCGCGTTCATGGCGCTGTTCGTCTTCGTCCTCGGCAAGTGACGAAGGCGCGCTGAACCAGCCCGCTCCGATCGAAGGATCATCAGATGGCACACGTTGATGTCGTCCCCATGGCCGGAGGATGACGCCCAACTTCCTCGTCCCCAACGGGACCTTCTATCGTCGAGCTGATCGCGTTCGCGATCATCTTCTTCATCCTGGCGCAAGTACGTCGTCCCGCCGATCAACAAGGCGATGACGGCGCGCCAGGATGCGATCCGGCAGGAGTTCGCCGAGGCCGACGAGGCCAAGCGAAGGCGCCACCGAGGCCGAGGCGGAGTTCAAGGCCCAGCTCGCCGACGCCCGCAAGGAGGCCGCGCGGATCCGCGAGGAGGCGCGCGAGCAGGGCAACAGCATCATCGCCGAGGCCAAGGAGCAGGCCCAGGTCGAGGCGCAGCGCGTCAAGGACCAGGCGCAGGCCCAGATCGCGGCCGAGCGGCAGCAGGCGCTCACCTCGCTGCGGGCCGAGGTCGGCACCCTCGCGACCTCGCTGGCCGGCCGGATCGTCGGCGAGGCCCTCGAGGACGACGAGCGCAGCGGTCGGGTCGTCGACCGGTTCCTCGCCGACCTCGAGTCGCTGGAGACGAGCAAGAGCGTCCGGAACGGAGCGCCGTCCTGATGCTGCGCGGAGCCTCCGCCGAGGCCCTGGCCGAGCTGGGCCAGCGAGGCCGCCCGGACCCAGACCCTCGACGACGCGGCGACGCTGGGCAGCCAGCTGTTCGGCGTGGCGGCCGTCGTACGCCGCGACGCGGCCCTGCGGCGCGCCCTCACCGACGCGTCGGTCGAGGGCGAGGCGAAGGTCGGGGCTGGCCCGGGCAGTGTTCGGCTCGGCGCTCGCCGAGCCGGCGCTGGAGCCTGGTCGAGGACGCCGTGAGCCGGCGCTGGATCGGCGGCCAGGACCTGCCCGACGCGCTGGAGCAGATCGCGGTCGCCGCCACCGTCCGCTCCGCCGGCGCCAAGGGCAACCAGGTCGGCGACGAGCTGTTCGCGGTGCTCCGGATGATCGAGGCCAACCCGTCGCTGCGGGGCGCGCTGGCCGACCACTCGCGCACGGCCGAGGACCGCAGTGCGCTGCTCCTCGGCCTCGCTCGGCGGCAAGACCCTCCCGGCCACCGCCGTGCTCGTCGGGCAGGCCGTGACCCGGGAGCGCGGGCACCGTCGAGACCGCCCTGCAGGAGTATCCTCGACCTGGCCGCGGCCGCGCTCGAGGAGGCGGTCGCCACGGTGCACCACCGCCCGCGAGCTGTCGGAGGTCGAGCAGCAGCGGCTGGCCGCCGCGCTCGGCCGAGCAGTACGGCAAGGACGTCCAGCTGCACGTGGTCGTCGACCCGGCGCTGATCGGCGGCCTGCGGGTCGAGATCGGCGACGACGTCATCGACGGCACCGTCGTCCAGCCGGCTCGACGACGCCCGCCGCCGGCTGGCCGGCTGACCACCACAGACCTGACGAAGACCACAGGACTCAACCCAATCAAGGGGCAAGAAACATGACTGAGCTGTCCATCCGCCCGGAGGAGATCCGGGACGCGCTCCAGAAGTACGTCGACGACTACAAGCCGTCGGCGGCCGCCAAGGAGGAGGTCGGCACCGTCGCCACCGCCGGTGACGGCATCGCCCGCGTCGCCGGCCTCCCTCGGCGATGGCCAACGAGCTGCTCGAGTTCGAGGACGGCACGCTCGGCATCGCGCTGAACCTCGACACCCGCGAGATCGGCGTCGTCATCCTCGGTGACTTCGAGGGCATCGAGGAGGGCCAGGCGGTCCGCCGTACCGGCGAGATCCTCTCGGTCCCGGTCGGCGACGCGTTCATGGGCCGCGTCGATCGACCCGCTCGGCACCCCGATCGACGGCCTCGGCGAGATCGAGTCCGAGGAGCGCCGCGCCCTCGAGCTGCAGGCGCCCGGCGTGATGGCGCGCCAGTCGGTGCGCGAGCCGATGGCCACCGGCATCAAGGCGATCGACTCGATGACCCCGATCGGCCGCGGCCAGCGCCAGCTGATCATCGGCGACCGCTCGACCGGCAAGACCACGATCGCGATCGACACGATCATCAACCAGAAGCAGAACTGGGAGTCCGGCGACCCGGAGAAGCAGGTCCGCTGCATCTACGTCGCCATCGGCCAGAAGGGCTCGACCATCGCCGCGGTGCGCGGTGCCCTCGAGGAGGCCGGCGCGCTGGAGTACACCACCATCGTCGCCTCACCGGCGTCCGACTCCGCCGGCTTCAAGTACCTCGCTCCCTACACCGGCTCGGCCATCGGCCAGCACTGGATGTACGACGGCAAGCACGTCCTGATCATCTTCGACGACCTCACCAAGCAGGCCGAGGCCTACCGCGCGGTGTCGCTGCTGCTGCGCCGCCCGCCGGGCCGCGAGGCCTACCCGGGCGACGTGTTCTACCTGCACAGCCGGCTGCTCGAGCGCTGCGCCAAGCTGTCCGACGAGATGGGCGCCGGCTCGATGACCGGGCTGCCGATCATCGAGACCAAGGCCAACGACGTGTCGGCGTACATCCCGACCAACGTCATCTCGATCACCGACGGCCAGATCTTCCTGCAGTCCGACCTGTTCGCGTCCAACCAGCGACCCGGCGATCGACGTCGGCATCTCGGTGTCGCGCGTGGGTGGCGCCGCGATGACCAAGGCGATGAAGGCGGTCACCGGCTCGCTCAAGGTCGACCTGGCGCAGTTCCGGGCCATGGAGGCGTTCGCGATGTTCGCCTCCGACCTCGACGCGGCCTCGCGGCAGCAGCTCGACCGCGGCCAGCGGCTGATGGCGCTGCTCAAGCAGCCGGCCTACTCGCCCTACCCGCTCGACGAGATGACCGTGTCGCTGTGGATCGGCACCACCGGCCGCCTCGACAAGGTCCCGACCGAGGACGTGCCGCGGTTCGAGAGCGAGTTCCTCGACTACCTGCGCCGTCGCACGCCGACATCCTCAGCGCCATCCGCGACACCCTGAAGTTCGAGGACGACACCGAGTCGTCGCTGACCGACGCCTACGACTCCTTCCTCGAGCAGTTCGAGACCGTCCGAGGGCGGCTCGATCCACGTCGGCGACCAGGTCAAGGAAGAGGCCATGGAGGACGACGAGCTCGAGCAGGAGCAGATCGTCAAGCAGAAGCGGGGCTGATCCGGTGACGCACCGATCTGGACCCAGGAGGTGAGCGGTGAGTGGCCGTATCGCTGCGCGAGTACCGCGCGCGGATCAAGTCGACGGAGTCGATGAAGAAGATCACGCGCGCCATGGAGCTCATCGCTGCGTCCCGCATCATCAAGGCGCAGCAGCGGGCCCAGGCGGCCGCGCCGTACGCCCGGGAGCTGACCCGCGCCGTCTCCGCGGTGGCGACCTACTCCAACGTCGACCACCCGCTGACCAAGGAGGAGGAGGACCCGAAGCGGGCCGCCGTCCTGGTCATCACCAGCGACCGCGGCCTGGCCGGCGCCTACTCCTCGAGCGTGCTCAAGGAGGCGGAGCGGCTCGGCGAGCGGCTCGCGCGGCGAGGGCAAGGAGATCGACACCTACATCGCCGGCCGCAAGGGCGAGGCCTACTACCGGTTCCGGCAGCGCCCGATCGTGCAGTCGTGGACCGGCTTCAGCGACCAGCCGTCCTACGACGTGGCCGCCGAGATCGGCCGCACCCTCATCGACAGCTTCGTCAAGGACCCGGGCGAGGAGGGCGACGTCGACGAGGTGCACGTCGTCTACACCCGGTTCCGCTCGATGCTGACCCAGGAGCCCACCGCGATCCGGCTGCTGCCGCTCGAGGTGGTCGAGGCCGAGGAAGCCGAGGGTGCGCGTCCCGAGGAGGCCGAGGTGCTCCCGCTCTACGAGTTCGAGCCCTCGCCCGAGGCCGTGCTCGACGCACTGCTCCCGCAGTACGTCCAGAGCCGGATCTTCTACGCGCTGCTCCAGGCCGCTGCTTCCGAGCTCGCCGCCCGGCAGAAGGCGATGAAGTCCGCGACCGACAACGCCGAAGAGCTCATCAAGAAGTACACCCGGGTGGCCAACCAGGCCCGACAGGCCGGGATCACCCAGGAGATCAGCGAGATCGTCGGTGGCGTCAACGCGCTGGCCGACGCCCAAGCCGCAGGCGAGTAAGGGAGAAGAGACCAATGACCGCAACGCTGAGGAGACCACGACCTCGGCTGCCAGCGCACCGGCCGGATCGCGCGGGTGATCGGCCCGGTCGTCGACGTCGAGTACCCCATCGACTCGATGCCCGAGATGTACAACAAGCTCGAGATCGAGCTCGAGCTCGGGGCGAGAAGCCGCTCCTCTCCCTCGAGGTTGCCCAGCACATCGGCGACGGCATGGTCCGCGCCATCTCGCTGCAGCCGACCGACGGCCTGGTCCGCGGCGCCCAGGTGACGCGACACCGGCGAGCACCGATCACGGTGCCGGTCGGCGACGTCACCAAGGGCCACGTCTTCAACACCCTCGGCGAGGTCCTCAACCTCGAGGAGGGCGAGGAGCTCGACGTCAAGGAGCGGTGGGGCATCCACCGCAAGGCGCCGGACTTCGACCAGCTCGAGGTCGAAGACCCAGATGTTCGAGACCGGCATCAAGGTCATCGACCTGCTCGCGCCCTACGTCCAGGGCGGCAAGATCGGCCTGTTCGGTGGCGCCGGAGTCGGCAAGACCGTGCTGATCCAGGAGATGATCGCGCGCGTCGCCAAGGACCACGGCGGTGTGTCGGTGTTCGCCGGAGTCGGCGAGCGGACCCGCGAGGGCAACGACCTCATCGAGGAGATGAAGGAGGCCGGCGTCATCGGCCAGACCGCGCTGGTCTTCGGCCAGATGGACGAGCCGCCGGGCACCCGGCTGCGGGTCGCGCTGTCGGCGCTGACGATGGCGGAGTACTTCCGCGACGTCCAGAACCAGGACGTGCTGCTCTTCATCGACAACATCTTCCGGTTCACCCAGGCCGGCTCCGAGGTGTCCACCCTGCTCGGCCGGATGCCGTCCGCGGTGGGCTACCAGCCCAACCTGGCCGACGAGATGGGCACGCTGCAGGAGCGGATCACCTCGACCCGCGGTCACTCGATCACCTCGATGCAGGCGATCTACGTGCCCGCGGACGACTACACCGACCCGGCGCCGGCGGCGACGTTCGCGCACCTCGACGCCACCACCGAGCTCTCGCGTGAGATCGCCTCGCTGGGCATCTACCCGGCGGTGGACCCGCTGACGTCGACGTCGCGGATCCTCGTCGGCCGACTACATCGGCCAGGCGCACTACGACTGCGCGATCCGGATCAAGCAGATCCTCCAGCGCAACAAGGAGCTCCAGGACATCATCGCGATCCTCGGTGTCGACGAGCTCTCCGAGGAGGACAAGATCATCGTCTCGCGAGCGCGCCGGATCCAGCGGTTCCTCTCGCAGAACACCTACGTGGCCAAGCAGTTCACCGGTCTCGAGGGCTCGACGGTGCCCGATCGGCGACACCATCGAGGCGTTCAACAAGATCGCCGACGGCGACTACGACCACGTGGCCGAGCAGGCGTTCTTCATGTGCGGCGGACTCGACGACGTCGAGCGCAAGTGGGACGAAATCCAGAAGGGCCTGTGACGTCTCCCGTCCCGGCGGCGCCGAACGCCGCCCAGATCACGCGCTGGCGGCGTTGCCGACCCTTCGAAACGCCAGTCTGCGCGCGCCCGGCGCCTTGCCAGCCCGCGCCCGGACGACGCCGGCATCCACCGCGGATCGGAGGCACGTCCATGCTGACGCACTGACGGAGCTCGTCGCGGCCGACCGCATGGTCTGGTCGGGCGAGGCGATTCGTCATCGCCCGGACCGTGGAGGGCGACATCGGCGTCCTGCGCGGTCACGCGCCGGTCCTGTCGGTGCTGAGCGAGGCCATCGTCGAGATCACCGCCGAGGACGGTCACACCGTCTTCGCGGTGGCCGACGGCGGCTTCCTGTCGGTGGCCAACGACCGGGTCTCGATCCTGTCCGAGCACGCCGAGCTGGCCACCGAGGTCGACGTCGACGAGGCCCGCGCCCAGCTCGAGGACGCCAGGTCTGGGCACTGGACCGACGGCTCCGAGGCCGAGCGCCGGATCCGGATGGCCGAGGCCCGGATCCGGGTGGTCGAGAGAGACACGAGCTCGTCTTCATGACCCAGCTCGAGACACCTAGCCCCGTCTTCGTGACGGGAGCCCACCCGGGCTGGAAGGATGGGGGAGTGCCGCTCTGGTTGGAGCTGCTCGATGCAGCCGGCCTCGGGTGCTCCTCGTCCTGCTCTACGGGTTCCTCCTCGTCGTACGCCGTCGGGTCCTGTCGCGGAACGGGGGCACCTTCGAGCTGAGTCACCGACTGCGGCCCGGCGAGGAGCCGGGCCGCGGCTGGCTGCTGGGCCTGGGGCGCTACTCCGGCGAGGAGCTGGAGTGGTTCCGCATCTTCACGCTCGCGCCGCGGCCGAAGCGGTCCTGGAACCGCGCCCGGCTCACCTACGACGGCGCCCGTGAGCCCGAGGGGCTGGAGCGCACCGTGCTCTACCCCGACCACCTCGTCGTCGAGTGCGCGAGCCCGCAGGGGACCGCTCGAGCTGGCGATGAGCCGCGAGTCGCTGACCGGCTTCCAGTCCTGGCTCGAGTCGCGACCGCCCGGGACGGACTGGTCGCGCTGACCGCCCTCCCAGCCCAGCCGCTCGCGGCGCGCAACGCCGTCGTCCTGGCGTTCGTCGCTCAACGGCTTCCTCTTCGCCTCGCTGGTCTCCCGGATCCCGGACCTGCGCGCCGGACCTGTCGCTGACCAACGGCGACCTGGGGCTGCTGCTGCTCGCGATCGCGGTCGGGTCGATCCTGGCGCTGCCCTCGGCCGGCGCGCTGATCCACCGGTGGAGCGCCGGCGCGCGTCGTCCGGTCGGGCGTGCATCTGCGGCGCGGCGGGGCTGCTCGTCGCGGGACTCGGTGCCGGTCCGCTGGGCCTCGTGCCGGTCTGCGCCGCTCGGCCTGTTCGCCTTCGGCATCGGCACCGGCGTGTGGGACGTCGCGATGAACGTCGAGGGCGCCGAGGTCGAGCGCGGGCTCGGGCGCTCGATCATGCCGCGGTTCCACGCGGCCTGGTCGTCTCGGCTCGCATCTCCGGCGCCGCGATCGGCGTGCCGATGGCCGCGGCTGAGCGTGCCGATGCCGCTGCACCTCGGCCTGATCGGCGGCCTCGGCGTTGTGCTGCTCGCTGCGCGGGACCCGCTCCTTCCTGCCGGCCGAGGAGGAGGCGGCCGACTGCCCTCGTCGTCCGGCAGCGCCTGGCTGGAGCCGCGGACGCTGGCGATCGGGCGTCATGGTGCTGGCCTTCACCGTGGCCGAGGGTCCGCAAACGACTGGCTGTCGCTGGCGCTGATCGACGGCTACGACGTCGCGCACTGGGTCGGGGTGTCCGGCTATGTCGCCTTCGTCTGCGCGATGACGCTCGGCCGGCTCAGCTGGGCCGCTCGTGCTGGACCGGTTCGGCCGAGCCGCCGGTGCTGTGGGCCTCGGCCGCGCTGGCCGCGGCCGGCATCGTGCTGGTCGTCCTCGGCGGGCACGTTGTCGTCGTCGGTCTCGGCATCCTGGTCTGGGGCCTCGGCGCCTCGCTCGGCTTCCCGGTCGGCATGAGCGCCGCAGCCGACGACCCCGCCCGCTCAGCCAGCCCGGGTCTCGGTCGTCGTCCACGATCGGCTACGGCGCCTTCCTGGGCGGACCGCCGCTGCTGGGCTGGCTCGGCCGACCGGGTCGGCACCCTCGAGGCGATGTCGGCGTGACCCTGCTGATGGTCCCGGCCGCGGTCACCGTGTTTGCCGCCCGGCCGCCACGAGCCGTTCGATGAGCCGCTCGGCGTCGTGCGGCGCGTATCCCTTGGCGTCGTTGTCGAAGTAGACGAACACCTCCTGGGTGTCGTCCCACGCACCGATCCGGGCAGCCCACACGTCGAGCGCCTGATCGTCGTAACCGCTGGTGTAGAGCTCGGCGTCGCCGTGCAGCCGCAGGTAGCGGAAGTCGGCCGTGTCCTCCTCGACCTTGGGCCAGCGCCCGGCGGTGTCGGCCAGCACGCAGGCGATGCGGTGCTCGCGCAGGAGGTCGTAGGTCGCCGGGTTCTCGAAGGTCCTGCTGCGGAACTCCAGGGCGTGGCGGACCGGCCGCCCCTCGGGGTCCTCGCGCGGCAGCCGGTCGAAGAAGGTCGCGAGCCGCTCCTCGTCGTACTCGACGTTCTCCGGGAGCTGCCAGAGCACCGGTCCGAGCTTGGCGCCCAGCTCGAACACCCCGGAGCCGAAGAACCTCGTCAGGGGTTCCTCGGCGTCGGCGAGCCGCTTCATGTGGGTGATGAACCGGCTGCCCTTGACCGCGAAGACGAAGCCGTCGGGCGCCGCGTCGCGCCACTTGCGGTAGGACTCGGGCTTCTGCAGCGCGTAGAAGGAGCCGTTGATCTCGATCGACGTCAGCCGGCTCGCGGCGTAGGCCAGCTCCTCGCGCTGGGGCAGCCCCTTCGGGTAGAAGTCGCCGCGCCACGGCGGATAGGTCCACCCCGACACACCGACCCGCACGCGACCCACCACGACCGAGGGGTACCCACGTGAGATCTGCCACCCCCCGGCGTTTCTTCTTGGGTGTCGGCCGGGCGTGTGGGCACTGTGAAGGACGTGCTTGCTCTCGAGATCATCGGTGTCGTCGTCCTCGCCGCCCTCCTGTGGGTCGGGGTCCGCCTGCTCTGGGCCGGCCGCCAGCTCGACGAGCTCACCCCGGCGGGCTCCACCCGGATCCCGGTCGCGCAGTCCGGCACGGTGGCCGCCAAGGTCGACCGTCGGCTCCAGCAGACCCGCGCCACCCTCGAGACCCTGGTGATGCCCGAGGTCGAGCAGGAGGAGCTGCACCCCTCCGCCGGGGCGTTCCGCCACCGCGCCCAGACCTACGCCGTCCTGGGTGCGGGCCTCCTGGGCCTGGCCGCCATCGCTGGTGGTCGGCTTCCTGCTGATGATGTGACGGGTGCCGAGGGGTGGCGGTGGCCCCGCACCCGTCGTCCACAGGGTGCGCGGTGGACCGGCAACCCTCGTCCCCGTGGACCGTGGTTCCTCACCCACCGCTGCCCAGTGGCAACGTGCTACCGCTCCCCGCCGGGCACCCAGAGCACGTCGCCCCGCTCGCGGTTGGAGTAGCGGGCGAGGATGAACAGCAGGTCGGAGAGCCGGTTGAGGTAGGTGATGGCCAGCGGGTTCATCGAGTCGCCGTGCTCGTCGTAGGCCGCCCAGGCCGAGCGCTCCGCGCGGCGGACGACGGTGCGGCAGACGTGCAGGTGGGCGGAGCCGGGGGTGCCGCCGGACAGGATGAACGAGCGCAGCGGCTCGAGCGATTCGTTGTAGTGGTCGCACCAGCCCTCCAGGCGGTCGACGTAGGCCTGCTCGACGCGGAGCGGGGGGTACTCCGGGTCGGGGACGACCGGTGTGCAGAGGTCGGCGCCGACGTCGAAGAGCTCGTTCTGGACGCGCACGACGATCGCGGCGACGTCGGGCTCGAGCGAGCCGACCGACACGGCCAGCCCGAGCTGGGCGTTGGCCTCGTCGACGTCGGCGTACGCGTGCAGGCGGGGGTCGTTCTTGGAGGTCACCGAGTTGTCGCCGAGGCGGGTCTGTCCGGCATCGCCGGTGCGGGTGTAGATCCGCGTCAGGTTGACCATGGGCGCACAGTAGCCGCCGGAACGCGACACAACCCTTGAGGGTGAGGCTGAACGCGCGGTCCGCGGGGCACCTTGGTCTACGCCGCGCAGCGCGGCGAGCAACCTATTGCACCGCTCGAGCGTCATAGTGGTGTGAGTCACGACACCATGGAGCAGCCCGTGGACATCATGAGCGACGGTCCCGTCCTCGTCCTGAGTGGCGACCTCGACGTGCGCAGCACCATGCAGGTGCGCACGGCCGTGCGTGACCTCCTCGGCAGCTACGACGAGGTCGCGATCGACCTCAGCGGTGTGGAGAGCGCCGACGTGACCGCGCTCAAGGTGCTGGCCGCCGCGACCGTGCAGGCCATCCGCGACGGGCACCACCTCACCCTGCGCCAGCCGCCTCCGCGGCGGTACGCCGGATGCTGCACCTCTCCCACCTCGCGCGGGTCTTCGAGGTGACCCCGGCGGTGGCCCCGGCGGTGGCCGTGGCGGCCGCGACGGATGTCGGATAACCCACACGCCCAGCCGGTGACCGACCGGTAACGACCGTCCTACCCTCGGAAGATGACCGAGAAGGACAAGCCGTGGGTGATGCGGACCTACGCCGGCCACTCGACGGCCGAGGCGTCCAACGCGCTCTACCGCGGCAACCTGGCCAAGGGCCAGACCGGGCTGTCGGTCGCCTTCGACCTGCCCACGCAGACCGGCTACGACCCCGACTCGCCGCTGGCGCGCGGCGAGGTCGGCAAGGTCGGCGTGCCGGTGCCCCACCTCGGAGAGATGCGGAAGCTCTTCCAGGACATCCCGCTCGCCGAGATGAACACCTCGATGACCATCAATGCGCCGGCCATGTGGCTGCTCGCGCTCTACCAGGTCGTCGCCGAGGAGCAGCTCAGCCCGAGGGGGCGACCTGTCACCCGAGGACGTGGCCGCGCAGCTGGCCGGCACGACCCAGAACGACATCATCAAGGAGTACCTCTCCCGCGGGACCTACGTCTTCCCGCCCGAGCACTCGCTGCGGCTGATCGCCGACATGATCGCCTACACGGTCCACCAGATCCCGAAGTGGAACCCGATCAACATCTGCAGCTACCACCTGCAGGAGGCGGGCGCGACGCCGACCCAGGAGCTCGCCTACGCGCTCTGCACCGCGATCGCGGTCCTCGACCAGGTGAAGAGCTCCGGCCAGGTCGACGAGAAGGACTTCGAGAAGGTCGTCGGCCGGATCTCCTTCTTCGTCAACGCCGGTGTCCGGTTCGTCGAGGAGATGTGCAAGATGCGCGCCTTCGTCGAGCTGTGGGACGAGATCTGCCGTGAGCGCTACGGCGTCGAGGACCCCAAGATGCGCCGGTTCCGCTACGGCGTCCAGGTCAACTCGCTCGGCCTCACCGAGGCGCAGCCGGAGAACAACGTGCAGCGCATCGTGCTCGAGATGCTCGGAGTCACGCTCTCGAAGGACGCCCGCGCCCGCGCCGTCCAGCTGCCGGCGTGGAACGAGGCCCTCGGCCTCCCGCGCCCGTGGGACCAGCAGTGGTCGCTGCGGTTGCAGCAGGTGCTCGCCTACGAGTCCGACCTGCTGGAGTACGACGACATCTTCGACGGCTCGCACGTCGTCGAGGCCAAGGTCGCCGAGCTCGTCGACAGCGCCCGCCAGGAGATCGACCGGGTCCAGGCGCTGGGCGGGGCGATCGCCGCGGTCGAGTCCGGCTACATGAAGGAGGCGCTGGTCAGCTCGCACGCCGCCCGGCGCGCCCGCATCGAGTCGGGCGAGGAGAAGGTCGTCGGGGTCAACGTCTACGAGACCACCGAGCCCTCGCCGCTGACCGCCGACCTCGACGCGGCGATCATGACCGCCGACCCGGAGGCCGAGAAGTCCGCCCTCGCGAGCGTCGAGGCCTGGAAGGCCCAGCGCGACCAGGGCGAGGTCGACCGGGCGCTCGCGCGGCTGGCCGAGGACGCCAAGACCGACACCAACCTGATGGTGGCCACGCTGGCCGCGGCCCGGGCGGGGGCGACGACGGGGGAGTGGGCCGGCACGCTGCGCGAGGTGTTCGGCGAGTTCCGCGCTCCCACCGGCGTCTCCGGGCGCCGTCGGTCGCCGAAGCGGGCGCCGAGCTGACCGCCGTACGCCAGCGCGTGAAGGAGACCGGCGAGGAGCTGGGCGGCCGCCTGCGGCTGCTGGTCGGCAAGCCCGGGCTCGATGGCCACTCCAACGGCGCCGAGCAGGTCGCCGTCCGCGCGCGCGACGCGGGGTTCGAGGTCATCTACCAGGGCATCCGGCTCACCCCCGAGCAGATCGTCGCGGCGGCGGTGGCCGAGGACGTGCACTGCGTCGGGCTATCGATCCTCTCCGGCTCGCACATGGAGCTGGTACCGGCGGTGCTCGAGGGGCTGCGCGACGCCGGGATCGACGTGCCGCTGATCGTGGGCGGCATCATCCCCGACTCCGACGCACGCCGGCTCAAGGAGGCGGGCGTGGCCGCCGTCTACACCCCCAAGGACTTCGGCCTGACCGAGATCATGGGCGGGATCGTCGACGTGATCCGTTCGGCCAATGGTCTGAAGTGAACCTGCAGCCGGCCAGGAGCGCGGTGGAAGGGACCTTCGTCCTGCCAGATCGTGACCGGGGTCACGGGGCAAGGTAAGGCTGCCCTACGCTAGCCTTCTCCTCGTGGGCAAGGCGAAGCTGCGCAAGCTTCCGAAGACGGAGTGCTGCGTATCGAGGAAGAAGTGCGACCGCTGCCCGCTGCGCATGCTCAAGGAGGGCTCGCTGCCGGCCGGGTATACGGTCAAGAAGCGCCAGCTCGTCCGCGTGGACGGCAAGAAGGTCACGAAGAAGCGGTTGAAGAAGGCCGCCTGAGTCAGGAGCCGAGATTTGCCCGCACCACGCTTCGTCGAGGCGCTCAACGCCCAGATCGGCAACGAGCTCTCCGCCCACAACCAGTACCTCGCGTGCGCGGTCCACTACGACGCCGAGACGATGCCGCGGATGGCGGCGTTCTTCTACACGCAGGCGCTCGAGGAGCGCGACCACGCGATGATGATGGTCCAGTACCTCCTCGACATCGACGCCGACGTGACCATCCCGGGCGTCGAGGCGCCGCAGGGGTCGTTCGCCGACGTCGTGGCCCCCGTCGCGCTCGCGCTCGACCAGGAGAAGCGGGTCACCGAGCAGATCAACGGCCTGCTCCGGATCGCCCGCGACGAGTCCGACTTCGCCTCCGAGCAGTTCCTGCAGTGGTTCATCAAGGAGCAGGTCGAGGAGGTCGCCACGATGACCGACCTGCTCGCCGTGGTGACCCGCAACCAGGACGACCTCGAGGACATCGAGGAGTACGTCGCCCGCGAGTCCGGCGGCGAGGACAGCGACCCCACCGCACCGAGGATCGCCGGCGCCTGACCGCCTCACCTCCTGCTCTGGGCAGGGTGACCGCCTAACCTCCTGCCATGGGCAGGGTGACCGTCGTCGGCGCGGGCGTGATCGGGCTGTCCTGCGCGCTGCGGCTGCTCGAGGCCGGCCACCGGGTCGACGTCCTGGCCCGCGACCTGCCGCGGGAGACGACCTCTGCGACCGCCGCCGCGATCTGGTACCCCTACCGCGCCTGGCCCCAGGACCGGGTGATGGCGTGGTCGCGCACGACCTACGACGCGTTCGCGATGCTGGCGGCCGAGCAGCCCGCACAGCGGAGTGGTGCTCCGCGAGGGCACCGAGGTGGCGCGGGACCGCGACGAGAAGCCGTGGTGGTCCGACGCCGTGCCCGACCTGCACGAGACCCTCGACGTCCCCGACGGGCTACGGCGGCGGCTGGGCGTTCACAGCGCCCGTCGTCGAGATGCCGGTCTACCTCGACTGGCTGGCCGCGCGGGTGCTGGCCGCCGGCGGCTCGATCACCCGGCTCAACCTGCACGGGCTGCCGAGCCCCGGCGACGGCGGGCCCGCACGCCGTGGTCGACTGCTCCGGCTCGGCGCCAAGTTCCTGGCCGCAGGACCCGTCGGTGCACCCCGTGCAGGGGCAGGTGGTGCTGGTCGAGCAGGTCGGGCTGGAGCGCTGGTGGCTCGACGGCGGCGCCGCCGAGGGGCCGACGTACGTCGTCCCGCGCTCGCGCGACATCGTCGTCGGCGGCACCGACGTCGAGGGCGAGTGGAGCCGGACGCCGTCCCCGGAGGTGGCCGCGCGCGATCCTGCGCCGGGCGCTGCGGCTGGTGCCCGCGCTGGCGGGCGCGGAGGTGCTCGGGCACAAGGTCGGGCTGCGGCCCGCGCGGCCGGAGGTGCGGCTGGAGCGGGTGGGTGACGTGGTGCACTGCTACGGCCACGGCGGGGCCGGGGTGACCCTGAGCTGGGGCTGTGCGGACGAGGTCGTCGGCGCTGCTCGGCTGAACCTGCCTCGGACGGGATTCGGGATGGCCACTCGGGCCGCCGGTAACCTCGGCCGGGTGTCTCGGTCCAGGCTGAGTCGCCCTCGTGCTGGCCGCGTTCGCCGTCGCTCGCGTTCGCGGCGCTCGGCCTGCGCGGGTCAGCTCCGCCGACGACTCCACCGGCGACTCCGCGAACGACCCGGCGACGGCCCAGCACAGCTGGCCAGCAGCCCGCGGCTGACGGGGCCTCGCAGAGCCAGCCGCCCCCGACGGCACGCCGGAGGCGAAGCGGCCCAACGTCGTCCTGATCCTCACCGACGACCTCGACATGTCGCTGATGCCCTACCTGCCCAACACCACCCGCCTGATCCGCGACCAGGGTGCCGACGTTCACCAACTTCTACGTCGAGCAGTCCAGCTGCTGCCCCTCGCGCGCCTCGATCCTGTCCGGCCTCTACGCGCACAACCACGGCGTGATCGGGAACGTGTGGCCCGAGGGCGGCTACGAGCGCTGGAAGCAGACCGAGCAGGACGACGACCTGCCGGTCTGGCTGCGAGCGGCTCGGGCTACCGCAGCGCGATGCTCGGCAAGTACTTCAACGAGTACCCCTACCACCCCGGCAGCCACCTCTCCGACGCGACAGAAGGCGGAGCTCGCGGTCCTACGTGCCGCCGGGCTGGCAGTCGTGGGCCTCGCCGGTGCAGGGCAACGCCTACGCGCAGACCCACTACAAGCTGAACGTCGACGGCGACGTCGACGCCGACTTCCACGAGCGACTACCTCGACTCGTGGCTCGGGCAGCGAGACCCTCGACCTGGTCGACGGGCGGCGACGGCTTCGACTTCGCCGAGGGCGGGCAGTTCGTCTACTACGCGTCCTACAGCCCGCACACGCCGTACGCCTACCCGAAGTCGCTGCGAGGGCACGCTTCGCGGACGCGCACCTATCCCGCGGACGCCCGGACTTCGACGAGGCCGACACCTCCGACAAGTTCGGGCTGACCCGGCAAGCGCAAGCCGCTCTCGGCCGTCCGACATCGCGCACCATCGACGAGACGTTCCGCAAGCGGATCCGGTCGCTGCAGGTGCTCGACCAGAACGTGGCGCGGCTGGTGCAGGCGCTCGCCGACCAGGGCGCGCTCGACAACACCTACCTGATCTTCACCAGCGACAACGGCTACCACATGGGCAACCACCGTCGCGAGATCGGCAAGTACACGCAGTTCCAGAACGACGTGCAGGTGCCGTTCTACGTCCGCGGGCCCGGGATCACGCCCGGCTCGACCTACGACGACGTGGCCGGGCAACATCGACATCGCCCCGACGATCGCCGAGATCGCCGGGCGCGGCGACGCCCGACGTCGACGGCGTCTCGCTGCTGCCGCGGCTGCACGGCGGCCCGCCGCTCACGCGCAAGTACTACCTGCTCGGCCGGGCGCTCACGCCCACCAACACCACGACGGCGAACGGCCTCGAGGAGGCGCCGGAGACCTACGTCGAGAGCAGCCGCTCCAGCGAGCTCAACGACTTCACCGGCGTGACCAACGGGCGCTACAAGCTGATCCGCTACACCCACCTGCCCGCACGAGGAGCTCTACGACCTCAACAAGGACCCCTACGAGCTCAACAACCTGCTCGCCGACGACGCGGCGTCGTACGCCGCGATGTCGACGGCCGGGCCGGCGAGGCCGTGGACACGCTGCGGGCGGCGCTGGACCGGCTGACCGCCTGCGCCGGCGAGACCTGCCGCTGAGCGCTCGACAGGGGCGCGGGTGCACCCGGTCAGACTCAGCGCCGTGACCGCGACGACCGCGGCCGGGTTCAGCGGGCCGTAGATGTGCGGGAAGGTCTCCTCGACTCCGGGTGCGGGCGGCTCCTCGACCACGGGACGTCGAGCAGGTCGGTGTCGATCTCGAGCAGCACCAGCGGCTCGGTCGACGTCGGAGTAGTAGCGGTCCCGCACGCCCTCCCACTGGTCGGCGCGGCTGGCGTGGATGAAGCCCTCCTGCTCCAGGCGTCACGCCGCGGGTCGAGGTCGTGTAGGCCCCGTCTCGCTGCGCCGCGTCCCAGTCGGCCCGCGTGGCGAGGTGGAAGATCCGCATGCGGCGTCATCGTGGCAGCCGGCCCACCTGCTCGGCGTACCAGACCACGCCGGTGAGGTGGTCACAGATCTCCCGCAGCGTCCAGTTCGGTGTGCGGGACCGGTCCCACTCGTCGGGGCCGGCCGCGGCGACCCGGAGCGCGAACGTCCGGCCCGAGCCGGCGCAGCCGCTGCTGGGCCTCGACCAGGTCCTGCTCGGTGAAGTGCGTCCAGTCGCCCTCGAACGTCGACCAGGCTGGCCTGCCATCCGTCCGGCACCGTCTCGACGCCCGCCAGCAGAGCCTCGACCTCGGCCAGGTGGTCGATGACGTGGTCGGCGATCCGGCGTACGGCCTTGTTCGGCGTGTAGACCCGCTCGCCGTCGTCGCTCACGCACGGGCCGCCCGTCCCACGCCAGCCACGTCTGGGCGATCTCGAGGCACTGCTCGACCGCCTGCTCCACCTGACGACGCCCGGGGTTGTCGTCCATGGTTCACGACGCTAGGAGCCGGACGCTTCCGCGGCGGTGGAAGTGTTCGCACCGACGCGGCGGATCAGAAGAGCCGGTGGCTCGGAGTCGTCCAGGCCGCGCAGGGCGTCGTAGTCGACGACCGCGCAGGTGATGCCGCGGTCCTCGGCGAGCACCCGGGCCTGCGGCTTGATCAGCTGGGCCGCGAAGATGCCGCGGACCGGGCCCTTGGCGGTGAGCAGCGGCTCGCGGTTGAGGAGCTCGAGGTAGCGGGTCAGCTGCTCCACGCCGTCGATCTCGCCGCGGCGCTTGATCTCGACGGCCACGGAGAGCGCCGGCGGCGTCGCGGCACATCAGGTCGACCGGGCCGATGGCGGTGGGGTACTCGCGGCGGACCAGGGTCAGCCCGTCGGCCAGGGTGGCGGGGTGCTCGGCGAGCAGCTCCTGGAGGTGCTTCTCGACGCCGTCCTTCTGCAGCCCCGGGTCGACGCCGAGCTCGTGGGAGGAGTCGTGCTGGATCTCCTCGAGCAGGATGCGGAGCGTGTCGCCGTCCTTGCCGGTGACCGTCCACTCGACCGCGCCGTCCTCCGACGATGCCCTCCCTCACCGAGCAGGGCGGGGACATCCAGTTGAGCGGCTTGTAGGAGCCGCCGTCGGAGTGCACGAGCACCGATCCGTCCGCCTTGATCATCAGCACCCGGATGGCCATCGGCAGGTGGGCGGTGAGCCGCCCCGCGTAGTCGACCTGGCAGCGAGCGACGACCAACCTCACGAGCGGCGAATCTACCAGTGGAGGCTACGGCCGCCCTGCCCGCGGCACGCTCGACCCGCTGGGTCAGCACGATCGCCGTCCGAGGCGCCCTGCGGGCCGTAGTGGTTGGCCACGACGTAGAGCGTCCGGCCGTCGTCGCCGCCGAGCATGCACGAGAAGGCGCCGCGGTCGACCGAGACCGTCTCGAGCACCTCGCCGCCCTCGGCGACGCGGACGCAGTGCTGCTGGGGGACCGAGGCGTACCAGATGGCGCCGGACTCGTCGACGCAGATGCCGTCGGGCGCCTCGTCCTGGCCGAGCTGCGGCCCAGACCCGGCGGTCCGTCGAGCGTGCCGCCGGCGCCGATGGTCCACGCGGTCAGCCGGTCGGCGTGCGACTCGGCGACGACCAGCGTCGGTGTCGTCGATGATCGCCATGCCGTTGGGGAACCACACGTCGTCGGCGACCTGCTCGCTACGACCCGTCCGGCCGGACCACGGCGACGATGCCCGGCTTGCGCTCCTCCCACGGCATCGAGCCGGGCATGTCCACCCAGCAGTTGCCGGCGGCGTCGACCACGATCTCGTTGAACGGCTGCCCCGCCGCGCCGTACGGCGCCAGGTCGGGGCCGGCGACCACACCCGCGGGGGTGGTCGCCACGAGCCGCCCGTCGGGCAGCCAGTCGATCGAGAACGGCAGCCCGTCGACCCGGGCCACCACCTCGCGGTGCCGTCGGCGGCGAAGCGCGAGCACCTCACCGGCCAGCCAGTCGCACATCCAGAAGCCGGCCGTCGTGCCACCGGGGCGATTCGCCCATCTGGATGCCGGTGGCGAAGATCTCCGTCATGGTCGATCAGACTCCCACCGACCCGGGGACTCATCGGGTCCGGCCCGCCCGCGCGCGCGGACCTGCGCCCACCTCGCGCCGATCGAGGACGCCGGCGGGCCGCAGTTCCAGGAGCTGTTCGGCGACGCGATCGAGCCCGATCCTGCTCAGCCCGGCCATGGACGGGCGGCAGCGGGCGGCCGAGCCCGGCTTCCTGCTCGTGGCCGTCCGCCGACGAGCAGGCCCGCCGGTGGGCTTCGTGCACGTCCTGGTCATCGACGGGCACGCCCACCTCGAGCAGCTCTCGGTGCTGCCCGGAGCACCAGCGCCGGGGGATCGGCGCCGGCGCTGACCCGAGCCGCGATGGCCGAGGCCCGCGCGCAGGGGTTCGACCGGCTCAGCCTGTGCACCTACCGCGACGTGCCGTGGAACGGCCCCTTCTACGCGAGCCTCGGCTTCACCGAGGTCGCGCGACCTGGCGGCCGTACGAGCGGCGGCTGCGCGACAAGGAGCGCGAGCTCGGTCTGGACGTCAACGGCGTCCGCGTCGTGATGAGTGTCGCACTCAGGTGAACACTCACTAACCGGTCAACTAGGCTCCGCGGCATGACTGACCAGGCGTCCCCGGACGTCGCAGGCCCGCACTTCAAGACGATCGGCGTCGTCGGCCTCGGCACCATGGGCGCCGGCATCGCGGAGGTGTTCGCCCGCAACGGGTTCAGCGTCGTCGGTGTCGAGCAGAACGACGAGGCGGCTGGCCCGGGGCCGCCAGCACCTCGAGCACTCCACCGCCCGCGCGGTGCAAGCGCGAGAAGCTCACCGAGGCCGAGGCAGGCCGAGCTCCTGGGCCGGATCACGTTCACCACCACGATGAAGGACCTGCACGAGGCCGACTTCGTGGTCGAGGCGGTCGTGGAGTCGCTGGAGATCAAGAAGGACGATCTTCCGCGAGCTCGAGGGCATCGTCGCACCCGACGCGATCCTCGCCACCAACACGTCGAGCCTCAGCGTCACCGAGATCTCGACCGCCAACGCCCACCCGGGCCGGGTGATCGGCGTGCACTTCTTCAACCCCGCGCCGGTGCAGAACCTCGTCGAGATCATCCGGACCGTCGTCACCGAGCCGCAGGTGCTCGAGGACGTCACCGCACTGGTCGAGGCGCTCGGCAAGAACCCCGTCGTCTGCGGCGACAAGGCCGGCTTCATCGCCAACACCCTGCTGTTCGGCTACCTCAACCACGCGGTGGCGATGTATCGAGGGCAAGTTCGCCTCCCGCGAGGACATCGACGCCGCGATGCGCTTCGGCTGCGGCTACCCGATGGGCCCGCTGCAGCTGCTCGACCTGATCGGCCTCGACACGGCCTACGAGATCCTCGAGACGATGTATCGCCAGGGCCGCGACCGGCTGCACGCCCCGGCGCCGATCCTCAAGCAGCTGGTCACCGCCGGCATGCTCGGCCGCAAGACCGGCCGCGGCTTCTACACCTACGACGGCCCGGACAGCCCGGTCACCGTCGCCGACGACCTCACGCCGAGCGCCGACGACCAGCCGCAGCTCCAGCACCACATCGCGAAGGTGGGTGTCGTCGGCACGGGCACCATGGCCACGCGGCATCGTCGAGGTCTTCGCCAAGGCGGGCTACGACGTGCTGTTCGTCGGCCGCAGCCAGGACAAGGTCGACGGCGTGCTGGCCGCGATCACCAAGAACTTCGACAAGCAGATCCAGCGCGGCCGGGCCACCGAGGACGACAAGGCGGCGGTCCTGGCCAAGGTGGCCGGCACCGCGTCGCTCGACGACCTCAGCGACGTCGACATCGTGGTCGAGGCGATCGCCGAGGACCTGGCGATCAAGACCGTCGCTCTTCAACAACCTCGACGACATCTGCAAGCCCGGCGCGATCCTGGCCACCACGACCTCCTCGCTGCCGGTGATCGAGCTGGCCCGGGCCACCGACCGGCCCCAGGACGTCGTCGGCATGCACTTCTTCAACCCGGCGCCGGTGATGAAGCTGGTCGAGGTCGTCTCGACCGTGATGACCGACGACGACGTCACCGAGACCACCCGGGCGCTCTGCGACAAGGTCGGCAAGGTCGCCGTCTCGTGCGCCGACCGGGCCGGGTTCATCGTCAACGCGCTGCTGTTCCCCTACCTCAACGACGCGGTGAAGATGCTCGAGGCGCACTACGCGACCGCCGACGACATCGACACCGCGATGAAGCAGGGCTGTGCGCTGCCGATGGGCCCGTTCGAGCTCCTCGACGTGGTCGGCAACGACGTCTCCCTGGCGATCCAGCGCGAGCTCTACCTCGAGTTCCGCGAGCCCGGCTTCGCGCCGGCGCCGCTGCTGGAGCACCTGGTCACCGCCGGCTACCTCGGCCGCAAGACCAAGCGCGGCTTCCGCGACTACTGCCGTTAGATACCCCGGCGAGCTTCGGCCCGAGTCCGCGGCGACGCTCGCTGGCGCTCGCAAGCGCCGTTGCTCGCTGCGCTCGCTCGGCGCAGTCGCCACGGCCATCGGGGCCGATCGCCGGGCGCGCGAGCGGAGCTCGCGAACCTCCTCCTGTGTGATCCCTCGAGTTCGGCACCTCAGTAAGCCGCGGCGGTTGAGGAAGTTGCGCAGCAACGGCTCGAGACCTCCGCAGCCTGCGCTGGGTCTCGTCCATGGCCATTCGGGGTCATGGACAACAGCCGGCCGGATGCGGTGGTCTGAGCCGTATGACCGTCGTACGCCGCGCCCTTGCCCTGCTCGCCCCGGTGGCCCTTCTTTCCGGCCTGCTGGCCGCCGCCCCGGCCGAGGCGGCACCGGCACCGATCGAGGCTCGGCGGCGAAGCCGCAGTGCCAGCGCACGCTGGCGTCGTACCCGATCCTCAAGCCGGGTGACCGCAAGGCCGCCGTGCGGACGCTGCAGTGCTCGCTCAACGACGTGGGGGTGGGGCCGGTGGCCGTGGACGGCTTCTACGGCCCGCAGACCAAGGCCGCGGTCAAGGAGATCACCGACGGCTTCGAGGGCACCGGCGTCCCGCACCCCTACCGGATCAACAACGGCTTGTGGACGCTGCTCTTCGGTCGCCAGCTGCCCGACAGCAACCTCGCCCTCGGTGCCCACGGCCCGGCGGTGAAGGTCCTGCAGCGGGCGCTGCGGGCGGCCGGGGCCGACGATCGTGGTCGACGGCGACTTCGGTAGCCCAGACCAAGCGGGTCGTGAAGGCCTACCAGAAGGAGATGGGCGTCCGGCCAGCCAACGGAGTCGTCAACGAGAACACCCGGTTCTTCCTCGGCATGGGCGGTGTGTTCGGCCAGCTGAACTAGCGCTCGCTGGGCCGCAACCGCCAGCTCCAGCAGCAGCGAGGGCACCGCGGGGTCGTCGGCGTCGATCGACGGCCACCAGGTCGAGCACGCCGTCGCGCTGATCGACGACGGCCAGCCCCTCGACCTTGGCCACCTCGCCGTCCAGCAGCGGGAGCTCGACCAGGTCGACCACCCGGTCGCCGTCGAGCAGCGCCAGGGCGGAGCCGACCACCGGGCCGTCGTCGTAGGTCGAGGGGGAGTCCTCGGCGGCGGCGCGACGAGCACCAGCCCGTCGGAGACGGCTGACCGCGTCGGTGACGGCGAGCCGCACCCCGGCGACTGGCACCGAGGTCGTAGCGGCGCATCGCCGGACACCCGCACCGAGGCCGGCGCGCCGGCAGCGTGCGTCGAGGAGGCTGTCGAGGGAGACGTCGACGCTGGCGCTGGGCGCCCCGGCCGACGGCACCCGCGCTGGAACCAGCGCAGGACCTCGCCGACCACGCAGGCGCCCTCGAGGTTGAGCTGGTCGGGCGGCCATCTCGAGCGCGTCGGCGATCCGGGCGTAGACCGGCAGCCAGCCCCGCGACCAGGATCGACGCCTCGGACAGCAGGACCCACCGCATCCGCGCCGGGGTCGAGCCCGACCCGAGCGCCAGCGTCCGGCCGCCGGGCAGCGACACGACCGCCTCGAGGTCCGGCTTCAGCTCCTTGGTGCCGGACGCCTCGTCGAACGAGTCGAGGCCGCGCACGGGCGAGAAGCAGCCGCAGCCGGGTGCCCGCGCCGTCGCGCCAGACGCAGCCATGGGTGGCGTCGTCCTGCACCACCAGCCACCCGCCGGCGTACGGCGCGATGCCGGAGGCGGCGCGCACCGGCGTGCCGTCCGCGAACCGCAGCGGCGTCGTGCGGACGTCAGCTCGATCCTCATGTGTGCCATCGTCTCAGGGGTACCGCCCCGGCATGAGCGTGGAGACAGGTCGCATCACCACCGACATCCCGGCGCGCCTCGACCGGCTGCCCTGGGCCCGGTGGCACTGGCTGGTCGTGATCGGCCTCGGCACCGTCTGGATCCTCGACGGTCTCGAGGTCACGATCGTCGGCTCGATGTCCGACGCCCTCAAGCCCGACGGCGACGGGCTGGGCATGAGCAGCTTCCAGGTCGGCTTCGCCGGCGCGGCGTACGTCGCGGGCGCGTGTCTGGGCGCGCTGTTCTTCGGCCAGCTCACCGACCGGCTGGGCCGGAAGAAGCTGTTCATGGTCTCGCTGGGCGTCTACTCGGTGGCGACCGTGCTCACGGCGTTCTCGATGAACCCGGCGTGGTACTTCGCCGCGCGGTTCCTCACCGGCACCGGCATCGGCGGCGAGTACGCCGCCATCAACTCCGCCATCGACGAGCTGATCCCGGCGAGGTACCGCGGCCGCGTCGACGTCGCCATCAACGGGTCGTTCTGGGTCGGCGCCGCGGGAGGTGCGCTGCTGACCATCCCGCTGCTCGACCCCAACGTGATCGACCAGGCGTGGGGCTGGCGGCTGGCCTTCGGCCTGGGCGCGATCCTGGCCGTCGGCATCCTCCTGGTCCGCCGCAACGTGCCGGAGAGCCCGCGCTGGCTCTTCATCCACGGCCGCGAGGACGAGGCCGAGGAGATCGTCCAGGACATCGAGCGCACGGTCACGCGAGGAGTCCGGCAAGCAGCTCGACGACGTCGTCCGAGACGATCACGATCCGCCAGCGGAAGACGATCGGCATCCCCCTGATCGCGAAGACCGTGTTCACGCTCTATCCCAAGCGGACCGTGCTCTGCTTCTCGCTCTTCGTCGGGCAGGCCTTCCTCTACAACGCGTTCTTCTTCACCTACGGCGACACCCTGAGCACGTTCCTCGACGTGAAGCAGACCGGCTGGTACATCGCGGTCTTCGCGGCCAGCAACTTCGCCGGCGCGCTGCTGCTGAGCCCGCTGTTCGACTCGCTCGGGCCGGGTCAAGATGATCACCTTCACCTATGTCGCCTCGGGTGTGCTGCTGGCCGTGACCGGCTTCGTTCCTCGGCGACTTCTCCGCCGTCACCCTCACGCTGATGGGCTGCATCATCTTCTTCATGGCCTCGGCCGGTGCGAGTGCGGCCTACCTCACCGCCAGCGAGATCTTCCCGATGGAGACCCGCGCCCTGTGCATCGCGTTCTTCTACGCGATCGGCACGGCCGCGGGCGGCATCGCCGGGCCGCTGCTCTTCGGCTACCTCATCGACCACGCGACCGCGACGAAGGACATCGCCGGCATCGCGATCGGCTACTACATCGGCGCCGCGCTGATGGTCGGCGGCGGGATCGTCGAGGCCTTCCTGGGCGTCAAGGCCGAGGGCCAGTCGCTGGAGAGCATCGCCCAGCCGCTCACCGCCGAGGACGCCGACACCGGCAGCGGCGCGGCTCCACTCCGCAGCCCGCGACCGCCTGACCGAACGCCGACGAGAAGCGCCGACGAGAAGGGAGAGCAGCATGCCGATGCCACCACCCAAGGCCAGCACCGAGGGCAAGCGCGACCGCCAGGTGTTCCACGAGATGGGCCAGATCGTCCGCGCCCTCGAGACCAACGGCCCCCAGCCGCCCGACCGGCTCGCCGAGCTCGTCGGTGCGGCGTACTGGGAGCGCGACCGGTTCGACCGCGCCCTCGCCTTCGTCGTCCAGGACGGCCTCGCTCACCGCACCTCCGACGGACTCCTGGCCACGCCTTAGCCTGGATCCGTCGATGGGCGGCGTAGCGAGCGGCACCAGAGGGGTGTGATTGGCAAGGCGCCGGCGCGCCGTCAGACTGGTCGTCTTTCCAGCGTCGGCAACGCCGCCAGCGCGCCCCTGTGGTGGCGCGTAGCAGGCGGCCATCGACGGATCCAGGCTTAGCCTGGATTCACCGATGGCCGGCGAGCTGAGCGTCACTAGTGCCCCGCACACGAAGTTCGCTGCATAACTCGCACCCCCAGCACGCACCTCACTTCGTCGGCGACGCTGGAAAGACGCCCAGTCTGCCGGCGCGCCGCCGCCTCGCGATGCACGCACTGGGAGCACGACTTATATTGCGAACTCCGCGCGCGGGACACTAGCCGGGTGTGAGGTTTTTCCGGGGTCCCCACGAAAGACGCTCGCTCCACTCGCGCTTTCGCGGGGACCCCGGAAAGACCTCACACCCCTCTGGTGCCGCTCGCTACGCCGCCCATCCACGGATCGAGGCTAAGGCTACGAGTTCGGACCCGACCGTAGGCTCAAGAGATGATGGAGTGGCTGGTCGTCCTCATCGTGGTCGCGCTGGTCGTCGGCGCCGTGGTCGCGAGCCGCCGCGGCAAGGAGCGGGCGCATCGCGCAGCAGCGGGCCGAGCTGGAGCCGGTGCAGAAGCTGGCGTTCGAGGACGTCACCGCCCTCGGCACCGACCTCCAGGAGCTCGACGCGCGAGCTGGCCGGCAGGAGCTGGACGCCGGCGCCCGCGCCGACTACCAGCGTGCGCTGGACGCCTACGAGGCCGCCAAGACCGCGCCGACCGGCTGAGCCGGCCGGACGACGTCCGACACGTCACCGAGATCATCGAGGACGGCCGCTACGCGATCGCCTGCGTGCGGGCCCGGGTGGCGGGGGAGCCGCTGCCGACCCGTCGGCCGCCGTGCTTCTTCGACCCGCGACACGGGCTGTCGGTGGACGACGTCGAGTGGACGCCGCCCGGCGGGTCGCCGCGCGCAGGTCCCGGCCTGCGCGCTGGACGCCGAGCGGGTCCGCGCCGGCGCCGAGCCCGACACCCGCCAGGTCATGGTGGGCGCCCAGCGGCTGCCCTACTACGAGGGCGGTCGCGCCTACGCGCCGTACGCCGCGGGCTACTTCGGCGGTGGCATGAACCTGCTGTTCACCGGGCTGCTGGTCGGCTCGTTGCTGGACGGCGGGCTCGGCTGGCGGTGACGGCTACGGCGGCGACGGTGGCGGAGACGGCGGCGGCGGGACGCGGCGTGGCGACTGGTCGGCGGCGGTGGACGTCGGTGACGGTCGGCGGCGACTTCGGCGAGGGACTGGGGCGACTTCGGAGGGTTCTGACGTCTGGTAGGTTCGTAGCGTGATCTCCGCCCTGGTCGGCCTGCTGGCGCCGGCAGCTGACCGTCCGGCGCTGCCGACCGGCACCGACGTCGACTACCAGCTCGGCGGCGCCGCCGACGCCGGCGGCCAACGTCGGCATCGTGGTCCGCGACCGCACCGAGCCGCCGGCGGCCGGTCGCTACAACATCTGCTACGTCAACGGCTTCCAGACCCAGCCGAACGAGAAGGGCTTCTGGCGCCAGCACCGCGGCCTGCTGCTCCGCGACGCCGACGGCCGGCCGGTCGTCGACGAGGCGTGGGGCGAGACCCTGCTCGACCTGCGGACGCCGGCCAAGCGGAAGGCGCTGGCCCGGATCGTCGGCCGCTGGGTGCGCGGCTGCGCCAGGCACGGCTACGACGCGGTGGAGTACGACAACCTCGACTCCTACACCCGCAGCGACGGGCTGATCGAAGCGGCACAAGGCGATCCGCTACGCCGCCGCTTCTCGTCCGACCAGGCGCACCGCAGCGGGCTCGCGGCAGGGCAGAAGAACCTCGCCGGCTTTGACGGCACCCGGATCGGCTACGACTTCGCCGTCGCCGAGGAGTGCGGCCGCTACGACGAGTGCCAGCGCTACGTCGACGACTTCGGCGACCAGGTGCTCATGATCGAGTACCGCACCGCAGGACTTCCTCGAGACCTGCACGGCCTACGGCGCCACCCACGCCGTGGAGCTGCGCGACCGCGACCTCACGCCCGACCGGCGTGCACGGCTGGTGCTGATGCTCACACGACCGAGCTCGGCGACTCGGCCGATCTGGGGGAGGCAGCCGGGTGGTCTTCTGCCACGGGCTGTTCGGGCAGGGCCGCAACTTCACCGCGATCGCCAAGGCGCTCGGAACCGGCACAGCGGCACCGGGTGACGCTCGTCGACATGCCCGACCACGGGCAGTCGCCGTGGAGCGACCACTTCGACTACGTCGCGGCCGCCGACCAGGTGGCCGAGCTGCTCTCGGCGGACGACCCCGTCGCCCTGGTCGGCCACTCGATGGGCGGCAAGATCTCGATGCTCGTCGCGCTGCGCCACCCCGAGCTGGTCGAGCGGCTGGTCGTCGTCGACGTGGCGCCGGTGCCCTACGACCACGCCACCGAGTTCGACGGCTACATCACGGCGATGCGCGCCATCGACCTCGACACCCTCGAGCGGCGCTCGGAGGCCGACGACGCGCTGCGCGAGGCGGTGCCGGACCCGACGGTCCGCGGGTTCCTGCTGCAGAGCCTGCGGCACGAGGGCTGACGGCCCACTGGCGGTGGCTGCCTCAACCTGGAGCTGCTCGGCCGCGACCTCGACGCGATCACCGACTGGCCCGAGGCCGGCGCTGGCCGGCACGGCGCCGTACGACGGTCCGGTGCTGTGGGTGGGCGGCGCCGACTCGGCGTACGCGCACCCGGACTACGCCGAGGCGATGGACCGCTGGTTCCCGCGCAACCGGCGGGTCACGGTCAAGGGCGCCGGCCACTGGGTGCACAGCGAGCAGCCCGAGGTGTTCGTCGAGGTGCTGCGCCGGTTCGCTCGACCAGCGGTGAACGTCTGGTACTACCGCTGGCGGGCGCGGTAGGCCGCCACGGCGTTGCGGTTGCCGCAGGTGGTCGAGCAGAAGCCGCGTCGAGCGGTTGCGGGACAGGTCGAGGACCACCGACTCGCAGGTGTCGTCGGCGCAGACCGCCAGCCGGGACATCTCGTCGGCCCGGATCACGTCGATCATCGCCATCGCGGTCTCGACGACGATCCGGGTGTCGAGCGGCGCCTGCTCGGTCGATGGCGTGGATGTGCCAGTCGAACGTCGCCGTGCCGGACCAGCTGGGGGACCGCCTGCGCCTCGCTCAGCATCTCGTTGACCAGCTCGACCGCGCCGTCGCGGTCAGCGGTCAGGAGGCGCGCGCAGCCGCGGCCGGATCGCGCGGACCGCGTCGAGCTCGGCCCGGGTGCGGTCGTGCCGGCCGGTGTAGGCGAAGTCGTCCCAGAGCCGGTCGAGGTCGGCCACCGTCGGTCAGCGTGTCCGGCTCCTCGGCGCTGTTGGCCAGGGTCACCGCCGCCTGGAGAGCCAGCTCGGTGTCATGGGTGAAAACCACGTTGACAGATTACCGCATGCTTCCCGTAGCGTCATGCGTCATGAGCACGTTGGCCCATGACGGCTCGCGCACGGCCGGCGCCGATGCCGCGCGCCGGGGCGCGGCTCACGGCCGGGCTGGTGCTTCGCGCTCGTCTCGGCGGTCTCCTTCGGGCTGTCGGGCGCCCTGGCCCGCGGCCTGCTCGAGACCGGCTGGAGCGCCGGGGCGATGACGCTGGTCCGGGTCGGGCTGGGTGCGGCGGCGCTGACGCCGTTCGGGCTGGCCGCCCTGCGCGGGCGGTGGGGGCTGCTGCGGCGCAACCTCGGCCTGCTCGCTGGCCTACGGCGCCATCGCGGTCGCGGGCGCGCAGTTCTGCTACTTCTCCGCGGTCCAGCACATGCAGGTCGGGTCCGGCGATCCTCATCGAGTTCACCGCGCCTGCCGCGGTCGTGGTCTACCTGTGGCTGCGCCACGGGCAGCGGCCCGGTCCGGATGACGCTGGCCGGGGCCGGCCTGGCCGCGCTCGGCCTGGTGCTGGTGCTCGACCTGGTCTCGGGTGCCGACCTGAGCGTCCGCGGCGTGCTCTGGGCGCTGGGGGCGATGGTCGGCTGCGCGACCTACTTCATCATCAGCGCGGACGAGGACAACGGGCTCCCGCCGCTGGTCCTGGCCTGGGGCGGCCTGCTCGTCGGTGCGCTCGGCGCTCGGCGCTGCTCGGGTCTGGTCGGCGTGCTGCCGCTGCGCGCGTCGACCGACGACGCGCGTCGTACGCCGGCGCGCACGTCGCGTGGTGGATCCCGCTGCGTCGGTCCTGGGCCTGGTCACCGCCGCGCTGTCCTACGTCGCGGGCATCGCTGCCGGCCGCCGGCTCGGCTCCCGGCTGGCGTCGTTCGTCGCGCTGCTCGAGGTGGTCGCGAGCGTCTCCTGGGCCTGGCTGCTGCTCGACGAGCTGCCCGGGCTCGGTCCAGCTGCTCGGCGGGCTGCTGATCCTGGCCGGTGTGGTCGCGGTCAAGCTCGGGGAGCGATCGGTCGTTGTCCGGCCGCCCGTGCCTGCCTGAGGGGTTAGAGTCGGTTCCGTCGTTCGGAGGGACCGGGGGGCCCGGATGGGCGATAGTGCACATGTGGGCACGTTCAGCCAGCGCCTCGAGCACGGCTCGGGTGCTGGCCCTGCTGGCGCGCGAGCTCGTGCTGGACTTCCTCGCCGACCAGATCACCACCGACGAGCTGCGCCATAACGCCGCCTGGTCGCCTACGAGCTGGTCGCCAACGCCGTCGCGCATGGGCGACCCGACGGCGACGGCACCGTCGAGCTCGTCTGCGAGCTCGTCGACAAGGCACTCATCGTGCGGGTCCGCGACGCCGGGTCGCTCGGTGCGGTCGAGCCCCGGGCGCTGAAGCCCGAGGTCGGCCACGGCCGCGGGCCTGGCCATCGTCGACGCGCTTGAGCAACTCGTGGACCGTCGACCGCTCCGACGGCACCGTCGTGACCGCTCAGGTGCCGCTCACCTGGCAGTCCGCCGTGATCCGAGCCGCTACGCAGCGCGTCGACGTAGTCGAGCGCGCAGATCGTCAGCAGCCGGGCGGCGACGGAGCCCGCGGGGTGCCACGAAGGTGATGGTCGCGCCGTTGCGCCGGGCCTCCGGCCTTCGGGACGCCAGGACGCCGATCGCCGGGCTCGGCAGGAACGTGACGTCCGCCAGGTCGATCGCGAGATCCGAGGTGAGCTCGCCGGTGGCCTTGAAGATCGTCGCGCAGCTCGGCGCTGGCCGGCTCGGCCAGCTCCCCGTGCAGGGCGAGCACCCGCGCTCCGGTCGAGGTCGTAGCGGAACTGCGATGCGGGTCACAGCCGAACCCTAACGCTCTTCGACCGATCCGTCCTCGGCTGCCAAGGGAGCCCGGTCCCCGCCGTACCGCGGTCAGCAACCTGCCACGTCAGTGCGACGCACACCCAGGTCGACCCTCGTCAGACGTCGATCGGCAGCCGCACCGTCACCACGTCGCCGAGCGAGATCCCCTCTGGCTTCCGGATCGCGTCCTTGAGCGGGACGACGTAGGACCCGTCCTTGGGCCACAGCGCCGTGGTGAGGTCGTGGCGCCGATGGTCACCGCGACCGGGATCATCCCCCAGCCGTAGGTCACCGCGGCCGCGACGTCGCGGATCTCATCGCGCCTCGTCCTCGGGCACCCGGACGAAGTGGTAGGGCGCCGGGCCGCGCCACTCGAAGACCGCGTCGGTGAACTCGAGCTCCATCCGTCGCCGCGGTCAGCGCTGGTCCTGCCGGCGGACGAACACCTCGCGGGTCAGCATCAGGATCGCGGCCGCGGTGGGGATCGCCAGCAGCGCACCGACCACGCCGAGCAGCGCGGCGCCGACCAGGGCGGCGATGACCGTGACGGCGCCGGGGACGTCGACCGACTTCGACATCACCCGCGGGTAGATGACGTAGTTCTCCACCTGCTGGTAGATGACGTAGAAGATCACGCAGGCGATGCCGATCTTCGGGTCCTCGGCGAACGCGATCGGGAGACGACGACCGCGCCGATCGTGGCACCGATCATCGGGATCACGTCGAGGAGGGCGACGACGAAGGCCAGCGCGACGGCGTACTTGCCGAGGCCCGACCACGAACAGGAACACCAGCGACGAGATGCCGGCGCACATCGCCACGATGAAGGCGCCCGAGACGTAGCCGCCGACGCTCTCGATGATCCGGTTGCCGAGCCGGCTGACCCGGTCGCGGCGCGACGCCGGAGCGAGGCGGTAGAGCGCGCTCTTGGTGGTGTCGAGCGAGGAGAGGAAGTAGAGCGTCAGCACCAGGATGATGAACGCGTTGAACAGGGCCCCGAGCACGGCCAGCCCGACGCCCAGCGCGCCGCCGAAGAGGGTGCCGACGAAGTCGCCGCCGGTGACGTAGTCGCGGACCTTGTTGATGACGTCGTACTCGTCGTCGAGGTCCTGGACCGTCTGGTTGTTCTGCAGCCGGTCGAACCACTCGGGCGCCTGGTCGGTGATCGACTTCACCTGGTCGGTGATCACCGGCACGATCGCCACGAGGAACAGCAGCACGGCGATGATCACGCAGATGATGACCACGCAGCACCGCATAGCTGCGCCGCAGCCCGCGCCGCTCGAAGAACGCCACCGCCGGGTTGAGCCCGGCGGCCAGGAACAGCGACACGACGATCAGCATCAGCGTCGACCCGATGGCCGCGATGTTGGTCAGCAGCCAGTAGGCCACCAGCGCGCCGGCGGCCCCGACGAACCCGAGGTAGAAGGGCGCGCGGTGGTCGAGCGGAGGACCGGGCTCACCGAGGTACGCCGGACCCGCCGACCGCGCCCGCGTCCTCGGTCTCCGCCGGGTCGTCCTCGACCCGTGTCTCGGCGCGGGCGGATCCGCCTCGTTCCGCTGCTCACGGTCCGCCCGGTGCCCGAGACCCGAGGTCTCAGGCGTCCTCGTCGTCACCGAAGCCGGCGACGACGTCTCGCAGCGAGGCGAGCTGGGCGGTGATCGCGTCGCGGCGCTTGGCCAGCCGGTCCACCTCGGCACCGGAGTGCGGCGACCTGGCGCTCCTTCTCGGAGTCGCCGCTGGCGATGATCGACTCGGCCTGGGTGTTGGCCGCATGCGATGATCTGCTCGGCCTCGCGCCGGGCGCGGGTCAGGATGCCCTCGGCCTCGGTCTGCGCCGCGGCGCGCGCCTGGGTGGCCTGCTGGACCGCCTCCTTGGCCCGCTCCTCGGCCGCGGTCGCCCGGGCCTCGGACTCCTCCACCAGCCGCTTGGTCTCGGTCAGGGCGGAGGTGTGGTGCTCGGACGCCTCGCGGGCCAGCCGCTCGCGGTCGACGGCGAGCATCCGGCGGGCCTCCTGGACCTCGCGGTCCACGGCCGCCTTGGACTGCTCGGCCTCCCGCTGGGCGCCGGTGCGCAGCTCGCTGACCTCCTGCTGGGCGGCCAGCCGGAGCTGGTCGGCCTCGCGCTGGGCGCTGGCGAGCAGGTCGGCGGCCTGGCTCTTGGCGTTGCTGCGCTCCTGCTCGGCCTCGGTCATCAGCCGGGCCCGGTGGTCGTCGAGCTCCTTGGTGTGGACGATCCGCAGCTCCTCGGCGTCGCGGCTGGCGTCGGCCTTGACGGCCTGCGCGTCGCGGGTGGCCTGCTCGCGGATCTCGTCGGCGTCGCGCTGGGCGACCGAACGCATCTCGGCGGCCTCCTCCTCGGCCAGGCGCAGCATCGCGCTGGCGCGGCCGCCCAGTCCGGCGTACGACGGCTCCTGCGGCCTCGGATGCCTGGCTGCGCGCCTCGACGAGCGCGGCCTCGAGCTCGCTGATCCTCGACTCGGCCCGGGCCGCGCGCTGGCCGAGCTCGCTGTGGTCGGCGGCGAGCTGGCGCAGCCGCGCGTCCACGGCGTCCTTGTCGTAGCCGCCGCGGCGCACCGTCGGCAGCGGCGGGAGCGGCGCGGCCTTGGCGGCGGCCGCGGCGGGGGCCGCCGGAGCTGGCCGCCCGAGGGGCGCTGGCTGCGGCCTGCGCCGCCGGCGCCGGCGGGATCACCGGGCGGGCCTCGGCGGGCTTCGGCTGGACCGGCACCTGCCGGGTCGGCTCGGGGGCCGGCTTCGCCGGCGGCGGCGCGCCTGGCGTCGGCGTCGTTCTCCTCGGCGTCGTCGCCGCGTCCTGGCGTCGTCCTCGTCGGCCTCGCCTCGGCGAGCCTCGTCGGCTCGGCGGCGTCCTCGGGGAGCGCGGGGATGCACCTGTGTCTTCTCGGCGTCGACCGCCTCGGCAGCCTTGCCCGTGCCCTCGCTCGCGGAGCCGGCCTCGGGCTCCTCGTCGTCGAAGATGGACAGACCCTGGTTGTCCTGGTTGCTCATGGGGTGGCCGAGCTCCTTCGCATGGGGACGAGTGAACGCGCCCATCCTCCACGATCCGCCGGGGTTTGGCACACCCGGTCAGCCAGTCGGGAGCAGCGGCTCAGACGCCCCGGAACCGGTTGATCGCGTCCTCGTGCCGGGCCCGGAACTCGGGGTCGCGCACGCCCAGCCCCTCCTCGGGAGCCAGGCAGAGCACGCCGACCTTGCCCTGGTGGGCGTTCTGGTGGACGTCCAGCGCGGCCTGGCCGACCTCGCTCAGCGGGTAGGTCCGCGACAGGGTCGGGTGGATCTTGCCCTTGGCGATGAGCCGGTTGGCCTCCCACGACTCGCGGTAGTTGGCGAAGTGGGAGGAGATGATCCGCTTGAGGTTCATCCACAGGTAGCGGTTGTCGTACTCGTGCATGTAGCCGCTGGTGGAGGCGCAGGTGGTGATGGTGCCGCCCTTGCGGGTGACGTAGACCGACGCGCCGAAGGTCTCCCGGCCGGGGTGCTCGAAGACGATGTCGATGTCCTCACCGCCGGTGAGCTCGCGGATCTTCGCGCCGAGCCGCTTCCACTCCTTGGGGTCCTGGGTGTGCTCGTCCTTCCAGAACCGGTAGCCCTCCTCGTTGCGGTTGATGACCAGCTCGGCGCCCATGGAGCGGCAGATCTCGGCCTTGTCCTCGGAGGAGACGACGCAGACGGGGGTGGCGCCGCCGTTGAGGGCGTACTGCGTGGCGAAGCCGCCCAGCCCGCCGGAGGCGCCCCAGATCAGGACGTTGTCGCCCTGCTTCATGTCGCCGCCGTTCTTGGAGACGAGCTGGCGGTAGGCCGTGCAGTTGACCAGGCCGGGGGAGGCGGCCTCCTCCCAGGTCAGGTGCCTGGGCTTGGGCATCAGCTGGTTGGCCTTGACCAGCGCGACGTCGGCCAGCCCGCCGAAGTTGGTCTCGAACCCCCAGATCCGCTGCTGCGGGTCGAGCATCGTGTCGTTGTGGCCGTCGGGGTCCTCGAGCTCGACGCTGCAGGCAGTGGGCGACCACCTCGGTGCCGGGCTTCCACTTGGTCACGCCGGGGCCGGTGCGCAGCACCACGCCGGCCAGGTCGGAGCCGACCACGTGGTAGGGCAGGTCGTGCCGCGCGGTCAGCGGCGAGAGCCGGCCGTAGCGCTCGAGGAAGCCGAAGGTCGAGCACCGGCTCGAAGATCGAGGTCCAGACGGTGTTGTAGTTGATCGCGCTCGCCATCACCGCGACCAGCGCCTCACCCGGGCCCGAGCTCGGGGAGCGCCACGTCCTCGACGTGCAGCGACTTGCGCGGGTCCTTGTCGCGCGACTCCATCCCCTCGAACATGTCGACCTCGTCCTTGTGCACCGTGGCGGCGCGGTAGGACTCCGGGAGGTCGAGGCTGGCGAACTCCTCGCGCGCCCCCGTCTCGAGGTGGGCACCGGCGAGGATGGCGTCGAGGATCTGCTGCATGAGCGTGAAGTTACCTGTCAGTAGTAGGTGGGTTCGACCTGTTGTGACTGACCTGACGTACGGCGGTGTGCGGTCCCAGCCTGGATACGGTGATCTCGACGCCTGTCGCGGCTTCGTTCCTCAGCCGCGAGGCTTACTCGATCTGCGCTCGCCGACGTCGACCGTTCGTTCCTCACGGTCGACTGCTCGCTTGTTCGACGAGCTCGACGAGGATGCCGCCGGCGTCCTTGGGGTGGATGAAGTTGACGCGGGAGTCGGAGGTGCCGCGCCTCGGCTCGTCGTAGAGCAGCCGCAGGCCGCGCTCGCGCAGGGTGGCGCTGACGGCGTCGAGGTCGGCGACCCGGTAGGCGAGCTGCTGGATGCCGGGGCCGGAGCGGTCGAGGAACTTCGCGATCGTCGACTCCTCGTTGAGCGGCGCGAGCAGCTGGATGCAGGAGCCGGAGTCGCCGACGGCCATCATCGCCTCGCGGACGCCCTGCTCCTCGTTGACCTCCTGGTGCGCCAGCCGCATGCCGTAGGTGCGTCTCGTAGAACGCGATGGCCTCGTCGAGGTCACGGACGGCCACACCCACGTGGTCGATCGCCGTGAACAGGTCGCCGAGTCGGCGGGGACGTGTCGGAGGTCATGCTGGGCATGGTTACAGAGCACTAACCTGCGAAGTAAGGTCGATCCCACCATCCGTGGCGTCGGATTCGTCACGTCGAGACGCTCTGTCCGCAGTGGAGGTTCTCGCCATGTCTGACAACCCTTCGGTCATCGTCGCCGGCGCCCGTACGCCGATCGGACGGCTGCTCGGCGGGCTCAAGGACCTCACCGCCGCCGACCTCGGCGGGGTCGCCATCAAGGGCGCCCTCGAGAAGGCCGGTGTCTCGGCCGACCAGGTCGACTACGTGATCATGGGCCAGGTCATCCAGGCCGGCGCCGGGCAGAACCCCGCCCGCGACGCCGCCGTGGCCGGCGGGATCCCGATGAGCGTCCCGTCGATCACCATCAACAAGGTCTGCCTCTCCGGGCTCAACGCGATCGCGATGGCCGACCAGCTGATCCGCGCCGGCGAGGTCGAGATCGTGGTCGCCGGCGGCATGGAGTCGATGACCAACGCCCCGCACCTGCTGCCGAAGTCGCGCGAGGGGTTCAAGTACGGCGACACCACGCTGGTCGACTCGATGGCCTACGACGCGCTCTTCGACCAGGTCACCCAGCAGGCGATGGGGCTGCTGACCGAGGAGATCAACGGCGCCGCCCAGCAACCTCACCCGCGAGGAGCAGGACGAGTTCGCGGCCCGCTCGCACCAGCGCGCGGCCGAGGCGTGGAAGAACGGCCTCTTCGACGACGAGGTCGTCCCCGTGCCGGTGCCGCAGCGCAGGGGCGACCCGGTGATGGTCACCGCCGACGAGGGCGTCCGCGGCGACACCACCGCGGAGTCGCTGTCCAAGCTGCGCCCGGCGTTCAGCAAGGACGGCACCATCACCGCCGGCTCGTCCTCCCAGATCTCCGACGGCGCCGCCGCCGTCGTCGTGATGAGCAAGGCCAAGGCCGAGGAGCTCGGCCTCGAGTGGCTGGCCGAGATCGGCGCGCACGGCATGGTCGCCGGCCCCGACTCGAGCCTGCAGCTGCAGCCGGCCAACGCGACCGCGCTGGCGTGCCGAGAAGGAGGGCATCAGCCCGACCGACCTCGACCTGGTCGAGTTCAACGAGGCGTTCGCCGCCGTCGGCATCGCCGTCGGCCCGCGAGCTCGGCCTCGTCCGACGACAAGGTCAACGTGAACGGCGGCGCGATCGCGCTCGGCCACCCGGTCGGCATGTCCGGCACCCGGGTCGTGCTCACCCTGGCCCTCGAGCTCAAGCGCCGCGGCGGCGGCGTCGGCGCGGCCGCGCTCTGTGGTGGCGGCGGCCAGGGCGACGCGCTGATCGTGCGTGTCCCGTAGCGGCTGAGCCGTAGCCGACCTGGTCGCCCGCGCCCGGGACGGTGAGTCCCGGGCGGTGGCGCGGCTGGTCTCGATGGTCGAGGACGGCTCGCCGCAGCTGCGCGAGGTGATGGCGGCGCTGACGCCGCACGCCGGCCACGCCCAGGTGGTCGGCATCACCGGCTCGCCGGGCGTCGGCAAGTCCACGACCACCAACGCGCTGGTCGAGCGAGCTCCGCAGGGCCGGCAAGCGGGTCGGCGTGCTCGCGGTCGACCCGTCCTCGCCGTTCTCCGGCGGCGCGCTGCTCGGCGACCGGGTCCGGATGCAGGACCACGCGACCGACCCGGGCGTCTACATCCGGTCGATGGCCTCGCGCGGGCCACCTCGGCGGGCTGTCCTGGACGACGCCACAGGCGCTGCGGGTGCTCGACGCCGCGGGCTGCGACGTGGTCATCGTCGAGACCGTCGGCGTGGGCCAGAGCGAGGTCGAGATCGCCGGGCTGGCCGACACGACGCGTGGTGCTGATGGCGCCCGGCCTCGGCGACGGCATCCAGGCGGCCAAGGCCGGGATCCTCGAGATCGGCGACGTCTACGTCGTCAACAAGGCCGACCGCGACGGCGCCGAGCAGGTCCGCCGCGAGCTGCGCTCGACGCATCGCGATGGGCGAGCGGCCCGAGGGCTGCCTGGAAGCCCCCGATCGTGCTCACCGTGGCGCAGTCCGGCCGCGGCGTCGACGAGCGTGGTGCAGCGAGCTCGACCGGCACCGCGCCTGGCTGGAGGAGAGCGGCGAGCTCGCCCGGCGTCGTACCCGCCGGGCCCGCGAGGAGATCGAGGCCATCGCGGTCGCCGCGCTGCGCGACCGCTGGGAGAACGGATCGGCCACGGCCACGACGACCTCGACGCGCTGGCCGAGGCCGTCGTGGCCGGTGTGAAGGATCCCTACGCCGCCGCCGACGAGCTGGTCGCGAGCTCGGCCGACTGACCCTGCTGGTCGACGGCGGCCCGCGGCCGGCCCGGGAGGAACGCCGCGGCCACCGCGACCGCCACCGTGGTGGCGACCAGGTAGACCAGGCTCGCCTCGAACGCGTCGACCATGCCGCGGTCGAGCCGGCCGAAGAAGATGATCCCGACCAGGGCCACGCCGACGGCGTTCGCCACCTGCTGCAGCGTGGACGACGTCCCGGACACCGTGCCTGCGTGCTGCGGCTGCACCGAGCCCATCACCACGCCGACCAGCCCGGACAGCGTCGACGCCCATGCCCACCCCGCCGACCGCGAGGCCGGGGACCAGCCAGAGCACCGAGCCGCCGACGCCGATCTCGGCGACGGCGACCAGCAGCAGCGCATGGCCGGCGCCGAAGGTGAGCGCGGCGAGGGTGATCGCCGGCGCGGGCGCCGAACCGGGCCAGCACCGCCCGGGCCGCGTTGCGGGTGCCGACCATGTAGGGGACGGCCACCGCGGTGAAGACGGCGCCCGAGGCCAGCGGGCCGAGGCCGCGGCCGTCCTGGAGGTAGAGCGCCAGCACCAGGAAGTACGCCGCCATGCCGGTGAACAGCAGGAACTGACCGAGCTGCCCGGCGCCGACCGGACGCGCCCGCATCGGCTCGACGTCGACGAGCGGTGCGATCCCGCGGCGCCGCAGCGCGGCGCCCCGGAGCCCGGCCAGGACGGCGAGCACCGCGGCACCGCCGAGGGTGACCCAGGTCCACAGCGGCCAGCCCTGGCTCTGGCCCTGGACCAGCGGCAGCACCAGCGCGGTCAGCGCGCCGACGACCAGCGACGGTCTCGACGACGTCGGGGCGCGGGCTGGCGACGCGGGTGTCCGGCAGCAGCCGCGGTGCGGCGACCAGGGCGGCGATGCCGATCGGCACGTTGACCAGGAAGATCGACCGCCAGCCGGAGCCGGCGATGTCGAGGTGGATCAGCAGCCCGCCGACCAGCTGGCCGGAGGCGGCGGCCACGCCCATCACCGTGGCGTAGGCGCCGAGGGCGCGGACCCGCTGCGGGCCGGCGTACACGTCGCCGATCAGGGAGAGCACGGTCGGGCCGACCATCGCCGCCGACGCGCCCTGCACCAGCCGGGCGACCAGCAGGGTGTGCACGTCGGGCGCGAAGCCGCAGATCGCCGAGCTCAGCACGAACAGCCCGGTGCCGAGCACGAACATCCGCCGGCGGCCCCAGCGGTCGGCGAGCCGGCTGGCCACCAGCAGGAGCCCGCCGAAGGTGAGGGCGTAGCCGGCGACCAGCCACTGGAGGGCGGTGGCGTCGGCGTCCAGGTCCTGCTGCACGGACGGCAGCGCGACGTTGACGACGAAGAAGTCGAGGACGATCAGGAAGATCCCCGTCAGCAGGACCGCCAGCGGTCCGCGCCGGAAGGTGGCGTCCGGGTTGGTGTCGTGTGTTCATGGGACCGTTCTCCGGCCTCCCGCAGCGGGAGGGTCAATCCCCTGTCCGGTCCGCTGGACTCTCCCGCAGGGGGAGAGTGCAGGCTGGAGCGCATGGAGGTGCCGATGGCAGAGCTGCTCAGCATCGGCGACTTCTCGCGGATGACGTTCCTGACCGTGAAGGCGCTGCGCCACTACGACGACGTCGGGCTGCTCGAGCCCGCGCGCAAGGACCCGAGCAGCGGCTACCGCTACTACCGGCCCGAGCAGGTCGCCCAGGCGCGGCTGATCCGCCGGCTGCGCGACCTCGACCTGCCGGTCGACGACGTCCGCACGGTGCTCGAGGCGCCCGACGAGGCCACCCGCAACGCCGTGATGGTCGAGCACCTCGACCGGATGAGCCGCCAGCTCGAGCAGGTTCAGGAGACCGTCGAGTCGCTGCGCCGGATGCTGTCCGACGACGACGAGGAGATCGGGGTCACCATCCGCGACGAGCCGGCGACGATGGTGCTGGCCATCCGGGGCCACGTCGACGGCGACTCGGCCGTGTCGTGGTGGATCGAGGCGTTCACCGAGCTGCACCGGCTGCTCCGCACCGCCGGCATCAGCCGCACCGGGCCGGACGGCGCCGAGTTCCCGACCGAGTTCTTCACCGAGGGCGCCGCCGAGCTCGTCGCCTTCGTCCCGGTCGACCGGCCCGTGCCGGGCGCTTCACTGGCCGGCCGGGCCGAGGCGGTGACCCGGCCCGCGGCGCGCTACGCCGTCGCGCTCCACGACGGCCCGATGGTCGACCTCGACGGCGCCTACTCCGCGGTCGGCAGGACGGTCGTCGAGCGCGCGCTGGCCTCCGACGGCCCGGTGGTGGAGCGCTACCTGCCGCTCGGGCCGACGAGGACGATCTCCTCGCGCACCACACCGAGGTGTGCTGGCCGGTCAGTGGCTGAGCTGGACCCGGCTCGTCCTGCGGGTCGCCGAAGACCGACCGGAGCTCGGCGTAGCACTGGTCCAGCGCTGGACGCCGTTCAGGTCGCGTGCCTCGAACGACGTCGCCGCCATCCGTGAGGCCAGCCCCATGGCGGTCTCCGGCGCTCGGGCCAGGCTTGCGTAGAGCAGGACGAAGTGAGCTGGGGATTGCCATCGGGAGACCCACATTTCTCGCCGGGGGGTGACACCTCCGGGGGAAGGTGTCAGCTTGGGGTCAACGACGTCGCACCGTAGACCCCGCGTGTGACTGGTGACGGTGCCCTGGCGTCTAGACAGTCGCTGGGGTGCGCCGATGACGCTCCGGAGGTCACCGGTGAGGCCTACTCTCCGATCGTGATCGCGCGCGGACCGATCACCCAGATCTGCTGGGTGACCGACGACCTCGAGGCGACCGAGCGGCTGCTGACCGAGCAGTTCGGCACCGGTGCCGTGGACCCGGATCGGGACGTCACCTTCGGCGCGGACACGACCACGCTGCGCGGTGAGCCGGTGGAGTTCACCGCCGCACATCTCGCTGGGCTACGCCGGCGACCTGCAGCTCGAGCTGATCCAGCCGGTCAGCGGCCCGACCATCCACGCGGAGTTCCTCGAGCGGCACGGCCCGGGGCTGCACCACGTCTGCTTCGACGTCGAGGACGTCGACGCGGCCTGCGCCGCTGCCGAGGCGGCCGGGGTGCCGGTGCTGATGCGCGGCTCGATGATGGACGGCGAGATCGAGTTCGCGTATGTGGACGGTGCGGCCGCGGGGGCGCCGTACGTCGAGCTGGCGCGGATCGGCCCGCAGATGCGGGAGTTCTACGCCGCCGTCAAGGCGACGTCCCAGGGACGGGCACCGTGAGCTCCGAGCCGGGTCGCCGTGGTCACCGGCGTCGGCGTCGGCTCCCTGGGCGAGGCGATCGCCTCGTCGCTGCGGGAGGTCGGGTTCCGCGTGCTGACCTCGACCCGGACCTGCGAGACAACGGCGGACACCCACGCGATGGAGCTGACCAGCCGCGACTCGGTCGTCGGCGTTCGCCCGCTGGGTGACCGACAGCACCGACCGGCTCGACGTGCTGGTCAACAACGCCGGGGTCCACCTCGACCTGCGCTCGGCCTGGCACGAGCCGCACCTGGTCGACGGCATGGAGGTGCACTGGCGCACCAACTACCTCGGCACCGCCCAGCTGACCCGGCTGCTGGTCCCGCTGCTGCTTGCCACGGCGCGGACGCCGGCGACGCGCGGGTCGTCAACGTCGTCTCCAAGCTGCACGCCCGCGGCCGCAACGACGGGCTCGACGGCCACCTCACGCCCTACGACTCCTGGACGGCGTACGGCACCTCCAAGCTGGCCCTGGTGCACGAGGCGCACGAGATCGAGCGGCGCTACGGCGGCCGGGGGCTGCACGGCTACTCGCGTGCACCCGGGCTCGGTGGCCACCAACATCGCCGACCGCGGCCTCGAGACCGCACCGCTGCTGGGGCGGCTGCGCAAGCTGGCCGCGCCCCTCGAGCGGCGCGCGCTCAAGGCACCCGTCCGACGCCGCCCGCACCGTGGTCTTCTGCGCGACGTCGGCCCAGGCCGAGCCGGGTGGCTACCACCGCTCCTCGGCGCCGAGCATCCCCTCGGAGGACGCGCAGGACGAGGAGGCCGGCCGGCTCCTGTGGGAGAACACCTCCCGCTGGTGCGAGCGCGGCTGAGCCGAGCGTTGCTCGTCGCGCGGGCGGCGCGGCGGGTGGACGAACCCACCGGCAACTCTGGTAACAAGAGACACGTACCTGTGCCCACTTCCCCGGCTCGACAGGACGGACCCACCATGAACAAGGGCGTGCTCGCCGTGCTCGTGGTCTTCTTCGGCTTCTGGATGTTCACCGACCCGCACGGCCTGGCCCACTTCACCCAGTCCAGCCGGTGACTCGATCGCGGGCTGGGGCAAGAAGCTGTTCACCTCGCTCATCGACGTTCCTCGGCGACCTCTGACCGGCTGCCTGCCCTTGAGCCTGCTCGCCCGGATCACCGAGCCGGACGTCGGTCGCTACCTGCTGCGCGACGAGGACGAGGTCGTGGTCGACGAGGTGCGCCGGCACTGGATCGTCTACGTGCTCCCGGTCGCCGAGCTGTGGCTGGCGGTCGTCGCTGATGTTCGTCGGCACCTTCGTGATCGAGCCCGCCGACCCCGGCGGCTGGCTGGTGCTGGTCGGCCTCGGCGCTGTGCCTGCACGCCGCATGGGTGACCGTCCGCGAGCGCCGCGAGTGCTTCGTGGTCACCAACATGCGGGTCTTCCGGCTGCACGGCGTGCTGTCGACGCACCGCGCCACGATGCCGCTGAGCCGGATCCTCGACATCACCGTCGACAAGCCGATCATCGGCCGGCTCCTCGGCTTCGGTCACCTCACCTTCGAGTCCGCCGCCCAGGACCAGGGGCTGCGCGAGATCAGGTACGTCGGCCGCGCCGACGAGCGCGACCTGAAGATCCAGCGCGTGGTCCAGGTCGTCGGCCTGCGCGGGCCGCGTCAACACCAGCGCTGACCGGCGTCCGTGCCCGCGGCTAGCGTCCGCCCGTGGTCACCGCGGACGACGTACGAGCGGTCGGGCTCGCGCTGCCGCGCGCCTACGAGGTGATGGTCAACCGGCGCTGGAAGCTCCGGGTCGGCCAGATCGTGTTCGTGGCGTTCAGCCGCGACGAGACCGACATGGGGTTCGGCTTCCCCAAGGCCGAGCGCGACGGGCTGATCGAGTCCGACCCGGAGACGTTCTTCCTGCCGCCCGACCAGCGACCTGCGCTACCAGTGGGTCTGCGCCCACCTCGACCGGCTCGACCACGACGAGATGCGCGAGCTGGTCACCGACGCGTGGCGGATGTGCACGCCGAAGATGCTCCACGACCTGCCCGAGCTGCCGGCGCCGACCGCGGCCGCCTGGTCGGCCATGGACGCGGGGGAGTGGGGCGAGCTGCGGCCGCTGCTGCACCCCTACCTTCACTGGCACGACGGCGGCGTCGCGCTGCGCGGCCGGACCAACGTGCTCGCGCCACCTGCAGCAGGTCCCGACGCCCAAGCCGCCGACCGAGGTCGAGGTGCGCGACGGCCAGCTCTACCGCTGGAGCGCGATGAACCGGCCGGTCCGCCAGCGTCGACCGCTGCTCTAGGATTGCCGGCATGACGCAGCAGCCGTTCTCGCGCCCTGGCGCGATCGACCTCTCCGGGCTCAAGCGCCCCGCAGCCGGCGCCGCCGGCCGAGGCGCGGCGGCCGCGGCGGTGGCGGCGGAGCAGCCGCGCCGGCGGGTCGTCGTACTGGCTGGACGTCACCGAGGACGAACTTCCAGGCCACCGTCGAGGCCTCGCTCACCGCACCGGTGCTGCTGGCCTTCTACTCGCCGACCCGGCTGCCGGAGAGCGAGCAGATGGCGCGCGACCTCGCGACGGTCGCCGAGGAGTACGAAGGCCGGTTCCTGGCCGGGCTGGTCGACATCGACGCCCAGCCCGCGATCGCCCAGGCGGTGCAGCTGCAGTCCGTGCCGTTCGTGTTCGCCGTCATCGACGGCCGGCCGCAGCCGCTGATCCAGGACGTGCTGACCCTCGACAACCTGCGCACCGCGATCAACCAGGTGATGCAGCAGCTCACCACCCAGGGCATCACCGGACGGCACCAGCCCCGCCAGGCCGCGCCGCCGTCGCCGACGAGGCGAGGACGGCGAGCCGCCGCTCGACCCGCGCTACGCGCCGGCCCAGGACGCGCTCGAGCGCGAGGACTACGACACCGCCGTCGCGGAGTACGAGAAGCTGGTCGACGGCCAACCCGGCCGACGCCGAGGCCGCCGCCGGGCTGGCCATGGCGAAGGTGCTCCAGCGCACCGAGCGGCGTCGACGCCGGCCGCAGCCCGCGCGGCCGCCGACGCCGCGCCCGACGACGTCGAGGCGCAGACCCTGGCCGCCGACCTCGACCTGCTCGACGGCCAGGTCGACGAGGCCTTCGACCGGCTGGTCGAGCTCGTCCGCCGCACCGCCGGCGACGACCGCAACCAGGCCCGCGAGCACCTGCTCGGCCTGTTCGCGGCGGTCGGCAACGACGACCCGCGGGTGCTCAAGGGCCGGCAGACCCTCGCCAGCGCGCTGTTCTGAGCGCCTCGTCCATCGGAATTTGCTCCACTGTCGAGCCTTTCCCGAGCGGCTCGTCGGCGCGCCGTCGATCTGCCGAGGAAGTTCGGCACCTGGCGCGGAAGATCCTCGGCAAACCAAGACGGCGGCGGCAACCTCGGAAAAGACTCGACAGTCGAGTCTCGTCCGAGCCCACCGCCCACCAATACCGTCAGCCGCCCGACTCGGTGTACGCCGGACCGCCGCCGTCCAGGTTGGCCAGCGCGCTCTCGATCCGGCGCGCGGTGAAGTCGGCGCAGCGCTCGCGCGCCTCCTCGACGGTGCAGAAGGCCGCGTCGCGGATCTCGCGCTCCTGGCGCACGACCTCGTCGCAGCGATCGACGGCGTCGTGCTCGCCGCCGTCGAAGACCAGGCAGAGCGCGTCGTCCCAGCCGCTCCACGGCGGCAGCCAGTCGGTGAGCAGCAGCCGCCCGGCCGGGATCGGCAGCGCGAGCTCCTCCTCGACCTCGCGGGCGACCGCGAGCTGCGGTGACTCGCCGACCTCGACGACGCCGCCGGGCAGGTCCCAGTCCTGCTTGTAGGTCAGCCGGCACAGCAGCACCCGGCCGTCGCGGTCGCGGATCAGCAGCTGGCTGATCGCCCGCTTGCGGGGCAGGAAGGAGTTGAGCAGCGCCCGGAACCCCTCGGGCTCGTGGGCCGGCAGGTCGTCGGCCAGCCGGGCGTAGACGATCCGGTCCACCGCCGTCGCCGTCGACCGTCACGCCGCGCATCACGCCCTCGCGGCGCAGCCCCGACCAGGTCGCGATCCGCTGGGCGGGGTGGTCGTCGGGGTCGACCCAGGCCTCGACCCGCGCATGGCTCCTCGAGCGCCGGCCACGACCGCCGGCTGCACGTCCTCGATCGGCTGGCCGTCGCGGCCACTCGAGCCGGGCCACGCCGTCGCCGACGGTCGGCCACGTACGGCGGCGGGGTCGGTCACGCGGTCAGGCTAGTCGGTCCCGGCTCCAGTCGCGGGTCGCGAGCCTCGCCGCGCCTTCGCACGATCAGCCGAGCTCGGCTGCGGAACCAGACCGTGGCCAGGGGCGGCACGACGATGTCGGCGTGCGCCGGCTGGCCGAGGTGGTCGCCGTCGACGGCGGTGATGCCGCCGAGGTTGCCGACGCCCGAGCCGGTGTAGGTCTCGGCGTCGGTGTTGAGCACCTCGTCCCAGCTGCGCCGGCGGACGGGCAGGCCCGAGCCGGTAGCCCTCGTGGGGGACCGCGGAGAAGTTCGAGACGCAGACCAGGTCGGGGCCGGAGGTCGCCGCGGCGGATGAACGAGAACGACGTTGCGGCCGGCGTCGTTGGCGTCGATCCACTGGAAGCCGCCCGGGTCGTCGTCGCGCTGCCACAGCGCGGGGGAGTCGACGTAGGCCGCGTTGAGGTCGCGCACCAGCGAGTGCACGCCGCGGTGCTCGGGGTGGTCGAGCAGCCACCAGTCGAGCTCGCGGGACTCGGCCCACTCCGACTCCTGGCCCAGCTCGCAGCCCATGAACAGCAGCTGCTTGCCGGGGTGCGCCCACATGAAGCCGAGGTAGGCGCGCAGGTTGGCCAGCTGCTTCCACCGGTCGCCGGGCATCTTGCGCAGCAGCGACCCCTTGCCGTGCACGACCTCGTCGTGGCTGATCGGCAGCACGTAGTTCTCCGACCAGGCGTAGACGAGCGAGAAGGTCATCTCGCCGTGGTGGTAGGCGCGGTGCACCGGGTCGTGCTGCACGTAGCCGAGCGAGTCGTGCATCCAGCCCATGTTCCACTTGAAGCCGAAGCCCAGCCCGCCCGTCGACGTCGGCCCGGTGACCTGGGGCCACGACGTCGACTCCTCGGCGATCGGTGGTGACGCCGGGGGTGCGCTTGTAGACGGTGGCGTTCATCTCCTGGAGGAACTGCACCGCCTCGAGGTTCTCGCGGCCGCCGTACTTGTTCGGCGTCCACTCGCCCTCCTCGCGCGAGTAGTCGAGGTAGAGCATCGAGGCGACGCCGTCGACGCGCAGCCCGTCGGCGTGGAACTCCTCGAGCCAGTAGAGCGCGTTGGCGTAGAGGAAGTTGCGCACCTCGTGGCGGCCGAAGTTGAAGATGTGCGAGCCCCACTCCTTGTGCCAGCCGCGCTGGGGGTTGGGGTCCTCGTAGAGCGGGCGTGCCGTCGAACCGCAGCCAGCGCCCACTCGTCGGTCGCGAAGTGGCCGGGCACCCAGTCGAGGATCACGCCGATCGCCGGCCTGGTGGAGCCGGTCGACGAGCAGCCGGAAGCCGTCGGGGTCGCCGAACCGCGAGTCCGGCGCGAAGTACGACGTCACGTGGTAGCCCCACGAGCCGCCGAACGGGTGCTGCATCACCGGCATCAGCTCGACGTGGGTGAACCCCAGGTCGCGAGACGTACGCCGGCAGCTCCTCGGCCAGCTGCTCCCAGGTCTTGCCGCGCCGCCACGACGCGAGGTGCATCTCGTAGACCGACATCGGCTCGTGCACGTGCTGCTTGGCGCGGCCGCGCGTCCATCCAGTCGTGGTCGCCCCATGCGTAGCGTCGACTCGAACACCTTCGACGCGGTGTCCGGCGGCACCTCGGCGCACGACGCCATCGGGTCGGCCTTCTCGCGCCACTCGCCGTCGGCGCCGAGCACGACGTACTTGTAGGCGTTGCCGGAGCCGACCCCGGGCACGAACAGCTCCCAGACGCCGGACGTCGCCGAGCTGGCGCATCGGGTGCTCGCGGCCGTCCCAGCTGTTGAAGTCCGCCTTGAGCCGGACCGCGCGGGCGGCCGGCGCCCACACCGCGAACGACGTGCCGGTGATCGGTGTCGCCGAACGGGGCGTCGTAGTGGTGCACCCGGGCGCCGAGCACCGTCCAGAGCAGCTCGTGGCGGCCCTCGTTGATCAGGTGCAGGTCCATCTCGCCCAGGGTCGGCAGGAACCGGTAGGGGTCGTCGACGACGATGCGGGTGGCGCGTCGTCGTAGGTCGACCTCGAGCCGGTAGTCGGGCACGTCGGCGACCGGCAGCACGCCGACCCAGATGCCCTCGTGCTCGTGGGCCAGCTCGTAGGACGTGCCGTCGCCGTGCCGGACGCACGACCCGCTTCGCCAGCGGCTTGAAGGCGCGGACCGTGACGCCCCCGTCGTGGGGGTGCGGGCCGAGGATCGAGTGGGGGCTGCCGTGCTCGCCGCGCGACCAGCTGGTCGAGCAGCGTCGGTCGGGACGTCGAGGCGGGTGGGTCTGGCTGGTCGGGGTGTTCATGCTGCTCCGATCCTCGCCACGGCCTGGAGCGGGATCGCCACCCAGGACGGGCGGTTGCGGGTCTCGTAGACGGTCTCGTAGACGGCCTTGTCGGCGACGTAGGCGTTCGAGCAGCACCTGCTGCGCGGGGCTCAGCGCGCCGCCGGCGTAGGCGAACAGGAAGTGGATCTTGTTGCGCTCGGACCACTCCTGCGCGCGGGTGTCGATCAGCTCGGCGTCGGTCTCGTCGCTGGTGCTCAGCGACCGCTCGACCACGCGGGCGGCGTAGTCGAAGCTGCGCAGCATCCCGGCCACGTCGCGCCACGGCGAGTCCGGCAGCTGCCGCTCGGCCAGCGGCTTGGCCGGCTCGCCCTCGAAGTCGACGATCTTCCAGCCCTGCGAGGTGCGCAGGGTCTGGCCGAGGTGCAGGTCGCCGTGGATCCTGCTGGACGTCGAGGCCGTCGAGCTTGGACACGCGCGCCGAACGCCGCCCGCAGCGTCGCCGCGTGCTCCGCCAGCTCGGGCACGACGCCCAGCGCGGCCTCGAGCCGACCGGTCATCGTCGGCGGCGAGCTCGGCCGCGGCCGCGGCCGGCCGGGTCTCGGTCGGGAACTGGTCGCGCAGGGCCTCGTGCACCTCGCGCAGCGCCTCGCCGAGCCGGGTCGACTCGCCGGCGAAGTCGCCGCCGGAGTCGTGGGCGTGCATCTCCGGGTCGGCGAACAGCGAGCGGACGCTGGCCAGCGCCAGGTCCCAGCCGTCGGTGGCCGTGCGCAGGAACTGCTGCAGCATCGCCAGCTGCAGCGTCTCGCCCGCCGTCGTCGGCGTCGAGCCAGCCGTAGAGCGCGGCGACGTGCTCGGAGCCCGGCGCGGGTCAGCACCTCGTGCACCGCGATGTCGGGGTTGACGCCCGGGGTGACCTTGCGGAACACCTTCATCAGCGCGTCCTCGCCGAAGGCCACCGAGGAGTTGGACTGCTCGCCGCTGAACAGCGTCGAGTGCGCCTCCAGGTCGAGCTCGTGGCCGGGCAGCCGGTGGAACCGGAGCCCGTCGGTCTCGGTCACCCCCTCGCTCGGGCGACGGCGAAGGCGCGCTGCCACAGGGCCATGGCGTCGCGGTCGTGGAGCGCGTCGTAGGCGTGCACCCAGCCGTGGTCGGGGTCCTCCCACCAGCCCACGAAGGCGTGGTCGAGCCGGTGTCTCGGGGTGCTCGTAGAACGCCAGCGGGCACCTGGTAGAGCTCGGTGCCGCCCTCGTCGTCGGAGTAGGTGACCTCGACCAGGTGGATCACCACCAGGGGCGGCCCGCCGGGCAGCTCGCCGAGCGTGCGCACGTCGGTGACGGCGTACGGGCGCCCCTTGCCCGCCGAACCACCGGGTCCGGTCCAGGAAGGCGGCGAACACCTCGGTGTCGAGGTGACGGGTGGTCACAGGAGCTGGCCCTCCTCAGGGTCGTCGGCCGCGGTCAGGCGGAACCAGTAGAAGCCGTACCCAGAGAGCGTCAGCAGGTACGGCAGCTCGCCGATCGCGGGGAACTGCACGCCGCCGATCAGCTCGATCGGCCGCATCCCCTCGAACCGGCGCAGGTCGAGCTCGACCGGCTGCGGGAAGCGGGACAGGTTGTTGACGCACAGGACGATCTCGCTGGACCCGTCGTCGGTGACGTGCTCGCGCACGAAGCTGAGCACCGAGGGGTTGGAGCCGCCGAGGTCGGAGAAGGAGCCGAGGCCGAAGGCGTCGTAGCTGCGCCGGATCTGGAGCATCCGGCGGGTCCAGTGCAGCAGCGAGGAGGGGTTCTCCTGCTGGGCCTCGACGTTGACGCTCTGGTAGCCGTAGACCGGGTCCTGGATCGCCGGCAGGTGCAGCTTGCCGGGCGTGACCGACGAGAAGCCCGCGTTGCGGTCGGGGGTCCACTGCATGGGCGTACGGACGCCGTCGCGGTCGCCGAGCCAGATGTTGTCGCCCATCCCGATCTCGTCGCCGTAGTAGAGGACCGGCGAGCCGGGCAGGGAGAGCAGCAGCGCGTTGAACAGCTCGATCTGGTTGGTGTCGTTGTCGAGCAGGGGAGCCAGGCGACGCCGGATGCCGATGTTGGCCTTCATGCGGGGGTCCTTGGCGTACTCGTCCCACATGTAGTCGCGGTCCTCGTCGCTGACCATCTCGAGGGTGAGCTCGTCGTGGTTGCGCAGGAAGATGCCCCACTGGCAGCCCGACGGGATCGGCGGCGTCTGCTCGAGGATCTCCGAGATCGGGAACCGCGACTCGCGGCGCACGGCCATGAAGATGCGCGGCATCACCGGGAAGTGGAAGCACATGTGGCACTCGTCGCCACCGGCGTCGTAGTCGCCGAAGTAGTGACGACGTCGGCCGGCCACTGGTTGGCCTCGGCGAGCAGGATCTTGCCGGGGTACTTCTCGTCGACGAAGCGGCGGACCTTGCGGAGGAACTCGTGGGTCTCCGGCAGGTTCTCGCCGTTGGTGCCGTCGCGCTCGTAGAGATAGGGCACGGCGTCGAGCCGGAAGCCGTCGAGGCCCATGTCGAACCAGAACGACACCGCCTCCAGGATCGCGTCGTGGACGGCCGGGTTGTCGTAGTTGAGGTCCGGCTGGTGGGCGAAGAAGCGGTGCCAGTAGTACTGCTGGCGGACCGGGTCCCAGGTCCAGTTCGACGGCTCGGTGTCCACGAAGATCACCCGGGCGTCCTGGTACTTCTCGTCGGTGTCGGACCAGACGTAGAAGTCGCCGTAGGGACCGTCGGGGTCCTCCCGGCTGGCCTGGAACCACGCGTGCTGGTCGCTCGTGTGGTTCATGACGAAGTCGATGATCACGCGGATGCCACGCCGGTGGGCCTCGTCGAGGAACTCGTGGAAGTCGTCGACGGTGCCGATCTCCGGGAGGATGTTGACGAAGTCGGAGACGTCGTAGCCGCCGTCGCGCAGCGGACTGGCTGAAGAACGGCGGGATCCAGAGGCAGTCGACCCCGAGCCAGTCGAGGTAGTCGAGCTTCTCGATCAGCCCTTGGAAGTCGCCGGTGCCGTCGTCGTTGGAGTCACGGAACGAGCGGACCATCACCTCGTAGAAGACCGCGGTCTTGAACCAGTCGGGCGTGCTGCCCTCCTGGTCAGGGAACGGGTCGGTGTCCGGCGGCGGCGAGGTCTCGACGACGGTGCTGTCCTCCAGGCCCTGCTCGACGTCGGGGTCGAGGTCGGGCGAGGTCTTCTTCGCGGCCATCAGGACCCCCTCACCGTCAGGACGTGGGCGGGCTCGTGGCCGGGGTCGAGCCGCACGTAGTTGTGCTGGCCCCAGCTCCAGTCGGCGCCGGTGATCTCGTCGTGGACGGCGAACGTGTCGCCCCAGTTGAGTCCCAGTGCGGGCAGGTCGAGGTGGACGGTGGTCTCCCGGGTCGCGTGGGGGTCGAGGTTGACGACCGTGATCACGGTGTCACGGTCCCCGTCGGGCAGGGCGGTCGACTTCGAGAACACCAGGACGTTCTCGTCGTCGCTGCTGTGGATCGCGGTGTTGCGGAGCCGCTGCAGGGCGGGGTGCAGGCGGCGCAGCTCGTTGAGTCGGGTGAGGTACGGCGCGAGGGTGCGGCCCTCGGCGGCTGCGCCCTCCCAGTCGCGGACCCGGATCTGGTACTTCTCGCTGTCGAGGTACTCCTCGCTGCCCGGGCGCACCGCCACGTGCTCGAACAGCTCGAAGCCGGCGTAGACGCCCCAGCTCGGCGACCCCGTCGCGGCGATCACGGCACGGACCTTGAACGCCGCCGGTCCGCCGTACTGGAGGTAGGCGTGGAGGATGTCGGGGGTGTTGACGAAGAAGTTCGGCCGCATGACGTGGTCGGTCTCGTGGGAGACCTCGCGGAGGTACTCCTCGAGCTCCCACTTGGCGTTGCGCCAGGTGAAGTAGGTGTAGCTCTGGTGGAAGCCGACCGCGCCGAGCCCCTGCATCATGGCCGGCCGGGTGAATGCCTCCGCGAAGAACAGCACGTCGGGATCGGTGCGGCGGATCTCCTTGAGCAGCCACTCCCAGAACGCCACCGGCTTGGTGTGGGGGTTGTCGACGCGGAAGATCCGGACCCCGTGGCTCATCCAGTGCTTCGACGACGCGGAGCACCTCGCGGCAGATACCGACGGGGTCGTTGTCGAAGTTCATCGGGTAGATGTCCTGATACTTCTTGGGCGGGTTCTCGGCGTAGGCGATCGTGCCGTCGAGCCGGGTGGTGAAGAACTCCGGGTGGCTGGTCACCCACGGGTGGTCGGGTGCCGCCTGCAGCGCCAGGTCGAGCGCCACCTCGAGGCCGAGCTCGCGGGCCCGCTCGACGAACGCGTCGAAGTCCTCGAAGGTGCCGAGGTCGGGGTGGATCGCGTCGTGGCCGCCGTCCTTCGACCCGATCGCCCACGGCGAGCCCGGGTCGCTGGGGCCGGGGGTCAGCGTGTTGTTGGGGCCCTTGCGGTTGACCTCGCCGATCGGGTGGATCGGCGGCAGGTAGATCACGTCGAAGCCCATGGCGGCCACGGCGTCGAGCCGCTTGGCCGCGGTCCGGAAGGTGCCGCTGGTCACGGTGCCGTCGGGGCCGAGGACGGCACCCTCCGAACGTGGGAAGAACTCATACCAGCTGCCGAACAGCGCTCGTGGGCGGTCGGCGTACGCCGGGTAGGGGCCCTCGATCGTGACGAGCTCTCGGATCGGGTGCGCCTCCATGGCGGCCACCAGGGCGGGGTCCTGGAGCACCGCCAGCCGGGCGGCGGGCGGCCGTCCGGGGTCGCCGGCCGCGTCGATCGCGCCCTGGAGGAGCTTGCCCTCGGCGGAGGCGGGGTCGACCTCGGCGAGCACCTTCTCGCAGAGCACCCGGCCCTCCTCGAACATCAGCTCCACGTCGACGCCGGCCGGGATCTTCAGCCCGGCGTTGTGCTCCCACGTGGCGATCGGGTCGGACCAGGCCTGGATCTCGAAGGTCCAGGGCCCGGTCACGTCGGGGGTCACCCACGCGTCGTAGCGGTCGGGCACGGACTCGTGCTTGGTCATGCGCACGGGAGGTCGCTTGGTGCCGTCGGGGGCGGTGAGCACCACCTCTGCCGCGAGCCGGTCGTGCCCCTCGCGGAACACCGTGGCGCGCACGGGGAAGGGCTCGCCGACAGTCGCCTTGGCCGCCTGTCGACCGAGGTCGACCACGGGCATGACGTCCATGACGGGGATGCGTCCGACCATTTCTCCAACCTAGCGAGGTCGCGGCGTGCTTGTGCATCGCCGCCTCAGCCGGCGCGGTACCCAGCGTCACTCGAGGCATGGGCGCCGGCACGTTCGTCCCTACTCGGAGGGGGGCTCTGCGGCGCGAGAAATGAGACGGGTGGGCGCGTCCCCATGTCGCACCCACCCGCGTCACTCCTCAACGAGAGGCACCGTGTTGCGTTATGGCCCCCCTGACCTGCGACGACTGGTCCAGAACGTTCGCGACCTTGGAACGATCCAAGAACACGCGCTAACGTCTGCGGGTGCGCGCCATCCGCCGGTTCACCGTCCGCCCCGTGCTCCCCGAGGCCCTCTCCGCGCTCGGAGACCTGGCCAACAACCTGAGGTGGTCGTGGCACCCGCCGACGCAGGACGTGTTCGCCTCGGTCGACCCGGACCTGTGGGAGTCGACCGGCCGCGACCCGGTCAAGATGCTCGGCGAGGTCGGGAAGGCCCGCTTCGACGAGCTGGCGGCCGACGCCGAGTTCTGCGAGCGGCTCGGTGCGGCCGAGGCGCGACCTCGCGGCGTACCTCTCCGAGGACCGCTGGTACCAGCGCCGGGTCCAGGACGGTCCGCAGGCGATCGGCTACTTCTCGCCCGAGTTCGGCATCACCGCGGTGCTGCCGCAGTACTCCGGCGGCCTCGGCATCCTGGCCGGTGACCACCTCAAGGCCGCCAGCGACCTCGGTGTCCCGATCGTCGGCGTCGGCCTGCTCTACCGGCACGGCTACTTCAAGCAGTCGCTGTCGAGCGAGGGCTGGCAGCAGGAGAGCTACCCGGTGCTCGACCCCGACGAGCTGCCGATCTCGCTGCTCCGCGAGCCCGACGGCACCCGCGCCACGATCTCGATCGACCTGCCCGACGGCCCGCCGCTGGTCGCGCGCATCTGGGTCGTCAAGGTCGGGCGGGTCCCGCTGCTGATGCTGGACACCGACGTCGAGGGCAACCCCCAGCACTACGTCGACGTGACCGACCGCCTCTACGGCGGCAACAGCGAGCACCGGCTGCGCCAGGAGCTGCTGCTCGGCGTCGGCGGCGTCCGGGCGCTGCGGGTGTTCAGCCGGCTGACCGGCCACCCGACGCCCGAGGTGTTCCACACCAACGAGGGCCACGCGGGCTTCCTCGGCATCGAGCGGATCCGCGAGCTCACGGTCGAGGAGGGCGGCCCCGAGGTCGACTGGGACACCGCGCTCGAGATGGGCCGCGCGTCGACGGTCTTCACCACGCACACGCCCGTGCCGGCCGGCATCGACCGGTTCCCGCGCACGCTGGTCGAGCAGTACTTCGGCGAGAACGGCGCCACGCCCGGCGTACCGATCGAGAAGCTGCTGGCCCTCGGCACCGAGGACTACACCGGGGGCGACCCGACCGTCTTCAACATGGCGGTGATGGGCTTCCGGCTCGCCCAGCGCGCCAACGGCGTCTCGCAGCTGCACGGCCATGTCAGCCGGGACATGTTCCACGGCCTCTGGCCGGCCTTCGACGAGGCCGAGGTGCCGATCGGCTCGATCACCAACGGCGTGCACGCGCCGTCGCTGGGTGGCCCGCGAGATGTTCGACCTCGCCGCCGCGCAGGGCGCCGACACCCACTCCGACGACATCGACTCGTTCTGGGCCGCGGTCGACAAGGTGCCCGGCAACGAGGTCTGGGCGGTCAAGCGGCAGCTGCGCGAGCGGCTGGTCCTCGACGCCCGCCGCCGGCTGGCCAAGTCGTGGCAGAAGCGCGGCGCGGCCAAGGCCGAGCTGTCCTGGATCGACACCGCGCTCGACCCCGACGTGCTGACCATCGGCTTCGCGCGCCGCGCGGCGTCCTACAAGCGGCTGACGCTGATGATGCGCGACCCCGAGCGGCTCAAGAGCCTGCTGCTCCACCCCGAGCGGCCGATCCAGCTCGTGATCGCCGGCAAGGCGCACCCGGCCGACGACGGCGGCAAGAAGCTGATCCAGGACATCGTCAAGCTCTCCGACGACCCGGAGATCCGGCACCGCATCGTGTTCCTGCCCAACTACGACATCGCGATGGCGCAGCCGCTCTACCCCGGCTGCGACGTGTGGCTCAACAACCCGCTGCGCCCCTACGAGGCCTGCGGCACCTCGGGCATGAAGGCCGCGCTCAACGGCGGCCTCAACCTGTCGGTCCTCGACGGCTGGTGGGACGAGTGGTACGACGGCGACAACGGCTGGGCGATCCCGACCGCCGACGGCGTCGAGGACGTCGACAAGCGCGACGACCTCGAGGCCGCCGCGCTCTACGACCTGATCGAGAACGAGGTCGCGCCGCGCTTCTACGACCACGACGAGCGACGGCGTGCCGACCCGCTGGCTGGAGATGGTCCGGCACACGCTGAAGTCGCTCGGCCCGAAGGTGCTCGCCACCCGGATGGTCCGCGACTACGTGCGCAACCTCTACGCGCCGGCGGCCGTCAACGCCCGGCTGCTCAACTCCGACTACGCCGGCGCCGCCAGGCTGGCGGCCTGGAAGAAGCGGGTGAAGGCCGCCTGGCCGAGCGTCCGTGTCGAGCACGTCGAGTCCTCCGGCGTCGGTGACGCCGCCGAGGTCGGCGCGATCCTCAGCGTCCGCGCCTTCGTCTGCCTCGGCGACCTCACTCCCGACGACGTCCACGTCCAGGTCCTGCACGGCAAGATCGACAGCAACGACGTGCTCACCGACGTCACCGTCAAGGACCTCGACCTCGCCGAGACCTACGACGGCGGCCGGTTCCGCTTCGACGGCGACATCGAGCTCGACCGCGGCGGCCCGTTCGGCTACACGGTGCGGGTCATCCCGCGCAACGAGCTGCTGACGTCGGTCGCCGAGCTCGGGGTCGTGGCGATCGCCTGACGCGCTGCACCCGTGATCATCGGCCTGATCGGCGACCTCGAGGGCGACCTGGCCTGGGCTGTCAGCCGGCTGCGGGTGCTGGGTGACCGCGGAGATGTGGAGGTGGCCTGTCAGCTGGGCGATCCCGGTTTGGCATGGGTCAGCGCCACGATGAGTACCTCGTGGGTTTGAGTCGGTCTGCGCCGAGTTCGGGCTTCGGCTCCTGTGCATCAACGGCAACCACGAGAACTGGTCCCGCCTCGACCGGCTGTGGGCTGAGCCACGGTGGCAGGACGAGGACGCAGCCCGAGCCGATCGAGGTATCCGACCACGTCACGGTGTTGCCGAGAGGTCATCGGTGGGAGATCGGCGGGGCTGGCCTGACTCGTCGCTGGCGTACGCCGAGGACGGCATCGAGCTCGACACCCTGACCGACGCCTGACGCTCACCGGCGCCGGCAGGACATTCGCAGGTCGGCCTCCTCGCGTCGGTGGAAGGTGTACTTGCCGGTGGGGAGCTGGGTCATCTGGTAGCGGGGGTCGTGGGCTCGGGTGTGGTGGTGGTGGGGCAGATCATGATGCCGTCGCTGTTGGTCTGGTCCGCCGTCGGCCCAGGCGGATGGGGTGGTGCATGTGGGTCATGCCGGGTGGCCGGTCGCAGCCTTCGACGGCGCAGCCTCGGTGTTCGATGGTGGCCTTGAGCCGCGGGGTTCTTGGTAGAACCGTTTCTTGCGGCCCAGGTCCAGGACCTGGGAGTCGCCACCGAGGACGGCGGGGATGATGCCTGGCTTCACAGGCCAGCGTCGCGCCAGGCCGGGGGTGATCGCTTCGCCGGTGTCGAGGTGGGCTGACTTGAGCCCGTCCATCAGGGTGTCGAGGTCCATCAGGACCACGGTGGTGGCGTTGAGGCCGCCGGCCTTGGGGAGCTTGTTGATCGGGGTAACGCCGGATCAGCTCGGTGAACGCTTGCCCGAGCCGTTCGGGGGTGGGGCGGCGTTCGCCGAGGGTCCCGTCGATCCGGCGGCGCGGTGTTTGGGGGAGGCGATCGCCCAGAGCGCCTTCTTGAGGATCGCGCCGGTCAGGGTGTCGAGTGGTGAACCGGCCGTGGACCTTGCCGTGGCCGTCGTCCCAGATGGTGAGCCGGGTGGTGACTGCGGCCGCGTCCCGCTCCTCCTTCTCCAGCAGTTTGGCTTGGTGGGCGTCGGCTGCTTCGGGGGAGGCGACGTCGAGGATCCGGCGGCCCAGGGCCTTCAGTGCTTTGGCGTCGAACGACTCAGCCTGGTCAGCAGCTGGGCCTCGGCCTTGGCGACCAGCCGCGGGTCGAGGTCGTCGGGGAGCTCGGCGAGGGCGCGGAGGATGGCCTCGGCCTGCTCGGCGTGGACCCGGCCTTCAGCGAGCGCGCTCGCGGGTCGAGCTCGTGGGTCCGAGGCCGTGCGCGAGCCGCATCGCCCGGTGTGCCGTGGCCCGGGTGGTGCGGGTGGCGATGGCGTGCCAGTTCGCGGTGGAGGTGGCGCCGGTGAGGCCGGGGATCTCGGTGCGGTCGGCGTGGGCCAGGACCCTGGCCTGGAGCTCGGCGACCTGGGCGGCGCGGTGGAGCTCTGTGAGGGCGCGGTGGTCTCGGCGGGGTCCATCGACCAGACCGGGACGTCGACGATGGGCGAGTTGTGAGCGCCGTCAGCGACCGCCAGGGGTGACCCGGTGCGGGTGGTGGGCGATCGCTGTCATGGGTCCTATTCCAGCACTCGGCACCGACACCCGTCGGGGGCCGGAAACCCTCTGTGGACAAGGGTTTCCTACTCACTGGTTGTGCACGAGAAGTGGATGTTCCAGGCACGATCCGGACCATGGTTTGCGTCCCAGCGGTCGTTGCGGGGGTCTCGACAAGCTCGACCAGCGAGTGGCCCGGCAGGTGCCAACGCTGCGGACCCCACCCCGGATGGACCGCAGCCGCCTCTAACCCTCCGCCGCAAGCACCGACTGCACGATGTCGTCGAGGTCGCCCGGATCGAGGGTGGGGGTCAGCGGCTCGCCGTCGCGGGTCACGCTCACCTGGCCCCAGCAGGCGAGGTCGAACCGCGCGACCACCGTGCCGCCGCCCGACTCGCGGAAGGTGATCGTGTCGGTGACCTCCTTGCCGGGCTGCGGCCTCGGGCACGAGGCGACCACGGGCGGCTTCATGCTCGCCGGCAACCCGTTGAAGGCGTCGACCAGCTGCTCCTCGTCGGCACCCGCCAGGTCGGCGGTGTCGTCGGACGGACCGACCGTTCGCGTGACCGCCCGGAGGTCACGTCGCCCAGCATCGAGGCCGGGTCGCGGACGTCGTAGGCGCCGATGAACACGTCGGCCCGCACCACCGTGCCCCCCTCGAGCGCCTTCCAGCGGAGGAGGAGGAACGCGGGCCGGTAGGCCGCAGGCTCGGTCGACGCGGTCTGGGTGAACGTCATCGAGTGGTAGCCGTCGATGCTCGTGCCTTGCGGGGCACCGTCGGTGACGGTGAAGCCGTCCGGCACGTGCTGGAGCAGATGCGTCCCGACCTGCTCCGGTGAGCCGAGCACCTGCCACCAGGCGGTCTGGGTGAGGTCCGGGTCGGAGGGGCCGATGCCCTCCTCGCCGACCGTCGCCCCCCGGCGGCTGGCCGTCGAGCGGCTCCGACTCCGCGGGCAACGAGACGAGCGTGAGGATGCGCGCGGCCTCGGCCCGCGCAGCCTCGGCGGTGCGCGGCGTAGGTGTCGCCGACCGCGCCGCCCGGTTCGATGGCCGTCGAGGTGCGACGGCGTCGTCGGCCCGGCCGCATCGGTCACTCGCCCGGGGTGCCGACGGCCGACCGCGACGCCCGCCACCAGCACGACCGCTGCCGCGGCGTACGCCGGCACCCGCCAGCCGCCGGCGCGCGCACGTCGGCTGCGGAGGCGATCCGCCTGGCCACGTCGGGGTCGGCGAGCGGCTCCCGCGACGCGAACGTGTCGAGGTGAGGAGCTCCCCGAGCTCCTCGTCGGTCCACGGTGTTCATGGCTGTGCTCCCGTCCAGGCGGCCGCGGAGCGCGGCGAGGCCGCGGTGGGCATGGGACCGGACCGTCGCCTCCGGGCAGCCGAGCAGCTCGGCGATCTCGGCGTCTGGGAGGTCCTCGTAGAAGCGCAGCACCAGCACGGCCCGCTGGTTGGCAGCCAGCGTCGAGAGCCAGCGCCACGCCTCGTCGCGGGCGGCCACCGGGTCACCCGTGTCAGGAAGAGGCGGGTCCAAGCCCTCGGGCACGGTCCGCACCCGCCGGGCCGACCGCCGCCCCTGCGAGATGTGCTCGTTGACCAGCACCCGGCGCAGGTACGCCGCCGGGGCGCCCATCGCCGCGATCCGCTCGCCGTGCCGGGCGGTCCTGCAGGAACGTCGACTGCAGGAGGTCCTCGGCGTCCTCCCGGCCACCGGTGAGCATCACGGCCAGCCGCAGCAGCGCCGGGGCGTGCGCGACCACCAGGTCGGCATACGTCCGGCTCTCCACAGCCACCTCCACGCCCTCTCTGAACGCCTGCGAGGCCCGCTGCGTTGCAGTGCACCGCAGTGGAGGCTCAGACCTCCCGCAGCACCACCACGCTGCGCCCGCCCAGCCGCAGCCGGTCGCCGGTCTTGACCGGCGTACCGATCGGGAGCTTGGGGTCGGTGGACAGCACGACCTCGCCGGCGTGCACCCAGTCGTTGGCGGGCAGCTCGACCGGCACGGGCTGTCGCCGGAGTTGAAGAACATCGCGAAGGACGTGTCGACCTGCTGCTCGCCGTGAGGGCCCGGGGGCGCGGAGTGGTGCGCCGGAGACGAACATGCCCAGCGTCGGTCAGGGTCGGGTCGTGCCAGTCGTCGCCGGTCATCTCGCGCCCCGACGGGTGCAGCCAGGCCAGGTCCTTCGGGCCGCCGCGGATGGTCGGCCGGCCCTCGAAGAAGTGCCGCTGCCGCAGCGCAGGGTGCTCGCGGCGCAGCCGCAGCGCGGCCTTGGTGAGCTCGTAGACGTCCAGCCACGCGTCGTCGGGGCGCCAGTCGATCCACGAGAGCTCGTTGTCCTGGCAGTAGGCGTTGTTGTTGCCGCGCTGGGTGCGGCCGCGCTCGTCGCCGGCGGCGATCATCGGGACGCCGTTGGACAGGCACAGGGTCGCCATCAGGTTCGCGGCCTGGCGGCGGCGCAGGGCGACGATCCTGCGCGTCGGTCGTCTCGCCCTCGACGCCGTGGTTGGACGACCGGTTGTTGTCGCTGCCGTCCCGGTTGTCCTCGCCGTTGGCCTCGTTGTGCTTGTGCGTCGTAGCTGACCAGGTCGCGCACCGTGAAGCCGTCGTGGGCAGTGACGAAGTTGACCGAGGCGTACGGCGAGCGGCCGTCGTCGGCGTAGAGGTCCGACGAGCCGGCCAGCCGGGTGGCGACCGACGCGGATGCCCGGAGGATCGCCCGTTCCAGAAGTCGCGGATCTCGTCGCGGAACTGGTCGTTCCACTCGATCCACGGCGGCGGGAACTCGCCCACGCGGTAGCCGTCGACCGACGCGTCCCACGGCTCGGCGATCAGCTTCACGTGCCGCAGCACCGGGTCCTGGCCGATGGCGACCAGCAGGTGGCTGCGCATGTCGACGTGCTGGCCGGTCCGGGTGAGCGCGGAGAGCAGGTCGAACCGGAAGCCGTCGACGTGCATCTCGGTCACCCAGTAGCGCAGCGAGTCGAGGATCATCCGCAGCGCGAACGGGTGGCTGGCGTCGACGGTGTTGCCGCAGCCGGTCACGTCCCAGTAGGTGTCGTGCCAGTTCAGGCTCGGGGGACCGTTGCCCGACGGCCCCGGCGGCACCCGGTGGTAGATCTTGTCGTCCAGCCCGCGGAAGCTCAGGGTCGGCCCGGTCGACGCCGGCCTCGGCCGTGTGGTTGTAGACCACGTCGAGGATGACCTCGAGGCCGGCGTCGTGGAACGCCTTCACCATCGCCTTGAACTCGGTCACCTGCTCGCCGCGGTCCCCGCTCGAGGAGTACGCCGCGTGGGGGGCGAAGAAGCCGATCGAGTTGTAGCCCCAGTAGTTGGTCAGCCCGCGCGCCGCGACGGCCGGCTCGGTCACGAACTGGTGCACCGGCAGCAGCTCGACCGCGGTCACGCCCGAGGTCGCGCAGGTAGTCGATGACCGCCGGGCTGGCGAGGCCGGCGTAGGTCCCGCGCAGCTCCTCGGGCACCCGGTCGTGCAGCTGGGTCATCCCCTTGACGTGCAGCTCGTAGATGACGGTGTCGCGCCAGCGGCGCCGCTGCAGGGCGGTCGTCGCCCCAGTCGAACCGGTCGTCGACGACCACGCTGAGCGGCACCTTGCCGGCGGAGTCGAGGAAGTCGCGCGACTCCGGGGCGTCCGACGGTGTAGCCGAAGATCGCCGGGTCCTGGACCAGCTCGCCGCTCACCGCCCGCGCGTAGGGGTCGAGCAGCAGCTTCTGGGTGTTGAACCGCAGCCCCTGCTGCGGCGCCCACGGGCCGGCCACCCGGTAGCCGTAGCGCTGGCCCGGCCGGATCCCGGGCACCGCACCGTGCCAGATGCCGAGCGAGCGCTCGGTCAGCCGGTGGCGGGTCTCGGTGCCGTCCTCGTCGACCAGGCAGAGGTAGGCCGCGTTGGCCTCCGGCGCCCAGACCGCGAAGTTGGTCGACTCCTCGGTCCAGGTCGAGCCCAGCTGGTGGTTGGAGCCCGGCCAGATGGGCGCCGACCTCGCCGCGGGTCCGCCAGAGTCCGGGCACCCGGTCACTCTAGGCAGACGCGCGGACGGCATGATGCGGGCCATGGGTGAGTTCGCCGCAGAGTTCGTCAGCCTCGAGGTCGCCGACGGCGTCGGCACCATCCGGCTCGACCGGCCGAAGATGAACGCGATCAGCTTCCAGGTGCAGACCGAGCTGCGCGACGCCGCCGCCGAGGCGACCGAGCGCGACGACGTGCGGGCGGTCGTCCTCTACGGCGGGGAGAGGGTCTTCGCGGCCGGCAACGACGTCAAGGAGATGGCCGACGCTGTCGCTACGCCGACATGGTCGAGCTCGGGGCGCTCGGTGCAGGCCGCGGTGACCGCGGTGGCGCGGATCCCCAAGCCGGTCGTCGCCGCGATCACCGGCTACGCGCTCGGCGGCGGGTGCGAGCTGGCGCTGGCGGCCGACGTCCGGTTCGCCGCCGAGGACGCCCAGCTCGGGCAGCCCGAGGTGCTGCTCGGGATCATCCCCGGCGCCGGGCGGCACCCAGCGGCTCAGCCGGCTGATCGGGCCCAGCCGCGCCAAGGAGCTCATCTTCACCGGCCGGTTCGTCAAGGCCGACGAGGCGCTCGCGATCGGGCTGGTCGACCGCGTCGTGCCCAAGGACGCCGAGCCAGGTCTACGACGAGGCGGTCGCCTGGGCGGCGCAGTTCTCCGGCGCCGCCGCCCTCGCGCTGCGGGCGGCGAAGGAGTCGGTCGACCGCGGCCTCGAGGTCGACCTCGACACCGGGCTGGAGATCGAGCGGGCGGCGTTCGCGGCCCTGTTCGCCACCGCCGACCGCACGACCGGTATGCAATCCTTCGTCGAGCAGGGGCCGGGCAAGGCCACCTTCGAAGGGCGCTGACGCAGCCAGCACGACGAGCCAGCCAGACGGAGGAGCGGGATGTTCGGACGCGGCAGCGGCACCAGGATCGACACCGGTGCCCAGGCCTCCGGCACGTCGGGCAGCCGGGCCGGGGCGCCAAGACCGTCACCCAGGTGCGGACGGTCCTCTCGCAGGTGCTCTGGCTGCTGTTCCTGGTGGCCGCGATGTTCCTGGCCGTCGGGTGCGCTCCTCGTCGCGCTCGACGCCAACCGGACAACGACCTGGTGAAGTTCGTGCTCGAGGGCGCCGACCGGGTCGACCTCGGGATCTTCTCCCGGACAACGGCATCAAGCAGTTCTCCGGCGCCGACGCCGACACCAAGAACGCGCTCTTCAACTGGGGTCTGGGCGCCGCCGCCTGGCTCTTCGTGGGCCGGATCCTCGACCGCGTCGTCCGCCCGTGAGCCGGGCACCGCGAACCCACGAACCCTGACAGTTCTGGTGTGAGGAAGGCCTCGCTGGGACGCGGTGTAACTCGCGAGTGACACGGCGGTAACCTCCGAAGCACCATGAACATCATCGTCTGTGTCAAGCACGTCCCTGACGCCACCGCCGACCGCAAGTTCGAGGACGACAACACCGTCGACCGGGTGGGCGTCGACGGGCTCCTGTCCGAGCTCGACGAGTACGCCGTCGAGCAGGCCCTCCAGCTGAAGGAGAAGGCCGCAACGTGGGCGAGCGGCGAGGTGGAGGTGACCGCGCTGTGCGTCGGCCCCGAGAAGGCCGTCGACGCGGTGCGCAAGGCGCTCCAGATGGGGGCCGACAAGGGCATCCACGTCGTCGACGACGCGATCGCCGGCTCCGACGCCATCGCCACCTCGCTGGTGCTCGCCAAGGCCGTCGAGAAGGCCGGCGCCGAGACGCAAGGTCGACCTCGTCCTGTGCGGCATGGCCTCGACCGACGCCTCCATGAGCGTGGTTCCCGCCATGCTCGCCGAGCGGCTCTCGTGGCCGCAGGTCACGATGGCCTCGAAGATCGAGAGCCAGGGCGACCAGGTCCGCATCCAGCGTGACGGCGACACCGCGACCGAGGTGATCGGCGCGACGATGCCGATGGTGCTCTCGGTGACCGACCAGTCCGGCGAGGCCCGCTACCCGTCGTTCAAGGGGATCATGGCGGCCAAGAAGAAGCCGCTCGACACCTGGTCGCTGGGCGACCTCGGTGTCGACGCCGGCGACGTCGGGCTGTCGGTGGCCTGGACCGAGGTCGAGGACACCACCGCGCGCCCGCCGCGCACCGCCAGGGCGAGATCGTCAAGGACGAGGACGGCTCGGGCGCCGGTGCGCTGACCGAGTTCCTCGCCTCCAAGAAGTTCATCTGACCCGCCGATCCTCAGCGATACGGAGCACTGAACCCATGTCTGAAGTACTCGTCCTCGTCGACCACCTCGACGGATCGGTCCGCAAGCCGACCTACGAGCTGCTGACCATCGCCAAGCGGCTCGGCGAGCCGTCGGCCGTGTTCATCGGCGACGGCGCCAAGGCCTCGGAGGTCGCCGAGAAGGTCAAGAAGTACGGCGCCGAGAAGGTCTACGTCGTCGACGACGCCCAGATCAAGGGCTACCTCGTCGCGCCCGAAGGCCGAGGCCCTCCAGCAGCTGGCGGAGCAGAGTCGTCTTCTGGCAGCTCGGCGGCCGCGATCCTGATCCCGTCCAACGTCGAGGGCAAGGAGATCGCGGGCCGGCTCGCCATCAAGCTCGACTCCGGGCTGATCACCGACGCGGTCGACGTGCAGGAGGGCCCGGTCACCACGCAGAGCGTCTTCGCCGGCAGCTACACGGTCACCGCCAAGGTCACCAAGGGCACCCCGATCATCACCGTGAAGCCGAACTCGGCCGCTCCCGAGGAGTCAGAGGGCGCCGGCACGGTCGAGGAGTTCACCGCCGAGATCTCCGACGCCGCCAAGGGCGCCAAGATCGTGGCCTCCCAGCCGCGCAAGGCGTCGGGCCGTCCCGACCTCAACGAGGCCGCGATCGTGGTTTCCGGTGGTCGCGGCACCGGCGGCGACTTCACCCCGATCGAGGAGTTCGCCGACTCGCTCGGCGCCGCCGTCGGCGCCTCGCGCGCCGCGGTCGACTCCGGCTGGATCGCCCACTCCTTCCAGGTCGGCCAGACCGGCAAGACCGTGTCGCCGCAGCTCTACATCGCGGCGGGCATCTCCGGCGCGATCCAGCACCGCGCCGGCATGCAGACCTCCAAGACGATCGTCGCGGTCAACAAGGACGAGGAGGCCCCGATCTTCGAGCTCGTCGACTTCGGTGTCGTCGGCGACCTCAAGACCGTCCTCCCCGCCGCCACCGAGAAGGTCACCGAGCGCAAGGGCTAGCCACGGGGGAGCGGTGGCTCCGCAACCACTGTCCACAAGGACGACGGTTGCTGGCCCACCGCCACCCTGTGGACAGCGGTTGATGCCCCACCGCCACCACGCCGTTCATCCATCGGCCTCCAGCCTCCGGTCGCTCACGACCGAGCCCATCTCGGCCGTCGTCCACTCGTGGCCGGGGACGGCGTACTCGTCGTCGATCTTGACCAGGATCCAGTTGCGCTCGTTGCCGCCCATCCGGGTCTGCGACAGTGCGAAAGCGCCGCGCAGCTTCTGGCCGGCGAGGACGAACCGCAGGTGCCCGTCCGCCAGCGCCGGGCCGGGGTCGACGGCCGGCGCGTAGAGCCCCGTGTCCCAGACGACCTTGCGCTCGTCCTCGAAGTCGAGGTGCTCCATGCCGTGGTCCTCGACCTGGACGGCCAGCCGCTTGGCCCTCGGGTCGAGGGAGGGACCCTTGGGCACCGCCCACGACACCAGCACGCCGTCGGCCTCGAGGCGCAGGTCGAAGTGGAGCGTGGTCGCGTCGTGGCGGTTGACGACGAACCGCAGGGGCGCGGTCATCAGGCCCTCGTGAGCGCGAAGGCCGTGACGAAGCCGAGCGTCACGACCAGGCCGGTCAGGAGGTGGGTGCGTGCATAGGCCTCGGGGATCATCGTGTCCGCGACCATCGTGAGGATGGCGCCCGCAGCGATCGCGGTGATCACCGAGATCGTGGCGTCGGCGGCGCCGTCGAGGACCAGGCACCCCACCAGGCCGGCCACCCCACTGGCCAGGGCGATCCCGGACCAGACGCCGAACACGTAGCGGGCGCTCCGGCCGTTGGCCTTCATGCCCGCCGAGCTGGACAGACCTTCGGGAAGGTTCGAGATGGCGATCGCGGCCAGCACCGGCACGCCGACGCCGTGGCCGCCGAGCAGCGAGAGGCCCAGGACCACCGACTCGGGCACCCCGTCGAGGAGCGCGCCCACCGCGATCGCCGTCCCGCTGCCGGAGTGGTCCTGCTCCGACATCTGCTCGGCGCCGGAGCTCTTGCGTCGGGTTGCCCC
>CAWBZR010000001.1:0-109868 GCA_963793315.1 uncultured Actinomycetota bacterium | reverse complement strand
GATTCTGGGTCGCGATCACCACGAACGGATCCGGCAGCGGCTGCGGTACCCCGGCCACCGAAACCTGGCGCTCCTCCATGGATTCCAGCAGAGCGGACTGGGTTTTCGGTGGGGTGCGGTTGATTTCGTCGGCGAGCAGCAGATTGGTGAAGACGGGACCGCGGCGAAGGTGAATTCGGTCGTGTGCGGATCGAAGATCTGGGAGCCGGTCACATCGCCGGGCATCAGATCCGGGGTGAACTGGACGCGAGTGTCCGAGTTCGAGTGCGGCGGCCAGGGCCCGGACGAGCAGTGTCTTCGCCACTCCGGGAACACCTTCCAGCAGGACGTGGCCCCGGCACAGTAGGGCCAGGATCAGGAACATCACCGCGTGGTCGTTTCCGACGACCGCCTTGCCTATCTCGGCACGAACGTCGCCGAGCGCCCCGGCAACGCCTGTTCGGCGGTGGGGGTGTGGTTGGTCTGCGCCGTTGTCATCGGAGTCTCCGTCATCCTATTTCCGAGTCGATCCAGTCGAGTTGTGCGGCAACATATTCCAGCGTCGTATCGTCGGGCACCGGACCGTACAGCGCGGTGGTGACCACCTGCGGATCGACGCCGATCCGGCTACCGATCACCACGCTCATCCGGTCCGGTGGGGTGTCGGTGCGCAGGTCCAGGCGGCCGCGGATGCGGCGCAGCGCCGCCTGCCGCAATTTCGCCGCGACGTGTTCGCGATCCTTGGTCCGACGGTAGAGGGCGGCCTGGCCGGTGAGCAGTTCGCCGGCCGCCACCTGCACCGGACGCGGTTCGCCGACCACCGTGCCCCGGCGCCGGCCGCGCCACCACACCACGATCGCCGCGAAGACGAGCGCCTGTGTCCCGCCGTAGGCCAGCCAGGGTGGGAAGCGTTCGAAGATCGAATCGTCGCCCGCGCCCAGTTCCGGAAGGTCCGGGCGTTCCGGTGGCGGCGGGGCATGGGTGGCGGTGGTGGTGCCGAGGGGGTGGCGGCGAGCCGCAGCAACAGGTAGACGATCAGTGCGACGACCAGAACTCCGAGGACCACGGCCCAGTACCGCTTGTCGCGCAGCAGTTGCGGAAGTGGCGGCAGACTGCGGCGCCGCGCCTGCGACCGTCCGGATTCGGCCTGGTCGACCGGATCCGGCGGTGGCGGCGGGGCCAGCGAATAGCGGTCGGCGGCGCTGAGACGCTGGTATTCGTCGGGGGAGGCAGCGCGGCCGCCGTAGACGATCTCATCGAAACTGTGTGCGGCGCCGTCGAATTCGCCCTCGGTCCCGGGGAGTGCCTGCGCGGCCGCCTGTGCGGTTTCACGTGCGGTGCGCGAGCGCTGGACCTCGAGTACCCCACCTTGTTCCAGACCACGCACCACCGCGCGGAATCGCTCGCGTAGCGCGGTGTCGAAATCGTGGTGTCCGGCGGCGGATTCGGCGGCGGCCCGATGCTGGGCGGCCGGGCCCAGTGCGGGTTCCGGCGGTGCTGCGTTCGCCGGCTGCCCGGTGGGTGCCGGTGGCTGTGGGGTGGGCTCACTGGGCCGGAACTGTTCGCCGGTCACCGGTTCGCCTGCCCGGTGGGTATCCGGATGTCCGCACCCTCACGGACGCACCGCCGGTCGATGTGGACGATCACCGCGGTGGCGGCATCCACGGCCGCCGCGAAGGCCGAGATCAACAGGGCCGCACCGGACAGCAGCGCGGTCACGGCCCAGCGATGGGTGCCGGAGATATCGGAGAGGAATATGAGCACCCCGGCGACGGGAACGGCGAGGACCAGCAGAACGCCCCGCAGATAGATCCACAATCCCGCGAGCGGCATGATCCGGCCGGTGGCGAGCGTTGCCGCCCGCGCCACCGTGGCGCGATACGGCGGTGATTCGGTGTAGAGGATCGGTGCCACCGTCCACCGCTTGCCCAGCACCCGGCCGATCCAGATCAGTGCCGGAATCAGGGTGATCACCAGCGGCGTGCCGATGATCAGAATGCCGAGCAGGATGAGGACAGAGATCAGCTGATCGGCCGCGAGCCGAGCCGCCACCGTGCGAAACCGCCCGCAGGCGGCCTGCACGGTGACCGGCTGCCGGGCCACGACACCGAGTCCGATCGGCACGGTGACGCCGATTGTCCACAGCCGCAGCAACCATGCACAGCACACTGTGGAAAGAATTGCCGCCCAGGCATTTCCGGTGCTCGATCCATCGGTGGCCAGTGTCACCAGCGCCGTCACACCGAGCACTATGCCCAGTGCGAGCAGGACACCGATACCCGCGAGTCCCGCGATCGCCCTGATCCGGTACTGCAGCACCGCGAACGGCAGATCGGCCAGTTCTCGCCACGACAGCGGCCGGATCGGAATTCGCTCGGCATCACCGCTGTCGGACGCCGCCGGCCGGGTGTACCGCTGGTCGGCGGCATTCCGGTGACGGTCGGCTGCCCCGTCCGGTCGGCTACGGCTGGAAACACGGGCCGAGTCTAGCCAGCGAGGCGGTGGTACGACGGGTATCGAGTGCGACCCGGACCGTGCGGCCACCCGTATCCGTCAGCGGTCCGTGCCCGGCGGGAGCTCGCGTCGGTGGGAGTAGCCGAGTTCCGGCGTACCCGGTGCCGGCAGCGCGTCGTGCGGGTCCGCAGCGCCCACTTCGGGCCGGGCCGCGGCCCGGTACTGCGGCACCGCCCCGTACCTGTGCTTCTGGGATCGTGCTGATAGGCGTACTGAGGATGCTGAGCCGCGGCGGGCGGCAGGAGCTGGGCCCCGGCCGTCTCGCGGACGGCTGCCGGGTCGTGTGAATCCTGTGAGTTGACCGTGACTTTGCGGGTGCGCTTGAGGGTGAAGGTGATCTCCTCGGCCTCCTCGAACACCTGCCGGACGGTGCGCAGCGGTGAGGTCGCGGTATTGATCGTCCTGTCCAGGGCGGTGGTGACGAATCCCGGTACCAGCGGCCGGATCCAGCGTGCGGCGGTATCGGTGAACGGCACCGTGCCGATGACCGGAAGTTCCAGTCCGCCACCCTTTTCCGGACGCTCCGCGGGCAGTCCCGCCGGCTCGGCCGACACGAGTGCGGCCCGCGGTACGGGTGCGGGCAGATTCCGCGGTGCTGCCACGGTCGCCTCCTGAGTGGTGGTGCGGTCTGCGGACGGGGGAAGTGCGGCCAGCGCCTCGAATTCGGCCACCGCCCGCCGCTGCGGTTCGGTGATGCCGAGTTCGAGATTGCCGATGGCCGCGATCACCCGGGTGCGCTGGAGTTCGCGATCGATGGCGGTATCGGCGTGCAGGGCCAACCGGTTCGCGGCCCGCGCCGCACGATCGACCTCGGCCCGTGCGGCCATCGCCCGATCGAACGAGGATTCGCCCCGCCAGGTCCGCAGCAGCACCGGCAGCAGTGCCAGCACGACTGCGATCACGACGGTGAGCAGGCGCAGCAGCAGTGCGCCCGGATGTCCGGTGGTGTAGTCGTTCATCGCCAGCCAGCGCGCGCCCAGGCCGCGGTCCGCGGTGCGGGAGGCGGCGGTACGGGCCTGGTCCAGTGCGGCCTGGCCGGCGGCGATCCGTTCGTCCAGCGGACGGATCCCGGCCTGCGCGGTGCCCAGGCGTCCGCGGGCGTCCGCGAGCATGGATTCGGCCGTACGGGTCTCCGGTCCGCGGCCCGGCACACCGGTGATCTTGGTCTGTGGGCACTGCGGTGTGGGGTGGTACTCGCAGCGCGCGACGATGAGTGCCTGGTCCGTATCGGCCTGTGCCGCGTGATGGCCTGTGCGAGCGCCCCGCGCTCGGCGGTGACCTGGTCGAGTTCGGTGCGGGCGGCAACCACGTTCGCCGTGGATTCGACATCCCGGCGGGCGCGATCGTCGAGGGTCCGGTCGACGGATCCGCCGAGTATTACCGTGCTCGCCAGTTCGGCCACGACCACGCCGGTGATCACGGCAACCGCGATCCGCCCGAATCGTTCGGCGTGTCCGCGTTGGTCCGCGTGGTGGGACAACGGTGCGGTGGCCAATGCCCGCGATACCGCGCCGACCAGCAGCGCGGAGACAACCCCCGCGATCGCGGCGATGACTGCCGGCCACTGCGCCGCGGCGCCGGCTAGTGCGACCACCACGCCGGCGAGCACTGCGAAGAGCACGACGACCGTTCCGGTGACGGCATAGGCCGAGTCCTCGTGAGCCGATCCCTCGTGCCGGTCCGCACGCCCGGCCTCGGCCCCGCCCAGCCAGGTCAGCGTGCCGGTCACGGATTTCGGTGCACGATGCGAACGCTGCGATGCCGGCGATCCGGCGGGTGGTTCGGATTCATCGGAGACGGGGATATGGGGATCGGTCAACGGATACACATCCTCTGGTCCCGGCCGTATCGCACCGGGCGAATCGGTCGCCTGCATCGTGATCGTCGCTGCCTCGTGATCCGGGGCCGATGGCACGCAGGCCGGCCACGTGTGGATCAGGGTTCAGAGTGACAGGCCGAGCGGGGATCCACCGAGTGCGGAGACGTCGATGTGGCAAGGCTCACAGGCGGGGTGGAAGTGATGTCCTACTCTCGGGTACGGCCGGTGGGACAGTGTGGTTCGTGGCGGTGGATATGTGACGGCGACAGTGGGTTCTGAGACGGGAGGGGGCCTATATGCCTTCGGATTCGGACAGCTGGTCGAAGGGGGTTCCGGGATTGGTCGGCGGATGTGACGGTGGCGGATGTGACGACGCTGTCCGGTCCGGTGCGAGCAGTGGACTCGCCCGCCGATCCCGCCTCCGGCGTCCGGTTCTGGTCACGACCGCGGCCGCACTACTGCTGGGGCTGGCCGGATCGGTGCTGCCGATGACGGCCCAACGAAACCTCCCGGCCGCCGCTTCCACTCCGCCCGTGGGCGACTCGCCCGTCGCGGACGGCCCCGAAGCCGAGCTGAGCCCCCTGGTCGAGCTGGTGTTGCGCCGGCTGAACACCGCCGATGCCGTGGCAGCGGCCAAATGGGAGACCTCGCAGCGGACCGGCCAACTGCCCGTCGTGGACGATCCGGTGCGCGAGGCCCAGGTCTACGATGCGATGGCCGCGGCCGGCACCCGTTCCGGGCTGCCGCAGGACTGGGTGCGACAGGCCTTCGCCGGTCAGATCGAGGCGAACAAGACCGTGCAGTACGGACTGCTCACCCGCTGGCGCTTCGATCCGGCGTCGGCCCCGGCACCGGGATCGTCCGATCTCACCGCGGTCCGGCCGACCATCGATCAGGTGAACGGCCAGATTCTGGATCAGCTCGCGGCACAGCGCGGCCCGTTGAGCGGTCCGGATTGTGCGCAACGGCTTGCGGCGGCCGTTTTCCCGGTTCTGACCTCGAGACGCGTGGATGCGCTCCATTCCGCCGCGCTGGTGCGGGCGACCGTAACGCTTTGTCCCGCAACACATGTGAAATAAACCACAATCTCCGCGAATGGAGTTTGCCAAAAATGTGCTGAAGTCCACATTTGGCCCCCATTTGCAAAGAATGCCGTACGGTCCGCACATTGGCGTGGCTTGTCGTTCCGGTATCCGGAATATCTCGTCCGGGTGTCCGGAAAGTTAGCCGTCTTACACGCCGGTTTGCGGTCCCGCCTGACGGGGAAATCTGTTTCGACGCAGGTGAGGGCGCTGCGTAGGGTCGGTCTCCCAGCTCGCGGCCGATGTTCGAGTGCTGTCGATGGCAGTGGCGAACGCGACTCAGAGATCTGCGTTGTCTGCTTTACACTGGAGAACGCGCAGGTAGTGGAGGACCGATGAAGATGCCCAGGTAGACGGAATATTTAGCCCAACCTAAGTTGGATGGGTACCGGTCCTGACTTATCGTTTGCTCTAGGTGTCGGACGCGATATGTCCGACTCGTCGCCCGGGCTCGGAAACGAGCCGCACGTTGCAGCCTAGCGGGCGAGCACGGCGCGGTGGTTAAGGAGCTCCTGAGGGTTCCGCTACCACCGAGCACCCGACTACGTAACCGAAGCGGGTGGACAACTGGAGAGTTCGACTGCACGGGATGACCATCAGCGCCGCTGGTCGCCGCAACGTCCGGACGCAGTCTAGACGGAGGCGTTTCGACAAGGGCCACCAGAAGAGGGCACCTATTCGAGGGCCTCTTCGTTGAAGGCGCCTATTTCTTGAAGGCAGAGGCATGACGCAACTTCCTGGCCGCCGCGGCGAGCCGCGAATTGGACACCGGTCACCGGGTCGAATTGGTCTTTACGACCCGGCGAACGAACACGACGCCTGCGGTGTCGCGTTCGTCGTCGATATGCATGGCCGCCGTAGCCGCGACATCGTCGACAAGGCTATTACGGCACTGCTTAACCTGGAGCACCGTGGTGCTGCGGGTGCGGAACCCAACTCCGGTGACGGTGCGGGCATCATGATCCAGCTTCCGGACAAGTTCTTCCGGGCCACGCTGGCCGAAAATGGTGCCGCATTCCAGTTGCCGCCGGAAGGCTCCTACGCCACCGGTATCGCATTCCTGCCGCAGGCCCGCCGTGAGGCGGCCCGTGCCTGCTACCGGGTCGAGAAGATCGTCAAGGAAGAGGGCTTGGCCGTACTCGGCTGGCGCGAGGTTCCGATCGACGAGTCCTCCCTGGGTGCACTCTCGCGTGACGCCATGCCGACCTTCCGGCAGCTGTTCATCGCCTCGCCCGCGGCTGTACCGAATGGCGGCTCCGCAAGCTCCGCCGACGCGGCCGAGCAGCTCAGCGGAATGGATCTGGAGCGGCGTGCCTATGTCGTGCGCAAGCGGGTCGAGCACGAGCTCGGCAAGCAGGGCGCCGGCGAGGGTGCGGTCGGCCGCGAGACGGTCTACTTCCCGAGCCTGTCCGGTCAGACCTTCGTCTACAAGGGCATGTTCACCACCCCGCAGCTGCGGGCGTTCTACCTCGATCTGCAGGACGATCGGGTGGAGTCGGCGCTGGGCATCGTGCACTCGCGCTTCTCGACCAACACCTTCCCGTCCTGGCCGCTGGCCCATCCGTTCCGCCGCGTGGCGCACAACGGTGAGATCAACACCGTCACCGGTAACGAGAACTGGATGCGCGCGCGTGAGGCGCTGCTGAACTCCGAGACCTTCGGCACCGACCACGAGGGCAACAGCCGGCTGGAGAAGATCTTCCCGGTCTGTACCCCCGGCGCATCGGACACCGCGCGTTTCGACGAGGTGCTCGAACTGCTGCACCTGGGTGGTCGCAGCCTGCCGCACGCCGTGCTGATGATGATCCCGGAGGCGTGGGAGCGGCACGAGTCGATGGATCCGGCGCAGCGCGCCTTTTACCGCTACCACTCCATGTTGATGGAGCCGTGGGACGGTCCGGCCTCGGTGTGCTTCACCGACGGCACGGTCGTCGGCGCGGTGCTGGACCGCAACGGTCTGCGCCCCTCGCGCATCTGGGTCACCGAGGACGGCCTGGTCGTCATGGCCTCCGAGGTCGGCGTGCTCGATATCGACCCGTCGAAGGTGGTCCGTAAGGCCCGCCTGCAGCCCGGCCGCATGTTCCTGGTCGACACCTCGCAGGGTCGCATCATCAGCGATGACGAGGTGAAGTCGCAGCTGGCCTCCGAGCAGCCGTATCAGGAGTGGCTGGACGAGGGCATCATCAAGATCGCCGAACTGCCCGACCGCCCGCACGAGCACATGTCGCACGACCGGGTGCTGATCCGCCAGCAGATCTTCGGATACTCCACCGAGGAACTGAACCTGCTGATCTCGCCGATGGCCAAGACCGGCGGTGAGGCGCTCGGCTCGATGGGTACCGATACCCCGATCGCGGTGTTGTCGTCCCGGCCGCGACTGCTGTTCGACTACTTCGCGCAGCTGTTCGCGCAGGTCACCAACCCGCCGCTGGACGCCATCCGCGAGGAAGTGGTCACCAGCCTGCGCAGCACCATCGGTCCCGAGGCCGATCTGCTGCATCCGGGGCCGGACTCCTGTCGTCACATCACACTGACCCAGCCGATTCTCGACAACGACGAGCTGTCCAAGCTCCTGCACATCAACGACGACGGCTCGCGCCCCGGGCTGCGTTCGGTGGTCGTGCGTGGTCTGTACCCGGTCCGCAAGGGCGGCAAGGGCCTGCGCAAGGCGCTCGAGGCCATCAATGCCCAGGTGTCGGCCGCCATCGATGGCGGTGCGCGGACCATCGTGCTGTCCGACCGCGAATCCAACGAGACGCTGGCGCCGATTCCTTCGCTGCTGCTCACCGCCTCGGTGCACCACCATCTGGTGCGCGAGCGCACCCGTACCAAGGTCGGCCTGGTCGTGGAGGCCGGTGACGCCCGCGAGGTGCACCACATGGCCATGCTGGTCGGCTTCGGTGCGGCCGCGATCAACCCATACATGGTGTTCGAGTCGATCGAGGACATGCTCGACCGCGGTGGCCTGGATATGCCGGGCAGCACCGGTGACAAGGCCGCCGACTTCACCGCGGCGGTCAAGAACTACAACAAGGCCGCCGGTAAGGGTGTGCTGAAGGTGATGTCCAAGATGGGCATCTCCACGGTCGCCTCCTACCGCGGCGCCCAGCTGTTCCAGGTCATCGGTCTGTCGCAGGAGCTCTGCGATCAGTACTTCACCGGCCTGAACTCGCCGCTGGACGGTATCGGCCTCGACGACATCGCCGGTGAGGTCGCCACCCGGCACCGGGTTGCCTATCTGGAGAACCGCAACGAGCGCGCACACCGTGAACTCGAGATCGGCGGCGAATACCAGTGGCGGCGTGAGGGCGAGCTGCACCTGTTCAACCCGGACACGGTGTTCAAACTGCAGCACGCGACCCGCTCGGGTCAGTACTCGATCTTCAAGGAATACACCGACGCCCAGCAGGGCGAGGAAGAGGCCCCCGTCGATCGCGACGACGACCATGACCAGCGAGGTGGCCGAGCCCACCGCGAGCGCGCCCACGACGAGCAGGGCCAGCGAGGTCCAGATGAGCACCACCGCGCGCCCCTGCCGGCGGGCCAGGGCGGAGTAGACGAGCAGCTGGATCATGGCCAGCAGGGTGCCGACGATCGAGAACTTCCAGATGTCGTCGGCGATCCCGTCGAAGTCGTCGCCCCCGACGAAGAGCAGCGCGAGGTCCGGGAGCGCCAGCGTGGCGAGCACTCCGACCATGCCGAGCCCCGCGGACATCCCCAGCGCGAGCAGCAGCGTCCGCCGAGTGGTCTCCTCCTTGGACAGGGAGGGGAAGGCGTAGACCACCACGAACTGAGGCAGGAACAGGATCGCCTTCGCCATGATCAGCCCGGCGGCGTAGAGGCCGGCCTCCGAGTTCGACATGGTGGCGCGGGCGACCAGGATGTCGACGTTCGACAGGGCGAAGAACGCGAGCAGCGCCTGGCTGCTGTGTCCGACCTCGCGGAGGAGCTCGAGGCCCGGGTGCCCCTCGCTGTGGGGGACGTCGACGCGTGGCCGACGCAGCGCCAGCCAGCCGATCAGCACCGGCGCCCAGCAGCCGAGCGCGACCCCGGCCATCGCGGCGAACTCGCTCGGCCAGACCAGGATGAGACCGAGGCCGAAGGAGACCCGCCCGACACCCTGGGAGAGGTAGAGCAGCGCCAGCGGGCCCCACCGGCGCTCGCCCTGGAGGACGCCGGCCTGGGCGCCCATGTAGGTGAGGGGGAACGCCGCGACGCCCACCAGCAGCGCGGTCGGGAGGCTGTCGAGGTGCAGCACGGCGTTGAGCGCCGGGGCCAGCGCCAGGCAGACCGCGCCGAGCACCAGCGCGCTGCGCAGTCCGACTCCGAGCACCACGCGCTCGATGGCGATCACCTGGTCGGGGTGCGCCGAGATCCGTCTGGCCCCCGTCGCCTGGAGGCCGAGCGAGAGCACGCTGATCACGAGCAGGGCGCCCATCAGGGCCGAGAACGCGCCGTAGGCGTCCTTGCCGATCGTGTGCGCCGCGAGCACGGTGTAGCCGTAGGTCGACAGGTTCATGATGCCCATCGCCACTGCGATGACGGCACCACTACGCAGCCTCTGGCTGGTCTCCGTCGCCATCTTGCTCACGAACCCGAAGCCTACGGGCCACCCTGCGGCGTGCCCCATTCGAGGACGGCGGGGTGGTTGGATCGTCGCCATGCGTGCCTCGCGTCCTCTCCGCGTGGCACGCGAGGCGCCGATCCTCGCGTGGTCCCTCGCGCTGGCGCTGCTGGTGCTCGGCCCGGCGCTGGGGCCGGGCTTCCTCCTGGTCCGCGACATGGTCTGGGTGCCCGACCTGGCGCTTGGTGCCGACGCTCTCGGCCTCGGGTCGGGGCTGCCGCGTGCGGTCCCCTCCGACGCGGTGGTGGCAGTGCTCGACGAGGTGGTCCCGGGCATGGTGCTGCAGAAGCTCGTGCTCGTGCTGGCGCTGGCCGCCGGTGGTGTGGGGGCCGCCCGGCTGCTCGACCGACAAGAAGCGCGGGCGACCCTCGTGGTCCGTCTGGTGGCCGTCACCGTCTACGGCTGGAACGCCTTGGTCGCGGAGCGACTGCTGATGGGCGCCTGGCCGCTGCTGGTCGGCTACGCCGTGCTGCCCTGGGTCCTCGGTGCGGTCCTTCGGTGGGACGCCGGCGGTCCGCTGCCTCGCATGCTGCTCGTGCTGGTGCCGCTCGGGTGCCTGAGCGCCAGCGCCGGCGTGGCTACGGCGGTCGCAGTGCTGGCGGGCGCCGCGGGGAGGGGGCGCACCCTGAAGGCGGCGCTGCTCGTCGTCGCTGCCAACGCACCGTGGGTGGTCACCGGCCTGCTGCACGCGTCGTCAGCGACGTCCGACTCCGCGGCGGCCGAGGTGTTCGCGCTGCGGGGCGAGGGGTCGGTGCCGGCCCCGCTCGCGGCGCTGACGCTCGGCGGGATCTGGAACACCGCGGTGCAGCCGGGCTCGCGGACCGGCGCCCTGGGGTGGGTGAGCCTGGTGGTGCTCGTCGGCCTGGCGGCAACGGGGTCGCGCTCCTGGTGGCGTCGTACGCCGGACCGCGAGCGGCGGACGCTGCTGGCCTGCTGGGCGGTCGGCTGGGGACTGGCGGTGCTGACCTGGCTGGCACCGTCGGCGGTCGGCTGGGTGTCGGAGCACGTGCCGGGTGCCGGCGTCGTGCGGGACGGTGCCCGGGCGCTGGTGCTCTGCGCGCCGTTGCTGGTGGCGCTGGTCGCCGAGGGGGTGCGGGTGCTCGCGGGCAGGGCGCCGCGCGAGCCGGCGGCCCGGGCGGCCCTCGCGGTCGGTGCGGTGCTCCTCCCGATCGCACTGCTGCCCGACCTCGCGCTGGGTGTCGGGCACCGGATCGAACCGGCCGACTACCCGGCGGCCTACTCCCGGGCGCGCCCGCTGCTCGAGGAGCGCGACGGCGATGTGCTGGTGCTGCCGCTCTCCAGCTACCGGGCGCCGGAGTGGAACCACCGGCACCTGGTGCTGGACCCGGTCGGCCGCTACCTGGCCCGCGACTACGTCGCCAGCGACGTGCTGGTCATCGACGGCGTGCCGCTGTCGGGGGAGGACCCACGCGTGCAGGACGCGGCGCGGGCCCTGGCCGAGGCCACCCCGCAGGAACGGGCGGCGGCGCTGGGCCGGATCGGGATCGGCACGGTGGTCACCGACCCACGGGCGCCGGGGGACGGTACGCCCGAGATCGCTGGCGAGCCACTGCTCGACGACCCCGACCTGCGGGTGACCGCGCTCAGGGAGGTCGACGTCCGGGACGTCCAGACCAGCTGGCGGCTGGCCACGGGCGCCGCGTGGCTGGCGTTCCTGGCTCCCTGGGCGCTCGCGCTGGTGGCCGCCGTTCGGCGTCGCCGGCCCGGCGCGGCGCGCCTCCCTCAGTCGGGTGGCGCGCCGGGGTGACTGGCGAGTAGCACTCGTGATACCCCGTCGGGTAGGTTGTGCCACGGACTCAGGGAGGGGCCCGCACAGTGAAGATTCTGACCACGTTTGCCGCCATGGTCGTGGGTGGGGGGATCGCAGCAGGTTCGATGTATGGCCTGCTCGCCTCGCAGACTGCCGCGCCCGCAGACTCGCCGACCAACGTGAACGCTCCGCAGTTCGACTACGGGTCCAACAACTGAGCCGACGCCTGCCTGACCGAGGCTGATCAGGCCTCTGGGTCCTGCGCGTCCAGTCGTCGTCCCTCGAGGGCGGCGCGGACGACGGTGGCGAACGACTCCTGCGCATGCCCCCATGTGAACGCGTGACTGGTCACCCGGGCACCCCGGCCGAGCCGCTCCCGGTCCTCGTCGTCGTCGAGCAGGGCGCCGATTGCCGTCGCGAACTCGGCGCGGTCGCCCACCAGCACCCCGGAGATCCCGTGCACGACCGACTCCTGGGTCCCGCCGGCCTCGCGGTAGGCCACCGTCGGCGTGCCGTGCATGCCCGCCTCGCCCACCACCAGCCCCCAGCCCTCCTTGAGGGAGGGCAGGGCGAGCACCCAGGCGCGCTCGTAGACCTCGTGCTTGCGGGCCTCGTCGACGTGGCCCTCGAAGACCACTGCATCCCCGGCGCTCCGGGCGCGCGCGTACTCGTGCAGCCTGGCCTCCCACCAGCCGCCGCCCACGACGTGCAGTCGCAGCTCGGGATGGGTCGCGCGGAGAGCGAGGACGGCGTCGATGGCGTGCTCGACCTGCTTGTGCGGCACCAGCCGGCCGACGACCGCCACCAGTGGCGTCTCCGACTTGCCGCCCTCCACGGGCAGCACCGGGTCGGTCCCGTTGTGCACGACCGCGACCCGCGGGCCGCGCACGCCGAGCTCCTGCAGCTCGCTGCGGGTGGCCCGCGACACGGCGACGTACTGGCTGCGCCGGTAGAGCAGCGGAGCGACCCGGCGCTCGATGAACCAGCCGACCCGGCCCGCGAGACCGGGGTAGACGACCGGCCACTGCTCGCGATGGACGTGGTGGACCAGCACGACCACCGGCTTGCGGGTCACCAGGCGGGAGAAGAACGGCAGCCCGTTCTGCACGTCGACCACGACGTCCGGGTCGCCGAGGTCGCCGCGGCGCAGGGCGCGCATCCCCTCCAGGTAGACCGACAGCTTGCTGCCGCGGCGCACGTAGCGGATACCTCGGACGACCTCCTCCGGCGGCGCCGCGGCATGGGCGGCGCAGAAGATCGTGACCTCGGCACCCCGCTCGGCCAGCCCGGCCGCCATCGACTCGAGATAGCGCTCGGCACCGCCACCCTCGGGGTTGCGGGTGTCGCGCCAGCTCAGGAAGGCGACCTGCTTGCCTCGCAGCGGGTCGTCGTCGGGCACCCGAGGAACAATAGGTCTCCGTGCGACCATCCCCTCGTGAGGGCCTCGGATGGTGAGTGAGGGCACGGTCGGCGCGTCGGCCACCCCGGCGCGCGGGATGGGCCGCGCGCTGGTGCGCGCCGTCCGTCCCCGGCAGTGGATCAAGAACCTGCTCGTCGTGGCCGCTCCGCTCGCCGCGGGCGAGGTCGGTGACGCCGACGTCGTCGTGGCCACGCTGCTGGCCCTGGTCAGCTTCTGCCTCGCGGCCAGTGCGGTCTACCTGGTCAACGACACCGCGGACCGTGAGCTCGATCGCTTGCACCCGACCAAGCGGCTACGGCCGATCGCGTCCGGAGCGCTGCCGGTGCCCTACGCACTGGTCGCCGCCGGGGTGCTGGGGGCAACCGCCATCGGCGTCGGCTGGCTCGCCGATCCGCAGCTCGCGCTGCTGGTGGCGGCCTACGTCGCCCTCCAGCTGCTGTACGCCGTGTGGCTCAAGCACGAGCCGGTGCTCGACATCTCGATCGTGTCGGCGGGCTTTCTCATGCGGGCGGTCGCCGGCGGCATCGCGGCCGACCTCCTGCTCTCGCAGTGGTTCCTGCTGGTGTCGGGCTTCGGCTCGCTGTTCATCGTGGCGGGCAAGCGCTACTCCGAGCTGCACACCCTGGGCAGCGAGTCCGGGACCCGCCGAAGCCTGGTCCGCTACACCGACACCTACCTCCGGTTCGTCTGGAGCACAGCGGCCGGCGCCACCGTGATCTCCTACAGCCTCTGGGCCTTCGAGCAGGCCCCCGACTCCGGCATCCCGTGGCACACGATCTCGATCGCGCCGTTCCTCATGGGGCTGCTCCGCTACGCCGTGGACGTGGACGCCGGCACCGCCGCCGAGCCCGAGGACATCGTCTTCCGCGACCGCGTCCTCCAGCTGATCGGCCTGGTCTGGCTGGTCACCGTGTGCGCGGGGGTCCTCTCCTCATGACGCCCCTGCTGACCGGCTGGGGCCGGACCGCGCCGACCGCCGCCACCGTGGTCGAGGCCACCGCCGCCGGCGTGCCGGCCGTCCTGCGAGGTCGGCCCGATCGGGGCCTCGTCGCCCGCGGCCTCGGCCGGTCCTACGGCGACGCCGCGCAGAACGCCGGCGGCACCGTGCTCGCCCCCATCGCCGGGCCGACCACGATCGGGCGAGCGGACGACGGCACTCCGCTGGTCACGACGGCGGCAGGCACCAGCCTCCACGACCTGATGGCCACCCTGCTGGCGGAGAGGCTGTTCGTGCCTGTCACACCCGGCACCCGCTACGTGACCGTCGGCGGTGCCGTCGCGGCCGACATCCACGGCAAGAACCACCACCGCGACGGCACGTTCGGCGCCCAGGTCGTCTCCCTCGACCTCGTCACCGCCGACGGCGGGGTGCACACGATCGGCCCCGACAGCGATCCCGCGCTGTTCTGGGCGACGGTCGGAGGCATGGGACTCACCGGCGTCATCACCGCAGTGACGCTCCGTGCGCTCCCGGTCGAGTCGGCCCATGTCAGGGTCCGGACCGAGCGGATCGCCGGGCTCGACGCGCTGGTGCGGACCATGCGCGAGCACGACGCGGACCACCGCTACTCCGTGGCCTGGATCGACACCCTGGCGAAGGGACGTGCGCTCGGCCGGTCGGTGCTGACGCGTGGCGACCACGCGAGCGAGGCCGAGCTCACCGGTGCCGCCGCCCGGCACCCGTGGCAGGCGCCGGGGTCCGCTCGCCTCGCGGTGCCGCTCACGCCGCCCACCGGACTGGTGTCGCGGCCGACCGTGCGCGCCTTCAACGAGCTCTGGTTCCGCAAGGCCCCCCGTGACCGGGTCACCATTGAGTCGATCGCGGCGTTCTTCCACCCGCTCGACCTGGTCGAGGGCTGGAACCGGCTCTACGGCCGCGGTGGGCTGGTGCAGTACCAGCTCGTGGTCCCCGAGCGGGCCGACGCGGCCCTGACCGAGGCGCTCCGGCTGCTCTCCGACGCCGGTCAGCCGTCGTTCCTCGCCGTGCTGAAGCGGTTCGGTGCCGGCAACCCCGGGCTGCTGTCCTTCCCGATGCCGGGCTGGACGCTCGCGCTCGACCTTCCGGCCGGTCCGGCGCTCGGACCGCTCTTCCGCAGCCTCGACCGGCTCGTGGTCGAGGCCGGCGGCCGGCTCTACCTGGCCAAGGACTCGCGCCTGTCGCAGGACACCTTCGACCGGATGTACGACCGTGCCGACGAGTTCCGCAGGCTCCGTCGGGAGCTCGACCCCGACGCCGTGCTGCAGTCCGACCTGGCGCGGCGCCTCCGGCTCTGACCACCCACCCATCCCAACGACCACCCGAGGGAGACCATGCTCAACGCGCTCGGCGAGCCCCAGTCCCTGCTGCTGCTCGGCGGCACCAGTGACATCGCCCTGGCCGTCGCCGAGAGGTACGCCGAGAGCGGCCCGCTCCGGGTCGTGCTCGCGGCTCGCCCCGGCCCGCGCCGCACCGAGGCGGTCACCCGGCTGTCCGCACTCGGGCACGTCGTGGAGGTGCTCGACTTCGAGGCGACCGACACGGCGAGCCATCCCGCGCTGGTGGAGCAGGCGGCCGCCGGCGGTGACCTCGACGTGGTCCTGGTGGCCTTCGGCGTGCTCGGAGACGAGGAGGAGGCCTGGCAGGACCACGACGCGGCCGTCCGGCTGGCCGAGGTCAACTACGTCGGCCCGGTCAGCGTGGGCGCCGCGCTGGCCGAGCAGGTCCGGCGCCAGGGCCACGGCGTCATCGTCTTCCTGTCCTCGGTCGCGGGGGAGCGGGTGCGCCGCTCCAACTTCGCCTACGGCGCGAGCAAGGCGGGCGCGGACGGTTTCTACCTCGGGCTCGGGGAGGCGCTGCGCGAGCACGGCGGCCACGTGCTCGTCGTGCGCCCCGGGTTCGTGCACACCAAGATGACCGCGGGCCGCGAGGCGGCGCCGCTGTCGGTGTCGGCCGAGGAGGTCGCCACCGCCGTGGTGGCAGGCGTGGCTGCGCGCAAGGAGCTGGTGTGGGTGCCGGCCGCGATGCGGTTCGTCATGTCGGGGCTGCGCCACGTGCCGCGGCCGCTCTTCCGGCGCCTTCCCCTCTGACCACCACCAGCCAACTACCGCTCAGTAACCATCGTTAGGGTCTCCGCCATGTCCGGTCCGAGTGCTCCGCCGAGCACGCGCGCGCCGTGGCGCGCCGACCTGCGCCGGTCGCGGCAGCTGTTCTCCGACTTCCGGGTCGAGCAGACCGATCCGGCCAGGTTCTACGGCGCGCTGGCTCGCGACTCGGTCGGCCAGCTCTCGGGCTACCTCGACCTGTCCGGCGCGACGATGCTCGACGTCGGCGGCGGCCCTGGGTTCTTCCGCGACGCGTTCCAGGCCGCCGGCGCGACCTACTGGGCCCTCGACGCCGACGTCGGCGAGCTCTCCGGGCAGGGCACGATCGCGGCCGGCACCGTGATCGGCGACGGGATGCGGCTGCCGTTCCGCGACGACGCGGTCGACCTCTGTTACTCCTCCAACGTCCTCGAGCACGTGCCCGACCCGTGGCGGATGGCCGAGGAGATGGTGCGGGTCACCCGCCCCGGCGGCATCGCGTTCATCTCCTACACCTCCTGGTACGGACCCTGGGGCGGCCACGAGACCGCTCCCTGGCACTTCCTCGGCGGCGCCCGCGCCCGGCGCCGCTACACCGCCAGGCACGGCCACGAACCCAAGAACAAGTACGGCGAGTCCCTGTTCGAGGTCACCGTGAAGCAGGGCATCGCCTGGGCGCGCCGACAGCAGCTCGGCGAGGTCCTCGACGTGATCCCGCGCTACAACCCGCGCTGGAGCTACTTCCTCACCCGGGTCCCCGGGCTGCGTGAGCTGCTGACGTGGAACCTCGTGATCGTGGTGCGAGCGCGATGACCGGCGAGGAGGTCCGCGGAGCGGACCGGCCCGGTGCGGCGCGCGGTCTCGACCTCGGCGCTGCGGCAGGCCGGGTACGCCGTGATCCTCACCGCGTTCGCCTTCGCGCAGTCGTCGGGGCAGATGGTCGCGGACACCAAGTTCGACCTGGTCACCGGGCCGCGCCGGTTCCTGGCGTCCGGCCTGCGGCTGTGGGACCCCTCGGCGGCCTTCGGCCAGCTGCAGAACCAGGCTTACGGTTACGCCTGGCCGATGGGCCCGTTCTTCGTCGTGGGTGAGCTGGTCGCGGCTCCCACCCTGGGTGGTGCAGCGGCTGTGGTGGGCGCTCCTGCTGTGCGTGGCCTTCTTCGGGATCCTCCGGCTGGCCCGCAGGCTCGAGCTCGGCACGCCCGGCACCCAGGTGCTGGCGGCGTTCGCGTTCGTCCTCACCCCGCGCATCACCACCCTGCTCGGCGGGGTCTCGGTGGAGATCTGGCCGATGGCGCTCGCACCGTGGGTGCTGCTGCCGCTCGTGCACGCCGCCGAGCGCGGCTCGGTGCGGCGTGCCGCCGCCCTCAGCGCGTTGGCCGTGGCCACCTGCGGCGGCGTCAACGCGGTCGCCGTCGCGGCGGTGCTGCCGCTCGGCGTCGTCTTCATCGTCACCCGCGGCCGCGGCCCGCGCCGCTGGCGGCTCCTGACCTGGTGGACGCTGTTCACGATGCTGGCCACCGCCTGGTGGTGGCTGCCGCTGCTGCTGCTCGGCCGCTACAGCGTGCCGTTCCTCGACTACATCGAGAACGCCACGATCACGACGGTGCCGACCGACCTGGCCCGGACCCTGGTGGGGGAGTCGGACTGGGTCGCCTACTTCGCCGGCATCGACTTCCAGGCCGGCCAGCGGCTGGTCTCGACCCCGTTCCTGATGCTGGACGCCGCGGTCGTGGTCGCGCTCGGGCTGGTCGGCATCGCGCTGCGGGACAACCCGCATCGGAGGTTCCTCACCCTGGGCCTGGTCACCGGGCTCGTGCTGGTCGGCTTCGGGTACGCCGGCGACCTGTCCGGCTTCTTCGCGGCCGACCGGGCCGACGCGCTCGACGGCGCGCTCGCCCCGCTGCGCAACCTGCACAAGTTCGACGTGGTGCTGCGCATCCCGCTGGTGCTCGGGCTCGCGCACGCCATGGCCGTGCTGCCCAAGGTGCTGCGCAGCCCCGAGTCGCCCGGCGGCACCCGCGCCGCCGTCCTCGCGGTGCGCGCGATGGCGGTGCTGGCGCTGGTCGCCCTGGCGCTGCCCGTGGGCGCAGGACCGGATCGCGCCGCGGCAGGGCGTCGAGGCGGTGCCGGCGTACTGGCCGGCGGTCGCGAGCTACCTCGCCGACGAGCGACGACGGCACGGTCGCGCTCGAGGTCCCGCCTTCCGCGTTCGGCGTCTACACCTGGGGCAACACCCACGACGACGTGCTGCAGGGTCTGGCCACGAGCCCGTGGGCGGTCCGCAACGTGATCCCGCTGGCCCAGCCCGGCAACGTCGAGTTCCTCGACGCGGTCACGCGCACCATCGAGTCGGGCGCCCCGAGCCGGACCCTCGCGTCCTACCTCGCCGCCAACGGCGTGGGCCGAGCTGGTCGTCCGCAACGACCTCGACCGGTTCTCGACCGGTGCCCCTGACCCGGCGTACGTCCGCAGCGTGCTCAGCCAGTCCGACGGGATCGACCTCGAGCGCTCGTTCGGGCCCACGGTGGGCGCGGCGCCCTACACGGTCAACGGCGCCGACCAGGTGCGCGTGGTCGTGGGCAACGGCATGAGCACCGAGGTCGGCTCGGTCGACGTCTACTCCGTCAGCGCGCCGGCCACCGCGACGCTGGTCACCGATCCCAAGGTCACCGTGGGCGACCCCACGCGCCGGGCTCTCCTCGGCGCTGCGCCTGCTGCGCGCGACCACCTCGGTGCTCGCCGGCGACGCCACCGGTGAGGAGCAGAGCCAGGTGCTCACCGACGGCACCAGGCGGCGGGAGACCAACTTCGCCACGGTCCGCTGGAACGAGTCGGCCACCATGGGCCGCTCCGACCCTTACCGGCTCTTCGGCCCGGAGCACTTCCACCGGTTCGACCCCGACCAGGAGGAGCGCGAGACCACCGCCGCCTGGACCGGTGGCGTCGGCGCGGTCGTCGCGAGCACGTCGCAGGGGTACGCCGACGGGCGGGTGCCCGCTCGAGATCGGCTCGCACCCCGGCGCCGCGCTCGACGGCGACCTGGCCACCGCCTGGCGCTCCAACCCGCTGCTCGACCCGACCGGCCAGTTCTGGCAGGTCACGTTCACCGAGCCCACCGACCTCACGTTCGTCTCGGTCTCGATGCCGAGGGACGGTGCCGCGGTGGACCAGCTCTCGTTCGACACCGGCGGCCGGCCCCTCGTCGAGGACGCGCCGGCGCCGGGCGGTCGCGCACCTACGCCGTGGACGCGAACGACGTCACGAGCCTCCGGATCGAGGCGGCCGGCCGCGACCTGCAGCTGCCCGGCTCGTTCGGGCTCGCCGAGGTGCGGATGAGCCGGCGTCGAGACCCAGCGCTACCTCGACCTGCCGCTCCCCGACCCCGAGATCCCGGTCGACGCGATCACGATGAACCGCGACCCCGACCGGTCGGCGTGCGTGCTCGTCGAGAACGCGCTGCCCTGCAACGACCTGCTCGTCTCTCCCGGCGAGGACGGTGACACCGCTGGCCCGCCGGTTCTCGATCCCGTTCCCCGACACCTACCGGATCAGTGGCAGCGTCTCGCTGCGCCGGACCGTCGACGCCGCGTCGCTGCTGCGGGCGCCGGCGGGCGCGTTCAGCGACGGCGACCGCCGGGGCGACGTCGCGGAGGGCCCGATGGCGGCCCGCGACGGCGACCCGGCCACGACCTGGCGGCCCACCGAGGACGGCGAGACGCTCCAGGTCCAGCTCTACAAGAAGCGGCCGGTCAGCGAGATCCAGATCGAGGTCAACCCGGCCGCCCCGGTCTCGCGGCCCACGATGGTGCGGTTCCGGGCGGGCACGCGCAGCGTCGACCTGGAGCTGGACGACGAGGGCCGCGGCGGAGCTGGCCGCAACCGTGGATCGTCTCGGCGTTCTCGCTGCAGATCCTGCAGTCGGAGACGGCGTACTCCGCCAGGGCCAGCAGTTCGTCCCGCTGGAGGCGGGCATCAGCGACATCCGGCTCGACGGCCGCTCGCTCAAGCCGCACCCTGCGCACCTGCGGGCCTTCCCGTGCGGCAGCGGCCCGGACCTCCAGATCGGCGCCACGCGTGGTGCAGACGTCGTTCCGGGCCAGCACGCTCGCGCTGATCCGGGGCCGCAGCGTGCCGCTCGATGCCGTGTGGGAGCGACGAGATCGACCTCGGCAACACCGCCACCGAGGTGCTGGCCAAGCCGACCTCGCTGTTCCGGGTGGACACGCTCTCGCTGACCCGCGTCTCGGCGCAGCCGTCGACCGCCACGCAGGCTGGACGTGCGCCGCGACCCCGACGGGATGCCGTCGAGCATCGAGCTGCCGCGGCGCTCCGGCCCCTCGGTCCTGGTGCTCCCGCAGAACTTCAACGACGGCTGGGTGGCCCGGGTCGGCAACCAGGAGCTGGAGCCGCAGCGGGCCGACGGGTGGAAGCAGGGCTGGCTCGTGCCGGGCGGCGACGCCACCAAGGTCACCGTCGAGTACCGCCCTGAGACCACGTTCCGCATCGCGCTGGGTGCCGGGCTCCTCGGGATCCTGCTCTGCCTCGTGGGCGCCGTCGTCCGCCCCGCGGCACGGCCGGCTGTCCCAGGGCGTCCTGCCCTCGCTGGTGCCGGGACGGGTCGGCCTGCTCGACGCCGCCGTCGTGCTCGCCGCCGGCGGGCTGCTCGTCGGCTGGTACGGCGTCGCCGCGATCGCGGCCGCCGTCGCGGCCGGTCTGGCCCTGCGGCGGTTCGACGGCTGGGGCGGCCTCGCCGCGGCCGCGATGCTGCTGGTGGGCGCCGGGCTGAGCTGGGACCGAGATCACCCAGGCGAGCTGGGCCAACGAGTGGCGCCAGGCGTGGAGCCTGGTCGCGGTGGCGTGCCTGGTGGCCGCGCTCGCGAGCGGCTACGCCCGGCGGCCCAGGGCGCTCAGGCCGGAGGCCGGCCCGGGACCTGGGTCGAGCCCACCGCCAGCGAAGAGACGCACAGCCCGCTGGCCGGGTCGACGCCGCTGAACCGCACGCGCTTCGTACTCCGCGTCGCCCGGGCATCTCGAGCACGTGCGCCGGCCAGCACTAGAGGTGTCGACACGGGTGTCGACCATCTGCCGATCGAGATCGTCGCCGTGGTGTCGCGCGTCGCGCTGTGTACGTCGACCCGGACCCGCCAGCCGAAGCCGAGCACGGGGCCGTCGAGGGGGACCGTCGCGCTCGGTGCCGATCGGGTAGCCGCAGTCGGCCGGCGCGGGCGCGACTGCGGATCGCGCGACGGTCCAGGTCGGGGCGGACGAGCTGTCCGTCGTCGTCGACGACGTAGAAGTCGTCCTGGACGACCGTCGGGAACCGCACCTGGTCGCCGAGTACTGCGCCAGGGACTGCTCGTAGGCCGAGGCCGGCAGCGTCAGCACGAACGGCGGCACCGTCGCGGCGACCAGATCGACCGGCGGGTCGTGTGCGGCCAGGGACTTCTCGAAGGCGGCGTACCAGAACTCGGGGTTCTTCGCCGGCGAGGTGCCGCAGCGGGAAGGTGGCGGCGCTGGCCGTGCGAGCACAGCGCGAACGCGAGCGTCGCCGCCACGACGGCAGCCGGACGGTCGACCAGCCAGTGCGCGGCCGCGGACCGTCGAGCGACTCGCGGGCGCCCGGGACGCGGCAGGAAGGCCAGGCCCAGCGCCAGCGCGATGCCGAGCGCCATCGGGGCGAAGAACCGCACGTCGAGTGCGATGCCCGGACCGAACAGCACCCGGGCCTTGCGCCACCAGCACGGTCGACAGGGCGAGCTGCAGGAGCGGGATCAGCCAGGCCCGCATGGCGCGGTCCCGCGTCATGGCACTCGAGCGTGAGCACGGTGGCGACGACGACGTAGGAGACGAGGCGCACCAGCCCGGTCGGCGCCACCTCGAACTGAGCCGCCCACGCGATGTGCCAGCTGGCCGGGCCCGCCGACGGCCCCCAGCGGGACGGTGCTGAGGGCGGCGTTGCCGATGAACCGGCTCCAGTCGATCGCCGTCGGTCGACTGGCACGGGTCACCAGGACGTCTGCAGGTAGACGCCCGATGTAGGCCGAGGCCGCAGGACGACATGGGCGAGGACGGCCGGCCGGTAGTGGTCCCAGACGAAGCCGATCCGCTCGCCGAGCCGGCCGGTGGCGAAGTAGCCGCGCGGTGATCACCAGCATGGGCAGGTAGACGAAGAGCGTGAGCTCGGCGAAGGCCAGCCCGAAGACCACCCACAGCGACGGAGGCGACCAGGTCGGAGCGACGCCGGTCGCGCAGGTAGCCGGACGTGAGCCGCCAGAGCCATGCACGACGCCGAGCAGGGCCGGCACGTGGTTGATGCCCACGCACCACCAGCTCATCGCACTGATCAGGAACGGGCTGAAGAGGAGGTAGGCCAGCAGGGCCAGGATCGGCCCTGCGGGGACCGAACAGGGTGACCAGCAGGTGCAGCATCGCCAGCCCGAGGCCGCGCGAACAGCACCAGCGAGCTCGGACGACCGCCACGCTGTAGGTCATGGGGCCGGCCTCGACCACCAGCCAGCCCAGCAGCCTTGCCGGCCGGCATCAGGTGACCGAAGTAGGGCTCCGCGAGATAGCCGGGCTCGAGTCCGACCGTGCGAGCGTCGTTCACCTGAACACGAGGTCGTCGAGGTAGAACCAGGTCCTGCTCGAGCAGCCAGCCACGGACCGCGGTCGCGGCCAGGACCAGCGCCACGCCGGCGAGCACGACGGGGTGCGCCCGCAGCGGCGCGCGCTCGTGGCCGCCGGCGGTCTGCCCCGGCCGCTCCAGGACGTGGGTCACGGAGCGATCTCGCTCTCGGCCCGGTCCGTCCCGGTGGTCGGCCCCGGCTCCATGCGCACGAACGGGCGCAGGTTCTTCAGCCGCAGGATCGGCTTCTCGAACAGGTAGAACGAGATCGTTGCCAGCACCAGCGTCACGGCGATCGTCAGCACCGCCACGGTCAGGAAGCGGCCGGTGAACACGGCGAGGTCGAGGGCGAGGAAGACCTGGTTGAGCACGATCAGGTGGATCGCGAAGATGCCGTAGGAGATCTCCCCGAGCCAGAACGGCACCGGTCCGCAGAGCACCCGGCGCACCGACCCCTCGCGCTCGGGCCCGAAGACCAGCGGGAGCACGAAGAACGCCCCGGCGATCGCGTAGAGGACCACCTTGGTCCCGGCCTCCCAGCCCGTCGGCGTCAGCAGGAGCCGCGGGCCGGCCAGCGGCGAACACGCCAGGGCGAAGACGGCGCCGGCCAGGATCCAGCACCCGGTCAGGTCCGCTCCGATCCGGTCGAGCACGTGCTCGCGGGGTCGCGCCGCCAGGCTGGCCGAGACGGCGGCGAAGGCGAGGCCGACCATGAACCACGGCAGGTAGCCGGGGAGCCACTGGCCGTAGTGGCCCTCGCGACCCGGGATCTGGGCCATCGTCACCTGCCAGGCGACGCCGGCCAGCGAGATCACCGCGGCGCCCACCAGCACCCGGTTCAGGCGCAGCGTGCGCGGCCGCCATCCGGTGAGGACCAGGCAGATGACCGGCAGCACGACGTAGAACGCGACCTCGGTGCACAGGCTCCACATCTGGGTCAGCGAGCTGCCCAGGAGGTCGGGCCGGTAGAGCTGGGTGAGCGTCAGCTGGCTGACCCAGTCCTGGGTGGTGGCGTCGTCGTTCTGGGGGTCGACGAGCAGTGCCACGACCACCACGACCCAGTAGAGGGGAAGGATCCGCAGGGCGCGCTTCCACAGGTAGTGCCGGGTCGAGGGCTCGCGCCGGCCCAGCGCCGCCGCGAGGAACCACGGCCGGCTCAGGAGGAACCCCGAGAGCACGAAGAACAGCGTGACGCCGAAGTCGAGGCGGGCCAGCGCGGCGCCGACCCAGCCGTCGTTGATCCGGCCGGTGTTGAACGCGGCGTGGGTCAGCACGACCATCAGGGCGCCGGCGGCGCGGACGGCGTTGAGGGCGGGGAACGTGCGGTCGCGGAAGGCTCCCACTGAAGCGGGCGGCTCCGCGGCGTCGACGGGGCGAGGGAGCTCGGTCATGGGGTGTCCTCGGGTTCGCTCACCGGCCGGATCCGTCCGACCAGCACGTCGTCGGTGCACATCGTGACGCCCGGCCGCAGGCCGGACAGCTCGATCGAGTTGAACTGGCCGCCTCCCCGGAAGTACAGCGCATGCACGCCCGCCTTGAGGACCGTGCTGTACGTCGCGTCACCGGCGGTCACGACGACCGGCGAGGTCTCGGAGCTCAGGTAGCCCATCCGCACCCACCAGCCCCCGAAGGCCACGGGGCCGTCGAGCGGGATGGACCGGGCGTCCCCGCGCAGGGCATAGCCGCAGGACTTCCGCGGCCCGGGAAGGCTGTGCCGCACCCCGGTGACCACCGCCGGGACCACGACGCCCGTGCTGTCGACGATGTTGAGCTCGTCGGTCGCCACGACGCGGTAGTCGGTGTGCGAGGAGTAGGGGAGCAGGATGTGGCTGAAGAGGTTGCCGGGGTAGCCGAGCTCCCACATCACGAAGCCGGGCACCGCGGTGTCGACCAGCGGAATCGGCTCCTTGGCTGCCTGCACCGTCGGCAGCAGCCGGTCGAAGTAGGGCCGGGCCTTCATCGTGTCCGACCAGTAGGTGACGTACGCCGTCGACGAGACCAGGCTCAGCGCGGCGACCGCCGCCGTGGCCGCGGCGACGCGGTCGGGGCGGTCGAGCAGCTCGCTCGTCCCGCGCACGCGCACCTGGTCGCGGGCGCCGAGGATCGGCATCGTCGCGCACGCCAGCGCCACCGCGGTGACGGCCGGCAGCTCGCCCTGGTAGCGGAAGTCCAGGCTGATCAGCGCACCGACGAACGACACCCGCCCGGCGAGGACGAGCACGACGTCGCAGCCGAGGAAGAAGGCCGGCAGGAACCATGCGCGCAGCGACCTTGACCGCGACCGATGGATCTCGCGGAGCACCAGCCCCCAGATGACGACGCTGCCGAGCACGATCGCGTCGTTGGGTGAGGCCAGGGAGAACTGGCCGATCTTGTCCCACTGGAGGGGGCCCCCGAGGACGGCCGGCAGGTAGCCCGAGAACACCATGTTGGTGATGACCTCGCCCAGCGCGTCGTTGCCGGCCTGCTGAGGGCTGAAGTTCAGGGCAGCCTGGGCGTAGAACGCGAGGTAGGCGACTCCGGTGGCGGCGTAGAGGACGGTGGCGCCGCGGTAGCGCTGCCAGGCCTCGCCGATGCGGCCGCGCAGGTCACCGGTCGTGAAGTAGGCCAGCGTGACGATGGCGTAGGCACCGATCACCAGCAGGCACTTCTCGTAGAACAGCAGCCCGGCCAGGACCCACAGGACGGCCGCCGCCAGGTGGCGGGGTCGCGTGCTGCGCAGATAGCTGACGTGGGCCGCCATCCCCCAGAACAGCACGATCTGCAGCGGGAGCTGGTTGACCCCGGCCGCCCACCAGATCGCAACCGGGACCGAGATCGTGCAGAACAGGTAGACGACGAGCGGCGGGAGGATCCCCCACCGGGCACCGAAGAGCCGCACCAACATCACCAGCAGCCCGACGTTGGCGAGGAGCTGCATCAGGACCAGCATCGCGGCGTTGACGCGGAAGTCGTACGGCGCCACGTGGTCGGCAAGCCAGGAGAGGTACATCCCCGCGGGCATGACGTGCCCGGCGTACGGCTCGAGGGCGAGGTCCGGGCTGCTGCCCTCGTTGGCGAGCTTCGACATGAACGTGTAGTCGTCGAAGGTGTACCAGGAGGTGAACGTGGCCCAGGCGCGGTAACCGAGCTGGACGAGGATCAGACCGACAGCTGCGGGGACCACCCGGCTGGGGCGCAGCCACACCCGCGGCGACGGGGCCGCCTCGGCGGCGTCGGTCGCTGGGACGTCGGCTTCCTCGGACCGGCGGGTCAGGCTCGTGCTCATGCGGTGCTCAACTCGGCGTCGTCGGCTCAGCCGGCTATCGGCGTGGGTTCGGGCAGCCCGAGCGTGAGTGCGGTCACACAGAGCCCCGTGCGGGCAGGGTAGTCGCTGAACGTGACCGAATCGAAGTCTCCGGCGGCCTGGACGAACAGGTTGTGCAGCCCCTCGGGCAGCGTCAGGTCGTAGCTCTCCTCGCCCACGGTGAGGTGGGCGTCCACGTCGCGCGAGCTGCCGTAGGAGATGCGCAGCCACCAGCCGCCGCCGATGACCGGGCCGTTGAGCGGGATGGTCGTGGTCTGCTTCTCCAGCGGGAAGCCACAGCCCTCGCCTCCGAGCTGGGTGCGGGTCGGCGGCACGTTGACCGCCGCGAGCCTGCCCAGGTCGTCGAACATGTAGAGCCGGTCCATGGAGGCGCGCGGATAGCTGGTCCGGCCCGACAGGTTGCGGAAGACGTGGGAGTAGGCGTTCTCCGGGTAGCGGTAGGCCCACAGCAGGGTCTGCGGGACGCCGATGTCCACGAGGGGCACCGGCTGGTCGTCCGCGGTGGTGAGTGCTCGCTCGACGTTGGCGAAGTAGTCCTCGGTCCCGTTGCGGTCCTGCCACAGGTCGACGTACCGCGTGCTGGAGACCATGGCGGCGAGCACGACGGCCATGGTGATCACGGCGACCAGCCGGGGGCTGTCCGGCTCCGCGCGGCCCTGGCCTGCCGGCGTCCCCGGCTCCTCAGGAGTCTCGGGGCCCTCGGGGCCCTCGGGGCCCTCGGGGCTCTCGGGGCTCTCGGGCTCCTCGGGCTCATCTGCCTCCTCGGGCTCCCGGAGCTCGTTGACCTCGGTGGCGCCCAGCAGGGGCAGGAACGCGAGGCCAACGCCGATCACGAACAGGGCCGCGGACTCGGTCTGGTAGCGGTACTCGCGGGCGATGTCGGGGCCGACCACGTTGGCCCGGGCCGAGGCGAGCAGCGCCACGTTGCACACCGCGGTGAAGGCGAGCAGCGACCAGGCGCGGCGGCTCTTGGTGCGGGTGCGCTGCGCATGCACCACCAGCGCGGCGAAGGCGACCCACGAGACCAGCACGACGGCCTGCGACGGAGCTCCGAACGCACCGACGCTCAGGGGCTGCCAGTGCAGCGGACCACCGACCAGCCCCGGTAGCAGGGTCGTCCCGACGAGGCTGTAGGCGATCGGGCTCCACGGCTGCGTGTTGGCGTTGCCGGGGGAGAAGTCGAGGCCGTAGTGGACGTACAGCGCCAGGTAGCCGACGCCCAGGGCGCCGTGCGCGAGGACGGCGGGGCGGTAGTGGTCCCACAGATGGGTGAGCCGTTCCGTGCTGCCACCGGTGCAGAACCACCCGAACGCCACGATGGCGTAGATGCCGAGGAGGAGCAGCGTCTTCTCGTAGAACAGCAGGCCGACCACGGTCCAGGCGATGGCCCAGACCAGTGAGCTGACCCGCCGATGTCGCAGGTACTCCACGTGCGCGTGCAGCCCGAAGACGAGGGCCACCTGCATGGGCAGCTGGTTGATGCCCGCCGCGAACCAGATCCCGGCCGAGAGCGTGAAGACGTAGGCGAGGTAGCCGGCCAGCAGCGCGAGCACCAGCGGGTGGCGGCCGAACAGCGAGACCAGCAGCCGGAGCATCCCGAATCCCGCCAGCGCCTGGAGGACCAGCAGCACGGCCGCCCACGGGGCCCAGGAGTAGACCGCCACCTTCGTGAGGAGCCAGACGGTGAGGAACCCGCCCGGCATGAGGTGGCCGCCATAGGACTCGAGGAGGTACGTCGAGTCGAGCGGCTGGTTCATCGCTCGGGACATGAACGCGATGTCGTCGAAGTAGAACCACGACCCGGCAAGCGCCCAGCCGCGGAAGGCGAGCTGGAGCACGACCAGGCCCACGCCGCAGAGGACGAGGTGGCGGCGGATCCGCTCCGGCAGCGCCGATGCCCGCGCCCGCGGCAGGGGTCGCCCGACCGGCGCGGGAGCGTCGGGCGCCCGCCGCTCGACCTCGGGCTGCGACACGCCGTGGATTGTGGCACGTGACCCGCGCTGGGCCCTCTCGTGGACACGGCTGTGACGGGGTGCACACCAAAGGTGACTCTGCGGTAGGTTTGCGCTGACTTTCTGGGAGGGGAGCGCAGATGAGGGTGTTGTCGCGTGTGCTTTTGGGGCTGGGGGGTTTCCTGCTGATCTTGGGGATCCTCGCCCTCACCTATGCGCCGGGGGTGGTCAAGAAGACGCCGCTCGACGTCGACACGACGACCATCTACGAGGGCCAGGCTGCCAAGCTCGACCCGCTGACCGGCGACTTCGACACGAAGCCGGCCTACGCGATCCGGGAGACCAAGGCCGACTCGAAGAAGTCGAGCGACGACCACGTCATCATGGTCGAGAACGCCTGCGCCGTCTTCGACACCGGCGGCGCGCAGGAGTGCGTCAACGGCAACGACCCCGACCTCATCACCGCGACCACCGACTGCTTCGCCGAGGACCGCGTCACCGCCGAGGCCGTCGACGACAAGAACCTTCCGGCCGACTGCGTCTCGCACTCGGGGCTGATCAACAAGTTCCCGTTCGATGCGGAGAAGAAGACCTACTGCCTCTGGGACGGCGACGTCGGCAACTGCGTCGACATCGACTACAAGGGCTCCGAGACGCTGTTCGGGATGAAGACCTACAAGTACTCCTACACCGTCAAGGACGTCCCGATCGAGATCGCGCCGGACGACCCGGCGACACCCGCCGACGACGCGATCCCCGGCACCTACGACAACGTCGTGACCGTCAACGTCGACCCCAAGACCGGCTCGATCGTCAAGAGCGGCCAGGACCAGCAGCAGTTCCTCGAGGACGGCACGCCCGCCGCCGACGTGGTGCTGACCCAGACCGACGACTCCGTCAAGGACGCGGTCGACGAGGCCAAGGCGGCCGGCACGTCGCTCACGGTCCTGCTGACGGTGCTCCCGATCGTCGGTCTCGGCGGTGGCCTCCTCTGCTTGCTCGGCGGGCTGGCACTGGTCATGCGCGAGCGCAACGACGGCGGCCGCCGCGTCGCCGATCCGGACAAGCCGCAGAAGCCGAAGGCCGCGCTGACGAAGTAGTCAGAGGGGGCTGGTCCAGAGGGCCAGGTCAGAGCGGCGCCCAGTCCGCGCCGAACAGCGCGGTGCCGGGCGTCAGCCTGCCCCTGGTCTCGGACCAGCCGCCCCACACCCGGTCGTGGCCCTGCGGCCACTCCGGCTCGACCAGGTCGGTGATCCGGAACCCGTGCCCGGCGAGCAGGGAGACCCAGTCGCCGAGCGTGCGGTGGTGCTCGACGTAGGCCACCTGGCCGGTGCGCTCCTCCACCTCGACGTACGGCGTGCGGTCCCAGTAGGACTGCGACGCGGTCAACCCCTCCGGGCCTGGGTCGTCGGGGAACATCCACCGCGTCGGGTGCGTGATCGAGAAGGCGAAGCGGCCGCCGGGCCGCAGCACCCGGGCCGTCTCGGCGACGGCGTCGCCGATGTCGGCCACGAACTGCAGCGCCCCGAACGAGCAGAACACGACATCGAAGGAGTCGTCGGCGAACGGCAGCGCCGTCGCCGTCCCGAGCACGGCCGGCACGGCCACGCCCGTCTCGTCGTCGATCCGCTTCGAGTGCTGGAGCTGGCGCAGCGACAGGTCGACCCCGACGCCGCGTCCACCGTGGCCCCGGACCCAGCGCGAGCACTGACCCGCACCGGAGCCCACCTCGAGCACGTCCTTGCCGCTGACGTCGCCGAGGATCCCCACCTGGTCCTCGGTCAGCCCCTCGGGCCCCCACAGGAAGCCGGCGTCGCCGAGGTAGGTGCCGTGGGTCGCCTGGTACTCGTCGGCGTACCGGTCCCAGTCGGGGCCGTTGGCCGCGCGGGACTCCCGCTCGTCGACCGCGCGGCGCTCGACGCGCACCGGACGGTCATAGGGCACGTCGACCACGGGTCGACCGTAGCCGCCCCTCCGGTGGCTGAGGTGCGGGGCGGGAGAATGCTGACCATGGACTTCTCGTCGCTGACCCCGCTCGAGGGTGGGTGGTCGGGGCAGACCTTCCTCGCCGAGGCGGCCGGGGAACGGAGCGTCGTCCGCATCTACCCCCCGGACGAGAGCGGGACGACGAAGGCGGAGATCGACGCGGCGGTGCTGCGGCTGGTGCGCGGGCTGGTGCCGGTGCCGGACGTGCTCGAGGTGCGCCCGGCCCGGCCCGAGGTCGACCAGCCTGGGCTGCTGGTGACCTCCTTCCTGTCCGGCGTCCGTGGTGACGAGCTCCTGCCGACCCTCGACGCGGCCGGGCTGGCGCGGGTCGGCACGATGCTGGGTGGCCTCGTCGCCGACCTCGGCGGGATGCCGATGCTGCGGACCGGGCCGTTCGTCGACGCCCAGCTGGCGATCGGAGACTTCGGCCTCGACGGGTTGGGGGACTACGTCGAGAGTCGGCTGCCGGAGCTGGGCCACCTGTCACCTGAGGAGATCGACGGGCTGCGCGAGGTCGCCCTGGAAGCCCAGTCACTGCTGGACTCCGTGCCCCGGGCCTGCCTGGTGCACAGCGACCTCAACCCGAAGAACCTGCTCCTCGATCCCGACTCGCTCGCGCTGACGGGGGTCCTCGACTGGGAGTATGCGCACGCTGGCCATCCGTTCACCGACCTGGGCAACCTGCTGCGCTTCGACCGTGGCCCGGAGCTCGAGGCGGGGATCCTGGCGGCATACGCCGAGCGCCGAGGCACCCCGACGGAGGAGGCGCTGGCCCTGGCCCGGGCCGCGGACCTGTGGGCCCTCGTCGACCTCGCCGCCCGCCGCGCCGCCAACCCGGTGGCCGCGCGAGCGGACCGGCTGCTGCGCGCCATCGCCCGCGAGTGCGATCCGGGGGCACCCTTGCCGGAGTGAGCTCCCGGCTCAGATCTTGCCGTCGTGGACGGCCTGGGTCACCCACGGGACCACCTCGTCGAGCATCACCTCGAGGGAGGTCGGGCACTCGATGCCGAGCACCTCGCGAGCCTTGGTGACGTCGGGGACGCGCCGCTGGACGTCGTGCTCGAAGGCGGGGTCCGACACCAGCGTCAGCGGCTGCTCGCCCTTGACCTTGCGCCAGATCACCTCGGCCAGCTCGCGGACGGTGGTGGAGCGATCGGTCGAGATGTTGAAGTCCTCGTTGTGGGCGGCCTCCTGGGTCATGCACTCCACGACGCCCACCGCCAGGTCGCCGCCGTAGGTGTAGTGCCGGACCTGGTCGCCGGCGCCGAGGATGTGCAGGGGGTCCTGGCCCTTGACCACCTTCTGCACCAGGTCCGGCACGACATGGCTCATCGCGAGCTTGATGTTGCCCGAGCTGACCTCGACGTCACCGAGCGCCCGTCCCTCGCCGATGCCGACGCAGTTGAAGGGCCGCACGATCGTGTAGGGGAGCTGGTACTGGTCCCAGGCCGCCCTGGCGAAGTACTCGACGGCCAGCTTCTGGAAGCCGTACGACGACAGGGGCGGCGGGATCATTCGCTCGTCACCCTCGACCGATGGCCAGTGGTCGGTGGACTCGAAGACCATCGAGCTGGACAGGTAGGTGACCCTGCGCAGCCGGCCGGCGCGGCGTGCGGCGATCGCGGCGTCGCACTGGGCGGCCATGATCCGCTCGTTGGTGGCGAGCAGGTCGTAAGGGTAGGCGTGGAAGTAGGAGATCCCGCCGATCAGGGCCGCGCCCGCGATCATGTGGTCGCAGTCGGCCAGGAGGCGGGTGACCAGGTCGACGTCGCGGGCGTCGCCCTCGGTGAAGTCGTAGGCCGGGTGGTTGTCGTAGGACTTCTCGACCGGACCGTACTTCGAGTAGTCGTCGAGGCCGCGCACGGCGTATCCCCGACGGAGCAGCTCCTCGACGACGTAGCCGCCGATGAAGCCGGCCGAACCGGTGACCAGGACGCGTTGCGGTTCAGCCACGGATCGCTCCAGGGTCGGGGTTGTTGGCCTTCGCGATGCGCTCCGCCTCGCGGGTGACCTGCTCGAGGCTCAGCTCGGGGCCGAAGGCGAAGCGATACCAGCGCAGGTACTTCGGCACCCACGCCCTGAGGTCGAAGCTGGACTCGCCGACGTGCCGCTCCAGCCAGATCGTGGAGAGCTCGGCGACCGGCCGCCGCAGCCGTCGCGCCTTGGCGGTGAGCTCCAGGCCGATCTCGAAACCGCTCCGGCTGTGGATGCCGACCTCGCGCACGAAGTCGGTCGAGTAGGCCTTGAAGGAGTTGGTGGCATCACGGGTGCCGACCCGGGCCAGGGTCGCCAGCGAGCGGCCGGCGGAGCGGGACATCACGGACTTGAGCATCGGGCCGCCGACCTGCTGGCCCCCGCCGGAGTAGCGGGAGGCCGCCGCGATCACGACGCCACGCTCGACCAGGCGGGCCAGAGCGTCGATCTGCCGCGGGTCGTCGCTGCCGTCGGCCATCGTCACGACGACGACCGGAGTGACCACCTGGTCGATGCCGAACCGGATCGCGTTGGCCGGTCCGCGGCCGTAGGTGTTGATCCCGAGCTGGAGCCGCGGCTCCTTGTCGGCGTGGGCCTCGATCACCGGCACCGTGGTGTCCTCGCGCGAGTCGACGACCACCAGCACGTGGCACTCGGTGGTCACGGCCTCGAAGATGCGGTCGAGGACCGGGACGATGTTCTCGCCCTCGTTCCTCGCCGGGATCACGACGGTCACTGCCAGTGTCATGCTTTTCGGGGCCCCCGCGGAATCGTGAGCTCCGCGCGAAGCGCCCTCCTCTCAGAATTTCGTGGGGTGATCATGCTTTGGTCCCCTCGCCCAGCAGGTTCCAGATGTCGACGACCTCGGTGGTCGGAGCGACGGTGCGCAGCGTGCGGTAGGCGTCGTGCGGTGCGCCGATGATCAGGACGTCGGCCCGGGCCACGACCTCGTCGAGGGGGAGGAGGCGCGGGTCGGTCGTGACGTAGGGGTCGTGCGTGAGCACCTCGGCGGCGCGGAACTCGAGGATGCGGCGCAGCTTGTAGGACAGGCTGGACCGGATGTCGTCGCTCTCGCCCTTGAAGGCCATCCCGAGCAGGCCGACCACCGAGGTGGCCAGGTCGCGTCGCGCCTCGAGCCGGGTGACCAGGTAGAGAGGCAGTCCCTCATTGACCAGCATCGCGGAGTGGCCGAGGACGAAGGAGTTGTCGGTGAACGCCGCCAGCTGCATCGTGTCCTTGAGCAGGCACGGCCCGGCCGCGAAGCCGGCCCCCGGCAGGTCCGCGGCGCGGGGGTACTCGTGGGTGACGGCCCGGCGGATCCGCTCGAAGTCGAGGCCGTGGTCGTTGGCCATGACGTAGAACTGGTTGGCCGCCGCGAACTTCAGGTAGCGCCAGCTGTTGGTGAACAGCTTGGCCAGCTCGGCCTCCTCCGGCTCGAGCTCGACGATGTCGTCGGTCAGGGTGCCGAACAGCCGCGCCGCACGCGCCCGGACCCCCGGCGTCCGCCCGGAGACGATCTGGGGCAGGGTGAACAGCTCGGTCATCGCGCGGCCCTCGGCGATCCGCTCGGGGCAGAACGAGACGTCGACGGCCACACCGTGCCGCGCGAACAGCCGCTCGACGTTCTGGGTGACTCCCGGGTAGACCGTGCTGCGCAGCACGACCAGCTGCCCCTCCCGGTAGTGACCGATCACGCCCTCGATGGCCCGTCCCACCTGCTGCGGGTCGGGGTTGAGGTGCTGGTCCACGGGCGTGCCGACCACCACGACGACGACATCCCCGCGAGCGATGGTGGCGGGGTCGGTGGACACGACGAGCCGCTCCTTCTCCAGAGCCTCGTCGAGCAGCGCCTGGAGGCCGTCCTCGCGGAACCGGAGCACGCCGCGGGAGACCGCGGCCACCGCATCCTGGTCGATGTCGTAGATCCCGACCCGGCTGCCGCGCGAAGCCAGCGCCACGGCCAGGGGGAGGCCGACGTGGCCGCAGCCACCGACGACGACCACATCGAGGTCGCTGTCGAGGTCGGCCTCGTGCTCTGGGCTGCTCATCGTCGCCTCATCGGACCTGGTCGTGGGGCACAAGGGGCCACCGGGGATCGGGGAACGCTATCGTGCCCCGCGCGGGCCACTCAGTTCCGGGCGTCCGTGGTTGGACTCGCTCACCGGGCGCGGCGTAGTCTGTTCTATTGCGTAGAAGTCTGCCTGCGTCCCGGACGGAGTGGACTCTTCAGCTCGCTATTGATGCCGGCCCCGCTGTGGTGCCGGCGCCGCAACCAGTCGGTAGTGAAACGGACCTCTCCGCGCGCCCACACGACATCTGCCCACCCAAGGACTCACCTACCTCATGACAGCCACGATCTCCATTCTTCCGGACTACGACGCGCCCCAGGTGGCCGTCAACGACATCGGGTCCGAAGAAGACTTCCTCGCCGCCATCGACGCGACCATCAAGTACTTCAACGATGGCGACATCGTGGAGGGCACGATCGTCAAGGTCGACCGCGACGAGGTGCTGCTCGACATCGGCTACAAGACCGAGGGTGTCATCCCCTCGCGCGAGCTCTCGATCAAGCACGACGTCGACCCCAACGAGGTCGTCTCCGTCGGCGACAAGGTCGAGGCCCTGGTCCTCCAGAAGGAGGACAAGGAAGGCCGGCTGATCCTCTCCAAGAAGCGCGCCCAGTACGAACGCGCCTGGGGCACGATCGAGCAGGTCAAGGAGGAGGACGGCGTCGTCGAGGGCACCGTCATCGAGGTGGTCAAGGGTGGCCTCATCCTCGACATCGGGCTGCGCGGCTTCCTGCCCGCCTCCCTCGTCGAGATGCGTCGCGTCCGCGACCTGCAGCCCTACGTCGGCCAGACGCTCGAGGCGAAGATCATCGAGCTCGACAAGAACCGCAACAACGTCGTCCTCTCGCGCCGCGCCTGGCTCGAGCAGACCCAGTCCGAGGTGCGCCACGGCTTCCTGACCCAGCTCCAGAAGGGCCAGATCCGCAAGGGCGTCGTCTCCTCGATCGTCAACTTCGGTGCGTTCGTGGACCTCGGCGGCGTCGACGGTCTGGTGCACGTCTCCGAGCTGTCGTGGAAGCACATCGACCACCCCTCGGAGGTCGTGACCGTCGGTGACGAGGTCACCGTCGAGGTGCTCGACGTCGACATGGACCGCGAGCGGGTCTCGCTGTCGCTCAAGGCGACCCAGGAGGACCCCTGGCAGCACTTCGCCCGCACCCACCAGATCGGCCAGATCGTGCCGGGCAAGGTCACCAAGCTGGTGCCCTTCGGCTCGTTCGTCCGGGTCGAGGAGGGCATCGAGGGCCTGGTGCACATCTCCGAGCTGGCCGAGCGCCACGTGGAGATCCCCGAGCAGGTCGTCCAGGTCAACGACGACGTCATGGTCAAGATCATCGACATCGACCTCGAGCGTCGCCGGATCTCGCTGTCGCTCAAGCAGGCCAACGAGACCGCCGCCGCGGCCGAGGTCGAGGACTTCGACCCGACCCTCTACGGCATGGCCGCGACCTACGACGAGCAGGGCAACTACGTCTACCCCGAGGGCTTCGACCCCGAGACGGGCGAGTGGCTCGAGGGCTACGACGACCAGCGTGCGGTCTGGGAGGACCAGTACGCCAAGGCGCACGCCCGCTGGGAGGCCCACCTCAAGCAGCAGGAGGAGGCCGCCAAGGCCGAGGTCGAGGCCGGCGAGGCCACGTCCTACTCCAGCGGTGGCGACGCCGACGAGGAGGGCGAGGCCGACAGCGGCGGCTCGCTGGCCTCCGACGAGGCGCTCCAGGCGCTGCGCGAGAAGCTGACGGGCGGCGCGAGCTGACCCCTGACCCACCGGCCTCGGTGGGTCACCGGACCGCCATCACGAGTGCGGCCAGCCACGGGCTGGCCGCACTCGTGTGCGTTCCGGGCGGTCCGCGCCATGCGCTCGGCTGCTCCCGCTGACCCAGCCGCGAGACACAGAAAGACCCGGCAGCTCTCGCTGCCGGGTCTTACGTGGGTGGTGAGGAGGCGGTGACTCCGCTCAACGCGCGGTCGGCGCGATGAAGTCGGGGTCCTGGAAGTGGGAGACCGGTGGCCGCTGCGGGCCCCGGCCGTCGGTGATGACGCGGCGCACGGTCTCGGTGCTCAGCAGCACGGCGACCGCCAGAAGGATCAGTAGGAAGGTCATGGCAGTAATCATGCTCTCGCTTCATTCCTGCCACGAGTGGCAGGAATGCCACACTGCATTGATTTTCTGCCAACCATGCGGTCAGGATGGCCGACATGCCGCAGCTCGCCTCCTCCGTGGGTCCCGTCCACACCGTCGCCGTGATCGTCCAGGACGGCGCCGAGCCGTTCGGGCTCGGCTCGCTCGTCGAGGTGTGGGGCGAGCCCGAGCACCCCGAGGACCAGGCGCCGGTCTTCGACTTCCGCATCTGCACGCCGCGGCCCGGCCGGGTCAAGGGACGCTCCGACTTCGACCTCTACGTCGAGCGCGGCCTCGAGGCGGCGGCCGACGCCGACCTCGTCTGCCTCTCGCCCCACTTCGACTTCCTCGAGCACGACGACGCCGTGCTGGAGGCGATCCGGGCGGCCAACGACCGCGGCGCGATCCTCTACGCGCACTGCTCCGGCACCTTCGAGCTCGGCGCGGCCGGCGTCCTCGACGGCCGCGAGTGCACCACCCACTGGCGCTACACCGGCCTCCTCGAGCAGCTGTACCCCGAGGCCAAGGTCAAGCCCGACGTCCTCTACTGCCACGACGGCAACATCCTCACCGGCGCCGGCTCGGCGGCCGGCATCGACGCGTCGCTGCACCTGATGCGCGACCTCTACGGCGCCCGGCGTGGCCGCGACCGCGGCCCGCCGGATCGTCGTGCCGCCGCACCGCGACGGCGGACAGGCCCAGTTCATCGAGCGCGCCGTGCCCGACTGCGACAGCGAGACCTTCGGGCCGCTGCTGGAGTGGATCATCGGCCACCTCGACGAGGACCTCGACGTCGAGACCCTGGCCCGCAAGTCGCTGATGTCGCCGCGCACCTTCGCGCGCCGCTTCCGCGCCGAGACCGGCGCCACCCCGCACTCGTGGGTCACCCAGCAGGCGGGTGCTGCGCGCCGAGGAGCTGCTCGAGCAGACCGACCGCTCGGTGGAGTGGATCGCCTCCGAGGTGGGCTTCGGCAACGCGGCCACGCTGCGCCACCACTTCACCCGCTCGCGCGGCGTGAGCCCCCAGCAGTACCGCCGCTCCTTCCGGCCCGGCGTCGCCTGACCGACTGATCAACAAGGCCAGGACACTAGGGTTGCTGCCCGTGGCCGGCACCTTCCTCCTCGGCGTCGGCTGCCAGAAGGGCGGCACGGCCTGGCTGCACCGCTACCTGGAGGCCTCGCCCCAGTGCGACCCGGGGTTTCGCAAGGAGTACCACGTCTGGGACTCGCTCGACCTGGCCGCGGGCAGGCTGGCCCGGGAGCGGATCGAGAAGAAGGGCGGCCAGCGGGCGGCGTTCCTGACCGACCCGGAGTCCTACTTCGACTACTTCACGGGGCTGCTGGAGCCACCGGACATCCGGCTCACCGCCGACATCACCCCCGGCTACGCCGCGCTGTCGGCCGAGCGCGCTGACGATGGTCCGCGACGGCTTCGCCGCACGCGGCGTCCGCCCGGTCGCGGTCTACCTCCTCCGCGACCCGGTCGAGCGGATCTGGTCGGCGGCGCGGATGGACATGCGTCGCCGCGGCGACGAGGCTCCCGAGGACCCCGAGACCCGGATCAGCCACATGTACATGCACCCGATGTACGCCGACCGCACCCGCTACGACCTCACCATGGACGCCCTCGAGGCGGCGTTCCCGCGCGAGGACGTCTTCTACGGCTTCTACGAGCGGCTCTTCTCCGCCGAGACGCTCGCGCCCCTCTGCGACCTCCTGGGCATCGAATACCACGAGCCCGACACGGGCCGGCAGGTCAACGTCTCCCCGAAGTCCCAGGGGGCCGCCGTCCCCGAGGACACCCGGCGCACGATCGCCCGCCACTTCGCGCAGGTCTACGACGCCGTCCAGCGACGGTTCCCCGAGCTCGACCTCGCCGAGCTCTGGCCGTCGATGCGGCTGCTCTGACAACCGGTCCCGCACGCGCCGCGTCCCACTGGCATGAGGTCTGCGTGGGTGCTGGTGCTGCTGGCCGCACTCGCGGGCTGCGACGGTGACAAGGCCTCCGCACCCGAGCCGGCCGCGACCTCTCCGGCCGTGACCTCTCCGGCCGCGCCGACGTCCACCACGGCGTCGGAGCACGCACCATCGTTCCCTCTGCAGCGGGGGCTGCTGGCCCGGCTGGCGGCGGACCCCAAGGTCATCAAGGAGATGATCGGCAGACAGCCTCGGGGGGTCGTCCTGTGCGGCATCGACCTGCTCGGCCACTCGGAGGGCGAGCGCTACGCGTGGTTGTTCTGCGGCGACTATCGCACCGGCCCCGACGCCGGGCTGCTCTCGGCGAGCGCCGAGCCCGTCGTCATCCGTGCGGGTGGCGTCGAGTTCCCTCGACAGGCCCACCTCGACGCAGACTACGACCGCCTGTTTCCGCCGGACGTCGCGCACGCGATCAGCTACCGCGACTTCGCTGCGATGCCGACTGACGAGGAACTGCTGGCCCTCGCTACCGCGGCAGCTCGCCGCAGCACCTTCCCCGTGAGCGTGCGGGGGAGGTCGGGTTGGGGATGCCAGGTCTTGGGTCGCTTGGGCGGGGCCAGCCGCTCGCGGACGAACGCGTCGAGCTCGGCGGGCGTCGCCGTGCCGACGTACGCCGCGCACACCCGCTGGCCCCACTGCTCGTCCGGGACGCCGTAGACGGCGACGTCGTCGACGCCCGGGTGCTCGAGGAGGGCCTGCTCGACCTCGAGCGGGTAGACGTTGACGCCGCCGCTGATCACGAGGTCCTCGCGGCGGCCGTCGAGGAAGAGGTAGCCGTCTGCGTCGAGCCGGCCGAGGTCGCCGACGGTGAACGCCGGACCGTCCGGCGTCTCCCGCCAGGCCGCCGCGGTCTTGCCGGGTCGCCGAAGTAGGTGAACCGGGCGAACGGCGGGACCGCGCACCAGATCGTGCCGTCGGCGTCCGTGCGACAGCACCCGGCCCGGCCGGGCCCGGCCGACCGTCCCGGGTCGCTCGAGCCACTCCTCGGAGCGGCAGGCGGTGAACTGACCCTCGGTCGAGCCGTAGAACTCCCAGGTCGAGCCCTCGGGGAACGTCGTCGAGCAGCCGCCGCTTGACCGCCTCCGGACAGGGCGCCCCGGCGTGCGCGACCAGCCGGAACGACGAGAGGTCCGGCGTCCCGACCTCGTCCCAGTGCGCGAACAGCCGCTGCAGGTGGGTCGGCACGCAGAACATCGTCGTCGGCCGCTCCCGCTCGATCGCTGCGGTGACCGACGGCGGGGTCGAAGGGGCCGGGCAGGACGACGCGGCCGCCCGCCAGCGCCGTGCCCATGGCGAACCGCAGCGGCGCCGAGTGGTAGAGCGGGGAGAGCACCAGGTTCACGTCGGTGTCGGCGAACCCCCAGAGCGACCGCTCCTCGGCCACGAGCGCCGCCGCATCGGCGTCCGACAGCAGCCCGCTCCACACGCCCTTCGGCGTACCGGTCGTGCCGCTCGTGCAGTGCATGGGCCGGGCGCGCGGCAGCCCGCGGCGGTCGGGGTACGCCGCCGAAGCTCGGCGAGCTCTTCGGCCGTCGTGACCAGCCGGGTGGGGGAGAGGCCGGCGAGGATCCGCTCCCGCTCGAAGGCGGTGAGCCGCGGGTCCAGCGGGATCGGCACCACGCCGGCGGCAAGCAGTCCGATGACCGCGTCGAGGTAGTCCGGCGACGGCGACACGAGCAGGGCGACCCGGTCACCTTCGTCCAGAGTCGAGGTCATTGGGGAAACAGTAGGGAACTCGTCGGCCCGTCCGGACATGTACGGGTGTGAGACAAGGAGGAGCGGTGGCGATGGCCAGTGACGAGCGCGAGCTCGTGGACGGGCTGCACCACGACGACCCCGGCGCGCTGGCTGCGCTGTTCGACCGCTACGCCGACCGGATCTACAACCACTGCTTCCGCCACCTCGCCGACTGGGCCGAGGCTGAGGACGCCACCTCGTCGGTGTTCCTCGAGGTCTGGCGGCACCGGCGGCGGGTGCGGTTGCACGACGGCTCCGCGCTGCCCTGGCTCTGCGGCGTCGCGACCAACGTCTGTCGCAACACCGGCCGGTCGCGACGCCGCTACCTCCGGGCGGTCACGAGCCTCCCGGCACCGGAGGCCGAGCCCGACCACGCCGAGCGGGTGACCGACCGGCTCGGGTCAGAGGCCCGGATGCGCGACGTGCTCGCACGGATCGAGGCCCTGCCGGCCCGCGAGCGCGAGGTGCTCGGCCTGGTCGCGTGGTCCGGCCTCAGCTACGAGCAGGCCGCCGCGGCGCTCGACGTACCCGTCGGGACCGTCCGGTCCCGCCTCTCCCGGGCCCGCGCCCGGCTCACCCACCTGACCGAGGAGAACGACGGATGACCGAGCCCACCCCGCCGCCCGAGCGGCCGCTCCCTGACGAGGCGCGGGCTCGGCTCCGCGCCGACCTGCTCGCCCACGCCCACGAGCACCGCTCCACCGCGCCGCGCTGGCTGGTGCCCGCCGGAGCTGCGGCGGCCGTCGCTCTCGTCGCCGGGCTCGGCTACTGGGCGATCAACCCGGGCGGCTCCGAGCCGGACGGGCTGCCCGTCACCGGCGGCGGCACCGACACGGTGACGCTGACGCCGACCCCGGCGGTGCCGAGCTCCATGCCTTCGGACGAGGCGACCAGCACGCCGACCCCGGCCGCCCCCGGCACGATCCCGGCGACTGCGGGCACGCTGCCGCCCGGGTCGGACGACGCGGTCCAGGTCGGCACCGGTCCTGCGAGGAGCGAGATGGAGTTCGTCCTGAAGGGGGCAGGCGCTCGCCCTGCAGGTCGACGACGTGTCGTCGTTCTGGGTCAAGGGCGACCAGGTTCGTCGCTCTGTGACCAGCTCGGCGGGCGGACGACCATCCATCACCCACTTCCCCTGACCCCGGTGCTCAAGGAGTGGCGACCTACGCCGTCAGCACGGTCTTCGACGGCCGACCAGACCGTCCGCGCGGCCGGTGGCGTGGTGCCGCGCTGGCGCGAGCCGACTTCACGTGGACTACACCTTCCCCGACGGCCACGTCGAGCCGGGCACGACCGCGACCGACGACCAGGGGCGCACCTGGTGGCACATGGCCTACGCCTACGACGACGGCGGCGGCAACGAGCTGAAGAAGCCCGAGATCGAGGTACGATGTCGGCTCCGGCGGCAGCGGCACTACCGCTTCCGGCTCCAGTGGGGCATCGACACCTGCGCCCAGGCCAACCACGGCTGCTGAGGGCTGGCTACAGGCCCAGGTCGTCGGCGAGCTGCTCGACCAGCGTGGCGTAGTGCGCCTCGTAGTCGAGCACGCCCTTGAACATGTGGCCGAACAGCTCCAGCGAGATGTCGCCGAACAGCGTCGCCCAGGCCATCAGCCCCCGGATCGAGTAGGCCTCGCCCAGCTCGTCACCGACGAACGACCGGACCGGGGCGATCGAGGCCAGCTCGGCCTCGGTCGCCGGTCGGGTCGGGGCGGCGGGGGAGCGGCCGGCGTCCTCGGCGTCGCGGACCAGCGCGAGCAGCGCCCGGTCGCCACCCGGGTCGCCCGACTCGATCGGTGTCCTGGGGGGCGGCGTACCCGGGCACGGGTGAGCCGTAGGTGAGGGCGTACTCGTGCGGGTGCGCCACCGCCCACGTGCGGAGCGCGTGGGCGAGACCGGTCCAGCGACCGCGGAAGTCGTCGCGGGCCGCGCTGGCGTCGCCGTCCTCGACCGCCTGGCCGAGGTCGTCGAAGGCCTGGATGATGCAGCGCGGTCAGCAGCGCGTCGCGGCTGGGGAAGTAGCGGTAGACCGCCGACGAGGCCATCTCGAGGTCGCGGGCGATCTGCCGCACCGAGAGGGCGGCGGGCCCGACCTCGGCCAGCTGGACGCTCGCGCGGTCGAGGATCGCGCGGGTCAGCTCGGCGCGGGCCAGGGCGCGGGCGGTGCGGGGTGCGGACGGCATGGCGGCCATTCTGGCACGAAACGAGAGCGGTGCATACAAATGTGAGCAATGCTCTTGATTCTTGTCCTCTCATGCGTCTAGCGTCGAGGAACGAGAGCGGTGCTCTCGTTTCGGACACCAGACTTGAGGAGTCGAGATGAACGAGCGTCACGTGGTGGTGGGAGCCGGCCCGGTCGGGCTGGCGACGGCCGAGCTGCTGGTCGAGCAGGGCAAGGACGTCGTGCTGGTCAGCCGGTCCGGCACCGGCCCGGAGATCGCCGGCGCGTACGCCGCGAGGCGGCCGACGTCGCCGACGCCGGCCGGCTGGTCGAGCTGGCCGAGGGTGCGGCCGCCCTCTACAACTGCGTCAACCCGCCGTCGTACACCGTGTGGCCGGAGTTCTGGCCGCCGGTCGCCGCGGCCTTCCTCGAGGCCGCCGAGGCGTCGCGGCGCCGTGCTGGTCACCGCGGCCGCGCTCTACCCCTACGGCCCGGTCGACGGCGCGATGGTGGAGGGGCATGCCGGACGCGGCGACCACCAAGAAGGCGACTGATCCGCGGCGGGATGTGGGCCGAGGCCAAGCGGCGGCACGACGCCGGCCGGCATCAAGGCCGTCGAGGTGCGCGGCTCCGACTACATGGGCCCGCGGGTCTCGACCGCGACGGGGCACATCGCCCGGGTCGCGCCCGCCGCGCTGGAGGGGAAGACCGTCCGCGTCTTCGGCAGCCCCGACCAGCCGCACTCGTTCACCGACGTCCGCGACATGGCCCGCGCGCTGGTCGCGTGTCGCCGGCGAGCCGTCGGCGTGGGGCCGGGTCTGGCACGCGCCGACCAACCCCGCCAAGACCCAGACCGAGGTGCTCCAGGACGTCGCCGCGTCCGTCGGCCGGACCATCGGCAAGGTGAAGTCGATGCCGCACGTGCTGCTGTCCGTCGGCGGCGCCGTCGTGCCGCTGCTGCGGGAGCTGCGGGAGACCGAGTACCAGTTCACCGCGCCGTACGTCCTCGACTCCTCCGACATCGAGGAGACGCTTCGGCCTGGCTCCGACCCCGTGGGACGAGGTCTGCCGGGCGACGGCCGAGAACGCGCTGCGGGCTCTGAGCCTGGTCCAGGGGCGAGCGCCCCGTCACCGCCGTGACGTCGGCGACCGAGTGGGGAACCGCGTCGGGCTGAAGTGCGCGGCTCCGGCCGGCACCTGCCAGGGCATCACGACCACGTCGAACCGGTCCCGGCCCGCACCGGCCGGGTCTGCCTCCTTGAGCGCCCGCAGCACGTCCAGGTGGCCCGCGCAGGATCGAGAGCCCGCGGAAGCCGTCGTGGCCCAGCGGGCCGGCCGCGAGCAGGTGGCCCTGCTCGTGCAGGGTGGCGAGGTGGTCGAGGTGGGCGTCCTGCATCGCGCTCGGCCGTCTCCTCGTCCCACTCCGGCGCGTCGTCGTCGCAGCACGAGGAGGCTCACGACGAACGAGTCGAACTCCACCCGGTCAGGCTAGGCCTGTGGGAGGCTCCGGGTGTCCCGCACCTCGTTGCGTTGCTGGTGGACGAGCAGGCGGAGTCATGGACCGAGCTTCCGGTACGGGACACTTGGACCGTGCGCGTCGGTCTGACAGGCGGTATCGCCTCGGGCAAGAGCACCGTGGCCGCGATCCTCGTCGAGCTGGGCGCCGTGCTGATCGACGGCGACGCGCTGGCCCGCGAGGTGGTCGCGCGCGGTACGCCGGGGCTGGCCCAGGTGGTCGAGGAGTTCGGCGCAGGAGCTGCTGACCCCCGAGGGCGACCTCGACCGGGCCGCCCTGGGCCGGATCGTGTTCTCCGACGAGGCCGCCCGGCGGCGCCTCGAGGCGATCACGCACCCGCTGATCTTCGAGCGGTACGCCGAGCTCGAGGCCGCCGCGCCACCCGAGGCGCTGGTCGTCCACGACATCCCGCTGCTCGCGGAGTCCGGCCGGGCCGCCACCTTCGACGCGGTCATCGTGGTCGACGCCCCGCCCGAGCTGCAGGTCGAGCGGATGATGCGCGACCGCGGCTGGACCCGCGAGGAGGCCGAGTCCCGGATCGCCGCCCAGGCCTCCCGCGAGGACCGGCTGGCCATCGCGACGTACGTCATCGACAACACCGGCTCCCTCGACGACCTCCGCGCCCGGGTCGAGGAGGTCTACGCCGAGCTCGCCGGCTGGTCACCTGACTGCGCGACGCTCGCGCGGCGGTCGCCGCCGTGCAGGCTCGGAGCGCCAGCTGCGGATCGTCAGCGGCGACGGACCCGGTGCGGTTCGCCTTGCCCGATGGCGGTCGCTCGACGCGCTCAGGGGACGCCGCCGACGTGCTGGGTCGCCTGCTCGCGACGCGACCTGCTGCCCGACCGCGGGTGCGGCAGGCCGATGCCGGCCCGCACCGGACCCGCTCGTCGAGAGCGAGCGTGTCGGTGTGCCCGCGCACCGGGGACCGGGTCGCCGGTCGGCACCCTGAGCCCGGGCGAGGTGCGGCGACCGCTGCGCGGACGCGTCGTGGGGCGGTCGCCGGCACCCGGTGCGGGAGGGTGCGGGTCGGTGGGTTGCTCGCGACGCTGCCCGGCTTGCCGGGCGGCAGCCATCACCCGGTGCGGGTGCGTGGGACGGCTGCTGGCCACCGGCCGGCTGCGCGGCACGACAAGACGAGAGCCCCCGGCGACGTGGCGGAGGCTCTCGTGGGACCGCTGGGTCTCGGGTCCCAGCAGTCCGGGCAGCCGCTCTCAGGCGGCCAGGTCGGGGTCGGCGATCCGGCGCAGCTTCTGCAGCGCCTCCCGCTCGAGCTGGCGGACCCGCTCGGCGGAGATGCCGTGCTTGGCGCCGATGTCGGCCAGCTTGTGCTGGCGGCCGTCGGTCAGGCCGTAGCGCGAGCGGATGATGTCGGCGGCGCGCTCGTCGAGGTGCTCGACCAGCGTGTTGAGCCGGTCGCGCGACTCGACGTCGAGCACGGTCAGGTCCGGGCCGGGCGAGGTCTCCTGGGCCATCAGGTCGCCCAGCGAGGTGTCGCCGTCCTCGTCGACGGGGGAGTCGAGGCTGACGTGCTCGCGGCCCCACGCCATCAGGTCGAGCACCCGGTCGACGTCCATGCCGAGCTCCACGGCGATCTCCGCCGGCTCCGGGTCGCGGCCCAGCTGGCGCTCCAGGGTGCGGCGGGCGCCGCCGACCTGGTTGAGCTCCTCGACGACGTGCACCGGGAGGCGGACGACGCGCGCCTGCTGCGCGATGCCACGGGTGATGGCCTGGCGGACCCACCACGTGGCGTAGGTCGAGAACTTGTAGCCCTTGGTGTAGTCGAACTTCTCGACCGCGCGGATCAGGCCGGTGTTGCCCTCCTGGATCAGGTCGAGCATCGGCATCTGCGCGCGGCCGTACTTGCGGGCGATGGAGACCACCAGCCGCAGGTTGGCGGTGATGAACGTGTCGACCGCCTTGCGCCCCTCCTCGGCGAGCCACTCGAGCTCCTCCTGGGAGGCGTTCATGGGCGCGCCGCCCTTCTTGCGGCCCACCCGGCCCTCCCGGAGCAGGTGCTCGGCCATCAGGCCGGCCTCGATGGTCTTGCTCAGCTCGACCTCGGCCGCGGCGTCGAGGAGGGCGTTGCGGGCGATCTCGTCGAGGTAGAGGCCGACGCTGTCGCGTCCCTCGATCTCGCGCGTGGCACCCGTGGTGCGAGTCGCCATGGGGTCCCTCCTTCGGTCCGTGGGACGTCGCAGTCACCCCACATAGTTGACAACGTCCACGGTGCCCTCAGGATTCCCGAGGTAACGTGGACCCTTCGTCCCTGACAGACGTGCGACGCACCCGCGTAGTTGCACCGTGAGAGAACTCTCAGGGACTTCTCAGGGCTCCCGACTGGCGCCCGGACGGCTCCGCTCAGGAGTTCGTCGCCGCGGCGCCGCTGGATGGGGCCGGGACGACGTCCGCGAGCCCCATCCGGTCGAGGATCCAGGCCAGCGCGAAGGCCCGGTCGTGCCAGGACTTGTACCGCCCGGAGACACCTCCGTGGCCGGCCGACATCTCGGTCCGCAGCAGCACGTCGGCGCCGTTCGAGCGCCGTGGCCCGGAGCTTCGCGACCCACTTCGCCGGCTCGACGTAGAGCACCCGGGTGTCGTTGAGCGAGGTCTCGGCCAGGATCGGCGGGTACGTCGCCGCGGCCACGTTGTCGTAGGGCGCGTAGGACGCGATGTAGTCGTAGACCTCCGGGTCCGCCTCCGGGTTGCCCCACTCGTCGTACTCGGTCACCGTCAGGGGCAGCGTGGCGTCGAGCATCGACGTCAGGTTGTCGACGAACGGCACCCCGGCCACGATCGCCGCCGAACAGCTCCGGCGCCTGGTTGGCGACCGCGCCCATCAGCAGCCCGCCGGCGCTGGCGCCCTCGGCGACCAGCGTCTCCGGCGTGGTCCAGCCGGTCTCGACGAGGTGGCGGCCGCAGGCGACGAAGTCGGAGAAGGTGTGCTGCTTGGTGAGCAGCTTCCCGTCGTCGTACCAGCGCCGGCCCATCTCGCCGCCGCCGCGCACGTGCGCGATGGCGAACGCCGCCCCGCGGTCGAGCAGGGAGAGCCGGGCGACCGAGAAGTACGGGTCGATCGAGGTCTCGTAGGCGCCGTAGCCGTAGAGCAGGGTCGGGATCGGGCCGTCTCGTCGCGAGCGCCGCGCCGGCACACGATCGAGATCGGGACCCGCTCGCCGTCCTCGGCGGTGGCCCAGAGCCGGTGCTCCTCGTAGTCGTCGGGGTCGTAGCCGCCGAGCACCGGCGCCCGCCGCAGCAGCGTCAGCTCGCGGGTGCGGACGTCGTAGTCGTAGATCGACGACGGCACCGCCATCGTCGTGTAGCCGAGCCGGACCGTGGGCTGGGCGAAGCTGGGGTTGCCGCCGGAGCCGACCGTGTAGACCTCGTGGTCGAACTCGACGAGGTAGTCGTCGCGCACTGCCGTCCGGAGTCGCGCCGAGCTCGAGCACCCGCAGCTGCGTCAGCCCCTCGCTGCGCTGGTGCACGACGAGGTGGCCGGCGAACGCGTCGACGTCCTCCAGCCGGACGGCGGGGTCGTGCGGGATCAGCGGCGCCCAGTCCTCCGGTGCCGTGGGCGCGATCGGCGCGGTCGCCGAGCTCGAAGTCCGGCCCGGTGTGGTTGTGCATCACGAGGAAGACGTCCTCGCCGCCGATGACCGCGTGGTCGAGGGAGTACTCCAGCCCCTCGCGGCGCTGGCTGAAGACGCGGAAGCCCGCCTCGGGGTCGTCGGCGTCCAGGAAGCGGTACTCGGAGGTGATCTTCGAGCCGGCGGCGATGATGACGAACCGGTCGCTGCGGCTGCGGCCGACGCCGACGAAGAACCGGCCGTCCTCCTCGTGGTGGACGAGCTCGTCGTCGGCCTGGGCGGTCGCCGAGCGTGTGCCGCCAGATCTTGTCGGAGCGCCACGACTCGTCGACGGTCGTGTAGTAGAGGTGCTGGCCGGACGGGTCCCAGGTGGCGCCGCCGATGACCCCGACGATCTCGTCGGGCCGGTGCTCGCGGGTGCCGAGGTCGAGGACCCGGATCGTGTAGCGCTCGTCGCCGACCACGTCGGTGGAGTAGGCGAGCAGCGTGCCGTCGGGGCTGACGCTCGAGCCGCCGAGGGAGAAGAACTCGTGGCCCTCGGCCAGCGCGTCGAGGTCGAGCACCAGCTCCTCGCCGGGCAGCGCGGGCTGGTCGGGTGCGCTGTCCTCGGCCGGCCTCGGCGGCGTCCAGTCGTCGGGGTCGGCGACCGGGACCCGGCAGCTGGCGCCGTACTCCTTGCCCTCGAACGAGCGGCCGTAGTACCAGTGGCCGCGGTTGCGGGTCGGCACGGACAGGTCGGTCTCGCGGGTCCGGCGCCTTGATCTCGTCGAAGATCGCCTGGCGCAGGTCGGCGAGGTGCGCGGTCCGCGCCTGGGTGTAGTCGTTCTCCGCCTCGAGGTACGCCGTGACCTCGGGCGAGCCCTTGGCGCGCAGCCACTCGTAGTCGTCGACCCGGGTGCGGCCGTGGTGCTCGGTGGTGACGGGGCGGCGCTGCGCTGCCGGGGGAACGACGGGCGCGACGATCGGGCCGAGATCGGGGGAGTCCTGCACACGTCGGAACCTGACTTCGGCGGTCCCCTGGCGGCGGCCGGTCGACGGACGAGGCGTGACGTGCGGCTCCTCCACAGCGGTGGATTCCACATGTGGAGAAGCCGTCGAATCTGTGGAGGTACCCCGCCGTCCTGTGGAGCAATCTGTGGGACCAGAAGAATGTCGAACTTTCTTGGTCGAACCCCTTGCGCACCGCTTCGGGCAGGGCATAGAACTCTCCCACCGATCCAACCAGCGGCTCCGGCCGAAAGGCTGGACAGCAGGGAGATCGGGGATCAGGCAGGAGCGAAGATCCGCACTGCGAGGCAACTCGCGGCGTCGGCCCGGTGACGGGGACGGCGGGGTCGGAGAGCCGGCAGGTCGAGGGGGGCGTCACCCAGCCTCCTCAACTCGAGGGCCTCTTGGTGCTCATACCATCGAGAGGCCCTCACCCCTGACTTCCGCTCCGGGACCGGCCCTGCCGGTGCCAGAGCGGGGACCGAGTCCCAGCCGGCTTGCCGGAGGGGGCGCGGGTCCCGAGTCGCCGACGGTTCGCCGTGGGGGAGTCGGGAACCCCGAGAAGCGGCCGGTTCTGCCGGACGTCGGATCGGGTCCCAGGTGCAGCCGGTTCGCCGGAGGCGGCAGGGGAGCCCCGGGTCATCGAAGGCTTCGGCCGGAGGTGAGCTGGATCCGGACCGCAGCCGGCTCTGCCGGAGGTGGGAAGGAAACCCGGACAGCAACGAAAGCTCCACACCGCGGGGCAACTCGCGGCGCCGGCCCGATGACGGGGGCGGCGGGAGACGGAGGAGCTGGCCGGACGAGGTGGGCGTCATCACCACCTCGACCCGAGGGCCTCTTGGTGCTCATACCACCAGGTGACCTTCAAAACTCTGGTCGACCACCGGCTTGCCGGTGGGAGATCGGGGCCGGACAAGCACGAAGATCCACACCGCGAGGCAACTCGCGGCGTCGGCCCGGTGACGGGGACGGCGGGGTCGGAGGGCCGGTTCGGTCGAGGTGGGCGTCACCACTTCCGCCTCAAAGCCGAGGGCCCTTTTAGATGCTCATACCTTCTAAAGAGGGCCCTCACCCTTTGCCGGGTGACCGGCTGAGGCCGAGGCCCCGTCCACGCATCACTCTGGCCAATCGCGGATGGCGGATGGCAAACCGACAGGGCCAACTGTGGCCCATCTCTCGGTGAACTCTGTGTCGGCCCCGTAACAACCACGTCTCGCGCCACACTGGACCCGTGGATCACGTCCGGCTGCGCACCGTCGGGTCGCGCGCCGTGCTCGCCGAGGTGGCCGACAGCGCGGCCGCCCGCTCGCTGGCGGCATATGCCCGCGCCGCGCGGGTGGACGTCGAGGAGATCGTCCCGGGCGCCCGCACGGTGCTGTTCGACGGCGTGCCGGACGTGGGGACGCTGGCCGCCCTGCTGGGCGCTGGACCCCGGCCGAGAGCGACGCGGCGGGTGCCCTCGTCGAGGTGCCCGTGGTCTACGACGGCGCCGACCTCGACGACGTGGCCGAGCGGTGGGGGACCGACGTCGACGGCGTGGTCGCTCGCCACGGCGACATCGAGTTCGTCTCGGCGTTCTGCGGGTTCGCCCCCGGGTTCGCCTATCTCGCCGGGCTGCCCGAGGAGTACGCCGTTCCTCGGCTCGACAGCCCGCGCCGCCGCGTCCCCGTCGGGTCGGTCGGGCTGGCCGGGTCGTGGTGCGGGGTCTACCCCTCGGAGTCCCCGGGCGGCTGGCGGCTGCTGGGCCACACCGAGGCTGACCCTCTGGGACCCCGACCGCAGCGACCCGGCCCTGCTCGCGCCCGGCACCCGGGTCAGGTTCGTGTCCGCATGACCCTCGACCGTCGAGCAGGCCGGCGCGCTGACCACCGTCCAGGACCGCGGCCGCACGGGCCTCGCGCACCTCGGCGTGCCCCGCGCCGGACCGCTGGACCGGCCGGCCGCGAGCTCGCCAACCGGCTGGTCGGCAACAGCCCCGACGCCGCGCTGCTCGAGGTGACCTGGGGCGGGCTGGAGCTGACGTCCGACGCGGGCGTCTGGGTGGCGGTGACCGGGGCCGGACGCCGGTCGACGTCGACGGCGCCGGGCGCGGCTGCGACCGGGCCGAGTGGCTGCCCGCCGGAGGGCGCCTCCTGCTCGGCACGCCGGTCGCGGGGGTGCGTTCCTACGTCGCGGTCGCGGGAGGTGTCGACGTCGCGCCCGTGCTCGGCTCCCGGTCGACGGACACCCTGGCCTGGGTGGGTCCGCCCCGGGTCGAGGACGGCGCCACTCTTCCGGTCGGCGTCGCGGCGGGTCCGCCCGCTCCGCTGGACACGCCACGGCCGCCCCGTCCGGGACCGCTGCGGGTCACGCGCGGGCCGCGGGCGGACTGGTTCGCCCCTGACGCGCTCGAGCGGCTGTGCGCCGCCCCGTTCACCGTGGGGGAGGCGTCCAACCGGGTCGGGCTCCGGCTGGAGGGCGAAGCCCCCGCCGGGTCCGCGACGACGAGCTGCCGAGCGAGGGCATGGTGCTCGGCGCGGTCCAGGTGCCTCCGGTCGGGCAGCCCGTGGTGCTCCTCGCCGACCACCCGCCGACCGGCGGCTACCCGGTCCTCGCGGTCGTCCACCCCGACGACCTCTGGCAGTGCGGGCAGTTACGGCCCGGTCAGCAGCTTCGGTTTGTGAGGGCGTGACACCCATCCTGGCGGCGCCAGCGCCGCCCAGCACGCACGCCGGCTGCGCCACCGATGCTCGGAAGACGCCCAGTCTGCCGTCGCACCGCCGCCTTGCCATCGCACGCCCTGGACGACGCCGGCATCCACCATGGCGGGTATCACGCCCTCAGAGCCTCTTGACGAGCTCGGTGGACACCTCGACCGGCTCGAAGCCCATCTGCTCGTTGATGGCGACCATGTAGCCGTTGGTCTCGGCGTTCTGCGTCGTGACCAGGGTGAGGTCGTCGCGGGCGGCCTGTGCGGCGCGCAGGTTCACGGCCTTCGTCGCCAGGCCCAGCTTGTGCCCACGGTGCTCGCGGTGCACGAACGTGCCCCACTGGAAGGCGGTGGTGCTGCCGGTGAGGGGCACGGCGAGGGTCGACTGCGCGACCACCTGCCCGTCGGGGGTGAGCGCGAGCGTCTCGTAGCGCTCCCTGCCCATGGCATGGACGGTGGCGACGTTCTCGGCGTACCTATCGGGCGTGATGACCTCCTCCTCGAAGTCGACGGCACCGGTGGGCGCGTCGACCGGGAGCTGGCCCATGAGCGCGCAGAGCGGCTCCACGAGGTCGTCGGGCACGGCGCCGACGAAGGTCTCGAGCCGGTAGCCCTCGTGTCGCGGGGCGGCCTCGTCGACCCACTCCTGGATCCGCGCTTCGGGCACCGGGAGGGGCAGGTGACGGACGACCTCGTAGTTGGAGAGCTCGTAGCCGCAGACCCTGGCGAACTGGCGGTAGCCGTGTGTCTCACGCTCGTCGAAGGGGAGCTTGGTGTCGGTGAGGAGCAGCTCTCGCCCGTCGTCCTTGGCGACCTGCTCGATCCGCTCCAGCATCGCGCGCCCCACACCCCGCCGACGCTCGGGCACGTCGACATCGAGGCCGAACCATGCCTTGTCGGTGTTGTCGAGGAGGAACGACCACAGCACGCCGGCGGCGATCATCCGGCCGCCGTCGTAGGCCGCGAACAGCTGCTGCCGCTCGCCGCTGTCCTCGGACCGGAAGCCACCGAGGAACTCCTCGAACGTCCAGAACGGGGCCTGCTCACGGCCGAGCAGCTCGGCTCGACGTGAGAGGTCGTACCAGTCCCGCATCACCGCGTCGTCGGCGAGAGCAGCCGCGTCGAGCTCGACAATGTCCACGAGCGACGACGGTAGGCCGCGAGGGGTGCGGACCGCGATGCATTTAGGTCAGGGTCGGGGCGGGACAACCGATCGGACGGACGATCCGTATGGGTGGCATGACTGGTGGCATGAGCGATGGCGACGTCGACCTCGAGCTCGCGGATCTGCTCGACAGCAGTTTCGGGGCCGGACCTGACGGCCTGCCGAGCCCGGCCGAGCGGCTCACCGCGGGTCGGCAGGCCCTTCGCCGGCGACACCGGGCAGGCATCGCCGGCACGACAGCGGCGGTCGTCGCCGTCGTCGGGCTGGGCGCTGCGCTGTCCGGGGCGGTGGGTGGGCACGCGGACGCGGACGGCCTCCCGCTGCCTCTGGCGACCAGCGGCACGTCGGCAGCGCCGTCTACCGGCCCGTCCCAGGGCGCCACCCTGACGACGTCCGAGCGGCAGGCCGCACTGGAGCGGCTGAGCCGGAAAGCACAGCAGCAGGCCCACCGCGTCGAGCAGCGACAGGTGAGCTCCGCGTTCCCGGTGAGCTACGGATCGAACGGTCAGCTGATCGTCAAGGACGGCTGGGAGATCACCCAGCGGGTCGAGGAGCCGATGGGGTTCCAGCCGCCCGAGGCCTCGGTCGGCGTGGTCGCGACCGACGGCGAGCACACGCGCTGGCTGCTGCTCACGCACGAGCACGCGGAGGACGCGCAGGGCCACCCGCTCCCCAACGCGTTCGGTGGCTCGGGCAGCGCGGACGACCCGGGCAAGGGCTACAGCCGGTTCGAGGACTGGCTGGCCAGCATGGTGGAGCTGCAGGGGGGCGCCAGGACGCCGCCCCTGGTCACGGTCGACGATGAGGACCGGGTGCAGCCGGGGCCGGGGGCCGTCGTGGTGGAGACTCGGCCTGCTCCGGCCATCGGGGGCTACACGTCCGACGGCGACCGGATGGTCGAGGTGCGCCGCGACGGCAGGACGTGGTTCGCGGTCGTGCGCGGGCATGGACCGGACGCCGAGGTGATCCCGGTGGACGCGGAGGTCCTCGACCGAGCCGACGTTCGCGGCGTTCGTCGAGCACGTGCGCAGCCAGGCAGGCTCGGGAGAGGGGCTGCGGTGAGCCGAGGGGCGGACGACCGAGACGCGGCGTACGTCGAGTACGTCGCCGCCCGACAGGCCCACCTGCGGCGGATCGCCTACGCGGTCTGCGGCGACTGGCACCGCGCCGACGACGTCCTCCAGACCGCGCTGACCAAGCTCTACCTGGCCTGGCCGCGGCTGCGGGCCGACGTCGAGCCCGACGCCTACGTCCGGCGGATCATCGTGCGCGCCGACATCGACGAGCGCCGGCGTCCGTGGCGCCGCGAGCGGTCCGGTCTCGAGGGGCACGACCGGGCCGCGTCCGGAGGACTGCCGGTCGAGGAGCGCTCCGCCCTGTTCGAGGCGCTGCAGGCGCTGCCGCAGATGCAGCGCAAGACCGTGGTGCTGCGCCACTGGCTGGGCCTGTCGGTCGAGGAGACCGCCCGCGAGCTCGCGATCAGCACCGGCACGGTCAAGAGCCACTCGTCGCGGGGGCTGACCGCTCTCCAGCGGGTGCTGGCGGCCCGCGGCGCCTGATGTCAGCCCTCCGCGGCCGGCCTCTCGGGCCGCCAGGGGTGGAGGGCCGGATCGTCGACGGCGTAGGACCGCACCGGACCGGCCGGGGTGTCCGCGGTCTCGAAGCGGACCGTCACGACCCCGCGGCCCGAGCCCCACACCCATCCGCGGCCGAGCTCGTCGTGGACGACGTCCATCCCCGGCGACCAGCCGGGCCGGTCGCGGGCGCGGGTCACCTCGACCTCCGGTGGCGCCGGCTCGTCCTCCTCCTCGGTCTCGCCGAACAGGTCCTCCTGGATCCAGTCGGCCAGCCCGGAGACGCCGACTCCGAGCAGCCGGACGCCGCCGGAGGTGTCGAGGTCGGCCAGCAGCCCGCGCGCCAGGCGGGCCACCGTGGCGCCGCTGTCGGTGGGCGAGGTGAGGGTGGTCGAGCGGTTGAGGGTCGTGAAGTCGTGCAGCCGCACCTTGATGGTGACCGTCCGCCCGGACAGGCCGTGCTTGCGCAGCCGGGTCGCGACGTCGTTGGCCTGCCGGGTCAGCAGGTGCTCCATGAGCGAGCGGTCCGTCAGGTCGGTGTCGTAGGTGCCCTCGGAGCTGACCGACTTGGTCTCCCGCTCCGGCTCGACCGGCCGGTCGTCGTCCGCGCGGGCCAGCGCGTAGAGGCCGGCGCCGTGGGCCTTGCCGACCAGCCGGACCAGCTCGTCGAGGCCGACGGACTCCAGCTCGGCCACCGTGTGGATGCCCACCCTGCGGAGCCGCTCGGCGGTGGCCGGTCCCACCCCGGGGATGACGGTGACGCTCATCGGGCGGAGCAGCTCCTGCTCGGTGCCGGGCGCCACGACGACCAGCCCGTCCGGCTTGTCGAGGTCGCTGGCGACCTTCGCGATGAACTTCGAGCTCCCGATCCCGACCGACGCTGTGAGCCCGCCGGTTGCCTCCGTCACCCTGGCCCGGAGCTCGTCGGCGAACGCCGTCACGGTCGGCACCTCGAGGTCGTCGAGGTCGGCGGCCGCGAGGTCGACGAACGCCTCGTCCAGGCTCAGCGGCTCGACCAGCGGCGAGACGGCGCGCAGCAGCCCCATCACGATCGCGCTGGCGTCACGGTAGGCGTCGAACCGGCCGGTCAGGAACGCCGCGTGCGGGCACCGCGCCCGGGCCTCGCGGGTCGACATCGCGGACCGGACGCCGTACTTGCGCGCCTCGTAGGACGCCGTGGCGACCACACCGCGACCGCCGACCCCACCGACCACGACGGGCTTGCCGCGCAGCGAGGGCTTGTCGCGCTGCTCCACCGCGGCGAAGAACGCGTCCAGGTCCAGGTGGAGGACCGAGGCGTGGGCGCGCACGGCGGCAACGTACCTCCCGCCGTGGACGCTGCTGTTTGACGCTGGCCGTCCACTTACTGTCCACAACCACGCCGCCCGGGTCAGTCTTCCACAGGCCGCCCCGTTTCGGGCCCGCACCGTCGCCCGTGCTGGGGAGTGTCGACCACATGACCACTCCCACGAGTCCGGCGCGCCGGACCACCCCCTTCACCGCGCGCACGCCCGAGGACGTCCTGGCCATCGCGCCCGTCGTCCTGGGCTTCGAGCCCTGCGAGTCCGTCGTGATGCTCACCTTCGGAGGCACGGAGACCTTCCATGCGCGCGTCGATCTGCCGCCACCCACCCTGGTCGACGAGGCCGTCGAGCTGCTGCTCGAGCCTGCTCTCCAGCACGGCGTGACCAGTGTCGTGCTCGTCGTCTACGCCGACGACGGGCCAGTCTCCAGGACGGTGGTGCGGCGGCTGCGGCGTGCGTTCGCCCGGGCCGGCATCGACGTCGTCGAGCTGCTCCGCGCCCACGACGGCCGGTGGTTCGCGCCCGGCCGACCGGGCGCACCGGCGTCCGGCGTCCCCTACGACGTCGGCGGCCACCTCTTCCGGGCGCAGGCGGTGGCCGAGGGGATCGTCGTCCACGGCTCGCGCGCCGAGCTGGAGGCCGCCCTGCGGCCCAGCCCCGGACGCCGTCCGCGAGGTCGCACACGCGGTGCGCAGGGCGGTGCCCAGCCCTCCGGGGGAGATCGCCGACCTGGTCGACCTCCGGCTCGAGGCGGGACGGTTCTCGACCGTCGAGCTGGCCCGGGTGCTGCTGGGGCTGCTCGAGGCAGAGGGGCGCGACGCGGCCTGGGCCGCCATCTCCCGCGACCTCGCCGGACAGCACGTGCGGCTCTGGACCGACGCCGTCCAGCGCGCCCCCGACGACCTGGTCGCGGCGCCGGCCGCGGTGCTGGGGCTCGCCGCGTGGCTGTCTGGCCACGGCGCCCTGGCGTGGTGCGCCGTCGACCGTAGCCAGGCGGTCGATCCCGACAACACCCTGGCCGGGCTGGTCGCCGACATGCTCACCCACGCGGTGCCGCCGTCGGCATGGGCACGCGCGGAGGCGGGATGACCCGGCTCAGCCCCGGCTCAGTAGGCCGGCAGCTCCGACTTCACCTGCTTCACCAGCTGCTGCAGCTCCTGCGCCACCTGCTCCTCGGTCGCCTCGAAGTCGTGGGACACCTGCACCAGCCGCTCGGCCACCTCCTTGAGCTCCTTCGCCGAGCTGGTGAGCACGGTGTCCAGCTCTCCGTTGAGGTCGTCGTAGGCGTTGTAGTGCCCGTTGGGGCTCCAGCCCAGTGACGACCACCGCGACCACCGGCTCTCGCCGATGGTCGAGTCGAGCTGCTTGGCCGCGTGGTGCTGGATGCCGCCGATGAGGGCGAACCTCGCCGCGATCTCCCGCAGGTGCGGGATCAGCACCTTGAGGTTCTCGCCGTCCTTGAAGTACTCGCCCTTGTTGTTCTGGAGGAACTCGCCAGGACGAGCGATGTCGAACTGGCCGGGGTTCTTCCGGATCACGCCTCCGGCCTTGAATCCGCACCAGTGCAGCGCCTCCTCCTCGGCGGTGAGGGTCTTGTTGATGGTGTCGAGGCTGTCCTGCAGGGTGGCGACCACGTCGTCGACCGACCCGCCTGAGAGCCCGACCTCGACCCGGGACGGCGTCTCTGGTGTGAACGAGCCGATGATCTCGATCACCTTGCCGCTGAGGCCGATCGCCGGGCCCGCCGGGGTGCCGCTCAGGAACAGCCCGGCGACGCTCGACGCGGTGCCGGCCACCTTGAGGAGCTGCTTGAGGCTGACCGAGCCGCGCCGGTTGGCCAGGTCGTTGAAGCCGGCCTCGGCGTCGAGAGCGAGCTGGTAGACGTCCTCGCGGGTGTGCTCCCAGACCTTCTGCTCACCGATCATCAGCGTCCCCAGGACGCACGTCACGACGTACTGGCCGGTGATCGTGGGACGCACTCGGCTGGCGTAGTTGGCATCGAAGGTGTCGATCATGTGGCCGTTGTACTGAGCCAGCTCCTTGCCGACGTAGCTGACGTGGATGTCGAGCTCGACGTTGCCGCTGCCGTCGATCTGCGACTCGGCGCCCTCCCCGTCGATGAACGGACCGCCGACGTTGAGGGTGTGCGCGACGTCACCGAGGGTGCTGATCGGTCCGGCGAAGCTGTCCGGGTCCGGCAGCCCCATCCAGTTGGCGAAGGCGCCGTGGATCGCGCCGCGGACCATGTTGAACAGGCCGACGCCGATGAACGGGGGCTGGTAGCCGCTGCTCGCCCAGCTGGTCTGCGCGAAGGGCACCCGGTTGACCCCGTCGGTCACCAGCCACTCGCCTACCGGGTAGGTGAGGATGAACTGGACGGGGTTGAACTCACCGCCGACGTCCGGGTCGTGCATCAGGTTGACGGTGTCGCGGAACTCGCCCTCCGCGCAGGTCCCGTCCCCGAACCCCTGCTCTCTCATGGAGGCGTTGATCGCCGCCTCGATGACTCTGTCGAGCTGGGCGTCGAGCTGTTCGTACCCGGTCGGCATCGGAACCTCGTTCGTCGGTGGTTGCCGCCAACCTGCCCGGTGGGCCCGGGAGTGAAACTCCGCTGGGTACCTCCTCCCCGTGGACACCAGGACCGTCGGCGTCGAGGAGGAGCTGCTGGTCGTCGACCCGTCGACGCGGGCCGTGACCTCGCGCGCCCCCGAGGTGCTCAGGGCGTACGCCGACCAGCACGGCGACGCGGGGCTCGGCCAGGAGCTGTTCCGCCACCAGCTCGAGACCCGCACCGAGCCCACGCACGCCGTCGACGACGTGGTCGCGCAGGTCGTCGAGGGCCGGCGCCGGGCCGCCGGAGCCGCGGCCGCGCGTGACCTGGCGGTGGCCGCCTGCGCCACGATCCCGATGGGGGTCGACGACCCGGAAGTCAGCGCCGACGACCGCTACCGCGACATGGTGGAGGCCTTCGGCGCGGTGGCCAAGCTCGGGAGCACCTGCGGGATGCACGTGCACGTGGCCATCGACTCCGACGAGGAGGGCGTCGGGTGCCTCGACCGGATCGCGCCATGGCTGCCGGTGCTGCTCGCGGTGAGCGCGAACTCCCCCTTTGCCGACGGCGCCGACACGGGCTACGCCTCGTGGCGCACCCAGCAGTGGTCGACCTGGCCGAGTGCCGGGCCGACCCAGGCGTTCGGGTCGGTGGCCGGCTACCGCCGCACCTGCGAGCGGATGCTGGCGAGCGGCGCCGCGCGTGACACCGGGATGCTCTACTTCGATGCCCGTCTGTCCACCGGCCAGCCCACGCTGGAGGTGCGGATCCTCGACGTCGTGAGCGAGGTCGACGACGTCGGCTTGCTCGTTGCTCTGGTGCGGGGGCTCGTCGAGACCGCGGCGGCGCAGTCCGCCGACGGCCGTCGCAGCCCCCGAATGGCGGTCCGAGGAGCTGCGCGCCGCCCGCTGGCGGGCGGCGCGTCACGGGCTGGCCGACGACCTGGTCCACCCTGTCGACCACGAGTTGCGACCCGCCCGAGAGGTGCTGGGTCTCCTGGTCGACCTCGTGGGCGAGCGGCTCGAGGCGGCCGGTGACTTCGAGCGCGTCGCCGACGGGCCTCGAGCGGGTGCTCGGAGGCACCGGCGCGAGCCGGCAGCGGGCGGCCTACGAGCGCACCGGCTCGATCGAGGGGGTCGTCGACGACGTCCTGGCCCGGACGGTGGGGGCCTTCGGCCCCTCCCCAGACGCGGCGACAGGACACTAGGGTCCGGTCATGGGCGAAGAGGTGGAGGCACAAGAGTTCTCCCGGGCCGACCGGACCCGCTACCGCGAGAAGGTCAGGCGCTGCCTCGACGTCTTCGCCCGGATGCTGCGCGAGGCCAGGTTCGACACCGACGACCCGATGACCGGGCTCGAGGTCGAGCTCAACCTGGTCGACGACCGCGGCGACCCGGCGCTGAAGAACACCGAGGCGCTGGCCGCCATCGCCGATCCGGCGTTCCAGACCGAGCTGGGCCTGTTCAACATCGAGATCAACGTGCCGCCGGTCAAGCTGCGAGAGGGCGGCCTCGAGACCTTCGAGGAGACTGTTGCGGCGCAGCCTCAACAGCGCGGAGGCCGCGTCGGCCGAGGTCGGCGCCCACCTGGTCATGATCGGGATCCTGCCCACCCTCGCCGCCGACCACATGAGCGCGGAGAGCATCAGCCCGAACCCCCGCTACAAGCTGCTCGGCGAGCAGATCCTCAACGCCCGCGGCGAGGACATCTCCATCCAGATCGCAGGCATCGGCAACGTCGACCGGCTCGAGACCACCACCGACTCGATCGTGCCCGAGGCCGCTTGCACCAGCACCCAGTTCCACGTGCAGACCTCGCCGGACAGCTTCGCGGAGTACTGGAACGCCTCCCAGGCGATCAGCGCGATCCAGCTGGCCCTGTGCGCGAACTCGCCGTACCTCCTCGGCCACGAGCTGTGGCGTGAGACCAGGATCCCGCTGTTCGAGCAGTCCACCGACACCCGGGCCGACGAGCTGAAGGCCCAAGGGGTGCGGCCGCGAGTGTGGTTCGGGGAGCGCTGGATCACCTCGGTCTTCGACCTGTTCGAGGAGAACGTCCGCTACTTCCCGGCACTGCTGCCCATCACCGACGACGAGGACCCGCTCGCGGTGCTCGAGGACGGCGGCGTGCCGCAGCTCTCGGAGCTGCGGCTCCACAACGGCACGATCTACCGCTGGAACCGTCCGGTCTACGACATCGCCGGGGGAGTGCCGCACCTGCGCGTGGAGAACCGGGTGCTGGCCGCGGGGCCCACGGTCGTCGACACCGTCGCCAACGCGGCCTTCTACTTCGGGCTGGTGCGGGCCCTCGCCGAGAGCGAGCGGCCCCTGTGGTCGCAGATGTCTTTCAGCGCGGCGGAGGAGAACTTCCACGTGGCCGCCCAGCACGGCATCGACGCGCAGGTCTACTGGCCCGGCGTGGGTCAGGTCTCGGCCACCGAGCTGACCCTGCGGCGGCTGCTGCCCCTGGCCCGGGAAGGGTTGACCGCGTGGGGCGTGGACAGTGCCACCAACGACCGGCTGCTCGGGATCATCGAGCAGCGCTGCCTGCTCGGCACCAACGGCGCCGAGTGGTTCGTTCGGCGGATGCACCAGCGCGCCGACATGGAGCGCTTCGACGCGTTGCGGGCCACGCTGCTGGAGTATCGCGAGCGGATGCACGCCAACGAGCCGGTCCACACCTGGGACTAGGTCGTCCTGGCCCGGAGCCGGCCCCAGGTCTGGGACAGCCCGCTGCGCGGATCGCGCCAGCCGTGACGGTTGACGACGACGTAGAGCAGCGGCTCGGCCGCCTCGGCGTACGCCGCGCGCGCGGCCGCGAGCCACTGGGTGTCGACGTCCTGCAGCTCGAGCCCTCCGGCGCGGGTGAGCCAGACGAGCCGATCGGTGCCGCCACCGGCGCGCACGCGCAGAGCGGCCACGACATCGGTGCGCAGCCCGGGGTCGGTGGGCTCGATGCTCCCCACCTCGAGGGCGGCGATGCGCCCGCCGGGCGCTCCGACGTGCAGCACCGCCGGGAAGACGCGGCGCCGCTCACCGGCAGCGTGCTCGAGGACCGCCCGGCGCAGCAGTGCGTGGGTCCGAGGCGGCAGTGGTGCGCTGAGCCCTTCCATCCCCGTGGTCTCCCCGCGACCGGGTCCGTCCACGCTGGCTCTCCACAGGTCGTCGCCCGGCGGGACACCCGGTAGCGTGCCGGGCGGTGCCCTTGGGTACCCGGACGTGCAGGAGGGTGGTGTCATGTCGACCGTCGTACTGGGCTACGTGCCCAAGCCCGAGGGGGAGGCAGCCCTGGCCGCCTCGATCTCCGAGGCTCTGCTTCGCGAGGCCGACCTGGTCGTCGTCAACGCTCATCGCGCCCACCACGGTGACGACGGTGCCGCGGCGCAGCTGCAGGTCGAGCTCGACGACGTCCGCGCCCGGGTCGAGGCCGCGGGCGTGAAGGTCGACGTCCGCCACCCCGAGACGGGGCTCGAGGCTTCCGAGGACCTCCTCGCCATCGCCGAGGAGGTCGAGGCCGAGCTCGTCGTCATCGGCCTGCGCCGGCGCACTCCCGTCGGCAAGCTGATCCTCGGCAGCAACGCGCAGCGCATCCTGCTCGACGCCCACTGCCCGGTGCTCGCGGTCAAGTCCGGCTGACGAGGCCACCCGACCAGGTTCGACACGGGCGCGCTGGCGGCGTCGCAGCCGCTCAACGGACAACCAGTACGACGCTCGCGCCCCGCAACAACCAGCCACCACCCCGCGAAAGACATCGCACTCGGCTAGTGCCGCTCGCTACGCCGCCCATCCACGGATCGAGGCTTAGCCGGGCATGAGCCAAGATGGCCACCATGGCCATCCACATCACCGGTGACGCCGACGCCGACCAGGTGCTCACCGACAGCCCGTTCGCGTTGCTCGTCGGGATGATGCTCGACCAGCAGTACCCGATGGAGCACGCGTTTCGCGGGCCGCACAAGGTGCTGACCCGGTTCGGCTCCATCGAGCCGGCCGCGATCGCCGCGGCCGACCCTGAGGAGTTCGCCACGATGGCCACGACGCCGCCCGCTATCCACCGCTACGGCGGGTCGATGGCGGCTCGGCTGCAGGCGCTCGCCGCCCTGGTCGAGACGGACTACGACGGAGACGCGTCGCGCATCTGGACCGAGGCGACCACGGGTGAGGAACTCCTGAAGCGAGTGCAGGCGCTGCCGGGGTTCGGCAAGCAGAAGGCACAGATCTTCGTCGCGCTGCTGGCCAAGCAGCTCGGCGTCCGACCGGACGGCTGGGAGGAGGCCGTCGGCGCCTACGCCGAGGACGGCTACCGCTCGGTCGCCGACGTCACCGACCCGGCCTCGCTGCAGAAGGTGCGCGACTTCAAGAAGGCCAAGAAGGCCGAAGCCAAGGCGCAGGCGGGCTGAGGTGCGCGCGACCCTTCTCCTTGCCGACTACGCCGTCGTGGCGGACGGCAAGCTCTACGTCAGCGGCGGTGGGTGGAGCGTCACCACCGCCGGGGCGCCGTCGGCCATCGCGATCAAGCTCGACGTGCCGTGGGACCGCGCCAACGCCAAGCTGCACCTGCGGCTGCGGCTGGTCGGCCAGGACGGCGAGCCGGTCACCCTGCCCGGCAACGACGGGCCGCAGCCCGTCGAGATCACCGGCGACGTCGAGGTGGGCCGTCCGACGGGCGTCCTGCCCGGCGCCGATCTCGACTTCCCGCTCGCGTTCCAGATCGGGCCGCTGCCGCTGGAGCCCGGCCAGCGCTACGAGTGGGTGCTGGACATCGACGGGGTGACCCAGCGGGACTGGCACCTCGCCTTCAGCACCCGCCCCGCGCCGGCCGGCACGGCGACGTACGTCGTCGATCCCTGACGTCCTTCGCGGTCGCGTGCGACACGCGCGTCCACCGATGACGCCGATGCGGGAACCCCTTTGCCTGCGTGGCAGAATGAACAACGCGGCTCTTGACGACAGCGGGTCGTGCCGCGCCCAAAGCCAGATCCTCGGCCCCGCTCCAGAGCAGTGCCGCCCGTCATCGATTGAAGAGGTGTTCGTGTCTTCCTCGAACGCGCGCAAGGTCCCTGAGCACGTGCTCACCCACCCCGCGGTCGCCGCACTCGTCGACCAGGGTGGACAGGGAAGTCTCAGTCCCGAGGACGTGCGCCGGGCGAGCGAGGAGGCGCAGGTCGAGCCACGGCACCTCAAGGGCCTGCTCGAGCACCTGAGCAGCCTCGGCATCTCGGTGCGCTTCGACGTGACCGGGGCCCGCGTCGCCGCCGCGACGACGACGAAGAAGACGGCGACCGCCTCGACGAAGAAGGCCGCCGCCAAGGCTCCCGCCACCAAGGCGGCGCCCGCGAAGAAGGCCGCCCCGGCCAAGAAGGCTGCGGCCACCGCCGAGGCCCCCGCCGCCGACGCCGCGGTCGAGGTCGTCATCGGCCCCGACGGCAAGAAGATCCTGCCGGACCTGCCCGACGAGCAGTTCGAGAAGGACGTCAAGGTCGACCCCTCGATCGAGGAGGACGAGAAGGAGGCCTCGGCCACCTTCGTCGTCTCCGACGCCGACGACACCGGTGAGCCCGAGCAGCAGGTCATGGTGGCGGGCGCGACCGCCGACCCGGTCAAGGACTACCTCAAGCAGATCGGCAAGGTGCCTCTCCTCAACGCCGAGATGGAGGTCGAGCTCGCCAAGCGGATCGAGGCCGGTCTGTTCTCGGAGGAGAAGCTCGGCAAGGGCGGCAAGATCAGCGCGAAGCTGCTCGAGGAGCTCGAGTGGATCGCCGAGGACGGTCGCCGCGCCAAGAACCACCTCCTCGAGGCCAACCTCCGCCTGGTCGTCTCGCTGGCCAAGCGCTACACCGGCCGCGGCATGCTCTTCCTCGACCTGATCCAGGAGGGCAACCTCGGCCTCATCCGGGCGGTCGAGAAGTTCGACTACACCAAGGGCTACAAGTTCTCGACCTACGCCACCTGGTGGATCCGTCAGGCGATCACGCGCGCGATGGCCGACCAGGCCCGCACCATCCGCATCCCGGTGCACATGGTCGAGGTCATCAACAAGCTGGCCCGCGTGCAGCGCCAGATGCTCCAGGACCTCGGCCGCGAGCCGACTCCGGAGGAGCTCGCCAAGGAGCTCGACATGACCCCCGAGAAGGTCATCGAGGTCCAGAAGTACGGCCGCGAGCCCATCTCGCTCCACACCCCGCTGGGCGAGGACGGCGACTCCGAGTTCGGCGACCTGATCGAGGACTCCGAGGCGATCGTCCCGGCCGACGCTGTGAGCTTCACGCTTCTCCAGGAGCAGCTCCACGCCGTCCTCGACACCCTCTCGGAGCGCGAGGCGGGCGTGGTCAGCATGCGGTTCGGCCTCACCGACGGCCAGCCCAAGACCCTCGACGAGATCGGCAAGGTCTACGGCGTGACCCGCGAGCGGATCCGCCAGATCGAGTCCAAGACGATGTCCAAGCTCCGCCACCCGAGCCGATCTCAGGTCCTGCGCGACTACCTCGACTGAGGCCGCGTACATGAGTTCGAGCCGCACGATTGCGAGGGTGCGGTCGACTGGCTGATGGCCCTCGGTGTGATTCAGCCTGACTATCCGGAGCACCCGGATTGACCACTAGCCTGAGCAGCCGAATGCCCTCCGCACACCGGCGCCCGTGCCCCGCTCACCCGTCGACTGGGTCCAGGTCCAGGCGGATGGGGGTCCGCTGAGGGGGATCAAACAGCGGCCCAACGAACGTACACCCCCACGGGCATGACAAGGGTGGGGCCGTGCTGGGCTGGACCAGCCCGTCCGAGGTCCCCCTGCTGTCCTAGGCTCTTGAGCTGGGTTCGCGCTGGGGGTCTGGGGGGATCAGAAGGTGTGAACCCGATTCGGGGGAACGCCCTCCGCACTAGTTCTGCGGAGGGCGTTCGTTGTGCGTGACGGGATCAGGTCTCGAGCTTGTCGACCATCGCGGTCGGGTGCCGGGCCAGCACCAGCGCCTCGCCCGTCGTCAGCTCGAGGGTGGTGCCGCCGGGTCCGCGTTGGTCGCGTGCAGGTGGATGAGCGGCGGTCCCCAGTAGCCGCCGTTCCGGGCGTCACTGAATCTGGTGACGGATCATGCAACTTGGCCCTGTCCGAGCTCTCACGCGCAACAGTGTCCGCGGCTGTCCCTCTCGCTGTCCCCGTGGCGAGAGGGACGGTCTCGACCATTCGGGCTTCCGGAACAATCCTCAGCCGGCAGTCCGAGCCGTCGCTCGCGCTGCGGCTCGACCCTTCCAGGGCGACCCTGTGATCCGTGGACCGGCGCTCCTCACGTGGTGTGGGCGGTCGGTGCCGGCTGTCCAGCGCAGCCGAACCGCGCCTCGGCCTCCTTCTCAGATGTCCTCAGAGTGTGGCCGAGCTGCGCCCAGGTGACTCCCGCCGACCGTGCTCGCTCGACCGTCTGGCGCAGGACGCCGACGCATTCGTCCACCGCGGCTGCGGCGTACTGCACGTGAGCAAGGAGGCGCGTCTGCTCAATGGTCATGATGTTCACCGTTCCCCGATTCCGGCACGAGAGCAAGTGCCCGTGTCCCTGAGAGTAGAACGTGTTCTATTCGCAGTGGGCGCCGTCTCGCCTGCTGTGCCGACCATTTGACCACACCCGTAACGATTCCGGCTCCCAGTGACAGGTGTGTGGTGCACGTGCCCACCACCGAAGGAGCTCAGATGAGGTTCGCCCGTACGCTCGCCGTCGCTGCCGCGACGGCCGTCGTGTCCCTGGGTGCAGGCCCGATCGCCGACGCCGCCCTCGCAGGCAAGCCGGGCGACGGACCCTGCGCGAGGCAGGAGCGGCAGGTGACGAAGGCCGGGGAGGCCCTCGCCCACGTGACCGCGGTCTTCGACCACCAGAAGACCAAGGTCCAACGGCTCCAGGAGGCCCTGGCCGCTGCGACCTCACCGGAGGAGCAGGCGCGGCTGCAGGCCAGGCTGGACAAGGCGCTCGCCAAGAAGCAGCACGACCAGAAGGCGAAGAAGGCCCAGCGGCAGCGGCTGGCCAGGGCCCAGGGGCGGCTCGACGCCTGCGAGGCAGCCCAGCCGGCTCCCGTCACCGACTGACGTTTGCGGCTCCGGCTCGCGTCCCAATCCGCAACCGGGGTGTTGCAATGCCAGGGTGAATATGCAACTTTTGTGTTGCACATCAACCCAAGGAGCGGATCAATGAGCCAGACCGAAGGACAGGTTGACACCGAGCTCGACCGGATCGAGCGCAGCATCGAGATCGACGCCAGCGCGGAGAAGGTGTGGTCGCTGATCACGCGGCCCGGCTGGTGGATCAACGACGGCGATGTCGACCCCGACCCGGAGCTGCGCCGGGACGGCGACTACGACGTGGTCGTGCATCCCGACCACGGCACCTTCAAGTTCGTCACCATCGAGCGCGACGAGCCCCGGCACGTCGCCTACCACTGGGTCGACAACGTCGCTCCCGAGGCCGGCACGACAGTGGCGTTCTGGATCGAGGACCGCCCCGGCGGCGTGACGCTGCGGGTGGTCGAGAGCGGCTTCAGCCGCCTCAAGAAGGACCGGGCCGCGATCGACAACCAGATCAAGGAGAACACCCATGGCTGGGAGGTCGAGCTGGACGCCGCGAAGCGGTTCGTGCTGGGGGACACGGGGAGCGCCACGTGACGACCAGCACCCTCACGCCGGTGTTCGCCGCGCTCGGTGATGACACCCGCTGGGCGATCCTGGTCCGGCTGGGGGAGGCGCCGGCCTCGGCGTCGGCGCTGGCTCGGGAGCTCCCGATCAGCAGGCAGGCGATCGTCAAGCATCTCGAGCTGCTCGGCGCCGCCGGGCTGGTGGAGTCGCAGCGCGTCGGGCGCGAGCTCGTGCACCGCGCCCTGGGGGGACGGCTCAGCGATGTCGCCCGCGAGCTCGAGCGGATCGGGAAGCAGTGGGACGGCAGGCTCGCGCGGATCAAGCGGCTGGCAGAGGAGGGGTGAGGGGAAGACCCGGGTCAGGACCCGAGGCCAGGCTCCCCGAGCGACTCGAGCAGCCTGAGCTCGTCGCGGAGCTTGTAGGGGATCGGTGCGCCCTCCGCCCGTAGTGCGTTCTGGTAGGCGCGCAGCGCCTCGGCGAGCCTGGACTGCGCGCTCCCGAGGTCGACCCGCACGACCGGGGTGCGGCGTCGCTGCCGGTGCAGGGCACCACGAGCCAGCACTACTTCGGTGAGCAACTCACGCAACGAACTGACTGTGGCTTCCACTGAAGCGCGCCCCCTAGGCCCACGGTCAGAACCCGGTCGGGTGGCTGGCTGTGTGGGGGCAGCCTACCTCAGCGACGCCTCGCCCGGCCGCGAGGAGAGGCGTTCACCCGGCCGCGACCAGCGCGACCGACACGGCGCAGAGGCCGAGCCCGAACCCCTGGGTGCGGTGCACGGGCTCGCGGAGCAGCAGTGCGGCGAGCAGCACGGTGAACGCGGGGTAGAGCGAGACCACGACGGAGGCCACCGCGAGGTGGCTGCCGCGGCTGGCGACCATGAACAGCCAGGTCGCCAGGGCTGCCAGCACCCCACTGCCCAGCCCCAGCGCTGCGCGGGCCTCGCGCGGCACCCACTGCTGCCGCAGGGCGACGGCCACGGCGACGATCACGACTCCGCCGGCCGCCTGGTTGACGGCCAGGGGGAACAGCCCCGCGTCCTCGGACACCCGGGAGAGGGCCACGAAGAGCGTGCCGAAGCCGAGGCCCGCAACGACGCCGTCCACGAACCCCGAGTCCCGAGGCCCGCTCGCCGTCGCGACGGACGAGGACGGCTGACGCGCGACGACCCAGATGGCCGGGAACGCCAGCGCGATGCCGACCCACACGACCGGCCCGGGTCGTTCGCCGATCAGGACGCCCGTCACGACAGGCACGAACGCCGCGCCGACCCCGGAGACCGGCGCCACCACCCCCATCCGGCCGGTGGACAGGCCGCGGTAGAGGAACGCCGTGCCGAACCCGTTGCCGAGCCCGGCCAGCAGCGCCCAGGCCAGGTCGGTGCCGGACGGTCGGGCATCGGACGGAAGTGCGATCACCAAGGTGGCCAGCACGCCCCCGACCTGCGCGGCCAGGGCGACGGTCCAGGCGCTGACCCGCCTCGAGACCCAGCCACCGTTGAAGTCGGACAACCCGTACGAAGCGGCGGCCAGGAGCGACAGCAGGACGGTCACGTGAGGACCACCCCGGCGACCCAGACGAAGGTCGCGACCACCCCGGCCGCGAGCTCGATCAGGATGCTGAGCCCGACCGCCCTCAGGGCGTGCTTGGTCGACGGCCAGGCCGCCTGCGCGCCGAGGCGCTGGTGTTCGGCCAGGTAGACGCCCAGCACGAACCCGACGAGCAGGCCAACGACCGGGATGACGAAGAATCCGACGACGGCGAGTGCGGCACCGATCCACTGGGTGGAGGGCGGGATCCCGGCGTCACGGAGCCTCCGGTTGGGGACCAGGAACTTCACGACCCCGCCGGCGACCAGCACCGTGGTCGCGACCCCGAAGACCACCCACGCCGTCGTGCCACCGAGCTCCCAGGCCCAGACGAGGATCGCGACCAGCACCAGGCCCGACCCGGGCAGGACGGGGACCAGCATGCCGGCGAGGCCGACGGCGATGGCCAGAGCGACCAGAACCTCGACACCGGACATCTAGTGGTCACCGCCCACGGGACGACCCTTTCACACAGCAGAAGGCCCCGGATCCGTGGGATCTGGGGCCTTCTCGAGTCGGGGGACGGGCGGGTCAGGCAGCTCCGTCGGAGCCGGAGGTGGACTTGTCGGTGAGCTTGCCGGTCTCGTCGATGAGCGTGACCGCGATCTGCTTGAGCTTGTCACCGTGCTCACGAGCGTGGTGCGCGCAGAACAGGAGCTCGCCGCCCGACTGGAGCTCGACGCGCAGGTATGCCTGCGCCCCGCACCGGTCGCAGCGGTCAGCTGCGGTCAGCGGTGCGCTGGGTGCGACTGCAGTGTTCACGACGGCCTCATTTCTTCATCTGGTGTCGTGGGTGCAACGTAGACGGGGTCTCCAAAGATTCCCCGGCGACGCCTCCCCTGACATCCCAATCCAACCACGGAAGGTGTTCTCACCCACGTGGCGTCCCATGCCCAGGGTCCAGTGTGTGGCCTGGGCGACACTCGTGTGGTGTGAACGGTGAAGCCGGTGGAGCGGTTATGCAGAAAATCCTTGCAGTGGTGCGTTTCTCGTCACGGTAGACCCGGATCCGGCAGGCGTGCCTTCAAGCGGCTCCGGCGTGTCGTGGGTAGATTCGGTGCCGTACCGGTATCCGGATGGGCACCGGTCCAATCTCGACCGAGGAGCCCCTGATCGACACCGCCTACAACGCCGCGCACCTCCTGGTCCTGGAGGGTCTCGAGGCCGTCCGCAAACGGCCCGGCATGTACATCGGTTCCACCGACACCCGCGGCCTCATGCACTGCCTGTGGGAGATCATCGACAACGGCGTCGACGAGGCGCTGGCCGGCGCCGCCCGCCACGTCGAGGTGACCCTGCACCCCGACGACTCCGTCGAGGTCCACGACGACGGCCGAGGCATCCCCACCGACAAGGAGCCCCGCACCGGACTTCCGGGCGTCGAGGTGGTCGCCACCAAGCTGCACGCCGGAGGCAAGTTCGGCGGCGGCTCCTACGTCGCCACCGGCGGTCTCCACGGCGTCGGACTCTCGGTGGTCAACGCACTCTCCGCGCGGATGGACATCGACGTCGACCGCTCGCCCTCACGGCAGGGCATCTCGTTCAAGCACGGCGTCCCCGGTGTCTTCGACGGTGACGGCCCGCGGGCCGGCTTCACACCGAAGTCAGGTCTGACCCGCAAGGGCGGGCGCGTCGCGAAGACGAAGTCCGGCACCCGCATCCACTTCTGGCCCGACCGGCAGGTCTTCACCAAGGACGCGACGTTCGAGTTCGAGGGACTGCTGGGCCGCGCCCAGCAGACGGCGTTCATCGTCCCCGGCCTCGAGCTGGTCATCCGTGACCTGCGCGGGCCGGAGATGCGCGAGGAGAAGTTCCGCCACGAGGGTGGCATCGCCGAGTTCGCCGACTTCCTCGCCCATGACGAGCCGGTCACCGACATCCTCCGGCTGCAAGGCAAGGACACCTTCACCGAGACGGTGCCGGTCCTCGACGAGAAGGGCCACATGACGCCCCAGGAGGTCGAGCGCGAGCTCGACGTCGACATCGCGGTGCGCTGGGGGACCGGCTACGACACCGAGCTGCGCTCGTTCGTCAACGTCATCGCCACCCCCAAGGGCGGCACCCACGTCAGCGGCTTCGAGCTGGGGCTGCTGCGCACCTTCAACGACGCCATGAAGTCGGCCAAGGTGCTCAGGGTCAACGACGACGACGTCACCAAGGACGACGTCCTCGAGGGGTTGACGGGCGTGGTGACGGTCCGGCTGGCCGAGCCGCAGTTCGAGGGTCAGACCAAGGAGATCCTCGGCACCCCCCAGGTGCGTGCCGCGGTCCGCAAGGTCGTCTCGGCGGAGCTGAAGAAGTTCCTCACCTCGACCAGACGCGCCGAGAAGGCCCAGGCCCGGCTCGTGATGGAGAAGGTCGCCGGCGCGGCCAAGACGCGCATCGCTGCCCGCCAGCACCGCGAGACCCAGCGCCGCAAGAACGCCCTGGAGTCCTCCGCCCTCCCCGCCAAGCTGGCCGACTGCAGGGCCACCGACGACCGCACCGAGCTGTTCATCGTCGAGGGCGACTCGGCGCTCGGCACGGCCAAGCTGGCCCGCAACTCCGAGTTCCAGGCGCTGCTGCCGATCCGCGGCAAGATCCTCAACGTCCAGAAGGCCTCGGTCGGCGACATGCTCAAGAACGCCGAGTGCGGGTCGATCATCCAGGTCGTCGGCGCCGGCTCGGGACGCACCTTCGACATCGAGGCCACGCGCTACAACAAGATCATCTTCATGGCCGACGCCGACTCCGACGGCGCCCACATCCGGTGCCTGCTCGCCACGCTGTTCTTCAAGTACATGCCCGAGCTCGTGCATCGGGGCCGCGTCTTCACGGCCGTGCCGCCGCTGCACCGCATCGAGATCTCCAACCCCAAGAAGGGGGTGGAGAAGTACGTCTACACCTACTCCGACGACGAGCTGCAGCGAAAGCTGGCCGAGCTGTCGAAGAAGGGGATGTCCTGGAAGGACCCCGTCCAGCGCTACAAGGGGCTGGGCGAGATGGACGCCGAGCAGCTGGCCGAGACCACGATGGACCCTCGGCGCCGGACCTTGCGCCGTCTCACCGTGGACGACGCCGAGGCCTCGGCCCAGGTCTTCGAGCTGCTGATGGGCTCCGATGTCGCACCGCGCAAGGAGTTCCTGGTGCAGGGCGCCTACGAGATCGACGCGGCGACGCTCGACGCCTGAAATTTCCCCCGTGTGGGTCATCGCGATCAAGGAGCTCTGGACGTAGGTTCACCGGGTGAGATCTCGCCTCGTCATCCCCGTTGCGCTGCTCAGTGCGGGACTCCTCGCGTTCGGCTTCCAGCCCGCCCAGGCAGCGGGCTCCTCGGACCCTTCCCGCCCCGTCGTGGCCAAGCTCGACAGCGGGCTCCAGATCCTTGCCGAGGCCGCGGCCACCGGCCGGCCGGTCAACAGCCAGACTGCCGGCGCCGTCAGCAACGGTGCCCGGCAGGCGACCGGGGCCCGCGTCGTCGACGGCGCCGTGCTCGTCAACGTCTACGTCAACGGATCGCTCAGTGAGGCCAGCCGCGCACTCGCCGGCCTCGGGATGCGAGTCACCGCGACCAACGACCAGGCTCCGCAGCGCATCGTCGCCGGCTGGCTGCCCGCCACCTCGCTGCTCGACGCGACCGCGCTCGGTGGCACCAAGGCGCTCACGGTGGTGCGCGCAGGGATGGACGGCTCGGGAGGCGGCGACACCGGCAGCGTGCTGTCCCAGGGCGACGCGGCTCACCACGGCCCTGAGGCCCGCGCGCTCGGCACCACGGGAGCGGGCATCAAGGTCGGCGTCATCTCCGACACCATCAACAAGGTCGGAACCGGTGTGGTCGGAAGTCAGACGTCCGGTGATCTGCCGGCGGCACCCGGGGTGCACGTGCTGGCCGACGACCCCCAGCCCGGCACCATCGACGAGGGCCGCGCGATGGCCGAGATCATCTACGACGAGGCACCCGGCATCACCGATCTGTACTTCTCGACCGGCACCGTCAGTGCGGCGGGCAAGGCCGCCAGCATCAACAACCTCGTCGCCGCGGGCGTCAAGGTGATCGCCGACGACATCTTCTACCTCGACGAGCCGATGTTCCAGGACGGTCAGGTCGCCCAGGCCGTCGACGCCGCCAAGGCCGCCGGGGTCAACTACTTCGCCTCGGCCGGCAACCGGGCCAGGCAGAGCTGGGAAGGCACCATGAGTGCCGGAGCGGACAACGACTTCGACCCCACCGCCGCCACCGACACGATCCAGACGTTGGGCAACTTCAACGGCGCCTCGCCGTACGTCTCGCTCCAGTGGGCGGAGCCGTGGGGCGCGGCCACCACCGACCTCTCCCTTGACTGGTACGTCGACGGCAACCCGGTCGTCTCTGGCGACGAGGACAACATCGCCACCGGTATCCCGAACGAGTTCGAGCAGATTGCGTTTTCCGGCACGCACAGCGTCGGGATCGGCATCCATCGCGTGGCCGGGACCGGGACCCCGAAGCTCAAGTGGATCGCCGGTGGCGCGACGGTCAACAGCGTCGAGCACGCCACCAACTCCAACGCGATCAACCCGGATGCTGCCTCCGCAGCGGGCTCGCTGGCCGTGGCGGCGTCGAAGTGGAGCACCCCGACGACGCCGGAGAGCTTCAGCTCGCGGGGTCCGGCGATCACCCGCTACTTCGACAAGCTCGGTGCTCCGCTCGCGTCCCCACTGGTGCGTGCCAAGCCCGCGCTGGCGGCCGCGGACGGTGTGGCGACGACCGTTCCCGCGCTGCTGACGTTCTTCGGCACGAGTGCGGCGACTCCCAGCGCGGCGGGCATCGCGGTCCTCGTCCGCTCCGCCAAACCGAGTCTGACCGTCGATCAGGTCGCGGCCATCATGACCCACCCCGCCTTCGCCCAGCAGTGCGCCACCGCGATCCCAGCGACCGACTGCGGGTCCGGCTTCGTGATGGCAGACCTGGCCGTGGCGGGGGCACTCGACTCGAGCCCGCCGATCGTCAATGCCGTCGTCAGCCCGGCGGCGCCCAGCGGTGCCAACGGCTGGTACACAGGCTCGCCGTCCGTGACATGGAGCGTCGTCGACCCGCAGGGCCCCGCGACCGGTTGCGCGTCGGTCACGGTCAGCACCGACGGGACACAGATGCTCACCTGCTCCGGCACCAGCGCCGGCGGCACCGGCCAGGGCTCGGTCACCATCAAGCGCGACGCAACGGCGCCGACCGGGATCGTGTTCAAGGGGATCAAGAAGAAGTACAAGCACGGCAAGAAGCCCAGGAAGAAGAAGGTCTCCTGCACCGCGAGCGACCCCACCTCAGCCATCACGAGCTGCGTGATCAAGGGGTTCAGCAAGAAGAAGGGCAAGCACACGCTGACCGCGACGGCCACGAACGGCGCCGGCCTCACCAGCACGGCGACCTTCAAGTACAAGATCAAGTAGTCAGCCAGCAGCGGCCGGCCTCGCACTCACCGCTGTGGGTGCGTGGCCAGCCACGTGGTGACCGGGACCGGCCGGTCCCGGTCGTAGCCCACGGGCAGCCGCACGTCGCCGCGGGCGGTCAGGTAGTAGATGTCCCAGTGGTAGTAGCCGTAGAACGCCCGCGGCCGGCGCTCCATCACCTGCGCCAGCAGCGTGACGCCGCGGACGTAGTGGTCGGAGTTGTTGTAGCGGAACAGCGCCTCCGCGAGCCGGCCGCGGGCGCCACCGTCGTGGGCCAGGTAGCGGGCGGCCGCCATGACCGCGTCGGCCGGGTCCTGGATGTCGCCGCGGCCCCACTTGGCCCAGGTCGAGGGCAGGAACTGCATCGGACCCTGTGCCCCCGCGACCGATGTGCCGCGGATCCGTCCCATTCCGGTCTCGACCAGGTTGATCGCGGCGAGGTACTCCCAGCCGATGCCGTAGGCGCGCTCGGCCCGCCGGTAGTGGTGGAGCAGCTCGTCGGCGGGCGCCGGTGGCACGATCCGCCACGCGGGCAGCGTGTCGGACAGGTTCCGGTGCATCGCCCGGAACTCGCGACGTGACGCCACGTTGTCGCGGACATCGTCGCGCAGCGGCCCGGGCACGCCGGCCAGCACGGTGGCATCCCAGGCCGGATGAGCGCCGAGCTCGCGGTAGGCAAGCTGCTGGAGTCGAGCGGCCCGGACCAGCTCCTTCGGCCGGGTCGACGGGTCGGTGATCGCGGCTTCGGCGGCCACCAGCTGGCGAGCTGCCTGCCGGGCCGTCCGCGGTCGGGCCGGGCCATCGACACGTGGCTCGGCGGGTTCGGACGGACCCAGGCCTGCCGAAGCGGCACCGTCCGCAGCACGCTCGGACGGCGCCTCGGGCCGAGACGACGGCTCGGGGGCGTCGGTGCACCCGGCGAGGGCCGAGGCCACGAGCGCGGCCGCGACCATTCGCGGCAGCACCTCCTGGCCCCTCATGCCGGACAGCCTAGGGAGGCCGCACGGGAGGGTCAGAACTTCTGCTCGAGCAGCCCGGTGTCGACGTCGTACATGAAGCCGCCCGCCAGGGTCGTCTCGGGGATGAGGGGGTGCGACCGGACCCGCTGCACGTCCTCCTCCAGCGCCTTGATCGGGTCGTCGATGACCCCGAAGGCCTGCCACGTGGCGTCCACGCCGGCGGACTCGCCGACCTTCTCGCGGAGCTCGAGCTCGGTGTGCAGGTTCATCGCGCAACGAGTGTGCGGGATCACCAGGATCCGCTCGACGCCGAGCAGGTGCACTCCCAGGACCAGCGCCTCGAGCGCCGGCGAGGTGACCCGGCCGCCCGGGTTGCGGAAGATCTTGGCGTCGCCCGGCTTGAGGCCGACCATGTTGAGGGGGTCGAGCCGGGAGTCCATGCACGTCACGATGGCGACACCGGCGTGCGCGATCCCGTCGAAGCCCTGGAGGTCGAACGTCGTGGCGAACTCGCGGTTCGCGGCGAGCAGGTCGTCGAAGGCGCCTGTGTGCTGTCCCACGATGTCGAACGCTAACGGGTCGCCGAAGGCGGTCGGGCATCAGCCCACGGACCGGAGCGCCTCGGCGGTGTCGATCGAGCGGGTCGCGACGCCCCGGAAGAGCAGCAGCGCCAGCAGGCCGGCGGCGATCGCGCAGCCGACGGCGCCCGTGAAGACGGTCTGCTCCTGGGCGACGCCGGCGGCCCTCTGCAGGGTGCGGTAGGCGGAGCACATCTTCGGCTCGCCGCAGACCTCGCCGATGCTGGGGAGGCCATCCTGCTTGGCGTAGTAGCGGTGCAGCCCGATCGTGGTCAGGGCCGAGATGCCGACCAGCATCCCGACCATGCGCGCCACCACGACCATCGCGGTCGAGACTCCGTGGACCTCGGGGTCGGTCGAGGCCAGGACTGCGGCGTTCACGGGTGCGAGCGCCAGGCCGAAGCCGAAGCCGCACACGACCAGCGCGACGTTGGAGGACGCGTCGTGCAGGCTCTCGGCGTCCCACCGCGACATCAGCGCGAAGCCGCCGGCCGACATCGCCATGCCGACGGCAGTCACGAGGCCCGCGCTGCGGGTCCGGATCAGGTAGCCGCCGACGATCGCGCCGATCGGCAGTGCGACCAGGAACCGGACGAGCACCAGTGCCGCGAGCAGCTGGGCATCCGCGCCCGATCGGTAGATCGTGGTGCGGGCGAAGATCGGGATGTCGATGAGCGCGGCGATCAGGGCCGCCCCGACGAAGAAGCTCACGACCACGGCTCCCCACGCCGGCGTGCGACGCAGGGCGCCGCGGGGGAGCAGCGGCGACTCCGCGCGGCGCAGGTGGACCACGAAGGCGAGGGTCGCGATCGCCGAGCCGAGGAGATACCAGAGCCCCTGGTCGGAGAAGACCTGCACGGCCGGGTCGGCGGTCGCGAAGGCCAGGATCACCCCGCCCAGGGCCACGGCGAGGAAGAGGGCGCCGGTGAGGTCGGCCTCCTTGGCGCTGCGGGCCCAGCCGCGCACGTCGACCAGCGGCCGCTTCGCGATCGCGCACCACACCAGGAACAGCGCCAGCGCGGCCATCGGCACCACACCGGCCGGCGTGAGCCAGCGGCCGTTGCCGGCGAACGGGATGAAGTACTCCCCCCAGGTCAGGTCGCGGACCAAGCCGGGCGGCCGGATGAAGACGATCGCGCCGAAGACCAGGGTGACGAGAAGGAGGAACAGCCCGATGAGGTCGGGCAGCCGTCTTCGCTGCGCACCCGGTGGTTGAGGAGGGCGTTCTGCGGTTCTCCTGAAGTGCGAGCTTGCTCGCCTCGAAGGGCCCGTCTCGAAACCCCGGGTTGCTCGCAACGCTGCGGCGAGCACGAGGCCGACGGCGAGGTTGATGAGGAAGATGTCCGGCCAGTCTGCGACGGACAGCACCACCGCGCCGAAGAGCGGCCCGACCACGGATCCGAGCTCCTGGACGGCCGAGACGACTCCGAGGGGTACGCCCCGTCGCTCGACCGGGTAGAGGTCCGCGACCAGCGCCAGGGTGGCCGGCACCAGCCCACCGCCGCCCAGGCCCTGGAGGAACCGGCCGCTGACCATGCTCGGGAGGTCGTAGGCGAGCGCGGTCACCAGCGAGCCCGCCGCGAACACGACGAGCGCGGCAGTGAGCACCGGCAGCCGACCGCGCAGGTCGGCGATCCGGCCGATGAGGGGCAGCATGGCGACGTAGCCGAGCAGGAAGCCGGACACGATGGGCGCGGCCCGCTGGAGCTCCTCGATGGGGATGCCGGCGCTTCCCATCATCTCCGGGAGCGCGAGCACCACGACATAGGTGTCGGCCGCGGCGAAGGCCACGGCCACGGCGGCCAGACTCAGCAGCACTCGAGGTGAGCGGGCACCGCCCGCCTCGGGCGGCATGCTCACGGCGCGGTGATGTCCTTCTCAGTGCCGTAGGCGTCGAGGGTCAGCGTGTAGGTGACGTCGCCGTGGTCCTTGCCGTAGAACGCCCCCTTGAGCACCGCCTCGCGGAGCTCGTCGTCCTCGCTGATCGTGTAGCTGAACGAGAAGTCGCCCTCGGCGTCCGGGATGAGGGCGGCCACGGCGTCGCTGGAGATGGTGCCGGTGTATTCGGTGAGGATCTCCTTGTTGTCCTCACCGCCCCGCACGGTGTCTCCGGCCTCGACCTCCTCCGCCGAGGACAGCAGGCCGGAGAAGCCGCCGTCGGGGTCCATCAGCTTGGCCGGGTCGGGAGCGCCGTAGTCGCTCGGGTCGATGGGCGCCCAGTCGGGGAGCAGGAGCGAGTTCTTGGCGTAGGTCTTGCCGTCGACCGCGATCACGTCGGCATCGGCGGGCAGGCCGTTGACGCTGAGCTTGAAGGTGCCCTCGAACGCCGAGGGGTGCACGCCGGTGCCCGTGGCCGAGCTGATGCCGGTGACGCCGTTGGGCAGGTCGTCGGTCGTGAGCGAGATCTCGACGCCGCTGGTGTCGTCGAGCGTCTTCTTGGCCGCGGCGAGCGCGGCCTTGGTGCTCGCGCTGTCCTTGTCGCCGCCCTTGTCGTCGCCGCTGCACGCGGAAAGGCCACCGAGGGCCACGCCGAACGCGAGTGGGACGGTCAGCAGGCGCAGGCGCCTGGAGGCGGGGAGGATCACGGGAGCAGCCTCGCACACGAGGTCATGGCCGTGGCGACGCGAACCTGGCCAGCCGCAGGCCCACGGGACCCGCCACGGCCGCGATCGGCTGGCTGCCCGGCGTGCCGGAGCCGTCGCGCTTGCCGGTCGCCTCGGGCAGGTCGATCGGGGCGCCGCTCGAGGCCGCTGCGCGAGCCGGCGCGTCACCGGCCCAGGCGGTGACCAGGGTGTCCTCGCCCTTGAGGAACCGGTGACACCGGACGCCGCCGGTGGCCCGGCCCTTGGGCGGGTACTCGCTGAACGGCGTCACCTTGACCGCTCCCGGCTCGGTGCCGGGGAGGGCGGTCGAGGAGCCGGACGCCGTGACGACCACTGCGTCGGTGGAGCCCAGGGCGCCGAACCACGCGACCGCCTCGCCGGCGGCGACCCGCACGCCGGCCATGCCGCCGCCCGAGCGGCCCTGCGGCCGCACCGTGGCGGCGCCGAAGTGGAGCAGCTGGGCATCGGTCGTGATGAAGCAGAGCGTCTCGGTGCCGGTGGCGAGCTCGGCGGCGCCGACCAGCTCGTCGCCCTCGTCGAGCCGGATGACCTCCCACTCGTCCTTGGCCAGCACCTCCGGGTTGACCCGCTTCACGATGCCGCGGCGGGTGCCGAGCGCCAGGCCGGGCCCCTCGCCCGAGAGCCGGCTCAGCCCGAGCGCCCGCTCACCGGGCTCGAGCGAGGCCAGCTCGCTGACGGGGTAGCCGCCCTGGAGGTTGGGGTCGTTGGCCGAGGCCGGCAGCGCCGGCAGGTCGAGCACGGACAGCTTGAGCAGGCGGCCGCGGCTGGTGACCAGGCCGACCTCGCCCCGGGCCGTGGTGGGCACCGCGGAGACGACGACGTCGTGGTTGGCGCGGCCGCCGCCCTCGCCGACCGGCTCGTCGCTCGACGTCCGGGCGAGCAGCCCGCTGGCGGACAGGAACGCGAAGCAGGGGTCGTCGGCGACCTCGAGCGGGCTGGCGGCGGTCGGCGTGATCGTCGTGCCGGCGGACTCGAGCAGCACCGTGCGGCGGGGCGTGCCGTAGGTCTTGGCGACCTCGGCCAGCTCGTCGGAGACGACCTTGCGCAGCAGCGCCTCGTCGGCCAGGATCGCCTCGAGCTCCTCGATCTCCCGGCGCAGCAGCTCCTGCTCCTTCTCGAGCTCGATCCGGCTGAACCGGGTCAGGCGGCGCAGCTGCATCTCGAGGATGTAGTTGGCCTGGGTCTCGGACAGGTCGAAGACCGAGATGAGCCGCGCGCGGGCAGCGGCGGCGTCGTCGCTGGTGCGGATCACCTGGATGACCTCGTCGATGTCGAGCAGCGCGATCAGCAGGCCGTCGACGAGGTGCAGCCGGTCTGCCTTCTTGTCGCGGCGGAACTGCGAGCGTCGGCGGACGACGTCGTAGCGGTGCTGGAGGAAGACCTCGAGCAGCTCCTTGAGGCCCAGGGTGCGCGGCTGCCCGTCGACCAGGCAGACGTTGTTGATGCCGAAGGACTCCTCCATGGGAGTGAGCTTGTAGAGCTGCTCGAGGATGGCCTCGGGGACGAAGCCGTTCTTGACCTCGATGACCAGGCGCATGCCGTTGGCCATGTCGGTGAGGTCCTTGACGTCGGAGATGCCCTGGAGCTTCTTGCCCTGGACCAGCACCTTGATCCGCTCGACGACCTTCTCAAGGCCCACGGCGTAGGGCATCTCGGTGACCACGATGCCCTTGCGCCGCCCGATCGTCTCGACCCGGGCGGTGGCCCGCATCCGGAACGACCCCCGGCCGCTCTCGTAGGCGTCGCGAATGCCGTCGAGGCCGATGATCTTGCCGCCGGTGGGCAGGTCGGGGCCGGGGATGAACCGCATCAGCCCGTCGACGTTGGTGTTGGGGTGGTTGATCAGGTGGCGGAGCGCCTGGATCACCTCGACCAGGTTGTGCGGAGCCATGTTGGTGGCCATGCCGACGGCGATGCCGGTGCTGCCGTTGACCACGAGGTTGGGGATCGCCGCGGGCAGCACGACCGGCTCGAGCTCGCGGCTGTCGTAGTTGGGCTTGAAGTCGACGGTGTTCTCGTCGATCGACGCCGTCATCGCCACCGCGGCGGGTGCCATCCGGCACTCGGTGTAGCGCATCGCGGCCGGCGGGTCGTCGCCCCCCGGTGACCCGAAGTTTCCGTGCCCGTCGACCATCGGCAGCCGCAGCGACCAGTGCTGGGCCATCCGGACCAGGGCGTCGTAGATGGCGCCGTCGCCGTGGGGGTGGAGCCGGCCCATCACCTCACCGACCACGCGGGCGCTCTTGACGTGCCCGCGGTCGGGGAAGAGCCGCATCTCGTTCATCGTGTGGAGGATGCGGCGCTGGACGGGCTTGAGTCCGTCGCGGGCGTCGGGGAGGGCGCGGGAGTAGATGACCGAGTAGGCGTACTCCAGGAACGACGAGCGCATCTCGTCGCCCACGTCGATGTCGAGGATGTGCTCCTCGAAGTCCTCAGGGGGTGGTGGAGTCGTACGCCGCGCCATGGCGCCATCCTCTCCCGGGGCACCGACGCAAGCCGCGGTGGCACGCCGGAAGGTTGGCCCCCGTGAGCTTCGGCCGGCCGCTCCGATTGCGTGGTTTGTCCGCTCAGCGGCTTCGAGGAGGACCGTGTTGGCTGTCTTTCTACCCCGGCGAGCTTCGGCCCCAGTCCGCGTCGACGCTCGCTCCGCTCGCGGCGCCTGGCTCGCTGCGCTCGCTTCGGCGCGGTCGTCACGGCCATGGGGCCGATCGCCGGGCGCGCGCTGCGCGCGACAGACCGGGTCGCTGCGCTCCCGTCACGTGGCTGGCGACCGTGGTGACGTAGCGCTCCCAGCTGCCGTCGGTCATCGGCCAGTGGACGGGAGCGAAGCGACCCGGTCTTTCCGAGCGAAGCGAGGCACCCGGCGATCGGCCCGATGGGCACGCCGGCTGCGCCGAAGCGAGCGCAGCGAGCCAGGCGCCGGCGAGCGCAGCGAGCGTTGGCGTGGCCTCGGGCCGAAACTCGCCGGGGTATCCAACACCGTGAGCTGACTCCTCGAAGCCGGCTAGCAGGTCGCTTGTGTGTCTGGCCCGGCAAGCGGGAAAGCGCGCGGGTACACCAACCGGCGAACCGGGCCCATCAGCAGGGTCACCAAGAGCCCGACGGGTCGATACCGGTCGGCGCCGTGCCGTTCGCCTCCTACGATGGCTGGCGTGAGCGGCACCGAGGAAGTGACGGCGGTCGAGCCGCCGCGCCACTGGGAGGCCGACGTCGTCCTGCGCGACGGCAAGACCGCGCACCTGCGGGCGATCCGGCCCGAGGACGCCGAGCTGCTGGTGGAGTTCTACGAGCGGGTCTCCGACCGCTCGAAGTACTACCGGTTCTTCTCACCGATGCCGCACCTCTCGGACCGTGATGTCAAACGGTTCACCCAGGTCGACCACGACCAGCGGGTGGCGCTCGTGCTCACGCTCCAGGGGCAGATGATCGCGGTCGGGCGCTACGACGTCGTGGCGCCGGGGGAGGCCGAGGTCGCCTTCCTCGTCGAAGACCAGCACCAGGGCCGCGGCATCGCGCAGATCCTGCTCGAGAACCTCGCCCAGGCGGCGCGCGAGCGCGGCATCGAGCGGTTCGTCGCGGAGGTGCTGCCGGACAACCAGCGGATGATCCAGACCTTCCGCGACGCCGGCTACCGCGTCGTGAGCGCCTACGACGAGGGCGTGCTCCAGCTCGAGTTCCCGATCGACGCGACCGACACGGCGATCGGCATCATGCAGGGCCGCGAGCACGTGGCCGAGGCGGCCTCGATCCACCGGTTCTTCAACCCGACCTCGGTGGCCGTGATCGGGGCCAGCCGCCGCCAGGACACGATCGGGCAGGCGCTGATCCGCAACCTGGTGACCGGCGACTTCACCGGCCGGGTCTACGCCGTCAACCCCAGCGCCCGCGCGGTGTCCGGGCTGCCGACCTACAAGAGCGTCAGCGACATCCAGGACGACATCGACGTCGCGATCGTCGCCGTGCCGGCGGAGTCGGTCGAGGACGTCGTGCTCGACTGCGCCGCCAAGGGCGTGCATGGCCTGGTCGTCATCTCCTCGGGCTTCGCGGAGACGGGCGAGGAGGGCCGGCAGCGGCAGCGTCGGCTGGTGGGGCTCTCACGCTCGTACGGCGTGCGGCTGATCGGCCCCAACGCGCTGGGCATCATCAACACCGACCCCGAGGTGTCGATCAATGCGTCGCTGGCCGGGCTGATGCCGCCACGCGGCCGGGCCGGGTTCTTCTGCCAGTCGGGCGCCCTCGGCTCGGCGATCCTGGAGAAGGTCCGCAACCGTGGCCTCGGACTCTCGACGTTCGTCAGCGCCGGCAACCGCGCCGACGTGTCGGGCAACGACCTCCTGCAGTACTGGGAGGAGGACGAGTCGACCGAGGTCGTGATGATGTATCTCGAGTCGATCGGCAACCCGCGCAAGTTCTCGCGCATCGCCCGCCGGGTGAGCCTGCGCAAGCCGATCATCGCCGTCCGCTCCGGCCGCACCACCCAGGGCGTGCCGATGGGCCACGCGGTCCGCAAGATCGCCGCGCCGCCACAAGCCGTCGACGCGATGTTCCGGCAGGCAGGGGTGATCCAGGTGGACACCCTCGAGGACATGTTCGACGTCGCCCAGCTCGCGGCGCACCAGCCGCTGCCGCGCGGCCGCCGGGTCGCGATCGTGGGCAACTCCGACGCGCTCGGGCTGCTGGCCGCGGACGCCGCGTCGGCGGTCGGCCTGGTGGTCAACAAGCAGGTCGCGCTGAGCGCCGAGCCCTCGCCAGAGGACTTCGAGGACGCCCTCGACGACGCCATCGACGACCCCGACGTCGACGCCGTGGTCGTGGTCTACATCCCGCCACTGAGCGTGCCGGGCGACCAGATCGCCAACGTGCTGGCCGCGGTGGGGGAGCAGTCCGACAAGCCGCTCGTGTCGACGTTCCTCGGCACCGAGGGCATCCCCGAGCTGCTCCGCGTCCCCGACGTCGCCGGCTCCACCGCGGGCCGTGGGTCGGTGCCGTCCTACCCGGCGGTCGAGGCCGCGGTCCGTGCCCTCGCGCGGGTGGTGGAGTACGCCGTGTGGCTGCGGACGCCGGACGGCGCGGCCCCCGACCCCGAGGCCGTGGACCTGGCGGCGGCCCAGCGGGTGATCGGCCGCGCGCTGGCGGCCAACCCCGACGGCGTCGACCTCGACTCCGCTGCGCTCACCGAGCTGCTGTCGGCGTACGGGATCGAGCTGTGGGAGGCCCGACCGGTCGCCTCGCTGCGGGAGGCGCAGAAGGCCGGCCGCGAGCTCGGCTGGGACGTCATCCTCAAGGCCACCGCCGAGCGGGTGCGCGAGCGCCCCGACCTGGCCCACGTGTGGCGCAACATCGACTCGCCCGCGGAGATGCGCGACGCCTGGGAGAGCCTGCTCGAGATCGTGGGCGAGTCGGAGGGGGCCGGCTACGTCGTCCAGAAGAACTCCGCGCCCGGCGTACCCGTCGCCATCCGGAGCCTCGAGGACCCCCTCTTCGGGCCGGTCGTCTCCTTCGGCATCTCCGGGCCGATCATCGAGCTGCTCTCGGACGTGTCCTACCGGATCCCGCCGATCTTCGCGCACGACGCGGCCTCGATGGTCCGCGAGATCCGCTCCTCGCCGATGCTGTTCGGCTACCGCGGCAGCGAGGTGGTCGACATCGACGAGGTGGAGCGGCTGATCCAGCGCGTCGCCCAGCTGCAGAACGACCTGCCCCAGGTGCGCACGCTCGAGCTCTCGCTGGTGCTGGCGGGGGCGCACGGCGCGACCGTGCTCACCGCCTCGGCCCGCGTCGAGCCGGTCATCGACCCGCGCTCCGACTGGTTCGTACGCCGGATGCCGGCCGTGCCGGGAGACACCATCCCCGGGTGAGCTGGCTCGGGGTCGTGCGAGACTCCACACCATGCCTCTCCGCACCACCGACGACCGCACGGACGACACCGACCGCAGCCCCGAGCTGCGCGAGGCGATCGACCGCACCGGCTACTACCCCGAGGTGGTCATCGACAGCGTCGCCGCGGCCGTCTCCGGAGAGCGGGTCGTGTCGTTCTACGTCCACCACGAGCCGACCTTCGACCGCGACGAGGTGCGCCGCCACCTCTCGGTCATGGTGCTCACGCCGAGCCGGCTGATCATCGTCCACACCGACGAGCACGCCGGCGACGACCTGCTGCCGGAGCCCTACACCTCGACCTCCTCCGAGGCGATCCGGCTCAGCTCGGTGACGTCCGTGGTGGTGACCCGGATGGTCGCCAACCCGACCAAGGGGCCGACGGCGCCTGCCGAGGCGGTCATCACGCTCGGCTGGGGCGGCGTCAGCCGCGTCGACCTGGAGCCGGCCGGCTGTGATGACCCGCAGTGCGAGGCCGACCACGGCTACACCGGCGTCCTGGCCTCCGACGACTTCTCGCTGCGGGTCTCGGCAGCCGCGGACGGTGACGACGCCGTGGTGCGGCTGCTGTCGTTCGCGGAGCAGCTCTCGGGCCGGACCCACGCGGGGTGAGGACGGCCTTCGTCGAGCCCGCCTACGGCCACCGCGGGCTGGGTGACGTCGTCCCGGCCATCGGCCGCGCGCTCGGCAGCGACGCCCTCGAGGCGCCCACCGGGCTGGTGCTGCCCGACGCGCCGTCCTTCGTGCTCTTCCTCATCGACGGGCTCGGGTCGCGGCTGCTGGAGCGGTACGCCGCGGCCGCGCCGTACCTGTCCTCGCTGCTGGCCGCCTCCGCGCCCGGCACCGCGGGCGTGCCGTCCACGACAGCGACCAGCCTGACCTCCCTCGGCACCGGGCTCACGCCCGGGACGCACGGCCTGGTCGGCTTCACCAGCCGGATCCCGGGCACCGAGCACCTGCTCAACGCGCTGTTCTGGGACAAGTCGGTGGACCCGCTGGAGTGGCAGCCGCACCAGACCGCCTTCTCCCGGCTCACCGACGCGGGCGTGCGGGTCGACGTGGTCAACAAGCGCGAGTTCGACCGCAGCGGGCTGACCATCGCGGCGCAGCGCGGCGCCGGCTTCATCGGGGCCGACCGGATCGGCGAGCGGATCGCGGGCGCCGTCGCCGGGTCGATGCACCGGCCCTCGCTCACCTACATCTACGACGGCGACCTCGACTGGACCGGTCACAAGTACGGCGTCGACTCGCCCCAGTGGCTCCAGCAGCTCGCCGCCATCGACGCCGAGGCTGTGCAGCTGCGCGAGGCGCTGCCCGACGAGGTGCGGCTGGTCGTGGTCGCCGACCACGGCATGGTCGACTCGACGCAGGCGAGCCGGATGGACCTCGACCAGCACGAGGAGCTGCGCGACGGGCTGGTGCTGCTCGGGGGCGAGGCACGGTTCCGGCACCTCTACTGCGCCGACGGCGCTGTCTCGTCCGTGGCCGCGGCCTGGGCCGAGGTGCTCGGCGACCGGGCCGAGGTGCTGACCCGCGAGGACGCCATCGCCCGGGGCTGGTTCGGCCCGGTCACCGAGCTCGTCCTCCCGCGGCTCGGCGACGTGATGGTCGCCGCCCGGGACGACCTGGCCGTGTTCTCGAGCAAGGACTTCTCCTACGAGATGAGCCTGATCGGCCTGCACGGCTCCCTGACCGCGGACGAGATGCTGATCCCGATCCTGGTCGGTTAGACCCGTCAGGTCAGGCGGCGGTCGGAGCGGCGTCCGCCTCGGGAGACACGCCCGATGCGACGCGGCGAGGGGCCGCGATCGTGAGCGCGAGGATGGCCAGCGCGACCGCACCGTGCAGGGCACCGACACCGGGTGCCTTCTCCGAGAGCTCGGGCAGCACGTAGGCCTGCACCACGACCAGGACGAAGGTGATCGCGGCCAGCCGCACCCCACCCGGGATCTTCGCGAGGAACGCGACGACCACGAGGGCCAGCGCGATCACCGGGATGATCATGAAGCCGTTGACCGCGTGGATGCTCAGCCCGGCGCCGCCGCCGAAGCTGCCGTCCTCGAGGCGGTCGTGGGAGATCGAGCCGTGGTCGTCGGCGTACGACGTGACGCCGAACGCCCACCAGGCGATCACAGCGGCCTGGATGAGGATCTCCAGGGACAGCACGTAGTTGAGGATGCGGTAGGCCTGCTTCACACGTCGCACCCTACGGCCCCTCAGCCGAACGGCAGCGGCTCGGCTCCCAGGGCCACCGCGTGGGCGCGGGCGGCGGTCATCCGGCGCCGGTGGTGCTGGCGGCAGAGCACCTCGTAGGCGACCTCGGGGGCCACCTCCTGGCTGCCCGCCTGCTCGACGTCACCGACCACGATGACCTCGCCCTCGACGACCATCACGCCGTCCTCGGTGCGGGCGTTGTGGGTGGCCCGCTTGCCGCACCAGCACAGGGCCTCCACCTGCAGGACGTGGGTGTGGTCGGCGAGCTCGACCAGCCGGCCGCTGCCGGGGAACAGCTCGCTGCGGAAGTCGGTGAGGATCCCGAACGCGAAGACGTCGAGCTGCAGCTCGTCGACCACCTTGGCGAGCTGGTCGACCTGGTCGCGGGTGTAGAACTGCGCCTCGTCGCAGATGAGGTAGTCGACCCGGGCTCCGCGGGTCAGCTCGTCGACGACGTAGCGCCAGAAGTGGAAGTCGTCGCCCACCTCGATCGCCTCGTGCTGGAGCCCGAGCCGGCTGGAGAGCTGCGCGGTGCCCGCCCGGTCGCGGCTGGTGAAGATCCGGCCGACCAGGCCGCGCTGGGCGCGGTTGTGGTTGGTCTGCAGCGCCAGCGTGCTCTTGCCCGAGTCCATGGTCCCGGTGAAGAACTGGAGCTCGGCCACGGGCACACCCTAGACAGAGGCGCGGCCGTCAGGGATGGAGGCGCGACCCCTTGACGGTCTTGTCGACGCCGTTCTTCGGGCCGTGCAGCGCGATGCCGACCAGGTCGAGGTCGTCGCGGGCGACTCGTCGCACCACCGCGCGGTTGGCGAGGTCGTTGCCGGTGGCGAACATCTCCCGGGTGTAGACGCTCATCGGCAGCGTGCGGCCGAGTGCCCGGGCGTGCGCGGCCTTGATGGTGGCGGCGTCGGCCTCGAGGACCACGACCGGCTGGCCGAGCAGCGGGAGGTAGTCGGTCCCGTCGGCGTCCTCGTAGCGCTTGCCGATCAGCTCCGGGTGCTCGGCGACGATCCCGCTGACCAGGAACGCTGTCACGTTGAGCCGCTGCCAGGTCTCGAGGTCGTCGCGGACCAGGACCGCGATCTTGGTGTCGAAGCGAATGGGCTCGTCCATGGGCCCAAATGTCGTGGTTGCCGCGCGGAGGGGTCTTGTACGTTCCTGACATGGAGCGGGTGCGGGCGTGGCAGCCGGCCCTGGCCGGCGTCTCGGAGGTGCTGCACGCCCACTTCACCGAGCACAGCTACCCGGCGCACGTCCACGAGCAGTGGACGATCCTGCTGGTCGACAGCGGCGGCGTGGACTACACGCTCGACCGCACCCGGCAGCAGGCGGTGGCGGGTCGCCTGACGGTGCTGCCGCCGTACGTCTGCCACGACGGCCGCGCCGCCAGCCCGGGCGGCTTCGACAAGCGAGTGCTGTACGTCGACGAGCGGTGGCTGCCCGAGCGGCTGACCGGAGCCGCGGTGCGGTCGCCCACGCTCGCCGACCCGGCGCTGGCCCGGGCGGTCTCCCGACTGCACCAGGTGCTCGGCACACCGGGCGACGAGCTCGAGGCCGAGTCCCGGCTCGCTCTGGTCGCCGAGCGGGTCACCACCCACCTCGACCGCCTGGCGCCGTCCACCCCCGAGGGCCGCGACCCCGGCCTGGCCAGGCTGGTGCGCGACCGGCTCGACGGCGACGCCCCGAGCCTCGAGCGGCTGGCCCGCGACCTCGGCACCCACCCCTCGCACCTGGTGCGGGTCTTCCGCCGCGAGTACGGCCTCCCGCCGCACCGCTACGTCGTGGGCCGCCGCCTCGACCGGGCCCGTCGGCTGCTGCTCGACGGGATGCCGATCGCCGAGGTCGCGGTGGAGACCGGCTTCCACGACCAGTCCCACCTGACGCGCCACTTCCGGGCGCTGCTGGGGACGACCCCCGGCGCCTTCCGCAGCGCCGCCTGAGTCCCGGCCCCCGGGTTGCGAGGTTTCGAGACGGGCGCAGCCCGCCCTCCTCAACCGGCGGCGGCGGCCGGAATGCAGGATGTGTGGGTGACCTCCCCACTCGTCTCCGTGGCCGAGCTCCGCGAGAGTGCGCCGTACGTGACGATCCTCGACGTGCGCTACACGACCAGCGGCCGGTCCGGGCCGGGGGAGTACTCGCTCGGGCATGTGCCCGGGGCGGTGTACGTCGACCTCGACACCGAGCTGGCGTCCCCACCCGGCGCCGGAGGGAGGCACCCGCTGCCGACGCCCGAGTCGTTCGAGACGGCGATGCGCCGGGCCGGCGTCCGGCAGGACAAGCCGGTCGTGGTCTACGACGACTGGACGGGTCTCGCAGCGGGGCGGGCCTGGTGGCTGCTGCGCTTCCACGGCCTCCACGACGTCCGGGTGCTCGACGGCGGGTGGACCGCGTGGGTCGAGGAGGGCGGCGAGGTCGAGCGAGGGGTGCACATCAACTCCGTCCCTGGCGACTTCACAGCGCGGCCCGGCCAGCTGCCCGTGGTCGAGGCCGGCGGGGTGCTCGACATGCCCGTGCTGGTGGACGCCCGCGCACCCGAGCGCTACCGCGGCGAGATCGAGCCGATCGACCCGGTCGCCGGGCACATCCCCGGGGCCGTCAACGTGCCGACCAGCACCAACCTGGACGCCACGGGCCGGTTCCGCAGCCCCGACCAGCTCCGCGCGCTCTACGAGGCCGCCGGCGTGCCGACCGACGGGTCGCAGGAGGTCGCCGTCTACTGCGGATCGGGCGTCACGGCCGTCCACGACCTCATCGCCCTCGAGCTGCTCGGCGTGCACGCCACGCTCTACCCCGGCTCGTGGTCGGGGTGGATCACCGATCCGGAGCGGCCGGTCGAGACGGAGTAGCGGCCTGTGAGGATGGCGTCCGTGCAGACCACCCAGCTCCGCCTTGCCGCCCGCCCGCAGGGCGAGCCCACGCCCGCCGACTTCGAGACCGTCACCACCGACCTCCCGCCGCTGGAGGAGGGCCAGGTGCTGCTGCGGGTGCGCTACCTCTCGCTCGACCCCTACATGCGCGGCCGGATGAGCGAGGCCGAGTCCTACGCCGACCCGGTCGCCCTCGGTGACGTGATGGTCGGCGCCACCGTGTGCGAGGTCCTGGAGTCGCGGTCGGAGCACCGGGCGGTCGGCGACCAGGTGCTGTCCTACTCCGGCTGGCAGACCCACGCCGTCGCCGACGCCCGGCACACCCGCAGGCTCGACCCGGATGCCGCCCCGGTCTCGACGGCCCTGGGCGTGCTGGGCATGCCCGGCTTCACGGCCTACGCCGGGCTGCTCCTGCTCGGCAAGCCGCAGCCCGGCGAGACGGTCGTGGTCGCCGCCGCCACCGGGCCCGTCGGCTCCGCGGTCGGGCAGATCGCGAAGCTCAAGGGCGCGCGGGCGGTCGGCATCGCCGGCGGTCCGGAGAAGTGCCGGGCGCTGCTCGACGAGTTCGGCTTCGACGCGGCGGTCGACCACCGGGCGCCCGACTTCCGAGAGCGGCTGGCGGAGGCGGTGCCCGACGGGATCGACGTCTACTTCGAGAACGTCGGGGGAGAGGTGGCGCGCGCGGTGCTGCGACACCTCAACCTCTACGCGCGGATCCCCGTGTGCGGACTGGTCGCGGGCTACAACGCCACCGGCGTCCCCGACGGTCCGGACCGGCTCGACGGCTTCATGCGGCGCGTGCTGACCAAGAGCCTCACGATTCGCGGCTTCATCCAGAGCGAGTTCGAGAAGGAGCACCACGCGCAGTTCGTCGAGGACATGGCCGGCTGGGTCGTCGACGGGAGCGTCCGCTACCGCGAGGACGTGACGGTCGGCCTGGAGAACGTGGTCGAGGCGTTCAACGGCATGCTGGCCGGCCGCAACTTCGGAAAGGTGGTCGTCCAGGTCGGCGACTGAGCGTGCTTGACTCGAGCAGGTGGACCACCTGTTCATCGAGGAGATCGGACCCGAAGACGCGAGGTTCGGCGACTGGCACTCGGCGGTCGCCCGCTCCTACGCCCACGAGCGGGAGCCGGGCTGGTGGGAGTCGCTGGAGTCGGCGCGGATCTCCTTCGGCCGGCCCGGCAGCCAGAAGCGCCGCGTGGCCCTGGTGGCCGACCGGGACGGCACCGTGGTGGGTGGGGCCGAGCTGGGGCTGCCGCTCGACGTCGACGTGGAGACGATGTCGGTCGAGCTCGGGGTCCTGCCCGAGGCCCGGGGCAGCGGCGTGGGTGAGGCGCTGCTCTCCGCGGTCACGGCTCTGGCCGCCCGCGAGGGTCGTGAGCTCCTGCAGGCCGAGGTCTTCGTCCCGACCGACGTCGCCCCCGAGCGGTGGCCCGGCGCCCGCTTCGCCGAGCGTCACGGGCTGCGCTGCGTGCACGTCGAGCACCGGTTCCTGCTCGACGTCCCGCTGCCCGACGCACGGCTGGCCGAGCTGGCCGGCGGGGGCCGAGCCGCGCGCCTCACGTGACGACGAGATCGTCTCGTGGGTCGGCGGCTGCCCCGAGCAGCACCTCGTCCCGTGGGCCCGGATGCAGACGCAGATGAACCAGGACGTGCCGACCGGGGAGCTGACCGTGTCCGCGCGGCAGGTCGACGCCGAGCGGGTGCGCGAGTCCGACCGCCGGATGGCCGAGCAGGGGTGGACGAAGGTGCGGAGCATGGCCCTCGACGCCGGCGGCATCGGCCGCGGCTACACCGAGCTGTTCGTGTCGGAGCACGACGACGGCGTCGTGGTGCAGGACGACACCTGGGTCGACGAGTCACATCGCGGGCGCCGGCTCGGCATGCGGCTCAAGGTGGCCAACCTGCGCCAGCTGCAGGACCACGACGGCGGGGCTCTCCTCGGCCCCCGCCGCAGCGTGCAGACCTACTGCGAGCAGGACAACGCCGCGATGCGCCGCATCAACGCCGAGGTGGGGTTCCGGGCGGTGGACACCCTGCGTGGCTACGAGGGGCCGGTCCACACCGGCTGAGCCTGGCTGAGGTTGGTTACCGGTCCGTCATGGCCTCTCGCGTCGACTCCATCCTCGTGCTCGGTGCGGACGGCGACCTCGCCCGGCGGCTGCTGCTCCCGGGCCTCGCCTCGCTCCTTGCCTCCGACGCCGCGCCCCGGCGCGGGCTGCTCCTGCTCGGTGCGGGGCTGGCCGAGCTCGACGAGCGAGCCTGGCAGGCTCGGGTCGCGGATGCGTTCGGCAGCGCCGGGGCCTCCGGCCGGAAGGTGGACGAGACGGCCCGGCGCAGCCGCTACCGGAGCTGCGACGTCACCTCGGTCGACGAGCTGAGGCGGCTGCTCGAGGACTGCGACGGCACCCCGGCGATCTACTTCGCGCTGCCGCCGGCGGTGACCGCCCGGGTGTGCCAGGCGCTCCGGCTGCTCGACCTGCCGGACGGCACCGTGCTGGCGATGGAGAAGCCGTTCGGAAACGGCCTCGAGGATGCCCGCGGCCTCAACGAGCTCGTCGCCACCCTCGTGCCCGAGCAGCAGGTCTTTCGCATCGACCACTTCCTCGGCCGCAGCGACGTGCTCAACATCCTGGGGGTCCGGTTCGCCAACCGGGTGCTCGAGCCGGTCTGGAGCAACCAGCACGTCGAGTCGATCGAGATCGTCTACGACGAGTCGCTGGGGCTGGAGGGCCGGGCCGGCTACTACGACCGGGCCGGCGCCCTGGTCGACATGATCCAGAGCCACCTGCTGCAGGTGATGGCGCTGCTGATGATGGACCCGATCGCCGAGGTCGACGAGCGCGAGCTCCGCGAGCGCGAAGGCCGAGGTGCTGCGGGCGACCCGGCTGCGCGGCGGGCCGCGGCGTGCGAGCCGGCGGGCCCGCTACACCGCAGGCACCATCGGCGGCCGCCGGCTCTCGGCGTACACGCGCGAGCCCGGCGTCGATCCCGGCCGTCGCACGGAGACGCTTGCCGAGCTGACCGTCGAGGTGGACACCTGGCGCTGGGCGGGCGTGCCGGTCACGCTCCGGTCGGGCAAGGCGCTCGGCCGCGCCCGCAAGGAGGCCGTGGTGAGGCTGAAGCCCGTGCCTCACCTGCCCGACGGGTTGCGCGGCCACGCCACCGACGACGCGATCACCATCGGCTTCAAGCCTGCCCGGCTCGCGCTGCACCTCGACGTGAGCGGCCCGGGCGATCCCTTCGACCTCGAGTCCGCGACCCCCGAGACCCAGCTTCCCGAGGGCGACCTCCCGGCGTACGGCGAGGTGCTGGCGTTGCTCCTCGACAGCGACCCGCTGCTCGCCGTGCGCGGCGACAACGCCGAGGAGTGCTGGCGGATCGTCGAGCCGGTGGTGGGCGCCTGGCGTGCTGACGAGGTCCCGATGGACACCTACGCCGCGGGCTCGGACGGTCCGCGGGGGTGGCGTCGACCGGCGGAGGGAGCCTCCTAGTGTCCCGAACTCGAAGTCCGCACGATAATTCGCGGCCGGAGCACGCACCTCGCTTCGTTGGCAGAGCTCGCGATACGCCCGGTAGCCCTTCGCTCCGCCGTCTTGCGATGCACGCACCCGGACGCCGCCAGACCACAAGCCTTAGCCGCGACCCGCTACTAGCGAGCGTTGATCAGTGCGGGCTGGGCTCCTTTCGAGGGTCGGCAACGCCGCCAGGGTGCAGCCTGGGCGGCGCTGGCGCCGCCCCTGGATTGATCAGCGCTTCCCTGGTGACAGGACACTAGAGGCTGCCGCCGCCGCTGGAGCCTCGCGGCACGGTCTCGACGGCGAGCGAGACACCGGTGGCGAAGATCCCGGTCGTCTGGTTGGTGCCGCACATGACCACCGTGTGGGTGCCGGCGGTCGTCGGCGTGGCGAACTGGGTCGTCAGCGTCGTCCAGCCCTTGGCCGACGAGCGCCGTCCGTAGTCCGTGCCGGACAGGGAGCTGCAGTCGGTGTTGTCCACCCTGAGCCAGATGCTGTTGAGCTCGCCGGGGTTTGCAGGCATGGTCGCGTTGCCGATCGCATGGATGATCGAGGCTCCCTGGGGCACGGTGATGGTCACCGTCGCGAGCGTGTTGCCGGTGTCGGCGCCGACACCCACGCTGTTGCTCCCGACGTAGCCGAGCCGGTCCAGGTACAGCTGGGGGGACTGCCCGGCCAGCTTGTCCGCGTTCTCCGCGTTCGTGGCGTTCGTGGCGCTCGTGGCCTTGGTGGCCAGATTGGCCTTCGCGGCGGTGCCGGCGGTGTCGGCGGTGTCGGCGTGGGCGACGCTGAGGCCGGGCGCCTTCTTGGCGACGACCTTCGCGGCGATCTTCCTGACCGACTTGGCGGTCAGGGCGGCCGCGTTCGCCGTGCCGAAGGACCCGATGACCAGGGCGGCGACGGCGATGAGGACGACGATAGGGAGCGAGATGGACCGAGTGGGCTTCATCCCGCGATGATGCCGCTCCCGGAGCCATCCTCGCGTGACCCAAGTGGGTGATTGCCAGTGGCTACCAGTGGATCCCCTTGAACACCTTGGCCAGCATGATCTGCTCGGTCTCGCGGGTGCCGCTCGAGACCTGCTCGCCCTTGGCGGCGGCCGAGTCGGGGAAGACGTGGTAGGCCATGTTGAGCACCCGGAAGGCCAGTTTCGGGGCCAGCGTGTGCGCCACGGCGCCCGCGTTGCCGAGCATCGTGTTGATCTCGTGGGGGCGCTCGACCATCGCCCTGATGACCAGGTCGGCGGCCTGTGCGGGTGAGATGGTCGGGAACTTGTCGTAGATCTTGGTGGGCGCGATCATCGGCGTCCGCACCAGCGGCATGTGGATGCCGGTGAACGTGATGCCGTCGCCGACCAGCTCGGAGGAGACGACGTTGGACCACGAGTCGAGCGCGGCCTTCGAGGCGACGTACGCCGAGAACCGCGGCGGGTTGGTCTGGACGCCGATCGAGCTGATGTTGACCACGTGGCCGCGCTTCTGCTTGCGCATCGCCGGGATCAGCCCCATCACCAGCCGGATGGCGCCGAAGTAGTTGAGCTGCATGGTGCGCTCGAAGTCGTGGAACCGGTCGTGCGAGAGCTTGATCGACCGGCGGATCGACCGGCCGGCGTTGTTGACGACGAAGTCGATCGACGGGAGCTCGGTCGTGAGCAGCTCGCACAGCGCGTCGATCGCCTCGAGGTCGGACAGGTCGCACGGGTAGACGTGGGCCGTGCCGCCGCGCCGCTCGATCGTCGCGCGGGTCTCCTCGAGCTTGTCCTTGCCGCGGGCCACCAGCACCGGGATGCCGCCGCACTGGGCCACCTTGAGCGCGGTGACCTGGCCGATGCCGGACGAGGCGCCGGTGATGACGACGTACTTGCCCTGGAGCGCCTCGCGGTTGGCCCGGTCGCGGCCGGTGGCCTCGTCGAGGTTCTCCTCCCAGTAGCCCCACAGGGTCCGGGCGTAGCCCTCGAGGTCGGGCACGGCGATGCCGGAGCCGGCCAGCGCCTTCTCGGTGCGGCGCGAGTCGAAGACCGCGGTGAACGACGTGTGGGCCAGGACCTCGGCGGGGATGCCGAGGCGGCCCACGGTCAGGTCGAGCACCGCCTGCGCGGGTGCCGACCGCACCAGGCCGTTGAGGAGCGTCGACGGGCGCAGGGCGCGGGGGAGCAGCCCGAGCGCACCGGTGTTGTGCCGGTCGATCGGCGTCGCGAACGTCGGGGCGCCCGCGGCCTTGCAGAACGCGTTGATCATGTCCACGACCGGCTGGGGGTCGGGGTTGACCAGGTGGAAGGCCTCGCCGTCGCGGTCGGGGAGGTGGGCGAGGTGGTCCATCGCCTTGGCGACGTAGTCGACCGGCACCACGTTGGTGTCGCCGAGGTCGACGCCGACCAGCGGCAGCCAGCCCGGCAGGTTGTCGCGCATCAGCTTCATCAGCGGGAAGAAGTAGTAGGGACCGTCGACCTTGTCCATCGCGCCGGTCTCGGAGTGGCCGACCACGATCGCCGGGCGGTAGACCCGCCACGGCACCGTCGCCTCGGTGCGGACGATCTTCTCGGACTCGTACTTCGTGCGGTGGTAGGGCGAGGGCAGGTGCTGGCCCTCGTCGAACATCGTCTCGTCGAAGGTGCCGTGGAACTCGCCGGCCGCCGCCACCGACGACACCTGGTGGAAGCAGCCCACCTGGAGCGCGTCGGCGAGCTCGAGCGCGTGGCGGGTGCCGCCGACGTTCAGCTTCTCGTTGGTGGCGTCGTCGGCGGTCATGTCGTAGATCGCGGCGAGGTGGAAGAAGTGGTCGATGCCGCTCGCGGTGCTCGGCGACCCAGTCGTCGTCCACGCCGAGCCGGTCGGCTGCGAGGTCGCCGATCACGGGGACCACCCGGTCGGAGCCCCAGCGACTGGATGAGCGACTCCATGCGGTCGAGCGACGCCTCGCGGCACAGCACGAAGATCGTGCCCTCGCGGTGGTCGACGAGCTCCTGGACGAGGTGCCGGCCGATGAACCCTGTCGCGCCGGTCACGAAGTACGCCATGGGGCGGAGGTTACCGGCTGGTCACCCTGCGGGCGGGCAGAGGTCGATCATCGCAGGGGCCACCGAACATGATCTCGTCCCAGCTCGGCACCGAGGCGCGGCCCGTCTTCTTGACCGGGCGGCGGGCCGCGGGCTCGCGGGGCCGGCGTCCGCTTCGCTGTCGTCACCGGCTCGTCGCTCGAGCGCCGACCGCGTCGGCGGCCTCCGTCGACCAGCTCGGTCTCGTCGACGACCTCGGCTGGTCGTCGAGGAAGGCCTCGATCGGCTCGTCGACGAGTCCCAGGGCGTCGTCACCCAGCATGTCGTCGCCGAGCGTCAGCTGGTGCTCGTCCTCGGCGGGGACGGAGCGCGAGCCGGCGGACGCCCGGCTGGCCCTCGAGCTGGGGGCTCCGGCTCGGCGACCGGGTCGGGCAGGTCGCCGACCAGCCAGCGGGCGTCGTCGTTGTCGAGCACGACGAAGTTGCCGGGCTGGTCGAAGGTGAGCTCGGCGAGCCCGTCGCGGCCCTGGATCGTGAACCGTCCGGTCAGCGCCCAGCGGCCGTCCTCGCGGCGCCAGGCGTCCCAGGCGACGACCTCGGGGTCGACGTTGCGCTCGTGGAGGTGGCCGGTGATGGCGTCGCCGAGGGTGCGGGCGCCGTGGCGGGCCTCGCTCGCGGGCCGGCGGATCGAGGACCGCTGGGCGCGCTCGGTGACGTGCTCGCGCTCGGCCAGCACCGGTGCGGCGTAGGGCATGATCTTCTCGACGGTGGTCCGTGCGGCGGCGGCGACCGCTTCGGGGGTCTCCCCGGCCCGGATCCTGGCCTGGATGTCTCGGGGTCGCAGCACGCTGTCCATCTTGGTCTCCACCTTGGGCACCGGTTCCTGCGGGTCGGGTCTCGGGCTGTGCTCGGGGTGTACGCCGAGCGCTGCCCGCAGCCGGGCGTCGATCTCGACGGTGAACTCGGGTCCGGCTGGGTCGTGCGGGTCGGCCAGCCTCAGCCGGCGGCCGTCCGGGGTCACCCCCACCAGGTGAGGAACCTGCCGGTCGGGATCTCAGGGCGCGCTCCGACCGGTGGTCGGCTGGGGTGACGCTCTGGTGCCGACATGCGTGGTCGTGGCCTTGTCGTGGTCCTCTGTCCGGAGCGGCGAGCCTACGTCGGCTCAGCCGCGTCGGAGCGGGACCGCCACCGCGCGCCACGCCGTGGGATCGGCCTGACGGGACATCGCAGGTCGGCCGCGACCTCTCAGTCGCCCAGCACCCGGCGCAGGTAGTCGTTGGCGAAGACCCGCTGCGGGTCCAGCCGGTCGCGCATCGCCAGGAAGTCCTCGAAGCGCGGATACGCCGGACGAGGTCGGCGGCCGTCCGGGTGTGCACCTTGCCCCAGTGGGGTCGGCCGTCGTGGGCGCGCAGGATCGGCTCCAGCAGCGCGAAGTAGTCGCGGTGCTCGGCGTCGCGGTGGGTGTGGAAGGCCAGGTAGAACGAGTCCGCGCCCGCCGGCGGTCGACAGCGGGATGTCGTCGGCGGGCGCGACCCGGATCTCGACCGGGAAGCTGATCCGCAGGTCGGACGCGTCCAGCGCCCGTCGGCACTCGCGCAGCGCCTCGAGCCCGGCCGCGCGCGGGACGGCGTACTCCATCTCGCGGAAGACCACCCGCCGCGAGGCGGTGAAGACCCGGTGCGGGACGTCGGAGTAGGTGCGCGGGCTGAGCAGCGAGGCGCTCATCCGGTTCATCCGCGGGATCACGCCGGGGCGCGCGGTTGGCGCCGGCGGTGAGCACGCCGAACGCGGTGTTCTGGAGGAACTCGTCGTCGAACCAGCCGCGACCGCGGCCGAGCGGCCGGGCGACCGACAGGTCGGTGCCGCGGCGGGTGTTGCGCTTGGTGAGCATCCGGTCGGTGTGGGGGAACCAGTACATGTCGACGTGGTCGGCCGCCGCGGTCATCTCGTCGAAGGTGCCGAGCGCCTCGTCCCACGACATCGGCTGCTCCTGCGCCTCGAGCACGAAGACCGGCTCGACGCGGAAGGTGATGGTGGTCAGGACCCCGAGCGCGCCGAGCCCGACCCGCGCCACGTCGAGGACGTCGGCGTTCTCGTCGGGGTGGCGCGGAGCAGCTCACCGGTGCCGGTGACCAGCTCGAGGCCGACCACCTGGGCGGCGAGCCCGGCGGCGCGGCCGCCGGTGCCGTGGGTGCCGGTCGAGATCGCGCCGGCCAGGGTCTGCTCGGCGATGTCGCCCATGTTGTGCAGGCTCAGCCCGAGCGCCTCGAGCTCGGCGTTGAGGTCCTTGAGGTGGGTGCCGGCCCGGCGGTGACGGTCAGCGCGTCGCGGTCGACCGCGACGATGCCGGCCAGCCCACCGGGGTGGAGCATCGTGCGCCTCGGGCGCGGAGATCGCGGTGAAGCTGTGGCCGGTGCCGACCATCTTGACCGTGCCGCCGGTGTCCAGCGCTCGCGTACCTCCGCGACCACGTCGCCCGCGTCGGCGGGCGTGGCCTCACGCGTCGGGCGCGCCGTCTCCAGTCGCGACCAGTTCGTCCAGGTGGCCATGCGCCGGAGCCTAGAGAACCGGCTGCCGGGCGCGACCGGGGGAGCGTCAGGGCGGCGAGCGCGGCCACGGTGCCCGGCGGCCAGGCTGACGAGGTAGGCCGCCGACGCGCCCCGGCGTCGACCACCACGCCGCTGAGCGCGGCACCGGGCGCCACGCCTGCGACGATGCCGGTCTGGATGATCGCGATGCCCTCGTTGAGCCGGGAGGGTGGCACCGACTCCTGGACCAGGGTGATGGTCGCGACCATGTCGGCGCGATCGCGAACCCGCCGAGGAAGAGGAAGAAGCCCATCAGGGGGATCGAGTCGATGAGGCTGAGCGGCGCCATCGCGCACGCCATCCCGACCGCGCCCGACCCGGACCCGGAACGACGTGGGCCGCCGCCAGCTGATCGCGCCGGTGATGAGGCCGGACACCAGGCTGCCGAGGGCCCACACCGCGAGCAGGCCGCCGGACCAGCCCTTGTGGCCGTGCTCGTCGGCGAAGGCGACCGTGGTGACCTCGGCGGCGCCGAAGAGGATGCCGAGGGCGGCGCAGACCACCGAGACCGGCAGCATCGTCCGCCACGGCATCCGGGGCCGGACGCCGGTGTGGTGGTCATGGGGCTGGGCAGGGGGCTCGGTGCGCCGCTGGGCGGCGAAGGCGAGGCTGCCGAGGCTGCCCGCGGCCGCCGCGGCGGCGACGCCCAGGACGGGGTCGACCAGCGTGGCCAGCACCGTCACCAGGATGGGGCCGACGATGTAGACCATCTCGTCGACCACCGACTCCAGCGCGAAGGCGGTGGGCAGGAGCCCCGGGCCGCCGTCGAGCACGTGGGTCCAGCGGGCCCGCACGCAGCTGCCGATGTTGGGCAGGGTGGCGCCGGCCAGCGCCGCGGCGACGTAGATCACCGGTCGCGGCCAGTCGGCCTCGACCGCGACCCCCATCAGGGCCATCCCGCAGCCGAACGCGACCGCCAGCACGGTGAGCACCCGCCGCTGGCCCCAGCTGTCGATGAAGCGGCCCTGGAGGATCGCGCAGATGGCGTTGGCCACGAGGTAGACGGCGGCGACCGCCCCCGCGACGCCGTAGGAGCCGGTGCCGGCCTGCACCAGGAGGACGATGCCGAGCCCGGCCATCGAGATCGGCAGCCGGCCCACCAGCCCGGTCGCGGAGAACAGCAGCGCGCCGGGCGTCGCGAGGACGCGTCGGTAGCTGCTGAGGAAGGCCATAGCCACCCGAGGCTAGGGCTCCGTGGCTGCCGCTCCCAACTCCATATCCGCCGCCCCTGACGGGAGCGCCCGCGCGGCGACGGTCGCCAGCACGGCGGCACCCAGCGGGACGAGGTAGGCGGGCGAGGCGCCGGCGTGGTCGACGACGATGCCGGCCACCGCGGCGCCCGGCGCCACGCCGGCGACCAGCCCGGTCTGGAGCAGCGCCATCCCCTCGGTGAGCCGCGCGGCCGGGGTGACCTGCTCGATCATCGCGGTGGTCGCGATCAGGGTCGGCGCGATCGCGAACCCACCGACCAGCGTGAACGCCGCCATCACTCCGAGCGAGTCGATCAGCGCCAGCGGCGCCATGGCGAGCACCAGGCCGAGGGCGCCCCACCGGATCCGCTGGGTCGAGCCCCCGACGGAAGGTGAGGGCGCCCGTGATCGACGCCGGCGAGCAGGCTGCCGAGCGCCCAGAGCGCCAGGAGCACCCCCGACACCGACTTGTTGCCGTGCTCGTCCGCGAACGCGACCGTGATGACCTCCGCGGCACCGAACATCAGGCCGAGCGCGACGCAGACGACGGTCAGCGGACCCAGGGAGCGCCAGGGCAGCGGCACCCGGGCTCCGGCGGAGTGGTCGTGGGGGTGGGCCGGCGGCGCGGTGCCGCGCTGGGCGGCGAACGCCAGGCTCCCGCCGAGACCGGCGACCACCGTGGCCGCGATCCCGGCCACCGGGTCGACCAGGGTGGACAGGAGAGTGACCACGATCGGGCCGATGATGAAGACGGACTCGTCGACGACGGCCTCGAAGGCGTAGGCCGTCTCGACCTCGTCGGGCCGGTCGAGGACGTGCGCCCACCGGGTGCGGACGCACGCGTCGATCGGCGGCAGGGTGGCGCCGGCGACGGCCGCCGCGGCGTAGGACGCCCAGAGCGGCCAACCGGCCTGGACCGTGACGACGAGGCCGACCATGGCCGTGCCGAAGATGATGCTGCCGAGCGCCAGCACGCGCCCCTGCCCACGCGCGTCGACGAGGCGGCCGAGCGGGAGCGCGGCGATCGCGTTGGCGACCATGTAGACCGCCGAGACCGAGCCGCCCACGGCGTAGGAGCCGGTGTCGGCCTGCACCAGCAGCAGCATCCCGAGCCCGGCCATGGACAGCGGCAGCCGCCCGACCAGGCCCGCGGCGGAGAACCGCAGGGCGCCCGGCCGGGAGAGCACGGAGCGGTACTTCGACGAGCATCTCTCGCCAACCGTAGGGGTCGCCACCCCCTCCAGGCGCCGGCTCCTAGAGCTGGGGACGTGAAGCCCGAGGTCACGCGCCTACGACGCCCTGCTGCTGGTGTCGTTCGGCGGGCCCGAGAAGCCCGAGGACGTCGTGCCGTTCCTCGAGAACGTCACTGCGGGGCGAGGGATCCCGCGCGAGCGGCTGGTCGAGGTGGGGCAGCACTACTCGCTGTTCGGCGGGCGGTCGCCGATCAACGACCTCAACCGAGACCTGCTCGCGGGCATCGAGGCCGACCTCGCCGCCGCCGGCATCGACCTCCCGGTCTACTGGGGCAACCGCAACTGGGACCCCTACCTCACCGATGCGCTGCAGCGGATGAAGGACGACGGGGTGACCCGGGCCGCCTGCTTCGTCACGAGCGCCTACTCCTCGTGGTCGAGCTGTCGACAGTACCGCGAGAACCTCTACGACGCCGCCGCGGCAGTGCCCGGGGCGCCGGCTCTCGACAAGCTGCGGCACTACTTCAACCACCCCGGCTTCGTGGAGCCCGTCGTCGACGCGGCGCTGGCCGCGCTCGCTGACCTGCCCGCCGAGATCCGCGACGACGCGCACCTGGTCTTCGTCACCCACTCGATCCCCCTGGCCATGGCCGAGTCGGCGGGGCCCACCGGAGGGGCGTACGTCGCCCAGCACCGCGACGTCGCCGCCGAGGTCGTCGTCCGGGTGACCGAGGAGAGCGGAGTCCGGCACCCGCACGAGCTCGTCTTCTGCTCGCGCTCCGGGTCCCCGCACGTCCCGTGGCTGGAGCCGGACGTCAACGACCACCTCGAGGCCCTGGCCAAGGAGCGGCGTGCCCGGGCGTCGTGCTGGTCCCGGTCGGATTCGTCTCTGACCACATGGAGGTCGTCTACGACCTCGACACCGAGGCGCTCGAGACCGCCGAGCGGCTCGGCCTGCCCGCCCGTCGTGCGGCCACCGCCGGCACCGACCCCCGCTTCGTCGCCATGGTCCGCGACCTGCTGCTCGAGCGGGCCGCGGCCGAGCGGGGCGACGACGTCGTCCGCGCCAGCGTCGGCGCGCTCGGGCCGCTGTGGGACCGCTGCGCGGTCGGCTGCTGCCCCAACCCTCGGTCCGATCGTCCCGCTCTGTGCGGCGAGTCCGCATGACCCGCCCGGCAGAGCTGGCCGACGACCTGCTCGAGCTCGCTGTGCGCACGGCCCGCGACGCGGCGCCGGCTGGTCCAGTCCGGTGCCGCGCGCGGAGTGACCGTCGCGGCGACCAAGTCCAGCGTGGTCGACGTGGTCACCGAGTCCGACCGGAGCGCCGAGCGGCTGATCCGGAGCAGCCTCCTCGGCGCGCGTCCAGACGATGCGGTGGTGGGTGAAGAGGGCGACGACGAGCCCGGCACGTCCGGAGTGCGGTGGATCGTCGACCCGATCGACGGCACCGTGAACTTCCTCTACGGCATTCCCCAGTACGCCGTGTCGATCGCGGCCGAGCTCGACGGCGAGGTCGTGGCCGGCGTGGTGCTCAACGTGGCGACCGGTCAGGAGTACACCGCCACCCTGGGCGGACCTGCCCGGCGCGACGGCGTACCGATCCTCGTGCGCCCCGTCGTCCCCCTGGCGGAGCGGCTGATCGGCACCGGGTTCTCCTACGAGGCGCGCCAGCGCGAGATCCAGGCAGCGGCGCTCCTGCGCCTGCTGCCGCGGATCCGCGACATCCGCCGGTTCGGCTCCTGCGCGCTCGACCTCTGCGCGGTGGCGCAGGGCTCGCTGGACGGCTACCTGGAGGAGGGCGTCAACCTCTGGGACCACGCCGCCGGGGGGCTGATCGCTCAGGCCGCCGGCGCGCGGGTGGAGACGGACCGGGGCGTGGGTGGCCGGTCGATCCTGCTGGCCGCCCCCGAGGGCGGATTCGACGAGTTCAGGGCTGCGATCGCCGAAGCTGGGTACCTCGCTTCATCGAGCTTGTGACACCGATCTGAGCGGGGAATAGCCGCCGGTCACCGGATGTTCAACGCCCCGCATCCGCCGCCGGTGTGTCCGTTCCCGGGCCAATGGTGCACAATCCTCCCCTGCCGACGACGTTCCACGTCGGTCTCGGGGGATGACAGACGTGAAGAACGGCCGAAGGGAGTGAAGAGACATGGCGACTGACTACGACGCCCCGCGCAAGAGTGAAGAAGACCAGTCCGAAGAGAGCATCGAAGAGCTCAAGGCGCGTCGCCACGACAAGAACTCCGGCAAGGTCGACGAGGACGAGGCCGAAGCGGCCGAGTCCTTCGAGCTCCCCGGTGCGGACCTCTCGCACGAGGAGCTCGCGGTCGAGGTGAAGCCCAAGCAGGAAGACGAGTTCACCTGCATGAGCTGCTTCCTGGTCCACCACCGGAGCCAGCTGGCTGACGCGAAGAAACTGATCTGTTTCGACTGCGCATAGCAGCAGCTTTTTGACGCTGACCCGGCAGAGGCGCTCTGCCGGGTCAGTGTCGTGTCACGTCAGCTTGTGACGGGTGACCGTCAAGCCTCATCCCCCTTGCGGAGCCCGGGGGGCAGGTGACCGGTCGAGCGCGTGTAGTAGCTCGCGGCCCGACGCTGGGCGACCATCCGTGCGAGCGCGACGGCGGCGCCCGTGATGCTGGCCCACAACACCGCCTCGCCGATGCTGACGTCGGGATCGGCGGGGTTCTCGGGCGGGTTCTTGCCGGCCGCGGCCTTCCAGGACCGGTCGAGGAGCTTGCGGGTGAGCGCCGCCGCGCCCAGCCCTGCCACCAGCGAGAAGACGGTCCACACCTTGGAGCTGTCCGAAGCCATGTCGGGACAGTACCCAGCAACGCCGCCGGTGGTTTGAGGAGGGCACTACCGCCGCCGTTGGTTGAGGAGGGCGCTCTGCGCAAGCTCCTCAACCAGCGGGGGACGTGAGTCGCGCGATGGCTGCGGCCAGCTCGTCGGGGTGCCGCGAGCTCACCAGCCAGTACGGCGCGGGATCGTCCGGGTCGGTGATCTCGACCTTGACCGCGCGCTTGAGGTAGGGGCGGAGCAGCAGGTAGGCGCGGGCGTCCGCCTCCGGGCCCGCGACCCGCCGGGTCTCCTCGGCGTCGAGTGCGGTGGCGTCGCCGAGGTGGGCCGCCTCGATCCGGGCCCGGCCGGCCCGGAACCACGCGGCGTCGACGCCGACGCGAGCGTTGCCATAGCTGACGAGGAGCGCCGCGAGCAGCGCCAGCGCGAGCCCGCTGCACAGCCACGCCGCGAGCCCGGGGACCGCCACGACCAGGGCCAGCCACAGGCTGGCCACGAGCATGACGCCCTGCACCCACCAGCGGAACGGGACGCCGAGCCGCTCGTCGTACCGCGCCGCGTCCACGGTGCGGATCCTCCCACTGGGGACAGGGACTAGCCTCCGGCGGGTGGAGCTGCCCGTCCCCGTCGTCCGCCTCGATCCCGACCTGCCGCTGCCGTCGTACGCCCACCCCGGCGACGCCGGCGCCGACCTGGTCACCCGCGTCGACGTGACGCTGCGCCCGGGGGAGCGGGCCCTGGTGCCGACCGGGATCGCCCTGGCGGTGCCGGAGGGGTACGTCGCCCTGGTGCACCCCCGCTCGGGGCTGGCGGCGCGGCACGGTCTGTCGATCGTGAACACCCCGGGCACCATCGACGCCGGCTACCGGGGAGAGGTGAGCGTGCTCCTCGTCAACCACGACCTCGCCGATCCGATCACGCTCCGTCGGGGCGACCGGGTGGCGCAGCTGGTCTTCCAGCGGGTCGAGCAGGCGGCGTTCGCCGAGGTGGAGGTCCTGCCCGACAGTGCCCGTGGGGTCGGCGGCTACGGTTCTACAGGGGGTTTCGGGTCCACGAGCCCGGCCCCCGGACCATCCGGTGACACGCCATCCGGTGACACAGGGAGCGAGAGCACGTGAAGTTCCGCCGCAAGGCGCAGTCCGACCCCGTCGACGCTGACGGGGACACCGACGACCTGCTGGACGAGCAGACCGAGGAGGACGTCGACCCCGGCGACCTGCTGGCGGACGGCCCCTACGACTCCGAGGAGCTGCCCGAGGACGGCGCCGAGCGGGTCGACCTCGGGTCGCTCCTCATCGCGCCCGAGCCCCACCGCGAGCTCCGCCTCCAGGTCGACGAGGCGAGCGGGGTCGTGCAGTCCGTGGTCATCGCCGGCCCCGACGGTGCGCTCGAGCTGCGCGCCTTCGCGGCGCCCCGCAACGGCGACCTGTGGTCGGAGGCCCGCACACAGATCGCCGCCGAGGTGGCCCAGTCGGGCGGCACGGCCACCGAGCGCGAGGGGCCGTGGGGCACCGAGCTCATCTGCGAGGTCCGCCAGCGCGGGGGTGGCAGCCAGGTCTCCCGGGTGGTCGGGATCAACGGTCCGCGGTGGATGCTGCGCTGCTCGTTGCTCGGCGCGGCGGCGTCCCGACCCGACGACGCCAAGGACTGGGAGGAAAGCATCCGCAAGGTCGCCGTGCACCGCGGTGCGCACGCCATGCCCGTGGGCGAGGGGCTGCCCGTCGTGATGCCTCCCCAGGCCCGACGCGCCGACCAGACCGGCTGACCCGGATGAGCGACAAGAAGCTGCGGCGCACCATCAGCCGCTGGGCCAGCCCCGGCACCCAGGACGCGCACCACCTCCGCAAGGAGTACGCGCGGGCCGGCGAGTCCGGCACCACGTCGATCGCCGACGCGCCCGACCGTGAGCGCGTGGCGCTGCGCGGCTCGCTCCGCACGGTCACGCTCCGTCCGCGGGCCGGCATCCCCGCGCTCGAGGCCGAGCTCAACGACGGCACCGGGGTCATCACGGTGGTCTGGCTGGGCCGCCGGAGGATCGCCGGGATCGAGCCCGGCCGGGCCATCGAGGTCGAAGGCCGGATCGGCGCCCACGACGGTGTCCGGATCATGTACAACCCCCGCTACCTGCTCATCCCATGATCGAACCCGAGTCCGCCGAGACCGTCGACGAGAAGCCGCGCCCCACCGTCGAGACCGTCGAGGCGATGGTGCGGGCCCAGATGGCCACCTCGCTCGGCGGCAAGCGCGGCATCGTTGAGGCCGCGATCCCGGGCGTGCTGTTCACGGCCGTCTGGCTGGCGACCAAGGACATCCGAGCCGCGCTCATCGTCGGCGGGGTCGGCGTGGGGCTCGCGCTGATCGTGCGGCTGGTGCAGCGGTCGACCGTCCAGTACGTCTTCAACGCGGCGTTCTCCATCGCCATCGGCTACGTCTTCACCCGGATCGCGGCCAACGCCGGGGGAGACGCCTCCGACCAGGCGCTGGCCTACTTCCTGCCAGGCATCCTCCTCAGCCTCGGCTACACGGTCGTCTTCGGCGCCTCGTGCCTGGTCCGGTGGCCGGCGGTCGGCTTCATGGTGGGCAGCGTCAGCGGAGACCCGCTGGCCTGGCACGAGGACAACCAGGTCGTGAAGCTCTGCACCCGGCTCACCTGGGTGCTCCTGATGCCGGGCGCCATCGGCGTCCTGCTGCAGGGTCCGATCTGGCTCCTCGGCTGGTCGGGCACCATCGACAAGGACACCGCGGTGCTCCTCATCGGGGTGCTGCGCCTCGGCCTCGGCTGGGCGCTGCGCATCGCCTCCTGGTCGCTGATCGTCTGGCTGCTGGCGAGAAATGCGACGCCCATCGAGGATGGGCATCGGTGACCCGTCAGTTCGGGATGCACGCGCCCGTAGGGCCCGCGTCGTCACGAAGTGACGTGTCACCGCACGCGGCACCCAAGCCGGGCAGGCAAGGTGACCTGCCCACAGCTCAAGCCTTCTAGTAGCGGGTCGCAGCTAGGCTTGTGGTCTGGCGGCGTCCGGGTGCGTGCATCGCAAGACGGCGGAGCGACGGCATACCGGGTCGTCTGTCGAGCTTCGCCAACGCAGCGGAGTGCGTGCCCGGGCGTCGCCAGGACCAAGAATTAGCTGCGGGGCACTAGCGCACGTCCTGGCAGCTACTCCTTGCTGCCGTGCTCCGTCGGCGCCAGGAGCGCCTCGAGCTCGTCCTCACGGTCCTCGGGTACGACGAAGAGGAGCTCGTCGCCGGCCTCGATGGGCTGCTCCATGTCGGGGACGTAGACCTGGCCGTCGCGCAGGATCGAGACGAGCGCGCAGTTGTCGGGGAACGGGACCAGCCCGGTCGGCTTCCCGACGTACGGCGAGTCGGCGGGCAGGGTGAGCTCGACGAGGTTCGCGTTGCCCTGGCGGAAGGTGAAGAGCCGCACCAGGTCGCCGACCGTGACCGCCTCCTCGACCAGGGCGGACATGATGCGCGGCGTCGAGACGTTGACGTCGACGCCCCACGCCTCGCTGAACAGCCACTCGTTGTTGGGGTGGTTGACCCGGCCCACGGTGCGCGGCACCCCGAACTCGGTCTTGGCCAGCAGCGAGGTGACGAGGTTGGCCTTGTCGTCACCGGTGGCGGCGATGACCACGTCGCACTTGTCGAGCCGAGCCTCCTCCAGGGACGACATCTCGCACGAGTCGGCGAGCAGCCACTCGGCGTCGGGCACCCGCTCCGGCTTGATGGCGTCGGAGTCCTTGTCGATCAGCAGGACCTCGTGGCCGTTCTGGATCAGCTCCCGGGCGATCGAGCGCCCGACCGCGCCGGCGCCCGCGATGGCGACTCTCATGGAAGGACCATCATCCCTGTTCCTCGGGTCCGGCGTCGATGACCTTGAACGCGTGGGCGGCGTTCTCCTCGCGTATCACCAGGTGGATCAGGTCGCCCTCCTGGATCACCGACTCCCGGTTGGGGAGGATCCCCTCGCCGAGCCGGTCGATCCAGGCGATCCGGCCGCCGGTCTGCTCCTGGAAGTGGATGGTCCGCTGGCCGACCCACTGGTCGGGGATCGGGATCTGGTCGACCCTGACGGTGCCCGACGGGTCGCGGAAGTCCGGCTCGGCGCCCGCGGGCAGGATCCGGCGGAGCACCTGGTCGGCGGTCCACTTCACGGTGGCGACCGTCGTGATGCCGAGCCGCTGGTAGACCTCGGCCCGGCCGGGGTCGTAGATGCGGGCCACGACCTGCTGGATGCCGAACGTCTCGCGCGCCACCCGCGCGGCGATGATGTTGGAGTTGTCGCCGCTGGAGACCGCCGCGAAGGCGTCGGCGCGGCGGATACCGGCCTTCTCCAGCACGGCCTGGTCGAAGCCGTAGCCGGTGACCTTGTCGCCGTTGAAGCCCGGGCCGAGCCGCCGGAACGCGTCCGGCTCGCTGTCGATCACCGACACCGTGTGGTTGCGGTCCTCGAGGCTCCTGGCCAGGGTCGAGCCGACCCGGCCACAACCCAAGATCACGACGTGCACCCGGCCACGGTATCCGTAGTCGACACCCGGTGACGTCGCTGGCTGCGGTTCTGAGGTCTCCTGTGCGTACGCTTGCGGCTCGTGGGTGTCGGCGACGTCTCCAAGCGGATCCTGCTGGGACGCAAGCTGAGAAGCTCCCAGCTGGGCGAGACGCTGCTGCCCAAGCGGATCGCGCTCCCCGTCTTCGCCAGTGACGCGCTGTCGTCGGTCGCCTACGCGCCCGACGAGGTCTTCATCATGCTCTCGCTCGCGGGAGCCTCCGCCTACGTCTGGTCGTGGAAGATCGCCATCGCCGTGGCGCTGGTGATGGCCGCGGTGATCGCGTCCTACCGCCAGACGGTGCACGCCTACCCCAGCGGCGGCGGGGACTACGAGGTCGCCACCGTCAACCTCGGCCGCAACGCCGGAACGACGGTCGCGAGCGCGCTGCTGGTCGACTACGTGCTCACCGTGGCCGTGTCGATCTCCTCAGGAGCCCAGTACGCCGCGGGTGCGATCCCTGCCCTCGACGGCCACGAGGCCATGTTCGCCTCGGCACTGGTCCTGCTGCTGATGGCGATGAACCTGCGCGGCATCCGCGAGTCGGGGACGTTGTTCGCGGTGCCGACCTACGCGTTCATGATCGCGATCCTCGGCATGTGCGGCTACGGGCTGCTCCGGCTGGCCGCCGGCGACCTGCCCGACGTGGCCAGCGCCGACCTGCACATCACGCCGGACCCGGACGTGGGGAGCTCAGGCTCGCTGACGACGTTCGCACTGATGTTCCTGCTGGCCCGGGCGTTCTCCTCGGGCTGCGCGGCGCTGACCGGCGTCGAGGCGATCTCCAACGGCGTGCCGGCGTTCCGGAAGCCGAAGAGCCGCAACGCCGCGACGACGCTGCTCCTGCTCGCGATGATCGCCATCACCATGATGGTCAGCGTCATCGTGCTCGCGAAGCAGATGGGGATCCGCTATGTCGATCCCCATGACTTCGAGCGGCTCAGCCGCAACGGCAAGCCGGTGCCCGCAGGCTTCGACCAGCACCCGGTCATCTCGCAGATCGCGCGGTCGGTCTTCGACGGGTTCTCGCCGGGGTTCTACTTCGTGGTGACCGTGACCGGGGTGATCCTCGTGCTCGCCGCGAACACTGCCTTCAACGGCTTCCCGGTGCTGGGCTCGATCCTGGCCAAGGACGGCCTCGCCCCCCGGGCGCTCGGCTCGCGCGGTGACCGGCTGGCCTACAGCAACGGCATCGTCTTCCTCGCCGTGATGGCGATCATCCTGATCCAGGTCTTCGACGCCGAGACGACTCGGCTGATCCAGCTCTACATCGTCGGCGTCTTCGTGTCGTTCAACCTCAGCCAGCTCGGCATGATCCGGCACTGGACCCGGCACCTGAAGACCGAGAAGGACGCCGCCGTGCGGCGCCGGATGTTCCGCTCGCGGGTCATCAACACCATCGGGCTCACCTTCACCGCCGTCGTGCTGGTGATCGTGCTGGTCACCAAGTTCCTGGCCGGGGCGTGGATCACGATCCTGGCGATGATCTTCTTCTTCATGATCATGCGGGCGATCCGGGGCCACTACGACAACGTGCAGGCCGAGCTGGCCGCCGACGAGGACGACAAGATCATGCCGACGCGGGTGCACGCGATCGTGCTGGTGTCCAAGCTGCACAAGCCGACGCTGCGGGCGCTGGCCTTCGCGAAGGCGACCCGGCCCAACGTGCTCGAGGCGCGTCTACGTCTCGACCAGCCCTTCGGACACCAACCGGCTCCTGGAGGAGTGGGACCAGCGCCGCCTCGACGTGCCGCTCAAGGTGCTGCACTCGCCCTACCGCGAGCTGGTCCGGCCGATCGTCGAGTACGCCACCGAGATCAAGCAGGCCAACCCGCGCGGCGTGGTCGCGGTCTACATCCCGGAGTACGTCGTCGGCCGCTGGTGGGAGCAGCTGCTCCACAACCAGACCGCACTGCGGCTCAAGGGCCGGCTGCTCTTCACCCCCGGCGTGATGGTGACCTCGGTGCCCTACCAGCTCCGCTCCTCGCAGATCGCTCGCGAGCGGGAGCTGCGCGAGGAGTTCCGAGTGCGCCCCGGCGACCTGCGCCGCGGCGAGGTCGACCTGCGCGGCGACCCCAAGAACCGGGATCGCTGAGGTGACCCGCCGCCCGCGCACCCGCCGCCCGCGCGGGGCGTCCCACGTCGGCGAGCGCTACGACGTCGTGGTGGAGCGGGTCGCCCACGGCGGTCACTTCGTCGCGCGGCTGCACGCCACCGACGGCCCGGGTCGGGTGGTCTTCGTCCGGCACGCGCTGCCCGGCGAGCGGGTGGTCGTCGAGATCACCGAGGGCACCGACGGCGACTCGTTCTGGCGCGGCGACGCGGTCGAGGTGCCGGAACCCTCGTCGGACCGGGTCGAGCCGCCCTGCCCCTACGCCGGCCCCGGCCTGTGCGGCGGCTGCGACTTCCAGCACGTGGCCCTGGCGCGGCAGCGGTCGCTGAAGGCCGAGGTGGTCCGCGAGCAGCTCTCCCGCCTGGCGCGACTCGACGTGGACGTGACCGTCGAGGAGGTGCCCGGCGTACCTCCCCATGAGCACGACGGGCTGCGCTGGCGCACTCGCCAGCGCTACGTCGACCTCGCCGGCGGCGGGAGCGGGATGCGCAAGCACCGGTCGCACGACGTGGTCGAGGTCGACGACTGCCTGATCGAGGGGCCGCCCAGCGACCACACGGTCCACGGCATCGCGTTCGGCGTGGAGGGCGACGGCTTCTGGCAGGTGCACCCGGGTGCGCCCGAGCTGCTCGTCGACACCGTCCTGG